>BPHQ01000001.1 GCA_026003615.1 Bellilinea sp.
CAGGGATCCATCGGGTGCGGTGCGGAGGACAGGGATGGAATCCCTGTGAAAGTGGGCGCGGAGGGGCTCGAACCCCCGAACCTCACGGATGTGAACCGTGCGCTCTGACCAACTGAGCTACGCGCCCTGAGTGACCTCGATTATAGCAGGATTTTCCACGACAGGCAAGATTTATTTCAACCAAATCTCCCTGTAACATAATCCTCGGTTTCCTTGACCTTGGGAGAAACAAATAATTGCTTGCCTACGCCGTATTCCACTAACCGGCCTTGCAGGAAGAAAGCCGCAAAATCGGCTACGCGGGCTGCCTGTTGAACATTATGCGGCACGAGGACAATGGTATATTGTTCCTTCAGTTCCAGCAGAGAATACTCGATTTTTGCCGTAGATACCGGATCGAGGGCTGAGGTTGGCTCATCCAGTAATATGACTTCGGGTTCCAAAGCTAACACACGGGCAAGGCATAGCCGTTGCTGCTGTCCCCCTGAAATAGCACTGGCTGGATCGTTAAGGCGGTCTTTGACTTCATCCCACAATGCGGCCAGCCGCATGGCTTTCTCCACAGCCTCATCCAGCCGGCTTTTCCGCTTTTCACCCATCAACAGCAAACCGTATGCCACATTTTCCCATAGGGTCAACGGCAGTGGCACCGGGCGGGAAAAGACCATGCCGATTTTTCGGCGTAGTTCAATCACATCGGTATCTGGGTCAAGAATGTTTTTACCATTGAACCAGATTTTTCCGCTTAAGTGCCGCACATCAGCCAGGTCGTTCAACCGGTTGAAGGCGCGCAGGAGAGAAGATTTTCCACCGCCGGCCGGTCCAAAAAACACATTCACTGCATTCGCAATCACTTCTACGTTGATGTCATGAAGACTTTCAACGCCATCAGAATAGGTCAGGTTCAAATGTTGAACGGAGATTTTACTTTGCATTTGTTTTTACCATTGACGGCGGCTTCTGGCTCGGTTACGGATGAGCGTCGCCAGCAGATTCATTCCCAGTACAAAGACCAGCAGCACCAGCACTGTCCCATACTGAATCTGGAGCGGCATACCCGGCACCGAGGTTGAGATAACAAAAATATGGTAAGGTAGCGCCATAGTTGCATCCATTGGTGAAGCCGGCAGACGCGGCAAGAAAAAGGCAGCGCCGGTAAACAGAATGGGGGCTGTTTCGCCCGCAGCCCGTTCAAGACCAAGAATAATACCGGTGATGACACCCGGCATGGCCTGCGGCAGAGTGATACGCCAGGTGGTTTGCCAGCGTGTGCCGCCCAGTGAGGTGCTGACTACTCGAAAAGCATTTGGAACCGAACGCAGCGCTTCTTCGGTGGTGCTGATAATGACCGGTAATGTCATGATGGAAAGCGTTAGTGAGGCAGCCAGGATGCTGGTGCCCAGTTGTAAGAACAGAACGAACAAACCCAGCCCAAACAATCCATAAACAACCGATGGAATTCCGGCCAGGTTAATGATGGCAATTCGGATCAGACGGGTAGCGACATTATCGCTGGCATACTCTGCCAGATAAATACCAGCGGCTACCCCCAGCGGAACCGAAAAGATGGCCGTCCCCAGAGTCAGATATACTGTACCGATGATTGCAGGGAAAATGCCTCCGGCGCGCATCCCATCGCGCGGCATTTGGGTCAAGAACTCCCATGAAATTGCCGGTAAACCTCGCACCAGTATGAAAATGATGATTCCAATTACCGGTACTGCGGTGATTACCGTAATCAGGCGCAGTAAATTGATGCCCAACACCTCAATCTGTCTCATTTTACGAGAATGTTCACGCAAATTCATGGAGAAACCTCACGATAGCAATCGTTCAGCCCGTTTTCGGCTGCGGAGAGTAAGGGAGGAGGCCGTGAGATTGACCACCAGCGAGATTAGAAACAGGATAATCCCGATAAAAAAGAGGACATGGTAGTGGGGAGAGCCTGTTGCCACTTCTCCCATTTCGGAAGCGATTGTGGCGGTCATGGTACGGGCCGGCAGGAACAAGGCATTCAAACCCGATGGTAGAACCGGTGCATTCCCGGTCACCATCATTACGGCCATCGTCTCGCCAATGGAGCGGCCAATTCCCAGCATCAAGGCGGTCAGCAGACCAGAGCGAGCAGCCGGCACAGTCACACCCCAGGCGGTCTGCCAGTTTGTGGCTCCTAAAGCCAGCGCTCCTTGTCGGTACGCCGGCGGCACGGTGTTGAGAGCATCCTCAGCAATGGATACAATGGTTGGTAGAGAGATGAGAGCCAGCAAGACAGCTCCCGTGAAAGCCGTCAGCCCGGTTGGAAGATCAAAGAAACGGCGGAAAAAAGGTGCAACGATTTGAATCCCCAAAAAACCAAGGACAACGGAGGGTAAGCCGGCCAGAATCTCAATGATCGGTTTCAAGAAATTTCTCAGCCAGGCCGGTGAAAATTCAGAAAGAAAGACAGCTGTTCCAATTCCCAGAGGGATGGCAATCAAGATTGCCCCCACAGTGACCAGTAAAGATCCGCTAATCAACGGAAGAATACCAAAGTACCCTTCAATTGGATACCAGCGCGAACCGAATAAATCCCCAAATGGAACATCTTCAAGAGCGGGTAGACCTTCCCGCACAAGAAAAATCAAGATCAGGCCGACAAAGATAATACTGGAGTAACCGGCGATTTTGATCAAACTGTTGATGAGGATCTCATTGAGAGCGGTTCGCTTTGAATTCATGGCATCACTTTCCTGCGCTCATCTGAATAATGGGAACGAACCCTAAACGGGAAACAATTTGCTGTGCTTCGGGGCTGACAATCCATTCCAAATATTCGTTGACAACAGGTGGTGCGTCCCTGCGGGTGTACATGTATAAATCGCGTGAAATCGGATAAGCACCACTGTTGACGGTTTCAATCGAAGGAAGAATAAATGGTCCTTCGGGTTGGGTGCCGATTGCGATCACTTTGACATGTTCGGTAACATACCCCAGGCCGTCATAACCGATGGCGTTGGGGTTATCACTGACCTCGGCAATAATCCCTTCGGAAGATGGCAGCAAAAGAGTATCCGCTGAAAAGATGGCCTTGTTGTTCTTATCCCCTTTTCGAATAACTTCTTCTAAAAAATAGACATGCGTTCCCGAATTGGTCTCGCGTGAAAGGCGGACAATCGGACGGTCTTCACCTCCTACCTCCCGCCAATTATTGATGACGCCCTGATAAATCAGCGATATCTGGTCAATCGTCAGATGGTCAACAGGGTTTTGGGGATGAACAATGACCGCAATGGCATCTCTGGCAACGACATGCTCGACTGGCTCAATTCCGTTTGCCAGGGCGGCTTGCATTTCCTCGTCTTTAATCTGGCGCGAGGCGTTGGCAATATCCACCGTGCCGCTGATCATGGCTGTGATGCCCGTGCCGCTACCCCCACCGGTTACCGAGATACGTACATCGGGATGAAGCAGTTGATATTCTTCTGCCCATGCCAACGCCAGGTTGACGATGGTATCGGATCCTTTATTCTGGATGTAGGTCGAAGGGACAGGGGTTTGTTGAGAGTGACCGGCGGTACAAGCCGTCAGCATCATGCCAGTAATGATCACGATAATGCCAAACCATTTTCTTTTCATGACTGAATAAATTATAAACGAGAATATTCAATCAAATTTAACCCTCAAAATAAATTTAATCATCAATTTACAGGAAAATCGTCATGGGAGATGGATGCCCGGTTGTCCACCGGCGTTGTCGTATTTCAACAGAGACTCAGCACAGGAAAATGGCTTATAAGAAAAGCCATTCCTTATCGAGTGTAGCGGCAAGAAAAACGGACTCGATGCGGTATAATTAGAAGGTTATCATTTTGGGTTAAGAAGGAAATTGTTATGGATATCGGTACGATTCAACCGGTAGATATAGATGAACAGATGCGCTCAGCATATCTGGATTATGCGATGAGCGTTATTGTGGCGCGGGCGTTACCCGATGCACGCGATGGCCTCAAACCGGTACACCGGCGCATTCTTTATGCCATGCAGGAACTGGGTTTGCGGGCGAACAGCGCTTATAAAAAATCGGCTCGTATCGTCGGGGAAGTACTGGGTAAATATCATCCGCATGGCGACATGGCCGTGTACGATGCCATGGCCCGAATGGCACAGGACTTTTCGATGCGTTATCCGCTGGTGGATGGGCAGGGTAACTTTGGTTCGATTGATGGTGATGCTCCGGCTGCGATGCGGTATACCGAAGCCCGCCTCAATGCCATGGCTGAAGAAATGCTGGTGGACATTGATAAAGATACGGTTGATTTTACCGACAACTTTGATGGTTCACTTCGTGAACCGGTCGTCTTGCCAGCACGCTTGCCCAACCTGCTTTTGAATGGCTCGGCGGGGATTGCCGTGGGTATGGCAACCAATATTCCCCCGCATAATCTGCGCGAATTAAGCGATGCCTTGATTTACCTGATTGATCATTACGATCAATTGGATGAGGTCAGCATTGAAGATTTGATGCGCTTTCTGCCCGGTCCGGATTTTCCTACGGGGGGTGTGATCGTTGGGCAGGAAGCCATCCGCCAGATGTACACCACTGGCCGCGGCAGGTTGACCGTACGCGGGCAGGCGCATATCGAGGAAATGCGCGGTGGTCGGTATCAAATTGTGATCACGGAAATTCCCTTTCAGGTTAATAAGACCAGCCTGATCGAGCGGATTGCTGAATTGGCGAGGGAAGGGCGATTGGACGCCATTGCCGATCTCCGAGATGAATCCGACCGGCGTGGAATGAGCATCGTCATTGAATTGCGCCGCGGTGCGCAGCCTCGTAAAGTGCTTAATCAGTTGTACAAATACACCCCCTTGCAAACTACCTTTGGGGCGCACCTGTTAGCGCTGGTGGATAACGAACCGCGCTTGTTGACCCTCAAACGTGCCTTGCAAATTTACATCGAACACCGTATCGAGGTTATCACCCGTCGTTCCCGCTTCGAGTTGGAAAAAGCCCGCCAGCGGGCGCATATTCTGGAAGGGCTGCTGGTTGCTCTGGCCAATCTGGATGAGGTTATTCAAACCATCCGTCAATCGGCGGATGCAGACACCGCGCGGGAACGGTTGATCGTTCGTTTCAAATTAACCGAAACACAGGCACAGGCGATTCTGGATATGCAACTGCGCCGTTTGGCGGCTTTGGAGCGGCAGAAAATTGAGGAGGAGCACCGCTCGCTCCTGGAGCGGATTGCTTATCTGGAGGATTTGCTGGCTTCACCCAATAAAATTCTGGATGTGATCAAAAGCGACCTGCAAGAAGTCAGCGAAAAATATGCTGATGCCCGCCGCACTCATCTGCTCACCGAAGCCAGTGAGTCTCTCAACGAAGAAGATCTCGTTGCCGATGAGCAGGTGCTGATCATGATCACCCAGCGTGGCTATATCAAGCGGGTGGCAGCGCGCGCCTTCCGCACTCAAATGCGCGGGGGGCGGGGTGTGACCGGTCAGAATTTGAAAGAGGAAGATGAAACCCTGATGGTCATTCCGGCCCGCACTCTCCACACGATCCTGTTCTTTTCGGATAAGGGCAAAGTCTATTCCGAAAAAGTTTACCAAATACCGGATGCCGGGCGTACCGATCGTGGTATTCCAATGGTCAATGTCCTGTCGCTGGGTGCGGATGAAAAGATCACGGCGGCTGTGGTGGTGCCCGATTTTGAAGCGGCTCAGTATTGCACCATGGCAACCGTGAACGGGCGGGTCAAGCGTGTTGCATTGGCTGAGTTTTCCAGTGTACGTCCATCTGGTCTCATTGCTATCAGTCTTGAGGATGGAGATGAACTGGGCTGGGCGCGTATTACCAGCGGAAAAGACGAGCTGATTTTGGTTACGGCGCAGGGTAAGGCCGTGCGTTTCGATGAAAACGAAGTGCGTGTCATGGGACGACAGGCTGCCGGTGTCAGCGGTATCCGTCTGGGAAAAGGGGATCAACTGGCAGGGATGGAAGTTGTCCAACCGAATGCGGATTTGCTGGTGGTTACAGAACGCGGCTTTGGCAAACGCACTTCCCTGAGTGAATACCCCCCGAAAAGTCGTAATACTGCCGGCATAACCACCATTGATCAGAAGAATCTGGCAAAAATTGGCAAAATTTCTGCTGTGCGAGTAGTGGAAGAAAATGATGACATCACCCTCGTTTCGACCAGTGGTTTAATCATCCGATTGAAGGTGAAAGACATCAGCCGTACTGGCCGCTCAACACGCGGTGTGCGCCTGATGGTCTTGGCGGAGGATGACAGTGTTGCCTCGGTGGCAAGAATTTCAGCGCGGGATCTTCAAAAAGCGGAAGAAGAAAAGAATGGCGAGAACGGGGTTTAAGATTTAAACCCACACTCGACCGGTAAGCACCAGACAAAGAACCCCCAGCACACACGTCATCAACAACAGCAATACAGCGATGACAAAGCGTTGCGGGGCAGTCATCCCTAAAAACGTACGCCGGGCTGCAATCGTGCGGGTGGGTTTAATTTGTTCCAGCAGAGGAGTTTGATCTTCTTCGTCGGGTAATTCTTGAAAAGCAGAATTGCGCA
The DNA here is from genome assembly GCA_026003615.1 of Bellilinea sp. Classification (GTDB taxonomy): domain Bacteria; phylum Chloroflexota; class Anaerolineae; order Anaerolineales; family Anaerolineaceae; genus Bellilinea. Next base: position 6,567 of record BPHQ01000001.1, read on the forward strand.
AGTCGTCTAACATTATAATCCTCCGAGTCGGGAAGGCCGGTCATGAGAGCGGCCTTAACTTCAGGTCACCAATTGAAAAAGCGCGTTCGCTGCCATCATCCAGTTGCAGGCGCAGGTGTCCATTCGCGTGAATGCCGATCAGTCGGCCTTCAAAAGTTTCACCACCGGGATTTTCGAGGCGCACCAGTTGATCCACAAACGCCAGTCTTTTCTGCCACGCCTCTAAAAATGCGGGGGAGGCGATTTGATCACGCCATTCCAGTAAGGCCTTCAACACCTCTGCCAGTAATCCCCACCGGTTAATCGTCCTTCCGAGGGCCGCTTCCACACAGGTGGCTGGAAAGAGAACCTGTTCATCTGGCGGCACGGAGGAGGGTGCAACATTGATGCCGATGCCCAGCACAATGGCCTGTAAAACATTATCCTGCCAGAGGGCCTCTGCCAGCACGCCGCAGACTTTGCGGTTTTTCAGTAAAACATCATTCGGCCACTTGATTTGTGGCCGCAGGTGATAGGCGTTTTCCAAAGCCTGTGCCACACTTAAGGCACCCAACGGCGAATAGAGGGGTACCTTGTCGGTGGAGATTTGAAGGGGCCGAAGCACCATGCTGAATGCCAGCGCTGCACCAGCGGGGGTAAACCACCGGCGGCCGAAGCGTCCGCGTCCGGCGGTTTGATGGTCGGCGACAACCAGAGCCGAATCGGGTGCACCTTGGGCGGCCCAGTCTAGTGCCTCCTGATTAGTCGAGCCGGTTTCGGCGTAAAACCGCACTGCGGCAATTGGCAGATTTCGAAGTGCCTCGAGTAATTGTGTTTCACTCATGGTTTAATTGTACCCGTATTCTTGAGAATGAATTTATAACGAAACGGTGAAGCAAAATTAAAAGATTGACCCACCGGCTAGTCAGCCGGTGGGTCAACACAAGATACTTCTACGGTTTAGCGCGCGGTGACTTTGATGGTCTTGGGGCGGACGTGTTCAGCCTTGGGGACGAAAAGGGTCAGCACGCCATCTTTAAGGCTGGCTTCGGCCTTGTTGGAATCGACCGCTTCGGGCAAATCGATCGTCTTGCAGAAGCGCCCACTGGGCAGCTCGGCGAGAAGATATTCGGCTTTTTCGTCGCGTTCCACTTTGAGCGTCCCCTGAATGGAAACGCGGTTATCCACAACCTGGATGTTGAGGTCTTCGGCTTTTACACCGGGCAGTAACGCAGTGATGGTATAACCATTTTCACTGGCCATCACATCTACGGGGAAAATCACTTCTCCCTGTTCGGAAGGCCATTCTTCATTCATTCGTTCCATCCAGTGACGTCGAGCCAGCCGTCGGGCATACGGGTTGATCCAGTAAATGCTCATGTCAATCCTCCGGTTTGTATTCTCAACCTCAAGTTGAGGTTATATGCCGATTTTAGACATTTTTTATTGATTTTTGATCTGAAGAGTGTAAACCTTTTATTAGATAAACAGGAAGGATCATTTCTCTTCCGGCAACCTTGTAAAATTGAAAGCGCGGTAAACTCAAAATGTGGTATGATTGCGGCTTGGAGTAATGGAAAATGGAAGATCGAATCACAATAATCGAAGGGCCAACACCCGATTTTGAAACCATTGATGACGGCTGGGCGCTAGGACTGAATGAAAGTCCTTCGTTGTATGATCTGGCTTTGACCCGCCTGCGTACTTTCAACGGAGCCGCCTTGGTTGAACGTTGCCATCGGGCATGGCATAAACAAAATCACATCTACCTGCATTACCGCAACCCTCTCGGCATGGAAGAACGTGTTCCGATCATGGCGGCTCAATCCGTTGAAACTGAGCAGGGACAGGTATTATTGCTGTGGGTACGCCGCAAGCACGAAGAGACTGAAATCGAAATTGATCTCGATGATGATGAAGAGGGCGGTGAGTTGGGTAATTGAGCCAACTTTGTTCAAAAAAAGCCCCGCTTTACGCGGGGTTTTCTTTTCCAGCAGGTGCCCCCGGCGGGAGTCGAACCCACAACCTCGGCGTTAGGAGTGCCTCGCTCTGTCCTTTTGAGCTACGGGGGCATCACTCAGGGCGGATTATAGCATTGCCAAAATGAGGTGGCAAGAGGTATCTCATCCAAATGTATTCTCTCTGTAAACGAACCGGCAGGCGTGGGGGGGACACGCCTGCCGATCCTCAGGGAGGGAACTCCACCTCAGGTTATTGATCCAACGTGGGGGGGACACGCTGAACCGCCTGTCCGGTGGATTGACACCATTTACCAGTAAGTGTTGGTGTCATTGCTAATATACACTAATTTTGTCCAAATTGTATTAAAAATCCATAAGAGTTTTCTTATAATTCAGTCCAATTTTTGGCCGCGTTTTTTCTTAAATAGATCCAGCATTTCATTGACTTCCGCGGCGCTGGGCCGGGGTTTCTCCTCCCCCTCATGGGAGCGGCGCTGGCTGTTAATCAGTTGGGCGGCAAATTCTTCACTGGAAACGATGCGCGCGCCGCTTTGCCGGGCGGCTGCCTGCACCTCGCGGTCAGAACTGACCACCGTCCAGCCAGACGCACTCTTTCCGAGTTGCCTCAGGCGGGCGGATATGGCAGCGTCGGCGGTGGAGCTGCGCACCACAAAGTGAGCAGTAACCTGACCAAAGGTTTGCGGCCCGGCTTTACCCAGCATCGCACGGTCAAAAAATACCTCGATTTTCTGCTGCCGCGTCGAGGCAAAGACTTGCAACAGGCGAATGAGACGCTGTTCGTCATTCGGGTTGTCCAGGCGCATTCCGCCAATGTGGGGGATCAGGTTGTGTCCATCAATCAGGTAAGGCATTCAACGCATCCTTCCGCCTTATTTTACCGGAAAAGTATGCTATGATTCTATGAAGTGAACCATCTTTCCTTCCAAATGAAGAGACGAGCTTTATTTTTATGAGAAGTTGGAAACGAGTCATTCCTTTTTTGATCCTGAATATCATTATTTCCGCGACTACAACTTTGGCGGTATTGCTCTTATGGGATCGCAGTCTGCGTCCAACCCAACCGTTGCCGGTGCGGGTGGGTAGTACAGGAGGCATTCCTCCGGTTTCCTCCCCTCAACCGCTGCCAGAAAGTGAGGCTACATTGCCGCCGCTGGACGAACCGGTGATTCTGATTGAAACGGTGATTGGTGCGGGCGATTTGCAGAACGAGGCCGTGTTGCTGCGACGGGTTGGTGAAGGCGAACTGCTGCTGACCGGCTGGAAACTCACCAACGGACGCGGAGTGGAGTATGTTTTCCCCTACCTGCTGCTGAACAAAAACGGAGCAGTTCGTCTATACAGCCGGGCGGGAAATAATAGCGTCATGGAGCTGTACTGGGGGGCAACTCAGGCTGTGTTCCGCAGCGGTGACGTGGTTTCTTTATATGATTGGCAGGGCAACCTGCGGGCTTCGTACACACTGCCTTGAACGGCATTGACAGGTAAAAAGATATGAACGCTTTGGAGTGGATCGCCGAACAGAAAATTCGCTCGGCAATCGAAAGTGGTCAATGGGACAACCTGCGCGGCAAAGGCAAACCATTGCAATGGGACGAAAATCCTTTTGAACCACCCGAATGGCGTATGGCATTTTCGTTGCTGCGCCAAAATGGCTTCAGTCTGCCGTGGCTGGAAGAACGCAAAGATATCGAAGCCGAGATTCAGCACTTTCGTTCCCAATTCACCCGCCAAATCCAGTCGGGCAATCGGCTGGGAGAAATGGATGGGATAAAAAAACAAATTGAGCGATTGAATAAGCGAATTTTCCGGTACAATTTAGGGGCGCCCTCGGAGCGTTTTCATTTACAACCATTGAATTTTGAACAAGAGTTGGTACGGGCTAAGGCTGAGCAAGACCAGAATTCATGAAGAGCAGGTAATCATGTCTCAAGCATTGTATCGAAAATGGCGTCCCCGCCTGTGGGATGAGGTAGTCGGGCAGGATCATGTCGTCCAAACCCTGCAAAATGCTATTCGCGGCGAGCGGGTCGGACATGCCTATCTTTTCGCCGGCCCGCGTGGCACCGGAAAAACCACCACTGCCCGTCTGCTGGCAAAGGCAGTGAACTGTCTGGCTGAATCGCCGGCGGAACGACCCTGTGATCGCTGCGAACATTGTCAGGCGGTCAACAATGGGCGTTTTCTTGACCTGATCGAGATTGATGCTGCTTCCAATACCAGCGTGGATGATGTGCGGGACCTGCGCGATAAAATCAATTTTGCTCCCACTCAGGGCAAATACAAGGTCTATATCATTGATGAAGTTCACATGCTTTCTACGGCGGCTTTCAATGCTTTGCTCAAAACACTGGAAGAGCCGCCGCCACATGCCATTTTCATTCTGGCGACGACTGAGATTCACAAAATACCGGCCACCGTACTTTCGCGCTGTCAGCGGCATGAATTCCGTCGCATCCCGGTCAAGATGATTGTGCAGCACCTTCAACACCTGTGTCAGCAGGAAAAGGTGGATGTGGATGAAGAAACGCTGAGCCTGATTGCCCGTCAGGCAACCGGCAGTCTGCGGGATGCCATCTCGCTGCTCGATCAACTGGCTTCCAGCGGCGGACCAATCCGGCTGGCGGATGCTCAGCAGGTGTTGGGGACGGCCACCGGTCAATCGGTCGTTGAACTGGTGGAAGCACTGCTGGAGCGGGATGCCTCGAAAGGCTTGACAACCATTCACGCTGCGCTTGATAGCGGCAGCGATCCACGTCAATTTGCTCGTCAGGTGGTGGACTACTGCCGAAATCTGCTGCTGGTGCGCCTGGGTAATGGCAGTATGATCGAAGCCACCCCTGAACAGCAGACTCAGATGAGCAACCATGCGCGCCGATTTACAACCCCGGCTTTGCTGGATGTGATCGAGGCTTTTAATATGGCTGCAAGCGATCAACGCAGTGCATGGCAGCCCGCCTTGCCGCTGGAAATGGCCCTGGCGCAGCTGGTCAGCGAGAGCGCCACCCCGGCCACTGGGGAGCAGGAACAAGCGGTTCAACCGGCTGCTTCAATACCAGCCGTCCCAACCAGAGCCGAAAAGACGCATAAAGCAGCTTCTTCCAAAGCGGAAACGGCCCCAACGCCAGCCAGCCAGCCTCCGGCTCCGAAAATTGCGGCGGAACAACCGGCGGTTTCACAAAGCGAGGCTCAACCGGTTTCTGATGAAGCGTCTATACCCACGCAAAACACCTCCGCGGTTGAATTGCAAACCATTCTGGAAAACTGGCAGAAAATCCGCCAGCGGGTGAAAGCCCAAAGTTCACCGGTGGATGGGCTGCTCAATTCCTGCAAGTCCATCACCATACGGAATGGTGTGCTTCAGCTGGGGTTTGGCAGTGATGTGTTGAAAACAATGATGGAAAAAGGCAATAATTTGAAAATCACTCGCAAGGCTATCCGGGATGTGCTGGGGGTAGAGGTAGATATTGCCTGTGTGGTTGTGCAGGGCAAAGGCAGTCAAATGCAACTGGATGCCGATATTGAGGCGGACGGGATGGTCAGCACGGCCATCCGACTCGGCGGAAAGATTGTGCATAAAGAATAATTGACGATTAAGCGACAGGAAAGTACTTTAAGGAGGTAGAAATGGCAAAAGGAAAGGGATTTAATCGCGGTGCTGCGCCGGCAGGCGGGATGGGCGGCGGAATGATGGCTCAGATTCGCAAATTGCAGGAGCAAATGGAAGCCGCGCAAGCTCAATTGGAGGTGGAAACCGTTACGGCTTCAGTAGGCGGTGGGGCGGTCAAAGTTACCATGACCGGCGCACAGGTATGCAAAGCCATTGAAATTGATCCTGAACTGCTGAAAGACGCCGATGTGGAAATGCTGCAGGATTTACTGCTGAGCGGCGTCAATCTGGCCTTGGAGCAGTCGCGCAAACTGGCTGAGGAGCGGATGGGGCCGTTGGCGGGCGGTTTATCGGGTTTGGGTCTTTGATTGAGTGCCTGGCATGCCAATCTTACCGGATGCTGTCCAAAACTTGACTCTGGCTTTTGAGCGTTTGCCCGGTATTGGGCCGAAAACCGCCTCGCGGCTGACCTTTTACCTGCTGCGGGCGCCGGAGGAGATTTCCCGTTCGCTGGCAGAAGCCCTGCTGGCGCTGAAAAGCGATACTGGCTTATGTCAGGTGTGTTTTAACATCACGCGAGCCGGGCAGGAGGTGTGTGATATTTGCGCCAGTCCTCAGCGAGATGAGGGGGTGATTTGTGTAGTGGAAGAACCGCTGGATGTGCTGGCGCTGGAACGAACGGCTGGCTATTTTGGGCGTTATCATGTTCTGCACGGTGTGCTTTCTCCGATCGAAGGAATTGGGCCGGATGACTTAAGAATCAAACCCTTGTTGGAGCGGGTGAAGAGCGGGAAAGTCCGGGAAGTGATTTTAGCCACCAACCCGAGCATGGAGGGGGATGCTACTGCATTGTATATTCAACAGCAATTAGCCGGAATTCAGGTACGCATCACCCGATTGGCGCGCGGTTTGCCGGTGGGGGGAGACCTGGAATATGCTGACCAGAACACCTTGCTGCGCGCGCTGGCTGGCCGGCAGGAATTAGGCTCCTGATATCCGTTGGTTTTGGGCAAGGGGGATACATTTTCATATTGAATTAATACTAATGGGATAAACTTTATTCTATTATATTGGACCATTACGGACAAAACCTTGTCCAAACCGAAGGAGGACCACCATGCAAAAACTGGTATCTGTCTGGTTCGTCTTGCTGTTGTTAATTGTCTCTGCCTGTGCGCCTGCCGCGACTCCGCAACCAGAACCGACCGTTGAAACCTCTCTGCCGACACCTGTTCCAACAATGCCACCAGCAGCTGAGCCGACGGCCGTTTTAACCGAGCCGCAGCCCACCCAAACGGGCGAGTCCGAGCCGCCAGGAGGGGAACAAGCCGAAACCAAAGTTTTCAAAATCGTACCGGGCGAATCTCGTGTGACTTATGAGGTTGGCGAGACCTTTATCAACCAGAATAACCGCTTTTCGGTGGCAGTCGGCGTGACAACCGAGGTGCGCGGTGAGATCTATGCCAATTTAAGCAATCCGCCAGAAAGCAGCATTGGCGTTATTGAGGTGGATATCAGCCAGTTTAAGTCGGATTCTTCCCGCCGTGACGGGGTGATTCGCAATCAATGGCTGGAATCGGCACGCTATCCGATTGCCCGGTTTGAACCGTTGCGGGTGGAGGGACTGCCCCAAACTTATACCGAAGCTACCCCCTACGCGTTTCGGGTGGTTGGTAATCTGACCGTTAAGGATGTTACGCGTGAGGTTGCCTTTGACATCACCGCTCAATTGCAGGGTGAGACTTTGACTGGCAAAGCCACCACCACAATTTTGATGAGTGATTTTGGAGTTGGCCCCATCTCGATTTTGGGTGTGCTGAACACAGAGGATGAGGTCAAATTGACCTTTGATTTTGTCGCCCGTCCGTGATCTTTTCAAAATCCGGAGGTTCCGCCAAAAACGGGATGGGAAAGGAAAGACACCCATCCCGTTTTTATTCCGGTTTTCCATTAGTTTGAGGCTATAATCAATTCATCATTTCAATTTGGAGGCGGCGGCGATGGATAAATACCGCGTAAAACCGGGGGAGAAAATCCGTTTGAAGGATTGGGATCCCGATGAAACTGACTCGTTTGATGGTGGAAAAGACGAAGGCAGAGAGTGGTTGCAGGAGTTAAACCGTGAACTGGAAGCACTTCAAGAGTTGTTATACGCGGAACATCAGCATAAAGTGCTGATCGTCCTGCAAGGCATGGACACCAGCGGTAAGGACGGTGTTATCCGGCATGTCTTTGAAGGAGTCAATCCGCAGGGGGTGCGGGTGGCCAATTTCAAAGTGCCAACCCCGGAGGAACTGGACCATGACTACCTGTGGCGTGTGCATCGCCAGACGCCGGGTAAAGGAGAAATCGTTATTTTTAACCGCAGCCACTATGAGGATGTGCTGGTCGTACGCGTTCACGGTCTGGTTGGGGAGGACGTCTGGAAACGCCGCTTTGCTCACATCAATGATTTTGAGCGTTTACTCGCCGAGGAAGGTACGCTCATTCTGAAGTTTTTCCTGCACATTGATCTGGAAGAGCAGAAAAAACGTCTGCAGGCGCGGTTGGATGACCCCACCAAACACTGGAAGTTCAATGTGGGCGACTTAAAAGAACGCGCCCGCTGGGGGGAGTATATGCAGGCTTACGAGGATGTGCTGAACAAAACCAGCACCGATTATGCACCGTGGTATATTGTCCCATCCAATAAAAAGTGGTATCGCAATCTTGTGGTTGCCAGTGTGCTGGTGGAGGCGCTCAAAGGTTTGAAGATGCAATTTCCGCAGCCAAAAGAGGACCTGAGTCAGGTGGTGATTGAATAAACGGAAGGTTGAGGTGATTCCGGGTTGTTATATTTAGTCTCAACACCGATTGGCAATTTGGGCGATATGAGTCAGCGCGCCCTCGAAACCCTCCAGCAGGTGGACTATGTGGTCAGCGAGGACACCCGCAAGACCGGCCTGCTGCTGAAACATTTTGGCATGCACAAGCGGCAGATTTCCTTTCGGGAGGATAACGAGGAACGTGCCCTGCCGCGTCTGCTGGATTTGTTGAGAGAGGGTAATTCACTGGCGCTGGTCACCGATGCCGGCACACCGGCCATCTCTGATCCGGGTTATTTACTGGTGCGCCGGGTCATCGAGGAAAACCTTCCCCTGACGGTCATTCCCGGTCCAACAGCCCTGATTGCAGCGCTGGTGCTTTCTGGCCTGCCCGTGCATAGTTTTACCTTTCGGGGTTTTCCACCGCGTAAATCAGGGGCGCGTCAGCGATTTATGGCAGTAGACCAGGACAGCCCGCACACGCTGATTTTCTACGAAAGTCCCTACCGCCTGCAAGCCTTCCTAGTGGACGCCCTGAAAGTATATGGCAACCGCCCGGCGGCGGTTGCCAATGACCTGACCAAGATGTTTGAAACGGTCTACCGCGGTACCTTAGCCGAATTGATCGAGATTTTCAAAAAAGAACCGATTCGTGGTGAATATGTGGTCGTGATTGCCGGTAAATCTACCTGACCGCAAACGGCGTGAAGCGGGTGTGGGTATCGAAGTAATCTTCGTTTTCAGCCTTCTTGAGGGCATTGACGATTTGATAGGTGATGGGGGTCATGATGGCTTCAATACCTACTTTGAAAATGTAATTGGTAACGGTCAGAGTGGCAAACAGCTCCCAGGGGAATACACCTGCCAGAGTAGCCACAAAGATAAAAATCACGGTATCTACCCCTTCGCCGACCAGGGTGCTGCCGATGGTGCGCATCCATAAAAAGCGCCCGCGCGTGATGACTTTCATGCGTGCCAAAACGATGGAGTTACTGAATGATCCGGCCAGATAAGCCACCAGTGAGGCCAGTACAATCCCACCACTGCTGATACCGCCCAAAATGGCTTCGTAGGCAGTTTGTCCGGCATATTCCTGCCAGGTGGCTTCGCCGGGCATGATTCTGACCAGCCAAAGGACAAAGGCAGTCAGTGCCAGCATGGCAAACCCCGTCCAGATGACCCGGCGGGCACGCCGAAAACCGTAAACCTCGGTCAGGACATCCCCAAAAATGTAGGAGATGGGAAAAAGGATGGTGCCGCCATCGAAGGCTAATCGTAAACCGATAATCGAAACTCCCCAATCAATAATTTTTGCTGAGGAAGCGATGTTGCTGATGATCAGCACGGTGACGAACAAAGCCATCACCCAGTCGAAATAACGATACGTGCGGTTGGTGTCGTTTTCCATAAAAATCCCTTTAATTCCTGTTTGCTATCCATCAGATTTCATCAGATTTTCAATAGGTCCTTTTCAATTGCCTGGCGCCGGTAATTCTACCATTTACAGGTAAAATTAACACAGAAAGGAGATCGGGCAATGGAACTGGAATTGGTCAGCATTGAAAAACCGGAAGAGATCAATTTTATTTTGGGACAGTCGCATTTTATCAAGACAGTGGAGGATATTCACGAAGCGCTGGTCAGTACGGTGCCGGGCATCCGCTTTGGGCTGGCCTTTTGCGAGGCATCCGGCAATTGCCTGATTCGCTGGAGTGGAACCGATGAACAGATGATTGAGCTGGCGCAGAAGAATGCTCAGAAAATTGGTGCGGGTCATTCTTTTATCCTTTTTCTTGGCAGTGGATTTTATCCAATCAATGTGCTGAATGCACTGAGGAATGTGCCGGAAATCTGCCGCATCTTTTGTGCCACCGCCAACCCGACGCAGGTAATTGTTGCTCAAAGTGAGCAGGGTCGGGGCATTTTGGGTGTGATTGATGGTTACAGCCCCAAGGGCGTTGAAGGCGACGAGGATATTGCCTGGCGGAAGAACTTCCTGCGCCAGATTGGCTACAAGGCCGGCTAAGACAGGGCGGGGAACCTAAAAGACTTGAAAAACGTCTGGGTTTTATCTTGAAGAGCCAATGTCAAACGGGAAGGATTGATAAAAAATGAAAAAATGGATTGCTGCCATCTTTGGATTGTTTGTACTGACCGGTTGTGGCGGGCTATTTCAGCCCATGCCCACCCCGGATGAGGATACCATCGCCACGCAGGTGGCAGCCATCTTGACCACCATGCCAACCGCAACCGGCGAAGCAGGGGGGCAGCCAACCCAACCGCTTCCCACCATTCCTCCTACCGAAACCCCTCTCATGCCTACGGAAACAACCCAGCCAACCGAGTTAATCCCTTCTCCTACTCAGCCGGTTGAGCAGCCTACTTTTACCCCAACCGAAACATCGCTGCCCAGTCCCACTCCACAGCCTACTGCGACGATTGCCTTTACGCCCTCCCCCAACGATCCGGTGGCGCGTTTCGGGCAGGCAAGCTGGACGGATAACATGGATAGAGATACCAACTGGCCGACAGGGAGTGACAAATTTACCGAAATTTCTTTCAGTGATGGGGTAATGTTCTTAACTGGCCTGACTACGACCGACGGCTGGCGGTTGACCTGGCCAGAACTGACCAATTTCTATCTGGAAATGACCTTTCAGACCGGGGATTGCGCCGCCAATGACCGGTACGGGATGATTGTGCGCGTACCGGAAAGCCATAACCCCGATCGAGGCTATCTGGTTGGCCTCACCTGTGACGGAAAAGTCTCCTTACGCCGCTGGGATGCCACCGCTGGCGCAAAGGGCGAGATGATCAACCTTATCCCGTGGACGGCAAAATCCGTCGTAAAAGTCGGCCCTAATCAGACCAACCGCCTGGGTTTGATGGCCATTGGTGATCGCTTAATTGTCTATGTCAACGGGGAACTGGTGGGCGAAGCGCGGGATAATACCTTTACCAAGGGTTACTTTGGGGTGTTTGTCGGCGCACGTGATACAGAGAAGTTCACGATCAAGGTGGATCAGGTAAGATATTGGGAAAACCCTACGCCGTAGAGGTGCTTTGTGCAGGTACTCAGCGGAAAAGATCTTCTACCCCATCTCTCGAAAATCCGCAAAGATACGCCGGGCTTCCTGTTGGAATGTTCCCGGCGTTACGGCGATCTGGTAGGATTTGCGGTTGGCGGTGTTAAGGTTTTTTTCATCAATCATCCGGATTTCATCCGCCGGGTGTTGCAGGACAACCACCATAATTACTCCAAAGATACGATTCAATACAACACCCTGGCGACGATCACCGGCAGGGGATTGTTGACCAGTGATGGGGAAGAGTGGCTGCGCCACCGCCGGTTGGAACAACCGGCTTTTTCTCGTTCACGGCTGGCGGCTCTGGATCAGGTGATTGCCCCTGCACTCGAAGCCATGCTGAAGCGCTGGGAGCAGCAGCCGGAGGATGCGGTGTTGGATATAGACCGCGAGATGATGGCAGTCACACTGGAGATTGTCGGTCAATCTCTGTTTTCGATTGACCTGCGTACGGATGCGCCCCGCCTGACTCAGGCGGTACTGACGGCGCTCGATCACGTCATTTACCGTGCGCAAAATCCGTTTGCTCCTCCGGATTGGCTGCCGATTCCGCAAAATATTGCCTTTCGAAAAGCATTGCGCCAACTGGATCAGGCTGTGTACGAGATCATGGAAAACCGACGGCGCAGCGGTGAAATACGCGATGACCTCCTTGCAATGCTGATGAATGCCCGCGATGAGGAAGGCAAGGGCTCGGCATTGACCGATCAACAGATTCGGGATGAAATCATCACCTTGTTGATCGCCGGTCACGAAACGGTCGCCAGCGCACTGACGTGGTCGTGGTATTTGCTGGCGCAGCACCCCTCGATCTGGGAGCAAATGCGTGCGGAGGTTGCCCAACTTCCTGATGACCGGCTGCCCTGTTATCCTGATCTGGAACGGTTGCCGTTTACTGCCGCGGTTTTTTCGGAGGCATTGCGGCTCTATCCACCGGCCTGGCTGATTACCCGTAAGGCTATTGGGGAGGATGAGTTGAACGGCTACAAGATCTCCCCCGGCTCTTTGATGGTGATCAGTCCGTATGTGGTTCATCGTCATCCGCAGTATTGGGAAGACGCCGAAGCCTTCTTGCCTCAGCGTTTTACCAACGGACGGGAGCGCGCGATTCCCCGTTTTGCTTATATTCCTTTCGGGGGTGGTCCAAGGTTGTGCATTGGAAACAATTTCGCCATGATTGAGGGGGTCTTGATTCTGGCGGGGGTTACTCAACACTATCGGCTGGAACTGGCCACCGCAAACCCGGTGCTGGCCGATCCGTTAGTGACGCTTCGACCACATCATGGTTTGCCCATGCGTCTGCGGCGAGTAGTAAGTTAAGAGTTGTATTAGAATTGTACAAGAATGCTGTACAAACCTTGTAAAACCTGCTATAGTATTAGTGTGTACAAGGTTAGTACAACTTTGTAGCCCGGAAAATGGGCTGAGTACCCCCACAGAAAGGACGCTGGCATGAAAACCATAAGCGATTACCCCGATGATCCCAAGTACACCATCAAAGCTGTTGCTGCCCAAACTGGCATTCGCCCGGTCACATTGAGAGCATGGGAGCGGAGGCATGAGGTGCTTACCCCGCATCGCTCGGACAATCGTTATCGTTTGTATTCCGACCGCGATGTGGCTATTCTGCGCTGGTTGAAAAAGCGCATTGACGAAGGCGTTTCAATCAGCAATGCGATTAGTGAACTGCGCAGCATGACTCGTAATGGGGTGTGGCCCGAAGCCGTCCCGGCTATGCCTTCCATTGAACGGGTCAGACCGGAAACCCTGCCAGAAGTCTATGCCGACCAGTTGTATCATGCGCTGATCAAACATGACGAGGCGCGAAGCGGCGAAATTGTCAAAGAGGTGCTAGCGGGTTATGATGTGATGACGGTATGTACCCAGATTTTTGCGCCGGCACTGGTGCAAATTGGTGAAGCATGGTATCGCGGGGACATTCGCATCACGACCGAACATTTTGCCAGTTCTTACCTGCGGGGTAAATTGCTGACCCTGTTACAATCCTATCCCAGCCGGCGCGGTGCTCCTCACCTTCTGGTTGGTGGTGCACCAACCGAACAGCACGAAATCGGTGCTTTGATGTTGGCGGTACTGCTGCGCAGCGAGGGTTACCGGGTGGAGTACCTTGGGCCGGATATTCCGCTGGATGACCTGGTGGATTATGCCCGCTTCGAAAAACCGAACATGATTATCCTCAGCGCCAGTATGGAATCGGCTGCGTTGGAATTGCGGCGGATGCAGGAAAAAGTCAACCGGTTGCGTCCAACACCGCTGTTTGGCTACGGCGGCAGTGCGTTTAACTACAAGCCAGCGCTGAGAAAACAAATTGCTGGTATTTTCCTCGGTGAAACTCTCGATCAGGCAGTTGAAAAAGTGGGCGAACTGCTTTCGCACAGCCGCAAGATCTCCTCGCGCAGCCCAGTGGGTGAAACGGTTTAAGGTTGTTGCCAACCCAAGAGGTTGTACAAACTTTGAACCGTCATTGTATCTTCCAGCCCGTTTCGTTATTATAGGTAAATTAGGTGTAGATTGTGAAAAAAGAAAAGGTCAATTATGGAATGGATGATCCGGCGCTGGTAAATCCTCATCATGTCCCGGTATATAACATCAAAGCCGTTTCGAGGTTGGTAGGCTTGCTGCCGGTGACCTTACGAGCCTGGGAACGGCGCTACGGATTGCCGCGACCTTCGAGAGGTGATCAGGGGTATCGCCTGTACTCAGAGTATGATCTGCGCCTGCTGCAATGGTTGAAGCGGCACGTAGATGCTGGAATGAGCATTGGCCGGGCGGTCGAATATCTCCACGAACTGCGGGCAATGGGCAAAGATCCGCTCACCGAGCAAACGGTCGTTCAGCCGGAACGCTCGGCTTCGCTAGAATCGCTATCCCGCCAGTTTATGAATGCGTTGATCAACTTCAACGAGGAATCGGCCACCGAAATTCTGCGTCGTTCGTTCTCCCTCTACTCGGTGGATCAGGTTTTAGTTCATATCATCACCCCCGTGCTGGTTGAATTGGGTGAACGCTGGCACCGCGGCGAACTGCCGATTGCCGTTGAACACTACGCCACCCAGTTTTGTATGCAGTATCTGATGAGCATGCTTTCGGCTTCTGCGCCGCCGGCCCGCCCGGGGGTGATTGTGGCCGCCTGCGCCCCGGGGGAACTGCACCAGATAGGTTTGCTGATGCTGGTTGTGATGCTGCGCTGGCGCGGGTGGGATGTCAAGTATTTTGGGCAGGATCTGCCGCTGGACCGCCTGGAAGAGGCTCTGCTCCCGTTGAAGCCGCGCCTGATGTTGTTCACCGCCACCCGCAAAGAATCGGCGGCTCAGTTGAGTCGGTTGCCCCACATATTGAAACAATTTCCTGAACCACAGCCAATGGTGGTGCTGGGCGGCCGGGCTTTTCTGGAACAACAATTGCCGGAAGAGATACCGGCGGTTTACCTCAATGGTACGCCATCCGAGATTGTGTCGCGAATCGAGCAATTAATGATGGGTGAATAATCCAAAACCGCACTTTTTAATCCTGATTGATTGCGCGCCTGATTACCCATCAGGCGCAATTTTGTAGCGAAGAGGTTGCATCATGTTCAAAAACAAAGCGCTTTCTACAATATTTGTCATTATTTTTATTGATTTGCTGGGTTTCAGCCTGATATTACCCTTGCTGCCGTATTATGCCAGGCAGTTCAATGCCAGTTCTTTTGAAATTGGGCTGCTGGTGGCGGTTTACGCGTTGGCGCAGTTCCTCGCAGCACCCATTTTTGGGCGTCTTTCGGATCGGTTTGGCCGCCGCCCGGTGCTGTTAATCAGCCTGGCGGGCAATATTCTCAGTTTTGTGCTGTTGGGGCTGGCTGCCAACTTGTGGATGCTTTTCGCTGCCCGTATCCTGGCGGGGATTATCGGCAGTAATATCAGTGTTGCGCAAGCCTACATTACCGATGTGACCGATGAGAGCAACCGCGCCCGCGGGCTTGGGTTGATTGGGGCAGCATTTGGGCTGGGTTTCATTCTCGGTCCGGCGATTGGCGGGCTGCTCAGCCGCTTTGGTTTTGGGGTGCCTTCATTTGCCGCTGCCGCGCTTTCGGCAGTCAATTTTGGGATGGTCTTTTTCTGGCTGCCCGAATCGCTGACGGCGGAACGGCGCGCGGCTATGGCCGAGGGAAAACGCCCTCCTTTTACCCTGCAAGCCTTAATTTCTACTTTGCGTAAACCGGTGGTAGGGCCGCTGTTGCATACCCGCTTTTTCTTTGCCATTGCATTTTCTACCTTCCAAACCATATTTGCTCTGTGGGGGTTGCAGCGGTTGAATCTCAGCGCTCAGACAACCGGTTATTTGCTAACTTACGTGGGTTTTTTGTCTGCTTTTGTGCAGGGCTTCCTGATCGGGCGTTTGACCCGCCGGTTTAGCGAGCCGTTCCTCATCTTTTCGGCAACCGTCCTGATGGCAATTGGATTGCTGGGCTGGGCGTTGGTTTCCACCGTACAAACCTTGCTGCTGGATTTGATCCCGATTGCGCTGGCTGGCGGCGTGCTGAATACGGTCATCAACAGTGCTATCAGTAAATCGGTTACACCAGTTGAGGTGGGTGGAACACTGGGGTTATCGGCTTCGCTGGAAAGCCTGACGCGCGTCTTTTCACCCACCCTGGCGGGTTTAATGCTGGATACCTTAGGTACCTGGGCGCCGGGCGTGTTTTCGGCACTGCTCCTGTTCTGGCTGGCAACTTACGTTTACCGCTATGTTTACCGCCCGGCACAACTGGCAGCAACGGTAACGCCAACCGTCCATTGAGGATCAGCCATGCGTCACTTTCGCTATCAATTTGAGGTGGGTGCTTCCCTATCCGCGGTTGCCGAATTTCATCGCGATACGCGCGCTTTGCGCTGGCTCACTCCGCCGCCAATCTGGGTGCAGTTTCACCACCTTGAGCCGATAGCGGAAGGCTCGCTGGCCGAGTTCACCTTGTGGTTTGGGCTTTTTCCGGTGCGCTGGCGGGCGGTTCATAGCCGGGTGGATCCTCTGGGTGGATTTACCGATACGATGGTCAAAGGCCCGCTGCGATTCTGGCAGCACCGCCATTCCTTCAAGGCGCTTCAACCTGAAAGAACACGAATCGTCGAAGAAATCGAATTTGAATACCCGCCAGGGATAGCCGGCTGGTGGACAAGGCTGATCTACTCACCATTTGCGCTGCGGTTGTTGTTCTCATACCGCAGCATGATAACCCGCTGGTTGCTGGAACGAGGGAGACGGGCTTTATGAAAGACCGCCATCCTCCGCACATTGTGGTGGTTGGTGCTGGTATTGGTGGACTGACGGCTGCAGCCTTGCTGGTGAAGGCTGGTTTGCAGGTAACAGTGTTCGAAGCCCATGTGTATCCGGGCGGATCTGCCGGCACTTTTTATCACAAGGGCTACCGCTTCGATGCCGGCGCAACGCTGGCGGGCGGGTTCGCCCCCGGCGGCCCGCACGAACGAATTGGACAAATGCTGGGTTTCACGTGGCCGGTCTGGCCAGTCAACCCGGCCTGGGTAACCCTGATTGAGGGAATGCCGATTTATCAATGGTCAGAACGAGAGCGCTGGCGGGAGGAAATTGAGCAAAATTTTCCGGAGAGCCGGGGTTTTTGGAGAACGCAGGAATGGCTGGCGGAACAAGCCTGGCAGGTTTCAGCGCGGGATTTTCCTTTCCCTCCCCAAGCCTTGCCGGATTATGCACGAATTGCGGCAGCGTTGCGTCCAATGACCCTGCTGGCGGCCCCGTTTGGTTTGCTGACTGTCGGTCATTTAATGCCACGCCATGCCAGCCAGCGACTGAAGGTTTTTGTGGATTCGCAGTTACTCATTTCGGCGCAGACGACCTCACGATTTGCCAACGCGCTCTATGGCAGCGCAGCGCTCGACCTGCCGCGCCGGGGTGTCAATCATGTGCGGGGCGGCATTGGCCAGCTCGCCGTAACCCTCGCAGACTGGCTGACTGAAAACGGTGGAAGGCTGCATTATCGCCAGCAGGTTGAGCGCATCCAGGTCAGAGAAAACGGCCGGTTACGGGTGAAAACCCGCAAAGGAGTAGAAGTTGAAGCCGATGGCGTGGTTGCCAATCTGACGCCGTGGGGCCTTGCCGAAGTGCTGGGTGAGAATCTTCCCCGGCGCTTACACAATGAGATGCAATCGCGACCTAAGGGCTGGGGGGCATTTACCCTGTATCTGGGTCTGGATCGGTCCTACCTGAACCATTTGCCGGCCGATCACTTTCAAGTCATTGCTGACCCTGACCGGCCGCTGGGGGAAGGAAATTCCGTCTTCATTTCCCTCTCGCCGGAAGATGACCCTATGCGAGCTCCAGCGGGGATGCGGGCAGCCACGCTCTCAACCCATACCCGTGTGGAGGATTGGTGGCTTGACGACCGCTCGGCATATGAGGAAAAGCGTCAATCCTATACAGAAAAACTGCTGGCGGCAGCTGAAATTGCGCTGCCGCGTATCCGTCAGGCGATGCGCTTATGTCTGCCTGGCACACCGCGAACGTTTGCGTTTTACACCCGCCGTCCTTATGGGATGGTGGGCGGATTTCCACAAACTTCACTCCTTGCGGCTCGCGGATCATGGACGGGTGTTCCCAGCATCTGGCTGGTCGGCGATTCGATTTTTCCGGGGCAGTCCACTGCCGGGGTAACTTTGGGCGGTATGCGGGTTGCGCGGCAGGTGATGGATTATTACGCTGAACGATGGGAGGCGAAAACATACTTTAGCCTGAAAAGAGATATTTCACATTCTACATAGTTTGTACAATTGTTTGTTTTGAGGACGGATTTGTGTCAAAATCAAACCAACGACGAAATTTCACTGTGGCATCTCACTTTTCTGGAGGGAATATGTCCAAAAAAATCATTGTGATCGGCTCGGGCTTCGGGGGGCTGGGTGCAGCAGTCCGATTGGCAGCCAATGGCTACGATGTGGAGATCTTTGAAAAGCGCGATAAACTGGGGGGGCGGGCTTACGTGTACGAAATCAACGGTTTCAAGTTCGATGGCGGGCCGACGGTCATCACTGCACCGTTCATGTTCGATGAGATTTTCGAAATGGCCGGCAGACGGCGGGAAGATTACTTCCAGATGGTGCCGGTTGATCCTTTTTACCGTATCTTCGATCACGAGGGGAAATGTTTTGATTACAACGGCGATCCGCAATTTATCCTCTCTCAAATTGATCTGTGGAGCCCGGAGGATAAAGAAGGTTATCAGCGCTTTATCGAAACGACCAAAGCCATATTCCAAAAAGGGTTTGTCGAACTGGCCGATAAGCCCTTTCTTAAATTTACCGACATGCTCAAAATTGCCCCGGATTTGATTCGGTTGCAATCCTACAAGACGGTTTATCAATATGTCTCTCAATTTGTAAAGAATGATTTTCTCCGCCAGGTTTTTTCTTTTCATCCCTTACTGATTGGGGGCAATCCTTTTGACACGACCAGCATTTACGCATTAATTCACTACCTTGAACGCCAGTGGGGTGTTCATTATGCCATCGGTGGAACCGGAGCCATTGTGGATGCTCTGGGTCGTTTGTTTGTCGAACTGGGCGGAAAAATCCACCTGAACGCCGATGTAGCCGAAATCACCGTTCAAAATCGCAAGGTGACCGGTATAAGGCTGCGGAATGGTGAGTTTCATCCCGCCGACATGGTGGTTTCCAATGCGGATGTTGCCAGTACTTACCGCTACATGATTCCGGAGGTCTATCGGAAAAAATACACCAACGGCCGGATCGAACGCATGCGCTACTCCATGTCGTTGTTTGTGATTTATTTTGGCACCAAGCGGCGCTATCTGGACTCTCGTCTGGCACACCACAATATCATCTTGAGCAGCCGCTACAAACCGCTGTTGGACGATATTTTCCACAAAAAGATTTTGGCGGATGATTTTTCCCTCTATTTGCACATGCCCACACTGACTGATCCCAGCATGGCACCTGAAGGCATGGAAGCTTTTTATGTGCTTTCACCGGTCCCACACCTTGGCTCCGGCATTGACTGGACAAAAGCGGCCCGCCCGTATCGTGACAGGATTATGGAGTTTTTGGAGAAAAATTACCTGCCGGACCTGCGCGCCAACATCGTTGCCGAACACTACATTGATCCACTCCATTTTCGGGATACCTTAAACAGTTATCTGGGTTCGGCTTTCTCGGTTGAACCGATTTTGACCCAATCAGCCTGGTTCCGTCCACACAACCGCTCGGAGGAATTTGACAACCTCTACTTCGTCGGGGCCGGCACTCACCCGGGTGCGGGATTACCGGGTGTGCTTTCTTCATCCAAGATTGTCGAAAACCTCATTCGCGAAACGGCGTGACGGTATTGGGGTTTATCCATTAATTCGATTAATCCGATGGGAGGCTCTCGAATGTCCTGGCAATCTGCTGAACTTCATCTGACGGCGCCTGATTTACAGGCGGCTTTTCGCGCCACCGAGCAGGTCATCCGGGAGCATTCGAAAACTTTTTATTTTGCAACCGGCTTGCTCCCTTTTCCGACTCGCCGGGCTATCCGATCCCTGTATGCTTTTTGCCGCGCCACCGATGATCTGGTTGACTCGGATGAGGCTACCCTGACCGATATTGAAAACTGGCGGGCACAAACGGCATTACCTCCCCAGCAGCAAACCCATGCCGTTTTGCTGACCTGGTCGCTCATCCGCGAGCGCTATGGGGTTGACCTGAAATACGAACGCGAATTAATTGATGGCGTTTGTATGGATGTTCATTTCAAGCCCTATGCTACCTGGGATGAATTGCAGGCGTATTGCTACAGGGTGGCTTCTACGGTGGGACTGCTTTCCATGCCAATTATTGGGCTGGCAGAAGGGGTCACTTTCGAGCAGGCGGCACCCTATGCGATTCGATTGGGAATTGCTTTGCAGTTGACCAATATTCTGCGGGATGTTGGAGAAGATGCCGAGCGCGGGCGGGTTTATTTTCCAGAGGAAGACTTAACACGATTTGGATTGACTTTGCAAGACATCCGTGATCGGGTCTATGATCACCGTTTCATTGCGCTGATGAAATTTGAAATAGACAGGGCGCGTCGTTTGTACGATGAAGCGTTGCCTGGGATTGCGCTGCTTTCGCGGCGGGCACGCCCGGCGGTTGGTGCGGCTGCATTATTGTATGCTGCCATTCTGGATGAAATTGAGGCGTTGAACTACAATGTGTACGCTCACCGGGCGCATACCGGTGCGTTGCAAAAACTGGCGCTGCTGCCCGGCATACTCTGGAAGGTGATGCACCTAAAACCGCCTTTACCGGCACAGGAATAGGGGTATGAATGAATGGCTCTGGCTGGCACTGGCCTTCTTTTCGGGCAGCGTGCCTTATTCTTTGCTGTTGGGTAAGTTGCTTCTCAAACGCGATATTCGCCGTTTTGGGGATGGTAACCCGGGGGCGACCAATCTCATCCGTGCCGGTGGGGGATGGTGGGGTGGATTGGCAATCCTCTTGGACGGGTTGAAAGCCGCCATACCGGTCGGTTGGGTATACTGGTTTGATCGCCCTGTGCTGCCCTGGATGGCAGCAATTGCACTTGCCCCAGTGCTGGGACATGCTTATTCCCCTTTTTTAGCAGGGAAGGGAGGAAAAGCCATTGCGTCCATGTTTGGGGTTTGGACGGGATTGACCCTGTTCGAAGCGCCGCTGATTTTGGGGGCAGCCATGGGGCTGTTTTATTTGATTTTTGAAAATAGCGGCTGGGTGGTGCTTTTCTCCGAAGGAGTGCTCGGCGTGTTTTTATGGTTGTATCACCCTGATCCATTGCTTGGTGCGGTGTGGATTTTGCTATTCTTGCTTTCCGCGTGGAAACATCGCGCCGATTTGGCTCGGCCGCAGCTGGTACGGGCTTCGGTGCATAAAATACTTTCTCGACTGAGATGACTGAGACAACCGTAGTCCATCCTCTGTAAAAAAAAAAGAGCCAGCCTGCTGGCTGGCTCCACTCGATTTCTGTTTTTCAACCGGTAAGGTTACCGCTAATAATCAATCGCCGGGGTGAGGGGGGCACCCAGGCGATTGACAATGTTTATTATATACAATTGGATTGGATTGGCAAGAGTTTTTCGGTCATTTTCTGGTACTTGCAATGAAAATGCAACTTAACCGGCGTCGTACTCAAAAGGATAACGGTCATCGTCTTCCGGCAAACGGGTGATAAAGCGGGCGCTGTCCCGGCGGATGCTTACTCTTTCTTCATTGGTTTTCTGGTCGAGCAGCCGGTACATGACCGCCATGCGCGGGTTGTACATTAATTTTTCGCGCTGTTTTTCCAGAAAATCCCAGTAAAGGTAGTTGAAGGGGCAGGCATCCTCGCCTTGCTTTTTATTCACATCAAAACGGCAGGCAGCGCAGTAATTACTCATTTTGTTGATATAACTGCCGCTGGAAATGTAGGGTTTACTGGCGAGCAGCCCGCCATCCGCATAGGTTGCCATGCCGAGAACGTTGGGCAGCTCCACCCATTCGTATGCATCCACAAAGCCTGCCCAAAACCACTCCGATAGCCGCAAGGGATGGATGCCGGTTAAGTTTGCAAAATTGGACAGCACCATCAACCGATGAATGTGATGGGTAAAACCGTGCTGTTTGACCATTTGAATCGAATCGCGCAGGCATGCCAGTTCACATTCCTCCGGCTCCCAATACCAGCGGGGCAAAGCCCGTTGATGCTCAAAGTAATTAACCCGACGATAATCGGGCATTTGATACCAGTACATACCGTGAATGTATTCCCGCCACCCCAGAATCTGGCGCACAAATCCTTCCAGTGAATTTAACGGCACGGCATACTGCTGCGCTGCTTGAAGGGCGTGTTCGATCACTTCGCGCGGGTGCAACAGACCCAGATTCAGGAAAGCTGAAAGGAGCGAGTGGGTGAGAAGCGGATCGCTGCTTCGCATGGCATCTTCGTATGGGCCAAAATCGGCAAAACGCCAGCGAAAAAAGTGCTCCATCCAATCCATGGCGGCAGCACGGGTTACCGGCAGCCGAAAATCACTGGCACTTCCCCATAAACCCGGCAGGGCTTGAATGGTTTCCATCACTGCACGGGTGATTCCATCCGGTTCAACATAAGGCGGGTCGGGGTAGGTTCGCTCAGGCGGCGGCTTTCGGTTTTCCTTGTCAAAATTCCATCTGCCGCCGAGCGGACGATTTTTTTCCATCAGGATGTTTTCCCGTTGCCGCATCCATCGGTAGAAAGTTTCCATGCGCAGGTTTTTTTGTGAATTGGCCCAACCGATAAAATCCTCGCGCGGTAAGATGTAGAAGGGATTGGGCAGCAAGAGAAGCGGAAGGTCTTTCGTCAAGCCGGTTAAAATTTGCTGCATTCCCCATTCACGCGGCTGAAAGGCAAGAATCTGTGGGGGGCGATATTGTTGAAAATGCGCCCGCAGCCCGCTGGCAAAATCGGCTTCATGGCGGTAATCTACCTCGTAACCGACCTGCTCCAATTCCAGCCTGAAATGGCGCATGGCCGAAATGCCCAACACCAGTTTTTTCCGGTGAAACGGCAACGCTTGCCATTTGCGTTGGGACTCGATCATCAGGATGCGCGTATCGGCTGGCGGGTAGTTTTTCAGTTCCGCCAGCGAAAGGTCGCACATGGTGATCAGGAAGGTCCTTTTCATGCCTGATCAGATGGACGATTGTTTTCGGCAATCAGCTCTTCCCGCCTGCGCCGATAGGTGAGGATGATTCGGTCGCCTTGCACAAATTTTTCTCCGTTGCGCAAGGAAGATTTTTTCGGATCCTGCCGGCTGACCACCCGTTTATCCTGATTGGCGATATAACGGCTGCCCAGCACACCAGCCCAATTGAAAATCTGCTTAAGCACAGGCAAGCGGACTACGCGTTGATAATAACGCAGGTAAAACATGCCATGCTCTTCATCTACCGGGGCAAAAGCGACAAAGATGCGCAAATCATCACTGATTCGGTTCTGCCAGATATTGGGAAAAATGAATTCGAGAAACGGCGGACGCTTTGGAGGGGGTAATTCCTCCGGCTTACGCGGTGGCGTGCCGTCATCCACACGGTTGTAAACCCACATGCGGATAATATCGTTTTCCAGTGTGACGATGGGTCCATCCACGACCACCCGCCGGCCGCGCCCAATTGTATTGTAATGAACATGTGGCAGGTGCATCACATCCATTTGATTCTCGATCATGCGGGAGTAATGCACCGGCCACTGCTCGTGGTAGCCGCTGTATGAAAAGGTTTCGTCAATGTCAAACCAGCGCGGCGGATTTAAGTTTGGGCGGGGTTCTCCCCACCAGATCCAGATGAAATCATGTGCCTCGTAGGTGGGATAGGCGTGAACGCGCATGGCTTTGGGTGGTTCGGTGCTGCGTCCCAGTGCCGGGATAAAGCGGCATTGTCCACTGGAGTCATATTCAAACGCGTGAAACGGACAGGCTAGCCGGTCTTCGGGGGTGATTTTGCCCTGACTGAGGCTGGCACTCAGGTGGGCGCAACGATCACTCAGACAGTTGACTTTTCCTTGCCGATCGCGCCAGAAAACCAGTTTCTCTCCCATACGGGTTACCCCAACCGGCTTGCCCTTCGGCACTTCTCTGGATTCCAGCACGGCGTACCATTGATTGCGAATCATTTTCCCTCCCTTTGTTTGGATTGTTGATAAGCGCGCAGCGTGCGTTCCTTCGCCTGCGCGTGATCTACGAGCGGCAGCGGGTAGTCGCGGCCGGGTTTGAAGCCGGTTTTGCGCTGAATTTCGCCCGGCATCAGCCAGGGTTCGTGCAGGTATTCGTCCGGCACGCGTTCCAGTTCCGGCAGCCAACCGCGGATGAAACGCCCGTTGGGATCAAACTTCTTGCTTTGCAGAACGGGATTGAAAATGCGAAAGTACGGGGCAGCATCCGTGCCGACCCCCGCCGTCCACTGCCAGCCGCCGTTGTTGGCGGCGGGGTCGCCATCCACCAGATGACGCATGAACCAGCGTTCACCCTCCTGCCAGTTGATCAGCAGGTCTTTGACCAGAAAAGAGGCCACAATCATCCGCCCGCGGTTGTGCATCCAGCCCGTTTTCAGTAATTGACGCATGCTGGCATCCACGATGGGAATTCCGGTCAATCCCTGCTGCCAGGCAGCGAGTTCTTCCGGTGCGTGCCGCCATTCGATTTCGCGCAGCGTGGGGTTGAAGGCGGTTTGCAAAACGTGGGGGAAGTGGTAGAGAATGGCGTTGTAAAATTCACGCCAGATCAGTTCGTTCAGGAAAGTTTCGGCGCCTTTGCGGGCGAGTGGGTCGCTCGTCTGATGGATTTTTTCCACCGTCAGGGCGGCGGCGCGGCGCGCGGAAATCATCCCAAAGCGGAGATATGGTGAGAGTTTGGAAGTTCCGTCCAAATCCAGCCGGTTGCGATCCTCCGCGTAGGAGAATACCGCTGAATCCAGAAACGCCAATAATCGCCGTTCGGCTTCGGCCTCGCCAGCCGGAAAGCAGGGGTTTTCCGGCGCTGATGGTATCGCCTCGCTGGTCAGGGGTGGGGGTGGGGGAAGATGGTCTGGAATGGGTGGCAATGGTTTGGGCAGCGGAAGGGCTTTCCATGCTTTGCTGAAGGGGGTGAAAACAGTGTAAGGGCTGCCGTCCGGCTTGACGACCGCCGCAGGGTGATGAACGGTCAGGCCGACGACCCGCTGAAGAGAGAGAAGACCGGTCAGTTTTTGGTCGCGGCGAATGGCGAAGGGAGTGTAATCCTCCTCGGCGAATACCGCCTCGGCTCCGCTTTCGGTCAACAGGGCTGGGAGGACTTCTTCCGGCAGTCCGCTGCGGAGGATCAATCGGCTGCCCCGCGCACGCAGATCTTCATCCAACCGACGCAATCCGTTAAGTAAAAATTGCTGGCGGTTCTCGGCCGGTTTTGAAAGCAGGCGCGGATCAAGGATGAAGAGCGGCAGCACGGTGTGCCCGCCTTGAAGGGCGCTGTGCAGGGCCGGGTTGTCCTCTAACCGCAAGTCACGGCGAATCCACCAGATGTGAGTAGCCATGGGGAAAGACCTCGCAAACGAAGATAAAGCAATTATATGCCTTCCCACTCCGCAAATTTCCAAAATGTAGAAGGTAAATCCAGATCCGGTCTATAATAAGAGTAATGAGGAAATTAGCCGTTTTGACGGGCGGGGGCGATGCCCCCGGTTTGAATGCTGTGATTCGGGCTGTGGTCAAAACCGCCATTCTGCGCTATGGCTGCGAGGTGTGGGGGGTGCGCAACGGCTTTGATGGATTTGTGGATGAGGGCGGCGTCTTTCCCCTCACGCTCGGCGATGTGCGCGGTATTTTACCGCGCGGCGGCACCATTCTCGGCGCGGCTAACCGGGGTAATCCCTTTGCCCGCAAAGTGATGCGGAGTGGTGTGGAAGTCATTGAAGACACTTCCCAACAGGTAATTGAACGCATCCAAAGCCTGAATCTGGATGCACTGATTGTGGTAGGCGGGGATGGTACCTTGCGGATTGCGCTGGAACTGTATCAACAGTTGAATGTGCCGGTGATTGGGGTTCCCAAGACGATTGATAATGACATTCATGGCACTGATTTCACCTTTGGTTTTGATACAGCCCTGAACACGGCGATGGAGGCGATTGATCGGCTGCACACCACAGCCGAGTCGCATCACCGAGTCATGATCCTTGAACTGATGGGGCGGGATGCCGGTTTCATTGCGCTGTATGCGGGAATCGCCGGCGGTGCGGATGTCATTTTGATTCCGGAAATTCCTTTCCGCATCGAGGCGGTGTGTGCCAAAATTCAGGATCGCGTTGCGGCAGGGGCGTTTTTCAGCATTATTGCAGTAGCCGAGGGAGCGCACGCGGCTGGTGGACAGCGGGTATACCGGATGGGGGGTGATCAGGTTTTTCTGCCGCGTCTGGGTGGTATTGGACAGCAGGTTGCCGAAGTGCTGGCGGAATCTTGTGGGGTTGAAACGCGGGTAACCGTGTTGGGACACTTGCAGCGCGGAGGAAGTCCCACAGCCTTTGACCGTGTTCTATGCACGCGGATGGGCGGTGCGGCCGTGCGGCTGGCAGCAGCCGGACGCTTTGGCAGGATGGTTGCCCTGCGTGGTGGCGAGGTGGTGGATGTAGCCCTGGAAGAAGCGCTGGCTCAACCGCGGCGGGTCAGTTTGGATAGCGACCTGATTCAGACGGCGCGGGAGATGGGCATCTCGCTTGGAGATGATTGAGGCTGAATGCGTATAGCCTATTTACTGATGGGTTCGCCGTATAGTTGGCGGTGAACCACGCTGAGCGCGCGCACCTGTTCAGCGGCGTGGTAAGATGAGCGCACCAGCGGGCCGCTTTCCACCCATTTGAAGCCAATTTGCAGGCCAAATTCGCGCAAATGCTCAAACTCTTCGGGAGTGTAATAACGGGCAATTGGCAGGTGTTTGCGGCTGGGTTGCAAATACTGGCCAATGGTGAGAATTTCGACGCCCCACGAGCGTAAATCTTCCATAACGGCTTTGACTTCTTCCATTGTTTCGCCCAGCCCAACCATAATTCCGGATTTGGTCAGCACATCCGGGTCGAGTTTTTTGGCATTGCTGAGGGTGGCTTTGGCCCATTCATAACGGTCTTGTGGCTGCACCAGTTTGAACAGACGTGGCACGGTTTCTACATTATGATTGAGAATTTCCGGGCGGGCATCCATGACGATACGAAGTGCCTCGATGCTGCCTTTGAAATCGGGGATAAGCACCTCAATCGAGCAGCCGGGGTGAATTTGCCGGATGCGGCGGATGACCATGGCAAAAATTGGCGCCCCGCCGTCTTTGCGGTCATCGCGGTTGACGGAGGTAATCACGGCGTGTTGCAGGTTCATGGCTTTGACGGCTTGAGCCACGCGTTCCGGCTCCAGCCAATCCAGCGCCTCTGGGCGGCCGCGTTTGATGTCGCAAAAACCACAGGTGCGCGTGCAGATGTCGCCCATCATCAAAAACGTAGCCGTTCCGGCGCCCCAGCATTCACCCATGTTGGGACAGCCGGCTTCCTCACAAACGGTATGGAGCGCTTTACGGCGCATCAATTGTTGAAGTTGTTCAAAAGTTTCACCGCTGGGGGCGCGCACACGAATCCAGGAAGGGCGGCGCAGCGGGGTGGTATCGAATTTTTGGGGGTCAACCCGGTCGCGAGTGGCTTCAGGTGGCATAGCTTACCTCTAAGATTTTGAAAATTGTTCAGGCAGGTCTGCGGAATGCAGGGATTTCGCGTAACTGCCCGTCAACCAGCAGAGTGTAATACGGCATCCAGATGATACCATACTGCTGGACGAAAATGTCTTTTTTGTATGGAGAGAGTGGGATTTCAACTTCATCGTTGACGACATCTGCCCAGCGGTCTTGAATTTGTTTTAATTCGCGGTCTTTTTCCGTTTCAATCTCTTTGAGTTGTTTTTGGAGCTGTTCCAATGCCAGTCGGGCTTTTTCCAGGCGGTCTTTGGCTTCACTGGTCAGTCTGCGCTTGGTCATGGAACTGGATAGGGTGGCACGCCGCTTACCAAACAAATTCATCAGCGATTGCCCATGGGTGGCGAGCTCCTCCATTTGACGCTGTTTGTAGGTGTTTTCTTTGTCGTCCACATCGCTCTTGGCCCGTTCGATTTTTCGGTTCAGATCTTCGATTTTTTTCTGATAGAGGGTTTCCAGTTTTTCCACTTCATTTTGCAGAGCCGAGCGGGCTGCCTGAGCGCATTGCTCACGAAATTCGGCGGTGGAAACTTCCGGTGGTGCATAAACTTTCAGTTTTTCATTGGCGCGCAAGCGGATGGCAGCATTTCGATAGACCCATTCGATGAAATCCTGCTGGTAAGCATTCAACTGGCGGGCATCAGCCAGCCAACCCGGCAGGGGAGCGTACTGCGCCGAGGGCAGCGGGCTGGCGGTGATTTCACTGCGTTTGAAACTACGCCAGGGACAGTCATCCCATTCGATGGTGCGTCCACGTGGTTCTTGGACCAGCGCGGCAACTTCACGGTTGAGTTCGAGGTTGTATTTGCGCGCCAGATAGTTAATCGTCGCCTGGGCAAACAGGGCCGGGTGGTAGACGAATCCTTTTTGCTCCACCTTGGCAGTGGCCGGAATACCTGTCTGCTGAATGGCCTCTGATAGGGGGAGATCATTGGGCAGGAAGTACTCTTCCACTCCGCCGGGAAGGGGAGGACGGACAGCTGTGTAAGGCGAGGTACTGGTTGTGGAGCCACTTTGACGTTGAGGGGTGGTTTCAACGCTGGTTTGAGAAGTTGCAGAAACCTGGGCGGGTACAGTGCTGGTCAGCGGTATGAGGGCGGGCAGCTGAGCGCGGGTCAATGGGCCGGCGAGGAAGTTCAACACCCAGCGGGTTTGGAACAGGAGAGGTTTTTTTGCATGAACACTGTGCAGGACAAACACGCGCTTGCCCAGCGAGGAGATGAGGCGGTCTATTTCCTGTCGGTTGACCCCCCCGCCTGCCGAGTCCAGCCCGTCCAGCAAACGTTGTTTGTCCTGGTCGGTTTGCAGACGCCCAATCATCCATGTGCCGGCGTTGGATAAGCCCTTGTAGTCCACATCCACCGGGTTTTGAGTGGCAAGCAGCAAACCAACCCCGAACGCGCGCGCCTGTTTCAACATGCGCAGCATGATGGTTTTGGAGGGCGGGTTACCCAGCGGCGGCAGGTAGCCGTAGATCTCGTCCATATAAATAATCGCGCGGAGATTGCCTGTACCGCGTTGATTGCGCATCCAGGATTCAATGGAGGCGAACAGCAGGGTTACAAAGAACATGCGCTCGCTTTCGCTAAGGTGGGCCAGGTAGAAAATGCTGTGACGTGCCTTACCCGCCGGGCTGTAAAGTAGCCTTTCGATGTTCAAGGGCTCTCCTTCGCGCCAGATTTCAAAAGTGGGGGAGGCGAGGAAATTGTTGAGCAGCATTGCCAGCGATAGACGATCTTTTTCGGGGAAGAAACTGTCCACCGGAAAAGCGCCCAAACGGTCAAAAGGCGGCTTTTGGGTTTGTATGATCAGGTCAGTTAGATCAAGGGATTTACCGCTACTCCAGGCGTGTTCGAGGATATTGGAAAGGAGGATATGCTCGCGGGAACGGAGGGGGTCAATGTCGTTAAAACCGATCAGCCCCAATAAGGCGGTGACAATGGTGGAGATTTTTTCGCGCAAAATTTCACGATTTTCGTTCCATGGCAAATCCGGCGATTCGAAAGAAGACAGAATGTTCACCGGCGTTGCCGCCGATGAACCGGGGGAGTACAAGCCAAAATCCACTGCATCTTTCAATTCGCGAATTTGCTCCGTGCCCAAACCCCATTCTGCCAGACCATTTTTCCAGCGTTCGGCGGTTTCTTCAGCCAGTTGTTGAATGGTTTTACCCTCTCGCCGGGCATTTTCGGGGTCAATCCACGGTTCAAAATCCGCGGATAGCAAGTCGGGGAAGTGGAGGAGGAGGTTGGTCAGATCCCCTTTGGGATCAATGATGATCGCCGGAATGCCCTCCAGGGCAGCTTCTTCCAGCAGACCAATGCATAAACCGGTTTTTCCCGATCCGGTCATACCGGTGACGACGGCATGGGTCGTCAAATCCGCGGGGTTATATAAAACCGGTTGTTCGAGCAATTTTTTCTCAACCGGGTCGAATTGTTTACCCAGATAAAACAGACCATCTTTTGAAAGAGCCATTGCTGCCATCCTCCAATGGATTGATTTATTGCAACAAGTATAATTGATACACACCCCCCAAATCCTCTATCATTGGCAAGGAAGTGAGGAAATCCTCCAGGGCGGTAAGACTTTCGACAGGGTGTTTGGGGTCGGGATTTTCTTTTATAAATTCTACACCTGAACGAAAGACGAGCAGGTGGGTGAAACCTTCTTGCTGCCACTGGTGACGGATAGCGTTGAAATCCCGATGGCGTGTCCAGTCCCGCCGCCAGCGGTCGAGATTTTCATCAGGGGTGCAGGCGGGGCGGCAGTAGAAAGCGCGCGGCTCATAAATCAACAAGGTTTGACTGCCCTGTGGAAAGCTGCGAACGGCTTCCATTGCCGGTTGATACCAGCCGGTATTTCTTTCAAGGTACTTTTCCGTCTCCACCAAACCGAGGGCTGCCTGCGGCGTGAATCGGCGAAGTAAATCCAAATGAACCTCCAGCGTGGTAAATGCCAGCACCATGATGACCATGGCGGTGAGGACTCGCTGGAGGCGGATCGAGCCGATTTGCAGGGAAGTGGACGCGAGAAAACCCATACCGGCCAGGGCGGCGAAAGCCGGCAGCATCGGGTAGAACATGCGGGTCTGGAGAAAATAGGCGGTGAAGCGTCCGCCGATTGCCCAAAAGAACCATGTGGCAAGGACAAATACCGCTGTCAGTTGAAGGGTTTTCCGTTGGGATTCAGTCCACTTGTGCCAGTTGAATGCGGCTAGAAGACCAAATCCCAGAAGCAATGGCCCGATGGAAGCGCCATAACCCGCTCCACCTTCCACGCCCCAAAGGGTAGCGCGCAAGGGTAATGCTATCACATCCTGCCAGCCGCCATACGGTTCATCTTCAAAATAAATGGCAAGGCGGATTTCATCCATATCGGCTGACGGAAAGAAGAAGGGATAGAGCGGGTTGCGAGTAAAAAGGTAGTTCTTTACCAACCACGGAAGGACGAACATCCCCACGCCGAGGGAAAACCAGAAGAAGTGTGAGAGGATCTGGCGGAGCGAGCGACGGGAAATAAGCCCAATCACTGCCAGCCCGACAAGTGCCAGCATACCAAAGGGGTACTTTGTGCCGATGGCCATACCGCAAAATGCGCCAGCCAGCAGCAAATACCGTGTGTGTTGTCCATCTTTTCGCCAGAGGTTCAGCGAGAAAAGACATCCCAAACCGAACAATAATCCCAGCCAGTCTGCATAGCCCCAACCGCTGGAAAGCACCAGCGTTGAGCCGGCAAACAAGGCGGCACAGGCTGTCCACGCAGCCCGGCTTCCCCATTCTTCAACCAGCCAGCCCAGCAGTCCACACAGGCCAAGAATGGCAAATCCCCAGCCAAGAACGGTTGCCGCCGATGTGCCTCCAAGCCCCATCGCCAGCAAGTAGAGCATTTCCGCATTTTGGGGGTAGCCGCTCATCATCAACCAGCCCACGTGGATGATTTTACCGGCAGCGAGATAGGCCTGCGGGAGGGTCAGGTGATAGACAAGAGCGTCATACCTGAACGGCGGGGCAAGGGCGCTCCAAAGTGAAGCCGTAAGGGCAAGGAAAATGAGAATGCCAATCCAGCGTTCCGCGACACTGCTGGCTTGAAAGACTCCGCGCCAGGCACCCCATTTGACAAGCCAACGGCGAATGGAACGATGCAATAAAATCGTCATCCCTGCTAATAGAATTGCCATCAACCACGCTGTGGCACCGATCAAAGTCCCCACCATTAAAACGAGCAGGGCGAGCAGCCCCAGCCCGGCCGTAGCCTGGATGGTGAGGTCTGCCAGCGGATGGAGGGGGAGGCGTGGTAGCAGGCGATCCCCTATCCCACCGGCCAGCGAAAGAATCCATGCTGCAAGGAGAATGCGCCAGACGATCAGCGTGAAGGTCAGCGCAAAGGATGGGTCGAATGGTTTATGCGTAACATAATACCCGGCAATGATCAGAAGGGGGATGAAGAAGGCAGATAATGGGGTGAGCCAGGGTGGTGATTTCTTCATGGTGAGTTTTTGTGTTTTTTGAAAAAATGGGTCGGATGGGATGAATCAATTATAGCCAAAAGCCCTTAGGGCTTTGTCACTCAGTGACATTTTTAATTTTGATATAATCGAGATAATTCATCGGAAACGGAAAATCAAATTGCGGGAGGAAACAGGATGAGCGCTGAACAAGCATTTCCACTAGGTGAGAAAATTCGCATGGAGGAGGGCAAACTGATTGTTCCGGAGCAGCCGGTCATTCCCTTTGTCGAAGGGGATGGAACGGGCAGGGACATCTGGCGTGCCTCACAGCGGGTGTTCGATGCGGCGGTGGAAAAGGCCTACGGCGGGAAGCGCAAGGTGCACTGGCTGGAGGTGCTGGCGGGTGAGAAAGCCTTTCAGCAGACCGGCAACTGGCTGCCGGAAGAGACCCTGACGGCTTTTCGTGAGTATCTGGTGGGTATCAAAGGGCCTTTGACGACGCCAGTAGGCGGGGGCATCCGCTCTTTGAATGTGGCATTGCGCAAGGCTTTGGATTTGTATGTTTGTCTGCGGCCGGTGCGTTACTTCAAGGGTGTACCTTCGCCGGTGCGCCGTCCAGAAGATGTGGATATGGTCATTTTTCGCGAAAACACCGAAGATATTTATACTGGCATTGAATTTGAACTGGGGACGGAAGCCAATGAACGTTTTAAAGCCCTCTTGAAAGAACACTTTCCACAAGAGTTTCAGAAAATCCGCTTTCCCAAGACGGCTGCTTTCAGTTTGAAGCCAATTTCCAAAGAAGGTACTCACCGGCTTGTGCGGGCAGCCCTGCGTTATGCGTTACAGTACAAACGCC
Source organism: Bellilinea sp. (assembly GCA_026003615.1). Classification (GTDB taxonomy): domain Bacteria; phylum Chloroflexota; class Anaerolineae; order Anaerolineales; family Anaerolineaceae; genus Bellilinea. The sequence continues at coordinate 39,595 of BPHQ01000001.1, forward strand.
GCAGCGTGACTCTCGTGCATAAAGGGAATATCATGAAATTTACCGAGGGGGCTTTCCGCAACTGGGGTTATGAACTGGCCGAACAGGAATTTGGCGATCAGGTGTATACCTGGGCGCAATGGGAACGTACCAAAGCCGCCAGGGGAGAGGATGCTGCCAATGCCGAGCAGGATGCAGCGCTCAAAGCCGGCAGGCTGCTCGTAAAGGATGTCATTGCGGATATTGTCTTTCAGCAAACCATCACCCGCGCGCGGGATTTTGATGTGCTGGCTACCATGAACCTGAATGGCGATTATCTTTCCGATGCACTGGCGGCACAGGTGGGTGGGATTGGTATCGCACCCGGCGGCAACATCAATTACGATACCGGCCATGCCGTATTCGAGGCCACCCACGGCACCGCCCCGAAATACGCCGACAAAGATATGGTCAACCCGGGTTCAGTAATACTCTCCGGCGAAATGATGTTCCGTTATCTGGGCTGGAACGAAGCTGCCGACTTGATCATTCGTGGGATGGAAGGCGCCATCAGCGCGAAAACGGTGACCTATGATTTCCATCGCCTGATGCAAGACGCTACCCTGCTCAAATGCTCTGAATTCGGTGATGCTGTGATTCATCACATGGACGATTAACGAAAATCTTACACTTCCGTGCTATGCTGTATACAGTCAACAATTGGGTTGGCTGAAAGGAGGTACGGAAGATGGAAGAGTTAATCAAGCGAATGTCCGAAAAACTGGGCATTTCCGAAGAAATTGCTCGCAAAGCCGTGATTATGACAGCCGATTACCTGAAATATAAATTGCCGGACACTTTCGATCGTCAGGTAGATGTCATCTTAGGCTTGCCCGAAGTAACCGAGAAGGAGGTAAAGGAACTGGGTTTGTTCCAGATTCCGTAAAACAGCCGCTCTCGATTGCCCGGCGAATCGGAAAAAAAGAAATTCCCGCGCTAATGGGGTGGTGCGGGAATTTCTTTTCTCGGAATGGTAACATCTAGCGGGAGATTAGCGGCAGAAAGGTATCCTGCACCGGCCACAAATTCAGACGATAAACCGCCTGTGAGCCAAACAGGTTTGGCTGGAGCGGTTCGACTTTTAGATAATAGGTTGCGGGAGCAGTTGGTTCGAAACGCAGAAAGGTGTTTTCACCAGCGGCGGGAGCCTGAGCAGTGGCTAATTCATTAAGACCATTTTCATCAAACAGGCGCAGGCGCACTGCTGCACCACCACTTTGAGAAAGCGCACTCAACAGGTAATTACCCGGCTGGTCAATGGTGATGCGAAACCCGTCTCCGTTGTTTTGCGGGCATAGATTACCAATGACGGTTTCGCCGGTACTGAGCAACCTTGCCTGTGATGGGGAATCATCCGGTTCGTACTCATCCGCCTGACAGGACAAAGGCAACGCAGCGGTCGTCTCGGCAGCGTCACCGGCAGGCCAGTTTTCCGGCTGACCGTTGATATCCACGGCGCGCAAACGAAAAGCATAGGACTGCCCCGGCTCACCCACAAACCAGACCGAGCGCTGATAAGCGGGAAGGCGGATGATGCCGCCATCCTGCCAGGCGCCGGATTCGGGCCGCCATTGCAGATCAAATCCGCCAAAACCAGCCCCGTTATCGAATCCGTCCCAGCTTAACCGCACGGCGGTTGAATCAAAGACCTCCGCTGGTTTCAACTGACTGGAGGATGGCGGGCAGGCGTGATCCACATGAATGGTGCGCGGATTGAGAGCAGCAGCCACGTTCCCTTCGTGATCCCAGACCCGCAAAGCAATTTCCACATCGCCGTTGAGAGGACCGACGGAACACAAGTCCACATCCCAATCATACTGCCCGGTCTGCACCGGTGTACTCACCTTTTGGCCGGCTTCGACCCATTGATCGTTGATCCTGACCACCAGCCGGACGGCGGTGACGCGCACATCATCACTGGCGGTAGCGCTGACATCCATCACCGTGCCGGTACCGGTCAACAACGTTGCTCCAGCGGCGGGGCGGGTGAGACTGCCGCTTGGCGGGAAGGCGCCCACATTGCCGGAAACATACCAGTCATTGGCCGGGTTACGCGGGTCGAGTTTGTTGCCCAGGCATTCGGTTGCGCCATCGTAGATGGGGAAACGGGTGACCTCGTAGCAGTTGCGCGGGATGCCGTTGTTGATCGGCACATCGGCAAAGCGGATATCTATCGAGCGCCCCCAGTAGTAGCCGCTGTTGCTGAAGTAGAGCGTATTTTTGTGAACCACCATGAAGTGAACATGCTGAGAAGTGCTGTAACCGGTGTCGTCGCTATCGCCTATGTATTGACCGCGCTGGACAAATGTGCCGGGAGTTAATTTATCCGGTATAGTGCCGTGAGCAAGGTGCAGGTAAATCTGATAGGTATCTTCGGTGCGGTTATGCAGGACGATGTAATTCGTGCAGGTTGGGCTGCCATCGGTGCAGGAATCGCGGGAAGCAAGGACATATCCTTCTTTGGAAGCCAGCAGTGGGAAGGGGGTGTAATCGGTGAAATCGTAAGCGTAACGGCAATAAACTTCGCTGCAGGAGGGGTAACCCAATTCAGGAATGGATTGAAAATGGCTGATCGAGCCCTCCATCCATTTGGCTGTACCGGCGGCATAAGGCAGGTAGTAGCCAGTCAAGGGCGCATTGATGATGATTTCCTCATTCACTGAATTACCAGCCAGAGGCTGAATTTCGGCGGGAAGTGAATGAGGGGGGAGGGAATCCAGAGTCATCTGCCACTGCGGGTCAGTGGGAAGCAAAATTTGCCAGCCGTCTGGGTTTTGACGAGCCAAGGCCAGGCCGGGCTCGGTTGCCAGCCGCCGTCCGTAATCATCCCGTAGAGCCAGCCAGAGGACAGCGGTTTTTCCGTCAGCCGTCAGGAACGCGGTGTCCAGTTCGGGTGCGAACAGGTCAAAGGCGAGGGGGCGGATGGCAGCATCACCTTGCAACCGTTGGCTGAATGCTGACCACAGTTCATTTTTGGTGGCTTCAGGTGCCGGCAGGAGGGGCGGCTCTGCCGGGGCTGTGAGGCAAATCAGGCAACAGAAAAGAATAAGAAGTTTCAACCCTCGTCGGCCAGGCATGAGAAGCACCTGTAATGGAGTGTAGAGTAAGAAGGCGCGAATAGATCTACTTACTGTACCATAGTTGCAACTTCAACGCCAATTTTCAAGGGAGCAAAGTAAAAAAACGCCCGCAAGGGCGTTTTGGTCGTCATTTATTGGTTGCAAGAGGTGTTACTTACAAAATTCCAGAGCCTCCCCAAGCGCATCAACAACCCGAGCAACCTTTTCGTTGGTCATAGCCGGGTACAAAGGCAGAGTCAATTCCCTCTGACCTACTTCTTCGGTAATCGGAAGCGCCAGATTGTTTTGGGGGCTATCCGATTGGTAGATGGAGAATCGGTGAACGGGTGGATAGTGAATGCTGGTTTGAATGCCGCGGCTTTTGAGAAATTCGATGATCTGTCGGCGGTCTACGTCTTGTGGCAGCAAAACCGGCAGCAAATGAGCGGAAGTTTTTCCACGGTAATTCTCAAAAGGTGTTTCCACTTGAGGCAGTGTCTTTTTGAGCATGGAGTGATAGTGTCTGGTGAGATTTCGGCGTTGTTCGTTATTTTTTTCCAGTTTGTTTAATTGAACCAGCCCAATTGCGGATCGAATTTCGTCCAGCCGATAGTTGTAACCCAGCGTAACCACATCGTAATCCGTGGCGCGGCCTTGATAGCGGTCCCAGGTGAGGGTGGTCATGCCATGCGAGCGTAACAAGCGCAGTCGGTCAGCCAGTTCATCGTTATTGGTCACAACCATACCGCCTTCACCGGTGGTCATGTTTTTGTTGGAGAAAAAACTAAGAACCTATCCCAAAATTATCCCGAGGAGGATATGAGCCGAAGCGAGTTTGAGAAAAGCCAGCCAGTTTTCTGGTTTTTTTCGACCAGCGGATTTTGATGCTGCGACGCTTGGCTAACCAACCCAAGGTTCTTTCAACCACCCAACGCCTTGCCGGGTAATTCATTTCACCCAGGATCGGGCATTGCTCGATTTTCGGTTCATTCCTGCGACGGCGATGTTGGATGTGCGGCAGGCAGCGCTGTTCTTTGACAAGTGCATGAATATCGGCTGTATCATAGCCTTTCTCCGCACAACGATGTTGCTCGCAATGCGGGCGTTTTATAGCAATGGGGATCACCCATTCGTCCAAAGACCACTTATCATGTTGATTGGCACCGGTGATGTGAATGGACAGCGGTGCACCGCGTTCGTCAACCAGAATGTGGATTTTTGCACCAGATCTGGCACGGTCGGGGAGATTTTTGCCCCTTTCTGCGCCACCCAGTGGCGCCGGCACGATTTTACTGTCCACCGACTGCCATTTCCAGCCAATGCTTCATTCTCTCGCATAGTACCGAACCATGATTTTGAACAGCTTGTCAACCACACCTGTTTGCTGCCAGTCCTGAAACCTGCGATGCAAAGTGCTGCTGGAAACCTGAAACCAGTTCCTGTCTATCGCCTTCCACTGGCATCCCGTCCACAAAATGAACCAAATGCCGTTCATCACATTCCGATCATTCACCCGAGGGCGTCCCGGCCCGCCTTTCTTACTCGCTTTTGGTAGGTGCTTTTTGAGCAACCGCCATAGCTTCCGAGGTATCTGATGAAAATTGATGGTAGTCGATTTTGTGTTATCCTTCCTCGCAGAGACGTTCTCCTGTCGAACTTGTGTTTTGGCGAACTAAGTTTTAACAGGAAGCATCTCTTCTTTCAACTCCTTTCTATTTTGAGATAGGTTCTTAATGATCTACATAACGATTGATGTGACCATGCGCAGAGAAACACGAGTCGCCGTGGCGGTGGCGTTCCAATTGGGGGATTCAGCCAGTGCCATCCAGGAAAGCATCCACAAACTTGTTAAAGGTTTCTGGCTGGTCCAAATTCATCGCGTGACTTGCACATGGAACAACCCTTGATATGGCTTGTGGAACGCGGCGTAAAATTTCCTTTGTGTGTCGGAAGGTGTTTTTGGGTTCAAATTCCCCGTTGAGAATTAGTGTGGAGCAGGTAATTTTATTCAATGGAACTGAGTGGAAACGGTACATTGCATTCCAGATCTTCAGATATTCACTGCTTTCCATGCGGAGCATGCATTGTTCCAGATAAGCCTGGGCGTTTTCATCCCGGCTAAGCCAATGCTTGCCGCGTGTAAGGCGAGCCAGCCGAAAAGAAAAACGGGTAAATTTCTCAACGCTCATCGTCCGGATGGTTAGCGACATCATCCACCTGGGGAACAGCACATAGCACAGTAACTTATCCAGTAAAGTTAAGTCAATCGAGACAGCTGCACTCGCCAGGATAATAGCCTTGGGTCGCTGCGGGTTGCGGATGGCGAATGCCTGAACGATGCTCCCTCCCCAAGACAATCCACACAGGATGGGTGAGCGGAAGTCAAGTGCATCCAGCAGGGCGCACAGGTCATCCGCATAAGTTGCCATGGTGTAATGAGCCAAATTGGAAGCACCAGTTCTCCCATGACCACGTAAATCATAGCGTAAAACCCGGTATTTTGTAGAGAAATACTCCCATTGAGGATCCCATATACGAGCATCTGCGAATGCGCCGTGGATAAGCACCAGCGCAGGTCCCTGCCCGGTTTGCTCGTAATAGTGATCCAGATTGTTGATGCGGATATGCGGCATTCAAGCACCTCATCGTGCCAGGAATGATTTTTGAAGATGGAAAAATGAATTTCCCGCCAACAGTGACTGATGGCTATTATCCATGCATAACCTGAAAAAATTTATCCGGGTAATATTAAAATTTTACCATGCCCCCTCACCTGCTATTTTGTCCGTCAATTACGGATAATAGGCATCAGGTTCTCTCTCAACCGCCCAGGGTGATATGAAAAATAGACAAGTCTAGACGAAACACAATCAATGTCAACTTGACTCTGGTTGAACCAATCCTTAGAGTATTGCCCAGGTTTTTGGTAATTGATGTCGGGCAATTGCAGTTACCGTTTTTTACAATAACCGTATAAGGAATAAATGGGCTGTTTAGGAATACTGCCTGGCCTTCACCCGCTGCACTACAAGTCCGATCAGCAGGCCAATCATGCTGCCTCCGATGATGGCGATAACCAGCCATTCCCCCACACCGCTGACGAAATCACCGGTAAAGAACGCCCTTACATTGCTCCAGTAGAAGTCGTCTCCACGGTTAGAGAGATGCATTTCTGGCCGGCTGGGTTCTCCGATCACAATCAATTTGATGCCATTAAAAAGATAGTACGCTACCACAGCTATTGACCATGTAAAGGCGGACACTGCCGCCGTCAGCCAAATTGAGTTGGAAGTTTTTGCTTCCACTACGGCAACAGGCACCAATAACACCAGCCAAATCCCCAGGATGGGAATATTGATCCATATTCCCCAGGAAGAAAGTGCCTGAACCCAATTTTGGAAGTAGAAATCAAAAACACCAAAAACAATTCCCGCCAACAGGTAGTACAGCCATCGCTTCTTCAATTCGAAACGCCTTCCGACATGAGGTTATCAATCCTAATCACGCCACAGCAGGACAATACTTAGTAAAAATTCGATCCATGGCGAGGATTGTACCATAGAGAAAACAAAAAGTGATCGTGTGATCGTTCCAAATATGGTAAAAGCGCGGGTAAAAAGGAGGTGAGGCAGTCGGCAAAACGTCTCACCCCCTACGAACAAAGAGGCACACTGACTTGCGCCTGAATCGGATATTACCAAAAGTTGAACCGAACGAATTTGAGTATTCCAAGCAATCCCCGCGGGAAGGATGTAAGGGAATGCGACTTATTCCGCGGCAGGAAGTGAGCAAGAAGATTGTGGGTGGACAATACCCGGATGTCACAGCCTGGCGGTGTGAATGGGATGGCGGTGATGCTGTAGCGGTTGGGGGTAAGTTACGGGGCGGTAGAAATCGTCTTGAGCAGTTTGGGAGTGGGGATTGGAAAAAAACGAGTGTGTTCCGGGCGGTTCAGAGGGTAGCGGAGCAAATTCCCGGTCCAAAGCGAGAGGAGTTGTTGAGTGGATACAAGACCGAGGCGATTGGGGCAGATGGAACCAGGGTACGCTGCAAGGGGTAATGAGTGATAATTGGGATCGTGGTTGAGGCGGTCAATGGGGTGGTGTTTGAGCATTGACGGACTCCCCGGCGAGGATGCCGAGCAACTGAACGCCTGGCTGCAGCCGATTATGGATGCGGTGTTGCCTTGGGAACAGCGCATGGCGCCGCACTGGGTAATATTGCCCTGGGCCTGGTTATGGGCATTCTGATTGGTGGGATGGTGGCCATTTTTAGAATGAAGCGGATTTGATGCAAAAATTTGCCAGTGGGGGGTTGCCATCCTGATGGCTTTAGTGGTAATCCTCCTCCCATTTTTCCGGCTCATCAGCCACTGGCGGCGACTGGAACTTATGCCATTGGAACGGTACATTTTACCTAATATAATCAGCGCCTTGAAACCTGCTCCGGCACCATAGAGCATCGTCAGGTCAATGTAGTCTGCTGGTATTCTGAACAAACGGGCAACGGCAAAACTTTGCCGCTGGTCATTTTTTCGCATGGTGGGTTGGGGACGGTAATCAGAAACGTGTCCCCGTACCGGGATCTGGCAAGTCATGGATATGTGGTCTGTTCCATCGGTCATCCCTCTCACGCTCTCTGGACAAAAAGCGAAGAGGGTCACCTGATATTTGTCAGCCCGGAATATGTTGGCGAACTTCAACGCGAAGACGCGAGGACCAATAAACAGGGAAGTCTGTGCGTTTACCAGAAGTGGTTGGAAATTTGCACAGCCGCCATCAATCTAGTGATTAATATCATGCTGGTAAAAACCGCTGCGGGCGCTGAAGGTATGTATATGCTGATGGATGTTTCGCGCATTGGCGTGATGGAACATTCCCTCGATGGGTCTGCAGCTCTGGCAATCCCAGGCAGCGTGATGATATTGATGCCGTGATTGCGCTCGAACCTCCGTTTTTGTATGACATTGTGGGTGTGGGAGATGATCGTTTCGTTTGGTTGGATCAAGAATACCCCGTTTCTTTCCTCAACATTTACTCCGATAGCGCATGGGGTCATCTCTCCGAATGGGCGCAATATGCCAAGAAGGATGAATTGCTCTCCGCGGCATCGGAAAATATGGTTAACCTGTATCTTTCCGGCAGGGGACATTTTTCGCTGACCGATCTGTCGCTTGCCAGCCGGTTGTTGGTGAGGTTATTGGATGGCTCAAAGCCCAGCCGCGATCGTGTGGAATACCTGTGCGAGGTCAATCAGATTTGTCTCGAATTTCTTAACCACTACTTGAAAGACCTGGATCAGATGAGGTGATCACATGAGGCATCCAGCGGAATGCCAATTTGAAAGGCGTTTATCTTAGAAGTTGGCCCACTTGGTAATATGGAGTTGGTTACACTTCGGCACTGGCAAGAGATTTATGATAGATGTTAAAACTACATTCTCCTGTCTGGCAGGACTACATCTCCATGTAGTCCATTTTTGAGTAAAACGCCTTATATTAGGCATATGAATAACAACGCCTTTTCTCAACCACACTCGGAACGCTACCGAATTATCATCAAAGGGGCTATGGACGAGGAGTTTCTGCGGGATTACTGTGCGCCCGGTTTTACCCTGACCTACAGCACGGGCAGAACAACACTTTCAAACATCCGCACCGATCAGGCCGGAATGGTGGGACTGATCCGTCGGTTACACAACCTTGGTGTGACGGTTCTGATAGTGGAACTTCAATCCGATATGGAGGACACTCAATGAGCGAGAAAACAATTTCCCGCCGTGAATTTTTGAAAATTGCCGGAATGGGACTGGCAGCGACCGCCTTTGCCTGCTCCGGCTTGGGGTACGCAGCCACCCGCCAACCCCAATTGGAATTACCCGAATTGAATTTTGGAAAGGAACACATCATGACAAAAATTTTAGTCACCTACTCAACCCGTGCCGGTTCAACTGCCGAAATTGCTGCGGCAATTGGGCAAACCCTTTCTCAGCGCGGTTACAACGTAGATGTCCTGCCGGTTAAAAAACAGCCCAATCCGGCGGATTATCAAGCCGTGATTTTAGGCAGCCCCATCCGAATGGGCAGCTGGCTGCCAGAAGTAGTTGGCTTCGTCAAGGAAAACCGCGCCTTGTTGGAACAGATACCGGTTGCGGCCTTTACCGTTCACATGTTGAACGGCGGGGATGATGAACAAAGCCGGACTAGTCGTCAGGCATATTTGAATGCCGTTCATGAGTGGATTCAACCTGCTGAAGAAGTCTTCTTTCTTGGCAAAATGGAACTGGCAAAACTTTCCTTTTTAGACCGATTTATCTCCAACGCGATGAAAGCAAAAGACGAAGATTTACGCGACTGGAATGCCATTCATGCCTTTGCCGAGTCGGTTTTTGCCCAAGTTGAAACACAATGAAACCCACTGCCGCCTTAAGGGTGCGGTAGTCGTGGCGGTTTTCCTTTGACATTCTCGCCCCGCACAGATAAAATGAAATCATAATCCATTTTATTCCAAACCAAACAGGAGACAGGGTGAGTCACTGGGCGGGTAAGTATGTCATTGGTCTGACCGGCAATATCGGAACGGGTAAAAGCGTTGTGCGGCGTATGCTAGAACATCTCGGGGCGTATGGCATTGACGCGGATGCTCTGGCGCATCGTGTGATTGCCAAAGGTGCCCCCGGTTACGCAGCCGTGGTAGATTACTTTGGCAAGTACATTCTCAAACCCGATGGAGAAATTGACCGGGGACGTTTGGGTAGAATTGTATTTGGTGACCCCGAAGCGCTGGCAAAACTGGAGAGCATCATCCACCCGCTGGTGCGGCAAGGTGCCGACTATCTGATTCGACGGGCTTCGCAACCGGTTATCGTCATTGAAGCAATAAAATTACTCGAATCGAGCATGGCAAAGCAATGCGATAGCATTTGGGTAGTCTATGCCCCGCCAGATATTCAACTGGCGCGTCTGATGAAAAACCGCGGCATGAACGAAAAGGATGCCCGCCAGCGGATCACCAGTCAGCCACCGCAGGAAGAGAAAATTGCCGCCGCGGATGTGGTTATTCGAAATGCTGGAACTTTTGATGAAACCTGGAAACAGGTTGTCAGCGCCTGGCGAACATATGTGTCATTGGTGGAAGAAGCACCGCCTCAGCCCGTCCTTGCCCCCACAATCAAAGGTCAAATCCAAATTGAACGCGGCCGTCCCCGTCATTCTACTGAAATTGCGGATCTTCTCAATCGTCTGGATAAAAAAGGCAAACCCCTCACCAGCGAAGACGTGATGGCTGCCTTTGGCGAAAAAGCTTTTTTGTTATTGCGATTGGACGAGCAACTCAAAGGTCTGATCGGCTGGCAAGTTGAAAATCTGGTTGCCCGTACTACCGATATCCATCTTGATCCCACCTTGCCGGTCAACGAAGCCATTCCGGTCCTGATTCAGGAGATGGAACGTGCCTCAAGCGACTTGCAGTGTGAAGCATCGCTGGTTTTTGTGCCGCCCTCGCTGGCGAGACATGATGGTTTATGGCGCAAGTTGGGTTACCTGCGCACCACTCCAGAGGCGTTAGAAGTACAAGCCTGGCAGGATGCCGCGCGTGAGTCCATGCCGCAAGGCAGTGTGATGCTTTTCAAAAAATTACGCGAGGATCGGGTGTTGCGCCCCATTTGATCTCTCTCGGTAGGGTTTCCCAGCGTGACCGAATTACTAAATGAACTCACTTTCATTTTCCAGCGCTTCAACTGGTTGAGTGCGCTCGACTTGTTTCTGGTTACGCTGGTTTTTTTTGGGGTATTGCTGTTAGTGCGGGATACGCAGGCAATGGTACTGCTGCGGGGTGTATTGCTACTGGTGGTCGCCCTGAGCCTGCTAACCAGTCTGGTAAACCTGCCCGCGTTTTCGTGGCTGATTCAAACCATTGCCCCGACATTGGTACTTGCCATTCCGGTCATTTTTGCCCCCGAAATACGGCGCGGTTTGGAACGACTGGGGCGAGCGGGGTCCACGACCGCAATTTTTTGGCAGCACAACGAAAAAGATATTTCCACGATGCGCGAGACCATTCAGGCAGTGGTCAGCGCCTGTGCCCGGCTTTCTGCCCGCCAGCATGGTGCATTGATCATCTTGCAGCGCGGGGATAGCTTACAAGATTATATCCGCACCGGCGTCCGGCTAAACGCGAAGGTAACGCCGGAATTGCTCCTGCAAATCTTCTACCCCAATACGCCCCTGCATGATGGAGCAGCCATTATCGTCCGCGATCAGATTGCAGCCGCCGCCTGTGTCATGCCACTCTCCGCAAGTGGTATTCTTAACCGCTCACCGGAAAGACAAATGGGGCTACGCCATCGGGCTGCACTGGGCACATCCGAAGCAACCGACGCGATTGCCGTGGTAGTCTCCGAAGAAACCGGTTCAATTTCAATTGCCCACGGTGGGCGGATGATTCGCCGGCTGGATAGCGAACGGCTGGAAAACATTTTGATGGCTTTTTATCAACCACCGGCAAAAAGCACCAGCCTGAGCGATTGGTTTAAGAGAAATCGTAAACCACCGGCTTTTCGGGAGGATGGAGGAGAACGATGATCGAGGTTTTTCGCCGCCTGCTGCGCCTTCTTCCTTCGCTGATCACAGCATTCATTTTAGCGCTGGCGGTTTGGATTTCGGCAGTCAGCTCGAGCGACCCGCTTGATGAACGTACCTATCCGAATCCCTTACCCATCGAAATCGTCGGGCAGGATCCGGGGCTGGTCATCACCTCTCCCATTCCCAGCTCGGTGACGGTTGTCCTCAGCGCGCCGCAGTCAATCTGGAATCAACTGACCACCGAAACAGGATCGGTACGTGCCTTCCTTGACCTTTCCGGTCTGGAAGCCGGCAGCCACACCATTCCTGTCAAGGTGCAAATTTCTGCCCGACCGGTACGCAAAATTGCCCAATCTCCCCAGACCATCACCATCACACTGGAACGCCTTGCCAGCAAAGAATTCCCAATTCGGGTTATGACCCGCGGCAGCCCCGCGGTTGGTTACACAGCCGACACCCCCACTCTCAGCCAGACTTCGGTAACAGTTAGCGGCCCGGAATCGCAGGTCAACCGCGTTGCCGAAGTTCAGGCCATTCTGGACATCAGCCAGGCCACTGAAACGATCAACCGGACGGTCAATCTGATTGCGGTGGACGCTAATGACAATCCGATCAACGGCTTGAGCTTATTGCCCGACCGGGTAACCGTTCGGCAGAATATCTCCCAGCGGTTCGGCTACCGCAATGTGGTCGTTAAGGTTGTGGTATTGGGACAGGTTGCCAGCGGCTATCGCCTGACAAATATTTCGGTGTTTCCGCCGGCGGTTACTGTCTTTTCAGCCGACCCACAAATCGTCAGCGATTTACCCGGTTTTATCGAAACCGAACCGCTCAACATTAACGGTCTTAAGGATGATTTGGACATTTCACTGAGTCTCAATCTTCCCGCGGGTGTATCTGTCGTTGGTGATCAAACCGACGTGTTGGTAAGAGTGGGTGTTGCAGCGATCGAGAGCAGTTTAACGTTACCCAACATACCGGTTGAAATTACCGGTCTGCAGCCGGGGTTGAGCGCGACGATTTCACCAGAAACAATCACGGTGATCATCTCCGGGCCGGTTGCCTTACTCGATCGCCTGCGCGCCACCGATGTGCGCGCGGTAGTTGACTTAAGCACCCTCTCCGAGGGCACTTATCAAATTGAACCTGAAGTGGAAATTCTAATTGCGGAGTTGAGGACCGAGTCCCTCCTGCCGGAAAGCGTGGAAGTCATCATCTCTCGGACAACCCGTTCCACAAGTGGTACAATCACCCCCTGAGGTGAAGGATGCGAAAACCAATTGTTGCTCTGGTTGGGCGGCCAAATGTAGGAAAAAGCACTCTCTTCAATCGTCTGGCTGGTGAACCGCTGGCCATTGTGGACGATACCCCCGGCACCACCCGCGACCGGCTGATGGCCGAATCCGTGTGGAATGGGCGTTATTTCTTTGTTGTGGATACCGGCGGTATTGACCCTTCCACCGGCGGAAAAGAGGCGCTCTCGATCGGCTCAGCCGATTACATTCACCAAATTCGCCAACAAGCCGAATTGGCTATCCGAGAAGCAGATGCTGTGCTGTTTTTGACCGATGCTAGCAGCGGAGTCACTCCCGCCGACCAGGAAGTTGCCCAAATTTTGCGACGCAATCAGAAAATCATTGAAGGCAAACCGCAACCGCCCGTTTTTTTGGTCGTCAACAAAGCTGATAATCAGACCTTTCGCAGCCAAGCGGCTGAATTTTATGAATTGGGCATTGGTGAACCTTATCCCATCTCTGCACTGCACGGCACCGGCACGGGGGATTTGCTGGACGATCTGGTGGCGGCTTTCCCGGCCGATGCCGAAGAGGAAGAGGATGACTCGGTTAAAATTGCGATTGTGGGCAAGCCCAATGTCGGTAAATCCAGCCTGTTGAACAGGCTGGTGGGAGAGGAACGCGCCATTGTCAGCCCGATTGCCGGCACCACCCGCGATGCGGTGGATACAAAAATTCTTTACGAAGGCATCGAAATTACTTTGATTGATACAGCCGGAATCCGCCGGCGGGGCAAAATTGAACCGGGGGTTGAAAAGTACAGTGTCATCCGTTCGATGCGTGCCATCGAACGCGCCGATGTTGCCCTGCTGATGATTGACGCCACAACCGGTATCACCGCTCAGGACGCTCACATCGCCGGTTATATTCTCGAAGCTCAAAAAAGTACCGTCGTGTTGGTCAACAAGTGGGATGCGGTTGAAAAAGACAATTTCACGATGCAAAATTACACCAATCGTATCCGGCAGGAATTAAATTTCATTGATTACGTACCGATTCTCTTCATCTCGGCTAAAACCGGTCAGCGGGTTGATCAGGTATTGCCTATGGCTTTGAAGGTACAGGAAGAACGGCTGGCGCGGTTGACCACGGGACAGCTCAACCGTATTCTCCATAATGCCCAGGATGCCCACCACGCTACCTCGCGAACGGGCAAGTCATTGCGGATTTATTACGGGACACAGGTACGCAGTGACCCGCCGACTTTCCTGATTTATGTCAACGACCCAAAACTGGCCCATTTCACCTACCTGCGCTATCTGGAAAACGCCATACGGAAAGAATATCCTTTCACCGGCACGCCCATCCGGCTGGTATTGAAACCGCGACGTTAGAAAAAGGTTAGAAAGCAAGCGCAAGGGTTGACGATCAAACGGGGTGTGGTAAAATATAGGACACGATGCGGGGTAGAGCAGAGGTAGCTCGTCGGGCTCATAACCCGGAGGTCAGTGGTTCGAATCCACTCCCCGCTACTCTAAAAAAAAAACCATAGCTCGTCGGGCTATGGTTTTTTGCTTGGCCCGACGGTGAGAAAGTGATCAAATCCAAAAAATGATGTGGTGATGTCCGGAGCCTCGCGGAAAATGTGGCATCAGATCAAGCCTTGCCGACGGGCTTCTGCAATTGCCTGATTGACTTTGGTAACCCCCAATTTCCCGTAAATCCCCTTGACATGAAAACGCACGGTATTCAGGCTGACCACCAGCTGTTCGGCAATTTGGTTGTAGGTATGGCCTTGTGCAAGCAGTCGTAAAACTTCCTGTTCTCTTTCGGTCAAAGTGATACCGCTCTGGTATCTGGCACTGGAGGGCGGTTTTTGCGATGAGATGGAGGCCTGTGTTTCGCCGAGCGGGCATAGGAAGGGTTCCAGTGCCGGCATACGGATTGATTTCAGGATGGGCAGTAAATCCTGCCGATGCTCTAAAAAGATACTGCGGTAACCGCTGGCTGCAGCAACCTGAACCGCTTCATCCAGCCACTGGCGGGTTTGAATGGCATTTCCTTTTTTGAAGTGGAGAACTGCTCCAGCAATCAGTGTTTGCAGGAGAGCATAATTACGTCGGCTGGCACGCGCATATTCCAGCAACCGCTGGACGAGTTCGAAAATCGTATTTCTGGTTTGGATATCTTCCTGCGCGATCGCCAGCCGCAGCCAGGCGATCAGAAGGGGTTCTGAATAGGGCGTAGGCGCGAAATCCGGCGTCACTCCGCTGGCGGTAAGAATTGCCTCGGCTTCAATCCAGTTTCCTTCGATAACCGCCAGGCGACTCTTGCAGGAAATCAATTCGGGCAAAACCCAGCCGGGTGCGCCTCTCTGAAAGAATTGATCGGCCTGTTGCACACATTGGCGGGCTGCGTTAAGGTCGCCCCGAACAATGTGCAGGCGTGCCATGCCTGCCAGCGAATAGACTGCGGATGCGTTATGTCCGCTTAATTCTGCCAGATGAATTCCCCGCAGTAAAAATTGGGCGGCAAGTTCGGGTTGATTGAGGTGGTAATGTGCCCAGCCCAACGCGCCGTAAACCGCACCTAAGACTGCCGGGTAACCATGCGGGTGCTGTTCCAGATGGTGGATGGCGGTTTGTGCCGTGGTGGCAGCCAGCTCTAAGTGCCCATATTCCAGAGCCATGAGGGTGAGGTGCGATACCGCCAGAATATCGGTTACCGGATCATCGTTAACTCGGCTGAGTTGAATGGCTTTTTCCAGCGCTGCCCGGGCTTCCTCATACTCTCCCTTTTGACGTAGCCCCCCTCCCAAAGCCAGAAAAGCCAGCGAGGCAATCCGGTTGTTTTTACTGTCGATCAGAGTAAGAGATTGCCGCGCAAACTGAATAGCCTGGTCGAATTTCTGCTGAACCTGCAGGAAGTTCGCCTGCAGGGCAAGGAACTCGGCGCGTAACAGGGCCAAGTCGTCTGATAATGGTTTGTTTTCTGCCAGCAGATTTTCCAGTGATTGGAGGGTGCCAGCCAGGCGGGGAAAATTCCCTTGCAACAGGTGCAACCAACCCAACCCCAACTGAAGTCGAGGATGGGAAAACTGGATTTCGGGGGGGATTTTGGACAACATCTTCTCCAGTTCGGCTGCCGGTATGTGGTTGATCCAGTCCCAGATGTGGCTTTCCAGCAAATCTGCAACTGCTGCAAACTCTTTTGCTGCCAGAAAGTGGGAAAGACTCTCGGTCGCCAACCCTTCGGCTAACAGTGCCTGAGCAGCCCTCAGGTGTAAATTGCAGACTTCTTCCTCCCCCTGCCGGTTCAGCCGGTTGCGTAACAATTCGGCAAAGAGGGCATGATAGCGGTAATAATGAGATTGCTCATCCAGTGGTTGAATGAACAAATTGCTTTTCTCCAGTTTCTCCAGCACCTCGGCGCTATCCTCACGTCCGGTGAGCAGGTTGCAACGAGCGGGGGTTAGGGTGGAAAGCAAAGAGGTTTTCAGAAGGAAGTCCTGAATGTCCTGCGGTTGTTTGTTCAGCACTTCCTCGGCCAGATAGTTCAACATGAAGCGTGTGCCGGCAGATAAGTCCTGTACCAAATTGGCCGGTTGTGGACTGCTTTGCAGGGATATACCGGCCAATTGCAGACCGGCTGCCCAACCTTCGGTGCGCTCGGTAAGTGCTTTTACTATGGATGGTTCAAGCGAGATGTTGAGAAGTTCGTTGAATAGCTGGCTGCTCTCTGTTGGGTCAAATCTCAAATCATTGGTACGGATTTCGACCAATTCATTTTGCGAGCGCAACCGAGCTAACGGCAGGGCAGGGTCTTCGCGGGTGAGGATGGCCAGATGAAATTCTGGGGGAAGATATGTTATTACATCCTGAATGAATCGCACAATAACCGTATTTTGAATGTGTTGAAAATCATCTAAAACCAGTATGGCGGGCTGGTTGGATTGCAGCAGGGGATTGATTAACTCCGCTGTGAGCAGGTCAAGGGCGGGTAATTGGGCAGAACACAAAACTTGAAGGAGATCATCACAATAGGAAGGGATCATCTGACGCAGACAGTTGATCCACGCACTGAAGAAACGGATGGGGTCGTCGTCGGTTTCTTCCAGTGCAATCCACAAAGCCTGTAAGGATTGACTTTGCAGCCATTGAACCAGCAGCGTGGTCTTCCCAAAGCCGGCCGGTGCTGAAATTAAAATCAACCGGCAACCCAGCCCGCGATTCAGTTTTTCCAGCAGC
The DNA here is from genome assembly GCA_026003615.1 of Bellilinea sp. Lineage (GTDB taxonomy): Bacteria > Chloroflexota > Anaerolineae > Anaerolineales > Anaerolineaceae > Bellilinea. Next base: position 56,735 of record BPHQ01000001.1, read on the forward strand.
CGCGGACGAAGCACACTTTTGGTGCGCAGTAGGGGAATTTTGAATTTCGTCCAGACCAGCGGTGGCATGTCCTGATTATAGCAGGACTTGGGTGGGTTCAACCCGCCTCCTCAGGCTGAGTGACTGGCAATTCCTTTCCAGAAAATTTCCAGCACTTGTTCCAATTGCTGGGTGGTTAATTCCTGTCGCAGGGGGGACTCGCTGCTCATAAAGGGGTAAAGCATTCCTAATAACGCCCATACGGCCAGTTCAGATGAAAGAGGGCGCAGTTCGCCGGTCTTTTGCCCTTCGGTGAAGATATCCATCAGCGGTTGCAAAAATTTTTCGCGGTAGTGATGGGCAAATTGAGCGCGCAATTCGGGTTGTAATTTGCCCATTTCCTGGGTCGCCAACCGAATAACAGCCCGATTTTCAGGTGGCAGGCGGGAAAAAAGCGAAAAGACAAAGGCGCGAATCCGCGATTGGGCGTTTTGGTGACTCCGGCGGGCATCGTCCAAAAGCTGATGAAAGGTATCCAGCCCTGTTTCCAGAATTTCAATCAGCAGACGTTCCTTATCCACAAAGTGGTAATACAATGCGGCTTTGGTAATGTTGCAGGCTTCGGCAATTTCGCGGATGGAAACACCATCGTAACCGCGCTCCACGAACAAACGGGTGGTCTGGCGCAAGATTTTTTCGCGCATTGATGAAAGTGGTGGATTATCCACGGCTGAAGGCTTCATTTCCTCGGAGTGTCTCCAATTCTCGTTGACGGTTTTTCAAGAAGGTTGCACTGGCAAACAAAATCAGGCTGATGAAGGCAACCAGTACAAAGGCTGTTTGATAGCCGCCGAAGGGATCGTCCGCTCCAAAGGAGGCGACCAGCGCACCGATCAAAGCGCTCCCCACCAGTTGACCAATACTGGTGAACAATGTCACTAACCCCTGTGCCAGCGAACGCTCTTCGGCAGAGGCTTCTCCTAACATGATATACCGGATTGGCGCCCCAAGCAAGGCGGTCAGCCCGCCGCCGATCAGCACACCCGAAAGAAGAAAAAAGGTGAGATTGCCGCCCAGCAGGCTAAGCATGAAGAAACCAGCGCTCATCAGTGCTGTACCGCTCCTGATCACGTTGCGGGAACCAACCCGGTCGAGCAGCCGCCCGGCGAGGGGGGATCCGATTGCCATGGCGAGAATGGCAGGAATGAGTAACCAGGTAGCGTTCTTGTCATTAATACCTTGATTTGCCAGACCGGTCACAGCCATCAGGGGGACAAATACCAGACTGGCCTCAGCCAGGCCGGCTCCTGCCGAAAGCAGGTAGGCCAGCCCTAACTGGCGGCGGTTAAAAAGACGGGCTGGCAGCATCGGCTGGCTGATTCGCTGCTCGACTTGAATGAGAAGAATGAGGAGAACCAGTGCGAGCGCCAGTGTCCCACCAACCGGTAGAGTCAACAGGCTAACGATAAAATTGCTGGGATCGAGTTGATTCAAACCAAAGGTCAGGGCGGCCAGAAACAGGGCCAGTAAAACCATGCCGACCACATCCAAACCTCGGCTGGTAGCAGGGACGGGTGGCGGGCAACAGACGCAGGCTGAAGAGAATAATCAGACCGGCGATGGGCAGATTGATCAGGAACAGCCAGTGCCAGTTGGCAATGGCCAGAATAACACCTCCCAGCAGCGGGCCGATCAAAAAGGCTACGCCGAATACCGCTCCAATCATGCCAAGCGCGCTGCCGCGTTTTTCGGGCGGGAAGGTGTCGCCGATCACGGCGCTGGCAACCGGGAAAATACCACCGGCTCCAAACCCCTGAATGGCGCGTCCGATCAGCACGCCGGTAAAACTGGTTGAGGTGGCCACCAGCAGAGAACCCAAGGCGAACAACACGATATCGAGGATATAAATCCAACGGCGACCGTAGAGGTCAGAAAGTTTTGCCATCAGGGGAGTGCTGACCAGTTGAAAGAGAACATAAATGCTGAACATCCAGGCCAGGTTGCGTTCGTCAACCCCAAATTCAGCCCGGATGGAAGGCAGGGCAGGGCCGAGAATGGCAATATCGAGTGCGCCCATCAGCACGCCAAAAAAGAGAAGGGAAAGGAGTTGGTTGCGTTGTTTGTTTTCTTGTAGCATCCGAATACACCTCCGAAATACACTTACTGACCGTTCATTCAGTAAATATATCACATAACGGAGATGTGACGATCCTCAAAACGGGTGATTTTTAAGAAAGTCAGTACTTGACAATGCGGATTAAATTTTCTATACTGTTAATGCGAACGTTCGCACGAACGTTCGCAAAGGGTAAACTCCTCTTTTGTGCCTGCTTATTCTCTTATGCCCCGAAGAGTGACTCTCAAAGAAGTGGCCTTGCGCTCCGGCGTCAGTTATCAGACCGTCTCGAAAGTGATTAACGGTCAGGTGCAGGTGGCGCCGGATACGGCGGCGCGCATCTGGCAGGCAGTGCAGGAATTAAATTACCGCCCCAATTACACTGCCCGCAGTTTGCGGGCTCAGCGCAGTTTTACCATTGGTTACTCCTGGCGGCCCTCCCCTCCCGATCAGGCCAACCCAATTCTGGATACTTTTTTACAAAGCATGTTCCATGCTGCCGAGCAGCGCGGCTATTACCTGTTGTGTTTCCCCTACCATTCCGAAACTCAGCGCCAGATTGAATCCTACCGCGAGCTAATGGATACCCGCCGCGTAGATGGTTTTGTGCTTTCCGGGGTGGAATACAACGATCCGCGGGTGTTGTTCTTGCTCGAACAAAAATTTCCTTTTGTAGCGTTTGGTCGCTCCAATCCTGAACTGCGCTTTCCCTCGATTGATGTAGATGGCGGCTATGGGCTGCGGTTGGCAACCGAGCATCTCCTGTCTCAGGGTCACCGCAAAATTGCGGCGCTGGCCTGGCCGGAAGAATCGCGCGTGGGGAACAACCGCATGGAAGGTTACTTTTCCGCGATGCGCGCTGCCGGCATTGAACCACTGGCAGAGTGGATTCAGCGTGGGGAAGGTCGTTACGCTTTTGGGTATGATGCCACCAGAAAACTGCTGGCACTGCCAGAAGAAATTCGCCCAACGGCGATGGTCTGCCTGAACGATTACATGGCGGTGGGCGCGGTCAAAGCCATTCAGGATGCCGGTTTTCGGGTGGGCAGTCAGATTGGCGTAACGGGTTTCGATGACACCCCGATTGCCCAATACCTGACCCCGCCGTTGACTTCTGTGCGGCAACCGGTTTGGGAGATAGGCGAACGCCTGATTGCGCTTTTGTTGAACTTGTTGGAAGCGAAGGATGTTGTGCAAGAATGGGAAACCATCCTGATGCAACCACAACTGGTCATTCGCGCTTCCAGCCGGAAGGTTGACCAGCATGATTGGATTTCCGAGGAGGTGATGCGAGATATCTAACGAGAGAAAAAAACGATTTTCCCTGTTTCATTCTGCCGACAAATGAAGCCACCCCTCCATGCTCCTGCCAGGAATAGAGTCGGGGTGGCTTCGACGGGGCGGCTTTGCCAGCCCTCCCGCGTTGAGTATAACACACACTTTTTGAGGAATATCACAATTTTCCAATCCTAATTCAGGAGAAGAAAGGTCATGAAAACCCTGTTGAAATGGTTTGTCCCCCTGATGGTTCTCAGTTTGCTGCTGGCGGCTTGCCAGCCGGCGGCTACCCCCACCCCCGAAAAGGTTATCGAGACGGTTACGGTGGAGAAGGAAAAAGAGGTCGTCAAAACGGTTGAGGTTGAAAAACCGGCTGAACGTGCGGTGGTGCGCCTGTCTGGATGGGCTGCCAGCCCGGAGGAAACTGCTCTCCTGCAATCAATTTTGCTGGATTTCACGGTAGAGAACCCGGATATTGTGGTCAAGTACGAACCCATCACCGGTGATTACTGGCAGCAGTTGAAAACCTCGATTGCCTCGGGTGTAGAACCGGATGTGTTCTACATGGATATCTTCCAGTTCCCGGCATTCGTCCGTGACGAAGTTCTGCTGCCAATTGATGACCTGATGGCGAAAGAAGGCGTCAAACGGGATGATTTCATCCCCTCTCTGATTGATGCCTTCTCCGATGCTGGAGTTACCTACGGTATTCCCAAAGACTTCAACACGCTGGGTCTTTTCTACAACAAAGATCTCTTCGCTCAGGCGGGCATTGCCGAACCGACGGATGATTGGACATGGGATGACCTGAAAGCCGCTGCTGAGGCGCTATCCGACCCCGCCAACAACATCTACGGTTTGGGTGTGCCGGCGGATCCGGGTCGTTTCCCCATTTTCGTTTTCCAAAATGGCGGCTCGATCATGACCGAAGATTACAGTGATACCCTGCTCGATTCGCCGGTGGCGGTTGAGGCAGCCACTTTCTACACCGACTTTCGCAAGAACCAGTCCGGTGCCATTCCGGCGGATGTTGGCGAAGGCTGGCAGGGAACGGTCTTTGGCAAGGGGCAGTTTGCCATGGTTTATGAAGGTGGCTGGCTGATCCCGTACCTCAAGCAGCAATTCCCCGATATCAATTACGGTGTGGTCACTCCGCCAGCCGGCCCCAAAGGTGAAGGCAACCTGATCTTCACTGTGGCGTATGTCATCTCACGCAACAGCAAGAATCCGGAAGCGGCTATGCGGGTCATCAACTACCTGACCAGCGAAAAGGCCCAAACCAAGGTGCTGGAAAGCGGTTTTGCCCTGCCTACCCGTCTGTCGCTGCAAAACAGCGAGTACTTGAAGACGAATCCGGCTTCCAGTGCGATTTTTAGAGGCGCACTGCAGGGTGCCCGTCCCTTCGTTTGGGGACTGGTGGGTTCGGATGTGAACGAACAGATGGGCAAAGCGCTCGAACGCATCTATCTGGAAAATCAACCGGTTGATGAATCTTTGAAGCAGGCGGCGCAGGTCATCCGCCAGAAAATTGCCGAAGTGAAGTAAAGCGGTTGTGCTGGAGAGGGTCAGCCGCATCAAGGCTGACCCTCTCTACAAATGGAGGATGAAGGAATGGCACAAACGGTATCTACTCGTCCCGCGGGTTTATTTCGACGGGTGAGCAACCCCGAAAAACGTAAAAAACGCAGCGAAGCCCTTACCGCCTACATTTTTCTGCTGCCGTACCTGTTTATCTTCTTGACCTTTACCGTTTTCTCGATTGGTTACGCATTCTACCTGTCTTTTACTCGTTACAACCTGCTGCGTCCACCGGAGTGGTGGGGGTTGGAGGGTTACCGCCGTGTGCTGTGCCTTGAAGCCTTGCTGCCGCGAGGTGAAGATGCCCCTCCTCTGGCTTGCGATGATTTATTTATCAAGAAGGCCTTACCCAATACGGTCAAATACACCCTGATCGTTGTACCAACCCAAACGGTTTTGAGTCTGATCCTGGCGTTTGCCATGGATCAAAAGCTGCGATTTCGGCGCCTTTTCCGCACCATCTACTACCTGCCATCGGTCACATCCTCTGTGGTCATTTCTCTGATATTTGTGTGGTTATTCAGCCCATTAGGTATTGTCAATCAGCTGTTCAATCTCAATATCAACTGGCTGAATGATCCGCGTTATGCCTTTTATACCATCATGATATTGAATGTCTTTACCACCAGCGGTACATTAATGCTCATCTTTCTGGCCGGCTTACAGGATATTCCCACGGCGATTTATGAAGCCGCCTCAATAGATGGTGCCAACAAGTTTCAGGTACTGCGTTATATCACCATTCCCATGCTGCGACCGGTGGTGTTTTTTGTGGTCACGGTGGGTTTGATTGGATGTTTTCAGGTATTTGATCAAATTTACGTGATGACCTCGGGTGGCCCGCTGGATTCGACTACCACAGTGGCTTACCTGATCTACAAATGGGCCTTCCGCGACACAACCGTCAAAATGGGGCAGGCAGCTGCTTTATCCTTCATTCTGGCGTTGATCATACTGGTGTTCACCCTGATTCAACGGCGGATTATCGAAGGAAGTGGCAGCGTTGGTTCAGCATAATTTGAGGAGGCATGATGGCGACACTCACTCAAACGGTTCCTAAAAAAGCAACCTTTTCGGACAGGCTGATTGCGGTTTTGGACCGCGTCAAGACACCGGTATTTTACGCGATTCTGATTGGCTGGGCGATTTTATGTATTGCGCCGCTGTATTTCACGCTCGTTTTCAGTCTCAAACCGGTTGCCAATGTCTATGATCCTCCGTTGTTCTGGCCGATTCCGTTCAGTTTGGAAAATTTCCGGGATGTGATTGGGGCTTTGCCGTTGTTTCCCCGATGGTTATTGAACAGCACCATCATTTCGGTGGTGGTGACTCTGGCGCGGGTATTGTTTTGCGCCATGGCGGGCTATGCCTTTGCCCGCATGGAGTTCCCCCTGAAAAAATTTTTGTTCACGGCGTTGTTGATTTCCATGATGATTCCCGGTCAGGTCACCCTGATTCCGAACTTTCTGGTGGTTGGGCCGGGCATCATTCGCGGCGGATTGAAAATCGGTGATTGGACGATTCCGACCGGTTTCGGATTGATGGACAATCTCGGCGGGGTGATTCTGCCCGGCATTGTGGCAGCCTTTGGTATCTTCATGATGACCCAATTTTACAAGAGCATTCCAAAAGAACTGGAAGAAGCGGCGATGATTGACGGGTTGGGACGCTTTGGCATCTTCTTCCGCATCGTTCTCCCAATCAGCACCACTCAACTGTTGACCCTGGCATTGCTGACCTTTCAGGGGGAGTGGAATAGTTTTATGTGGCCATTAACCATCTTGCGTACACCGGAAAACTTCACCTTGCCGATTGGTTTGAACTGGTTCCGCGGCGAGTACTACACCCTGATCTCGAAGGTGCTGGCGGGCTCACTCTTCAACACCTTGCCAATACTGATCATCTTCTTTATCTTCCAGCGCTACTTTACGCAGAGCATTGCCGGAACCGGATTGAAAGAAGGTTGATTTCAACACCAAAATTAATGCATCAAGAGGGTAAATTATATGCTGAACGAACGCAACTGGATCGTCACTGAAACTTGTTTTGATCCCAAAAGCCAGAATCATGCGGAGACAATTTTTACCATTGGGAATGGTTATCTCGGCACCCGTGGGGCGCATGAAGAGCGTTACCCCGGCGAGGAACGTACCACCTTCATTCACGGGGTGTTCGACGATGTCCCCATTGTGTTTACCGAGCTGGTCAACGCGCCGGATTGGTTGGATTTAACCTTGAATCTGGGCGGGGAGTGGTTTTCGCTCAGTGAGGGGGAGATTCTGGCATACCAGCGCCAGTTAGATCTGCGCAATGGTTTGTTGAGCCGGCGGGTGGAGTGGCGCAGTCCGCGGGGTGCGTGCTGGCATATACTTTTTGAACGATTTGCCAGTCTGACCAACCCGCATCTGTTATGCCAACGGGTTACGATCAAAGCGTTCGAGGATACGACTCTTGAAGTGCGAACGACCCTTAGCGGCGATACGGATAACCTGAATTACAAACACTGGGAATGGATCGGGCAGGGATTTGGGCAAAACAGCGCCTGGCTTCATCTGCGTACCCGCTCTACGGGAATTGAACTGGGCGCGGCGACACGCCTTTCCATCCTTGGTGGTCAAAAACTTCGTCAAACTGCCTGGGATACGCGGAACGCCCCAACTCTGGTGGCCGCAACCCAACTGAAAAGCGGTGATGTTGTGGAGATCGAGAAGATCACCGCTTTCTATACCTCTCGCGAAACCACCGACCCCCAAAGTGCCGCCCGGCGGGCGCTGGAATCACTCCCTGTAAGTGCGTGGAAGGGATTATGGGAGAGCCACGCTCGCGCATGGCAGCGCGAGTGGGAAGCCTGCGATGTGGTGATTGAGGGAGATGACCGTGCCCACCTTGCGGTGCGCTTCAGCCTGTTTCAATTGCTGGCTGCGGCTCCTCGTCAGGACGAAAGGGTAAGCATTGGGGCAAAGGCACTTTCGGGCTATGGATACCGTGGGCATGTCTTTTGGGATACCGAAATTTTTATGCTGCCTTTCTTTACTTACACCCGCCCGGAAATAGCCCGTAATTTGCTCTCTTACCGTTTTCACACATTGGAGGGGGCACGGAAGAAAGCCCGCGAAAATGGCTTTAAGGGAGCTCAATTTGCGTGGGAAAGCGCGGCCACAGGGGAAGAAGTAACGCCTACCTGGGTGCCCCATCCTACTGACCGTACCAGGCTGATTCGCATCTGGACAGGGGACATTCAAATTCATATATCGGCAGATGTGTGTTATGCCATCTGGCAGTATTGGCAGGCTACCGGTGATGATGATTTCATGATTCACCGCGGAGCGGAGATTTTTCTGGATGTGGCTCGTTTTTGGGCAAGCCGGGCAGAGTGGAATGCCGAAACCGGTTGTTACGAATTTACTGATGTCATCGGTCCCGATGAATACCACGATCATGTGGATAACAACGCATATACCAATGCACTGGCACGATGGCAACTTTTGACTGCCTTGAAGGTGATGAACTGGCTGCAAGAGCGAAAGCCGGATAAAGCCGCTGCATTGCGCCGCTTGCTGGAACTGGACGAAAACGAACTGGCTCGTTGGCGCGAAGTGGCGGAAAAGATTTACTGGAAGCAGGACGCTGCCAGTGGTTTGATCGAGCAATTCGAGGGTTACTTTCAGCGCCGACAGATTGACTTGCAGGCGCTCGAGCCGCGCACCCAGTCTATCCAATCACTGTTAGGGATTGAGGGTGCCAGTGAAGCCAACATTCTCAAACAGCCGGATGTGGTCATGCTGGCCTATCTGCTGCCCGAATTGTTCGACGAAAAGACACTCCGAGCAAATTATGAATATTACAATGCCAGAACGGACCATACCTTTGGTTCATCTCTTGGGCCGGCCATTCACGCCATTATTGCCTGCCGGGTAGGAAAGCCAGACGAAGCCTACCAACATTTTCTGCGTGCCGCACTGGCCGATTTAGAGGATGTGCGTGGAAACGCTCACGACGGAATTCATGCAGCATCGGCAGGTGGTATCTGGCAGGCGATTGTATTCGGCTTTGGAGGGCTTAAGTTTGAGCCGGAAGGCCCAAAAGTCAACCCTTGTCTGCCTCGTCACTGGCGGCGGTTGAAATTTAGGATCAGCTACCGCGGGCAGCCCTATGAGTTTGACCTGCTTAACTCGCCAGCAGGAGGTAAGGGGGGATGATACGGGCGTTTTTATTTGATCTTGATGGCGTATTGACGGACACATCCGAATTTCATTATCTGGGGTGGAAGCGGCTGGCGGATGAATTGGGGTTGCCTTTCGACCGCCAGAAAAACGAAGCCTTGCGGGGTGTTTCCCGGCGCGAGTCGCTGCTGCTTCTGCTGGATGGCCGCCCTGCCACAGAAGAAGAAATGAATGAGTGGATGGAACGCAAGAATCGTTACTACCTCGAATATGTGTCTAAAATGACGCCTCAAGATCTTTTACCGGGGGCATTGGAATTGCTCAAAGAATTGCATCAGGCCGGTTACAAAGTGGCAATTGTGTCCTCCAGCAAAAACACCCCGCTGGTGCTGGATCGCCTCCAAATCAACAAATGGCTGGATGTGGTGGTGGATGGCAACGCTCCGGTGCTCAGTAAACCCGCCCCCGATTTATTCTTGCTGGCAGCCAAGCAATTGGGGGTTGAACCGTCAGAATGTCTGGTGATTGAAGACGCCGAAGCCGGCATTGCCGCGGGAAAAGCGGCCGGGATGCGCACCTTGGGGTTGGGGCCGATTGAACGTGTCGGTTCGGCAGATTACCATTTGGCGGACTTAAAGGGGGTAACGTTGCAGCGTCTGCGCGAGTTGATTCCCGACCTCTAAAAAAGACCTCCCGCCATGTTCGGCGGGAGGCTGTTTTCACCATTCAGGGGATGAAGGTGAAAGTGGAAATGACTGCTTCGTATAGCCGGTTAAGGTCTGCTTCAACGGCAGGTTCATCAATCGGAAAAAAGATTAACTGGTAAAACCAGCCATTGTGCAGCGCAAAAACCATGCGCGAACTCAACCGTCCGGGGACGGGTTCCAGCACCTCAGCCGGCTGACCGTCCAGGGTGATTTGCGTTTGGAGCAGGGTTACCGGGGAATTTGGCCCTTCAAATTGTTTGCGAAATTCACTGACCAGTTGTTCCAGTGTAGTATCTGAAATTGCCGGGCTGCTGAAAACATCTAAACGGGCAACAACTTCTTCGGGGTTGGCAGGGTTTTTAGGTTGAGCGTAAACCGCTGCCAGGCCGCGGTCATCACGGATAAAATCCGAAGGGTAGGCAAAACAATAACCGTCGGTAAAATCTACAAAAGGTGTCATCCCCTCCGTGTTGCAGCGGGCGGGCACCTCTCGCTCGGATTCGCGGACATCGGGCAGCATTGTTCCTCGATTAACCCGTACCTGATTACCGTTCTGGTCGGTGCGTACTTCCAGGGTGTTGTCGTTGACCTCGACTAAGAGGCGGTAACCGGGAGTGATGACCTGAATGCACATCTCATCCGGGGAGGCCAATCCAAGGCAGCCGTCCGGCCATTCAATTGGTGACATCTCGATCAAGTTAATCGCTTCAGGCGCAACACCGAGTTGTTCGGCAATCGTGGAGCGGACTTTTTCAAAAATCATATCGGCCTCTTCCTGTGGAATGAGGATACCAGTGGTGGGTAGGGGGGTAATTTGTTCATCAACCGGTGGTGAGGGGGGCTTGTCCAGCGAGGGTTGGGATTGTTCCTGAGTCACCGGAAAGGGTGTAACCGGAGTGGCGGCAGGCGCACAGGCTGGAATCCATAAAACAGTAGCACAAATCATCATCCGAAGCCAGCGTTTGACCATAAGAAACCTCCTCCGAAAGTCTATCTTTCTTGTTTCATCATGATGTAGGTGGGTTTAAGACGCCGGAGGAGGTCATCGAGTTCCCGAACCGATCAAAGAGCGATGACTTTTTCAGCTTTTTGGAGGGTCTCCAAAATATCGCCCATACCGCCCACAATACCGACTTTGACCTGATCTCTTAATCCGAAAAAATCCAGACAGGTGCTGCACAGCACGAATTCGACGCCTTTTTGTTCCATTTCTTTGAGCAAATCAATGACCGGCGAACCCTGGCAGGCCAGTTTGACCCCTTCGGTGTAAAAAAGGACTTTAGCGGGTAATTCTGCGGATTGCAGTGTAAGGGTAAGGTATTTGATGGCTAAGGTTTGCTGTAATTCAAGCGGCGCATTACCCAGTCCGTTTCGGGTGAATAATAAAACGTAATTCCTTTTCATAAAGCACCTCCGTGGATTTTAAGGATAGGTTTACTGGATTGAAGGGTAATTTATATGAATTTTCTCTAAAATATTGACAAAAATGACCTTATTAGGTATATATAGCCCGTCCCAACCCTAACCTTACCCATTCAAGGAGTTATCGAATGATTAAAACACGATACTGGTTGATTTTACCGCTTATAGCGGCAATTCTTGCAGGTTGTACCACTTTTTCGGCTTCTTCTCAATCGCAGGATGCCGGTCGTTTGGTAATTTATTCGGGACGCAGTGAAAGTCTGGTTGCCCCCATTATCGAGCAGTTTTCTCAAGCCAGCGGAGTCAAGGTGGAAGTGCGATACGGCAACACCTCCGAACTGGCGGCTACTCTGCTGGAAGAGGGTAAAAATTCACCAGCAGATGTGTTCTATGCTCAGGATCCGGGTGGATTAGGCGCAGTAGCCAACGCGGGTTTGCTTGCCGAATTGCCTGATTCGACGCTGGAAAAAGTGGAAAGCCGTTTCCGTTCCGCAACAGGTTTATGGGTCGGCATTTCCGGTCGTGCGCGAGTGGTTGTGTATAACACCCAGCGCTTGCAGCCGGCAGATTTACCGGCGGATTTGTTTGGTTTTACCGATCCGCGTTGGAAAGGCAAGATCGGCTGGGCTCCCACGAATGCCTCGTTTCAGGCGATGGTGACGGCCATGCGCCAGATGTGGGGCGAAGAAAAAACCCGTCAATGGCTGGAGGGCATTCTGGCAAATCAGCCGGTGGTGTATGATGGGAACACGGCGGTGGTGGCAGCGGTAGGCAGCGGTGAGGTTGAAGTAGGTTTTGTCAATCATTATTATCTCTACCGCTTTTTGAGGGAACAGGGTGAATCGTTCCCTGCCCGCAATCACTTCATGAACAATGGAGGGCCGGACTCGCTGGTGATGGTTTCGGGGATTGGCAGACTTGCTGCCGGCAAGAACGAAGAGAACGCCCTGAAATTCATCAATTTTCTCTTATCACCGGTGGCACAGCAGTACTTTGCCGGACAGACGTTTGAATATCCGCTGGTAGCGGGTGTCCAAACAGAGGCGGGCTTGACATCATTGGAGAGCCTCAATGCAGCCAATATTTCCGTAGATCAGTTGGCTGATTTGGAAGGCACGTTGAATTTGCTCAGGGAAACGGGTGTTCTTCCCTAAAGAATGTTAAGAGAGCGGGTTTTTACAAAGCGGTTTGGGACGTTCCTTTCGTCACCAGCGCGGGGAGCATGGTTATACCTGCCTGCCGCGCTGGTGGCGGTGGCAATGAGTTTACCGCTGGTTTATTTGATTGTCCGCGCCAGTGCTGCCGGTCAATCGGCCTGGAAATGGCTGTTGAGAGTTCAGACATTCCAAATCGTGGGGCAGAGCGTGGGTTTGGCACTCTCGGTGATGCTGGCCGCACTGTTATTGGGGGTTTCGCTGGCCTGGCTGGTCACCCGCACGGATCTGGTTGGGAGAAGGATCTGGTCTGCTTTGCTTCCCTTACCGCTGGTCATCCCCAGTTATGTAGGGGCCTATCTGTTTGTATCGTTTTTCGCACCGCGCGGTTTGCTTCAAAACCTGCTGGAACGTTGGTTGGGTATCGAGCGACTGCCCTCGGTTTATGGTTTTTGGGGGACTTGGCTGGTGTTGAGCCTGATGACTTACCCCTATGTCTTTATGGCGGCCAGGGCAGTTCTCAGCCGGAGTGATCGTTCGTTGGAAGAAGCAGCTCGAAGTTTGGGCTATTCTGCACTGGAGACCTTTTGGAAAGTAACACTGCCTCAACTTCGGCCAGCGTTGGCGGCTGGCAGTTTGCTGGTGGGTCTGTATGTGTTGCGAGATTTTGGGGCAGTTTCCATTCTCCGCTTCACCACCTTTACCCGTGCCATTTATCTGCAATATCAATCTTCGATTGATCGCTCGGCCGCAGCGCTGCTTTCGTTGGTTTTGATCTTGATCACGATTGGCTTCTTGATCGCAGAACAGCGGTTGCGCCATGCGGCTGCTGAAAATCCTCATACGGCTATCCAGCCGGTGCAGCTGATTCGATTGGGACGCTGGCAGGTTTTAGCTGTGGGTGTGGTTACATTGGTTTTATTATTAGGGCTTATTTTTCCCAGCAGTGTACTTTTATACTGGTTGATCCGCGGTTTACTGGTTGGGGAGCAAATTTCCAACTGGCTGCGGCCTTTACTGGGATCGGTCAGCGCAGCGGGGCTGGCAGCATTGGTTACAGTTTTGTTGGCTTTTCCGGTTTCTATTTTGTCCATTCGCCGGGTTGGCTTGTTCAGCAAGATGTTGGAAAAATGGAGTTACCTTGGTTATGCTGTTCCCGGCATTGTGGTGGCTTTGGCGCTGGTGTTTTTTGGGGCAAATTTTGTACCTGCCTTATACCAAACCCTCTTCATGCTTTTGTTTGCCTATGTGATTTTATTTCTGCCGCAAGCTATGGGCAGCCTTCAGGCCTCACTGCGGATGGTGCAGCGAAGTTTAGAGGAGGCTGCCGCCAGCCTGGGGGAAAATCCGTTGCGGGTATTTCAACGGGTTACCTTGCCACTGATTACGCCGGGTGTGGCTTCTGCCGCTGCGCTGGTTTTTCTGACCACGATGAAGGAATTACCGGCAACCCTGTTGCTTGCACCAACCGGTTTTTCCACCCTGGCTACGCAGATTTGGGGAGCCGTTTCGGAGGCTTATTTTGCCCGTGCCGCCGCACCGGCCCTCATCTTGATTCTCGCTTCATCCATCTCCATGTATCTCATTAATCATCAAACCACCCTTTCAGGATCATCTCACCGACAATGAATCCACCTTTTTTAGAATGCCATCATTTAGAGAAAGCCTATCCTGCTCAACCGGCTGTCCGAGATGTTACCTTCCATGCGAATGAGGGAGAAATTCTGGCAGTGGTTGGCCCAAGTGGTTGTGGTAAAACAACTACCTTGCGATTGATTGCCGGATTTGAACGACCCGATCGGGGTGAAATCCGTATGCAAGGCAGGCTGCTCAGTAATGAACAAACTTTTGTTCCCCCCGAAAAGCGTCAGATTGGGGTTGTGTTTCAAGATTATGCGCTCTTTCCGCACCTTACTGTGTATGAGAATGTCGCCTTTGGGCTGCGCAGGCAACCCCCACAAGAGGTGAATCAGCGGGTAAGCGAAATGCTCGACCTGGTTGGTTTAATCCATCTTGCTAAGAGAATGCCGCATGAACTTTCTGGGGGAGAGCGTCAGCGGGTTGCTCTGGCGCGGGCGCTGGCGCCTCGTCCGCAGGTTTTGCTGCTGGATGAACCCTTTTCCAGTCTCGACATGGATTTGAGGTTGAAATTGCGAGAGGAGGTGCGCAGGTTACTCAAAGGGCTTCAACTTACGGCGGTGTTTGTCACCCACGATCAGGAAGAGGCGTTGTTTATGGGGGATCGGCTGGCAGTCATGAATCAGGGTGTGGTTCAGCAATTCGATCTGCCGGAGCGGATTTTTTCTCAGCCGGTCAATCCTTTTGTGGCTGAGTTTATGGGAAATGCCAATTTCTTGCCCGGCAGGGTGGTATCGGAAGGGATTGAAACGGAAATCGGCCTGATTCCCCAGCGGGTTCCTCTACCCGCAGGTAGTAGTGTCGAACTGGCCGTGCGAGCCGATGATATTGGCTTTGACCTGAACGGAGCCGCTAATGGGGTGATCCTCTCGCGGGTTTTCAAGGGAGTCATCAATGTCTATAAAGTTCGCCTCCACTCCGGGCTGGTGTTGGAGGCCTTTCAACCGCATTACCGTTATTTTCCCGAAGGACAGCCGGTGCGCATTTTTGCGGACGCTGGTCACGATCTGGCCTGTTTTTACAACGGCATTGCCGTAACCGTGGATGAAAATCACCTTGACAGGGTTACCAAAGGCTGATATAACCTCCTCATCAAAATTAATTCTACGAAAGGAGAGGCGTTTTATGTTTATTGCAGGATCGGTGCTTGTTCACAATCAAGCCGTATGGGCGCGCCTGCCTTTCGGGAGAATTCGCTGATTCTGCTTTTCTGATCATTGCGATTTCCTGCGGCCACGGGCGTGCTCATCCCCGTGGCTTTTTTATTTTCCGGGTGTACTGGAAGGTCCATTGCCGCCTGGCAATGTTTCAACAGGTCACCAGGGTATTTTGCCTGATATAAGTCAGCAAATCGAGATCATAGACACCAGCCACGGGAGAATCCGAGGCTGGTGCTTTTTTAACAGGGAATTCCAACCATGTTTCTTCACGAATGTAAGAACGAACTTTTGGGCGTCATTACCAAAAAAATGAACAGTGCTTTTGAGGTGACCATTGGTCACAGGATCATCCAGTGCCGACTTTCGAGTGGCTTGAAGGGAAATCGGTCAAAGCCATCAGCAAAACAGGATTCGGCTGGTTCGTTTGCAGGATTGACCGTAGGGGATGAAGTCCGGGTACTTCTAACCGAAACCAATGAGGGTGTCATTACAGCTTTACTGCCGCGTCGAAGTGCGTTTGGCAGAAGAGCAGCGCTTTCCATGCCGGATAAATATCCTCACGAACAGGTCATTGCGGCGAATGTAGACCAGGTTCTTGCAATTTTTTCTGTGGCTCAACCTGATCCGCACTGGAATTTACTGGATCGCTACCTTGTGGCTTGCGAAGATGCCGGTTTATCGGCAACAATTTGTATGACCAAAGTGGATTTGCTCGAACACCAAAATCCCCAATTGGCGCAGGAAATCATGCCGATTTTGGATGATTTTCGCCGGATCGGCTATCGTGTGATTTTTACCAGCACGCGGACGGGTGAAGGTTTGGACGATGTGCGGCGTGTTCTCAGGGGACAGGTGTCACTGGTCATCGGAAAATCGGGTGTTGGAAAATCATCATTGCTCAATGCGTTACAAACCGGAAAGCCGTTGAAGGTTGGGAATGTCAATCCAACGACCGGAAAGGGGCGGCATACGACTACTCATTTGGAGATGTTCCCTCTTGAAGGTGGAGGTGCCGTCATAGATACTCCCGGTATGCGGGAATTCGGTCTGTGGGATATTCCCGTGGAGACACTTGCAGAATACTTCCCGGAAATGCGAGATTTTCTAGGGAGATGCAAATACGGCTTGAACTGTGCTCATGATGAGGAACCCGGCTGTGCCGTACGCAAGGCTGTCTTGGAAGGAATGATCCACCCGCGCCGTTATCGAAGTTACCTGAGGTTAAGAGGTGTGGGATGAAAAAGCGTTATAACCCCAGCCAAAAGGATTTTACCTGCAAGCACTGTGGAAATTGGGTATCCGTAAATCCAATCCTGAGCGGCGTTTCTAACCGTAATCACTGCCCTTACTGCCTCTGGTCACGCCACCTGGATTTATTCGCCGCGGGTGACCGGATGAGTGCTTGTAAAGGTGGTATGAAGCCGATTGGACTGACCATCAAACGGCAGCGCAAAAAGTATGGCAGTTTTCTGCAAGGTGAATTGATGTTGATCCATCATTGTATCGAATGTGGAACTGTTTCAATCAATCGCCTGGCTGCCGATGATGACGCTGACCTGCTGTTGTCGGTTTATCAGTATTCCCTCAATCTGGATGGTGAAATCTACCGGAAATTAGCCAGAATCGGAGTTGTTCTGATGGGAAAGGAGGAGAGGTTTCTGATATTTCAGCGGATTACCGGAAACAGGATTGCCTATGAGAATGAAATGTTCACCTAACCAGAATCACCCTTCCAGATAAACCGAATCGACAATTCCAACAATGACGGAAATCACGCAGGCATTGGGGTTTTGTAAGACCTGACGGGCGCCGTTGCCTTCACGGTTGATCAAAACAGTATCACCGATGCCTGCGTGGGTGTTGTCGAGGGCGATGAAGTCGGTATCGGGGGCTTCATCATCCAGGCCAAGCGGCTGTACGACCAGCAAACGCCGATTTTTATAATCGGGATGGCTGATGGTGGTTACCACCGTACCGACAACTTTGGCCAGTATCATGCGATGCCCTCAGGAATATGGATTCCAACCCCGTTGCAAAGTGAGATTGAAGGACTCATCCCTTCGGACTTCCAGTTCATCCACTATTCCTACCAGCGCCAGGTCTATTGGAACGAATTTTTCATCCGGCAGGGCTAAAGCGGCTTCACGTGCGCGTACCATCACACATAAGTCACCCTCACCGGCATGGACAGTGTCGGCTGCGACTTGCAGGCCGCCGATTGGCTGAAGGTGTTTGTTGACTGGCTGAACAACCAGTAATTTTAACCCCTGCGTGCCGGGGTATTTGATGGTGCAAACGGCATTTCCTTTCACAATTCCGAGTAACATGATGGTAGATTAAAATCAATCAGGGAGATTTCTGGAATGTGATTTGACCTTCGACTTCCAGTGTGTCAATGATTGCCATGATGACCGCATCAACCGGTGTGTCTTTGGTGAGGCTTGTCTGACGGGCTGAGGAACCAGCGCAAGTCAAGACCAGGTCCCCAATGCCGGCGTCCACCGTGTCAATGGCTACAAAGGGTTTTCCACTGGGGTTTCCAAATTCATCGGTAGGGCGAACGAGCAGGAGTTTGCGCCCGGCGAGTTTTTCGTCTTTGATGGTTGCCACCGTTGTGCCGATTACTTTGGCGATCAGCATGGTTTTTTCTCCACTCAGTAACTTTTCTGCAAAGCCGGTTCAGGCGTTTTGTCGGATGAGTTGGCAGGTTGTGCGCCGGAGATGATTTTGACGCTGGCGCTGGCTCCAATTCGGTTGGCGCCTGCCTTGATCATCTGCTCGGCATCTTCGTAGGTGCGCACCCCGCCAGAAGCTTTGACACCTAATTGCGGGCCGACGACCCGGCGCATCAAAGCAACATCGTGAACAGTTGCACCTCCGCCGGAAAAGCCGGTTGAGGTCTTAACAAAATCAGCCCCGACTTCCTTGGAAATCAAACAGGCGATGACTTTTTCTTCATCGGTGAGCAAGGCAGTTTCAATGATGACCTTGACCAGCACTCCCTTTTCGTGGGCGGTTTTAACCACGCCACGAATGTCACGGGCAACTCGTTGTAAATCACGAGATTTGAGGGCGCCGATATTGATGACCATATCCACTTCCTGAGCACCAAGTTGAATGGCCTGGGCAGTTTCGTAGGCTTTGACTTCGGGAGTGTTTGCACCCAGTGGAAAACCGATGACCGTGCAGACCTTAACGTTCGAACCCTGCAGCAGCTTGCTGCACAATTCAATCCAGGTGGGGTTGACACACACGGAAGCAAAACCGAACCGTTTGGCTTCAAAGCACAGCTGAGCTATTTGTTCCTGAGTCGCTTCCGGCTTGAGCAGGGTGTGGTCAATCATACTGGCAATTTTCAAATCATGCGGAACACCGCCCAACCCGTTGGAAAGCCGTTCTGCACCGGCGTGAATGACCTGACCAACCTTATCGAAACATGTTTGCACACAAATTCCCTCTGCACAGGAGAATTTGCAACCATCTTCATTTTGATCGGCGGAGGTCTGACGCTGCATCAGGCTGGTCAGCACTTCTCGGGTGATGATTTCAACCAAGGAAGCGATGGTTTTGGGGTCGGTGTTCATTTTGGTTAACCTCCCTTGAGGTACTTTTTTTCAATGGCAATGATTTTCTCAACCCTGCGGTTGTGACGACCGCCGGCAAATGCGGTTTCCAGCCATGTTTTGAGGATTTGGCGGGCTAAGTTGATGCCGATCAGCCCTGCTCCGAGCGTGAGTACATTGGCGTCGTTGTGTTCGCGGCTGTTGATCGCAGAGGACAGATCATAAGCCAGGGCAGCCCGCACACCGGGAACTTTATTAGCCACCATACAAGAGCCGATTCCGGCGCCGTCAATCATCACACCCCGCCATGCTTTTCCGCTGGCAACCTGATCAGCAACCGCATGAGCAAAGTCCGGATAATCCACGGCTTCTTTGCTGTTCGTCCCCACATCAAGAATGGAATAGCCCCATTCTGACAAATCTTTTTTCAGGACTTCCTTGAGTTCAAAACCGCCATGATCAGCGCCAATGGCAATAACCTGGTTGGTTGGGGGTGTCTTGGTGGAAGACGGCACCGATGGATTGACCGCTGGGGTTGAGGTCGAACCCATGGTTTGCTGAATAACTCGCAAGACAATTTCGCGTAATTCTGATTCGGAAAGGGGAGACAAGATGATTCACCCGGTTGTGGATTGGATTACGTTGATTATAACCTGAATAGTGGCGGTTGGTTTAAAAAAGAAACGACCCGATGTTCTTTGTTTTCTATGTAACCTTTCCCGAAAATCTCTTACACTTGTCACTGGTATTGGAATGGTTTGAGATTATAATAATATTCATTCGTACGAATATATTTTTATCAACGAGGTGATGGAAATGGTGAATATTAAAATCCTGGGTGTGGGTTGTGCAAACTGCAAGCGGCTGGAGGCTGTAACCCGTGAGGTTGTGGCTACGCTTGGAATTGAGGCTGAATTCGAAAAGGTTACCAATCCTACCGATATCATGCAATACCCGATTCTGGCTACACCGGGTTTGGTCATTGAGGGCAAGGTGGTCTCCTACGGCAGAATTCCCTCCAAACCCGAAATTGAACAGTGGTTGAAAGAGGCCGTTCAAACGAATTGAATAGGTAGTCAAAGATGTCCAAAGCCATTCAACAACTTGCCCAAGCCATTGAAAATCGTCTAGCGGCTGTGCTGGCGACGGTGGTGGAAGTGCGCGGAGCATCGCCGGCGAAGGTTGGTGCACAAATTGTGCTCCTCTCTGATGGCAAAACCGCCGGTACGGTAGGCGGTGGTAAACTGGAAGCAGCCATATTGAGCGATGCCAAAAAAGCCTTGACCGAACATCATTCCGGTCTTTTCCACTACAAATTGGCCGAAGAGGGTCAGGACGCAATTGGTACGCTGTGCGGCGGGGAGGTAACGGTATTCATTCAACCCTTTCTTCCCGCTCCACAGTTAGTCATTGTGGGCGGCGGACATATTGGAAGACCACTTAAAATCATGGGCGAAGCCGCCGGGTTTGATGTGGTGGTGGTGGATGTGCAGGCCGGATTGGCGAATGTCCCTGAACTGGAACAAGTTAATCTGGGTGAAGATTCCTATGTGGTGTTGATCACAACGGATCATGTTTCGGATGAAGCCGCCCTGCGCTATGCCCTGACCACACCTGCCCCTTATATTGGGATGATTGGCAGTTTGGCAAAGTGCCGCACCATTCGCGAGCATTTACTGGCAGATGGTTTTGATCCCCATCAGTTGGAACGGGTCTATGCACCCATTGGCCTGGATTTGGGCGGAGTAACTCCGCAGGAAATTGCAGTGGCGATACTTGCCGAGGTGATTGCCTGCCGCCACCAGAAAACCCGTGATACGGATAGGATCAAATTGCGCCGTTTGGAGATGATCAAAGCGTAAAAAAGTCATGCCGCAATTTAATTACAATTTTCCCTTTACAGCAATTGTCGGCCAGGAGCGCATGCAG
The DNA here is from genome assembly GCA_026003615.1 of Bellilinea sp. Taxonomy (GTDB): domain Bacteria; phylum Chloroflexota; class Anaerolineae; order Anaerolineales; family Anaerolineaceae; genus Bellilinea. The sequence continues at coordinate 77,422 of BPHQ01000001.1, forward strand.
CGCGCCCTCATCTTGAATGCCATCGATTCACGGATTGGCGGTGTTCTCATTCGGGGAGAACGCGGAACGGCCAAATCCACCGCGGCGCGCGCTCTGGCAGCCTTGTTGCCGGAACTGAGAGTAATTGAGGGATGCCGGTTTGGATGTGATCCTGACCGGCCGATGGAGTGGTGTACCGAATGCCGCCAGCGCTTTCCGGAATGTGTTAAGCCGCCGGTAGTTACCCGCCCAACGCCGTTTGTGAATTTACCTATTTCGGCAACCGAGGATCGCGTTGTTGGAACGCTGGACATTGAAAAGGCTATTCAAAAAGGGGAAAAAGCCTTCGAGCCGGGGGTTCTGGCGGCCGCGAACCGCGGGTTGCTTTACATTGACGAAGTCAACCTGCTCGATGATCACGTGGTGGATGTCCTGCTTGACTCGGCTGCGATGGGAGTGAACATTATCGAGCGTGAGGGGGTTTCGTTCAGCCATCCGGCTCGTTTTATTCTGGTAGGCACCATGAATCCGGAAGAAGGTGATTTACGCCCACAATTGCTGGATCGCTTTGGTCTTTCGGTGCAGGTACGCGGGTTGCGCAGCGCATTAGAACGGGTTGCCATCATGAAACGGCGGCTGGCCTATGAAGAAAATCCGGAAGCATTTTGCCGCGAATGGCAGGCACGCGAACGCGAATTAGGTTTTCAAATTCTACAAGCACGCCGTATTGTGCAGGATGTGGAGTACAACCGGGATGACCTGCTGGTGATCACCCAACTGACGGCTCATTTTCAAGTGGACGGACATCGTCCGGACATGGTCATCTTAAAGACGGCACGGGCGCAGGCGGCGTTTGAGGGGCGAAACCGAATTTCGTTGGAAGACATTGCCATAGCAGCCGAATTAGCCCTGCCACATCGTTTGAAACATTCACCTTTTGAGCAGCAATTTACGCAGGTCGAACAATTACGGGATGAAATCGATTCGCTGTTAGGGCTTAAACCCAGCCAGCAGGGGGAACAACGCCGTCCAATGGGTTTGAAAACCTACGACGAAGTCCTGAAAGAATACGCCGATCCCAACAATCCCTTAAAGGATTTTGTGGATACCGGTCTTCGTTAAAACTGAAGGGATTGAAATCAAACAGCCACCTTGCCAAATGGCAGGTGGCTGTATCATCTTGTACTTGACGCAGCCCTTGACAAATTATAAAAACAAGTTAATATTCAACATCACTTAATTATTTACAGGGATTAGACTGTATGGATGAAATCCGAAGAAAATATTTTGAAGTGTTTGAAAGAGCCATGGGACAGATCATGCAGCGCTCGATGCGTGCTTTCTGGCAATATACCAAAGAACAGGGACTTTCGATGACCCAAATGGTGGCTCTGCGTCATATTCACTACAATCAGGAATGTAACATTTCGCAAATCAGTGAAGAACTGGGAGTGACTGCGGCAGCTTCCAGTCAACTGCTGGATCGTCTGGTTCAGCAGGGTTTGATTGCCCGCCGGGAAAACCCGAATGATCGCCGTCATAAACAACTGGTTCTGACCGAAAAAGGCCGGAAAATCCTCACCGAAAGTACGGTTGCCCGCCAGCAGTGGCTTTATGAGCTGGTGGAGCGCCTTTCGGAGGAAGAGATGGAACAGATCATTGAGGCATTAGAATTGATGACCGAGCGAATGAAAGAAATTGAGCCGGTTTATTAGCCGTTTCATTACAGATAATGTGGAGGTTAATGAATGTTTCGTATCCTGAAGTACTTAAAGCCATTTGCCCTGCCACTGATTTTGGCAATTCTGCTTTTATTTGTTCAGGCAAATGCCGATCTGGCATTGCCGGATTACCTTTCGAGAATCGTCAATGTTGGTATACAACAAGGCGGGGTGGAGAATGGTTTACCGCTGGCAATGCGTCAGACAACCATGCAGCACCTTGGGCTGTTTTTGACCCCACAAGAAAAAGAACAGGTGTTAGGTTCCTACCGGCTGGTAGATCAAACCAGCGCCGATTATGCAACTTTGGTGAAGACCTATCCGTTACTGGCTGAGGAACCAGTCTATGTGCTGAGCCAGCCCGATCACCAAATCCTCCAGAAATTAGAAGTGCCGGTCGCGGAGGGTTTAGTGATCGTTTCCGGTATTGAGCAAATTCTCAAAGACCCCCAGCAGGCTCAAACCCTTATGCCGGGGATGTCTTTCGATCTTTCCCGGCTGCCGGCTGGTATGGATCTGTTCACCCTGATGGCCAATCTGCCAGAGTCCCAGCGAGATCAGATTCGTCAGGCAGTCAGCCAACGCTTTGAAACGATTGGCGGAGAAAAAGCCCTGATTCAGGCTGCTGCGCGGGTTGTAAAGAGCGAATATGATGCGCTTGGCATGGATACTGGCCGGCTGCAGACCAACTACATTCTGCGGGTGGGCGGACAAATGCTGCTCATCTCACTGCTCTCGGCAGCTGCCATTGTCCTGGTTGGATTTCTGGCATCGCGGGTGGCGGCTGGACTGGCGCGTAATTTGCGTCACTTGTTGTTTGAACGTGTAATGCGTTTCTCGGCTGCTGAGATTGAAAAATTTTCCATTGCATCGCTCATTACACGCTCAACGAACGATATCACTCAGATTCAGATGGTAATGATGATTCTGATTCGCATGGTGTTCTATGCTCCCATCATCGGGATTGGTGGAATCATCCGGGCGATCAACAAAAGTGCGGATATGTGGTGGATCATCGCTGTGGCGGTGATTTCTCTAATCGGCTTGATCAGCATCGTATTTGCGATTGCTACCCCCAAATTCAAAATCATCCAGAGTCTGGTTGATCGTCTGAACCTGATCGCTCGAGAAAACTTAAGCGGGATAATGGTGGTGCGCGCATTCAACCGTCAAAAGCAAGAGGAACAACGGTTTGAACAAGCCAACCTCGATCTGACCCGTACCAGTCTCTTCGTTAACCGCGTTTTTGTGATGGTCATGCCGTTCATGATGATCATTCTCAATGGCATTTCCGTGCTGATTCTATGGATCGGTGCCCATCAAGTTGCCCAATCCTCCATGCAGGTTGGCGATATGATGGCGTTCATGCAATATGCCATGCAAATTGTGTTTGCCTTCATGATGCTCTCCTTCCTGTTCATCCTTTTCCCGCGTGCCGATGTTTCGGCAAATCGTGTGGCGGATGTACTGGAAACGGAGGTTTCGGTGGTTGATCCGCCTCAGCCAAAATCCTTCCCGGAGCCGTTTCGAGGACGGATTGAATTCAAGAATGTGTCGTTCCGCTACCCGGATGCAGAGGAAAACGTGCTTTGCAATTTGAACTTTGTGGCAGAGGCTGGCAAAACCACTGCCATCATTGGGACAACCGGTTCGGGAAAATCCACGGTGGTTAACCTGATTCCGCGCTTCTACGATGTGACCGATGGAGCCATCCTGATTGACGGAGTGGATATCCGCGAAGTGCGTCTGAGCGAACTGCGCGATAAAATTGGCTACATTCCTCAGCAGAGCAATCTGTTCAGCGGGACAATTGAGAGCAATCTGCGGTACGCCAATGAAGAGGCAGCCGAAGAAATCCTCAAACAGGCACTGGAAATTGCTCAGGCAAGCGAGTTTGTACTTTCTTCCCCAGAAGGTTTGCAAGCCCCGGTTTCGCAGGGAGGTATCAATTACTCGGGGGGGCAAAAGCAGCGGTTGAGCATTGCGCGGGCGCTGGTAAAGCATGCCCCCATCTATATTTTCGATGATAGCTTTTCGGCGCTGGATTATCGCACGGATGCCCGCTTACGGCGCGCTTTGAAGCAAAGCCTGAAGGACAGTACGGTGATCATCGTTTCGCAACGGGTGGCAACCATCAAGGATGCCGATCAGATTCTCGTCCTGGATGAAGGCGAGATCATCTGCAGAGGTACCCACGAGGAATTACTGGAAAAGTGCGAAGTTTATCGAGAAATTGCCCTCTCGCAATTGAAGAGGGAGGAGGTGCTGGCATGACCCAATCCAATAACCTGACACCGGGGAATGGAAAATCCAGACTAGGCGATAGCGGAGCAAACCGTCCGCCTGTCATGGGGCGCGGTCCGATGGGCGGCCGTGGTCCGATGGGCGGTCACATGATGATGGGGAAAGTCGAAAAAGCCAGAGATTTTAAAGGCACGCTGCGCAAATTGCTGCATTACCTGGACCCGTTCAAAGTCACTATTGTGATCGTGATCCTTTTGGCGGCGGGTTCAACCGTTTTTTCAATCCTTGGTCCGAAGATCCTTGGCGGTGCAACCACCAAGTTATTTGAAGGTTTGCTGGCTCAGTTGAGCGGCACCGGCAGCATTGATTTTGCCGGCATCGGTCAGATTCTGTTGACGGTTTTGGGGTTGTATCTGTTTTCTTCGGTTCTCAGTTATCTGCAAGGCTGGCTGATGACCGATGTGGCGATTACGGTGACCTATCAGCTGCGCAAGCAGATCATGTCGAAAATCAACCGGATGCCGTTTCGCTACTTTGATGGTACGACGCACGGTGAGGTACTTTCGCGCCTGACCAATGATGTGGATACTGTCAACCAAACGCTCAACCAGAGTTTAACCCAAATCATTACATCTTTTGTCACCGTGGTGGGTGTGCTGGTGATGATGCTGACCATCTCCTGGCAGATGACACTGGTGGCACTGCTGATTGTCCCTCTCTCCTTTGTTGTTGTGATGATGATTGTACGCAATTCGCAACGGTTCTTTGCTCAGCAGCAAGAGTACCTGGGAAATGTTAATGGCCATGTCGAAGAGATGTTCAGCGGGCATGTTGTGGTCAAAGCATTCAACGGCGAAGAAAAAAGTATCCGCAAGATGGCGGAATACAACGAACGCCTGTATGGGGCGGCGTGGAAAGCCCAGTTCTTCTCTGGTATCATGATGCCGATTATGTCCTTTATCGGCAATCTGGGCTATGTCGGCGTGACGATCCTCGGCGGCTGGCTGGTCATCCGTGGCTCAATCACGGTTGGCGATATTCAGGCGTTCATCCAGTACGTGCGCTCGTTCACCCAGCCGATCACCCAATTGGCGAACATCTCGAATGTTTTACAGCAAACGGTGGCAGCTGCAGAACGGGTGTTTGAATTTCTGGAAGAAGAGGAAGAAACTGCCGAAACTACATCGCCGGTGAAATTGGAAAAAGTGCGCGGCGAGGTGGAGTTTCGCAATGTGCATTTTGGATATTTACCCGATAAACCCGTCATTCGCGGTTTTTCGGCTCACATTCAACCCGGACAGAAAGTTGCCATTGTTGGGCCGACTGGTGCGGGTAAAACTACCATCGTCAAACTGCTGATGCGCTTTTATGACGTTCAGGATGGGGAAATCTTGATTGATGGGGTAGATATTCGCCGCTTTAGCCGAGAGGATTTACGGCGTATGTTCGGCATGGTGCTGCAGGATACCTGGCTGTTCAACGGTACGATCCTCGATAACATCCGCTACGGACGGGAAGATGCCACCGAAGAAGAAGTCATTCGGGCTGCCAAAGCTGCCCACGTGGATCACTTCGTGCGCACTTTACCGGAAGGATATCAAATGGTCATCAATGAGGAAGTGACCAACATCTCGCAGGGGCAGAAGCAGCTGCTGACGATTGCACGCGCTATTCTGGCTGACCCAGCCATGCTGATTCTGGATGAGGCTACCAGTTCGGTAGATACCCACACCGAATTGTTGATTCAAAAGGCGATGGATAACCTGATGCAGGGGCGCACCAGTTTTATCATTGCTCACCGGCTTTCCACCATTCGCAATGCTGATTTGATTCTGGTCATGCGTGACGGTAACATCGTTGAGCAGGGAACGCACGAGGAATTGATGGCCAAAGGTGGCTTCTATGCTGACCTGTACAACAGTCAGTTTGAGCCGCTTGAAGCGGAGGTTGCCCTCGCTTCGTAGAGTGAAGTTGAAACTCCAAGAAAAGAACTGCACGACGCGACCGCGTCGTGCAGTTCTTTTTCGGATGAATTGGATTTATGATTGATACCGCATCATCAACGCTTCCAGGTCTTCATCCAGTGCCTGTAGATCTTCCTCGTGTTCGACTTCCTGCGCCAGAATGGTCAACACCATGTTGTAGGTGACCGGATCTTTATCCTTCACAATTTCCAGCAGTTTGGTGTAAACGCCAATGGCGCATTGCTCGCCGTGGATATTTTGTGCAAGGATCTTTTTAACGAAAGGATCGGTGGGGGCGTCGTATCCGCAGTTACTTTCTTTGAACCAGTCTTCTGGGCTGACCAGTGGTGTGCCGCCCAATTGGATAATGCGCAAGGCAAGCATATCGGCGTGAGCCAGTTCCTCGTTGGCGTGCAGCAACAATTCGGAGGCAATGGCATCTTTCATTGGACCTTTGACAATTTTTGCTCCCAGCCAGTACTGGTAATAAGCCAGCCATTCATCGGCGTAGGCTTTGTTAAGTAAGGTGAGCAGCTCCTCCACATCCATCCCAACAATTTCACGTCCTTTGGTTCCCATTTTTAACCTCCTGAAGATTCGTCTATGAATGCTTTCACCAGTGGAATGATATTTTTCCCTATTATAGGAACATGGAAGGAGGGCGATTAGTGTCAAAAGTCACATTTCAACGTTTCAATAAAATCGGGACGAATGTCCAAATAAAGTGGATATTTAACGCTTTCCATTAGAAGAAAGAGTCCATATAATTAGCCCGTTTTTGAAACCTTGTGGTTCAGACAGAATGAGGTGTTAGCCATGCAATATTCAAGTTCTGACAAAATCTCAATGAGGCAAATGCTGCGGGCTTTGCTGACCCCGGCAGCATTTTCCCGTAAGACTTTCCAGGAGTATTTACTGGTTGCGCTTGGTGCATTCATTCAAGCGCTTTCGATGCGTCTGTTTCTGGTGCCGGCTCAGCTGGTCAGTGGCGGTGTTAGCGGTGCTTCACAAATCATCAATTTCTTTACCGGCTGGCCGATTGGTTTGATGGTCTTTATTGGTAATGTTCCTTTGTTTATTCTCGGCTGGCAATATCTGGGCGGGGCGCGTTTTGCCAAGCGCACTGCACTGGCAATTGCTTTGTTCTCCCTTTTTACGGATGCGCTGGTCTGGTTTATTCCAGCGGAGGGGGTAACCAGCGATCTGGTGCTGGACTGTCTGTACGGCGGGATTTTGCTGGGGGTTGGGCTGGGCCTGGTTTACCGTGGGCAGGGCACCAGCGGGGGCAGCGATATTCTGGGGCGCATTCTCAATCATCGCCTGGGCATTTCCATCTCACAGGCTTATCTGATCACGGATACGCTGGTTGTACTGGCGGGTGGATTTGCCTTTTCGTGGGAAAAGGCTTTGTATGGGTTGCTGGTGATTTATGTCTCCGGGCTGGCAGCCGAGGCGGTTTCGGAAGGTTCCGGCGTGTTCCGCACGGCGTTGATCATCACCCAACACCCGGATGAGGTTACCCATTCGATTATGAATGTGTTAGAGCGCGGCGTGACCATTTTACCGGGCACCGGGGCGTACACGGGTGCAGAACGCCCGGTGCTGTATTGTGTGATCACCCGCTCGGAAGTCAATCCACTGAAAGAACTGGTGCGTGAAATTGATCCACGGGCTTTCATGGTCATCGGACAGGCACACGAGGCACTTGGAGAGGGCTTTCGTCCGCTGGTGAAAGAGTAGGCTTTACTTTCTCAATAAAAAGGCAGCCACCAGTAAAACCTGGGCAAGGTGGTAGGTAATCATGACGATGAGCCTGCCGGAGCGGGTGGTGCGGATGAAGCGCTGATTAGCCAGCGTCCAATCTGAAAAGTAGAAGAAAATTGCCCCCGCCACCGCCAGCCATGCGGCGGATAATGGCCAGGCAGGATTCCAGAGAGTTGCCAAAGCAGAATATACCATTGCGCTGATCGCCAGAATGTAGAGGAGAATTGCCCATTGAAGCCGTTTTGCGCGGCTTTCAGCCGGTAAAACAGCCAAAACTCGCCGGAAGGCTACCAGCGCAACAATGAGCAATACTCCGGCACTGAGCAGATGATTGATCCACAACGGGGCAGGGGGGTGATGAAAGGCAAGGATGTAAGACAGTTGTGCCAGGAAAAAGGCTGCCAAACCGGCAAGGAAGTAGCGGGGAGGGAGGAGCAGGGAAGTATCACCCCCCAACGAGAAGATTAATCCCATCCCAAACCATGAAGATTTTTGCCATCCACCAGAAAGGGTGTAGGCAGCAATTAAACAAAGCATCGCCCCGGTTTTAGTGAGCCAGCGCCAGCGGTATTTTTCAAAAAATACGGCTGCCCAGTCGGATATAATGAGCATCCCACCGGCTGCAAACCAGCCAGCAATCATCATCCATCCTTCTTACGATAATATCCCAGCCAACGGAGGGCATCCGGCTTGTTGCGCCAGTTCGGGTTGACTTTGACTTTGAGTTCAAGGAAAACCTTTCGGCCGCTCATGGCTTCAATTTCTTGCCGGGCGCTGCTGCCAATTTTTTTGAGCATATCACCCCCTTTGCCAATCACAATCCCCTTGTGGGATTCGCGTTCCACAAATAGAGTAGCATGGATGTAAGCCCCTTCGTCGCCGCGTTCGGTATATTCATCAATCCTCACCGCAATGGCATGGGGAACTTCATCGCGCAGGTGCAGCAAGGCTGCCTCACGGATGAGATCGGCGGCAATTTCCCGTTCGTATAAATCGGTGATCTGATCGGGGTCGAACAAAGCTTCACTGACCGGTAAACGGCTGATCAAAGCCTGCATGAGTTCATCGCGCCCTTCCCCGAGAGTGGCGGAGAAGGGGATTACCTGTTCGAAGGAATACAGTGCCTGATATTGCCGGATTCGCTCGCTGAGCAAATCTTTGGTAAGCAGGTCTATTTTGTTCAAACCGAGCAAAACAGAGGGCAAGCCAGTCATCGAATTCAGCCGCTCTGAAATACGGAAATCTTCCGGGGTTGGTGCCACGGACGCATCTACCAGCCACAGGATGACATCAGCATCCTTAAGGGCATCTTCGGCGACCTGATTCATGTATTCACCCAGTTTGTGGATGGGCTTGTGCATGCCGGGGGTATCCATAAAGATCAGCTGGGCTTCTGGAAGGGTGAGAATACCCAGTTGACGTTGACGAGTCGTTTGTGGACGGGGAGAAACCGCCGCAATTTTCTGCCCCATCAACGCATTCATCAAGGTGGACTTTCCAACGTTCGGACGGCCTATCAGTGCGATATAGCCTGCCCGGTAAGCAGATGGCGAGGTTTCACTCATTTCGAATTGCCTCCGCAGGAGATTTTCTCCACTGGATCGGTGAATTGACAATGGCAACACCACTGATGATCAACAAGCCACCCAGGATGATTCGTCCACTCAATGTTTCCTGTAAAAAGACAACCCCTAAAATCACTCCGACCAGAGGAAAAAGATAAGTAACCAGAGTGGTACGGGTTGGCCCCACCTCTTTCAGTAAACCGTAGTATAGCACAGTGCCAATGCAGGTTGCCATGATGCCCAGCCAGAGAATTGCCAGCCAGGTCATTGGTAAATGGGGCAGTCTAAGACCGCCTTCCAGCCCGAGGGCAAGTCCCCAGACGGTCAGGTTGGCAAAAAAGTTTTGACCGAGTGCTTGAACGACCGGGGCCAGGTCAAAGGTGCGCCGGCGGGCAAAGATGATGGCCACCGCATACGAAAGAGAGGCTGCCAATACCCCCAGTTGTCCCCATCGTTCACCGCTCATGGCTGTACCCAATTCATCGGATACCAGCACCACCACCCCGCTAAAACCAGCCAGCAGTCCAAGGACTTTGGGAAGGGTGATGCGATCATCCTGCACAAAAATTTGCGCCAGCAGCATGGTGAAGAGCGGGGCGGTCGAGTTGAGAATAGCTGCCATGCCGGAGGTAACATGCTGCTCGCTCCAGGTGATCAACAAAAACGGTAAAGCGATGTTGAAAACCCCCAATACCAAAAAATCCCAACCATTGGCAAGTTTGGGTAAGCGCGGGCGGGTGATCAGCAGGAGAAGAATCAGCCCGGTCAAGGCCACACTCAGCCTTAACGCGGTAAAGGTGAGGGGGGTCAATTCTTCCAGACCAATTTTGATCCACAAAAATGTGGCACCCCACACCACCCCAAGGTAGATGAATTTAAACCAGGATTTGAGCGACACAGGAAGAATTCTCAGTAATTTGTGGTTTGGTCAATCAAGCCTCTTTCGCGGGCTTGATGATCGCAATAACGAAAGATGAAGATGCTGGCTATACCAAACACGAGAGAAGAGCCTGCGAGGATAAGCAGTAAATCTCCATTACTCAGCGCTGTAAAGGTGGGAAAGGCTTCAGCAACTGCTCCGACCAGTGAACGGCGAATTAATTCCAGCCAGTAAGTGATTGGCAAGATGTACCCGACCGGCCGCAGCCAGCCCGGCAATACTTCGAGGGGGAAGATGGCTCCCGTGAAGAGAAACAACCCGCCAGCCACCACATCACCGATGTAGTAGGAGTGGCGGGCGGTCATCAAGGTGATGCCCGCCAGAATCAAGCCGCCCAGCGCCAGCATCAGCACACCCAAGAAGAGAGCGACGAGGAAAAGCGGCCAATCCACCCGCGACCAATCCAACGGAACATTGAGGAACAACACGCCGGCGGCGATGGTAATGACCACCCCAAACGTACCGACGATGAACTTGGCAACCGCCCGCCCGAAAAGGTAAAAAGGAATATTTACCGGGGCGGTATAAATATACTTCAGCGTGCGATAGTGTTCGCGATCGTCAATGATCGTCCAGGAGACGCCCGTTAAGACGGCCGGAACGTACTGGTAAAAAGCATTACCGAGGTAGAGATAGGCGAAAACCGGCGAGTCAAAATTCCCCTGGGTTACGATGGAATACATCAGCACCAAAATAGCCGCACCGGCGACTGGTTTGATGATGGAATAGGTGGCAAACAGAAAGGGGTCGGTCCAGTTGGATTCGATTTGCCAGCCCAGCCATGAGGCTGTCAAAAAAGAGCGCAAATTGATGGATTTTTGCATAGAAACTCCTCTCATCGCCGATTTTCAGTCAATCGGCCTTCCCGTACGGCCAATCGTTCAATGTAAGCCAGCAGATAGCGGGCAGCTGTTACAAACACGATCGAAAGAATGATCAAGATGCCAATTTCGGTTTCGACCCTTAAGAAGCCCAAAGTTGGACCGCTGGCGAAGACCAGCTGGCGCATGGCGTCCAGCCCCAGTGTGAGAGGGATGACCGAGGCGGCAGCGGCTGCCCAAAAACCCAGATTCTTGACAGGGAAATACATACCCGACACCAGATAGACCGGTTCCATTGCCAGATTGGCGAGGTGCCAGGCTTCACGGCTGAGCAACAGAAAAATGGACGCGCTCATCATCCCCAAACCATACAACGCAATCATGCTCAGGGAAAAAACGGCAATCAACTGCCAAAAGGACGATACCGCGTAAGTGACGTTGAAGATCAAACTGCCAACCGCAATAATCGCAATTGCCCGCAACAGGGTGGCGAATAAGCCGCCAACCGCCATGCCGAGCAGGATGGCCATCATCGGCGCTGGGGAGATGATATAGAGTGCCAGATTGCCCTGTTCTTTTTCCCAATATAACTGGCTGGACATGCTCCATAAAACATTCATCCAGAAAGCGGTCATTGCCCCGCCGACGACCACAAAACCCACGTAGTCTTCCGGGGCGCCGATGGCGCGGTAGACAAAGACATAAGCAGCCACGCTGAGAAGGGGTAAAAAGACATCGAAAAACATCCATGAGCGTTCGCGTTGCATGCCAACGACACGCGGGTAGGAGCGTCCCACAACGGTCATCAGAAACAGCTGCCAGCCACTGCGTTTTTTCTCAATTGGCGGAAACAGTGACATTTTCCACCTCCTCCATGCGCTGTCCAACCAGCTGGACAAAGACATCTTCCAGGGTTGGTTCTCGTTTTTCCAACCGCAAGATGCGGGCAGATTGGGCGGCAAATTCGTTGATGACTTCGGACAGCACGGCTTCTTCTTCCAGGGTAATTTCCAGCCGCAGGGAATCTTCTTCTGGGAACTGGTGAAAATGTTTTACCCCGGGAATTTGGAGGAAAGAGTAATCATCCAGCAGGCGGGGGGCAATCACCCAAACTTGAAAGAATATCTCGTGCCGCAGATTTTGCTTCAAGCGCGCTGGTGTGTCACATGCCAGCACGCGCCCTTGATTGATGATGGCCACCCGGTCACAGAGTTCTTCAGCCTCAACCATGTAGTGGGTGGTGAGCAACAGGGTGCGGTGCGGATTTTCGTCCATCCAGCGGCGGATGAACGAGCGCACATCCCTTGAAGCACCCACATCCAGCCCAAGGGTAGGCTCATCGAGGAAAAGCACTTCTGGATCCGTCAGAAAACCGCGGATGATATTCATCTTCTGGCGCAAGCCGGTGGAAAGATCGGAGGATTTGGTGTTGAGCCGGTCGGCAATGCCAACGATCTCGGCCAGTTTTTGGATGCGCCGGTTGGCCTCAGGGCTGGGGATGCCGTAAAATTGGGCAAACATCCACAAGTTTTCGCGCACGGTTAGCAGGCCATAGCCGGAAGTCTCGCCGCCGGAGACCATGTTGATGCGTTTGCGGACTTCAGCCGGTTGTTTGGTCACATCGAAACCGGCGACCCAAGCCTGGCCACTGGTTGGAGAGAGGAGGGTGGTCAGAATTTTGATGAGAGTGGTTTTGCCGGCACCGTTTGGTCCCAGCAGCCCAAACAGTTCGCCTTCTCGAATTTCGAGGTTCACATTTTCGAGAGCAAGCAATTCGCGTTGTTTTTCTTTGCGATTGTTGCGAATTTTGTAAATACGTCCCAGATTTTCGGTTTTGACGGCCAGTGGTTGACTCATGGGATTTTCTCCAAATCAGATCATTTTCGTTAAGTGCTTGTAAGGCTAGCGTAGGTCAAGCGTATGAATTGCGTCAAGCAGTGGAACAAAGTTTCCTGTATTATTGTAATCGAAAAGGGCGACTTCTCTTCTTCTCCTCCTTAAAAAGCGTGCCGGGGTCGGCGTCCCCGGCACGCTGTGATTCCATTATAAAACACAATTGTGACGGATAGGACATCTCTCCAATTCAGCCGATAAAAAGGCAATTTTCAAGCCCACGAAATATGATATAGTAATTAAAAATATGTTTTGCAGTCATGACCGGAGATTTTGTGGGGGGACGGTTCCACTTTTTTTCGAAATCTTATTCCCGGATGACTGAACCCGCCGTTTTGCATGATGGAAAGGAGAAACTCTATTTGTTTTTTGTTGGGGAGGAAAGAAATGGAACATTCAGGAGAAGAAAATCGTATAAAAGCGTTTCTCGCCTTTGCGGGGAAGGTCATCGTTGTTCACACGGTCACCTATTTTTTGTTTGGGATGATCATGTCAAAAGTGTTTGATTATGGGGAGATTTTTCAGCAGGAAATCATTCGCGATTTCATGCGTCCAATTGATTCTACTTCGGTATTTTTAGGGCCGCTTCTCCAACCGGTCAGGGCCTTCCTTTTTGCATTGGGGTTATGGCCACTTCGTAAAACGATTTTGGAACACCGGCGAGGGTGGCTTACACTGTGGGTTATATTTGTAATCTTCGGTATTCTGGGTACGCCGGCTGCTGCGCCCTCCTCGCTGGAAGGGGTGATTTACTCAAAGTTGCCCCTCTGGTATCACCTGCTCGGTTTGCCGGAAATTTTATTGCAGACCTTGACTTTTTCAATTGTGCTGGTGTGGTGGGAAAAAAGGCGCTTCCAGATTGGTCAGTCCCGCCAGGCGAGTGCTTTGCCAGCCGAGATTTTGAAAGCGGTCATGCTGGGTTGTTTTGCCTATATGGGTTATGCCGTCGGCAGTATTCTCAGTGCGATTCTGGCCAGAGTGAATATTGACATGGAATCGGCTGCTGCTGACTGGAAGACCCAGATTATGTTTGTCATTGCTTTAATTTTCAATGTGATTTTCATAATCCTCGTTTCCAGATGGTGGATGAACCGAAAAATTGGGCTGTGGCAGGTTTTTCTTCTTTTCTGGTTTATAGATACGGTTGTACCTTTGACTTATCAGTTGATCTTCCTCTCGCCAATGCCGATTTCATTGGCCGTTCTGATCGGCTTTTTCCCTGCTCTGGTGATCACGTTGGGTATGAAGATTGGTTACAAAAGGGAAACATCCGCAGGTTGAATGCGATCTGGCGATTCGATGACGGTGTGGATTCCCCAAATGGTCAGGTAATGAAAAACGGATTGCGCCCAGGAAACTTAAGAGATTAATGGTGAAGGGAAAAAACATATGGAATTAAGAATCGTGGAGAAAAATAATCAACGAATTGCAGAAGTTCTTTCCAGCGATGTTCTCATTAAAACTCCGCAAGACGCTCTGGATCTTATTGCGGAAGTGGGGTATTACGAGGCAATTGGTGTCATTTTGCAGGAAGATCATTTCACACCGGACTTTTTTGATTTGCGGAGCAAAGTGGCAGGTGAAATTTTGTTGAAGTTTTCCAATTACAAAGTCAAAATGGCGGTAATTGGCCAATTTGAAAAATACACCAGCAAAAGTTTGCAGGCATTTATCCGAGAAAGCAATCGGGGCAGGGAGGTGTTCTTTGTACCAGATCGAGAAACTGCTCTGAACAAATTAACGGTTTAAGTAAATTCCTGTTTCCTCTCACGGGCAACAAGGAGTCTCGGATTCGTTGTTCTTACTGAAATGTCGGCAGGGCTAACCCGTAGAGGATTGAAATGACCACACAAGAGAGCAACATAACCGGTAAACCACGTTTGCTCCAAACCTTGCTGGTGATGGGCAGGCGTGTTCTTTCGGACAACCCGACCACCACGACATTCGCCGTCGAGCCGATGATGGTGCCATTACCGCCCAAGCCGGCTCCAAAAACCAGCGCCCACCATAAAAATGAAGTATTTAAGCCGGGTATGGAAATTTGTTGAATGATGGGAATAAGGGTAATGGTTATGGGAATGTTATCTACAATAGAAGATAAAAGAGCGACGATCCACAATAAAAGCACGCCTGCCAAAGCAGGGGAGAGATTAACCAGACGGCTGACCAGATCTGTGAAGAAATCCAACACGCCCGCTTGTTGAATTCCACCGATCATCACAAACAGACCAGCAAAAAAGAGCAAAATTTCCCACTGGATTCGTTTCAATAACTCGCTGATATTCGGCCGGATCCAGATCATGGCCAGAGAAGCAGTTGCCAAAGCCACATACGCAGGGCGTATCTGCAGGAATTCCTCAAGGAAAAACAGTACAATAGCCATTCCAATTACGGCAATCACCTTGCGGGCAGTAGGCTGATCCGTATATGCTTCCAGTGGATTGAGCGATTGAAGCGCTTCTGAATTGGGTGATGGGTCCCTTAATTCGGAACGGAACAACCACCGCAATAACCCGTAACAGACGATCCAGACCACCACTATCAATGGAAAACTATGGATGATAAAATCGGTGAACGAAAAGTTGGCCGCCGAGGCAATCAGCACATTGGGCGGATCACCCACCAGTGTAGAAACGCCGCCAATATTGGAAAGAATGGCTTCCGAAATCAGGAAAGGCTGAGGGGAGAAACCAAGAATTTCACAAATTAAAATGGTGACGGGGGCAATCAACACCACTGTGGTGACATTATCCAAAAACATCGAAACAACCGATGTGACCAACGCTAATAAGAAAAGCAACGAGCCGGCTTTGCCTTTGGAAAGTTTTCCCACCCAAACGGCCAAAAACTCGAAGAACCCCGTTGGTTCGAGCATGGCGACCAGCAGCATCATGCCAAAAAGAAGCCCCAGGGTGTTGAAATCAATGGCATTGACGGCTTGATGCTCGTTATAAAAACCCAGCAGCAGACCACTGGTCACCATGGTAACGGCGCCGATCATGGCAATAACGGTACGGTGAATTTTCTCGCTGAAAATCAAGCCGAGACAGATGACAAAAATGAGAGCGGAGACTACCGTGGAGAGCGATGAAGCCATAGGTATTCCCCCTCAGGAAATCCAATAGGAAAGGAGAGCAACGCCGACATCAACGTGGGAGGCAATTCCAACCAGCCGGCCTTCATGATCTACTACCGGCAGATCACGCAAAGCGTGTTTGTGCAAAAGAGCGGCTGTGCGGAACAATCCAGATTCTTCATGCACCGATACGGCCTCACCAATCAGATCCTGGATGCTCTTTTCAAAAATCTGCGGGTCAGGGCGTTGATTTTCCACAGCACCAAATTCGCGGAGAAAGTCGAAATCGCTCACCAGATGAATAAAATCCGGCATTCCCATGTCAATCACGTCTTGCAGGCGCAAAATTCCCACCAGACGATGCTCCTCATCCACTACCGGAAGTGTGCCAATATGGTGATCAATGAATAACTGAATGGCCTGGCGGATTGTGGAATTCAGGGGTATCGAAACAACATCTCTCTTCATCCATCGCGATATTTGAAGCATGTCCCCTCGCTTTCCATTTTCTTAACGGCGTATTGACCAAAGATGAGAGGGCAATCTCACGACGAGATTGCCCGGCGGGTCAAATTGAGTGTACCACTTTTTGAGGAGTGATGTTAACTGGCAGCCAGCACCAGACCAAACAAATATCCTGCGGTCATGCTCATGGCAGCAACCAGGGAGACATAGATGGCGGTCTTTTTTCTACCCATGACCCCGTTCAGGACGAGGATGGATTGGAGGGAAAGTTCAGGGTCAGCCAGCAGATAAGCCAGCAACGGACCGCGCGCCATGCCTAAATCGAGGAACATTCGGGCAACTGGCACTTCCACGAGTGTGGGGAAGTACATGAACACGCCAAACAAGACCCCCACAAGGTTTGCCAACAGGGTATTGCGCCCGGCAATAGCCTGCACCCAAACTGCCGGGATAATCTCTTTGGCGATCCCAGCCAGAAAGACACCGATGATCAACAAGGGGAAGATTTGCTTCACAAATTTCCAGGTTTCCCAGATCCATCCGCTCAATTCATCTTTGGTGAAGGAACGGCTGATCACTGTACCCAAGGCGATTAAGAGCAGTGCTTCGCCGATCAATCGCCCGTTGATGCCGACGATGATTGAGCCGATTTCCTCTTTTGGTGATGCGACGATGATCGTAAAGGCAATCAGGCTGATGGCAACGTACGTCCAGCGGTTGAAGCCGGAGAAAATGTTTTCAAATCCTTTCCAGGCGGTAAGACCGATGAAGACCAGTAAAACAATCAGCAAAGCACCCTGAAAAGTCAGGTTGACAGCCGAAAGGCTCTCTCGCAGCTGGGGATTGATCTCAAACGGCAGCCGGATCTGAGCATAAACATTGGTCAGCAAGTCAATTTGCAGGGTGCCGACAATCAATACGGCTACCAGCAGTAAAAACACCACCCAAACTGCCGGTTTGACCTGCGCAGATTGCTCGAACATACCCGCTTCGGTCATCTGAACGGTACGGGTGGCTTCCTCTTTGCGGAATATCCATGCCATTGCCAGACCGATGATGATGCCAAATGCAATCGAAAGGACGAGACGGGCTACAGCAATATCAAAGCCAATCGCTGCTCCGGTGTAGGTAATGGCAAGGATATTAATCGCCGGGCCGACGAACAAGAAGGTGATTGCCGGTCCCAACCCGGCACCGCGCTTCCAGATGCCGGCGAAAAGCGGCAAAATGGTGCAGGAGCAAACCGCCAGGATAAATCCTCCGAATGCGGAGGCTGGATAACTGATCCACTTGGAGGCTTTTGGGCCAAGGTAGCGAGTGATGGTCTCTTTGGGGATCATTGAACTCATGAAACCAGCAATGATGAAAGCCGGTACGAGACACAGTAACACATGCGCAGCCAGATAGTCCAACAGACTGCTCCAACCAGCAAAGAGCAGGGATGAAATGGTGTTGAGGATTGATTCCATAGTGCTGTCAGTAATTCCTTTGGTTATGCAAGATTTTGAATATTAATTTATAAAATAAAAAGTTACAGAACAATTCAAGCCAATCTGCTCCACCTATCCGATTTGGTTTTGTACATAGAAGGATTTTGAATCCACTGCTGGGGAGTCTTTGCGTTTGCACTTTGGGCAATCACACTCATGCAATTCGGTGAGGTCCTCCCTCCGATTATATTCCGGCAGGGTGGAACGAATGGCGCTTAAGATATCGAATACGTCTTCCCGCACAATGCGATAGTAGATGTTCCATCCCTCGCGGCGGTCTTGCAGAATACCCGCTTCACGCAGCACAGCCAGTTGCTGAGAGAGATAGGCCTGGCGAAAACCTAACATAGTCTCCAAGTGACAGACGCATTCTTCTCCATTGCCCAGTACTTCCAAAATTGCCAGACGAGCCGGATGGGCGAGGGCTTTAAATAATTGAGCAGCTGCCTGAAAACGATCAACAGGATCATTCATTATTACATTCAACTCCTTGAATGTAATTGTAAAACATTCGATTGGAATGTCAAGCGGACAAATGTCATCAAAAATGCTTGAAAGATGGTAGGGTTATCAGTCCACCGTCAGGGTTTTGCTGAGGTTACGCGGAAAGTCCGGGTCGTAACCTCGCTCTACCGACATGTGATAGGCCAGCAATTGCAGGGGCAAAACGCTGAGCAGGGATGAAATTTCAGGGCTGGCTGCCGGAAGGGTGATCAGGTCACTGGCATTGGCACGCAAGCGGGCATCTTCCGGTCCTATGGCGATGGCGCGTCCTCCCCGACAAGTCACTTCGTTGATTCCACTGACGATCAACGGCACATCTTCGGGCCCGGTTACAAAAAAGACCGGATAGTTGTCCGTTACTGCTGAAAGCGGCCCGTGCTTAAACTCGGTGGATAACATGCCTTCACAATGGGCGTAGGTGATCTCTTTGAGCTTGAGTGCGCCTTCCAGTGCCATCGGATAGGTAGCGCCATATCCCAGACAATATAAATCGTTCCATTGATTAATTTCAGGGACAATGGCTTCAATCTGGGGTTCGGCTGCGGTCAGGGTTTGTTCCATAAGGGCGGGGATGTCTTCCAGCGGTCGGGTGTCTTTGCCGGCCAAACGGTAAGCCAGATACAGGAAAGTTACCACTTGATTGGTGAAGGTTTTGGTGGCCGGAACGCTGATCTCATAGCCGCAGCACAAGGGCAGCCAGCAGGCGGTTGTCTTGGTGAGGGTTGAACCAATTACATTTGCCAATCCCAAACAGGTCATGCCCTGCTCTTCGGCAGCCTGCAGTGCATTTAACACATCTTTGGTCTCGCCGGACTGGCTGACAAAAATGCCCACATCCTGCTGGTTGACCGCCGGCCGGTATTGAGGAATAAACTGGGGCGCCAGCACCGGAATGACTGCGCGGCCAGCCAGTTGAGCAAAGTAAACTGAACCGGCCAGACAAGCATGGTAGCTGGTGCCGCAACCGATGAAATATACCTGACGGGCTTTGCGAATTGCTTCCAATACTCGCTCCACCTCGGTACTGCCTGCCAGCATGTGTAAGACTTCACGGGCTACTTGAGGTTGTTCGTAGATTTCTTTGAGCATGAAATGAGCGTAACCACCCTTTTGGACGGCTTCCATGGTTTCGGTGACCCATTCGGGTTCCCGTTCTATCAATTCACCATCCTTAACCGAGCGCAATTCAACCCGATTAGCCCAAAGCGTGATGATCTCGCCATCCTGAATCCGCAAAATTTTACGGGTGAGGGGCAGGATGGATGGCAAATCGGAAGAAACACAGGTGAATCCCTCGCCAATCCCAACCACCAGACCACTGCCTTTTTTGATGGCGTACAATTTATCATCATTGATACGTCCGATGACATAGGCATAATCGCCCTGCAAATCTTCGTAAGCCCGACGGATGGCTTCGATGAAATCAAAGCCGCGGTCAATGTAGCGTTCAACAGCATGTACACACGATTCGCCGTCGTTGTGCGAGCGAACCGTCATGCCCTCCGCCATGAATTGCTGGCGTAATTCCACATTGTTGACCACATTGCCGTTATGAGCGCCGACCATATCCCCGTCCGAATCAAGGTGGGGCTGGGCATTGACCTGAGAAGGAGCGCCAAAGGTAGCCCAGCGCAACTGGGTGATACCGCGGTTGCCGGTCATTTCGGCCAAATTGTAGCGGGCAGCGACCTCGTCTACTTTACCGACATCTTTACGCAAATCAATCCGGCTGCCGGAGATGGTGGCTGCTCCGACCGAATCATAGCCGCGATAAGTCAGACGGCGGGCGGCTTCAATCAGAATTGGGCCAAGAGGCTGCTCTTGCTCAGTGACGATGCCAAAAATTCCACACATAAGGTCCCTTTGAATTCACAGGATTGGATTTGAACAACGCCAAGTTTATCATAAAGAATCAGTGATGATGAAGACCCGCTGGTTTGCGGTAGATCAAATTCATGTTAAACTAGAACTAAATCCTGTTTGAAAATCATCCTGGGGAGTGCTCTCATGCTTTTATGTGTGGATATTGGCAACACGAATATCAAGTTTGGTCTGTTCGCGGGCGACCAAATGTGCTGCCACTGGCGGATCGCAACCGACCGCAACCGGCTGGCGGATGAATACGCGGTTTTACTGCTCAATTTACTGTCCACCTCCGGTCTGAGTGCTGCCAATGTGGAGGGGGTTGCCGTTTCTTCGGTTGTGCCGGCGTTGACCCAGGTATTCGAGGAGGTTTCCCGAAATTACCTGAAGCAGGAAGCGTTGATGATCGCCGATGGTATTGATTTGGGCATGCGGATTAATACGGAGTACCCCAAAGAAGTCGGTACGGATTTAATCGTTAACGCCCTGGCTGCCCGCCACCTCTACGGTACACCGGTCATTGTGGTGGGATTTGGCACTGCGACCACTTTTTCAGCAGTTTCGACTGAGGGCAATTTCGAAGGGGTTGCGATTGCACCGGGGATTTTAACCAGCAGCGATTCGCTGTTCCGTGCCACAGCCACCTTGCCGCAGGTTGCGTTGGCTCACCCCCTGGCGGCAATTGGAAAAAACACGCTGCAATCCATGCGTTCCGGGATTGTGTTTGGTTTTGCCGAGCTGGTTGACGGGATGGTGCGGCGCATTCGCCGGGAATTGGGCAACCATGCGCGGGTAGTCGCTACTGGCGGGCTGGCAGAATTGATTGCCCCCGAAAGTCAGACGATCGAAATGGTGGAACCCAATCTAGCCCTGATCGGCTTGCGTTTGCTCTACGAGCGCAATCGGCTCGGTTGAGGAAGACAAATTGCGCCGTAAAATATCTGCAATGGTCAAATTGTGCCGCTCGGTTAATTGCTGATTGATCATCTCGATTTGCTTGCGAGGTGAATAAAAGACCTCGCTCCAGCCGTAACCGGCACATGCCGTATCGGCTATCCAATTGCCCGCTTCATCCTGTCCCCACCATTGGCGGTAATCCTCTTCAAGCTCGGGTCGGATGTGGAGTTCGGGGATGTTAAAGTGGGCCGAGTAGTAATAATCCGGAGGTAACGCGTTGAGCAGGGTTTCAAAACTATGCACGCGGATATGGATGTTCTCGCTGCCGTCACATTCGGTAATGCGGCACAGCCCACGCAGGGTGGCAAAGGGGGCAATCACTTCTACCCATTGAATGCGCGGAAAACGCTCTTTGATTTTGTTGATTACCTCGCGCATGACCAACCCGCTGGCAATGCTATCCGCAACAAAAGCAACGGTGATGTTTTCGTGCTGGATTTTGTTCAAGTCTTTGTCTTTGAAAAGGGTCATTTCGACTTTACGGCTATATACCGGTACACTGCTGTCAAAGACATGGTGAGCATCCAGAATCACTTCGTCGCATAAATAGCCGGAGTTGGCATAAATTGCTTCGGTAACCTGATACTTCAATCCTTCACGGGCGATGGGAAATACGGCGATTTGGGTTTGCTGCTGGCTGGCGAACAGGTTTTGAAAAACCGGTGAAGCGAGCATGCCCTGAATGGCCTGACTGATAAGAAACGAACGTTGTGAACCCATGATCAACTGACCGGGAAGAGTCAGGCTTTGTATGGATTGGATCTCTTCGGGGCTAAGACCGGTTAAAGCAAGCAAATGGGGGTTGGGTCTGGAAGCATGGGTGTAGATAAATTGCGCAGTAGCCGGGTTGTGGTAAAGGACCAGATCAATGGAGGTTTGGTTTTCCAAAATCATCCGGCCGGGACGGTAAAAGCCGCTTCCCTTAGTACCGATGGTGTAGGGAAGCGGCTCTGTCAGTTTGACCTGACCTGCGGAGCGACCGGGATCATCTTCCGAAAAGTCAAATGGCAAGATAAATTCACTCATAAAGCACCTCCGAAATAATATGCCTGAAAACCCGGCAGGATTTATTTACAAAAAAACAGGCGTGGGGCATTCACTATTTCGTGATTCCACGACCTGCCCGAATAATTCTATCGCATTTGTGAAAAAAAGTTAAGCCAAAACTGCACATACAAATTTTTAATAAGAAAACCCCCGGCTGTTTTGCAGCGGGGGTTTTGTGAAAATTATCTTTCAATGGTTTATGAGTCAAATGTACCGATTTCTTCGCCATTGACCAGTATGGTATAACTCCCGGTGGGGAAAGAACCCAGATGATAGGTTACTTCGAAGGATTCCAGCATTTGAATACAAACCTGCTCTGGGTCAACTACCGAGTAGACCTCCACCAGAATGCGGTTGTTCTCATCCGGCTGATTGGCGACAATTCGCAATTGATGGCAGGGGGTTGGCAGGTTCCCCTGTAAAACCAGATTGATTTGAACCGGGTAACTTTCCAAAATCAACAGGTCGGCTGAGTCAATAAACACCTCGCCATGCTGTAAGACCGCGTCACTTTCGAGCGGCTGGAAAGGATTGGCTGCCGCTGGTGTTTCAATGGCGTCGTCGGAAGGACTGACAACCGCGGTGTCTGGGTCTGCCTCGACGGGAATGGCACAGGCACTAATCAGGAACATCATTCCCATACTCAATAAAACTAATCGAAACATCATAGCCTCCTTCTTTGTTGTTGTACTCAGGACGCTGTAGTTGATTAAATGGTTCCCTCTCCACCAGAAAACTGCTATAATTTTGGTAATAAAACTAAAATTATCGAAAATGAACTTGAAATCAACCCTTCAATTCACGGTGGAGATACCGGTTTACCCGGAGCGGGTTTACCGCGCCTGGCTGGATAGTTACGAACATGGTCAATTCACCGGTCAACCGGCGAATATCCAGGCGGAGGCAGGGGGACGTTTTATTACGCTGAGTGGTCAGGTGAAAAGCAGTCTGATCCGTCTGGTTCCTCATTCGTCCATTGAGCAGACCTGGCAGATTGAGGATTTTCCACTGGAAAGTGATTCCAGCATCTTGTTGACACTTCAACCCACGTGCACTGGCTGCGAAGTTCGCCTTCAACACCGCGGTGTGCCTTTGGAATGGGGTAAAAAATTGCTAAGGTGGTGGGAAGAACAGTATTTCCGCCCGTTGAAAGCCTATTTTGAGGCGATTGTGGGGGATTATGTGGCAGACATGGGGGATGGCTAAATTTGCCGGGTAACAAAGAGAAAGAATAGGAAGTACGGCTGACCCCATTCCTATTTTCGGTCACAATCAGGCAACGGCTATTTTGCTTCACCCGAGTCGGTGATAAGATGAAATAAATCACCTTCTCTATTGGAGTTAATGCCATGCAAATCGTCACCGATCGGGGTTGTGATCTCTCTCACCAGCAATTAGAGGGATTGCCTCCACTTCATTACGTACCAATGAAACTGACACTGGCGGGTAAGACATATTCCAGCGGGGAAGACCTTTCCTCTGAGGATTTTTACCGATTGTTGGAAGCAACCGGTGAGTATCCAACTACTTCTCAGGCCGGCACAGGGGATTTTGTGGAACTTTACCAACGGCTTGCTCAGGATGACCCGGAGATTTTATCCATTCATATTTCCTCCGGCTTGAGCGGCACGCTTAACTCTGCCCGTGTTGCGGCTGGAATGGTACCCGAAGCGCGGGTGACCCTGTGGGACACGATGACCCTTTCTGCGCCAGAGGGCTGGCAGGTCGAAGCCGCCGGACGGGCGATTAAAGCAGGTTGGGAATTAAAAGAAATTATTGCCGTGTTGGAAAAGGTGCGCAGCCTGACCACTGGCTTTTTTACGCTGGACACCATGAAATATCTCATCCATGGAGGACGCATCAGTCATCTCAAAGGGCTGCTTGCTTCGCTGTTGAACATTCGACCGGTCATCTCGGTATCCAAGGAAGATGGGCGGTATGTGACGATGGCTCAGGAACGCACTTTCCGCCGTGCCATTCAGCGCATGGCGCAGGAAGTGATCAAGATGTATCCACAATCCCGGAAACTGCGCTTGCAGTTGATTCATGGTGACAATCCAGCCGGCATTGAAATGTTACGAGAGGCGATGGAAAGCCTTGTTGAATGTGAATGGCTGCCACCGGTCACTGTTGGGGCAATTTTGGGCGCGCACACCGGCAGTTCGCTGGTAGGGATTTGCGCCGCTCCGGCCGAACTGTCCGATTTGCTCCCTTAAGATTGTTCGGCTGCTGCGTTGGCAGAGATATTTCCTGAATCGGCTTGCGAATAACCCCGACAGGCCGATTTCTAATTTCTAATAGATTTATAAAATTTTTTGGTGAAAACCGGTTTCATAAAAGACCACTTTGTTGATAAACTTGTCTAAAATAGAATTTGGAGTAGCGATGAAAATCGTTGTGTGTCTGAAAATTGCGCCCGACCCAGAGGATTTGGAAATTGGCAGCGACGGTTCGGTTAGCACGACTCATGCCGAATGGACCATCGGCGGTTTTGACTTACCGGCACTGGAAACAGGCGTCCGCCTGGCGGAAATGCATGGCGGTAAGGTGATTGCCCTCTCCGTTGGGCCGCCAGATATCAATCAATCAAAAATTAGAAAAGATATTCTCTCGCGAGGCGCTGAGGAACTCGTACTGGTTGTGGATGAATCCCTGCGAGATGCCTCTACCGCCGAAACAGCCCGGGTGTTGACAGCTGCCATTCAAAAGATGGGGGATGTACAACTGGTTCTTTTCGGTGAAGGCTCGGCTGACCTCTACTTTCAACAGACCGGTGTGCAGGTTGGTGAACGGCTTGGGTGGGTCAGTTTGAATGCTGTTCGGGATGTTCGATTGAAAGCAGAAGGGACATTGCAGGTGCAGCGGGTACTTGAACAGGAGATTCAAGTAATCG
This sequence comes from Bellilinea sp., assembly GCA_026003615.1. GTDB lineage: Bacteria > Chloroflexota > Anaerolineae > Anaerolineales > Anaerolineaceae > Bellilinea. The sequence continues at coordinate 102,608 of BPHQ01000001.1, forward strand.
AAGTGCCGCTGCCAGCCGCCCTTTCAGTGACCTCAGATATTTGCGAGCCGCGGCTGGCTTCGATGCGGGAAATTCTCCGAGCATCCAAAAAGCCGGTTTTGGAATGGTCTCTTGCCGATGTGGGCATCGAAAGTCTTGCACCTTCGGTGGAAATTCTTGCGGTGAAGGCACCCCCGCGCACTGCCCGCAAGGCGATCCTTCTGGACGGTTCGGTAGAGGAAGCGGTCAGGTTGCTGGTGAGTCATCTGAAAAAAGAAGGAGTGCTATAAGGAGGCGGCTGATGATCAATCCGCAACGGATCTTGGTGGTAAGTGAAGATGTCAACCTGATTGGTGAGCTGATCGGTGCAGCGCGTCGCCTGAATAGCGAGGGTCGGTCTGTGATTGCAGCCGTCGTAGCGGGTGATCAATCTGCCGTCCGGCGAGTTGCTTCCTTTGGGGTTGATCAGATTTACCAGATCTCCCAGGTGCCAGAAGGCCACCTTGTGGAGGATATCTTTCTGACTTTGTTGGAATTGATTCATCAGTATGAACCGGCCGTTATCTTAATTGGTGCAACAACCACCGGGCGGTTAATCTGCGGCAGGCTGGCAGCCCGATTGGACCTCAGCGCAATCACCGATGTTCGCGCTTTCGATTGGCATAAAGACGGACTGAAAGCGCGCCATATGATCTTTGCCGGTGGCGCAGAACGGCTGGAACGACCCCTGCGTATGCCGGTGCTGATGAGCATCGCCAGAGGTCAGCACGAGGTTGAGGTTGTTCCAAATGCCACATCTCCCGAAGTCGTTACTCTTCCTTTCATAACGCCGCAAAAGAGGGTAGTACTGCTGGAACGCAAGGATTTACCGCCGGTTTCGGTCAATCTGGTGGATGCCAAACGGGTTGTATGCCTTGGTCGGGGAATAGCCCGCCAGGAGGATCTGGCGCTGGTGGAGAATTTGGCCAAAGAACTGGGAGCAGAAATTGCCTGCACACGCCCACTTTCCGAAGGGTTGGGCTGGCTCCCGCGCGAACGGTATATTGGAATTTCTGGTGCCCACATTAGGTCTGATTTGTATATCGGGTTGGGCGTTTCTGGCCAGGTTCAACACACGGTAGGAATCACCGATGCGAAAGTGATTGTGGCGGTAAATCGCGACCCCGATGCCCCCATCTTCAAACAGGCCGATTATGGCATTGCGGCCGATTTGTATCAGGTATTGCCGGCTCTGATTCAGGCAATCCAGACAGTATAAGGCAACCATGAGCGGTGACAAACTGGATGTGATTGTTGTGGGGGCAGGGGTTGCAGGCTGCACGGCAGCGCTCTTGCTGGCCCGGCAGGGTTTGGAAGTTGCTTTGATCGAGCGTGGTCCCTTTCCGGGGAGCAAAAATCTCTCCGGAGGGATATTGTACGGACAGGTTCTTCACCAGATCATTCCCGATTTCTGGGATCAAGCGCCGATCGAGCGATGGATCAACAATCATATCGTTACGTTTCTCACGGATACCGATTCAATCAGCCTGGATTACAAAACACCCTCGTTCAGTCAACCTCCGTATAATGCGGTGAGTGTATTACGCTCCAGGTTTGACCGCTGGCTGGCAGAGCAGGCGGAAACCGCCGGGGCAATCCTGATTCCAGGGATTAAGGTGGATCGGCTTTTACGGAAAGAAAATCGAATCATCGGAATTGCGGCTGGGCAGGAAGAAATGTTTGCGGATGTGATCATCGCAGCCGACGGCGCAAATTCTTTTCTGGCACAGGAAGCAGGATTGCGCCAACGAATTCCCGAAGAGCATGTTGCCATTGGGATAAAGGAGGTGATTGCCCTGCCCCGAGAGGTTATTGAAAGCCGCTTCCGATTGGAGGGCAATGAGGGCAGTGCCTATAGTATTGTGGGATCTGCAACCCAGGGAATCGCCGGAGGAGGCTTTCTTTACACGAACAGGGAGAGTATTTCCATTGGGCTGGTCATTCAACTGGCGGATCTGATAGAACACCGGATAAAAATCAACGATATTTTTGACCAGTTTTTAAGTCACCCGTGGATCGCTTCACTGATCAAAGGTGGTAAGGTGGTCGAATATGGAGCGCATCTGGTGCCTGAAGCCGGCTTGAGGATGATGCCTCGTTTATGGATGGATGGGATGTTGGTGATTGGTGATGCCGCTGGCCTGACGATCAATAACGGGTTTTGGGTGCGCGGCATGGATTTAGCCATTGGCTCGGCCATTGCGGCAAGCGAAGCGGTGATCAGGTCTTATCAAAACAAGGATTTCAGTGCGGAAAGTCTGGCGTTCTACGGTCAAAAACTCGAAAAAAGTTTTGTTATGGCAGATTTGAGGACTTTTTCGCGTGCGCCGCATTTCATGCAAAATGAGCGGCTGTATACTGTCTATCCACAGATGTTGAGTGAGATTTTGCATCAGATTTATCAGCAGGATGCGCACCCTCATCCACCACTGAGCCGAATTGCTCTTGAGGCGGTTCGGCACAATCCTCTGAGTTTGTGGGATGTACTCAAAGACCTTTGGAACGGAGGCCGGGCTTTATGAATCGCTTATCGGTTAATGAAAGACTTGCCCTCAATAAATATGAACTGGATGATGGACACCCACACATTGTCGTGAACAATGAGGTGTGTGAAGCGGAGTGTAAAATTCGGGCGTGTTTGTTCGTTTGCCCGGCGAATGTTTATAGCGAACAGGATGGGAAAATTGTTGCGGATTGGGCTGGCTGTCTGGAATGCGGTACCTGTACGGTAGCCTGTCCGCCGCAGGCATTGCACTGGGAATATCCCCGCGGCGGTTTTGGCATTCTCTACCGGCATGGTTAAGCGCTGAGTTTAAGGGGTAATTTCGGGGGTAATGGTCTTTCCTTTTCTGGTAAACTGGTCACGGAAAGCTTTCAGCCAGCAATCACCTGCGTTGAGGAGGACGTATGCCCGCCAGAAGAGCCATGTTGTATGTGCCTGCCGATGATGTACGAAAAATCCAAAAAGCGGCTGGTCTGGATGTAGATAGCATCTGTCTGGATATTGAGGATGGCGTGGCGGTGAACCGTAAGTCAGCCGCGCGTGAAAATATTGGCGCCGCGCTGCGCACGCTCCATTTTGGGCGTTCGGAACGGCTGGTACGGATCAACCCGTTGGGTTCGGGATTGGCGGAAGAGGATTTGCGAGCCGTACTGCCGGCTCGACCGGACGGGATTGTGCTGCCAAAAGTTGAAGGGGCAGAGGAGGTTCGGTGGGTTTGTCAATTCCTTGCTGCCACCGAAAACGCCAACGGTTGGAAAAGCGGTTCAATCGGACTGCTGGTGTTGATCGAAACACCCCAGGCGGTTTTGAATTTGCGGGAAATCTGCTCGGCAGACTCCCGCTTGCAGGGTTTGATTTTCGGTGCAGAAGATTTTGCGGGAAGCATTGGCGCCCTGCGCAGCCGCGATGCTCTTGAGTTGTTGTATGCCCGTAGTACGGTGGTAATTCATGCTGCAGCGTATAATTTGCAGGCGATGGACATGGTCTGGTTGGATCTGCAGGATTTGGAAGGGCTGAGGCAGGAGGCACAAGCCGGAGCGGCAATGGGATTCACCGGCAAGCAGATTATCCATCCCAATCAGGTTCAACCGGTGCAGGAAGCTTTCACTCCCTCGGAGGAAGCCATCCAATCTGCCAGGCGAATCATCGAGGCTGCGCAGGCTTATCAGCAGGCGGGTAAAGGCGCTTTTGCGCTGGACGGCAAGATGGTGGATGCGCCGGTGATCAAGGCTGCCCTGCGAGTTCTGGAACGCGCCAAAGCCGCCGGTAAAACCGTGTAACGGATCGAAAATGGCTTATTGCCGGCGTACGACAATTAGGGCAATATCGTCCGAACGGCGGGCATGACCGACGAAGTGATGTACCTCGTTCAAGATTGCTGCATGCACTTCGGCTGCGGGGTGATTGGCAAAGGCCAGCGCCACATCCAGAAGGCGATCTTCACCAAAAAATTCACCTTTTTCATTTTGAGCCTCGGTGATTCCATCGGTATAGAGAATAAGAAGATCACCCGGAGAAATTCGGATGGTTTTTTGTGTCCAGCGCGCCTGCTCAGAAACTCCCAACGCCATGCCGGTGGTTTTTAATTCATTCAGGGAGATTTTCCCCTTACCGGATGTGCTGATGAGGAAACCAGGCGGATGGCCGGCGTTGGCATAAGTCAACCTTCCGGTAAGCGGTTCCAGGATGCCAAAGAAAGCCGTTACAAACATATTGCCGCGCGTATCGGAGAGGATACGCTCGCTAACAGCGCTCATGGTAATGGCGGGCAGTGTTGGAAAACGCACTGCGTAGGTTCGAAAGAGGGAGCTACTCAACGCCATGAACAGAGCTGCCCCCATGCCTTTGTCGGAAACATCTGCCACCACAAACCCCATTTTGTGATTGGAAAGCGGGATGAAATCGTAAAAGTCACCGGAGGTTTCTCTGGCGGGCTGCAAGGCCGTCACAATTTCCCAGCCATTCAGGTGGGGGGCGTCTTCTGGCAGAATATCAGCCTGAATTTTGCCAGCCATGGCCAATTCCCGGCTGGTCAATTCCTCGTTTTCGGCTGCAGCAGAACGAGGCGTCACGAATGCTTCCTCCAGATCTTTCTCGAAAGGGGAGAGGTTGGAATGATTGAAAACCGGATGCGGCAGTTCTTCTTTTTCGGGTGAGGGGGAAGGATCGCGCTCAACCTGAAGCAAGGCTGCTTTGAACTCTTCTTCGTTAACATCACGGGAGAAGAGGTACAGGGGTACATTGCTAAATTCATCCAGAGGTAAGGTCTCTTCCGGGCAGTCGAGCAGCAGCACAATTTTCATCGTCGGCCAGAGGGAGTGAATTTCATTGACCAGATAGTGGGCCTGCTCGGCTGAGCTTTTGAAATCCAGCAAAACAAGGGTCGGCTGAGTCAATTTGCACAATTCAACAATTTCAACAACACTTTGGGCTTCGCCAACCAGTTGAAAATTCTTGATACTCATGATCAATGAGGAAAGACCTTTGCGATAGATTGCCTGATCAGAAGCCAGAGCAACCCGTGTGGCAGATTTCAAGGGGTTCATTTATTCATGCCTTTTGAGAAACGCTGACACCGAAAAAACTTGATGTACCGTAGAATGGCTTGAACCTCGTGCGGCACAAGTTGATTATAACGGTCAATTGTGAATTCTGTCCTCTCCATTTGGTCGGGATTTTGCCTGATTGGGGATTTTAATAATGGAGTTTCGAATATTGATATAATAAATAATATAAGTCAATAAATATCAAAAGGAGATAGGTTAATGATCAAAACGCGACTTGATGCATGTTGGTTGGGCAAGTGGTGATTCTTCCGTTTCTGTCCATGGATCAGATTGGAGAAAAAAAATGAGAAAAACAATATCTTATATCTTGACCTTTCTGGCAATTCTCTCCCTTGGAGTTGGTCTTTTACCGAACTCAATTGTTCAAGCCAGTCAGCCAAAAGTTGCCTTTTGGCTGACGGTTTTACATAACAACGATGGAGAGTCGGATTTAATCAATCTGGGAAGTGGGTTAGAAGACTTTGGCGGAGCGGCTCGTTTCAAAACATTGGTGGATCGGTTGAAGTGGGATGCGCTTCACGGCAAACCGCCGGTCCCTTCAGCCCCGCGTAGTGTAGTAATGGTCTCGTCTGGCGATAATTTCCTGGCTGGCCCGGAATTTAATGCCAGCCTTGAACAGGGGGTGCCATTTTACGATACCATTGCCATGGACTTAATCGGATACGATGCGATTGCTTTGGGGAATCACGATTTTGATTTCGGCCCAGATGTTTTGGCAGACTTTATTGAAGGATTTTCGGTATCTAAACCACCATTCCTAAGCGTCAATCTGGATTTTTCGGGTGAACCGCGCCTGCAAGCATTGAAAAACCAGAAGAGGATTGCATCCAGTACCACGGTGAAAACGCCGGCCGGACGGATAGGTATCATTGGGGCAACCACGCCGATGCTTCCCTTTATCTCCAGTCCGCGCAATGTTCGCGTCAATGAAATGGTTGCCGAAGCGATCATGGGAGAAGTACGGCGCCTGGAAGCGATGAAAATTAATAAAATCATCCTGATCAGCCACCTGCAAAGCATTACCGAAGACCTTTCCATGGTGCCTTACCTTTCAGGAATTGATATTATCATTGCGGGTGGTGGGGATGAGATGTTGGCCAATCCTGGCCAATTGCTTGTGCCGGGTGATGAAACCCGTATCTTCGGTTCTTATCCCTTGTGGGCAACCGACTCCGGTGGGGTGCAAGTACCGGTGGTGACAACGGCAGGCAGTTACGCTTATGTGGGGCGGTTGGTGGCGGGTTTCGACAAAGCCGGTAATCTGGTCATGATTGATGAATCTAAGAGCGGCCCGGTGCGGGTCGCTGGAGGCGGTCAACCGGATGCGGTTCCCCCAGATGAGGAAGTCCAATCCAGAGTGGTTGAGCCGCTGATTGAGGCGCTCAATCAAATGAGCATGAATGTGATTGGGGTCAGTGAAGTGGCTCTGGATGGTACCAGGGTGAACATTCGCAGTCGGGAAACCAATTTAGGCAGCTTAACAGCCGACGCATTGCGCTGGCAGGCAGCTCAACTTGCCGGATTGTATGGTGTGAGTGTGCCGCAAGTAGCCCTCCAAAATGGGGGCGGTATACGCAATGCCTCTGTGATTTCGCCCGGCAATATTACCGAATTGACCACTTTCTCCATTTTGCCATTTCCTAATTTTGTTTCCATTGTGGAGGGAATTTCTCGCGATCAGTTTAAGGAGATTTTAGAAAACGCTGTTTCGCGGGTGGAATTTGGGGATGGACGGTTTGCCCAGGTTTCTGGATTCCGTTTCACATGGGACCCCGCCGGCATTCCACAAACGCTGGATGCCAACGGGAACGTCCTTACCGTTGGATCGAGGGTTAGGGAAGTCGTTCTGGACGACGGCACCCCAATTGTCGCCGATGGCAGTGTCATTCCCGGACCGGATTTGACCGTTGCGACGATTGATTTTCTGGCACGCGGCGGCGATCAGTATCCCTTCCGGGGGGCAGCCTTTACGACGATTGGTGTTACATACCAGCAGTCTCTTCGGAATTACATTCAAACCGGGCTGGGAGGGTTAATAACCGTTGCGCAGTATCCTGAGGGTGGTCAGGGTCGGATTAGCCGCCTGCCGTAAGGAACAGTTAGGAATTTCACGCTGTTGAAGACAAGCGGCTCACTCCCGTTTAAGAAATGTTGAAACGGGAGTGAGCCTCCCGGTGGATGGTGGATGTGCAATTCCAAAAACAACGAATTCCTGATTTTTTCTGGTTATTGGGTTTGGTATTACTAGGCCTGCTGGTGGCAACGGCGCAGCCGGTGAAAGGTCAAACTGCTCAGCCACCGGATACGTGTGCTATGCCGTTTCAGCCGGTAGCCGTGCCTTTGACGGAACTGGGAACAGCGGAGTATGTGCGGATGGATGGAACCCCGACCGGATTTGAGGGAGGTTTGTATCCCGATGGGAGGAATGTCCGCCCATCCCTCCATGAAGAGGCCGGGTTGAATATTTCCCGCCAGATTCACCCTCTTTCAAAAGAGGGACGGTTGGATGAAGAAAACGGACGGATTTTGCTGATTTCAATCGGCATGTCCAACACGGCTACAGAGTTTGCGGCTTTCACGCGTCTGGCACAACAAAAAGCGGAGATTAATCCTCGTTTGGTATTAATCAATGGGGCATTACCCAACCAGATCGCCGAACGCTGGGCCAATCCCGAAGGGATTGCCTGGCAGGAACTGGATAGAAAGATTACGGGATATGGTTTTTCATCTCAACAGGTGCAGGTTGCCTGGGTTAAGTTGACCAATACCGGCGGGGGAGAGTTTCCGCAGAAAGCCCTGGCCTTGGAAGCAGACCTGCAAAAGGTCATTCAGCTTTTGAAAGAGAGGTTTCCCAATTTAAGACTGGTGTTTCTTTCCAGTCGGACGCGTTCCTATACCTACTGGCGCGGATTAAGCCCGGAACCACTGGCTTATGAAACGGGGTTTGCGGTTAAGTGGTTGATTGAAAAGCAAATTCGAGGTGATCCTGAATTGAATTTTGATCCTGAGCGGGGTGAGGTCAAAGCAGCCTATCTTTCGTGGGGGCCTTATTTGTGGAGCGATGGGGAGAATCCCAGAGAAGATGGCTTCCTCTGGCTGGCTAGTGATTTAACCAAAGATTGTACCCATCCCTCATCGTCAGGGGCTGAGAAGGTAGCCAGACAACTATGGGAGTTTTTCAGCACCGATACCATTACGCGCGATTGGTTTTTATTCCCCACTACTGCTTCATCGCCCACGGCAGTAGAAGAAATATTCATTTCCACACCTGTGAGCAGGGCAACCTCATCCAATACTCCCCCCGTGCCTACCAAAATAACCACGCCAGTTCCGCAAAATACCCCCGCTTCTCTCGGTATGACTTCATCCCCTGAACCCGCTGGGGAAGAAGTAAATTCGACGAAAAGTGCCTTTCCAACAGGACTGGGAGTCACTCTTTTGTTAGCCCTGGTTGGCATTAGCGTTGTATGGGGATGGTTACAGGCAAGAAAGAAAGATTAAGTCGTGTGAAACTATAAATAATTTATAAAGAACATCTTGCTCCATTTCAGGTATGATAATTTCAATTATTTTTATGGAAATTATTGATAATTGAATACAGTCTTGCAAAACCCTTAGAAATTCGGCGTCTGGAAGTCGGCTTCGGTCGGGCTGGGACCAAATTTCATCGTAATGGGTGAACTTCTGTACCGGCAATTGAGCAGGGGGAAATCCACCCAAAAAGTTGGCTAAACGTTCACAAAAGGGCAGGCAGGGTGAAATTCGTGGTTAAGGTTTCGCGTTTTCGTATATTAATCACCGGATTTGTTCTTGTAATTCTGATGGGGCTGATGGTGGTTGGTTTTACACCAGACCAGATTGTTGTGGCGGATGGCCTGGCGGGATTTGCACTGTCTTTTGATGGAGCAGATGACATGGTCAACCTTGGCAAGACGGTTGATCTGTTCCCCGATGATGGATGGAAGCAGACCAAAACTATCAGTGTATGGGTAAAACCGGAAGGTGTGGCCGACTGTTCGGTCATCAATGGTATTCCTCGTATTGAGCCAGCCCAATGTGACAATATTTTTGGGGATTTTGCGCGCTGGTGGGGTATCAGCCGCGGACCGACTCAAATCTGGGTGTGGATGGCCTGTTTTGACCCGGATGACCCCAGTACCTATCCACCCTCTTCTCCCATTCGTCTGATTCAGTTTGGTTATACCCCCAATGAGTGGATGCACATTGCACTGGTGCATGGAAATGGCTATCTTACCGCCTATAAAAATGGTTATTTGATGGGTTCGGTGAACTGTATTGCAACCGCTCAGCCACCTGCTCAGCCGGTTTTGTTCTTCGGTGGGATGATCAAAGCCGATAACCAAAATCAAAATCACAGTTATTGGGGATTTCAGGGGCAGATGGATGAGGTGAGAATTTACTCAATTGCCCTGAGTCAGCAGGAAATTCAGGATACGATGATGAGTGAATTAACCGGCAGCGAGGCTGGACTGGTGGCTTATTATAAAATGTCCAATGGAAACGGTTTGGTATTAAGTGATGATAGTGGTCACGGTAAGAATGGTCAATTGATGGACGGAACAGATAGCGTGCCGGGGAATGGAACACCACCTCAGTGGGTGTTATCCGGTGCTTTTGACAATCCTCCACCGACATTAGTGCCATCACCGACCAGTACGTGGACATTCACCCCATCTCCATCACCTTTACCACCCACAATAACCCCTGGCGGAACGGCAACCATCACCGCCGGACCAAGTCCTACTCTGACTTCGTCTCCTTCGCCCGTTCCACCAACAATTACTCCAAGCCGTACGGTAACACCAACTCGAACGCCAACCTTGACCTTTACGTCGGCACCTCCGACGAATACACCAACCACACGTCCTTCCCGGACACCCCGTCCGACCTTCACCCCTTCCCCTTCGCCGGTCGGGACAAACACGTGGGTGCCAACCCCCACCAGAGCTCAGGGAACTCCTTTTGATTTTACTCCCACGCGGACGATTGATCCGAATATGGACAATTTTATCTTCCTTCCCCTGGTGAAGAAGTAAATCTTTTTAATCACCCCTTGCTTTTAGGGAGTTTGGGGCGGTGCAACCACTTTGATTTTCACCCAAAAGGACTTATCTCCGCCGCTGCCCAGGCCGAAAATGACTCCCTGCGGATTCTGTAATTTCCAGTAACTTTCGTATTCCCGCGGTTGTTCGGGTGCTTTCATGTTGACCGAAATGTCCACCAGTCCATCCGGTGGTACGCTGATGGGAAGATTAAAACTGGGTGGTGCTCCCAGCACATTCCCCGAATCAAACACCACCCGGTAGCTGGTTGTCCAGGTGCAGGAGCCGGTGTTTTTCAACCGCCAGGTTTTGATAAAAGTTTGGCCGGGAGAAAACTCGCTGCCATCGGGTATGGTCACATCGCTGACAAATTCGGCACGTTCGCAGGGTTTAACACTTTCAACCGGCGTGAATGTTGGAGAGGATGGAGGCGGTGAACTGGTTTGGGCTGTCACTGGCGGAGTGGTGGTGATGAGCAGTGCAAATTGTGTGGTCAATGCTGAGACGGTTTGGGCAGCAGCGGTGTTGGCAAAATCTCCTGTGGGAGTAAGTGCCTGACCGGCTTTGGGTAAATTGCAGCCGGCACTGCTGAGCAGGGTCAGAAAAACACCCAGTCCCAAAAGGATATGAGAAATAATCGGTTTCGATTTTTTCATGGATGTTGACTGGCTTAAGCATAGCCGTAAAAAAGCCGCCCGTCAAGCAAGGACGGGCGGTCTGCGTAAAAACCTGCCGTTCTTTATTTCTTTACCATAGGAAGAAATAGAAAATTGTTCATATTCGGGTCCAGAGTGCGGCTGGGGGTCAGGCTTGGCTGAGGTGTAAAACCGGGCGGTAGGCGGGTTGCTGTTGGGGTAGGAGAAGGGGTATTGGTGAAAGTGGCCGTCACCGTAAAGGTGGGGGGAAGCGTGGGTGTAGGACCGTTTCCGAACAACTCGGAAATAACCCAAAGCGGATAATTGCCTTCGGGATTTTGCCCCTCAATGTGAACGAGAACCCCGTCATTGCCGTTACCGCTGTCATCGTTCAAAATTAGCCCGCTGCCATTGCTCATTTTATAATAAGCCTTCAAGGCTGACTCGAAAGGAGGAGTTAGTTCATTGTGGATATTTTCTCGAATTTCATCACCGGTCAGCAGCTGATTGTAGACTCTGACCTCATCAATTTGCCCGTGGAACAGGAATTTTCGATCGGGGGGAGTAAAACCACCGCCAATATGTAATACCGTATGATCGGCGGGTCCGCCATCAGCCCCAACACTCATCCCGCTTTCGCGGCTGCCTGCTAAAAATCCAAAACGGTAGGCGTCTAACCGGTTGTTGTGATGAACCAATGTGATGTGAATCCATTCGCCATTTTCATAGATGATGGGGATGGAGTCAAAGCCGCTGGTTGGACTGTTGTCGAAATTCCATACCCAAATACGGTCTTGCCCGTTGAGGATGCCTCGATAAATGCCCCAAAAGCGCGGACGGTCGCCCACAATTAATTGACAACTGCCGGGGTCGGGGCCGGTACAAACGGGAGAGGGTGCCAGCGGCTTAATCCAAACACTGATGCTTTTGGTGGATTGCCAGCTCGAATCGCCGAAAATGATCAATTCTTTTTTGGTGGCGACATAATTTGACCAGCCGTCAAATTCAAGAGAATAGTTCACCGGGTCAGCATAACTGGTAGCAGGTTTTTGAAAAAGAGCGCTCGTGCCCATGAAAATGATAATGATGAGCAAGAAAATTCTTTTCAGGTATCGAATTCTCGAAATAGACTTCATCCTCTGCCTCCTGTTTATTCAACTTACCCCCCCGCGACCCTGTTGAACGCTGTGAAAAGGAGTTAAAAAGATACTTTGATTAATTTTATCAGGTATATCAACAAAAAAGTTTTAGAAAAGTTTGAGAATTGTGTTGTTTTTTATAGAACCTTATCTCTAAAAAAGATCTTTTGATTGGCGTACTCCAAAAGGCCAATTTCAAGTACAATTAGCGGGATGAAATTCGCCCCCTGCCGGATTGCAGATGTCATTCTCATCGAGCCGCGTCTGTTCGGTGACCAGCGCGGTTTCTTCATGGAGACCTATCAACAAAAAGTATTCGCCGATCACGGAATCACGGCTCAATTTGTTCAGGATAACCATTCCGGGTCAAGGCGCGGCACATTGCGCGGTCTGCATTATCAGATTCAGCAGGCTCAGGGAAAGCTGGTGCGGGTAGTGGCCGGCGTAATTTTTGATGTGGCCGTGGATTTGCGGCGCGGCTCTCCCACCTTTGGTCAATGGGTGGGGGAAGTCCTCTCTGCTGATAACAAGCGCCAGTTGTGGATTCCCCCCGGATTTGCTCACGGCTTTTATGTAATGAGCGAATGGGCGGAGGTTGTGTATAAAGCCAGTGATTTTTATGCGCCACAGTGGGAGCGAACGCTCCTTTGGAATGACCCGGCCGTGGGAATTGAATGGCCTCTGTCAGATGAAGTGGAGCTGCTCATTTCTGAAAAGGATCGGGCTGGTTTACCCCTGGCGCAGGCTGAAACCTACCCCTGATTGGATGGAGGAACAATGCAAAATATTCTGGTAACAGGTGGTGCGGGTTTTATCGGTTCTAATTTTATCCATTTTATTTTATATGCCAATTCAACCGTTCGAGTGATTAATCTGGATGCACTGACATATGCCGGTAGTCTGGAGAATCTCAAAGGGCTGCCGGACGAAAGTCGTCATGTGTTTGTGCAGGGAGATATTTGCGACCGCTCACTGGTGGAGCGCCTGCTGCACGAACATGAGATTGATACAGTGGTGCATTTCGCAGCCGAGTCGCATGTAGATCGCTCGATTCACGGTCCTGGACAGTTTGTACAAACCAACATTGTCGGAACCTATACTTTGCTGGAAGCCTGCCGTCAGTACTGGTTGAAAGAAAACTTTGCTCAATACCGATCGGTGCGATTTCATCATGTTTCGACGGATGAGGTTTTTGGATCGCTCAAACCCTCTGATCCCCCCTTCCGAGAAGATACCCCCTATGCTCCCAATTCGCCTTATTCGGCTTCCAAAGCTGCCAGTGATCATCTGGTGCGCGCTTATTTTCACACTTATGGACTGCCGGTAACCATTTCTAACTGCTCCAACAATTACGGCCCGCGTCAGTTTCCGGAAAAATTAATTCCCTTGATGATTCTCAACGCACTGGAAGGAAAACCCCTGCCGGTTTATGGGGACGGCCGGCAGATCCGTGATTGGCTGCATGTGCGCGATCACTGCGAGGCAATTTATCGCATTTTGGAGGACGGAAAGCCTGGCGAGACCTACAATATTGGCGGCAATAACCAGCCTACCAATCTGGAAATCATTGAACAAATATGCGTCATTCTGGACGAACTGCGCCCCGACTCGCCTTATCGTCCGCATTTTCAATTGAAACAGCACGTCACCGACCGACCCGGTCATGACCGTCGCTATGCCATGGACATCCGCAAAATTGAACGCGAACTGGGCTGGAAGCCTCGTTTTGAACTGGCAGACGGCTTACGCCAGACGGTGGAGTGGTACTTGAGTAACAGCCAGTGGGTCGCAGCCATTCGCCAACAGCAGGAATATCAGGCGTGGCTGATGAAAAATTACGCTACAAGAGGAGAAGCAAAATGAAGGGAATCATTCTTGCCGGTGGTAAAGGTACCCGCCTTCATCCGTTGACCATTGTCACCAGCAAGCAACTCTTGCCGGTTTATGATAAACCGATGGTCTATTATCCTCTTTCAATGTTGATGCTGGCCGGCATCCGTGAAGTGCTGGTGATCAGCACCCCCGAAGATTTACCCTCCTTCCGGCGGCTGTTGCGGGATGGCAGCCAGTGGGGGATGAAGTTCAGTTACGCCGAGCAGGATCAACCGCGCGGGCTTGCCGACGCCTTCCGCGTTGGAAAGGATTTTGTTGGCAATGATCCGGTTTGTTTGATTTTGGGGGATAACATTTTCTTCGGTCACGGGCTGCCGGCAGTCTTGCGCTCGCTGGCAGCGCGGGTGAGCAACGGAGGAGGTGCGGCCATTTTTGCCTATCCAGTGCAGGATCCGTGGCGTTATGGGGTAATTGAGTTTGATGCCGAAGGCAAAGCGCTGAGTTTAGAAGAAAAACCGGCTAACCCCCGCTCAAACTATGCGGTACCGGGCATGTATTTTTACGATAATCAGGTCATCCAGATTGCGGCTGATCTCAAACCATCCCCTCGCGGAGAACTGGAGATCACGGATGTGAATTTGACGTATATGCGCATGGGAAAATTGTATGTGCAGGAATTAGGGCGGGGGGTTGCCTGGCTGGATGCCGGCACGCATGAATCACTGCTTCAAGCCGCTGCTTTCATTCAGACCGTTGAAGAAAGACAGGGGATGATGATTTCCAGCCCGGAGGAGATTGCCTATCGGATGGGCTTTATTGACCGCGCGCAGTTGCGCCGGCTGCTGGATGAATTGGGCAACAGCACTTACCGGTCTCGATTGGAGTCTTTACTGAAATAGAGGCTCACACTTCCATTGCCAGCGCGAGAGCCTGATCCCAGGGGGGTAAGCGTAAACCGAAAACTCGCTCGAACTTGCTGCAATCCAGTGGTGTGAAAAGAGGACGCTGCGCCGGTGTAGGAAAATCGGCGGTCTTAGCGGGCAGCACCTGCCTGGTTTTTTGTTCGTGTCGCGCCGGGTCAAGTTCCAGGATTTTCTCAACCCATTCCAATCGGCTTGCGGCTCCATCGCCGGCCAGGTGATAGACCCCCCGGCTACTTTGGATGAAATCAAAGAAGTTTCCTTTGGCCTGAGCCAGAGCCAGACTGATGATTTGGGAAAGCAGCCTGGCCCAGGTGGGTGATCCGACCTGATCATCCACAATTTTGAGGGTTTCCTGTTGGCGGCTCCAGATCAGCACGCGTTGAACAAAATCGTTCGCCCGCCGGCTGTATAACCAGGCGGTGCGCAGCACCCAGCAGGCAGGCGCGTTGGCGAGAACGGCTTGCTCACCAGCCAATTTTGAGCGGCCGTAGTGGTTGAGTGGATGAGTCGGGTCTTCTTCGGTGTAAGGACGCGAGTGAGAGCCGTCGAAGACATAGTCGGTGGAGATATGCACCAATCCACAGCGCAGGCGAGCAGCCTGTTGAGCCAGTTGTTCCACAGTCAGGTAGTTGATTTGATCGCAGACTATGGGTTCACTCTCGGCTTTGTCCACGTTGGTGTAGGCTACCGCATTGACAATGAGAGCGGGTTTCAGCGTCTCCACGGTTGAAATCAGCTCAGCCGGGCGGGTGAAGTCAATTTGCGGGTAATCCAGGGCGATCACCTTGCCCAGCGGCTGCAAGTCGCGGTGTAATTCCCATCCCAATTGACCAATTTTGCCCAGCAGTACAATGTTTGCAGATGCGGCCATGAAGATCACCTGTTGGCTTAATAAGATTATTTCCGAAAATTATAACATTGGAACGATTGGATTAATTTGGCGGTGGTTCGTAGTAAAATCATGGAGATGAGCCTTTGGGAAGTCTATCAATCGCCTTTTAGCTGGCGGTACGGGTCGCCGGAGATGCGCCGAATCTGGAGCGAGGGAGAAAAACGCCGTACCTGGCGGCGCATTTGGCTGGCATTGGCAGAAGTCCAGGCGCAATTTGGGTTGGTTGGTGAAGATCAATTAAGTGACCTGCGCCGAAATGTGGAAAATATTGATCTGGAACGGGCTCTGGCCATCGAAGCAGAGATTCATCATGATTTGATGGCGGAATTAAGAACCTTCGCCGAGCAGTCACCATTGGGCGGGGGAGTGCTGCATCTCGGCGCTACTTCCATGGATATCGAGGACAATGCCGAGGTGCTTCGCCTCAGGGCTGCTCTGGATTTGATTCTTGAGCGTTTGAAAGAGGTGTTAATTTTATTTGGAGAACGAATCGAGCAGACGGCCGACCTGCCGATTATCGGGTTTACTCACCTGCAGCCAGCTGAACCGACCACTCTCGGCTACCGTCTGGCATTCTATGCTCAGGATTTGATTATGGAATGGCAGGCGCTGCACCGATTGAGGAGAGAATTGCGGGGCAAGGGTTTCAAAGGGGCGGTGGGAACAGCGGCTGCCTATGCCGAGTTGATTGGCAGTGAAAACCTCTCTGCCTTTGAAGAGATGCTGAGCCAAAAGTTGAAACTCGCTTTTTACGCGGTTACCACGCAAGTTGCGCCGCGATTACAGGAATATCGTTTGATCAGTGAAATAGCCGCTGTTGGGGCCGTGCTGAATAAGTTTGCCTTTGATTTGCGCTTTTTACAGTCGCCACCTTTAGGGGAGTGGCAGGAACCGTTTGCTCATCAACAAGTGGGGTCTTCGGCAATGCCGTTTAAGCGTAATCCAATTCTGGCAGAAAAAATCAACTCGCTGGCGCGGCTTTTGGCGGTCCTGCCGCAGTCAGCATGGGGTAATGCGGCTTTTTCCTTGCTAGAGCGGACGCTGGATGATTCGGCGAACCGCCGTTCGCTGCTTCCAGAAAGTTTTTTGATTGCCGATGAGATGCTGATGACAAGCAGACGCATCTTGAAAGGCATGCACTTTCATCAAACAGCGATCCAGCGCAATTTACAGCAATTTACGCCTTTTGCCGCTACCGAAAGGGTGTTGATGGCGTTAGTAAAGGAAGGGGCTGACCGGCAAGAAATGCACGAACGCCTGCGAGGACACTCGCTGACCGCCTGGCAAGCGGTTCAAGCCGGGCAGGAAAATCCGCTGGTGGATTTGTTATCTCAGGACGAACGAATAGGGGGAATACTCGGCGCGGGGCGTATTCACCAACTGATGCGGGTGGATACTTACCTGGGAATTGCCCGACAAGAAGCGCGCCGAATAGTGGAACAGATTCGCATGGAAATTCAAGAGAACACAAAGGAGCAGCACACATGAAGCAGGCAGAAATTGGAATTTACGGTTTAGGAGTGATGGGGTTCAATTTGGGTCGAAATTTTCAACGCAATGGTTTCCGCGTAGCCGTTTACAACCGTTCACCGGAAAAAGTGCGTTTGTTTGTGGAACAGCCTGCTGCCGGCGCACAAGCACTGGGAGCTGCCAGTTTGAGTGAACTGGCGCAAATGCTGGAAAGACCGCGCCGTCTGTTGTTGATGCTGCCGGCTGGAAAGACCGTGGACCAAGCGATTGAGGATGTTTTACCTTACCTGGAAGCTGGCGACATTCTGATGGATGGGGGTAATTCTTATTTTATGGACAGTGACCGACGCAGTCAGTATCTGGCTGATAAAGGGATCCATTTTATCGGGATGGGCGTTTCAGGTGGAGAAGAGGGTGCATTGTGGGGCCCCAGCCTCATGCCGGGTGGTTCCCAAACAGCCTGGCAGGTTTTACAGCCCATGCTGACCGCCATCGCCGCAAAGGCTGAAGATGGTGCGGCTTGCGTGAGTTACATCGGCCCGCGTGGGGCCGGTCATTATGTCAAAATGGTTCATAACGGTATTGAATACGGCGACATGCAGTTGATTGCCGAGGCTTATGAGGTGCTCCGTCGGGTGTTGGGTTTGAGCGCGGTTCAATTGAGCGAGATTTTCAATCAGTGGAACAACGGCGAATTAAAGTCCTTTTTAATTGAAATTACAGCCAAAGTGCTGGCAAAGAAGGATGAAAAAACCGGTCAGCCATTGGTAGATTTCATTCTGGATGAGGCCGAGCAGAAAGGCACCGGCAAATGGACGGCTCAAAATGCGTTGGACATCGGCGCTGCCGTGCCGACCATTGATGCAGCGGTTTACAGCCGGATTCTCTCCTCCATGAAGTCGGAACGAGTCCATGCCAGCACGATTTTCGGTCATACTGCACCGGCTTTTACGGGCAATGGCGAGGATTTGATTCGAGCTGTGCGGGAGGCATTGTACGCCAGCAAAATCCTTTCTTATGCGCAGGGCATGGCTATGCTGCGGATCGCCTCGGCGGAATACGATTATGGTTTGAATCTGGCGGAATTGGCGCGTATCTGGCGGGCGGGTTGTATCATTCGAGCCAGCCTGTTAAACGATATAACCGCCGCTTATCAGGCAGAACCTGATTTGAAGAATCTCTTACTTTCCTCTTACTTTAGCGAAGTTGTCACTCGCTACCAGCAGTCACTCCGCAGGGTAGTCACGATTGCCATCGAACAAGGAATTGCCGTGCCAGCAATGTCTGCTTCGCTGGCTTACTTTGATGCCTACCGCAGTGAACGATTGCCTGCGAATTTAATTCAGGCACAGCGGGATTTCTTTGGTGCGCATACCTACCGGCGGATTGACCAAGAGGGTGTCTTTCATACCCGCTGGGAGGAGCAGTAAAATCCAGGCCGTTGATTTATCTTGACGGTTTATTGATTCAAATAAGCCCGATACCAATCAATGGTTTCGGCCAGGGCATCCCGTAAAGGTGTGGCTGTTTGACCAAAGGCACGGGTGAATTTGCTGCTATCCATTACAAATGGTTTCTCGAATTCATACATCATCTCAACCGTTTCGCGGGCTTCGGGAATGAACAACCCGCCAATTGCCATCATCCAGCGTCCCATCCCGCTCATTTTCGGGGGCTGCCCCAGAATTTCAAAAATCATCTCGCCGATTTGACGCTGAGTGACGGCCGGCGCAGTGGGTACATGCCAGACCTGTCCGTAAGCCTGATCTTCCGTTGCCAGTCTGACCAGCGCTTTCCCGAAATCTTTGATGTAGGTGTAGCTGTGCGGCAGATTAAGATTGCCGGTAAAGCTGGCCGTTTTACCCCGCAAAGCGGGGACAAAGACCCGCTCGCCCAGGGTGGAACCCAGCACACGTGGGCCAAAAAAATCGGAACCGCGGCCGATCACAACCGGCAGACGGCCTTTTTGATGGGCGTTCAGAGCAGCCTCCGCCATCCTGGCGCGCAGTTGACCTTTGCGGGTGTTGGCGGCGTAAGGCAGCCCTTCGTGAATTGTCCCATCAACCTCACCATACATATAAAGATTCTCGCCGACGATCAATCGTGCTCCGACAACTGCACAGGCTTCCAGAATGTTTTGCTGTAAGGAGGGGAATTTTTCCACCCACTGGTGATAGGGTGGTTGGGCACACTGGTACACAAAAGCAGCTCCTTCACAGGCTTGCAATGCCTGTTGAAGGTCATATACATCAGCCGGAACAATCTCGACTTCAGCAGGCACATCGGCTTTACCGCTGCGGTTGACCAGACGTACCCGCTGGCCTTGAACCAGCAATTCATCCACAACGGAAAGCCCCAACGGCCCGCTGCCGAAAACCACATGGAGAGAAGTTTGATTTGACATGATTTGTTTCCTTCTAAAAGTTGATCATCGAATTCTTTTTTTACAATTTCGTAAAAGCAAAATGCCAACCGGTCATTGGCTCATAAATTCATCTGGTCCATTAACCGTTCAATTTCATTGGAGTAAAAAGTGGCTGGATCGCTGATTAAGGGTTGAATGTGATTGAAAAGTTCCAGCATGATCATCCCATGAATGTGATACCAGCCAACGATTCCGATATACACCACTTTTTCGGGCAGAGAAGGCTGAAATTCTCGCATGGAATGGGAAAGGTGAACCTGTAATTGTGGAGGCAGGTTTTCTAAAAAGGACGGGTAAGGGCGGTTTTCCTGCTGATAGGCGCGTTGCAGGATTTTCAAGATGGGGGCAAAAACTTTGCCCGCGGTGGGGGCAGTGATTTTTTCCTCAGCCTGATAGCCGGGGATGGGATTACCAAAGATTAATTGAAAATCTATTGGATGATCCAGTGCCCAACGCCGATAGGTGAGCAGGACTTGTCTCAAACAATCCCGTACCGGTTGATCGGCGAAGCGGGCAGCGGTTTCTTCCAATGCGTTGGCCAGCGCCTCATAAGCTTCTACAATCAGGGCGGTGATCAAGGCATCACGGCTCTCAAAGTAGCGGTACAATGCCGGGCCGCTCATCCCCATGTGTTTGGCAATCGCATTCAGCGATAGGCTGGCCGTTCCGCCTTCTGCCATTTGAAGGCGGGCAAGGCTTTTGATTTCGTCAATTGTGATCTGGCGGAATTTTGCTCTTCTTGTCATGATTTCTCACATAAGTTATAATATATAACTTATGTTATTGCTTGTTTCAATTTTTGTCAAGGGTTTTATTTGAGCAATCGGGTAAATGATATGAAAGACTTTTCTTGTTGCACAAGAAAAGATACGCTGCCTGTCAGCCATAAGGCGCGAATGGGTTTAAAATTAGTCCATTCAAAAACGTATTATTCCTTGCGGAGGTATCCTTTATGGTTCACCTTACTGAAACCGTTCTAAAATCGAAACAGCGTTTATTCATCCTTCCGGCGGGATATCCGGTTGGATTGGAAATGGACAAAGCCATCTCTGAATTTGCTACCGATACCAACACGCAAATTCAGGTTCTTGAAGAGGTGTACAAGCGGTTTGGAGGTGCGTTTCTTTTACCCATTTGGGACCGAATGATCGAGGCTGAAGCGTTTGGCACACCGCTTCAAGTGGAAGCGGAAATGCCGATTGGTGCCTCAGCAGCGATGATTGGTTCTCAACGGGATGTGGAGGCGATGATCATTCCCCGGCCGGGGCATAAACGCACGACGGTCACACTGGCTATCCCCCGCTTGCTAAAAGAACGTCTTCCAGATCCTAAACCATTCGTTTTGGGAATCATGAACGGACCGCTGGCGGTTGCCCGACAGATGATTGGTGAAGAGCATTGGGGGGAAATTCTTAACCAGAAGCCGGAAGTTTTGGATGCGCTCCTGGATAAAATCATGCGATTTTTACCGGATTATCTGCATGCCTTTTATTTCAATGATGCCGACGGTGTAGTAGTCAGTGAGCCGTTGGAGGAGACTTTAACTGCCGATCAGCGAGAACGGTTTTCTTTACGTCATGTAAAGCGCTTGATTGGTGAAGTTCAAAGCGAGCAGTTTGGGATTATTCTGCACAATCCGCTGGCGGACGAAGCCCAATTGACCCAATTGCAAACCAGTGACGCTGCGGGGTACTGGTTTGGCAGCCGCGTGAATCTGGATTCGGTGGTTAAGCAATTTGCAGAAGATACACTGGTGATCGGAAATCTGGCAGTGGAGGGGTTGACAACTGCCTCCGTTGAAGCGGTTTTTGAGGAAACCCAACGTTTGATGAACGCGATGCGTGATGTTCCCAATTACGTGCTGGCGCCGGAGGATGACCTTCCCCCTCATACCCCGCTGGCCAACCTTGACGCCCTCGTCCGGGCGGTCAATCAATTTAACGCATCACTTTAACCGCCTGACTGACGGCGTTTTTGATCTACGATCCCACCGCTTGCCCCGCGAGCGGTGGTGGTTTGATTGAATTCCTCCGGGCTGATTTCCTCGACGTGGGGCGTAAAAATGGGGAGGATCAATAATTGCCCGACCGCATCACCGGCTTCAAAAATCAATGGCTGATCGGTGGGATTAGCCACCTTAATTAGAATTTCACCCTGATAGCCAGCATCCACTACCCCCGCTCCCAGCAAGTGATTGCTGCGGCCTTTTGGTTTCAGCAAGCCCACATATCCAGCAGGGATTTGCACCCCAATGCCGGTTGGGACGATGCCAAACTCATGCGGGGGAATTTCAACCCTCTCAACAGCGTAGAAGTCCAGTCCGGCATCTTCGGGATGCTTTCGGGTGGGCAGATAGGCGTTTTCCCGCAAGCGGGCGATCCGGATTCGTTCCATGTCCTTGAATCAGGAATGAGATTATCGGCCGCGCCGCATTCTCAGCCAGGCACTGGTGATGAATGCCAGTGTGGTAAAGGCGGTCAGATAAATCTTGGTAAAATCCACAATGGGTTTGACCTGCACACCCCCTTCGTTGGCGATGATCACGGCTACTGGCCGGGCAAAAGTTTTGCCGCCTCCGCCGCCGCCTGAACCACTGCCCCGGTTATCGTCCGAACCGCCAGAGCCGCTGCCAATTCCAAATCCCATGATGCTGATCACTTCGGCAGCCGGCAGGATGAGATTCCCCTGATGTTTGATGGTTTCACCAAATACAGCATTGACATCTGCCGTTGCCAGGAATTGATCCAGGGTGTCCTGAATCGTCTCCAATG
This sequence comes from Bellilinea sp., assembly GCA_026003615.1. Taxonomy (GTDB): domain Bacteria; phylum Chloroflexota; class Anaerolineae; order Anaerolineales; family Anaerolineaceae; genus Bellilinea. The sequence goes on from BPHQ01000001.1 coordinate 124,847, forward strand.
CCGCCGAGGCTAACGCTTCTTCATTGGCGGGGAGTCTGTTTTCACCTTGATTTTCATTTTCCAAATTACTCATTTTGATCTCCTCCGGCTGATCATTTTTAGAAACAAGAACAACACCATTCCGCCCAACACAATCAAAATCTGAACGAGTCGGGTCACATCAAACACGGGCAGGTAGTGCTGTTCGCCCTGGGGTGTTTGAACCCAAACGCCAATTGGCCTATTCCAGATCATCCCAAACTGGGGGGATGGCTCAATGCGGAATGCCTGTGAAACCGGGCTGATTTCGTAACCCTGCCACCTGAGTGGCGGACGACTTTCATTTTGGAGAGACATTTTCTTCTCCTTTGGATTAGGTCAATTTTATTATACTGGCAGAGGGGGAATTTGAGCGAATTTCTAACCCTTCGGTTGAATGGATTGCAGCAATGAAAGTGGCTGTGGGCGATCGGTGGGGTCATGGCTGAAATAAGCCAGCAACACCACACCATGCCGGTCGAGGATAAAATCACCCCCTAATTGATGCAAATCACCACCGGTTGCGATCAGCTTTTCACCCCGTAATAATCTTCGGGCATAAAACCACAGGGTTGGCAAATTCCAGGTGCGAAGGATGGAGCGCTGCAAACCAAAAGCTCGATACAGTTTTTTCTCCGGATCGAGCAAGATTGGAAATCGAATTTGGGTGATTTCTCTCCAGCGATCCAGCCAGTAACCCTGTTCGAAAGTGACAAGGGCAATGGAAATGCCGGCTTTGAGGAATTCGTCCTGAAGGCTTTGCAACTGCAAAGCATGTTCCCGGCAGGGAATTCAACCCAGATGGCGCAGAAAAACCAGCAGCAAGTAGGGGTTTCCTTTCAATAAGTCGTGAAAGGAGTAGGTATTACCATCCGCTGCTGGCAAAGAAAAAGGCGCGATCCGATCGCCGGGGCGCAGGTTGTTCATTGCTTCAAATTTCAACGCGAACGCCGCGCCAGAATGCCACGTAATCTTTGATTTGTCGGGCTGCTTCTTTGGGGTTGGGGTAGTACCAGGCCGCGTCTGGATTGCTTTGGCCGTTGACCACAATTGTGTAATAACTGGCTTCCCCTTTCCATGGGCAGATGGTGTGAGTCTCGCTTTTCACAAAATAATCCCAGTTGACGGCAGATGGGGGGAAATAGTGATTTCCCTCGATAACAATGGTTTGATCACTTTCTGCCAAAACAGCATTGTTCCAGATTGCCTTTGCCATAGTTGCCTAACCTCCTGATATTAATCAGATGATGAATGAAATAATTTTTCCCCGGCGCGAATGGGGACATTCAAGCGGTTTTCCGGCGGTGTAAGGGGGCATGACCAGTCGTCGTTATAGGCGCAGTACGGGTTGTATGCCAGGTTGAAATCCACAATGAAATGGTTGTTGCCAATCGCTTCCGGTTCAAGGTAGCGGCCAGCGGGGTAGGTTTCTACACCTGCCAGACTATCCACAAACGGCAGAAAATAGCCGTATTGATTGCCGTAGAGAGTCAGTTCTACTTTTTGTCCTTCCACGACAAAAGAAAAACGTCCTAAACGGCTATAAATCTGAATATCGCCGGTGTTGGTTTGTATTTCGATTTTGGTTTGTTCGGGGAACGGCTGTAATGCCAGTTCCAGCCGTAAATTGGGGTCAGGTGGAAAGTAATTCAACCCCTCAAAGACCGCCTTTTGCTCTTCGCGCAATGGGCTTTGTGGGTGAGTTGCGAAAAATTCATCTTTTTCTTGTCGAATACTCTGGTAGTTCATCATAACCATCTCTCTGGATTATTTTTAACCTAAAAAAGTCTTGTGTGCAGTTTTTGACCATTAAAACCTTGTACACCGGATTTTTCCTGAAAGAGACAGGGCTGTTCGTCAAACAAAAAAGGTTATGGTCAAGGTCAATCTGTATAAGCAGATACGACAGGCAGTAAAAATCTTACCCTGTTTGCTAACAACAGGATTAAATTCGTGAGAAAGGGACAGTCATTGGGAGTGACGGTTGGGGTGCTGGGGTCAATTTCTAGCCGGATTTTTGGCGGTGTCCGGTCAACCAACGGCGGATTTCGGTGGGAGAGCGGGTGTTCAATACTTGAGCGGCGCTTACCCAGGCTCGCCTTGCGACCGAAACCCCGTATTCCGCCAATTCCAGATCGGCCGGGCTGTGAGCGTCCGTGTTAATGCTCAAGAGAATTCCCAGTTCCACAGCCCGCCGCGCGTGAACCTCATCCAGGTCCAATCGAGAGGGATTGGCGTTGATTTCGAGGGCAACGTTTTCTTCGCACGCAGCGGTTAGGATTAACTCCCAATCCAGATCAGCTCCTTCTCGGTTAGGAAGTAAGCGTCCGCTGGGGTGGCCGATGATGTCCACATGCGGGTTACGAATGGCGCGTAGCAGGCGGGTGGTGATTTCCTCACGCGGTTGGCGCAGGCTGACATGCAGCGACGCAATGACAATATCCAGTTCTGCCAGAACTTCATCCGGTAGATCCAGGCTGCCATCGGCTTTGATTTCCACTTCGGCGCCTTGCAAGAGGATGAAGTCATTGCCCAATTCAGCCTGAGCGGCATCAATTTCCTTGCGCTGCTCACGCAGTCGCTCGGCATCCAGACCGTTGGCAATACCCAGCGAGTGGGTATGGTCGGTGATGGCCAGCATTTTCAAACCGCGTGCTTTGGCGGCCCGGGCCATATCGAGGATGCTTAATGCGCCATCGCTCCATGTGGAATGACTGTGTAATTCGGCTTGTAAGTCTGAAAGCGTGATCAAATCGGGAAGGCGGCCTTCCAGGGCAGCCTGAATCTCGCCGCGGTCTTCGCGCAGTTCCGGCGGTATCCACTCCAACCCTAAAGCCTGATAGAGTGCCTTCTCGTTTGAAAAATAATGCTCCTGGCCATCTTGGGTGGTCAGTCCATGCTCGGAAAGAGAAAATCCTTTGCGCTGAGCCAGTTCACGCAGGCGCACATTGTGATCTTTGGAGCCGGTCACAAATTGCAGCAGCGACCCAAATTTTTCTTGGGGTTGCAGCCAGAGTTGGACGTTCAAACCGTTGCTCAATTCAATGCTGGATTTGTTTTCTCCATGTGCCAGTATTCGTACAACGTCTGGGTGATGGACAAAAGCGTCCATCACGGCTGATGGGTCATCAGCAGCCGCCACCAGATCCAAATCTCCAATGGTGGATTTCCAGCGGCGCAGGCTGCCAGCGAGTTCGGCTTCCCCCACTCCGGCAAGCCCTCTCAGCCAGTTCAGCCAGCGCAGGCCAATAGGACGAACGGTGCCGAGCAACATGCGTTTACTGCGCCTTCGCAGGGCTTCAATACCGGCCAAAATGCGCTTTTCGGACTTTTCGCCAATCCCCGGTAAATGGCGGAGATGTCCATCCCGGGCGGCTGATTCCAGATCCATCAGGGATGTGATCCCGGCTTGTTTCCAGAACAAGGCTACTTTTTTGGGTCCAACATCGGGAATTTCCAATAATTCCAGCAAGGTGGGCGGAACTTCCTGTTCCAGTCTTTCCAGAAAGCCCAGTTTTCCGGTGGTGAGCAATTCTTCAATTTTTTCAGCTATGGCTTTTCCCACACCGGGAATTTCCGTCAATTTGCCCTCGCGGTACAATTCTTCCGCTTCGCGCGGGTAAGACCGCAGGCTTTCGGCTGCCCGCCGATAGGCAAGGGTTTTATAAACTACTTCGCCGTTGATTTCCAATAGGTTGGCAATGCGCTCAAAAATCCCGGCCAATTGCTGATTATTCATGTCAGTTATTATACAATAGAGCCATGAACCCTAACTTATTTTCCGATATATCTCGTCCAACCTTGTTGATTGACCAACAGCGTGTCCAGAGGAACATTCAACGTATGGCAGAAAAAGCGCTTCGAGCGGGGGTACGCTTGCGTCCTCATTTCAAAACCCATCAATCTGCCCGGGTGGGAGAGTGGTTTCGTCCGTTTGGGATTGAGGCGATTACCGTATCCTCGCTGGATATGGCCGTGTATTTTGCTCGTCACGGCTGGAAAGATATTCTGGTAGCGTTTCCTCTCAATTTGCGCCAGATGACTCTGGTGCGCCATTTGAGCAAATTGATCCGGCTGGGTGTGCTGGTGGAAAGTTCAGCGCATGTGGAGGCACTGGCTGGTTCGGTGGAGGGAGCGGTGGATGTGTGGATCAAGGTGGACAGTGGCAGTCGGCGCACGGGTCTGGCATGGGATAATCCTTCCTCTATTCTGGAATTGGCCCGTCAAGTGCGGGAGCAGCCTCTCTTGAATCTGCGTGGGTTGTTGACCCATGCCGGTGAAACCTACAAAAGCCAGAGTGTCACCGAAGTGGTACAACGTTTTCAGCGCAGCAATCAGCGCATGAATCAGGTACGTCAGTTTTTGGAGCAGAACGGTATAGATGATCTGGAAGTATCGGTGGGAGATACCCCCGGTTGCAGCCTGAGTGATGATTTTGAGGGTGTGGATGAAATCCGCCCGGGCAATTTTGTCTTTTACGATGCCCAAATGGCACAACTGGGAGCCTGCCGGGAAGCCGAGATCGCCGCGGTGGTTGCCTGCCCGCTTGTAGCACTTCATCCCAACCGGGGAGAGGCCGTGATATACGGCGGTGCCGTCCACTTTTCTAAAGATGCTGTTTTGGAAAACGGAGCGGCAGTTTATGGTTGGGTAGTGCAGCTGAATGAACAAGGGTGGTCAGCACGCACCCCGGGTGGTGCGCTGGTGCGGCTCTCCCAGGAGCATGGTATTCTCCGTTTACCAGCGGAGGTGTTTTCTTCTTTGGCTGTGGGCGATTTGATCGGTGTGATTCCTGCGCATGTCTGTCTGACGGTGTCGGCGCTGGGCGTTTACCGCACCTTGCAAGGCGAGTGGATCGAGACTCTGGTCAGGGCATCAGCACCAGCGGAACCGGCGTGAACACCAGCAGAAAAATGAACAGGGTTAGCCATCCCAATCGTCTACGGTGCGGATCGAGTTCGGTGATTTGATCAAGCGGTTCAGCGTACACCCGGCCGAAGAGGAAGATCAACACAGCCCACAGCCACCAGCCTGACCAGACGAATCCCAACAAGCCGAGTGCCAGCAATACCAGCGGGTAAATGCGGCGGGCGCGTTCCCTTCCAAACAGAACATAAAGCAGGTGTCCACCATCGAGTTGACCGGCAGGGATCAGATTCAGGGAAGTGATCAAGATGCCGCCCCATCCCGCCCATGCTACCGGATGGAGCAAAACATCCATGCCGCCGTAGGGAAGTGGCTGTCCGGTGAAGATGTAGCGCACCCAATAAAGCAATGGAGAAAGACCGCCGTAATCGGCCGGGGCAGGCAAAAACTGCCCGAAGACTAAAAATTTAAGCAATAGATAGAGGATGGAATTGCCTTCCAGTTGAGTTTGCCCCAAACCGTTGCCCAATGGTGCTGCAGGCAGTGGAGAAAGTTCAGAAAGTGACAGACCGATCAACAAAACGGGTATCGCCACAACCAGCCCGGAGAGGGGACCGGCAATGCCAATGTCCATCAACACCCGCCGGTTTTTAGGGAGATTCTTCATGTTGATGAAAGCGCCGAGCGTTCCAAACGGACTGAGCGGGAATGGAAGCGGCAGAAAGTAGGGCAGGCTCACGGCTGCCCCATGCCGCCGGCCGACCAGATAATGTCCAAACTCGTGGGCAGTGAGGATCGCCAGCATGCTGATGGCAAATGGCCAGCCGCCGCTGATGATTGCCCAGATGAACTCAGCCGCATTCCCCGGCATTTCTTGCAAATTCAGCATTCCCCCGGTGAACCATACACTGATCAGCGTAAGAATGAAGAAGATCAGATTGGTGCGCGGATTGGAAGGACGCGGGGCTTGCCGACTGGTCACGAAAATTACCGTCTGGCGATTGTTTTCATAGCGAAACAGGGGGGTTAAACCCAATGGATTAACCGCTTCTGCCAGCCGGTCATAGGCTTCCGCTGTATCCGGTAGAAGGATGCGACCATGGTATTTGACTACAAACCCTTTGCGTTCGTCCCCATAAGTTGTGTCTTCAATGAAGAAGACACGGCGCACGGCCAGTTCAATTCTTTCGTACAGTAATGGTTGATCTTCCATGAGGCACTTTTTCTCTGTTTTTAGATACGATTAATATTCAGGCGGGAATGGATGGGAGTCGAACCCACCGCGGCCCGCAACGCGACCCGCCACCGGTTTTGAAGACCGGGGAGCCCACCGGGACCCTACCACTCCCACCCTTAAGCATACTCCAGCCCGTTGTATTCGTCAAACCTTCTGTTCAAGGGGAGATCACCCAATCAAATGAATCCCGCAGGTTGATCTCTCGAATTTCTGCCAGCACATTCTCGCTGCAATCCATTGCCCGGGCGTGATAGAGGGCTGGGGGTAAAAAGAAAATCCGCTTGCTGGCGGGTAGAATGCTTTCGACTTTACCAAGTCGGTCATCCCCCCATTCTTCGCCAGTGGTAATGTAAAGGTAGCAAATTTCCTGAGAGGTTTGGTTGGTTACCCGAAAAAGGGCATCACCCTCCTTGCCGATGATGATGCGTTTGCTTTGGGAAATCTGGGTTTCGGAATAAATGGTCTCTTCCATACAGGAACGCACCAGCAAGTCATATTCACCGGCTTCAAGAACGAAGGTGTGGCTGCTGCCGATGGGAATTATTTCACCTTCGGATAATTGATTATCGCCAAAATCGGCTTGCTGGTGTGGAGAAAGATAAACTTCACAAACGGGCAGGCTACTCTCATTTTCCAGCTGAATTTCCAGCGGGGTGGTCTGACAGGCACAAAGCAGGAAGAATCCAAAACCGATGGTGATCCACCCTTGAAGGGAGAAAAATCCGCGCCTGAACATGGGTTGAAATTACCCGAACAGAAAAGGCAGAACGGCTTGCATCCACTCGCGTGCTGAGAGGAACACCCCTCCGCTCACCAAACCCAGAGCCATACCAGCCAGCACATCCGATACATAGTGCATACCGGTGAAAATGCGCGAGAGGCTGACCAGCACTGCCCAAATCATTACACAAACTGCTACCCAAAGAGGGGCGTTTGCTGTCACAACCGATGCGATCATCACTGCACGGGCGGCATGACCGGAGGGGAAAGAATGCGGGTCGGTGTTGCGGTAGATGCTGCCCCATTCGCCGGGCGGGCGACTGCGGCGGACCAGGAACTTGATGCTCATCACCAGGACAGCGAGCAGCAGAATATCCACTATCAAAAAGGCGGAAAACCCCCTCCAAGCGTTGGAAATCAACCACACAACACCCAAACCCAGCAGCCAAAACCAGGAATCGCCGGAGTGGGCTAAAAAGGCCACCAGTTTCCATTGGAAGGAGTCGTCCACTTCCATGCGCAGCCGATTGGACAGTTTCATATCCAGTTGGATCAATTTTTGCAACATTTGAAGAAAACCCCGTAACCGCTATTTGAAAATCCCAACGGGAGTATACCTTGATTGGAGAAAGTTGACCAGCAGTCACCTTACTGATTTGTCAATTCCAAAGAGCTATACTTCCCGTATAATTACCTTGGAAAAACATCTCCGTGGTTCGGGGTGTTGCCCAATCGGGAGGTTTTTGGGAATCACTGCCTTATAAAGGGAGTCGGGCGTCTCATGAAATATTCACCTTCGATCCTCGATGGAAAAAGTTCACTGGGTTTTTGCGTTCTCATTCTGACGATCAGTCTCATTCTGAGTGCCTGCCAACCGCTATCCTTGCAGGTTGAACAGGCGCAGGCCTCAGTCAATTTACAGCGATTGCGGGCGCCGGATTGCTCCTACGGAGGAGCGATACGGTCGGTTGAAGCGGTGGATGATTATACGGTGCGCTTTACGCTGTGTAACCCCGACCCGGCCTTTCCGGCGAAATTGGCATTCCCGGTTTTTGCCATTCAAGACGATGCGTATTTGAATGACCACCGCGGTGATTCGAAGGAGATGAGCCGCCAGCCAAACGGCAGCGGACCTTACCGGCTCGTGGAGTATGTGCCGGGAGTACGGGTAGTTCTCCAACCGAATCCGGATTATTGGGGTTTACCACCCCGAATTGAATCCTTGACCTTCCGATGGGCGACCACCTCGCTCTCGCGGCTGGTTGAAGTCAGCACCGATAAGGCTCAGGCGATGGACTCGCCCGACCCCAATTCGTTTTACAGCATTAATCAAGATAATGCCTTGACCCTGGTTTATCGACCCGCGTTGAATCTGGCGTTTGTTGGAATGAACAACCGCTTTGCACCCTTCAATGATGCCCGAGTGCGTCAGGCGATCAGCATGTTGATTGACCGGGAGAGAATTGTCAACACGATTTACCCCGCTGGAACTGAGGTGGCCGAACAATTCCTTTCGCCAGTTTTTCAAGTGGGTTACACGCCGTTATATACCTGGCTGCCTTACGATCCACAGCAGGCGTTGGATTTATTGCGGCGGGCAAACTTCGATTTTGAACAGGAATTAACCCTGTCCTATTCTTCGCAGGGCAACGAATTGTTGCCGGATCCGCATCGGATTGCTCAAACGATTCGTTCACAGTTATTGCCTTACGGTATCAATGTGCGATTAAATCGCATGGATGCAAATGAGTTCGAACAATCCGTTCAAAGTGGAAACGAGGCTTTCTTCCTCTACTCGTGGTATGCGGATTACGCCGACCCCAACAGCCTCTATACAACCATTTTTTCCTCCGATGCCAAACTGCTGGGGAATGTCTATCCGGATGTGCAGTTCATGGCGAATGAGGCTGGGCGAACCAGTGATCCTGACCAGCGCCAAAACCGATATAACCGAATCAATGAGATGCTTAGAATGCACGCACCGGCAATTCCGCTGGCTCATGTGCGTACGGCTGCAGTGTTTCGCCGCGAAGTGCAGGGGGCTGCAGTCAATGCTTATCTGGAAAATCTGCCGGAAGTGATCACTCCTGATGGAACACTGGTCTTTCTCCAATCGGCCGAACCGGAATCGCTCTGGCCTGCGGATGCCACCCGCTGGACGACCTTCAGGGTGACCAGTTTGTTGTACTCCACACTGGTCGAAAATGAGTTTGATGGGGTCGGTTTGCGGCCGGGCGTGGCGGAGTCGTGGTCATCCAACACAAATGCAACTGAATGGACCTTCAACCTGCGCTATGGTGTTCGTTTTACCAATGGGGCATTGCTAAATGCCAATGATGTGGTGGCTTCTTTTGCGGCAATTTGGGATGCTCAAAATCCCAATCACACCGGAGATAGCGGCCAGTTCCAATTCTTCCAGCGCTTTTTTGGTTCATTCCTCAATCAGCCTTGATGAATCGGGATTGATGCAGGGCTGAATTCAACGCTCGAGGGCTGCCTGTTTTTCCGGCAGCCCTTCTTGAAACTTTTAATGGGCAAAATTCGTCTGATTGGTGAATCTGTCTGTCCTGCTTCAACAAAATTCGTCTTAATTTTTATCGGTTCAAATTGTGGTAAAGTAAAGTTAGTTCGCCGAAAAAAAAGAGTGACATTTACGGAGGAGCCCACAATGAGAAACAAAACTCAGCCGGGTTTGTTTCGGGTGATGATGACGCTGTTTGGGTTAATGGCGTTGGTAAGTGTTTCCTGCAACTTGCCCTTTGGGGGAGGGATAAATCAGCCCCTTGCAACGCAAACGGCTGCCCAGCCCACCCAACTGCCTGTGCAACAAGAGGAGCTGCCACCGACGATTTTGGAGGTACAACCGGAACCGGGTAGTATTCTCACTTCGTCCAAAGGAGTGGTGGTAACGTTCGATCAACCGATGGACCGTCCCTCGGTAGAAGGTGCTCTGGAGGTACAGCCGGTCATGGCCGGTCGTTTTGAATGGCTGGACGACACCTCGGTGCGCTTTGTGCCGGATCAAACTCTGCCATTGGATACTCCCATTACGTTCACGTTGCAGACAACCGCAAAGGATAAAAGCGGCAAGAACCTGGCCCGTTCGTTTTCTTTCGTGTTTCGCACGGCGGGGGAATTGCGAATTACCGAGCGTCTCCCTCAGCCGGATGTGCAAGATGTTGACTCCACCTCGATTATCGCGGTGACCTTCAACCGACCGGTGGTTGAATTGGGCGAGGTCGGTTCATCCGAACCGGCGGCGTTTTCCATCCAACCAGCAGCCGATGGGGAAGGCCGATGGTTGAACACCAGTACCTTTGTGTTCACTCCCCGGCCGGCACTGGAAGGCGGTAAGACCTATCAAGTTGAGCTGAATACCGCTCTGGTAGGTGTGGATGGGATGTCTCTGGCTGATGATGAATTGGTGAACTGGCAGTTCAGTACGGTGAAACCGGCTTTGATTGGCATTGAGCCGTCTCTGGACGCTCCCCAGCCGCTGGATGTTGAGCTGCGCCTGATCTTCAATCAGCCCATGAACCGGCGCAGTGTTGAACAGGGTTTTCGCTTGAAGAGTGAAGATGGCAGCACCATCAATGTGACTTATGAGTGGAGCGAGCGGGATACCGTTATTGCGATTAAGCCTCAGCAATTGCTGGAACGAAATCGGGAGTACCGGATTGAGATGGGTCGGGTTGAAGCGTTGGGCGGGGTGGCCATTGAGGAGATGATGAACCAATCTTTCCGAACAGTGGGGCAGTTTCAGGTTATTTCCACTACCCCCTCAGCCGGACAAGATTTGGACGTGTATGGGGATTATGCTTCCATGCTGGTAGAATTTTCAGCCCCTCTGGCACGCGCTCAAAACCTGAACGAGCGGGTCATTCTTGAACCAAAAGTTGGTAATTTTTATTTGTTCAGTGATGAGCAAGCCGGATTTTTGTATCTTTCCGGTTTCTTTAAGAGCGGCCAGTCCTATCGTCTGACCCTGAAAGCAGATCTCCAGGATCGCTGGGGACAGTCACTGGGGCAGGATTACACGATTACCTTCAAAGCCAGTAATTCGCTTCCCACCCTTAATATTCCAATCCAAAACACATACGGCACACTGTATTACGCCCTGCCGGGCGATACTGGTTTACCGGCATATGCGACCAATCTGACGTTATTGAATATCCGTCGGGCACGAATGACCTTGGTGGATGTCCTCCGCGCGGTTGAACGCACGCCTTCCTTTGAGACCTTGCCGCTGGAAGAAAACTGGCAGGTTGAATTGAATTTACCCCAAAATGCCAGTCAGGGAATTGAAATTCCGTTAAAGGCAGATGGCAGCGGTCTGGAAACAGGCCTGTATGCGTTTCGGATTTCTTCGCCGCAGTTTACCGAAACCTATCAAACGACTAATTTGCTGATGGTAGTCAGTCCTGTGCATCTGACGATTAAAGAAAATCAGCAAGAGGTGATGGTTTGGGCGGTTAACGCCTTAAACCGTCGCCCGGTGAGTGGACGAGAGATCACGGTGTATCAGGCAGGTAGCGGATTGGAGTTGGGTAAAGCCCAAACCGACGAGCAAGGCGTTGCTCGAATTTCCCTTAATGAAAGTAATCTTTACCGCACGCTGGTGGTTACGCTGGGAAAGGAGGGCGATCCCGATTTTTCACTGGCAACTACGGAGTGGAATGCCGGAATTTCGCCCTATAATTTTGGAATTAGTAGTGTTTACGATCAATCCGATATCAAAATCTATGGCTATACCGATCGCCCCATTTATCAGCCGGGGCAAACCGTTTACTATCGCTATGTTTTCCGACAATGGGACGATGCACGCTATCCCCCGGCGGATTTAAGGGAGATTACCGTAAAGGTTTTTGGGGGTTACTCCCCCGAAGAGGGGACACCTTTACTGGAAACCCAAAAACTGACCCTCTCGCCTTATGGCACGGTGCACGGAAAGGTGCAGTTACCACCAGATGCTCCAACCGGCTTATATTCCATCCAGATCGAGGAGCAGCCCGATTCGGTCATTGAGTTTCAGGTGGCGGCATACCGCAAGCCGGAAATTGATTTACAGGTTACATTTTCTAAAACGGATTATCGGCTGGGAGAAGACATTCGTGCTGAGGTGGGGGCTAATTATTTCTTCGGCGCCCCGGCTGCTGGTGTCAACGTCAGCTGGTCATTGTATGCCCGCAACGCAGAAGCCGACCTGCCGGGCGGCTACGTTTCGGGGCGGGTGGATACCTTTTGGCTTGAGCCGGACTGGTGGATGTGGATGGATTCCCCTCTTGGTGATTATGTCATCGGCGGCAGTGGAGTAACGGGGGAAGATGGGCGTTTTCCATTGACTCTCCTGGGTCAAAGCCTCAGTACTTTGCTTGAAGAAAATCGTCAGAAAATTCTGACCCTCGAAGTCACAATGACGGATGAAAGCGGCTTCCCTCTGGCTCAACGGGCGCAAACCATTCTCCACCCCGCGGATTTTGTTGTGGGAATTCGGCCGGAAAGCTGGGTTCAACCGGCCGGCAGTTCGTTCATCTTTTCCATTCTCACAGTTGACTGGCAAAATCAGCCAATTGGAAACCTCCCGCTGAGTGCCTCCTTCGACCGAGTTGAATGGGTGCAGGAGTGGAGTGAATTCGAAACTGGTGCTGTTTCCTACCGTGAGACAGTCACGCCAGTCAGTGGGGCTGATTTACGAACCGGAACGAACGGTCTGGCAACCCTGGAATTTACACCCCAAGAACCGGGGGTATATCGTTTGGAAGTGCGCGGTGAAGGAGCCGTCTCTCAGGCTTTGGTTTGGGTGGGGGGATCGGGGTCCGCTCCGTGGCCGCGTTTGCCAAACCAGCAAATTCGGTTAGAAGCCGACCGGAAGGAATACAACGTTGGGGATACCGCCCAAATTTTCATTCCGAATCCGTTGAAGGGCAACACGCTGGCTTTGCTCAGTGTCGAACGGCGTGGGGTGATTTCCTATCAAGTGCTTTCGATTGGCGAGGGAGGTGAAACGGTTAGTCTGCCCATTGCCGAAACATTTGCTCCAAATGTTTTTGTGTCCGTGACGCTGCTGGGCCTCAATGAAACCGGCAAGCCGGATTTCCGGCAGGGTTATCTCGCCATTAAGGTAAAACCCGAAGCGTTTCAACTGGATGTACGCTTGATTTCCCCCCAAACCCGCTTCGAGCCGCGTCAAACCGTTCGGCTTGATTTGCTGGTAAGGGATTGGCGTGGCAATCCGTTGCAGGGCGAGTTTTCAGTAGCGGTGGTGGATAAAGCCATTTTCGCCCTGGCTGAACCAAACGCTCCCGATATTTTCAGTGCGTTATACGGAGATCAGCCGCTGGGGGTGCTGACCAGTTGTTCGCTGGCGGCCTATATTGGCCGTATACCCCTGCTGCCGCGAGGTTTGGGTGGCGGTGGTGGTGGAGAGGCCACACAACTATCCCTGCGCAGTGAGTTTCGGGATACCGCTTACTGGTCCGGTGCGTTGGAAACCGATTCCAGTGGTTACGCTCAGGTGGAATTTAGCCTGCCGGATAATTTGACCACGTGGGTTGTCCTCGTGCGTGGACTGACACGAGATGCACGCGTGGGGGAAGCATCCACCGAGATTGTGGTCAGTAAGGATTTGCTGATTCGGCCGGTGATACCACGCTTTGCAGTAGCCGGTGATCGGATCGAAATTGGCGCCGTGGTTCAAAATAATACAGATACTCCTCTTGATGTCACCGTCCGCCTGCAGAGCAGCGGGCTGGTGCTGGAAGACCCCCAATTGGAGCGGCAGGCACTCCAACTGGCTGCCAAAGGACGTCAACGGGTAAACTGGTGGGTCAAAGCACAGGATTTGCCTTCGGCTTCGATGATCTTCAGCGTGGAAGGCGGAGGATTGCAGGATACCGTCATGCTTTCCAATGAAGATTTACCTATTTACCGGTACAGTACTACGCAATCATTTGTGACCGGTGGGATTTTGGAGCAAGCAGGAGAGGTTTTAGAGGTAGTCAGTCTGCCGCGTTCGTTTACCCCAACCGGGGGCAACCTGAGGGTTGAGCTATCTCCCAATCTGGCAGGAAGTGTCTTTTCGGGTTTGGAAGTGTTGGAAGGTTATTCGGATGATTTTAACGAGGTTTTGCTCTCGCGTCTGCTGGCTAATTTGAGCGTTTACCAATTGAGCCGGGAGACCAATTTTTCTGCCCCCGATTTAAGCGATCGCTTACAGCAAGCTATCCGGCGTGATCTCGACCGAGTGCTGAATAGGCAACAGGCCGATGGCGGGTGGAGCTGGATCAGCGGCGAACCCAGCGACTTTTTCCTGAGTTCCTTTGGCCTGTGGGTGCTCGATCAGGCCAGTGCGGCCGGTTTTGTCATTGAACCTTTTCGGATTTTAGATGCCAATCGTTTCGTTACGGCTGGTCTTTACACCCCGGAAATGGTACAGGAAACCGCCAAACTGGATCAACTGGCCTTTGCCTATTTTGTACTCAATCAACATGGCCGCCAAAATCAAGTGCCTCCGGAGATTGTTCGTTTACGGGATCGCTTAAGTCCATGGGGGCAGGCTTTTCTGGCGTTGGCGCTGAATGGCAGTGGGGATACACCCTCGGCTGAAACCATCCTGGCCGATTTACAGGGCAGTGCAAATCGCTCGGCAACTGGTGCTTTCTGGCAGGAAGAGGATCATTCGCTCTACCGTTTTTCGAATACCTATGCTGCTACTTCGATAGTTTTGATGGCGTTGGTGGAACTGGACCCGGCATCGCCGCTGGTTGCTGACGCGGTGCGTTATCTGACTCTGCAACGTGGGACGCAAGGCTGGTTGAACAGTTACGGTAGCGGGTGGGTGCTGGCGGCACTCAGTCGGGCAGTGCGGGCAACCGGTGAGTTGCAGGGTAACTACTCCTTTTCAGCCAGTTTGAACGGCGCTGCTATTGCCAGCGGAGAAGCAGGGGGTGCACAATCCTTTAACACTGTGCGGGCTGACGTGAACATTGCCCAATTTCCTTCTGCCCGGAACGCATTGCGTGTTCAGCGCACAGCTGGCAGCGGGCGTTTATATTACCGGGCGATACTCGATGTTGGTCAACCGGTAGAAACGGTCCAAGCCATGGACGGTGGAATTGTCCTTAGCCGGGAATATTTTTTGGAAGGGGCTGACTGTGGAATGGATATCTGTCCCCCCGTTACCGGCGTTAACCGCTCGGCGAGCAATCCGGTTGTGCAGGTGCGACTATCTATCACTGTACCGCAGGATATAACTTATCTTGTAGTGGAGGATTATATCCCCGCCGGAGCAGAAATTGTGAATACAACCTTGCAAACTACCCCGCAAGGCAGTGAACCGGAGCAAACTCGGTTTGTGGATCAAAACCGTTTCAACCGTGGGTGGGGCTGGTGGCACTTTCATGAACCCCGCATTTTCGATGATCATATCCGTTGGGTGGGGGCGTATGTGCCGGCCGGAACATATTTGTTGACCTATCGCATCATGCCGCTGCAAGCAGGGGAATTTCGGGTGCTGCCGGGACGTGCCTTTGCCTATTATTTTCCGGATGTTCAGGGAAGAACGGCAGGCATGGTGTTCAAGATAGAATAGGAAAGACACACTCAATCGGCTGGCGGATTGGAAAGTTCATCCAGGATAGTGGAGAGCCGTTCCAAATCCGCCAGCAGAGTTTCAAGGGCTTCATGCCGGGCGGGTGGTTGGGGCATTTCGGATCGAACGGGCTGCGGAGCGGGTTTCAACAGCAGGCTGCCGACCCATGCGGCTTCCTCTGGCGACAAATTACCCGCATTTACCAGTTGTTCCAGGCGGTATGAAATTTCCCGATTGACCAGTTGATCGAATTGATCCCGGCCAAACAGACTGGCCAGCAGGGCTGGCAGGTTTTTTTCTCCGAAATCCAACCATTTTCCGAAGGGGCTGGTTGGCAACCATCCCCCCAACCGCTTTTCAGCGCTGAAAAGGGCTTGCAACATCACCAGGGTGGTCAGGTCAACGCCGCTGTCATGGTCTATGACCTGAACTTCCTCACCCTCCCGCAAGTATTTCGCAATCTCCGGCAGGGTGATGTAGCGGCGGTTGTCGGTATCGTATAACTTGCGGTTGCTGTAACGCTTGATGTGCAGCATTAAGAGCCGGATTACTCGTTGCGTTCTTTACGCAAATCTTCAATCTTTTTGCTCAACTCAGCGATTTTTGCGCTGAGGGCTTCAATGTCCGCCTGGGTGACCGGAGCCGGCCGGCTTTTCTGGGCAGCGGCGCGGCGTTCTTGTTCCAGTTTTTCGCGTTTTTCCATGATCTCCTGAATCATCCGGCGGGCGTCCTTTTCGGCCAGTTCGCCTTTTTCCACCAGACGATTGACAAAGCGCTCAATTTCTTCCTGGGCCAGGGCGGCAGCTCCGATTCCTGCCAGCAGGATTTTCCGTGAGAGTTCGGTGAATCCACCACGATTGGTAACATCTTCGACAGATTCGTGCTCGATTCGTTTAGCCATTTCAACCTCCTTGGATAACGCATTGCGTTATTTAGAATATAACGCAATGCGTTATGTTTGTCAACGGTTTATGTTTATCTTTAACGGCCATTCAGGAAATTCAGCGAAGATGAGTTCAAAAATGCCTTCAATTGCAATTTGCAATTTTCCAGATTGACTTTTTGACCCAGGGTTTGATCGTTCTGGCGGTAGTTGCTGCGTTGATTCTGATTGTGGGACTGTTCTGGGCTGCCTGGGCACCGGCTGACCGGATAGCTGTGGACTTGATCACGATGGACGCACGCAAAGCCTGGAACTTAACCAGCCCGAAAGGGCAGCTGCCTCCCGTTGAGCGGTACAGGTTTGAGGAAGTTTCTACCAGTCATAATCCCAAACCCAAGGCTCCAGATACTCCGGCAACGGTACGATATGTGGTGGAACATCGTTATGTCACACCCGAAGATGGTGAAGATTCGGACTATGGTGTCACCTTCCAACTGACTCGCATGTAAGTCGGGTCTCTTCGTTCTCCACAAAACGGTTTTGACTGGTTTATAAGCAGCAAAGCCGTTTTGTGTATTAACGGAATGGTCAGGAAAAATTTTAAGTCAATTTTGTGATGAAATTCACATGACATTCATCAAAAATAATGATATACCTATACCAGTGGTCTCGAGTTTCTCCTTTTATCGGTGGGAGAGGGGTAGGTTGAAAGATTGTTTACCGGCGCAGCGGCACTTTTTTCGATTCTGAGTCCCATATCACCGGAGGAAAAGTTAACATGCTGCATCTCTTGACGGCCGTCGGGATTCTGGTTTGTGCCATTCAGGCCATCCGCTCCCGGCGCTTGATTGTTTCGGCATTGTGGTTGGCCGGCACCAGCGCCCTGGTTGCGCTCGAATTGTACTTGCTCGGCGCGCCCGAAATTGGCGTGATTGAGTTGAGTGTGGGTGCTGGATTAGTGACGGTGCTATTTGTTTTTGCCATCAACCTGACCGGCGAAGAAGCCACCGATTTGAGGGGTTTGATCAAAGAACCGCTGGCGGTGGTGGTAAGTGTGCTGACCATTGTTTTGCTGGGTCTTTTGTTGGTGCCGGGTATTGATCGGGCGGCGCCTTCCGTGGGTGAACCAGCTTTGAAGGTAGTTCTATGGGGTAATCGTCAGCTGGATCTGATCTTGCAAGCCGTGCTGGTGTTTTGTGGTGTGCTGGGGGTTTTAGGATTGTTGAGCGAGAGAGAATCTGCCCCGACTGAACACAACCCTTTGGAGGGTGTCGAATGACCTTATCCGTTCCAAATATCGTGATTTTGATTGTAATTGGTTTGCTGGGGACGGGCATCTATGCTCTGCTGACCGTGCGCAATCTGATTAAAGTAGTGGTTGCCCTGCAGATCATGGTCAAAGCGGCCATGCTGGCACTGGTGCTTGCCGGCCGTCTGCAGGGGCAGGAAAATTTGGGTCAAAGTCTGGCGCTGACTGTGATCGTTGCCGATACGATTGTGGCGGTGGTCGGTCTGGCACTGGCGGTGCAGGTTCGTCGCGTGGTTGGCAGTCTGGACTTGAATGCGTTGACCACGCTGCGGAGGTAGCACCATGGCAATGACCTGGCTGTCGTTGACGATTGGCTTACCGTGGTTGGGGGCGTTGATCATCTGGCTGGTGGGTGACCGGGACGAAAAATTCACCCATGGGCTGGCTGTGGCATTTTCGGTTGCTGCGGGTCTTGCGGCCTTATTGTTGCTGCCCTATGGCAAAGAACGCCTGGTGTATGCCATTCCGATTGGGGGGGTGTTTGGCGATTTTACCTTTGTGGTGGATGGGTTGGGGGTGTTCCTGACAGCCGTTGCTACTGTGGTTGGCTCGCTGGCGGTCATCTTTTCGGTGGATTATATGCACGGAGAACACCAGTTGGCCCGCTATTATGCCTTTGTGTTGTTTTTTATCGGCGGGATGGCAGGCCTGGTGCTGACCAGTAATATGCTGCTGATGTTCTTCTTCTGGGAAATTACCGCCTTATGTTCGTATGCTCTGATTTCCTTTCACAACGATGATCCAAAGGCAGTTGCCGGTGGCATCAAGGCATTGATCATCACTCAATTGGGCGGGATCGGGTTGCTGGCAGGGGCGCTGCTTCTGTATGCCTATACCGGCAGCAACGATTTTCACCTGCTGCTTGAAAATCCGGCGATCCTCCCCGCAGGGGCGTTAGCCTGGGTGGCTTTTGGGTGTCTGATCGCTGCTGCGGCTAAATCGGCGCAGTTCCCCTTTCAAACCTGGTTGCCGGATGCGATGGAAGCCCCCACGCCAATCAGTGCCTTAATTCATGCAGCCACAATGGTCAATGCCGGGGTGTATCTGCTGGCTCGTTTTTATCCGGCTTTTGCTGAAGTGGCGGGCTGGCGGGAGGCCGTAATGATTTGTGGAATGCTTTCAGCTTTACTGGCAGCCGTGATGGCATTGGTTGCCACAGACTTGAAGCGGGTGCTGGCTTATTCCACCATTTCGCAATTGGGTTTTATGGTTTATGCCGTTGGTGCGGGAGGGGTGTTTGCCAGTCAGTTTCACTTGCTCAGTCACTCGATTTTCAAGGCGCTCTTGTTCCTTGCTGCCGGTGCGGTGATTCACTCTGTGGGTACACGGGATATGCGCCAGATGGGTGGGTTGGGCAAGGATATGCCCCTTACCCGTACTGTTTTTGTAATGGGTGGGTTGGCGTTGGCTGGTGTTCCTGTTTTCAACGGTTTTTGGAGCAAGGAATTGATATTAGAAGCAGGCTTGCACGAAAACCCACTCTGGTTATATGTGTTGATGGTGTTGGTGGCTGGTTTGACGGCATTTTATACGGTTCGCATGATTACAATGGTTTTCTACGGTGAGGCGCCCCTCAATCGGCATATTCACGATGCGGGTTTTGCTATGAAGGTGGCGTTGATTCCCCTCGCAGTCGGCAGTCTGACGACATGGCTATTAGCCGGACCGTTTGGAAATCTCCTGGCAGAAAGTTTACCCACTCATCATCTGGAAGTTCACAGCACGCTGGCGGTGGTTGAAGAAGTCATCACTGCTCCGGCAACTTATCTGGCGCTGGGGGTGGTGGCGGTCGGCTGGCTGAGCAGTTGGCGACGCCAGCGGCTGAGCCGTGTTGGGAAGGCACTCGGCGGAGTGGGCAAGGCAGCAGCCGAGGGTTTCGGTTTTGAGACAATCAACCGGGGGGTGGTCAATGCCACCCAAAAACTGGCTGAAGCCCTGCGGGTGACTCAGCCGGGTCTGCTGAACTGGAATGTGTTTGCCATTCTGTGCGCACTACTGATTTTGCTGGCAAGTCTTGCAGTGGGAGGGCGGTAACATGGAAGCGGGCATTGCATTTCTCCTCGTCGTTGGATTGCCCCTGCTGGGTGCGCCGCTGATCTACCTGATCGGCAGATTGGTAGAACGGAAAAAGCCATCCCTGAATCCGGCTCGCTGGGTTGCGCTTCTGGTATTCCTGTCGGCATTTTATCCGCTTGGTATTGCCTTGCAGGCTGTCATTAATCAGGATGGACCGGTTTCATTTTCCTTGGGGCTCATCCGACTGCAATTGGATGGAATTGGTGCCTTGCTTGCTACCCTGGTGCTGGCATTGGGTGTACTGGTGGTTCTGTTTTCCGGACCATATCTCGGCAAGGAAGAACATCAGGAAAAATTTTATGCCTTGCTGAGTGCGATGATTGGCGGGATGATCGGGCTGGGCTGCACCACAGACCTGTTCAATTTGTGGGTCTGGTTTGAATTGATGGCGATAGCCTCTTACCCACTGGTGGCCTTTCACCGTCAAAGTGCGGCAGCCCTGGAAGCCGGAGTCAAATATCTGGTGCAAAGTGCAATTGGTTCGGCGTTTGTGCTGATCGGGATTGCACTGGTTTTCGGACAAAGCGGCACACTCACTTTAAGCGGTATCCGTGCTAATGCACCGCTGACTCCAGTCATGCTGGCAGCAGGCGCACTGTTCCTGATCGGCTTCGGGGTCAAAGCCGCCCTGGTGCCATTGCACACCTGGCTGCCCGATGCCCACTCCCAGGCGCCTAGCGGTATCAGTGCCATGCTTTCGGGGGTGGTTATTGAAGCCGGTTTGATTGCTCTGCTGCGTGCTTTAGGTGCTTTATTCGCGGTCAGTGAGTTATGGGGTGTCTTTTTGCTGGGCTTTGCTGCGTTGAATATGCTGCTGGGCAACCTGATGGCGTTACGCCAGACGCAGGTCAAGCGTCTTTTGGCTTTCTCCAGCCTCAGCCATATGGGCTATATTGTATTGGGAATCGGCTGCGCCTTTGCCTTTGGTGCGCCAAATGCGGCAGAGGGTGGTTTCTTCCACATTCTCACGCACGGGTTGATGAAAGGGCTGGCTTTTCTTGCGGCGGGCGCTCTGCTCTATGCGCTGTACATTGCCAATGGCAAGCATCAGCCCTTGATGGTGGAAGATTTGGACGGTGCAGCGACCCGTTATCCACTGGCAGCATTTACATTTAGTGTGGCGTTGCTTGGACTGGGTGGCATCCCTCCGCTGGCAGGTTTCATGTCCAAATGGCAGATCTTTGTGGGCGGGTTTGAGACTCACCAGCCATGGGCAATTGTGCTGGTGATCTTTGCCGCCCTCAACAGTGTGCTATCCCTTGCTTATTATGCTCCGCTGATCAACCGGATGTACCGCCATCAGCCTTCCAGGCAGATTGAAATCGGTCAACCGGTTTCGGTGTGGATGAATGTGGCACTGCTCATCCTGACCCTTGGTGTGGTTGTGCTGGGCTTTTGGCCTTCGTTGGCAGGCTGGTTGACTCAACCAGCTGCCCAAAGTTTGCTAACGGCATTGGGCGGTTAAGGAGGTAAATCCCTATGGAAATTCTTCTCTCTCCTCCACTGGCATTTTTACTCTACATTCCGCTGGTCTTGATCATTGAACGCTTTGGCAAAGTACTTGCTGGTCCGGAGAATCCTTCTCCGATTAAGGAAAGTGCTTATGCAAGCGGTGAAGCCGCTCCCTCTACCGCCGCAGCGCCGGGTTACCGCCCCTTTTTCCTGATTGCGTTTTTCTTCGCCATTCTCCATCTGGGCATGCTGGTTTTGGGAACGGGTGAATTCAGCGCCAGTATTTTGCCCTTTTTGCTGGGGTTGATTCTGGCGCTGGTTGCATTATTATTAGGATAGGTTGTATCGGATTTAAGATTGAAAGAGGAGGTTGGAATGGGTCTTGAGGTGAGCAAACCATGGCAGCAGGTGCTGGACAAAATCCGCACGTGGGCGCGGGTTAATTCTCCGTGGGCAATTCACTTCAACAGTGGGTCATGTAATGGGTGTGATATTGAAATCCTCGCAACCCTGACGCCGCGTTATGATGTAGAACGGTTTGGGATAAAGTTACAGGGTTCTCCCCGCCATGCGGATGTACTGATTTGCACGGGCCCCGTCTCCTTACAGGCAAAAGACCGTTTGCTGCGGATTTACTGGCAAATGCCGGAGCCGAAATTTGTGATTGCGGTGGGATCATGCGGGCTTTCGGGGGGCGTCTTCCATGGTTGTTATAACATCGTTCATGGCATTGACGAGGTGCTTCCGGTGGATGTTTTCGTGCCGGGTTGCCCGCCTCGCCCGGAGGGAATCATCTACGGTGTAGCCGTGTTGCTCGAGGCGCTGAAAAGCGGCAAGCGACCGGAACGTACGATGACGGTCGAAGTACCGGCTGAACTGGGAGTACCAAAGGTGGAGGTGAGCCAATGAGCTCGTTAGAGGAAATTCTGACCAGCGCCGAAAAATTGCTTCATCCGTATGCCCTAAATTTCAATCGCCCAGAGGCAAACCGGCTGGATGTTTATCTTGCACGGGAGAACCTGCTGCCAGCGGTCAAAGCCATGGTGGACGCCCGCTGGGGTTACCTTTCAACCATCACGGGGGTAGACCGGCCGGCCTCAGCCGGAGAAGAAGGACAGCCAGCGGAGCAGGGCGAAATTGAGGTTCTGTATAGTTTTTGCGCCGGCGCGGCCATTGTCACTCTTCGGGTCAGGGTACCTTACACTGACGCGGTCCTGCCAAGTATTTGCCCGCTGATTCCTTCAGCAACCCTGGGAGAACGGGAATTGATGGAAATGTTTGGGGTCAAGGTGGAAGGTACGCCGGATACCAGCCGTTTGATTCTGGCGGATAGCTGGCCGGAAGGGGTATATCCGTTGCGTAAGTCGTTTGTGCCTGCCGCCAGATTTAGCGGTAAAGCCGAAGGAGGTTAAAATGACATTTGAGCAGCATGGTGAAAATCGTTTTATCGTGCCAATTGGCCCGCAGCACCCGGCTCTTAAAGAACCTGGCCATTTTGAATTTGTGGTGGATGGGGAAATTGTCACCGGAGCCAGCGTGCGCCTGGGGTATGTCCATCGCGGCATTGAAAAAGGAGCCGAAGATCGCACCTGGACGCAAAACCTGTATTTGATGGAACGCATCTGCGGCATCTGCTCCCACATTCACGCCACGGCTTTCGTACAGGGAGTTGAAAAACTGGCGGGTGTTGAAGCTCCCCCGCGTGCGCGTGCTATACGGGAAATTTTTGCCGAATTGGAGCGCATCCACAGTCACATGTTATGGCTGGGGGTGGCAGCCCATGAGGGTGGATTTGATGCGCTGTTCATGTATTCGTGGCGCGATCGCGAAGTGGTCATGGATATGTTGGAGATGCTGAGCGGTAACCGTGTGCATTATTCGGCAAATTTGATTGGCGGAGTGAAGTATGATGTCACACCCGATATGATGGACAAAATTCGCGATGGGCTGAATTATCTGGAAGAGCGGCTGGTTCATTATCTGGATGTGGTCAATAATGACGAAACCTTCATTGGCCGCACGCGCGGCATTGGTACGATGACGCGCGAACAAGCCCAATTGCTGGGCGCGGTTGGGCCGACGGCGCGAGCCTCCAATTTCGCTTACGATGTGCGTGTGGATGCTCCCTATGCCGCCTACACCGAATTTCCGGTGGAGATGGTCGTGGCAGAGGAAGGTGACCTGCACGCTCGCTTTGTCGTGCGCATTTTGGAAACGATGGAAAGCATCCGTGTGCTGCGGCGGATTTTTGATAACATGCCGGAAAGCGAACTGGTGACACGTGTCCCGCGCCGCATTCCAGCCGGAGAAACCATCAGCCGGGTTGAAGCCCCGCGTGGCGAACTGTTTTATTTTATTTCCAGCGGCGGCGGGGAGAAGCCGGAACGGGTTAAGGTGCGCACCCCCAGTCTGTGTAATTGGGGAACGGTCATCACGCTGGCCGTCGGCCACAAACTGGCGGATATGCCGATGATTCTTGCCGGTATTGACCCGTGCTTTTCCTGCAATGACCGGCTGGTAATGGTCAAGCGTAATCATCATGACCCGCAACTGTGGACATGGGCAGATTTGAGAAATTATGGGATTGAGTACTACCGATGAATTTGACGATCCATCCTCTCATTGTACTGTTGTTCTTTCCGGGCGGTTTGTTTTTGATGGTCAGCGGATTGGTCTTTCAATGGGCTGACCGAAAATTGGTGGCACGCTTTCAAAATCGGCTAGGGCCGCGCTTCCTTCAACCGCTGGCGGATCTGTTAAAACTGCTGGCGAAGGAAGAAATCATTCCGAAGGGCGCTCACCGCGGCCTGTTCGTTGCCCTGCCAATCATTGCCCTCGCCTCTGCCCTGACTGCGGCGTTATATGTGCCGATGTTTGGCATTCAACCTTTCTACTCGTTTCAGGGTGATTTGATTGTTGCCATTTATCTGCTCAGTGCGTTGACGATCTCGCTGGGTCTGGCAGGAGCCAATTCGGTTAATCGCTTTTCATTGGTGGGTGCAACCCGCACGCTGACCCAGTTGTTCTCTTATGAAGCACCTTTCCTGTTGGCAATGATCGGACCGGCGCTGGCAGCCCAGTCCTGGCAGATCAGCAAAATCAACGCTTTTGCCGGCGAAACGACGTGGTTGATCATCGCTCAGCCGATTGGTTTTCTGGTGGCGCTGGTGGGGCTGATGGGTAAATTGGAACTTCCGCCGTTTGATGCTCCCGAAGCGGAGACTGAGATTGTTGCCGGAGCATTGACGGAATACAGCGGACGTGGTTTTGCCCTCTTCCGCCTTAGTAAGGATATCGAACTGGTGATTGGCCTGACGCTGGTTGCTGCTTTTTATCTGGGCGGAATCGCCAACCCGTTGGAGTTTTTATTGAAAACCGGCGGGTTGCTGCTGGTCATGGCGTTGTTGCAAACCGCTTTTGCCCGTCTGCGGATTGATCAGACGGTGGGCTTATGGTGGCGGGTAGGTGCATTAATGGGGTTGGTACAGATTCTGGCCATTCTGGTCGGTATTTACATCCGTCAATGGTGGTTGTGAGGGTGAGACGATGAGCATTGGTTCTATGATTGAAGACCTGATTAAGTCGTTGTTCAAAAAACCGGTTACTCGTCAGTATCCGTTCGAGCGCCAGCCAGCCCCGGAGCGTTTTCGCGGAAAACTGCACTGGGACCCAGAGAAATGCACCGGCTGTCAGTTGTGCGTCAAGGACTGTCCGGCAAATGCGATTGAGTTGATCGTGATTGATAAAGTCAATAAACGTTTTGTAATGCGTTATCATCAGGATCGGTGTATCTACTGTTCGCAGTGTGTGGTTTCCTGCCGGTTCAAGTGCCTTGAATTGAGTGATGAGGAATGGGAACAAGCGGTGACCAACAAAAAACCGCTGGAAGTGTATTATGGAAAAGAAGAGGACATCCGCTTCCTCCTGGAGCGTGCAGCTGCGCAGCCTGTTGAATCGCCTTGCGAATGAGGCTGGCGGACCGCTCCGTCTCGCAGTAATCGGGATTGGCAATGAATTCAACGGAGATGATGCAGCGGGGGTGTTGGTCGTGCGCACCCTGCAAAAGCAACTGAGCCAGTCGGATCATCTCCTCTTGATAGAAGGCGGCACAGCGCCCGAAAATACAACCGGGACACTGCGCCGCTTTCGTCCCCACGTGGTGATCATGTTAGACAGCGCAGAGATGGGGCAGCCACCGGGCAGTGTGATGCTGGTGGCAATTGAAGATCTGGATGGTTTGAGTGCTTCAACCCATACCCTGCCGCCGTCTGTGCTGTCAAAATTTTTACAAAGTGAATTGGGCTGTCGAGTAGTGTTGTTAGGTATCCAACCTTTTCTCCTGGAATTTGATGCTCACCTGAGCGCACCGGTAAAAAAGGCTGTGGTTAATTTGAGCCGGGCATTAAGGCGCATTCTTGAGTCGTCCTCGTGATACAATTTGGCTTATGGAGAGAACGGTTCCGCGAACTGCATCTGAAGAAATTGACCTGTATCTTCGGACGATTTACTCGCTGCTGCGAACTTCAGCCGAAGTACAGATTCGCTCGCTCGAAGAGGTTCATGCGGCAACCAATTCATCGTTACACCCGGATGCCCGCAAAGTCAGCCCGGACATTTCGGCGTTGATTTACAGCTCGCTGCGTTTGCCGGATTGCATGACCGAGGTGCGCTCGGTGGTTTTAGGCCAGAGCGCCAGTGTCTTTCATCAACATGGCTATGATCAGGTGGAGAACTGGCAGCCAGTATCGGCGCGCGCTCGCCGCCGGCGCTGTTTTTTTAACGGCAAAGATACACTGGCCTGTTACATCGCCAGCCGTTCCGACATTGATGATATTATCCCAACTTTGACGGCTTACCAGATTGAATGGAATAAATTGCATCACTTATTACAACGCTGGCAGCGTCCGCTGAATGCCCGCACCCTGGAAAAGGATGAAGAGGCTTTTCAGGAACTGGCAAAAACACTGGAAATGACGGTGGAAGACCTCGATCGCCTGCGGACGGTATGGGGGCGGGAATTTTACACCAATTTGCAGCGGATTGCTCATAAGCGCTGCCGGATTGGTGTGCGCTTACTGAGCGGATCACTGGCTGATTATCGCCGGGCTACGCGCGCCTGGTGGGATAATATCGAACGCAGCAGTCCAATATTGAGCAGCCGCCCGGTTTATTTCGTCTCCAGCAATACGCATTCATTAATCAATTTGATGAGCGGTTTTGCTTTGCGGCATCGAGAAGAATTGATGCGTTTTCTGGATCGCAAAGAAAATGAGGACTTAAAGCGCGAGTGGGAAAGTATTTGCAACGGGCAGGTGCCATCCAGTCAGGAGAACTTTCTGTATTATGTTTTGAAAAAATACCAGCAAACCAGTGAAGGCCGGTCGTTGATCCACGCCCAGGCGATGGACGAAGCCGGTTTGGGGATTGTGCGCATTCCCAGTGAGCATTATTTTGACGTGGAAGCCCAGGTGATTGAACTGCGTCGGTTGGTACCGGCTCAGATGGACCCACGCATCAAGCTGGGCGAACTTGGCTGGTTGGAACGCAGTGATGCGCTGATCTTGAATATTGACTACCCCCTGGGGGTGGCAGCCTATAACTTACTGGTTAAGATTGCCGAGCATGTGCATCCTATTTTGGGAGTCTATATCATGGGTAAGGCGGCAACCTTGAATGGTCGCTTGGGTGATGTGATGATTCCCAATGTGGTGCAGGATGAACATTCTGAAAACACCTTCTTATTCCAAAATGCGTTCAATGCCTCGCATGTGGCGCCGTATTTGTTATATGGGACGGTATTAGACAATCAAAAAGCCGTGAGCGTTTACGGCACGTTTTTGCAAAATGTGCGGATCATGGATGTGATTTACCGCGAAGGATACACCGATATTGAAATGGAGGCCGGTCCTTACCTTTCAGCGGTCTATGAAATGTTCCGTCCCAAACGGCATCCGATCAATGAAGTGGTTAACCTTTATGAAATCCCCTTTGACTTGGGTATTCTCCATTATGCTTCGGATACACCGCTGAGTAAAGGTAAAAATTTAGGGGCTGGTACGCTTTCCTACTTCGGCATGGACTCGACCTATGCCACCAGTGTTGCCATTTTGAGGCGAATTTTCGAAAAGGAAAAGAGCCGACTGGCGAAGAAGTAGCCGTTTTCGTATATACTTTAATACATGGAAGTAAACCGCAACGATGTCGTTGACCTGTTGCGCGGGTCGCATTTGTTCATCAGCCTGACCCCGGCGCAAATTGAGGAGATCGCCAGCAGGGTGGAGGCTTTCCTGTATCAGGAAAAGCAGGTAATTTTTGAACAGGATGCACCGGTAGAAAGTTTTTACTTTCTGCTCAGCGGACGGGTTGAACTGGTGCGTCTGCAAAGGGACGAGGAAATCAAGGTTATCCTCAGTGAGCAGGATTATTTGGGGGAGGAGGCGCTGGCGGATACACCCCCGCCACGCCTGGCGACTGCCACTGCCCTGACGAATGTAATTGTCATTCGATTCAACGGCGAATTAATTGACGAGTTAAGAAAAGAATACCCCAAAGTAGAGGCTGCTTTTCGGCTGGTTGCCGCCAGTTATCAACTGGCAATGAGGACTCGAATGCCCTGGCGTGGACCTCGCGAGGTGGTTCATTTTATTGGGCGACATCATCCCATCTTTCTGGTGCTGCGTCTGATTTTACCGGTGCTGCTGGCTCTGTTGACCACGGTGGTGACTTCTTATCTGGATGTAGTGTTGTTTCGAGGATCGGCATTGGGGATGGCGCTTTTACTGCTGGTGGTGCTGGTCAATCTTGGCTGGCTGGCGTGGGTAGTTGTTGATTTCTACAATGATTATTCGGTGGTTACCAATCGGCGGGTGGCTTACCTGCGTAAAATTTTGTTAATTTACGACAGCCGCCAGGAAGTGCCGTTGGACGCTGTGCTGGCGGATGACGTGCGAACAACCCAATTGGGCCGGATTATTGGTTATGGGGACATCATTGTGCGCACCTACACCGGGGAGTTGATTCTCTCGCGGCTGGCCCAGCCGTACCTGATTGTCAACCTGATCAACGAGATGCGCGAAAAAGCCAAAGCCAGTCGCAAACGTGCTCGTCTCGAGTCCATAGACCAGATCATCCGGCGGCGTTTGAACCTTGGCGTGGACGAACCGCTTCCGCCACCCTCTGCTCAGGAAGTTAAGCCGGTGGTCAAAAGCGGTAAGCTGACCCAATTCCTGTCCGATTTGTTCATGCTGCGGGTAGAACAGGACGGTGCCATCATTTACCGCACTCATTGGTTCATCATGCTCAAGAAAACGCTGTTGCCTTTCATTTTTACACTGGCAGTGTTGGCAGCCATGATTTCCATTTTGCTGGGAATCCTCCCTCTGCCACCCATTTTGGGTCTGGTAGTGGGGGTTTTGTTCCTGCCGATTACGGTAATCTGGCTGGTGTATAACTATGTGGATTGGCGCAATGACCGTTATATCATTACCCGCGATGCGATCATTGATGTATATAAAAAGCCGCTCGGCACCGAACAAAAACGGTCTGCACCACTGAAAAATATCCTGAGCATTGATTTTGAACGACTGGGGTTGATCGGTTTAATCTTGAATTTTGGAACGGTCTATATTCGGGTAGGTGACTCGACGTTTACTTTTAACAATGTGATGGCACCCTCCGAAGTCCAGCGCGAGTTGTTTCAACGATTCATGGAGTTCAAACAACGCGAAGAAGAACGTGCGGAAGCCTCCATCAACGAACAACTGGCGGATTGGATCGAAGAATACCACCGTATGGTGCAGGGAAAGGACAACGGGAAAAATCCGACCCGATTGGGCGAAAATTCGTAGTACAATTTACAGGCTTATCCAATATTTTTTGAGCAGGATGAAGGTTTATGACAGTTCGAGAAATTGTGACCGTTCCCGATGAGGTGCTGCGCCGCAAAGCCCGCAAGGTGACGGTGTTTGATGCCAACTTACAAAAATTGATTGACGACATGGTTGAGACCATGCGCCAGGCACCGGGTGTTGGACTGGCTGCTCCACAAGTGGGCATTTCTGAGCGGTTGATCGTTGTGGAATACGCTGAAAATGATGAAGAGGAAGATGCCCCTAAAAAATTATTTGTGGTGGCTAATCCCGAAATTGTCAAAGTTTCAACGGAAACGGAGAAAGGCATTGAGGGTTGTCTTTCCATCCCCGGGCTGGTCGGCGAAGTGGAGCGTCCGCTTCAGGTGGTGATTCGCGGCCAGAATCGGCGCGGACAGCCGGTGCGAATCAAGGCGAAAGGCTGGCTGGCGCGGATTTTCCAGCACGAAATTGACCATCTCGAAGGCATCTTGTTCACCGACCGAGCCACACGGGTGTGGAAACCTACTCCCGAAGAAGAAGCCACTCTACTGGATTAAGTTGCGCTCCGGGCACAGCAATTCACCTCCATGCATCTGACTCATCTTTCCCTGACCAATTTTCGCGCCTTCAGTCGGCTGGACATGGAAGTGCCGCGCCATATATTGTTGCTGGTGGGGGATAATGCACAAGGCAAAACAACCCTGTTGGAAGCGGTTTACTTTTTGGCAACTTTCACTTCGTTCCACGCCGCGCATGACCGGCAGCTGATCAATTTTCTGGCGGAAGAAGAAAACTTGCCGTTTGCGCGCGTGGTTGCCGATTTTCAGCGCGGCGGAAAACCACATCGTTTGGAGATTCGTCTGATCCAGGATGCGGTGGGTGCGAATGGTGCGCGATTGCGCAAGGAAATTCTGGTGGACGGTGTTAAGCGTTCGATGCAGGATGCCATGGGAAGTTTCAATGCCGTTTTATTCCTGCCGCAGATGACGCAGATTCTGGAAGGTGGACCTGACGAACGCCGCCGTTACCTGAATCTGACCCTTTCACAGATCGTTCCGGGTTATGCTCAGGCACTAACCGAGTATGTGCAGGTAGTGGCTCAGCGCAATGCGTTGTTGAAGCAATTAGCCGAGCGCGGAGGGGATAGTGAGCAGTTGACCTATTGGGATACACTCTTAGTCCAGCGTGGTGCGTATCTGATTCAGGCGCGCATTCGTGCCTTGAATGAACTGGAACGACTCTCAGCTCGCATCCATGATCGTCTGACCGAGGGTAAAGAGGTACTTCGGCTGGTTTACCGTCCCGGCTATGACCCGGCGGTTGGGCCAAGGACACAGTACAGCCTGCCCATCGAAACGACTGTGGATCGCAGTGGATTTACGGAGGAACAAATCCGCGAGGGTTTTCTGGCTCGCCTCCGGATGGTGAGAGCGGAAGAAATTCAACGTGGTGTAACGACCATTGGGCCGCACCGCGATGAGGTTCGTTTTACCGCAAACGGGATTGATCTGGGGGATTTTGGTTCTCGCGGGCAGGTGCGTACGGCTCTGATGGCGTTGAAACTGGCCGAGGTTGCCTGGATGCGGGAAAAAATCGGTGAATGGCCGGTGCTGTTGCTGGATGAAACGCTGGCGGAACTGGATATTCAACGACGCGCTGATTTGCTGAACGCATTAGGCGATTGCGATCAGGCTGTGCTGACCACTACTGACCTGAATCTGTTCAATGAGGCTTTCGTTCGGCAATGCACCATCTGGCAGGTACAGGCCGGCTGTGTTCAGCGGGTTGATCAGCCCGCCTGATTACTGAATGGGACGGCGGGCAGGCAAACCAACTCGCCGCGGGTAGCCGGGCGGCGTGCTGGCAACTTTGTCCACCACAACCAGATAACGTTCTTCGGCAATGCCCGGCACCAGGACGGGTATGATTTGCTGGAGCTCACCTCCCAATAGACGGATGGCTCTTTCTGCGGCTACTGCTTCGGCATGAGCGCTTTCCCCTTTTTGTGCCAGCATTTTTCCCCCCATGGCCACCAGAGGGAGAAGGTACTCCGCCAGGACGGGGAGGTTGGCAACTGCACGGGCGACTGCCCAGTCGTACTGTTCGCGGTGGGCGCGATCCTGCCCAAGGGTTTCAGCCCGGGCTTGCAGCAAGGTCACATTATCCAGCTCAAGCGTTTGAACGATGTGACGGCAAAATTCCAGCTTTTTGCCGACTGATTCAACCAGAGTCAGTTTCATGCGCGGGTAGATGATTTTCAGGGGAATGCCCGGGAAACCGGCCCCTGTGCCAACATCAATCAGGCGATCAGGGGGGCGCTCACGAAAGGCGAGAATGCAACTGAGTGAATCGAGGAAGTGTTTGGTGCGGATTCCCTCTCGATCACGAATGGCGGTCAGATTCAAACGGCTGTTCCAATCCAGCAGTTCATCTTCATAACGCTGAAAAGCGGCAATCTGCCGGGCTGTTAGTTGAATCCCCACCAGCGTTTTCAGGTCTTTGACCCATTTTTCCATACCGCGCCAATTATACTGGATGGATTGCGGCTTGGGTTAATTTTGGGTTGTTGGGTTCAGCCCGGCAGGCGAGAGGGTTTTCGCAGCGAAAGGATGAATGCAATCAGGGAGATGATCAATAATGGCAAATGCAGCACACCCATCCAAAAGTTGGCCGGGACCAGGACGAAATGGGTCAGTACATTGAAAAGAGCAATCAGCAGCCCGGTGAAACCGCTCAGGCGCAGCAACATCCGATTAACCTGGGGATAAAAAATTACCAGTAATCCGGTGTAAACTGGCAGCATCATGCACCCCGTCAATCCTGCTTCGTTGGTGAAAAATAACATTGGATTGGGATCGAGACGCATGGTTTCGGTTTGAATCGGCATCCAGAAAGCGAGCAACATCAAGGGAAGCAGGAAATACAGGCGGCGGGACAGGGGGCGTGTTGAAAAATCTGAGTGCGGCTTGATGGCCTCCGCAAGCCAGACTGCGCCGAGGATACCGAAAAGGAGGACATTCCCGGTGATGATGACCAGCCCATATTGGCGGGTGATGGCACTGTTTTGAAACAGGGCGATGCCCAACAGGTTGAGACCAGCATAAAGAGCAAACCAGCGCTGCGCTTGAATCGGTTGGAAAAGGACCCATAAAGTCAAACCAAAGGGGATGATCTTAAACAACGGGAAAAGCGCCGGCAACGAGTAAATCAGTGGTGTCGCCAGTACCGTGCTGATAACCTCGGAGGTCTGACGCGGGTCGTAGGGTTGCTGAGAAAATAGCGGCAGAAAACTGATCAGGACGAGAATCGGTAAAAACCACCAACGGCTGGTTATTGTTTCGATGCGGTTATTGGGGGAAAGTTCATTTGTTTTCATGGATCAAATCTCAGGAAGGGATGATTTTATTTTACGAAGTTTCCAATCGAAACCCAACCGACAAATGACATGCGAGGCAAATTACAAATTTCATCCAAATTAATTTAGCAGGATGAATGCCGAAAAATCGAACTCCATCAGGTACAATTGGAATATGCACCGGTTTTTTATCCCGCCAACCGCCTTTGAGGGTGATTTGGTTCACTTTCCCCAGGAATGTGCTCGTCAGATGGTGCAGGTGTTACGGCTTGCCCCCGGCTGCAAGGTGGTTGCACTGGATGGTTTAGGCAATGAAGCGCTGGTTGAATTGACGGCCCTCTCGGCGCGGCAGGCAAATGGGATTGTGCTGGGCTGGCAAAAAAATGGACGAGAACCCGCGTTGCGGGTGACTCTTGGGCTGGCTTTGAGCCAGCGGGAAAAATTTGAGTGGACTCTCCAAAAAGTGACCGAAGTGGGGGTAAGCAGAATTGTTCCGCTGGTCACACGGCGCAGTCTGGTTCAACAACCCTCTCAGGTTTTGGAAAAGATGGCGCGCTGGCGGCGGATTTTGCAGGAAGCCGCTGAACAATGTGGGAGAGGGCTTGTGCCGAATCTGGATGAACCGAGATGGCTTACGGATTTTCTTCCGCTCAGGCAAACCTTTGAGGTTGGGTTGATGGCGTGGGAAGGTGAAACCCGACGAACGATCAAATCCACCGATTTACCGATGGAGATGATTACTCGGGCTGGTTTATTGATTGGGCCCGAAGGCGGTTGGGAGGATGAGGAAGTTCAAGCAGCCGAACGTGCTGGCTGGTTACCGGTCAGTTTGGGCCGGCGTATCCTGCGTACCGAAACGGCTGCCATTGTCGGGGCAGCGTTGCTGTTGGCTCTCTATGATTGAATTAATTTGGAGGAGAGGACCATGATCAAACGGCTGAGATACCTGATATGGGCAGGGCTATGGGCAGGATTGACAGCCTGTTCGACGGCTGTCCCGCCAGTGGCCACTGCGGTCATTCAACCTCCGCTGGTATCGCCAACACCCGCAATGGAATTTCGGTTGGTGGAAACCCTTCCTCCACCACAGCCTGAGACTCTTCGGTCAACCCCGACGCTATCTCCACCTGAGCCAAAATCTACCCATGAGGATTGGTTTTTTACCTCGCCGGATGGTCAATGGTTGGTACAGGTCAGCGCGATTTTCCCGGTTGCTGCCGATGGGTCGGTGAGCGGGGAACGTTACCGGATTACGTTGGCGGTGTTTCGTAAAGATGGGAGTGTGCGTTGGCCGGTTCTCGATGAGGAACGTCCCTTTGGACTGGGATATACTCTGCCGGCCCAGTTCCACTGGGGTGGAGACGGGAATTATTTGTTTTACACCGAGCATGGTATTCCAGATGGGAACCCTACCATCGTCGGCTTTGATTGCGGTTTATACCGAATTAATTTACGGAATGGTGAAAGAACTCAACTGACCGGTGAATGCGGTTTGCTGCGAGCGGCAGGTGACGGAGAAACCTATGCGGTTTTACAAGGAAATCGGCTGGTGATTTACGATATAACCGGGTCGCAGCTTCGCGAGATTGCTTTCGCGGATATTCTGCAACTGAATCAGAATAGTGACTGGCAGACTGGTGGATTGGTCTGGTCGCCAGAAAATGATCGAATGGCGTTTAGCATCTTGCGCAAAATCCAACAACCCGCTGAGATTCAGACATCATTCGTTTTGGTTGATCTGAGCCGTGGTATGGTGCGTAATGTGGTGGAAAATCAACCGGGGCAGTACCTGCCGATTTTGTGGAATGAAGGGGAAACTTTGCTGATTCAGGATCAGTTTGGGCTGCGTTATGGGTTGAATCTCCGCACTGCTGAAATCACTCCCGCCGAATGAAACGACTTTCATCCGATTAAGCGGCGCGGCAGCAAGTTTTTCAGCCATTGACCACTCGGGCGCCCCCTGCCGAGGAAGCGATTCCTTTCATCGAATACGAGCCATACTGGAGGCGGGTTGCTGGTCGAAAGAGGTATGGGAACATCACTGCCCTTCTGCCATACCTCCAACCATTCGTTCGGAAGCGTCAATCGCCCGGATTGGAAAAGATTGAAGAAACGGCTGACCCATTCATGGGTGGGCTGCCAGCCTTCGGGGTTTTCTTCCAGCACTTTAAGGCCCAGCATGTGACATGGGAGATGGTTGAATTTTTCAAAAAAGGTGATGGGGACCGCGAAAATGGATGCCTGACTACGCCACAATTCCAAAGAATAGGTTTCCAGTACACTGGCCAGGTCGAACCCATAGGTGTTTTGCAACCAATCGGTGACGGCTTGCACCATCGAACGGTTGAGGCGTTCCTGGCCAGTTTCTGCCAGGGGACGGGTGGGATGCGGTTCAGCAGGTAATTCGATTTCACCGGTGCGGGTTAAGCGGGCGGCAAAGAAACCGGAGGTCGAAAAGCGATGCGGCCAGAGACGCAAGGCGTTTTGCACCTGTGGATGGAAGACTTGACCAAACGCATTGGCGAGTGCCGGGGCAGGGGCGGGGAGACGTTCGGCGACGGAGTTGATTTGAACGCTGGAAGGCAGACGGCGCACAATCTCATCCAGCACGGCTTCATCTTCCTGTGGAGCCAGAGTACAGGTCGAGTAAACCACCTGTCCGCCGGGTTTAACCGCTGCCAATGCGGAGAGGAGCATGGCTGTTTGGCGGCGTGCCAGATGAGACTGTTCGCGCAGAGAGATGGGGCGCATCGGATGAGATTCGGTTGGCCGCAGGGATTGCATACTGCACGGTGCATCCAGCAGCACCCAATCGAATGTGGCCGGAAACCAGCGCCCAAACTTCTCAGCCGGGAAGCGGGTTACGGCGGTGTTGACTGTTCCCCAGGTTTGCAGCACCAACCGCAGGGGGGTGATTCGTTCAATGCCGGCGTCATTGGCCAACACCAGCCCGCGGTCGAATGTGCGGCTGATCAGGTGAGTGGTTTTTCCGCCGGGAGAGGCAGCCAGGTCGAGAATCAGCGGCTGGTTAGAGGCCGGTAAATCGAACAACTCCGCTGGCAGCATTGAAGCCGCATCTTGAATGTAGTAATGTCCCAGCCGATGTTCCAGAGTCTGGCTGAGCGGGATGCGTGTCTGACGAACCTGCCAGCCGGTTGGACAAAAAACCACCGGCTGAACATCCCAGCCGTACCACTCACACCATTCAGGAACAGCTTGCGGCGAGGTTTTGAGCGGGTTGATTCGAAAGGCGGGCAACAGCGGACGTTCCAGTTCTTCGAGCAGGGCTTTAAATTCATCCGGCGCAAGCAGGTCACGGAATAGTTCCAGCGCGGTCTGGCGGGCTGAAAGGGACGGGGCAGGGGTGATTGGAGTGTTTTTTTTGCGACGGCTCATGTTTTTTGAATACAAAATACCAGTTCGTTATCGAAGCGGATTTCCTCAACCTCCCATGCCTGACCGGCAAGGATGGATTGCATCAATCGTCGCTGACGGTCTTCCAGGTTGCGCGTACCTTTCAGGCTGCTAATTGGCAACGAAACCAGCAGCCAACGGACCCGCAAAGATTGAAAGAAAGGCAAACATGCCCCGCGGCGGCGCTGTTCGAAGCGATGAGCCTCTTTGAAAAACAAAGCAACATCGGCTTCAATTTGGGGAGGATTGACTAAAATATCTTCGTGAATTGCCTTGCAGGAACAGCCGCTCAACTGGAAAAATTGATGAATCAATTCAATGCGGGGATGGTGGAGATCGTAGGCAAAATAACGGATCGAAGCGGGTAAATCCATCCACGGCAGGGCGAACGGCTGCATTCCACAAGCAAGGTCGAGAATGGTCTGGGGAATTCCGGTAATTTGCCACAAACGGGAATAAAATTCGCCAAGCAGTGGAATACGTTCACGGGTGGAGGCATGACTCGCCAGCATGGACAGGCAAAAATCACGAATGGATTGGGGATTTCCACTGGTGAAAGCAGCCCGCAGGGCTGTTTGGGCAAGGGAATAGTCCGGATCGCCCAGGTAGGGGGCAACGATGTTGTGGAGTTTTTCGCGAACGGCTTTCAAAGCTTCATCGGGACGATTATGGCGAGACAATTCCCCAAGGATCACATCGCGCAGGAGAGACTCTGGCAAATCCAGCGAGCGGTACTTTCGGCTGGTGCGCAGTTTTCCGATCCAATCGCGAATCTCATCTTCCGAAACAAAAGGGGCTTTATTCATCCCGTCTGACGATTCCCTGATTCCAGGCATAAACAGCAGCCTGCGTGCGGTCTGCTAAATGAAGTTTGGAGAGAATATTACTCACATGGCTCTTGACCGTTTTTTCGCTGATGAACAACTTTTCGGCAATCTCCCGATTCGAGATGCCGCTTGCAATCAGACGCAGAATTTCCATTTCACGGTCACTCAATTCAGAAAATGGGTTGATGGACTCGCTGCGTGTTCCCTGAACTTCCTGCACGAGGCGAGCCGCAACGCGCGGATGAAGGACGGCTTCACCCCGTGAGGCTTTACGAATGGCATCAACCAGATCAGTGGGTTTGGTGTCTTTCAAAATGTAAGATAGGGCTCCGGCTCGAACAGCGGGGAAAATATGCTCATCCTTGTAGTAGGAAGTAAAAATGATCACTTGGGTATGGGGGCTGATTGCCTTTACCCGGCGGGTTGCTTCAACCCCATCCATATCCGGCATGATCAGGTCCATGAGTAAGACATCCGGTACACTGTTTGGGAGCAATTCAAGGAGCTGAGCGCCATTTTCAGCCTCGCCGATGATTTCGATGTCTTCCTGAGTTTGGAGAAACGCGGTCAATCCCTGCCGGACAACAGCATGGTCATCCACGATAATTACCGTAATCGGGTTGGCGGCCTTAGTCATGGGAGATTTCCTCATTTCGTGGTTCTAATTTGATCGGCACAAAGGCGCTGACCGTCGTCCCCTGTCCAATGTTGCTTTCGATTTCTAATCTACCGCCGATTTCATCCATTCGATCGCGCATGCTTTTCAGACCAAAACCGGAAATTCCTGACTGAGTCAGGTCAAAACCACGGCCATTATCCTGAATTCTCAGGATAACGTGTTGTGAGTCGCAGGAAAGCGTGACCTTTACTTGAGTAGCGCCGCTATGGCGGATCACATTGGCAAGGGCTTCCTGTGCAATTCGGAAGAGGGCTAATTCCTGACTGAAAGTCAGGTTGGGGTTTTCGGTGTGCGTAAAATCAATCATCATTTGATTTTGTTGTTGCCATTGCTGGAGGTATTCATCCAATGCGTTGTTCAAATTCTTTTGGTGCAACATTGCGGGGCGAAGCTCCAAAATCACATTGGTGAGTTCCTGCTGAGCCTGAATTGCCAGGTCCTCAGCCCGTTGAAGGGCTTGTTGAGCAGCCTCCGGCTGGGTTTGGATTAGTATTTCGGCGGTGTTCAGTTGGAGGATGGCGGCGGTGAGGTTTTGCTTAACCGAATCATGCAAATCGCGGGCAAGTTGATTGCGTTCCTCAATCGCAGCCAGCTGCTGGCGGGTTATGAGGAGGGTTTCCAGCTCGGCCGCCATTTGGTTCAATTTTCTGCCAAAATGAGCAATCTCATCCTGAGCCGGGTCGCTGATGCGCGGTTTGAAGTTGCCGTTTGCCCATGCCTCGGTAGTGTCCCTTAGATGGTTGAGTCGGCTTTCCAGCCAGCGGGCGGTTAAAAAGCCGAACAAAGTTCCTACCAGCACGGCCGGGATAATCAACACCAGCAAAGCCTGCCCTGCCAGTTGCACCAGGTTGGGAAAAATTGGATTGTTTATACCTTCAGCAAATACCTCTGGATTGATGCGGGAAAAATAGATGTTGAGCGCCAGAAAACTCCACCAGGCTGCCATTAAGATGGCTGCCAGGGTAACCAGCGTAAAACTGAGGGTCAGCCTCCAGCGCAGGCGATTAAGAAATTGTGAAAGGAATTGTAACCACTGGTTGAGGATGGTCATCATCAGTTCCAGTATACCGGAATCAGGTCGTTGGAATGGGAATAAAGAACAGAAATGCCACGAGGATCAACAAACAAATGAGAACTCCAAGTATGATTCCAATCCATCCCATAATAATGCCGGCGCGGGCGAGATTCTCTCCACCGTAAATCGCTGGTTTTTGTGTGATTTCTTTTTGTGCCATTTTGCCTGCGATCACCGCTCCGATGGAGCCAACTAAAGGTAAGACGCCAATCAGCCCTAAAATGCCCAGTACCAATCCCACAATGGCAAGAGGATGAGAAGAACTCTGGTGACTTGGAGTAGTTTCCATTTTTTTACTCGTTTATGAAAAGTAAGGGTGGAATCAATTTTATCGTTGATATGAGAGAATATCCTGAATGGAGGTGAGGAATGGGTTGAAGAAAATGCTTCAGGAAGATGTTCATGAGTATCCCAACCCATTCCTCTATATATGGAATGTCAACGAATACTACCCGGCCAGGGCATAAAGAAGAGGAATGCGAAGGTGATTAGGATACAAATCGCCACTGAGAACGCAATCCCAATCCACCCCAATGTAATGCCAGCTTTTGCAATGGTTTCTCCATTGTAAAAATTTGCTTGTTCGCGAATGTTGCGAATGGCAACTTTACCGGTGATCACTCCAGCAATACTCCCAATCAGCGGTAAAAAACTGAATCCGCCTACGGATAAAATGAGACTGGTAATGGCCAACGGATGAGTTTTAGGGGCGTGTTTAAGTTCTATTTGGTTTTCCATGATTGTATCTCCTTTTCGTTTGATGACTTTATCTTAAGCCAACCTTGTGCGTGTGCCATCCGTCCCAAAATGGATTGCGGCTAGGTCTGCAGGCTGAATCAGGCACGAGAAAGGAGGAAAACCAGTTCACCGGGGAATTCAAAAGACTGCACATTCATCTCCCACCCATGCGTTAGTTCCTCAAAATGCTGACGGTAGTACTGGCGCATTCCTTTGCCGCGCCCCCCCAAACTATGGGCCGGAAAGGAAACCAGCCAGTAATCTGCGGGAATGCCGTGCAGCAAACGTGTGGCGATGGTCTTATCCAGTTGCTCCAGACAGGGGATGGATTTGAGCAGGAAAGCCACCTGAACCGACTGTTGAGGCAGACTGCGGCTCAGGTCGCAAAGGGTTGCCTGCCCATGGATGCCAAAATGGTTGAAAAATTGCTGTAAAAAGTTAATCTGGTCGCTGTAAATGTCGCAAACGTGGATTTGGCTAGTGGGGTTGACCGGCATCCACGGTAGAGCCAGCGGGTTGAGCCCACAAGCCAGATCGAGGATGGAATGAATGGGCTGAAGACTGGTGAGGGTTTCCGCATAAAACCGGTCGAGGATTGGCAGGCGTTCGCGGGTGGAGGCGTGCAGCGCCATCATTTGTCGGCAAAATTCTTTGACCCGGGGATGATGCAGGTCATGGGGCAGGATTGCCAAGCGTTCGCCCCAATTCGCATAGTCTATTGGCTTTTCCAGATAAGCCCCGCCAACCTGATGAAGTTTATTGCGCACAGCCTTAATCAATTCACGCGGCTGGTGAATGCTGCTCTGATAGCGTTCAATCAACCCGCGAATCAAGCCGGGGTCTATGGCGGCGTAGCGCGGGTTGGCCTGTACGGCGCGAATCAGGGCATCAATGTCCAGCGGCTCAGGCATGGGAGTTCAGGCGGATGCGCTCGGTCAGCTGGGTCATAAAGCGCAGATTATGGATGGTTGCCAGCCTTAAAAAGAGGCTGTCGTTGATCTTAAACAGGTGGCGTAAATAGCCGAGGCTATACTGCTGGCAGGTCGGACAGTCGCACCATTCGGAGATGGGGCGATTGGATCGTATGTGGCGTTCATCATGGATGTAGAGATATTCCAGCCAGTCACCGCTCAATCCGCCATCTTTTCCGGGAGGATTGGTGAATAGGTACAAACGACCGTGGCGGGCATCACGGGTTGGCATGGCGCAGTCGAAAATTCCGTATCCCAGGCGCCAGCCGATGACGACATTGTGAGGGTGACCAATTCCAAGCGCGTGAAGGGGGTATTGGGGTGGGACTAACTGGCGGGTGTATTCGAGAATCTCGCTCAGCAAACTGCCCGATGAATCCAACGGCCAGCCGCCGAAGCCATAGCCGTCGAAACCAATCTCCAGCAAAGCTTCGGCACATTGACGGCGCAGATCCAGTTCTCCGCCTCCCTGAATGACGGCGAAGATGAGCGGTTTCTGACCATTGGTCAATTTTTTCTGATTGATCAACCGATCGTACTCCCGCCGGGCGCGTTTTGCCCACGCGATGGTACGCTCCACGGAGAGTTCCTGCTCGCGGCGGGGCGCTTCCACATGGGTACAATCATCCAGGCAGATGACCACATCACTGCCATAACCAATTTGCAATTGAATGCTCTTTTCGGGGGTGAGCAGAAATTTGCGCGGGTTGCCCTCGGGTTGAAAGGTGATGCCGCGTTCGTCCATTTTTCCGAAGCGTGGATTTTGTCGGATGAGGGAATAAGCCTGAAAACCACCCGAGTCGGTAAAAATTGGCCGTTCCCAGTGACTCATCTGGTGCAAACCACCCAAAGACTGAATCACACTGGAACCCGGCTTTTGCATCAGATGAAATGCGTTCATCATCAGGGCTTGAATGCCGCAGGCGTGTAAGTCTTGTGAATCAACTGTGCGCACGACTGCCAGAGTTGCGTCCGGCAGAAAGACTGGAAAGTCAAGGTGACCGTGAGGAAGTTGAAGATTCATTAACATTGGGTTATTTTTACGCTAACAGCGCATGTTGTCTTGACACGTGGAGTATAATCAATGATACCATTAGTTGAAATGGAGGAAATACGAATGAAAGACATTGAAACCATCGCGGAACAGGAGTTTGAACAGCGGGTACTGGGAGCGGATAAACCCGTTCTGGTTGAGTTCGGTGCGGTATGGTGCGGTCCGTGCAAACGGTTGGAACCCGAACTTACCCGGCTCAGTCAGGAATGGGGCGACCGGTTAGAAGTTGTATCGGTGGATGTGGATGAAGCTTCTGATCTTGCCATGCAGTTCATGGTGCTGAGCGTGCCGACTCTGATCCTGTTCCAGAACGGTGAAGCCATCAAGCGGGTGAGCGGTTTTCAACCTTTGCAGCGATTAAAAGAAACCTTCGAGCCGTATCTTGCCGTTCATCCGTAGAATGGACAGGGTTTGGAAGGAATAAACTGTCTCGCCAAGGGGCAGTTTTTTTAATCGGGGGGAGTTAATCCGGTAGAATCAGGTCAACAGGAGGACAAGGATGACCACCGAAAAGATCAGACAGCCCTATGGGTTTTGGCACAGTATTATCGGTGCGCGGCGAATGGCTCAACGCAATCGTCTGGATGATGTTCAATTTGCAGGGGATGGTTTGGTTTGGCTGGAAAACCGCGGTAAGCAGGGTCAACTGGTCTATCAACCCGATCACGGTGCTCGTCGCGATGTGCTTTTCGAGTATTCGGCGCGAGGCGGAGTCGGTTATGGCGGCGGGGAATTCACCGGCAACGAACGCAGCCTGTTTTTCGTCCATCAGGGCCGCCAAATCATGCGCTACGATTTCGATACGGCGGTTGTCCGTGCTGTGACACCAGCCTGGGGTGCATACAGCACACCTCTTTCCTCTCCGGATGGCCGCTGGCTGGTTTTCGTCCATGAGGATGGCGATCACGGGGCGCTGGGGTTGGTGGAGGCTGATGGCGGCTGGCCGATTCGTTTGGATCATTCTGCGGATTTCTACATGCAGCCGGTCTGGTCACCCGATGGGAATCGGTTGGCGTGGGTTGAATGGGAAAATCCGAACATGCCTTGGGATGCAACCCGGCTGGTGCTGGCAAACCTTGGCGGAGAACCTCCGCATGTCGTT
Organism: Bellilinea sp.; assembly: GCA_026003615.1. Taxonomy (GTDB): domain Bacteria; phylum Chloroflexota; class Anaerolineae; order Anaerolineales; family Anaerolineaceae; genus Bellilinea. The sequence continues at coordinate 167,063 of BPHQ01000001.1, forward strand.
GAAAGATTTGTAGTTGCCGGCGGGAGGAGTGAGGGTGTTTTCACGCAGCCGTGTTTTTCACCCGATGGCCGGCAGTTGGCTTACCTTGCTGCACAGGGCGAGTGGGATGATCTGATGCTGTTCGATACAGAAAGCGGCGAAAGGCGCGTAGTCTACGCGGCGCGGGGGTATCACCTCAGCACGCCGGCATGGGTGCAGGGGCAGCGCTCACTGGCCTGGCTGCCGGATGGCAAACGGATGCTGGTGATCCGCAACCACGCTGGTATGGCTGAGCTGTGTGAGGTAGATGTCGAAAGCGGTTCGGTGCGGGTGATCCCCACCGCACCCTTTACCTGGCTGCGCCAGTTAAGTGTACACCCGCACAGCGGCGAATTGGCTGTGCTGGCGTCCTCACCGCGCCTGGCTGAGCGTATTTTACGCTGGGAGGGAGCGCGCTGGCGGGAAATTGCCTGCACGGATGCCTGGCTGCTGCCGGAGGAGTGGTTTGCCGATCCGCAAGCGGTAGAATGTCGCCTGCCGGATGGTGAACGGATTTACGGCTGGTTTTATCCGCCGCAAAATCCAAAGGCCGAAGGGCAAGGTTTACCACCCTTCATCGTCCACGTCCATGGAGGTCCGACTTCCGCGGCTGTACTGGACTTCCCGCGCGAAGCGGCTTATTTCACCAGCCGCGGCTACGCCTGGCTGGAAGTTAATCACCGTGGCAGCAGCGGTTACGGGCGTACTTACCAGCAGGCATTAAACGGTAACTGGGGCGAAGCCGATGTGGCAGATACAGTCAACCTTGCGCGGTTTGTGGCTCGCCAGGGGCAGGCGGATGAGCAGCGGATGGTGGTAATGGGTGGCAGCGCCGGCGGTTTTACCGTGCTGAACTGTTTGGTGCGCTACCCAGGCGTGTTCAAGGCTGGGATTGCGCTTTACCCGGTTGCCGATTTGATTGCACTGGCGCGCGAAACACACCGCTTTGAGCGCTATTACACCGACCGGTTGATCGCACCATTCCCGGAAGCCGCGGCGCTCTACCGAAAGCGTTCACCGATTGAACAGTTAAATCAGATGCGGGATGCATTGGCAATTTTTCAAGGTGAGGAGGACAAGGCCGTACCACCTGCCCAAAATCAGGCGTTGGTTGAACGCCTGCGCGGATTGGGCGTGCCGCACCTCTTCCGCCTGTATCCCGGTGAAGGGCATGGCTTTCGTGCGCCGGAGACGATTGAAGATTTCTACCAGCAAACCGAACGCTTCTTGCAGGATTATGTGTTATTTGACTGAAAGCAATTTTGTTACTTCAATTGAGCCAAACGACCTTGAAGGTAGACCACCCCGTTTTCCAGCGGAATGGTAATTTTCTCTTCCTCATGGCGCGCCTTGATTTCAAGTGTTCCATTTTCGATGGTGCGTTTGGAAACCGTGACGCGCAGGGGAATGCCGATCAGGTCGGCGTCGTTGAATTTGACTCCCGGACTTTCTTCACGGTCATCATAAAGCACCTCCAGACCAGCCGCCTGCCACTGCTCGTATAGCCTTTCGGCAGTCTGCCGGGCTGCTTCGCTTCCCTTGCCGCTGAGCAACACAAGATGAACCTGAAAGGGGGCAACTACGGGTGGTAACATGAGACCTTTGTCATCGTGGCAGGCTTCGGCAAGACAGCCAATCAGCCGCCCAACGCCAATGCCGTAGGAGCCCATTACTACCGGTTTAACCTGTCCATCTTCATCTTGAAAGGTGCAGCCCATTGCCTCGGAATAACCCGTACCAAGTTGGAAGATGTTGCCCACCTCAACACCTCGTTCAGCACGCAAGGGTGACCGACACTGGGGGCACGGATCGCCCTGTCGCGCAGCGGTGAGATCGGCAACCAGCGGGGTGGTGTAGTCTCTGCCAAAATTGACATTACGCAGGTGGTAATCTTCCTCGTTTGCTCCGGCAACGAGGTTTGGGGATTGGGGAATCAGGTCGTCCACCGCTACCAGCAGATCCTGAAGGCCGACCGGGGAAGCAAAGCCCGGCACCGCTCCGCTGGCACGGATTTCTTCTTCGGTTGCCGGACGCAGGTCAATTGCGCCGAGAAGGTTGGCCAGTTTGGTTTCGTTAAGTTCCATATCCCCGCGCACGATAGCCATCACCAGCCTGTTTTGGGACTGATCGTTTTCAAGGAGGGTGGCCGTCAGAAATACGGCTTTGGCTGTTCTCGATTCGGGGATGTTCAGGTAGCGCGCCAGTGACTCGATGGTGCGGGTTTGTGGAGTATGGACTTTCTCCAATGGCAGAGCCTCTTCCTGAGGTGGCTGCGGTTTGGCATAACGAGCCACCTGGCGGTTCGCAGCGTAACCGCAAGCATCGCATAGCATGAGAGTATCCTCCCCCAAGGGGTTGAGGTACATGAATTCATGTGAGCGTTTACCGCCCATCATGCCACTGTCGGATGCTACGGCGATAACCGGCAGTCCAATACGCCGGAAGATACGCAGGTAAGCCTCGTAATGAGCCTGATACTGCTTTTCCAACCCTTCCCAGTCGGTATCCAGCGAGTATGAGTCTTTCATGATAAACTCACGGACGCGAATCAAACCGGCGCGTGGACGGGGGTCATCGCGAAACTTGGTTTGAATCTGGTAGATCAGGCGCGGGAGCTGACGATGAGAGCGGATTTCGCGGCGCACCAGGTCGGCAACCGATTCCTCGTGAGTCATCGCCAGCACCAGGTCGCGATCGGCGCGATCTTTAAGGCGAGCCATTTCAGCCCCAATGCGGTACCAGCGCCCGCTTTCTTTCCAAATCTCCGCCGGCAGCACCACCGGCAGGCTGACTTCCTGCCCGCCAATTGCCTGCATTTCCTCGCGCAGAATGCGCTCAATTTTGCGCTGAACACGCAGACCCAGCGGCAGTGCGGCAAAGATGCCGGCAGCAACCTGCCGAAAATAGCCGGCGCGCAACAGATAAGCATAACCGGGGGATTGAGCTTCAGCGGGTGTTTCCCTTAGAGTCTGACTGAAAAGTTGAGACATGCGCATGGGGGTAATCCTCTGCGGGGTTATTCCCAGTCATCTGGTTCGAGATGAACATAGGCGCGGTCAATTTCGGGCATGGCTTCGAGCCGGGCGATGATTTCATCGGTGATGCGGTGCGATTCGGTCAGGGTGGTATTCCCGTCCACGTTGACATGCAAGTCGGCAATTAAGCGCGGGCCGGAGTAATCGGTCATCAGGTGATGGACGCGCAGAACGCCCGGCACGGAGGAGGCTTCCTGAATGATGCGCTGGCGCAATTCTTCCGGTGCGCCGCCGCCGGTGAGGAAGTTGAGGTTTTCGCGAGCTGCCAGGAAAGCAGCCCGAAAGATCCAGATTGCCACGGCAAAACCGGCAATCGGGTCGGTGATGGGATGAATCAACCTGGAACCAAACGCTCCTACAAAGGCGGCGCTGGAGGTTAGCACATCACTCAGATTGTCTTTGGCGGCGGTGTTGAGGGTTGGGCTGGTCAGTTTTTTGGCAGTATTGTGGATATAGAGATACATACCCACTTTAATGGCTGCGCTGAAAAGCAGGGCAATTGTCGGCAAGCCGGGTTCAATTGCCAGCCCGCCCTGTTGAAAACGAACAAAGGAGGCGCGCAATGCCTCATAACCGGCAAATGCCATCGAAAATGAAATCAACGTGCCGACCAGCGGCTCGAAGCGACTGTGACCCTGCGGGTGGGAAAGATCCGGCGGACGCTGAGCCAGATACAGCCCCAGCACCATCATGATGGAATACAACACATCCGAGATAGAGTTGGCGGCATCCGAGTAGAGGGCGACCGAACCGGAAAAGTAAGCCGCCAGGCTTTTCACGGCTGCGAGTAAGACGTTCCCGCTGATGGTGACCAGCAATGCAGAACGGTAGAGATGGTTTTCCACAGGTTGAGGGGTGTAATCACGAACCCAGCGCATTCGTACTCCGTATTAAAAAGACCTCAAAGATGCTTTTGCCCCTGCCGGATATCCCGGCCTGCACCTTTGAGGCTGATGATCTAAATGCAGAAGGCTGCGTGCTCCGCCAGCAGAAGTTAGTTTACCATAAAATAGTCTGCACAAAAAATATCTTGTCGTGATAAATGTAACAAGAATGTCTTAAGATTACTTCAACAGAGCCGTTGTAAACACCTTATCAACCTCCAGCGGAGGAATGATGCCTTGTTGCACCAGCATCTCGGCAAGGGCCGCCCACTGTTCTGTGGTTTGCCAGCCGTAGCCGTATTGTTCGGTAAGCGGGCTTTTGGCGTCGCGCAGTTCAGTCTCCAGCATGTAGCGCATGTGCTGCGGATCGGCTTGCGGGCCGGTGTACTTCAGCACGATTTCCACCGCTTCATCGGGATATTGCTCGGCGTAGGAAATACCGTCGAGCGCGGCTTTAAGAAAGCGGCGCACGGCTTCTGGCTGTTCCTGCAGGATGGTTTCGCTGGTGACGTAGGTCAGGCCGAGGGTTGGTACACCGTAATCGGCAGCATCCCAAAGGGTCAGTTCGTAGCCCCACGAGCGAATCAGGTACGGTTCGTTGGATTTGAACAGCGGGTACACGTCCACCATGCCCTCGGTGAGAATGCGTGGGTCAAAACCGACATTGACCAGAGAGATCTTTTCCGCATCCGCGCCGGCGGCACTGAGCAGGGCAAACAGATCGGGTGGGGGTGTGCCTTTGTAGCCGACTGTACGCCCTTCCCAGTCTTTGGGAGTTTGAATGCCGGAGGAAGCCAGAGCTGCGTAAGCCTGCTGGCCGCGCTGGCCAATCAGGGCAATCGAGACCAGCGGCAGACCGGGATCGGCGCGGCGTTGGAGCAGGACGGCGGCATCCTGAGTAGTCACCTGAATCTTTCCGGCAGTGAGCAGTTGGAGATGCTCTCCCTGGCCGGCGGAATGCTCGATGGTGACATTCAATCCCTCGCGCTCAAAAAAACCTTTTTCTTTGGCAACATAGGCGCCCACAAAGGGTAAATTGGCTTGAGGTTTGTAGCCAGCCATGAAGGTCAGGGTAAGCGGTTCTGGGGTTGGTGTGACTTGCGGGGGCGCGGCAGTGACGCAAGCAGAAACCAGCAGAAGGAGAAGCAAGGAGAATGAAATGGAGCGTTGCATGTTCACCTCTCAGGGTTCGGGGTGGGATTGCCAGAAGATGACCCGCCGTTCCAACCAGACGGTCAGGCGATAGAGCGCCATGCCGGCCGCGGCGAGGATAAAAATGGCGGCAAACAAAAAGGGCAGGTTGAGGTTGGTATAGGCCAGCCACATCACCCGCCCCAACCCGCCGGATGCACCGGTCCACTCGGCCACCACTGCGCCGATCAGTGCCAGAGGTGCGGAGATTTTAAGGGCAGCAAACAGGTAGGGCAGCGCATTGGGTGCCCGCAGGTGACGAAATACTTCCCCGCGCGATGCGTGCCATGAGTGGAATAATTCCAGGTGGTGGCTGTCGGTCTTTTGCAGTCCGCTGAGGACGTTGACCAGAACAGGGAAAAAGGTCAGCAAGGCGGTGATGAGGATTTTGGGCAGGATACCAAATCCCAGCCAGATAGTCAACAAAGGAGCAATTGCCACCAGCGGGGTGGATTTGAGCAAGATTGCCAGCGTCATCACCCCCTCTTCCAGACCGGGGAGCAGGGTAAGCAAAGAGGCAATTAATATGCCCGCCAGAAGGCCAATCAGCAACCCGGCGAAGGCTTCACCAAGGGTTAGCACACTGGCCTGCACATACAGAGCTGGATGTTCGATCAACGTGTGGAGGATGCGGCTGGGGGCTGGTAAAAGATAGACCGGCACTCGCCAGATATGGACGGCCGTTTCCCAACCCAGCAGGAAAAGCAGCACAATCAGCACAGCCATCTGACCGCCCCCCAGTTGCAACCGGTTCATGCGGCTACCTCCAATGCCTGATTGAGAGCAGCGCGTACCCGGCGCAGCAGATCTTGAAAGGCTGGCGTATCCTCTCGCGCGCGGATAGGGGAGGGAGATGCTCAAATCGGCGGTGATGCGACCGGGCGCGGGTGAGAGGACAATCACCCTCTCTGCCAGTCGGAGGGCTTCGTAGATGTTGTGGGTGACCCACAGCACCGTGGGATGAGCCGGCTGCCACAGGTCAACCAGCATTGCTGACAATTGTTCGCGGGTGATCTCATCTAATGCAGAAAAAGGTTCGTCCATGAGCCATAGCCGGGCATTTTGAATCAACAGGCGGGCGAGTGCCAACCGCTGTTGCATGCCGCCGGAAAGAGTAAAGGGGTAGGCGCGGGCAAAATTTTCCAACCCAACCCGCTCCAGGGCCTGTTGCACGCTTATTTGATGGTTGAGGCGGGTGGCCAGCAGTTTTCGCGCTAAGGATATGTTGCCTTCCACCGTCAACCACGGTAAGAGAGCAGGACTTTGTGCCAGCCAGGCGACCTGCCGGGCGGCGTTGGCTTCGGCGGGTGTTTTGCCATCCAATCGGATGTTTCCGCTGGTTGGCTGAAGGAGACCGGCGATCAGTCGCAGCAGGGTGGACTTACCGCAGCCGCTCGGCCCAATGACCGCCACAAATTGTCCGCTGGGGACCTGCAAGTCGAGATTGAGCAGGGCTGGGCGCGGTTGAGGGACAGTAAAGGTGTGGCTGAGAGAGGCAATTTCGACTTTCATGATGAGATGATGCCCTCTCCTTTAAGCGAATGGGCGGTCAGCAGACCTTTCCAGCCTCGCAGGGTTTCGGGGATGATTTGAAAGACCTGTTGAATTTGCTCACTGGATGGTGCAAGGGTGGCTTCGCCAAGGTAGCGCTCGGAAAGGCGGCGCAGTAACTCGTTCAACTGAGGGTTATCTTGTCCCAGCGGTAGAGGAATGGCCTTGCCGCGGGCAGAGACCCGGCGCAGGGGTGGCCACGGTTCGTCAATGGTCAGTGAGGCTTCGGGATTTTGAAGCAGGTATTCTGCCCACAGCGAACCTCGCCAGGCAATCAGGTAAAAGGCTTTACCGTCCCACTCCTGCCAGACCGGAATAACATGCGGTTTACCGTCCGGACGCAGGCAGGCCAGTCGTGCTGTCCATGGCCCTTGTAAAAATCGCCGGATTTCTTGCGGATTCAAAGGAGCCTCAGCAGTCAATTGGCCGGGTGGTTGAACCTGATAAGGGGTGTAGGTGGTGGCCCCTAATCGATAGGAGAGCCGGGCTGCCAGGGCGCGCAATTCAGGCAGGGTATGCTGAATGAGATCTTCTTCCTTCCAGCGGAACGATGGCGCGCTGAGCAGCAGGGCAGCCTGAGGGTGTATTCCATCCGCGCAGACCGGTAATGCCAATTCGATGGTCTCGCTGGATAATTGCATCGAATAACCATTTTGGACGATGGAAGAAGACGGCGGAGATTGGAATAAATCCTCGGCTGGGTTGCGGGTTTGGATCACCTCGCCAATTGGATAGGCGCTGCGAACAGTATGATGGCTTTCGACTTGCGCCAGCGTCAATATACCCTGAGCCGCCGGTACGGTGATGAGCAGGGTTTCTGAAAGAGGATGGAGACGTGCTTCCTGATAGAAGGCATCCATCAGGTTTTGGTGAAATTCACTGCTGGTTGTTCGCCAGGCGGTCAATCGCGGGCCGGCGCGGTAACGCCCTCTGCGTTCGCTTTGTTCGAGGTAGCCAGCGTTTTTGAGGGTGCGCAACAGTAAGAACAATGCCCCCCGTGAAATTCCTAAATGAGGCAAAATTTCCTGGGGGGTCAGTCCCTCAGGATGGTTTAGGAACAACTCCACCAGTTTGAGGGTGCGTTCAGCGGTTGAAATGAGTGAGTCGTTTTGCATTTTATTGTTCATAAAATTATACTTAAGTATAATTTTATGAACCTTTATAAAAATGTCAATGGTCTTTGGGTAAGAAAACCAGACCTGCCAGCTTCTTAAAGATAAACCTGGATTTTGTATTACGGAGGAATTCCCATGCCATTCCGATTACAGGCTATCTTCAAAAATCGGCCAACGGTTTTCGTAGTGATGTTGATCATTGCTTTGTTGGGGCTGGTTCTCCTGTTGCCAAAACCAAACTATCCCGAAGTGGCTGAGCAGCGACTGTTGGCGGATCCGTATTTGGGCAACCCGGATGCGCCAATTGTCTTGATCGAATATGGGGATTACGCCTGCGACGTTTGCCGTTTATGGCATCGCGCTCAGGTGCGCGAGGGGATTTTACAGCGTTTCCCCGATCAGGTGGTATTTATTTGGCGGGATAATGCCAGACGCAGTACGGCTTCCATCAAGGCTGCTGAGGCTGGTCAGTGTGCCTTCAACCAGGGGCGATTTTGGGAGTATAACGCCTTGTTGTTCGAGCAAGATTTGGGGTTGGGGGTAGAAGCATTGAAAGATTATGCTTCTCGGTTGGGTTTGGATATGCCGACTTTCAATCAATGTCTGGAAGAAAGTCAAATGCGGCGCAAAGTGGAGTTTGACATGCGGCGGGCGGGTGAAAATGGATTTAGTGTTACGCCGGCATTCTGGTTGAACGGCGAAAGAATCTTCGGCCCGCCTTCACTGGATTATTTGAGCGAAATTATTGAAAGGCAAATGGCCAGCCTCTTGCCTTAAAATTGGTCGTTAGCAGACAATTTGTATGACAATTATCCATCCCTGTAATTACAAGTGTTATTGACGGATATTTTTGGATTGGCTATAATAAAAATACTTCACCCTACAGTTTCATAAAGCAATACCATCTTTGCCCCACAGGTTAGCAGTAAGACCCGTCCAGCAGGCGTAAAAGCCTTGCGGGTTCTTTTGTTTCCATTCCTCTCAAGTGTGCCAATTCTGCCAGGAGGATTGGAAACCTTCCGTTAATTCCATTTTTTATAAGGAGTGAACCAGATGAAACTTACCCCCCCAACTCCCGTATCTGTGGACACATTGACGATTGATGTTGGCGAAGTTGAGGCGATTTTGCAGGGTTACCCCATGCAGTTGCCGCCATGGCCGGAAGCAACCTTCCTGCTCAAAGACGGCCGCACCCTTTACCTGCGCTCAATGACCGAGGATGATATTCCCACCCTGCTCGGTTTTATGGAGCGGGTGATGAAAGTGGAAAAAGATTTTTACGATATTGTCGGTGTGCGTGTCTACGGGGAAATCCTGGCGGTCAAACGCAAACGCATTAAGGATGCCTTTACCATTCTGGGGCTGGTGGACGGCGAACTGGTCGGTTTTGCCAATGGCCGCTTCTGGAACAAAGATCTGGCCATCAGTCTGCATACGATGGCCTTCTCCCGCCGCGGAAGAGTGGGTTGGGCGATGTATTATGCCAAGACCTACTACGCCATGGAAATCTGCAAGGCCAAGGAGTGGTGGTCCACCTTTGAAAGTTACAACGGATGGCGGATGGCGGGGCTGGCGATGGCACAACCAACCAAGCCGTGGCCAGAGTACCAGCATGAGCTGGGCGGCGCCAAGGTGTTCTATGTCAGTCAGGATCACTGGAATTTGCAGCTCAAGCAATATCTGGTGGATGCGGTCGGAAATGATTTGAACTTCAATGTGCCGGAAGAAGTCCGCAAAGCCAACGCGGTGCTGCGCGTGCCGGAAAAACTCGAACTTTAAAATCATTCAGGATGTACCCCGGTCTGATCTGTATCATCATAGAGATCAGACCGGGGAAAGCAGCCCCGGTGAGGAAATACTCCGATTGACTCGGTAATCCCAAAGTGTTATACTCATTTTGTCAGTTGTCCTACATTTCTTTAGACGGCCAGAAGCCTGCCGAGTTTACCTCTAACCGTACCAAACCTGAAAATCAATCTCGTATCAGAATACCCCTCTGGAGAGTGTTTCCTTTTCAGGCCCCGACTGAAAATGGATTTTCAAATGACTTTTCCCAGCCAAAATCAACCGACGGATGCTTATTTCTGGCCGGTTGTTTTGATGATTCCAGGAACAGGAGTGAAACATGAGCGTGATTAAAGCTGAAATTCGCAGCGGTGTTTATTACGACTCGGCCGTTTTGATGCAATTGCAGCGGTCGCTGGCGGATCTGCCCGGTGTGGAAGACGCTGGCGTGATTATGGGTACCCCCACGAACAAAGAATTGCTCGCGCGCGTTGATTTGGTTACCAGTGAAGTTGAACAGGCAAAAGAAAATGATTTGGTCATTGTAGTGCGGGCTGGTGATGAACGTGCTGCAAATGATGCGCTTCAGCGGGTGGATGAACTGCTGTCGGCACGCAAGTCCAGCATTCAGCAAGACTACCGGCCGCGCAGTCTCGAAGGCGCTCAGAGCATGATGCCGGATGCCAACTGGGTGTTGATTTCGGTGGCGGGCCGTTATGCTGCCGGGGTTGCCCGCGAGGCATTAAGGCTCAACAAACATGTTTTCCTCTTCAGCGATAATGTGTCCGTTGAAGAGGAAATTTCTTTAAAAGCAGAGGCGGCTCATAAGGGTTTACTCGTTATGGGTCCGGATTGCGGTACGGCCATGATCAACGGCGTTGGACTGGGCTTTGCCAATAAAGTTCGGCGCGGACCGATTGGTGTGGTGGCTGCTGCCGGCACCGGATTGCAGCAAGTGGCCTCACGGATTGATCAGCTGGGCGGAGGCATGACCTTTGGAATTGGCACTGGCGGACGGGATCTTTCCGAAAAAGTGGGTGGTGTAACCTTCTTAATGGGGCTGGATGCGCTCAGCCGTGACCCGGATACCAAAGTAATCGTGCTGGTTTCCAAGCCGCCTTCTCCCAAGGTCGCCGATCAGGTGCTGCGGGTAGCCCGCAAAGCCGGCAAACCGGTCGTGGTCAATTTCATCGGCCGTACACCGATTTCGCGGCGGGTAGGCAATCTGTTCTTTGCCTCTGGTTTGGATGATGCAGCAGCCCTGGCGGTTGAACTGGCTAAAAACCCGCCGGTACTGGAGGCTGAAGCGGACCTGAAACTGGAACGATTTGCCCCCGGCCAAAAATACCTGCGTGGTCTGTTTTCCGGCGGCACCCTTGCTTATGAGGCTCAGCACTTGCTGACGGAATATGTGCCAAAGGTGTATGCCAACGCGCCTATCAATAAAGAGAACAAACTCAAAGACTCGCTGGTCAGTGTTGAGCATACCATTGTGGACCTCGGTGAGGACGAATTCACCGTTGGACGCTTGCATCCGATGATGGACAACGACTTACGCATCCGCCGCTTAATGGAAGAAGCGGATGATCCAGAAGTAGCCGTAATTTTGATGGATGTGGTGATCGGCTTTGGCTCACATCCCGACCCAGCCAGTGAACTCGGCCCGGCAATTGCCGAAGCCAAAGCCAAAGCCGAAAAATCCGGGCGCTATCTGGAAGTGGTGGTCGTCTGTACCGGCACGGAAGAAGACCCGCAAAAACTCAGCCATCAAATCCATCAGTTGAAGCAGGGTGGAGCGTGGGTGGAAACGAGCAACGAGGCCGCTGTGCGATACGCCGGTCAAATTATTCAGGCACTTAATCAACCAGCGGAGCAGTCCCAGCCAATGGCTGCCCCGGTGGATTTGGAAGTCCTCAAAAAGCCGGTCAAGGCATTCAATGTTGGGCTGGAATCGTTTGCCGAAAATCTCACTGCGCAAGAAACTCCGGTGGTGCATGTGGATTGGCGGCCTCCAGCTGGCGGTAACGAGAAATTGGCCAGTATTCTGGAACGAATGAAGAAACTTTCCTCAAATTGACTGATTGGGTAGCGAATTCCAGATAATCTTTTGGAGGAGGATCATGATTAATATCGAGGAAGCCAATAGAAAAGCCGTTGAAAATATGATGGAAGCCCGACCGGTGGTGGTTGGGGTGGCGCCAGCCAAAGAAGTCATCCCCGGTATGACCGATAACCTGTTACTTCACGCCGGTCCGCCGGTAACCTGGGAGCGAATGTCCGGCCCAATGAAGGGTAACATGATTGGTGCCCTGCTGTTTGAAGGCAAAGCAAAGGATGCCAAAGAAGCCGAAGCCATGCTGGCCTCGGGTAAGTTCACGTTTGCCCCGTGCCACGATTACGCCTCAGTAGGCCCGATGGCAGGTGTGATTTCACCGGAAATGATGGTTTATATCGTTGAAGATCAGGTGTTCGGCAACAAGGCCTATTCCGGACTCAATGAGGGGCGCGGTAAGGTGATGCGGATGGGGGCATACAGCGAGGATGTGATTCAACGCATGCGCTGGTTGAATGAAGTCTTCGGCCCGACGGTGGATGCGGCTCTGAAATCCAGCGGAGGGATTGATTTGCGGTCGTTACTGGGCAAAGCGCTGCACATGGGTGATGACGGCCATAACCGACTTGATGCGGCTTCGATTTTGTTCACCACCTTGCTCGCTCCGCATGTCTCCAAAGTTGCAAAGAACTCGGATATTGCATTTGATGTGTTGAAGTTCATGGGTGAAAATGCGCTCACCATCTTAAATCCCGTCATGGCGGGCTGTAAAACGGCTTCAATGGCTGCTCACGGGGTTGAAGGCAGTACGGTTGTTTCCATTATGGGGCGCAACGGCACCGATTTCGGTTTGAAAGTGAGTGGGTTGGGTGACCGCTGGTTTACCGCACCGGCACCGCATGTCAAGGCGCTCTACTTTGCCGGCTTCACCGAGAAAGACGCCAATCCGGATATTGGCGACAGCGTGATCACCGAGACAACCGGCATTGGCGGTTTTGCCATGGCAGCCGCCCCGGCGATTGTGACCTTCATTGGCGGTACGGCGCAGGATGCCATCCGCACCACGCTGGATATGTACGAGATCACCACCGCCGAGCATAAATATTACACCATCCCCTATCTGGATTTTCGCGGCACACCCACCGGCGTGGACATCCGCAAAGTAGTGGAAAAGCAACTTCCGCCGCGCGTCAATACGGGTGTGGCTCACAAGGACCCCGGTGTCGGACAGGTGGGTGCGGGGGTGGTGAGTATGCCAATGTCGGCTTTTGAAGATGCCTTAATCGCCTTTGCCGACAAGTACGGTATCTAAACCTTTCGATCAGGATTGGAGGGAAAAAATGGATCGTGAAAAATTTATTAAAATGATGGCGGAAGCCAGGTTGTATGACCTGACTCAAGGATGCAGCATCTTCACACCGCCGTTCCCCGGTGATAAAGCCCTGGAAGTCCATTTCTTCAAGCGGGTGACCGGTGCTTACGGTGGCGGCGCTGGGGCTAATGGCCAGATTTTGAACTGGTCCAACACGGTTGGTACGCATCTGGTCGGCGAAACCGCCTTCCATTCTGGCGGGCGGGCGATTTCCGATATTCCCTTAAGCGACCTGTGCGGCCAGGGTGTGGTAGTAGACATTTCCGACATGGTTTCGGATTACAGCCTCTACACACCCGAAATGATCATGAAGAAGGCTGATGTGCGCAAAGGTGACATTCTGATCATCAATACCGGCTATCATCGCTACTCATGGGATCAACCGGACGTATATAATCCAAATGCTCAAGGCGGGGTTGAATCGAAAGAATTTGGTTTCTTGGTACGTCATCCCGGTCCTTCACCGGAGTTCTTCCAGTGGGCGTTGGACATGAAATTGAAATGGATCGGTGTGGATTGTGGCTGTGCCGAACACCCGATGAACACCCCTATCCGCCGGCTGCATGAAAATGAGTTCAAGAAGGCCGAAGCCAAATTAATCAAAGAGTATGGCAAGACGTGGGATGAGATGTTCCCGCAGGACTGGTACTATGAGATGACTCATATTACCCTGCCCAAAAATCATCTCCTCTTCGTCGAATCCATCGTCGGTGAAATTGACAAACTCAAAAACCAGCGGGCGTGGATTGCAGTCATGCCGATACCCTTCATGGAAGTGGAAACGGCCTGGGCGCGGGTGGTGGCCTATCAACCGCCGGCGTGGATGGACGAAAAAGAATTCTACGAAGCGATGGACCGGGCACAAATGATTGACATGACCGTACCGTTCTCGGTGCGATCGCCGCAGTGGGCCAACTACGAGCCGTTGACAGTCAAGTACTTCAAACGGGTGGGTGGGGCCCATTATGGCATGGCGCGTAACGGCTCGATTTGCAATGCCTCAATTCATCTGGCAACCCACATGGACGGCGAAAAGCACTTCTACCCGAACGGGCGCACGATTGGCGAAGTGCCGCTGGAAGAGTGGGTCGGTCCAGGAGTGATTGCCGATATTTCTGACATGGTCAGCAATTCCAGCGTGTATTCGCCAGAGATGATCGAAAAGGTTGTTGAGGTGCGTGAGGGTGATATTCTGATCATCAAGACCGGCTGGTACAAATACGGCTGGATCAGCCCGGATTCCGATGAATTCCGCTATATGATCAAGCATCCCGGCCCCTCCGCTGATTTTGCTCAATGGGCCGCCGAAAAGAAGATCAAGTGGATTGGCGTGGACTGCGTTGCCGCCGATCATCCGATGAATACGATCCAGCGCATCTGGCATCCCAAGACCTTTGAAGAGGCTAACGAAAAACTCAAACGCGACTTTGGCAAGTCCTGGGATGAGATGTTCCCGCTCGACCAGTACTATCAGGACATGCACCTCAATCTCTTCCCCAAGAAGATTGTGCATGCCGAGAATCTAGGCTACCAGATTGCAGATGCCCCCAGTGGACGCTATTACATTGGCTGCTTTGTGCAGAAAGCCATGGAAGCCGAATCCATGTGGGGTCGCTTTGTGGCCTTCAAGGAAGGATAACATTGAAAACTGGCAGCCCTCAAAAAGTTGCATTTTTTGGGGGCTGCCTTCATAATATTAATCTCAGATTAATGGTTATGGATAAATAGCAACCTTTTCCCCTTTTTCTGACTTGATTTATGATGGATTTTTTAGCAGCCTTCTCGAGGAGGTAATTAATAAATGAAACCGGCACCTTTTGAGTATTATGCACCGACCAGCGTGGAAGAAGCGCTCGCCACCCTGCAAACACTTGGGTATGATGGCAAGGTGCTCGCCGGCGGTCAAAGTTTAATCCCGGCGATGAACTTTCGCATGGCGCGCCCGGCAGCGCTGGTTGATCTGAACAAAGTCAACGAATTGTTTTACATCAAGCCTACCAGTGACGGCGGGCTGGCCATTGGGACGATGACTCGCGACAGCGTGGTTGAAAAGGACCCGCTGGTTGCTGAACGCTTCCCCATTGTTCCCTACGTGGTGAAGCACATTGCTCATCCGCAAATTCGCAACCGCGGAACTTTCGGTGGGGCAATTGCTCACGCCGACCCGGCTGCTCAGATTCCGGCTCTTTCGGTTGCCCTGAATGCCCGTTTTCTGGTACGGAAACAGGGCGGTGAACGCTGGGTGAATGCCGAGGATTTCTTCATGGGTCCGTTTATGACGGTGTTGGAGCCAGAAGAAATGCTGGCCGAGGTGGTGCTTCCGCCCATGGCCAAAGGCAGCGGGGCTTCTTACCAGCAGGTTTCCCGTCAGAAAGGCGGTTACGCGCAAGCCGCCGTCATCAGCGTGGTGGTGGTGGATGAAAATAAACGCTGCAAGGATGCGCGGGTAGTTCTGTTCAGCGTTGGGGAGACTCCCATTCTCTCTCAGACCGCTCCGAAAATCCTTGTCGGAAATGTACCCACGGCGGAGGCGATTGCCGAAGTGGCCGAGAAAATTTCCAAAGAAGAAGTTGACCCGGGCACGGATATTCACGGCACGGCAGAATATCGCCGGCATCTGGTCAAAGTGCTGGTACGGCGCGGTCTGACCGAAGCCTTTGAGCGAGCAAAGTAAAAAGGAGGATGACATGGCTCAAACAGTCAAAATTAAGGTTACGGTGAACGGAAAACAGTATGAGCGCGAGGTTGAGCCCCGTCTTCTGCTGAGTGATTTTATCCGCCATGATCTTGGTTTGACCGGTACGCATGTGGGTTGTGAACACGGTTTGTGCGGCGCCTGCACGGTTCTGATGGACGGCGAAGCGGTGCGTTCCTGTACCATTTTTGCCGTTCAGGCGGACGGACACGAGATTCAGACGGTTGAATCGCTGGGAACGCCGGATAACCTGCACCCCATTCAACAAGCCTTCATCGAAAAACACGCCTTACAATGCGGTTTTTGCACACCCGGTTTTCTGATGACGCTGGTGGATTATCTGGGGGATAACCCCAATCCTACTGAAGAAGAAATCCGTGAGGCGATTGATGGCAACTTCTGCCGCTGTACTGGCTATTTCAACATCATCGAGGCGGTGAAGCTGGCTGCCCAAAAAATGGCGTCTCATTAGTGGATGAAAGGAGAAGCAACCGTGGCAGGTAAATACGTTCATCAATCCATTTTACGGCTCGAAGACCCGGAATTGATCACCGGCAATGTTCAGTTTCTGGATGATATCGAACTTCCGGGTATGCTTCATGCCGCCTTCAAGCGGTCGGATTACGCACACGCCCGCATCAAGAGCATTGATGTGAGCGAAGCCCGCAAATTGCCGGGAGTGATCGGCGTCTATACGGCGGAAGATTTTGGCGATTACATCAAACCCGGTCCGCTGCAAGTGCCCCCCCCAACGGCGATCAAAGGTGCTACTTATGTGGCGCGCACAACCATGCCGATTGCCAAAGATAAAGTCCGCTTTGCGGGTGAGCCGGTGGCTATCGTGATTGCCGAATCGCGCTACATTGCGGAGGATGCCTGTGATCTGATTTATGTGGATTACGAGCCACTCGAGGCGGTGGTGGACCTGGAAAAGGCGCTTCAGCCTGGCTCCCCGCTGGTGCATGAAGATTTGCCCTCCAACGAGGCCGGTCACGTGCGTCAGGAGCGGGGTTCTTGGGAGCAAGCGGTTAAAGAAGCCGACCTGGTGATCAAACGAAAGTTCTTCATCAACCGCAATGCCGGCGCGGCGATGGAAAACCGTGGCATCATCGTCCAGTGGGATAAACACGCCAAACAAATGACCATCTGGTGCGGCACCCAATCGGTAATTGCGCTGCGCAATCAAACCGCTGCCCGGCTGGGATTGTTTGAAAGTCAGGTGCGGGTGATTACCCCTAACACCGGGGGCGGTTTTGGCCCGAAAATCAATACCTCACTGCCGGATGACGTCCTGATCACCTATCTGGCGATGAAATTAGACCGGCCGATCAAGTGGTTTGAAGACCGGCGCGAAAACTTCTTGGCAACCACCTCGGAACGTGATCAGGTTCACTATTGCGAACTTGCGGTCAAACGCGATGGAACGATTGTAGGGTTAAAGGACTTTTTCTACCATAACACCGGTGCGTACAATCCCTATATGATGACTGTACCGCTCAATACCCAGACCCATACGGTCACCAATTACCGCGTGCCGAATTTCCTGACCGAATTCTATGTCGTGTTTACCAATCAGATGATTGTGACACCCGTACGAGGGGCTGGCCGCCAGTACGGTGTGTTTGTGATGGAGCGAATGCTGGACGCAGCAGCCAGAGAACTGGGCATGAGCCCGGTGGAAATTCGCCGTAAGAATTTGCTGCCCGCGAATGCTTATCCTTACTACACCAGCATCATCGGGCAGGATTTTGTGGAAGGTGTGCTGGATAGCGGCGATTACCCAACTTCTTTTCAGAAGACCCTTGAATTGATCGAGTACGACAAATTTGTCAATGAAGTACAGCCCAAACTCCGCGCCCAGGGTAAGAAGGTGGGCATTGGTGTGGCCTGCTTTAGCGAAGGAACCGGCGTAGGACCCTACGAAGGTGCTCGCGTGACGGTTGGCGGTAATGGGAAAGTGGTAGTCACCACGGGGTATACTTCCCAGGGGCAGGCGCATTACACCACCTTTGCCCAGATTGTTGCTGATCAGCTTGGGGTGGATGTTAAAGATGTCAAGGTGATCACCGGGGATACCGGTTACTTTGGCTGGGGAGCCGGCACGTTTGCCAGCCGTGGGATTACGGTGGCTGGTACAGCAACCCATTTGGCCGCCCAAAAAGTGCGCCAGAAAGCCCTCAAATTGGCCAGTAAGATTCTGGAAGCACCGGAAGAAGAACTGGAACTGGCGGATGGTGTGGTGCGGGTCGCCGACATTCCCTCAAAGTTTATCTCGTTAGGTGATCTGGCAACCCTGGCCAACCCGATGCGCGGCACAATGGAGCCTGGAACTGAACCCGGTTTGGAAGCGGTCGCCTATTACGGCCCGCCTTACGGCGCAACCGGTGCCGGTGCAGTAGGGCTGATTGTTGAAGTGGACCCGGAAACCATGCAGGTCAGCCTGGAGAAAATGGCATTTGTCCATGACTGTGGTACACCGGTCAATCCCATGGTGGTGGATGGTCAGATTCATGGCGGTATCCAGATGGGCATCGGCGATGCCTTTTACGAAGAGTTGATTTACGATGAGAACGGTCAGCTGGTTACAGCCTCGTTCATGGATTACCTCTTCCCACAGGCAACCGATATGCCCAAAAAACTGGTCCTTGGTCACATGGAAACGCCCTCACCGCTCAATCCGTTGGGCATCAAGGGTGTGGGCGAGGCTGGTGCAATTCCCATCCCATCGGTGTTTACCCAGGCTGTCGAAAATGCCTTGCAGGAAACTGGTGTGGAGTTCGACCGGGATACACTTTCACCCAGCCGCATCTTTACTTATGTTCAACAGGCGAAGGGCGCTTGACGCCCTTCGCCATGCTTGATTGGATCTCCAATCCAAATCCCCAATTTACTTAATCCTTGATGGAGGAAAACGAATAATGAAACTGGAAGGCGAGCATGTTTTTAATGGTCCCCGCGAAGCAGTATGGGAAATGTTTTACGATCCCGAGGTGTTAGCCAGTGCCTTGCCGGGTACACAAAAGCTGGAAATGGTTGCCGAAAATGAATACGAAGGCGCCATGAATGTGCGCATTGGGCCGGTTTCCGGTTCATTTACCGGCAAGCTGGTCATTTCGGATGTGGTTGAACCCGAATCCTGCACCCTGACGGTGGATGGGCGTGGAACACCCGGTTTTGCCAAAGGCGTGGGCAGGGTGCAGTTCATTGACCAGGGGGACGGTACCACTCTGATGAAGTACGAAGGAGAGATGAATATTGGTGGAGCGCTGGCGAGCGTTGGTCAGCGGATGATCGACTCGGTTGCCAAAACCATGATTCGCCAGGCATTCGAAGTGCTGGATAAAGCCTTGGAAGCCCGCCTTGCTGCCAAAGCCAGTGGCAGCGAGGTTGTTGACTTCAAACCCCCGTCCGAAACGGAATTTGCCGCTGCCGTAGCCAAAGACATGGCGGGGGGTTTAACTAAAATACCAGAGGTTCGCTTGCTCATGTACATCATCCCTCTGGTTGCTGTTTTAGTTCTTCTGGCCGTTTTATTCCGGGGTTGCAGCGGTTAAAGCCGCTGACAAAAGAAAGGAGGTGCCTATCGAGGAAAGACTGAATTTTTTGACCCCAAACGCGGTTCGGATGTCCACTTATATCCGCAAGGAGGAGAGGATGTTCCTGAACGAGTATGGGCAGTTATTCCGAACCCAATTCCCAACCCACAGTTTTCAATTCATTCTATCCATTCTTTCTTCAAGGGAGGAAGACTTCAATGGCAACTGATGTTCAAAAACCAGCAGTTCTGGGTTACCTGCCACAGGACACCCCGCCGGTTGGGCGCATGATCCTGCTGGGCTTCCAGCACGTGATCACCATGTTCCCGGCCACGGTGCTGTGCGCGCTGCTGATGGGCTTCCCGGTCAGCACTGTGTTGACAGTAACCGGTTTTGGTACGGTGGTTGCGCTGATTGCCTCCAAACTGGCCATCGGCAATTACATCCCGCTGTACTACGGTTCATCGTTCAGCTATATTGCGGCGGTAACAGCCATTACCAAACCGACCTTCGGCGTACCGGCAGATCCGGCACTGCTGTCCATCGTTCAGACCGGTTTCATCGCTACCGGTACCATCAACATCATCGTCGGTTTGATCATCCGCCTTTCCGGTGGTAAGGAAGCCCTCGATAAAGTCCTGCCGCCTGTGGTAACCGGTTCTGTGGCCTGCACCATCGGTATCGGCCTCGGTAAGGCTGCTCTGGATATGTCCTCCGGTGTTGCCGGTGGCATTCTGACCGGCGATATGACCTGGTGGACGGTTTCCCTGATCACGCTGCTTTCGGCCTTCATTTTCTCGGTCTATCTGCAGGGGAAGGGCTTCATTGGCATGCTGCCGATTTTGCTGGCGGCGATTGTCGGCTACATTGTGGCCATCCCGTTCGGTCTGGTCAACTTCTCGCTGCTTGGTCAATCGGCGCTGTTCCGCGCCCCGCAGTTCACTTTCCCCAATTTCGCCAGTGACCTGACTCTGACGGTCATCTTCGGTGTGGGCGTAATGGCGATTGCCACCATTCCCGAATCCACTGCGCACCTGTACCAGATCAGCCTGTATGTGGACCATCTGGCTGAAGAGCAGGGCCGCGAGAAATTGCGCCTGAACCGCTACATCGGTATCAACCTGATGATTGACGGTTTGAACGACCTTGTCAACGGTATCTTCGGCTCGACCGCTGGAACCAACTACGGGGAAAACAACTCGCTGATGGTGATTACCCGCAACTACTCCGGTCCGGTGCTGATTACGGCAGGTTTGATCTCGATACTGCTGGGCTTCATCGGCCCGCTGGCGGATCTGGTTTCGACCATTCCGACCGCGGTCTCCGGTGGTTTGTCCATCTACCTGTTCGGCGTCATTGGCATGCAGGGTATTGCGCTGATGCTGGCGGAGAAGGTCAACCTGTTTGATCCCAAGCAGCTGGCCATTGGCGCGACCATCCTGATCATCGGTATTGGCGGTAACATCGGCTACGAAGGTGGCTTCCTGCCGATTCCGATCCTCAAGGGTCTGTTCCCCTTCGGTTGGCCTTCTATTGCGACCGGCGCGGTGGTCGGTATCATTTTGAACCTGATCACCAACGTCTGGAAACCGCCGGTGGAACGGCTTAATCCCAACGCCTGATCTGGAGCGCTGACGGGAAAAAACGGGCTGAACAAGTTAATTCTCCGTTCAGCCCAACCGCATGGCTCCCGATGTCATCACCCGGACATCGGGAGCCTTTTTTGGAATATAATACGGAGACGATGATGCACGAACCCGGGAAGATTCTTGTAACCGGCGCCAGCGGTAAAACCGGCATAGCGGTGTGTAAAGCGCTGATTGCAAAAGGGGCGAGGATTCGGGCATGGGTGCGTCAGGAGGCTTATACCTCACCCCTTGTCGTGATGGGAATAGATGACTTCATCATCGGCGATCTGTTGGATGATTCGCTGGCAGAGCAGGCATTGCGAGGAATGGCGGCGGTCTATCACATTCCACCAAATATGAATCCAAACGAGTTGCGCATAGCCGAAAATTTGATCCGGGCTGCCCAATCTCAGGGGGTTTTGCGGTTTGTCTATCATTCTGTACTGCACCCGCAGATCGAAGAAATGCCCCATCACTGGAAGAAAATGCGGGTTGAAGAGCGTTTGTTCACCAGTGGACTGGCTTACACCATTCTCCAACCGGCTGTCTACATGCAGAATTTGTTGGGCTACTGGCAGTCCATTCAGCGGGATGGGGTTTATGGCATTCCCTATTCGATTGATGCATTGCTCAGTCAGGTGCATTTAGGAGATATCGCTGAAGTAGTAGCAAAGGTGCTGCTGGAAGAATCCCATTCCTATGCCATTTACGAACTATGCGGGCCGGAAGCCCTTTCGGCCCGAGAAACGGCTCACAGGCTTTCTCAGCATCTTGGGAAACCTGTTGAAGCGGTGGAGATTGACCGTGAGGTATGGCAGCGTAACATGCTGGCGGGGGGAATGCCGGAATATGCGGTCGAGACGCTGTTAAAAATGTTTCTTTATTACGAAAAATACGGTATGCGCGGCAATCCAAACGTGCTGAGGATGCTTTTGGGGAGGAATCCCACCACGTTTGACGAATTTCTGGCTGCGGAAATTCATAAATTCGATCAGGAGTGAATCATGGATAAGAACAAGAGCCAGCATTACAACTTTTGCCACGAAGCCCTGCCGACTCTGTTTCACTCTCAAACCAAGGGATTTATGGAATATCTGGAACGGGATGGGTTGAAGTTCCTCAAGTTCTGGTGGGATCATGTGGGGGAACGCCTGGATGATTCGAAATGTTCCTCATTTGCCGGCGCTCAGTATGAGTTCCGCGAGGTAGCGGAGAAAAGGTCGCGGGTGGTACTGGTGCGTCTGCCTACCCCTACTGCCAATTACGAGTTTTACATGATGGCACTGGTGCAGACTCCCGAAAAACGCCTGCCAATGGTACGCCTTCCCAATACCCGCGTATTTGCTCTGGAAAAAGTGCCCACCGAGATGAGCGAAAGCGGGACAATGTTCGTGGAAATTACGCCCCGCTGCAGAATGTTACGTATTAAGGAAGGGCCAAAACCTTCCCTGCAGACCTTTTACAATACTGTTCTCAAATATGTCTGGAAGAAGGACTTTGGAGGATTGGAATGAAATTCGATTTTGGACTGGCGATCACGGCAGTGGCCATGCTGTTCTTTTACCTGCGTCTGGCAATGCTGCGCGGTCGAAAACGCCGTTTGGAGCGTGAGCAAGCCCTCAAAGCCAAAAAGGCTGGTAAGGGAGCGAAAGTCGCTCTGCCAGACCCGAACAAGCCAAGATACGAAATTCGCAGCTGGATTCTGGTTGGGATTGCCGTGGCTTTGATGCTGGTGGGATTGGCTGCACGTCAGGCGACTTCGTTTCCACAAGTGATGCAGGAATACTGGTGGGTGGGGACTTCCCTGGGAGCTGTATTGTTCTCGTTCTGCTTTAAGTGATGATGAATGCTACTCGATCCAATACGATTAAGATTACGATTGAATTTACCAATCTGGCAAAAAATATCGCCGGAGTCCCGGCGGTCGAAGTGGAATTTCCGTGCGGAATAACTTACGGACAAATCGTTGAATGGCTGGCCGAGCAATACCCCGACATGATCGGGATCATCATTCAGGATGATAAAAAGTCTTTATTGAATTCCAACCTTTTTATCATCAATGGAGAGATGGCTCAGCCAGCCTTTCAGATGGATGATTCGCCACAGGACGGTGACCGTTTAACGCTGGTAGCCGTGGCTACGGGTGGATAAATTAAGATTATGGCTTCCTGCCGATTCCAAAAATTTTACCGCAGGAAAAATGACAGGATGATCAGGACGGCGAAAAAGGATCCGGCCAGTATTCCAATTCGTTTCAAATCCTTGATGATGGGTGTGTAATCCGGGTTAAATTCGCTGCTGCTGGAAGCATAACGACCGGTTGGGGCAGCCGTTGCCTTAGCGTGGCTTTCCCGTACCACCGATTCACTGGATGAAACACGGCGTTTCTGTTTCTTGCTCATTCAAAACTCCTCATTAAAAGTGTCATCTTTGCTCTACAAAATTAGCAGTTACCACAATGCGATGGGTGTTTACCATATAGGGGTAACAAGAAATCAGGGTGACCACTGCTTCGCGGGTGGGAGCAAGCACTTCCACACGGGTAGGCTCAACGACCTGTGATTGCTGAACCACGTAGACAAAGGCGCGCTGGCTGGTGTATAGGATGATTTCGTCGCCTTTTTTGAGTTTGTCCAAATCCCGGAAGATTTCACCGAAGACATCGTTGTGGGCTGAAAGGACCAGATTGCCCTTCTGGCCCGGATTGGGAGAGCCGATCATTGTGCCGACCCCTTTCTTGAGTTGTTCCCAGCCGTCACCCTGAACGACAGGTGCATCCACGCCAATGGCGGGGATCTGAATGCGGACGGCTTGTTCCGGGCTGGGGGTAGGGATGGGCAAACTGGCAAAGGTCTGCACCAGCGGGCGCAGATGTTCGGGTATTTCGGCATCGTTTGGACGCACCCCGCCCGGTGAGTTAGGTGGGGTATGACCAGAGGGCAGCACCACTGCCTGAATGAGGGGGGTGGGGGTCAGGGTGGGCTGTTGCAGGGCGGCAGCCACTTCCTCGTTGAGACTGCGAATCAAATTCATTCCGTTTAGCAGGACAAATGCCAACCCAAGTACGGCGGCAATTTCTACGAATAACAGCAATCGGTCCAACCAACGGCTCGGTTTACGCCGAGGAATGACCTGTTCATAAGCGGTATCCAACTCCGCAAGCGGCTGGGCGGACTGGAATGCAGAAGCATTTGGCTGAGGTTCGATCCTGACAACCCGGCCAGTGCGGCGAAAGCGCTCCAGCCGTTGCTCACGCTCGGCCCGGCGCTTTTCTACCAGTATTTGCCTCAACTCTTCGACAGTCAGTTCCTCAATCGAGCGTCTGCGGCGCAAGGGACTCGCTTCCTTTCCCGTTCAATCTTCAAAAATTATAACCGATTTTGAGGATGCCGCGAATTTCAAAAAAGGCACGGATTATGGTAAGATAACCCATATTCGCTATATGGGAACGGGTGGAATGTCGGTGTTTCGAAAAAGTGTCCTCTTCGTCGTTTTAGTGGGATTGTGGATCACGCAATCTGTGCAGGCTCAGGTCAATACCCCCATAGAAAAACTGGTGATTCAAATTCTGCCGGAGTTTGACCGGCCGGATGTGCTGGTGATTTACCGGCTCAGTCTGGCTGCCAGTGTCAGCCTGCCGGCTCAAATCAGTTTGCGTATACCCCGCGCAGCCGGCGCGCCGTATAATGTCGCTTGGGAGGACGTGGATGGTCTCCTGTATAACCTGACCTATACCACCGAAGTACGCGGCGATTGGCTGCAAATCACCTTCACCACCCCTTCTGCGAATTTACAGGTGGAGTATTACGATCCCCGTTTGGAACGCGAAGGCACGCTGAGAAAGTTTACTTATGAATGGAATGGCGATTTCAACGTTGAGGATCTGGTTGTTTCGGTTCAGCAGCCGGCCAACGCCGAAAAAATGCAGGCCTACCCCGGTTTCGATGCCGGGCAGCGGTTAAGTGATGGTTTTGTCTATTTCACTAACCCGGTTGGAAAAGTGGAAGCCGGCACTACTTTCAAGGTCAATTTCCGCTATGAAAAAGCGGACGATTCGCTTTCGGTGGGGATGTTACCGGTGCAGCCTGCCCAGCCGTTGGACGAAACCACTCCTGGTCGAACTTCGGCCTCAGCGCTACTGCCGGTTTTTCTTCTGGTCATCGGCGGGGTTTTACTGGTCGTGCTGGTTTCGTGGTTTTTGATTCGGCGTGACCGGGAAACCAGTCCGTCCACCCGCCGTTACCGCCACAAACGTTCTACACCTGCAAGTGTGCCAGAGGAACGCGGCAGTGTGGTGTATTGCCATCAGTGCGGACGGCGGGCTGAAGCCGGCGATTTGTTCTGTCGCACCTGCGGGGTGCGTTTGCGTAGGGATTAATCCTTGCCGCTTTTGGAAGGCGGGCATATAATCATCAAAGATGGAGATGAGCGATTCCCAAATCAAATTATCGGTGTGGAGTGTAACTGGTGCAATCCTCACTGCCTGAACCACAGGAAAAAACAACGCCGGAAACTAGTGAAAAAAAGACCTCCTCCTGGTTGAAGTCGGTTGGAGAGATCTTTCAAACACTGCTCCTGGCTTTTGTATTATATTTTGCCATTGATGCCGTTGTGGCGCGTGTGCGGGTTGAAAACATCAGCATGCAGCCGACCCTCAAACCGGGTGAATTTGTGCTGGTGCATAAACTGGCATACCGCTTTGGTGAAATCCAACGCGGTGATATTGTTGTCTTTCATTACAGCCCTCAGGAGGATTACATCAAGCGGGTGATTGGTTTGCCCGGTGATACCGTAGAAATTGCCGATGGGCTGGTTAAAGTCAACGGGTTTCCTCTTAATGAACCCTACATCAATGCCCCGCCGATGTATACCGGGACATGGCAGGTGCCGGAAGGTAAGGTTTTTGTGCTGGGTGATAACCGCAATCAATCCTCCGACTCGCATACCTGGGGATTTGTCCCGATTGAAAATATCGTGGGCAAAGCATTCGTGGTATACTGGCCTTTGGAAGAGATGAAGGTATTGACGACCCAAATCACGGTGATTGCGAAGAATCAGCCATGAAGTTCGATCGGAAGAGAATGCTCCCCTCTGAATTTTTCATCCCCTGCAGCGAATGTCAGGCAGGACAAATGCACCGCACGCGGGTAGTCTATTACACGTGGCTAGGGGAAGACCTGATCACTGTACCGGACTTCCCAGCGTGGGTGTGTGATGTATGCGGCCGGCGAGAGTATGACCTTAATGCACTCAATCAACTATCGCTGATTCTTAGCCCGAATGCTGGCAAGGCAACCATGCACCGGCGGCGGATCAGCCCCAAAACCACACCGCGCCCGAAAAGCCGGCGCGCAAGCCACGCGGAATAAAAATGGGAATCAAAAAAGGGCTGGCTTCATAAAGCCAGCCCTTTTTGAACGTCAGGATAAAACTAGGGGGTTGTCTTGATCGTACCGGCGATGATGTCGGCTTTGACCTGTTCGAGTTCAGCCTTCAATTCATCGGAAATGCGACCGGGCAGGAATTCAGGGATGCCCACACCGTCATTTTCCAGTGTGCCAACATATACACCACCCTGGAAGGTGCCATCCACAACGGCTTTGGTGGCAGCAAAGACGGCTTTATCCATCTTCTTCAAAACTGAGGTGAAGATTACATCGGTGAACTGCGAGGCGCTGACAGTCCAGTCGGTATCCACACCGATGATCCAGGCGTTGCCGCGTTCCTGCACGGCAGCAGCGGTACCCAAACCTACCGGGCCGGCTACCGGCATGATGATGTCGGCGCCTTCGTCCATCAGGGTTTGACCCAGCTGGCGGCCGTCATCGGTGCTTTCGAAGTTACCGGTGAAGAGGCCAGTCTGATTGGCAACGTCCCAACCGAGGACTTCCACATTGGTGCCGTGTTTTTCGTTGTAGTATTGGACACCGAGAGCGAAACCATCCATGAAGACGGTCACCGGCGGGATCTGGATACCGCCAAAGGTGCCCACTTTACCGGTCTTGGTAGCGCCAGCGGCTGCATAACCTGCCAGGAACGCAGCCTGATCGGTTGCGAAGGTTAAGCCAAGCACGTTGGGGATGGTTGGATCGTAGGCGAAGTCCACAATGGCGAATTTCTGATCGGGATTGGCTTCGGCAGCGGCTTTGGTGGCATCACCCAGCAGGAAGCCGACCGTGACGATCAAATCGCAGCCATCTTCGATGAAAGCGTTGATGTTCTTTTCGTAGTCGGTCTGTTGCTGAGATTCCAGGTATTTCCCTTCGACGCCCAATTCCTTCATGGCGTCTTCAACACCCTTCCATGCAGTGGCATTGAAGGATTTGTCATCAATACCACCGGTATCGGTGACCTGGCAGACCTTGATCTTTGGGGCAACCGGTTCCTCAGCGGTGGGTGTTGCTGCTTGCTGGCAGGCGGAAAGCGCCATGCTGGCAATGATCAACACTGCTACAACAAGGTAGATCTTTTTGAACATGTGTTTTTCTCCTCCAAAAAATTAGGATTGGAATTTGGGGACGACTCAGTTGCGGTTGGTGGGTTGTGGAAAACCCCCGCAACTTGTTTCAAGTATACAACGCTTTGGAAAAGCTGACAAGTTGACACTTAGCACCACTTTTTTGCTATAAAGTCCGGGTTTTGGCTTCACCGCGCCGGACACCCAGCATCATGATCATTGCCAGCAGCATGAAGATAGGGCCGAACAGCATGACCAATGCATAATTTGAACCGCTCACCTGGATGATGATGCCGTTGAGGTTTGGACCGAGGATGGCTGCCAGGGTTGAAAACAGGTAATAAAGCCCGGTATAGGTACCGATATGCAGGTCATCGGTCATGTCCACCACCATGGGCAGCGAGTTGATGTTAATCAATGCCCAGGAAATTCCCGCCAGCATCAGGATGGTGCCAACAACCGGGACATTACCCAGTACGGGCAGCCGGGCAAGTGAGATGGTGAGGGTTTCCGCCGGAACAAGGAACATTGCCAGCATGCACGAGGCCAGTAACACAATGCCGGTCATGATCGTGCGCCGCCTGCCAATTTTTCCGCCTATCAGACCGGCTGGGAGTGCCATGATGACGAAGAAAAGCGAAAGTTGACCCAAAAGCCGCGCACCGTCCGATTCGGATAAGCCGAGGTGATTGACCGAGTAGAGCGTGAAAAAGGCTTCGATGGCGTTGTAAGCCACAAACCAGAAGAAGATGGCCAGCAGGATACGCAGTGGTGATTTTTCTTCTTCGCGGATAACCTTTTGCAGGCTGACCAGCAAGTTGGGTTCGCTTTTATCGGTGACTTCGTACTCTTTCGGCTCTCGAATGAAAATGAACACCATCAGAGTCGCCAGAATGACCAGTGCTGAACCCAGCCAGAACGGATAGGCCGGATTCATCTCGTACAGCGTTGCCCCAAATAAAAAGGCAATGATTGCTCCAACTCCGCCCATGAAATTGATGATGCCGTTGGCCTGCGAGCGGTACTGAGAAGGAGTGATGTCCGGCATGAGCGCTACCACCGGTGTACGCCAAAGCGCCATACTGAGCAGTAAGGTGCTGGTACAGGCGACAAACAATGGCAGAAGAGTTTGCAATGGGATTAAACCGAATGCCACTGCGCCAATCGGCGCGCCAACCAGGATAAAAGGCATACGCCTGCCAATGGGGGTACGCAAC
This sequence comes from Bellilinea sp., assembly GCA_026003615.1. Lineage (GTDB taxonomy): Bacteria > Chloroflexota > Anaerolineae > Anaerolineales > Anaerolineaceae > Bellilinea. The sequence goes on from BPHQ01000001.1 coordinate 195,600, forward strand.
CGGTCTGACCATGCCCCAATCGGCGGCTGAATCAACAGGGCGGCGATATTATCCAGCGTCATGAAGAAACCGATCAATGCTGGTGCCAGATTGAAACGGTTGGCCAGAAAAATGGGGACGTAAGCGTTATAGACACTCCAAATTACGCTGACGCCGAAAAAACCAAATCCCAGCAGAAAGGTCTTACCAAAACTAAAACGGGGAGTCATCAAAGCACCTCTTGTATGGAAAGATTGGGTTACACCTCAGCCAGAGGGGGATTGGTCGGGATTTTCGTTCTCAATGGATGCCAGGAAACGGCGGTCGGCATCCGAAAGCTCAGTCTTTTCCAACAGATCAGGACGGCGTTTCCAGGTGCGCAACAGGGCTTGTTGGCGGCGCCAGCGGGCGATTTCGGCGTGGTTGCCGGAAAGTAAAACCTCCGGCACGCGCCAGCCGCGGAATTCGGCCGGGCGGGTATAGTGGGGGTATTCCAGCAGACCGCTGGCAAAGGAATCATCCTGTGCGCCATCCGGATCACCGAGCGCGCCGGGAATCAGACGGGTGATCGAGTCGATCAAAATCAATGCGGGCAGTTCACCGCCCGTCAACACGTAATCACCGATGGAAATTTCATCGGTAACCAGATGCTCGCGGACGCGTTCGTCAACCCCCTCGTAGCGGCCGCAAAGCAGGGCAAGCCGAGGGTGGCTGGCCAGTTCGGCAGCCACTTGCTGAGTGTAGGTTCTGCCTTGAGGGGTCAGCAAAATTACCGGACAGGCAGGCGGGCTGCCCAACACGCTTTCGACGGCGGTAAAAATCGGTTCCGGTTTCATCACCATTCCACCGCCGCCGCCAAAAGGTGCATCATCGGTGATGTGGTGTTTGTCGGTGGTAAAAGCACGGATATCATGAAGGTGAACTTCCAGCAGTCCTTTCTCAATTGCTCGATGGAGGATGCTGATTTCGAGATAAGGACGGATGACCGAGGGGAACAAACTGAATACATCGAAGCGCATGTATTCATTTTAGCCGGGGGTGAGAAAGCAGGCAAGCCAAAACCGGAAAGATTAACCCAGCCTTAAAGTTTGAAAGCCACCGCTTGACGTTTCTTAAAAACTGATGGTAATATCCCTGATATGTATTTACGAGGTAGTAAGTTAAGGATGAACCGTCGTCGGCGGACTTCCAACCCGCTGACTGTGATCATTTTACTGTTATTGATTGGCGGAGGGATTTATATCAACCAGGTTGTGGTACCACAAACCCCTCCTCTGTTTGTGCCAACGCCGACCCCTACCCGCTCGCCGGAGTCCTATCTGGCTGAAGCGGAACAGTACATGCGGGAGGGTAAATTCAAACAGGCTATTCAGGTTTATCAGACGGCTTTACTGGTCAATCCGGATAACCCGGCCATTTATCTGGCTATTGCCCGCTTACAGGTCTACACCAATCAATACCAGGCCGCGGTAGATAATGCCGGTAATGCGCTGGTGATCAATCCGAACAATGCGGCGGCACTGGCGTTGCGCGGGTATGCTCAGGGATTGAGCGGCAATTATCTGGATGCCGAGGCATCCATCAATCAAGCGATTGAACTTGATCCAAACAACCCCGTGCCCTATGCTTACCTTGCCGAGGTTCTGGCGTTGAAATCTCAATCCTCAGCCGGCGATCCGGATGCCCTTAACCGCGCCATTGAACTTTCTCGCAAGGCACAATCCATGGCGCCAAATGCACTGGAAACACACCGTGCGCGGGGGTTGGTACTGGAATTTACTACTAATTATGAAGAAGCAGTGGCGGAATTTGAGGCTGCTATTGCCCAAAACCCCTACATTGCCGATTTGTACATCTACCTTGGCAGGAACTACCGGGCGCTGGGCGATTACCCCAAAGCCATCCGCGCTTTTACCAGTGCCAGCACACTCAACCCAACCGATCCATTGCCATTAACCTATCTTTCCCGTACCTACTTTATCCAGGGCGAGTTTGCCAGTGCAATTCAGTACGCTGAGAAAGCCATTGAAAATAACCCTACCGATCCGTACCTATACGGGAATTTGGGGGTGATGCATTACCGACGAGGCGACTATCCCCGCGCTATTCAAGCCCTTCGTCTGGCGGTGCAAGGGGGCACCACAGAAGATGGAAAAGTGGTGGAGGGATTGCCGCTTTCCTACTGGCCGGTTTCCGAATATTATTACATTTACGGTTTGGCACTGGCTCGTCAGGCTCAATGTGGTGAAGCGCTGTTGATTGCCCGGGCGGTGATGGAAACGGTAGCCATTGAGCAGGTTTCGGTTGCCAATGCGCAGGAAATCATCAATATTTGCCAGCAAGTTGCCGAAGGAAACCCGCTGCCCACCCCCAGCCTAACACCTGAACCTTAGCGGTGGGATGGGATGGAGAAATGATTGACTTAAACGACAAGCGAAGAATATTTAGCAACCGAAATGGTCGCAGCAATCCCTATCGGATTGTGGCCCTACTGGCGTTGTTGATGGCGGGCATATTTGTCATACGAGGCTACCAGAGCGGCCAGGTAGAAGCGTTATTCCTGCCCACTCCTACACCCACCCGCATTCCCCGTTCTTACGCCCTGGAAGGGGAAACTCAATTTGTGGCTGGGAACTTGCCAGCAGCCATTGCAGCCTATCAACGGGCTATGGAGTTAGACCCCACCAATGCACGGTTGATTGCCGAATTGGCCCGAATACAAACCTATTATTCCAGTCTATCCACCACCGATGCCATCCGCATAGCACGATTACAGGCCGCCCGAGAAAACATTGACAAAGCCACCGAACTGGCTCCGGAAGATTCTTTTGTGCTGGCCATTCGAGCCTTTGTTTACGACTGGAACTCGGTATATGCAGGGGAAGATGCACAACGTTATCTCAATGAAGCCGAGCAATCGGTCATCCGTGCGTTGCAGTTTGATAGTAACAATGCACTTGCCCACGCTTACTACGCGGAAATCTTGATTGATCAGCAAAAATATGTGCAGGCGGATGAAAGTATGCGGCAGGCCTTGGAACGCGGCCCGGATTTAATGGATGTGCATCGCGTCAGCGGCTATGTGCAGGAATCGCTGGGGGATTATCAGGCGGCCATTCAGGAATATCTCAAAGCCGCCGAAATCACTCCCAACTTTACCCCGCTTTACATTCGCATTGGAGCCAATTACCGCACGCTGGGTTTGAAGCGGTCGGAGGTGGTTGGCAGCGATCACCCCGAGGTAAGAGAATATTACGAACAGGCTCTCTCGTATTATGCCAAAGCCGTTGCCATTAACAAACAAATCGGTGTACAGGATCCCATTCCCTATCTGGCGATTGGTCGTACCTATTCTCAGATGGGGGAATTCTTTGCGGCATCATTGAATGTGCGGACAGCGTTGGGAATGCTGCCGGCAGACCCCGATATTTACGGTCAATTAGGCCTGGTTTACTTCCGCGCCCGAAATTACGAAAGCGCCATTCCAGCCTTGCAGTGCGCCGTTCGTGGCTGCGATGCGACCGTTTCCTGCGAAGTTCGCCAATGCAACCCGGATGTGGACCCCCCGATTGAAATTCAGGGATTGGAATTATCGCCGGCTTCGTTGATTTATTATTATACATACGGTTCGGTGCTGGCGGGTATGCACCGCCCCGGTCTGGATTACTGTGAGGAAGCCGTTAAGGTGCTGGCTGAGGTTCGCGCCCGCTATGGGAATGATCCGACCATTCGCGCGATTATTGATCCCAGTGAGCAAATTTGCGCTTCTTACGGTATTCAGGCGCCATAATCGGCTGAAAAATATCAGAATTTTGTAAGAGATTCTCTAAACCCCTTGACTTTCCTCCTAAAGGTGGGTATGATACGCACTGGTTTAGCACTCAGGGTAAGAGAGTGCTAAAACGTTGAGAATCCAATCGAATTTCAGTAGTGGGAGGTTTGTATGAGTGTCAATCTTAAACCGTTAGGCAGCCGTGTCGTGGTTGAACCGATTGAACAAGAGGAAGTCACCGCGGGTGGTATCGTTCTTCCCGAAACGGCAAAAGAAAAACCCCAAAAGGGTGTCATTCTTTCGGTCGGCCCCGGTGATCGGGACGAAGACGGCAAACGCATTCCGATGGATGTAAAAGAAGGCGATACGGTTCTGTTTGCCAAATACGCAGGCACCGAAATCAAAGTAGAAGGCAAAAAATTGCTCATCCTGCGCGAGAGCGACCTGCTCGCCATTGTCGAAACCAAGTAATTTTCCAAAACATCATCTTAACGAAGGAGAACACCTATGGCAGCCAAACAACTGGTATTTTCGGAAGAGGCTCGCCGTCGTCTGAAGAACGGCATTGATATTGTTGCTACGGCTGTGGCAACCACCCTGGGCCCCAAGGGCCGCAATGTGGCACTGGACCGCAAGTTCGGTTCACCCACCATTACGCATGATGGCGTGACCGTCGCCAAAGAAATCGAACTGGAAGATCCGTTCGAGAATATGGGCGCTCAACTGCTTAAAGAGGCAGCCACCAAAACCAACGACATCGCTGGTGATGGTACCACCACTTCTACGGTGCTGGCACATGCTATCGTCACCGAAGGTTTGAAAACCCTGGCAGCCGGCGCCAACCCCATGCTGCTCAAACGTGGCATTGAAGCCGCTGCAAAACTGGTCTCCGAAGAAATTCGCAAGCAGGCGATTGACATCACCACGAAAGAAGACATCGCCAATGTTGCCACCATTTCGGCGCAGGATCGCACCATTGGCAACCTGATCGCTGAGGTGATGGACAAGGTTGGTAAAGATGGTGTGATTACCGTCGAAGAATCCAAAGGTCTGGAATTCGAGACCGAATACGTCGAAGGTATGCAGTTCGACCGCGGCTACATCTCCCCCTACTTCATCACCGATCCTGAACACATGGAAGCCGTCATTCAGGATCCGTACATCCTGATTCATGACAAGAAAATCTCTGCCGCGCAGGATATTGTCCCCATTCTCGAAAAACTGGTGCAGGTTGGTAAACGCGATCTGGTCATCATTGCCGAGGATGTGGATGGTGAAGCCCTGGCGACGCTTGTTTTGAACAAACTGCGCGGTATGCTGAATGTGCTGGCGGTCAAAGCCCCCGGTTTTGGTGATCGCCGCAAGGCAATGCTGCAAGATATTGCCATCCTGACGGGTGCCAGCGTGATCTCTGAGGAAACCGGCCGCAAACTGGAAACCACTACCATTGCTGATCTCGGTCGGGCCGAAAAAGTGGTGGCTGACAAAGACAATACCACCATTGTTGGCGGCAAAGGCAATGAAGCCGAAATCCGTGGGCGTATCGAGCAGATTCGCGTTGAGATTGAAAAGACCACCAGCGATTATGATCGCGAAAAACTGCAAGAACGTCTGGCGAAACTGGCCGGCGGTGTGGCGATCATCCGCGTTGGTGCCGCTACCGAAACTGAGCTGAAAGAGAAGAAACACCGCGTTGAGGATGCTCTCTCGGCTACCCGCGCTGCGGTGGAAGAAGGGATTGTCCCCGGTGGTGGTGTGGCATTGGTCAACGCCATTCCGGCGCTGGATAACCTGAAGATGGAGTATGAAGACGAACAAATCGGCGTCAACATTGTGCGCAAAGCGTTGGAAGTGCCAATGCGCAAGATTGTCGAAAACGCCGGTAAAGAAGGTTCGGTAATCATCGAGAACGTGCGTCAGGCTCAGAAGCGCGAAAACGATCCCAAGATCGGTTACGATGTACTGCGCGACGAGTACCTGAACATGGTTAAAGGCGGTGTGATTGACCCCGCCAAAGTAACCCGCGGTGCATTGGAAAACGCTGCTTCGATTGCGGCGATGATCCTGACCACCGAAGCCTTGATCACGGAAGTTCCTGAAAAGGAAAAACCGGCAACCCCGCCGATGCCTGAGTACTAAACCAATAACCTTTTTCATATCCGGAAGGTTACACCTCCCGCAAATCGTTTGCGGGAGGTGCTTTATTCACAAATCGGTTATAATTTTTTCATGTTTGCACCTCAATGGAGAAATTGGAAAAAAGTTTTTGGGCTGGGGGTGATTTTGCTGGTGGTTTTGGCTGGGTGTAACACCGCTACACGGTCAGCGGTCACAGGCAGCCCTGTGCCGGCAGAACAGACTCCTCAACCGTCGGTTGAACCCAGTCCAACAGCGACAATGACCTCAACACCGGAACCAGCCGCGCTGGTCGTCAACGGTGAGAGGGTGCCGATGCGGGAGTTCGAGGCTTCGCTGACTCAACTGGAAGCGGCTGATCGTGATCTGGCTATCCAGCGTACCGCCGAGGAGCGTATTCAACTCGTAGCAAACGACCTGATCGAGCAAACCCTGCTGGCTCAGGCTGCCCGTGCGAATGGCTTTAACCTGACCGATGATCAATTGGATAACCGCATCCAGCAACTGGTGGAGGATGCAGGAGGACGGCAGGCTTTTGAAGACTGGATGAGCCAAATGGGATATGCGGATGAGAGCGTGTTCCGCTCCGCGTTACGTCGCGCAGTAGAAGCCGCCTGGCAGCGAGATCAACTCGCAGCCAGTGTGCCTTCGCAGGTAGAGCAGGTGAAAGCCCGCCAGATTCTGGTTCGGCTGCGCTCCACAGCCGATTCGCTCTATCGCCAATTGCAGGCTGGCGCGGATTTTGCAACCCTTGCTTTTCAGTATGATCCGCTGACGGGCGGCGATTTAGGCTGGTTTCCACGTGGTTTCTTAACTGTTCCGGCGGTAGAAGAGGCGGCATTCCGCTTACAGCCGGGTGAGTACAGTGAGGTGATCGAATCCGGTTTTGGATACCACATCGTTCAAGTGGAACAACGGGATGAGAGTCACCCCTTGAGCGGAGAAGCCCGCCTGACATTACAACAAAAAGTGATAGAGGAGTGGATTGAAACCCAGCGGGCTGCAGCACAAATTGAGATGCTCTACCCGTGAAGAAAGCAGCTCACCGACCCGACTCCCAAGGAGGTAGCGAGTGAATAGACCCGAACCCCGCAAATCAAACCGAGATATGCTGTGGAATCTGGCAACCGTATTTGTGATTGCCCTGATTCCATTGGCTGCCTCGTTTTTCTTGATGATCTTTCTAAACCCTCAATCATCCTTGAATCCTTTTCCGCCACCGACTTTACCGGCTTTAGCGCAACCGGCTACCGCGACTCCAACGCTGTTGGCGTTGCCCCCCACCTGGACACCCACACCATCCCCTACTCCGGATTATTCCCCCACCCCACCACCGACTTTAACACCAACCGAGCCGATCATTGTCATCATCGGCACACCGATTGAAAACCTGGAAACCCCCGAACCGACGGAAACCAATGTGCCGGGTGGATTTACTTTTATGCGCCAGAGTGATCCGCAGGCAATTTCCATTAACCTTTATGATGCCAGCCGTGGCTGTGGCTGGATGGGTGTGGCTGGCCGGGTAGTGGACGAACAAAATCGGCCAGTGACTGGAATTCGGGTTTGGCTGCGGGGTACATTGGATGGCAAGCGGGTGGATATGACCAGTCTGACCGGCACGGCTGCCCAATACGGTCCATCGGGTTATGAGTTCACGATTGCCAATCAGCCGATTGCTTCGCGTGGTTCACTTTCCGTACGGTTATTGGATCAGGCCAATTTACCATTATCGGAACGGGTGGTGTTTGATACCTTTGCCGATTGCGATAAAAATCTGATTTTGATTGACTTTAAGAAAGTCCGCTGAGTTAAGAACCTATCAACGCGGGTGAAATTCAATTACCCGGCTGGTGGTTAGCAAGCCATGCAGGTCATCGGCATCGAGACTCATGACGCTTCCGTTACTGAAAAATTCAAAATCAAAGGTGATCGGATCGCCTGCCGATTTGCCCGGCATGGGCATAAGTCGGGCGGTGAGGGGTTTGTCCAGCCGCAGCGAAAGAGCAGCCAGATCCAGTAATAAGGCAGCCATACTTTCCTGTGAAGAATTACCTGGCAGGGGTACGGTATCCAGGCCGGTACCGCACACGGTGGAGTAGAGCAATAAATCCTTGATGGTCAGGGTACCTTGCGAACTACGCAAGGCCAGCCGCGAATCCTCCAGCACGGGAAGCATCAAGCCGTTGAAGCCGGCTCGTTTCCATTTTCCCTGACCGAGGGTATCTGCCAGAAAGGCGGCAGCGGCCAGCGAGCCGTGGCTGCCGAGAACAGAAACGCCTAATTGCTCCAGGGCTGCACCGGCGGAACACCAGTCTTGAGGGTAGGGGGCCGTTGAGAAATCGAAACCGTAGAAGTGGAGGTTGAACTGTTCTTCCAGGGGGGTGAGGAGTTCGCTGATGTGGGAGGCAGTTGTTTCCAGTTCGGCAATCAGATTATGGCGGGCTTCGGAAAGGGTTTCGGCTTGCTGGAAAATGCTCAGTATGGTATCAGCACATTCGAAGCCTAACGCATAGGATGGCGGATAACCGGGGTTATGATAGGCTGCCGGTAGGAATGGGCAGCCGGGAGGTACGTTTGCCAGCGCGGCAAAGCGCAGATTGGCAAAGCCATTCGGTTCGAGGGGGGCGTTGAGTAAAATTGCACGGGAGCTCCGGCGCACGGCTTCCATGTCCACTTCTCTTTGCGGGGTGGTAAGCAAGCCAGTTATAAAAACATTGCGCGTAGCCGCGAGAAGTGGTGAAATCCATTCATAGGTTTCTGGCTGAGATGGAATCGCACAACCCAGTGAAAGATAGGCAAAACCGGCGGTTTCAGCCTGATTCTCCCATGTTTTTATGAGAGAAATTGCTTCTGGCAGGGTTTTCGGACTGAGCCATAAAGGAAAGGGGGTGGTTGCCAACCTGCGGGTTTGCAAAACGAAACCGGCTTGTTGTAAACGTTGGGCTGCCTGATTGGTAAACTCAGCCAGATGAGCGAGTATTTCGGGGAAAGGGGTTTGCTGCGGATCAATAAAGCAGGTTAAGGTGCGAATTTTCATGAACACCTCTGTCGGACAACTTCAAAAAGAAGAATGCCAGCGGCTACAGCGGCGTTGAGTGATTCGATGTGGCCGGGCATTGGGATGCGAATGCGTTGGTCGGCAGCCTGTTGAGCCTCAGCGTTTACCCCTTCGGCTTCGCTGCCAATCACCAGCGCCAATGGCTGACGCAAGTCAACCTGCCAGCAGGGTGTGCCGCTTTCTACATCGCTGACAAGTAATTGGGCAGGGTTGCCAGAGCGTGTACGGCAAAGCAGGATGATTTCCTCCCAGGTTTTCTGCAAAATTGGCAGTTTGAAATGAGCGCCCATTGCCGCCCGGACAACTTTGGGAGAGTACACATCCGCGCATTGAGGAGTGAGAATAACCGCATTAGCCGCTGCAGCGGCGCTGGTGCGCAGCAGTGATCCAAGGTTGCCCGGATCACGTAAATTGTCCGCGATGACGATAAAATCCCAATCCGAAGGAATATGGTGTGACTGCCGGCGCGTAATTGCCAAAATCCCTTGAGGATTTTCGGTATCCGATATTCTCTGAAATAGTTCTGCCGACACTTCCTCAATTGGAAATTGGTTTGCTCCAAGGTCAGTCACCAGGTGAGTGGCGCGTGGTGACGGCTGACTGCTGATCAACACAAGATCGAGCGGAACGCCGCTCAACAGGGCTTCCTCGATCAACCGCGCACCTTCAATGACAAAGGCATGTTCTTCTTCCCGCCTTGCACGTTGCTGCATCAAGGCGCGTACTCTTTGAATTTTCGGGTTATGAATGGAGGTAATCATGTTGATGGGCTACTGGCTTTTATTTGCTCATCCCAGATTCGGATGAATTCTTCGACAGTTGCCTTATCCAGTAAGGTCAGGCGCACAAGCCGCAGTTGAGATTGAGGATTTTGCTTGAAGTATTCCAAAATGGTATGAAAGATTATGCGGGCTGCCCGATCTTTTGGAAAACCGAAAATGCCGGTTGAGATGGCTGGCAGGGCAATGGAATGCAGCCCCAAACTTTCCGCAAGGCGTAAACTGGAGAAAACAGCCGTTGCAAGTTTTTCATCGGCGTTGTTGACACCCCAAATCGGACCGACAGCATGAATCACGTATTTACAAGGTAATTGACCGGCAGTGGTGTAGGCTGGGGTGGCATGTGTGACCGGTCCATGTTGCTGCACCCACCGATCACTTTCTTCCTGAATCACCCAACCCCCTTTGCGAACGATGGCACCGGCTACACCGCCACCATGCTCAAGGTGTTCATTGGCGGCATTGACAATTGCATCTACTTCTTGAAGGGTTAAGTCGCCCTGAACCAGCTCAAAACACTGTCCGTTTGAAAAGGTGTGAGCCCGCTTGACCTCAGACATTTTCTCCTCCTCTCCGGACAAGTATACCGCATAAAGAAAACGGGATGGAAGTTATCCATCCCGTCAGGGTTAGCGTTGTGCAGAACCGTTGGAGGTCGTCTCAGGACGCCTGAGCCTGGGTTACCACTGCAGCAAATGCCTGAGGATCACGCACTGCCAGATCAGCCAACATTTTGCGATTAAGGTTGATGTTGGCTTTGCGCAGGGCATAGATCAGACGGCTGTAAGAAACCCCGTTCAGACGGGCAGCCGCGTTGATGCGGGTGATCCATAATTTGCGCAGGTCGCGCTTGCGGGTACGCCGATCCCGATAGGCGTACCATAGACTTTTGAGCATGGCTTCATTGGCCCGGCGGAAAAGAAAATGTTTTGTGCCGCGCTGGCCTTTGGTAAATTTCAAAACTTTCTTATGTCGTTGATGACCTTGCGGTCCACCTTTTACACGCATTGCTTACTCCTTTGCGAACCCCTGGGCGCCGGTGAATTCACCCGTTGTAAACACCCAACAGCCGCACCAAATTGATGAACAAACGAACCGGCCTTAATCCTTTTTATCCAGATAAGGCGCTAAACGACGGACACGTTTGATGATGTTTTCCCCTTGAACGGGGAGCATCTCGGTGAAGAGGGCTTTTGTGCGCTTGGAAGTGCGGCGGCGGAGGTGGCTTTTGCCGCCTTTGGTGCGCACAAGTACACCCGACCCGGTCAGGCGAAACCGTTTGGAGGTTGCCTTATGGGTCTTCAGTTTGATTTTTCCTGCTTTTGCTTTGCGAGGCACGGTGACTCTCCTCTCGTAAAATAGTGATAACGGTCTGCTTCCGCGACCGCTCATTATACCAGATTTTTGGATTCAAACAAGACGCCGGGTTTGATTGAATGGCAAAAGTTACTCTTCGCTGGCTACTTTTTCGCTGGATTCGACGGCCTTTTTCTTACCGCCTTTGACCGGTGCAAGCACCATGGTCATGGTTTTGCCTTCCAGGGAGGGCATTTGTTCGACCGTGGAGACATCGGCCAGCTCCTGAGCAATTTCTTTCAGGTCTTCCAGTGCCAGTTCGGGGTAGGTGATTTCTCGTCCGCGGAAGCGAACGGTCACCCGCACCTTCATTCCTTCCTGCAGCCAACGACGGGCATCCCGGGTCTTAAAGCCGCGGTGATGTTCGTTCGTTTTTGGGCGAAGGCGAATCTCTTTGACTTCGATTTTGGTTTGAGATTTGCGAGCTTCGCGTTCTTTTTTGGTTCGTTCGTAGAGGAATTTACCAAAATCCATAATCCGGCAGACGGGCGGGGTTGCCCCCGGCGCAACCTCTACCAGATCCAATTCCGCTTCCCGTGCGGCACGCAGGGCTTTTTCGATTGGCAAAACCCCTAAATTTTCACCATTTGGGCCAATGACTCGAACTTCTGGCACCCGAATGGACTCGTTTACCCGATAATTTGTTGTGCTAATGGGCTTACTCCTTTCTTCTCTTCTCAAACAGGTTTATTTAGACAAAACCGTCCGCTCATCTTGCATGCAGCCGGTTTGTAAATGATATTACCACATCTCCGAATGGTGCGTCAACAATTTTTTGCCACTATTTTTCCAGCCAAATCGTGACCGGCCCGTCGTTTTCAATTTCAACCAGCATATGAGCGCCGAATTCACCGCATTGAACGGGAACACCAAGGTCGCGTAAAAAATTGGCAAACTGGTCAACCAATGGAGCAGCAATTTCCGGTGGTGCTGAATCGGTAAAAGATGGGCGGTTGCCTTTGCGGGCATCTGCATAAAGGGTGAATTGGGAAACCACCAGCGCTTCCCCGCCGATATCCAGCAGGGAAAGGTTCATTTTGCCTTGATCGTCTTCAAATATCCTCAGTTGGGCAATCTTACGCGCCAGGGTTTGAGCGGTTTCGGTCGTATCCGCCGGCCCGACGCCAAGCAGGATGACCAGGCCTTTGCCAATTTCAGCAATCTGCCGATTATCCACCCTGACTGCCCCGCGTCTGACGCGTTGAATAACCGTGCGCATCTCAGGGCAACCCAATAGCCTGCCGAACTTCCACCATGGTCGCTTCGGCAATCTGGCTTGCGCGTCTTGCGCCGTCCTTCAATACATCCCACACAAAATCGGGTTTTTGGGAGATTTCTTCACGGCGCTGGCGGAAAGGCTGCAGGTGGTTGTTGAGGTTTTCGGCAAATAGTTTCTTGCAATCCACGCAGCCAATCCCGGCACGACGGCATTCGGTATTGACCATTTCCACCTGTTCGGGGCTGGAGAAAATTTTATGCATGCTGAATACATTGCACACATCCGGATTGCCGGGATCACTACGGCGAATGCGCTGTGGATCGGTGACCATTTGCATGACGCGTTGCCGGGTTTCTTCCGGCGTGGCTGCCAGTTCAATGTGATTGTTCAGGCTTTTGCTCATCTTCTGCTGGCCGTCAATGCCGATTACCTTGGGTACCTGTGTCACCTTCATTTGAGGTTCGATCAGCACCTGCGTGTTGTAGCGATGATTGAAGGAGCGCACTGTTTCCCGGGCAAATTCAATGTGCGGAGCCTGATCCACACCCACCGGGACAAGGTCGGCCTTGTACAGAACGATGTCCGCAGTCATCAATACCGGATAGCCCACCAGACCGTAGTTCACGTTGTGAGGTTGCTCACGAGCCTTTTCTTTGAAGGTGGGCAGATCAGTCAATTTACCCAATGGGGTGACCATGGAAAGGTAAGTATGCAGCTCCATCACTTGGGGTACATGGGATTGGACAAAAACAATGGATTCTTCAGGGCGGATGCCGGCCGCCAGCCAATCCAGTGCCATTTCATAGGTATTCTGACGGAGGTCAAGAGTGGTTTCCAGCGTGGTTAATGCGTGAACATCCACAATGCAGTAGATGCAATCATAATCCTCTTGCAGAGCAACGTAATTGAGCATGGCGCCGAGGTAATTGCCAAGGTGCTGCCGTCCGGTTGGGCGTGCTCCGGAAAATACTCTTCCTTTTTTTGCCATAAAAATTAACCACCTTCCTTGATGTAAGATAAGAGCAAATTATGAATTTCGCCGGGTTCGGCATGACGATGGGTTTGCAGTTTGGAGTAAATTCGTTTCCCGTTGACGGTTACTTCAAAACAGCCCCCATCCGAGGGAATCAGGGTAATTTGTTGAATACGAGATTCATGTTGTTTCAGCAGGCTCACCATCAAACTGATGGCACGTTCGGTATAATGTCAAACCGCACAGTATTCAATGGTAATATCCAACTTCATTGCTTCTACTCCCGCTGTGGAATTGGCTGAATTATAATTCATCCGGCGATCTATGAAGAGTATACCATTGGAAAAAAGAATTTTTGATCTGGTGCTTACTACGGCGGGCATGGTGATTGCCCTGCCGTTGATGGGTGTAATTGCCCTGTTGATCTGGCTCAAAGAAGGCGGTCCGGTGCTGTTCCGGCAGCCCCGTCCTGGTTTGGGGGGTAGGATTTTTACTCTTTACAAATTCCGCACCATGCGCGAAGCTGTAGATAAAAATGGTAATCCCTTGCCGGATGGCGAGAGATTGACTCCGTTGGGGCGATTTTTACGCTCAACCAGTCTGGATGAATTGCCGGAGTTGTTCAATGTGCTGCGTGGTGAAATGAGTTTGGTTGGGCCGCGCCCTTTGCTGGTGGAGTATCTCCCCCGTTATACACCGGAACAAGCCCGCCGACATGAAGTATTACCGGGTATGACCGGTTGGGCGCAAATTAATGGGCGCAATGCGTTGACTTGGGAAGAGAAATTCCGTTTGGATGTGTGGTATGTGGACCACTGGTCACTTTGGCTGGATGTGAAAATCCTCGCCATTACTTTATGGAAAGTTCTGCGGCGAGAGGGTATTAATGCTCCCGGATCAGAAACCGCTGAACCCTTCATGGGCAGCTCAAAGCAATCCAGTTAGGGAATGCTAAGAGGGTAAATCCAGCCGTTTTCCAACTCGTGGAGGGTTTTCAGAGCAAGGTCTCGTTTTCCATCGGTTAAGCGTTCTGGATTAGTTTCGCTAATGCGAATGCTGGCATGCCAGATTTTTCCCGGTTCCCCATTTTGCCAGTTTTCCCACGCTTTTTCCAACGTCCCCAAATGATCTACTTCCAGCGTGGCGATCCACTGACTGCGCCATTCTTCGGCGGGGGTCTGGGTGGTGAGAAAGGCCACATTTTGGCGGCTAATTGCTTCCAGAAGTTGGGGGTCAAGCAGAGCCGGGTCAGCGAGGTACAGGGTCTCTAACCGGTTTTGATGGAGGCTTTCAAAAGCAGCCACCCATTCCGTTACACTGCCATCAGGGTTAAAGGTAGCAGTTTGAGGAAAAAAGACGATGGGAGCAAATACGGGGGCGCAACGGCCGCATAGATACCGACCCCCGTTTAGAAAACTATCCTGTAATTGGTTCACAAGAGGGTCGTTTTGATTGAATAAACCACCCGAACGGAAATCGGGTGCAACCAGTGTGGTGATAAACCCGGCCATAAAGGCTTGCATCACAGAGGCAGAACGAATCACGCTGACGTTTTGTGAAGCCTCGGTGGAATCGTCCTCCAGAATAATCAATCCGGTTTGAGGAAAGCGCTCGTTCCAGGTGGATGTTTGAGCGTCTGGTCCTGCGAAAACAACCAGTACCAAGTTCTTTGGAGGATTTTCCAAATCAGTCGGGGTGTGAACTTCAAAAAGAAAATTTTGGGAAGCCGCTTTGCCTTCCAACAATGGTTGTATTTGATTGGCGGTCGCCTCTCTCCCCTCCGGAATTACCAGCCAGACTTGACCTGGCAGCGGCGTGGGAGAGGGTACCTCTGTTGGAGGTTGCACGTCAGCCGTCGCATATTGTGTTTGCGTCGGAGCAGGCGTCAGCGCTGTGGGTGGGTTACCGGAACAGGCGGCAATCAAAAACCCAAAAAGGAACAAGATCACAAGGGAACGAACAGAAAGGGATGGTTTGAGGGACATGGGCTTATTTTACCCGGAAATGGTTTTTTCGGTCTGTATTATAATTGTCTTATGATTGAGATTAATATCCCGGGGCGTGGTGAATTAAGGCTCAACCATCTGGTCTGTGATGTCAACGGGACTTTGGCTTTAGATGGCAAATTGATTGATGGGGTGGGACGCAGCCTTTCGGTATTAAAAGACCGGTTGACCATTCACTTAATTACGGCTGATACGCATGGCAAACAGGAGATGATTGATCATCAATTGAACTTGACTGCCCATCGTCTAAAACCCGGCAATCAGGCTGAACAAAAAGCCGAATTTGTCCGATCGTTGGGAGCCAATCAGGTCATTGCGATAGGACAGGGCGCCAACGACGCTGCCATGCTGGCGGAGGCTGCCTTAGGGATTTGCGTCCTTTCGCGTGAAGGAGTTTCTACTGCCGCTTTACTGGCAGCCGATATTGCGGTTCCGGATATTATCAGTGCGCTGGAGTTGCTGGAAAAACCCTTAAGATTGATTGCTACCTTACGCCGATGAGCATTCCAACCAGTGAACCTTTGCTACCCGAAGATGAAAATCGTCTGCCGCCTGCCCGTCGAAGACGGGTACGGCGCGCCTTGCTCCCTGTGGGGGGAGATGAACGGGCAGCCTTTTTCGAACAACTGGCGTATCAGGTTACACCCGGTTACGAGTTTTTTCTGTTCACCTTTTTGGCGGGCGTAGGGATAGGAATTGCTATCTGGCTGGATTCACCTGCTTTGTACCTTTTGGCGGCTTTGATCGCACCCTTTCTTGGACCGGCATTGGGGCTTTCATTGGCGGTCGTGGTGGGTTCCGGTAAATTTTTCCTGAAATCGTTGGGTAGTTTACTGATTGCCTGTTTGCTTATTTTTGGGCTGAGTGTGCTGGCCGGTGGAATTGGAAAACTGGTTTCACCGGATAATTCTCTTACCCTGCCGCTGAACTTTTCTCTCTTTTCGATACCCAATTTCGTTGTCCTGGCTTTGGGTGTGGGTTTCGCTAATTACATGCTGGTGCGCAACCCGCGCCAAAAACCACTGGTCGCCAGTGTGGCCATAGCATATGAATTGCTGCTGCCTTTGGGAGTAGCGGGCTTTTCATTAAGCTATGGACTGCCCGGCTCATGGGTGGACGGTGTAATTGTGTTCGTCGTTCATTTGGCATGGTCAGCGTTGGTTGGTGCCATTGTTTTGTTTATCATGGGGTTGAAGCCCGCCAATATATTCGGGTATACGTTGAGTTCATCCATTATTTTGATCGGTTTGATTGCGATGGTGATGATTGCTGGCTTGATGACAGCCCGGCCGGTGGTCGTGGCTACTTTACCGACCAGTACCTCCACACCAACATGGGCTTCGACGACACCTTCCCAGCCTTCGCTGACACCCTCCACATCCCCCTCCCCCATGCCGCCGACCTTAACACCAACGGCGACCATACCACCCACTTTTACTCCAACAGTTACCGTTACCCCTCAGCCGACTCCCGTTTGGGCGCGGGTCTATGCGCCGATGAGCGATGGTGCCATTGTACGCGAAGAACCCGGTGGTAAGGCTGTTACTTCCTTGCTCAATGGCAGTCTTGTGCAGGTGATTTCTGAACCGGTAAGAGGCGAAGGTAATTCTGTATGGGTTCAGGTACGTACAGATAACGGAACGGTGGGATGGATGTTACAAACCTTGCTGGCGACGGCAACCCCCGCACCCGCATGGTAGAAATGCAAGAACTGGTAAATCACAGGGTTATAAACCCTGATAATTTTTTACACAGGAGCTTGGTATGACAATTCACTTTGGCACGGATGGATGGCGTGCGGTTATCTCGGATACCTTTACTTTTAATAATTTACGGCTGGTTACACAGGCAATTGCGGATGCTGTGGCAACCGATGGCTGGTTGAACGGAACAGGCAGCCATTTAATGCCAAATCCACGTGTGATGGTAGTTGGGTTTGATACTCGTTTCCTTTCGGACCGCTATGCAGCCGAAGCGGCTCGTGTACTGGCTGCCAATGGATTTACCGTACATCTGGCGCAAGCCGATGCACCTACGCCGGCCATTTCGTATGCGGTGCGTCATTTGAATGCCATAGGCGGTATCATGATCACTGCCTCACATAATGCGCCGCGTTACAATGGGGTAAAGCTGAAGGCTGCTTTTGGCGGGTCTGCATCTCCCGAACAGTGTCGTAAGGTTGAAGTTTACCTCAACGACAATGAAGCACAGGCGCGCGGCCCCAATTTGATGGAGTTTGAGCAAGCCCGGCAGTTAAATCTGATTCAACGGTTCAACCCAATTCCCGCTTATGCCGATCACCTGCGCCGGTTGATTGACTTTGACTTGATCGCGGAAAATCCACAACGAATTGTGGTTGACTCGATGTATGGGTCTGGGCGGGGTGTGATTCGTTCCATTCTTCAGGGAACCGGCTGTGAAGTTTTTGAGATACGCGGGGAGATGAATCCGGGCTTTGGCGGCGTTCATCCAGAACCTATCAGCCGTTATTTGGGTGCGCTGGCCGGGGCCATCTCTACCGGGGCAGGAAGTTTTGGGTTGGCTACCGATGGTGATGCTGACCGAATTGGGGCCATGGATGAGCGCGGCAATTTTGTTGACCCGCATAAGATCATGGCATTGGCATTGCGTTATCTGGTTAAGAAACGTGGCTGGCAGGGCTCGGTGGTGCGCACCGTTTCTACCACACGGATGATTGATCGTCTTGCCCGTAAGTACGGATTGACCCTGCATGAAACCCCGGTCGGTTTCAACCACATTGCCGATTACATGCTCAAAGAAGATGTGCTGATTGGTGGGGAAGAATCGGGTGGAATTTCTTTCAAAGGTCATATCCCCGAAGGGGACGGCATTTTGATGGGTTTATTGATCGTTGAGATGGTGGCCGATTCGGGGGGAAGTCTGGTAGATCTGGTGGAGGATTTGTTGACAGATGTCGGACCGGCATTCTATGAACGGCGCGATTTGCGCTTGAAACATCCGGTTGCCAAAGATAAAATGACAGCTCGCCTGCAAAATGAAGCCCCTGCTCAGATTGGTGGAGAAGCGATCATCGAGGTCAGTACCCGCGATGGCGTCAAGTACATTCTTGCCGATGATTCGTGGCTTTTGATTCGTCCCTCAGGCACCGAACCCGTCTTGAGGGTATATGCAGAGGGGCGTTCAGTGGAGATGGTTAAGGAATTGTTGAAATATGGCGAGGGAGTGGCAGCCAGCGTTGCTTGAAGGAAGGGCTTGCTCTTTGAATTTTGTGACAATCCCCGGCGACCCACTGCCGGGGATTGTGTTTTTCGAGGAGAAAGTGCACCCGCTTGTCAGATGACAGCCGGTTAATGAGTTAGCAGGAATGCCGAAAAGGATTAACCGCTGGTCGAAAGGCGTAAACGCCGCACGATCATTACAACCAGAATTAGGGCAAGGGCTACCCCGAACATGCCGGGCAATCCCACTTCATCCATAAAACCAGTGTTGGGTAGGGCGGTCGAGGTAGGTGCAAGCGTGCCCGCCCCAAGGGTAGGTGGGACGGTTGGACTGCCCTGAGCTACAGAAGTGAGGAAGGCAGCCACCGTTGCTGTGCGGGCAGCCGAATCGCCTTCTGCGAGGACACCGGAAGTAGCGGTCGGCTGAGGAGTGCTGGTTGCAATCACAACCACTACGGTGGGCGTCCACGTTGGCGGCATGACGGCTTTTTCGGTCATGCGTCCAATTTCCTGAATGTAAATATCGGTAGCCTGTTGGGCAATTGCTGTATTTTGAGCGTTGATTTGTGCAGCCTGCTGAGTGTACTCACTGGCACGATTGCGGTTGGCAATGACAAAAATGATGATGACAACCACAGCCAGCACAAACACGCTGGCAATCACGCCAACTACAAGCCAAAAAGTCTTGTTGCTTTTTGGTTCGCCCTCTTCTTCCGGTAGTGGTTCCTCCGCATAATCGGGTTTGAATTCTTCAAATGGATTTTCTTCGGGGTTATTATTGTCTATGTTCATGGGTGCTTCTCCTAGAGGTTATTCTAGCACATCCAGGTTTGTGAGTGGTAACGAAATCACCTGGTTATTTTCCAGACGAATTTCCGCCACCTGAACTCGCAAACCTCCCGGCAAAGTAACCCGCCCTGGTCGAATAGCGACGAGTGTGCCAATTTCGCCGCTATGAGGCGCACTGAGAACGCGCACCGTTTGTCCTGCGGTAAACTCTACTACGTCCATGGGAGTTTGACCCTGGGAGGGTAACGAGACGACAACTTCCGGTCTTTCTCCAAATTCCGGGTTCCAGCCAGTGTTGATAGCTGTTTCTCGTTTTTCATGTGTTTTCAGCAGGCGAAAGGCGGCCCGATTCATCGGGATTTGCCCAAAGCCTTCTGTCACCATAATGGGAACGCTGCATTTTTGGGCGGCGCTGATTAATGCAGCCGAGATACTGCCAAGCACCAAACCCCTCAGGGGTAATTCTTCGGCAGCGTCCAGCGCATCGGCTTTTTGGATAAAGCCGCCAACAACAATCGAGCC
Organism: Bellilinea sp.; assembly: GCA_026003615.1. Taxonomy (GTDB): domain Bacteria; phylum Chloroflexota; class Anaerolineae; order Anaerolineales; family Anaerolineaceae; genus Bellilinea. The sequence continues at coordinate 215,392 of BPHQ01000001.1, forward strand.
CCGCAAACTCATATCCATATTTGCGCGGTGAATCTCTTCATCCGGCTGGGAAACGGCAAACTGCAAGAGTCCTCCATTGACCTGACCATTGCCCCACACGCCTTGAATCAGCGCTCCGTGAGTTTCGACAATAACTCCTCGTTCGGACAGTACTTCGCTGACCACTCCATTCAAACCGGCTTTGAGTTCAAAGTGTTCTCCGGCTTTTTCGAGAAGTATTTGACCACGCTGGATTGCTACAATGGTTGCATCAAGCGGGGCGCGAATGACTTTGGGAAGTAACCCACCGGTTTGGGCAAGAATATCTCCCTTTTCTACTCTTTCACCCACTTTCCGCTCGATTAAGCGGTGAGCCTGTTCGGCCCGCCTCAATCCCAAAATTCGGCGCACATCCACCAGCATGTGACTGCCGGGTAGATCAGCTTCGGCGACCACGTAAGCGGCGTTTACCTCCTGTCCAACTCGTGCCAGTATACGCCCCTTGCTCGGTAACATACGTGCCCGGCGGATATGTGCCAGTGGGAGAATATGGGTGACTGGAGCGATCATTTTCCTTGTGACCTCAATCAAGAGAGTGCAATAACTGTACCAGATTTAAACGCCGAAGCCGGTTGCCCATTTCTTAAGCATATCCCGCCGCCGGGCAGCATCCGCCGGTAAGGGTAAAGGACGGCCGCGGGCATCCACGATGACACCACACACGCCACCGATTACTTTGAATGAACGGGTGTTATCTCTGCCAATCGGGTCAATGGTAATGGGGCGTAAAGGTTGCAGATGGACTTTGGCGGTTTGTCCAGCCTGGATGGGTAGGGCGGTGACGCTGCCCTGGCGAACTTCCATGCTGATCTGGTTCCCGTTATCGTACTCCACCTTCACTTTGAGTATGGTTGTCCCATAACGGGCGTTGCTGAGTGGGACGATGACGGTTCCCAGATTCACAAAGGCGTTTGACTCGATGACCTGAACCGGCAGGATGGTATTGTTTGTGGAAATGATACCTAAAGCGGCGGTTAATCCATGGGCATCCTGAACAAAAGTAGTAACCCCAAAGGGTTGAAGACCATCCACCAGCATCATCAGGCTCGTCTGAGGAGACCACTGGGTGAGTGGCATACCTGCCGCGAGAATGGGTTCGACTAATAAAGGCGTGTTTGGGTACCGGCTACGGTGTTGGTTTAACCCATTCCATAATATTTGGCGAATGGCTGCCTGTTCAATCGCGGCGGTTTCGGCAGTAACTGGCAGCAGGGTGGGGTGAAGGGTTTTATGCCAGAGATAATCTTCCACGACGCGTTCAGGAACATGGATGGGAAGCCAGCGGCTGATTTCTGAAATGGGTATGGCACGCAAGGCCTGAGCCATGCCCGTGCCGGTACCCATAGGAAATACGCTGACCTCTGAGTTTCCTTGAAAGGCGCTGGCAACGATCAGATTGCCTGCTCCTAAATCTACCCCCAAGACCCCTTTACCGGGATTGTTGATACGGCTCAGGAAGCGAATCATTCTGGCGAAAGCGTAAGGGGCAGAAAGCGGTTCAACCGCCAGAATAGAACGATATGACTGGAGCCCACCGATTTGGCGCGAGCGAATGTGAAATTCAGCGTCTGCGAGGACATCCTGCGCGGGTGAGAGATTCTCCACATCAATCTCAGGTCGCAAATTCGGGGCTACATGGACTTGTGTATAGGTACTCAATACATCCTTGACAGGAGTGATAAGGGCATTGTTACCCGCATAAATTATTTCGGGTCTTTTTTCCCGGGGAATTATTTGTAAGGCAAAGGTGAGCAGGTCAACATTTTTGGCAATCGAGCGGCTTGCTCCTTGATCGGTGCCACCGGTGAGAATAATTAAATCCGGTTTGGCATGCAGCAAGGCATCTATTTGAACTTCGGGAGGGCGGCGGTCATTCAATCCAATGGCTTCGGTGATCAAGGTGTGGGCTGAAGCGGCGAGGCGGCGGGCGCTTTCCAATGACACATCCTCCAACAGCCCCATGATAACCACACGCAGCGGTTGACCGGCAGTATAGGTCAGCACCACCTGATCTACTCCGCTACCATCGGCTTTTCCGGGCAGAATCAGACGGGACTCTTCCAGGAGAATGCGTGAAGTGATCTCCTGCAAGTTTGAGATTGCCAGGTGAATGCCTTCCGAAATGTCAAAGAACGGGGTTTGAATGGTTGTTGGTGCCCGACCGGCGCCAATGAAACGATATTGCCCGTCCACTACATCGAACAGCAACGCACGGGTATGAATACTGCCAATTTCAATGGCGAGAACGGATTCGGCGTCAACTAGTGAGGTGGTCATAGACACTTTTCAAGGAAGAAAGGTTTGAATTGTCGTGCGCAGAAAATCAAAGCGCTCAATCAGCGCTGTGAGGGCAGCTGCAAGCACACCTGCATATAAGGCTCCAAGTGTGATGGCAATGAAGATTTGTCCGACAAAGGCTGCCATTTGGACAGGCGTGGAGCGGCTGGTTTGTTGATTGGCCTTTCTGCGGGCGCTGAACTGAAAATAGATCAATGTAGAAACTGTACCGATGGCTAAAATCAAACCGCTGATCAATTGCCCACCGGCTTGCAAACCGCTGCTGCTTTGCGAAAGTGCGAAAGGTTGAATTGCGCCGCGGATCTGACCAAAAAGGGTACCGCTGACCGCTCCCCCTACAATTACAGCGGCTCCGCTGCCAACCAGAAAAGCCATTGAAGGATTTCCCAGGGATGTCAGGCGGGGGAATAACTTCAAAAGCAGTAATGCACTCAGCACTGCTGGCACCACGGCGAGCAGTTTTTCGGTAGGGTTGCCAAAAATAAGCGGAAAGACCAGGCGAGGGACAATGACTTCAAATAGTAGGATGACGGCCACGTAACCGGCTGAAGCGCCAACAAAAAGATATGCAGCCAAACGGAAGAGAGGATTGTCCCCAAGCAGATAACTGAGGGTCAGCAAAGTAAGAATGAAGGCAACCGCAGTCCAGACAAAGTCAGCATCCATGAGGCTTATTTCCCTTTTTGTTCGGGTTTCTTGATGAATTGCATTGCCAAGTAATAGAGGCTAAAGAGGAGAATCAGGATGAGAATGAGCATCAACCCAGCCTGGTAAGCATCCAGGTATCCGGCGGGTAGAATGCCTGTTCGTCCGGTCAATTGTTGATAGGCTGCCAAACCAGATAAACCAGCCAGCATACCGGCTGATTGCCCATTTTGGACATAAGGTTGAATCATGGGAGCGGCTTGATGACTGGCGATGATCAACAGGGGAGTCGTATCTAATAACGGGCTCAGTTGTTCTATCCACAAACGACTGGTGTCGGTATTATCGCTAACCAACACTACCGCGGCAAAGTCGGAAATGTTCTGTACCGCTTGATAGGGATCTTGATCCCAAACGTAATTTCCAAACCGGTCTTGCGGAGCAGCTAACGAAGGCTGGCTTGCCATTGCGGCAATCGAGGAAACTCCTCCGGGTAGATATCCTAAATTACGGACTTGTCCCTCAGAAGCCGAATTCAAGAGAAGTTCTTCTGCCAGGATGGCGCCGGTGGGATTGATTGAGACAACGACCATGTTTTTCCCGGCCTGAAGCAGGTCATTGATCACCGGTTGGGCGACTGTCATAATCTCGCCTGCCAGAGCGGGTTCAAAATCCACTGCCAGGAGGATGGGTGCATTCTGGTTGGTTGTAGCAATCAGGGATTGAATTTGGGAGAAGAAGGACACATTTTCCGGGGCAAATAAAGCCGGTGGTGAGGCAATTGAAATGCCCCCAATCAGCACAAACAAGATGGTTACTCCCAGCAGAATCCCGATCACCATGCGGGCGAGGATTTGCGGGCCGGCGCTTTTTGCTCTGCTGGAAGTGCGTCCTTGTTTTTCCTCTTGAAGAATGGATTCCAGAAGATTGGCGTAATTGCGTTGTTTTTCGTTGATCTGTAAACGAGCGGAGTAAATGGCTGGTTTGCTGTATTGGGTAATTAGGGCTTCAGCGGGCAACACGCCCTGAAATCCGGAGAGCGGTCCACTGGTTTCAATTCGCTGATCTTCATCGGTGCCAATTCGTCCGGGTGCAACGGCTTCAATGGGTCGCATGGCTTCCAGCCAGCCGGGTAATTCGGCTGGCTCAAGACCGGCTTCACTTTCCGGAGCAGGAAGGGAAGATTCACCAGAGGATTCGAAGACCTGTTCATCAAACCATTCGGGCAGGTCTTCACTGATGAAGGGGGAAACCTCAAAATCTTCTTCGGCAGGAGGTTGGTCCTGGTTTGTTTCAAAAGTGAATGCAGATGAAGCACCTTCCGTCAGAGGTGGAACTTCCTCCAAAAACGAGGCAAACTCGGCTGCTTCAGATGGTTGTTCTTCGGGCGAAATTCCCAAAGTTTCCCCTTCAAGGGGCGGGAACGATGCTAACCAATCCCCCTCCACGGCTTGAGTGGAGTGGTCTTCGGGAGCAAATGGTTCTTGCCGGGTATCTGGTGGCAGGTTGATCTCTTCCGGACTGCTGATCTGCTCTGTAAACAAAAATTCCGCAGGGGACTCTTCACTGGTTTGCAGCCATGCTTCTTCGGGTGAGGTGATGGGTGGTTCGCTTTCAACCCCGAAAGGTGTTTCTGGCAGTTCATCAAACGATTCAAAAGTCTTCAACCAGTCTTCCCCGGATTCGACGGGAGACGGTTCTTCTTCTGCAAGGGTTGTGGGGGATGTCTCGGATGTTTCGAAAGATTTTAGCCATTCGGGCACTTCTTCTGCCGGGGCGGGAAAAGTCGCCGGTTCCTTGTCTTCCTCTTCTTCGTTGAGCAGAGTTAAACCTGTCAACCAATCTGTGGTTTCTTCTGAGGGAAGCGGCTCTTCTTCCTTAACCTCTTCGTGTTGTCCAATACTCTTTAACCAGTCTGGTAATTGCTCTTCTTCAATGCCGAGTTCTTCGTCACCGACGGAGGTGGGTGGTGTTTGGTTTTCTTCTTCCGAGCTAACCAGCGATAGCCAATCTGGCAAGGGGAGTTCTTCTTCATCACTGCTTTCGAGAGAGGCTGATTCAGGCTGACTGGAAGCGATTTCTACATCCTTCAACCAGTCGGGGAGTTCTTCTTCCTCCGCTGCTTCCTCGGATTGTGCCTCTTCGGCACCGCTCTCTTCTTGCGAACGTTGGCGAATCCGTATCAGCCAATCGGGTAATTCTTCCGTGAAAGGCGGTGTTTCAGGTGATTCTGTTTGCTCCTGTTCGGATTCAGGAGGAGGTTCGGCATCTTCCCTAAGGCTTTTCAACCAATCATCCTCTTCTCCTGAAAATGGAAAAGCGCTGGAGGAGGGTGATTCAAAGAGAAAACGATGACATTTTTTACATTCAATCGCATCGGTTGGGTTGGAAGCCCCACAATGAGGACAAATGATTTCGCTCATAAGACTATCCGCTATAAGGCCGGTCTGCCCCAATGAGGATGCGTAATCCGGTTGTGATACTGCCCAGGGCAATGCCCAGCAAAATGCCTCTTGCCCCTGCTATGGGGAGGGTGTTAAGGGCGGCCAGCAGTTCCTTAACAAGGGGAATATTTTCGGCAATATTCAAAACGCCGCTTAGCAGAATCAGGAAAAGGATGGTACTGGCAGTGAATAAAACCGCCAGCCAGCCGCGTTTGCGTTGAAACAGACGAATGCTGGCATAAGTCAAGGTAACGGTCAGCACACCCATTAAACTGGCTTCTACTGGAAACTGGATGTGGGTGACGATTTTTTGAAAGTCAGGGTCAGTTGGGCTGAGAATCAGCCCGGCTGCAAATGTTGCCACAAAAGCCAGCAGTAAAAAGATGCTGTAATAATCGCGTTCGCGGGCGGAGTTTAATTTGCGCCAGTGAACGCTCAACAGGTTGAGGATTGCGATCAAACCGGCGGTGGCTGCAACCGGAATGGTCCACGAAAGCAGGATTTGTCGAATAGGAAGCAACACGGGTATGGGCAGAAAAGCCCCGAACAAAACCAGCAAGCCGGTTGCAATGGCGATGGCAGTTGAGATGGGCGCTCTCATACAATCCCTACCAGTTTCAAAATGGAACCCACAAGGATGGTAACAACCACCCCCCAGCGGAGGATATCCTGTACTTGCAGGCTGGCAGTATAAACCGGGCCGCTGTTAAGATATGCGGGAATGGCAAATAATTCTTCGCCAATCAGGGTTTCCTGGCTGCTGGTGAAGAGTGCAGCCTGAGCACTGAGCGAATCGGTGGCGGCTAATGTGAAAGCTTGTTGCAGATCTCCGGCTTCCATTAACAACGCAATTTCAGGGCCAAAGTTGCCAATAGCCAGATGAGCAGACACATTTTCGCCATCGGCTATCGGTAAAGATCCCGCAATGTAAGAGAATGAGGTGGGGCCGGTTAGCCGCCCGCGACTCGGGTCGTATAATTCCAATTGGTTGATCTGACGGTAGGCTGCGCGAAGGGTGTCCTGGCTGAGCAAGGCCAGGGTGCCATCGCCGCTGGTTGCTAAGGGGGGCCGGTCACTGATGCTGCTTACCCGGGCTATCCGCTCCAGGGTGGTCAATCCGGTCAAACCGGCAGCACTGGTCGAAGCGGGCAGGCCGGCTTTACCCAGGGTGAGGTGAATGCGTGTGCCGTTCTCCACGGCCAGCCCAATTGCCTGCCGAAGTCGTTCAAAAGCAGGCAATTGCCGCAGGCCACTGCGCAGGATGTTGCGCTGAAGAGTCAATAGAAGGATCAGTCCAGTAGTGACCGCAATCAAAGTCAATGCGATGATGGCCTCAATCATCATCATTCAACCTCCCCGCGCAGGTAGGCAACGAAACTCCGGCTGTGTTGATTGTCTTCCAAGAGGTTTGCCATTTCAAACCAGATGCTTTTTGAGGGGGTGAAAATTTCCAGAAGGGGCATTCCGGCATAAAGCAGCTGGGCTGCAAGAATTTTGAACGGGCCGGCTGCTTCGAGCAGGGTAATTGTAATTTCCTCAAGGTTTCTTTCTCTAAGGAAATTTGCCCACGTTAGCCAGCGAGATTGTAATTCTTGCATGGTATCAGTATAGCATAATTTTTTAAAAGCAATTTTTTAGAGGGGGTATCCTCTGGAAGGGAGCATTTTCAGGATGATGGTGCTGCCCAGAGGGTACTTCCTCCGCCTTTTTGCCAGTAATGCGAAATGGCATTTCTCATTTCGTCTATGCCTGACCAAAAGGTGCTGATTTGAGATTGGTAGCAGGCGATTGCATCCTGCCATGCACGGCAGCCGCTCAGCGAAATGGAAGTTTCATAATGTTGCCATTCCGGTGAGATGTATTCATGCAGTTTTCCGGCTTCTTGGAGCAGGTAGGGATAATCGGCATAATACCAGAGCGTTCTGCCAAGCCGTTCGGCGGCCGAACGGGTCAGGTGATGATCCACGTGTCTGCCCAGCGTTAATGGGCAAACGATTCGACTGGTGGAGGGAATGTGATTGGCTAATTGCTTTGCCAACCGATGCGCAAGGGGATACTCCACAGCCGGCAAGGGTTGGAAAAGTTCTTCATTAGTTGTGATAAGGGGTTGGTCAGTTTTTGGGTTTCGGCGGTAAATACAATCGGGGATATGGAGATGAAATGGGATTGCACCGATCACCTGACAGGCAGCAAGGTCTTCCTTCCGGCGGATGGCTTGAGATTGCCTGGCCGTGACTCCCCATCTTTGGTGCAACATCTTGGCCAGCGGGGACAGCTTACCAGGGGGTGGGTCTCCAGCACAAACGGTACAGATTTCAACCTGCTCCCCATTTTGGATGAGTTCATAAATCAATCCACCGCATGAAAGAACAGCATCATCTAAATGGGGAGATAGGAATACCCAATTCATACCCTCCAATTGTATCATTATAGGTGGGGCATGATACAATCAATGTGGAGGTGTGAGGTGGGTTGGCTTGATTTTCTATTTGAAAAGAAACCGTATCCGAAGAACATGCAGTCTGAAATTGATCACTTAATTGACGAACTTGTTCGCATTGGACAGAAAGAAGATTTTCTCTCGGAACGCTCAGGTGGCTCTTTCAATGCACAATGCCGGCATATTCGCGCGCGCGAAATTGGGGTGCGGTTGGATCAGATTGGCGGGGTGGTACTAATGGAGTATGTTTTGAAGAAAGTACGCCGGCGCGTGGGTGAAACCCTCGCAACTCATCTGGCATACGCCTGGTCGGAAATTGGCAAGTGGATTCCATGAACGATTGCTTGACAGCGCGAAGGGGTTGCGGTAGGATACTTCCGTCATGGGGAGTAGCCTCCTCTGAGAGGACGGGTTGTCGTCAAAACGAAGCGGTTTGCTTCCGGCAACCCGAACGCTGGTAACGGCGTTGGGCAAGACCATCACGAGTAGGTGATGGTTTTTTTGTTATGTAGGAAATTGAAATGGGAGCAACGATGCAATGAAAAACTGGTACTCCAAAACCCTCGAAGAAATCGAATCGGAACTTTCAACCGATTTAAAGCATGGATTGACCTCCGCCGAAGTGGAAAAGAGGCGGGCAAAATACGGACTAAATGAATTGGTTGACCGGGGTTTGAAAAGCCCATGGAAAATTTTACTGGAACAATTGACCGAGATCATGGTGGTCATCCTGATTATCTCGGCGGTCATTTCGATTGCATTACATGAAGTAACCGATGCCATCGTCATCCTGATCATCGTGGTATTGAATGCGTTGTTAGGGTTTACGCAGGAATACCGTGCGGAAAGGGCGATGGCGGCTTTGAAAAAAATGGCCGCTCCAAAGGTCAAAGTCCACCGGGATGGGCATTTGATCGAGATTTCATCCCGTGAGTTGGTGCCGGGAGATGTCATTCAGCTGGATGCGGGAGACGCCGTACCAGCCGATTGCCGTTTGATTGAAGCGGTTAACCTGCGTGTTCAAGAAGCGGTCTTGACCGGCGAGTCGGAACCGGTCGAAAAAAATACCCGGATTATCCAGGCTGAGAATCTTCCTCTGGGAGATCAGCGGAATATGGTATTCATGGGTACTGTCACCACTTACGGACGCGGCACGGCGGTGGTGGTGCAAACCGGTATGCAGACAGAACTGGGACGAATTGCGGACATGATTCAAGGTGTGGGACAGGAAACCACACCCCTCCAGAAACGGTTGGAGCAACTGGGAAAGGGATTGGCACTGGCTGCGTTGGTCATCGTCGGAATTGTTTTCATTCTGGGCATCTTGCGTGGTGAGCCAATTCGCATCATGTTTCAAACGGCGATCAGCATGGCCGTGGCTGCGGTACCGGAGGGCTTGCCTGCTGTGGTTACGATTGCCCTTGCGCTTGGCGCTCAGCGAATGCTTCAACGCCGGGCGTTGATCCGTAAATTGCCGGCAGTCGAAACGCTTGGTTCGGTAACCACGATTTGTTCCGATAAAACCGGCACTCTCACCGAAAACCGGATGACAGTTACGGTGGTGGATGTGGCTGGAAACCGAATTGACTTTCTGGAAGAGGTGCAGAATTATTCACCGACAATACCCCCACGAGATGCAGTTAAGCCAGTTCTCATTGATCACCCGGCTGTGGCGTTATTATTGGTGGGGGGAGCGCTGTGTAACGATGCCGTCATTGAAGTCAATGAAGCGGCGCGGGGTGGTTTCGTGTCGGTTGGTGACCCGACCGAAGGCGCGCTGGTGATTGCCGCTGCAAAGGCGGGTTTATGGAAGGAGGAGATGGAAAAGGCTTTGCCGCGTGTTGCCGAATTGCCATTTGACTCCGAACGTAAACGTATGACCACCGTTCACCGGTTGAATCATAGTGAATTACCGGAGGTTCTAAAGACGGCTGAACGAGTCATCTCCAGCGAAATCTGGCAGCCGTACATCTCGATCACAAAGGGGGCTGTAGACAGCCTGTTGGAAGTGTGCACCCATGTTTGGGTTGAAGATCGCAGTGTACCAATGGATAAGGAGTGGCGGGAACGGATTGAAAAAGCCAATGAAGAAATGGCGATGAAGGGAATGCGAGTGCTGGGGGTAGCCTTCCGTCTGTGTCCGCCGGAACAGGTAGAGGGGTGTGAAAAACCCGAAGAAAAAGACCTGATTTTTATCGGGATGGTTGGGATGATTGATCCGGCTCGGCCGGAGGTAAAAGATGCTGTTGCCACTGCAAAATCGGCAGGTGTGCGTCCAATCATGATTACCGGCGATCACCCCTTAACCGCCCTGCACATTGCGCGCGAGTTGGATATCACCACCCCAGATGGCGAAGCCATTACCGGTCAGCAACTGGCCGATATGAGTATTGAGGACCTGAAAAAAGCCTTGGACCGCGTTTCGGTATTTGCGCGGGTTTCTCCAGAACACAAGTTGAAAATCGTTCAGGCTTTGCAAGAGAAAGGTGAAATCGTTGCGATGACCGGTGATGGGGTCAACGATGCGCCCGCATTAAAGAAAGCCGACATTGGTGTTGCAATGGGAATCACCGGCACCGATGTTTCCAAAGAAGCCGCAGATATGGTATTGCTGGATGATAACTTTGCCACAATCGTGGCAGCCATTGAGGAAGGCCGGCGGATTTATGACAATATTCGCAAATTTATTAAGTACACATTGACCTCCAACGCTGGTGAAATCTGGGTTATGCTGGCCGGCCCGTTTTTGGGGATGCCACTCCCACTAACTCCCATTCAGATTTTATGGGTCAACCTTGTGACCGATGGTTTGCCAGGGTTGGCGCTGACGGTTGAACCGGCCGAACGGGATACGATGAAGCGCAAACCATTTCCACCAAAGGAAAATGTATTTGCAAGAGGAATGGCACGGGATATTCTTTGGATTGGTTTGTGGATGGGGTTGATTTCTCTGGCTGCAGGCTTGTGGGCGTTGAATACCGGAAGGACGGAAACCTGGCAAACGATGGTGTTTACCACCCTTACCCTGGCGCAAATGGGGAATGTGCTGGCGACTCGTTCCAATCGCGATTCGTTGTTGAAAATCGGCCTGTTGTCAAACAAATCCCTTTTGGGTGCGGTTTTGCTCACCTTTGCATTGCAAATGGCGGTCGTGTATGTTCCATTTTTACAGGATGTGTTTAATACCCGCCCACTGCCGTTGGAGGATTTGCTGGTTAGTTTTGGGATGAGTACACTCGTTTTTATCGCTGTTGAAATTTTCAAGTGGGTGCGGCGAAAGAAAGAAATATTGTGATGTGGGTCCAGACTTCCCTCCACCAGCCAGTGGAGGGAAGCCTTTTTTTGGGGAAAGATGATACAGAAATCAAAGAATGATAAAACTATTGATTTAATCAGCATTGGGGTATAGAATTTGAGCATATAGAAAAAAATATACTTTGAACCGTAAATTTATTAAAAAATTTTTTGCAGGACGAATCCCCCCTTGCGGGATGAAACTTTCAATAGATAATGATCATCAGGAGAATATATGCCCATTTCAGGTGGTGGCAGTAAAGTCGGTATTTATGTTGATGTAGCCTATATTTACAACAATGGGGGATCAAAAATGCAGTACGATGTGCTGCGCGAATTTGCCTGCCGTGATTTTGCTGAACCCGTGCGCATGAATGCCTATGTAAGTTATGACCGCGAGCGGGCAGAATGGGATGAGGTTTACCGCAAGGGCACTCAAAATTTTCATTCTGCCTTGCGGGATATGGGTTATAAAGTCATTGTCAAGGAAATTCAGTGGTTTGAGGACGAGAGCGGCAACCGCTATGGCAAAGCCAACGCGGATTTGGATCTGGCAGTGGATGCTCTCCTCCAATCTGCAAAACTGGATCGAGTGTTGCTTGCCAGTGGTGATGGTGATTTTGTTCAGGTGGTGCGTGCGTTGCAAGATAAAGGCTGCCGTGTGGAAGTCATGGCGCTCGATAATGTTTCCAGTAAATTGCGTCACGAGGCGGATTTTTTCATTTCGGGTTACCTGATTCCCAACTTAATCCCGGTTAATAATTACAAAACCGATCAGCCGGAGTGGGGTGAAGTTGGTTCGCGGGTGAGGGGATGGTGTTACTGGCACAGCGAGCAGGGCTATGGTTTTATGCGGTACTTGAAGGCGATTGCTCCCGGTCTTTGGCTGACCGATACCCGTCACCCCGATTCGCCGTATGCTACGGCATTTTTCCATGACTCGAATTTGCCCGAATCGGTACGCCCAACGGTATTACCCAGCCGCAGTTATATTTTCGAAATGGAACTGGCACGGTCGGAGCGCGGTGGTGGCATTCAGGCAATCAATATTGAATTAATCAGCAAGATTTAGCCCGGCTGTTTTTGAGAATGACCAGCCGTTCGGGTGAAACTGGCTGGTATAATAATATGCCTGCAATTTGAATTCCTGGAAGTTAACCGTATGCTGGAAAAAATTACAAAAATTGAAGAACGATACGAAGAACTAAACCGTCTGTTGGAAGAAGCCGGAGAGGATTATCAGCGCGCTGCCGAGCTGGCCAAAGAACGGGCTGATTTGGAGGAAATTGTCGAAAAAGGGCGTGAATACCGACAGGTATTGAAACGTATTGAAGAAGCCCGTCAACTCCTCGATGGTGAGGATGAAGAACTCAGTTTTCTTGCCCGTCAGGATTTAGAGGAACTGGAACCGCGGCAGGAGGCGTTGGAACGCGAGATCAAATCACTTCTCCTCCCCAAAGACAAACGTGACGAACGAAATGTTATCATGGAAATTCGTGCCGGTACTGGCGGCGAAGAAGCAGCCCTGTTCGCGGCGGATTTGTTTCGGATGTACAGCCGTTATGCGGAACGACGGAATTGGACAGTTGAAGTTCTCTCTCAAAATGAAACCGGGATCGGGGGGTTCAAAGAGATCATCTTTATGGTCAAGGGACGGGGCGCCTATTCCCGTCTGAAATACGAATCAGGTGTTCACCGCGTGCAGAGAGTGCCGGCAACCGAAGCTTCTGGTCGTATCCACACGTCCACAGTGACTGTAGCTGTACTTGCAGAAGTTGAAGAGGTGGATATTGATATTCCGGAGGCCGACATTCGTATTGATATTTACCGCTCGGCTGGGGCTGGTGGGCAAAATGTTCAGAAAAACTCAACAGCCGTTCGGATTACCCATATCCCAACCGGCATTGTGGTAGCCTGTCAGGATGAACGCTCTCAATTGCAAAATCGTCTGCGTGCAATGAGCATCTTGCGCGCCAAATTGTACGAAATTGAGGAGAACCGGCGCCAACAAGAATTGGAAGAAACCCGCCGCTCACAAGTTGGCAGCGGGGAGCGTTCGGAAAAAATTCGCACCTACAACTACCCCCAAAATCGGGTAACGGATCACCGCATCAATCTTTCCTCCTTCAACCTGCCCGCAGTGATGGATGGGGAATTGGATGAATTCATCGAAGAACTGGCCCTAAGGGATGAAACCGAACGACTGACCGCCCATGAAACTGCTCAATCCTGATGCCGGTGAATGGCTGAAATATGCACGGCAGCGATTGAAACATATCGAAGATGGCGGGCTTGCAGCGCAAGTACTGCTGGCTCACGTGGTGGGAAAAACCCGCGAATTTGTTTTAGCCCATCCAGAATTCAGGCTGGATTCTGACCAGCTGGACCGATTGGAACGATTGCTCTCTCGCTTTGAGCAGGGGGAGCCGTTGGCTTACCTGACTGGTCAACGCGAGTTTTTTGGACTGACCTTTGGTGTGTCACCGGCGGTTTTAATTCCGCGGCCCGAAACTGAAATTCTGGTTGAAAAGGCTCTCGATTGGCTGAAACGCCATCCACAGCGGCGGTTGGCCGCCGATGTGGGGACGGGATCGGGTTGTATCGCTGCTTCACTGGCGTATTATCTGCCGGATTTGAAATGCGTTGCCGTGGATCGTTCGTGGCAGGCATTGCAAATTGCCCGATCGAATTTCGAGCGATTGGGTGTTTTACAGCGGGTCTTTCCTGTTATGGGAAACTTGCTGGATGCCTGTGGGGGACTTTACGATCTGGTTTGTGCCAATTTACCATATATTCCCGCAGATGAGCTTTCGCGCCTGCCGGTCAGCCGGTTTGAGCCGCAGTTGGCGTTGAATGGTGGTATGGATGGTTTGGATTGGATCGCTGCCCTGCTCGAAGATTCAAGCCGGTGGCTGACAAAAGGCGGACTGCTCCTTTTGGAAATTGGAGCGGCACAGGCAGAATCGGTAACGCGACTTGCTGCCAGGTGGTTGCCGGCTGCTCAAATTGAAGTCATCCACGATTTACAGGGGTTACCCCGCGTTGTTTGGGTGGAACAAATCTTGTGAGGTGTAAAAATCTCGTTTTTCAATGGTGTATCCGGCTATTTTTAAGTTCGTTTTTCATGCTACAATAATTGCATGAGTTTGGAAAATTCCCCGCATACTTCACCTTCTTTTCAAAAGCACCGCCGTGAGGTTGTCTGGCATATATTACTTCCGGTGATTTTGGCGGGGGTGATTTTTATGGGTCTGGGGCTGCTTATGGTGCTCACCCCCACATTGGGTACAGCGCGCACCGGTCATTGGGCAGCAATCTCCTTGATCTGGCTGATCAGTCCGCTGATTCTTTTTGCACTTTTGTTTGTGGTGCTGAATATCGGCTTGATTTATCTGATGAACAAACTCCTGCAGGTGCTTCCTCCCTACTTGCGGATTGGTCAGATCTATTCGCGGGTGATGGTGTTGCGGGTGCAGGTATTCTGCGATCGGCTTGCCCGACCCTTCGTCCGCTGGGGTGGATGGGTGGCGGGTTTCCGTCATCTGCGTTCCAAAGTCATCCGCCGTTGAATTTGGACTCGATCTCATTTCATTCCACGAGGATTTCTGATGGATAACTGGAAAACCAAAACCATTATCATTGGGGGCTTAATTGGGGCAGTTGCCGGGGTTATCGCTGCCTTACTCCTCATTCAGCGAGCTGAAGAAACCCAACAGGTACCCCGTTTAACAGCCGGAGATGGGGTCAAAGTGGGTGTTGGCGTTTTAGGGCTGCTGCGGTTAATTGCCGATATCGCCGGCTCTAAAAAGTAAGTCAATACACGATTGCGCCAGGCGGGGGTTTTTTGGAAAGCGCTCCTTTCATTCGCTATTTGGTTGCCGGTAAGTTGAGGCGGGACTTTATTCTGCCCCTGAACGGTAAGCCGGCACTGGACATCCCTGGCGGCAGCCTCATCTATACAGCTGTCGGGATCAGTTTGTGGGATCACGGCATTGGGTTGATTGGACGCGTCGGTGAAGATTATCCACGTGAGTGGCTCGATCAGTTCGCCGCCCGTGGATTTGACTGCCGCGGAATCAAGATTTTACCGTTTGCGTTGGAGACCCGTTATTTTGCCGCATATCCCAATGGCGATGAAATGGTGTTGGATGCGCCGGTTTCACATTTTTCCAGGTTGGGGTTGCCTTTTCCCAAAGCCTTGTTGGGTTATTCCCTTCCAGCGAACCAGATTGATAGTCGGGTGCAACCAACCGATTGGACAATTCGAGCCGGCGATTTTCCAGCGGATTATCTGGATGCCACCGCGGCTCATATTGCACCGATTGATTACCTGACGCAGACCTTGCTGCCATCGCTCTTCCGTCGTGGGCAAATTACAACCTTGACGATGGATCCGTCAGAAGGGAGTATGAATCCCACTTTTCGGGATGACTTACCGGCGATGGTGAAGGGGGTCAGTGCTATTCTTTGTTCGGAAAGAAAATTACGCCGTTTGTACGAAGGTCTAACCGATGACCTGTGGGAAATGGCAGAACGGCTGACTTCCTTTGACTGTGAAATTGCAGTGATTAAGCGAGGTAGTGAGGGCCAATGGGTATATTCACGGGCGAATCGTCAGCGATGGGTGATACCTGTATATCCTGCCCGTGTTGTTGATCCAACTGGCGCAGGGGATGCTTTTTGTGGGGGGTTTCTGGCCGGCTTACGCCAGACTTACGACCCTCTGGAAGCCGTTCTATGGGGTAATATTTCTGCTTCCATCGTAGTGGAAGGAAGTGGCCCCTTTTATGCACTGGATGTACTGCCCGGTCTGCCCAAAATGCGGTTGGAAAAATTACGCGAGATGGTGAGAAAAATCTGATGATACCTCTGCCGGCTGATTTGCTGGATTATATTGTGGAGCAAACCGCTCGCATTCAACAGATTCCCGCCCCAACTTTTCAGGAAGTAAGCCGGGCTGTGTATCTGCGCGATGAGATGTTACGCATTGGGCTGGATGAGGTTTTCATGGATGAGCAAAAGAATGTGTTTGCCCGGTGGAAAGGGGGCAATGCTCCGCCTTTGATTCTCTCAGCCCATCTTGATTCGGTTCACCCTGCCGATTTACCTTTGCCCCTCGAAGTGACAACCGGAAGAATTACCGGCCCCGGTGCGGCGGATAATGCGCTGGGATTGGCAGCTTTATTGACGATTGGAAAGTGCCTGGTTCAACATGGTCAGCGATTTGAGGGGGATGTCTGGCTTGTAGCAGACGTGGGTGAGGAGGGTTTGGGCAATCTGGCCGGAATGAGGGCGGTTGTGGAACGGTTTGGGGAAGAAGTACAGGGATATGTGGTATTAGAGGGTCTGGGACTCGGTCAGGTTTGCCACAGAGGATTGGGTGTGGCACGCTACCGGATTACGGCACAGTGCCAGGGCGGTCATGCGTGGGTCAATCAGGGTGAACCTTCTGCCATTCACGAACTGGCCGCTGTAATTCATCAAATGGCGGAAATCATTCTGCCTCAAAAGCCGCGCTCCAGTTTGAATGTGGGAATTGTCCGGGGGGGCACCTCGATTAACACGATTGCAGCCAGTGCGTTTTGTGAAGTTGACCTGCGTTCCGAGGATCAAAACGGTTTGAATCGGTTAATCCAACGGGTAAAGAGAATTGTTTCGGGAAGAGAACGTAAGGGAATCCATTTTGAAATGGAGTTGATTGGCCTTCGTCCAGCGGGGAGTATCCGCCCTTCGCATCCTTTGGTCAAACTGGCGCTGGAATGTCTGGCGGAATTGCAGGTGCCGGCTGTGCTGGAAATTGGTTCGACTGATGCAAATATCCCCCTCAGTCGCGGGATACCTGCCGTATGTTTGGGGCTGACGCGGGGTGGTGCTCCGCATACCGTCAATGAATATCTCGAAATTCCACCAATCCACGCGGGGCTTCAACAAATCTTAATGATCATCGAGCGCCTGTGGCAAAAAAATGGAATTGGGCGGGGTTAGATGAGAAAGTTAATCTCGTACACCTGCACGGGTTCACGTTTGCCCTTAGCCCGAATCGCTTCCACAGGCTGGTAAGCGGCATAACCTTCCAGGCGATCAATTACTTCCTGAGTAACCAGGATTTGATTCGGGTGAGCATTTTCCTGAATCCGTTTTGCGGTGTTGATGCAGTCTCCGATGGCGGTGTATTCGAGCCGTTTTTCGCTGCCGATCAGCCCTAAAACCGCTTCACCGGTGTGAATGCCAATGCCGAAGGAAAGTCTTTGATCGGGTGGTAATTGCTGATGAAGGGATCTGAGCGAGTCGCGAATGTGCAGAGCAGCCCGCACTGCTCTTTGGGCGTGATCAGGCTGGCGCACTGGCGCATTGAACCAGGCCATCACCGCATCGCCAAGGAATTTATCAATAGTACCCTCTTCTTGCAAAATGGCTTCTGCAGCTGCTGCCAGATGGCGGTTGAGGATGCTCACCAGTTCTTCGGGTGATAGTGTTTCGCTGATGCCCGTAAAACCGCGGATGTCGGCAAACAATACAGTAATCTCTTTCCGTTGTCCTCCCAAAATCAAGCTATCCGGGTTTAATTGGCGGATGACGGCCGGTGAAACCATCTTCTCGAATAGCCGCCGTTGAGCTTCCAGCAGTTTTTTCTCGGTCATGTCATCCAGCACAAGTGCAACTCCCTGCGTTTGCTGCTGCCCATCTTTGACAGGGGTGATGCTGATCCGTAAATCAATCCGCCCGCGCCCGGGGATGGCTGGTGAAATTTCCAACCCCAAAACAGGTTGATCGGTGTGAAGGACTTGCTGTAACTCCGGAATCAGAGCAGGCGATAATGAGGTGAGGATGACATACAGTTTTTGACCGGTAAGTTCCACTGCTCGTTGGTTGAGGATTTGCTCAGCTGCCCGATTACACAATAAAATCTTTCCATCATTATCCGCTGTAATGACTCCGCTGGCAATGGAGGCAAATACCTTGTCCATCAAGCTTTTCAACTCGGTGACTTCGGCAAGGCTGCGCTGCACCGAGGCAAACAGGCGGGCATTTTCGATGGCGACGGCTGCCTGATTGGCAAAAGCGGCCAGTAAATCGAGCTGTTTGGCAGTGAATAAGCCACTGCGGATGCGATTATCTACGTAAATCACACCGGTGACCTCGCTCTTCACCCTTAATGGCACGCACATGATTGAGCGAAGGTTATGAGCGATAACCGAGTCCTGTTTTCCAAAGCGCGGATCTTCTTGAGCGTTGGTGGTCAACACGGGTAAACCTTCATTAGAAACCCGGTCAATCACCGTAAAACTGATGTGCAGTTCGGTGGTATTGAGCGATTCCTGAACCCAATTGCGTGCAATGCGGGTGACCAGATTCCCTTCTTCATCCTTCAGCATTAGAAATCCGCGCTCTGCGCCGGTTATTCGAATGATCGTATCCATGACAATCTGGAGGACGGTGTTCAATTCTAATGATGTATTGATCACCTGCCCCATACCAGCAAGAGCGGTCAGATTGCGACGTTCCTCTTCCAGCTCCTCGAACTGCGCGGTGATTTTTTTGATCAGTGCGGTGATACCGAAAACGGTTTCAAAAAAAGAAGGCGGAAGTGCGGCGGGACGATTGGTTTGCAGGTAATTGTAAATAGAGTAACAGGCTGATCGAAGTTTTTCTAAATTAGCTGCCAGTTGATCACCCCGCCCTGCAGAATTGATTTCGCTCAACTTTTACTTCCTAAAGGGGGATTTAAACGCTACTTTCCAGAGGTCTTCCTCTAAATTTTGCCAGAATCATTTTACCGCGTTTTTGAAATGCCAGTTTCCAGATCAGGCGGGCAGATTGAAAGGCAACGCTGTTATCTGCGGGGTATGGGCTGTAGGCAATTTTTTGGTACTCGTGCAGTAACTTGAGCGCTGCTGTTTCGCATTCCGGTAAATTTTTCATCAGTATGTGTATTTGTTCTGCCGGGGTTTGTGCAGGGGAGATTGGGATTTTCAAAAGTCGGCAGAGCCAGTGGATGCTGTAAAAGGAGCGTTGAATGGGGGATAATTGCGTGTAATAAGACCATAAATGCAACCAGCGGGGAATACGCCAACCCCGTTTACGCAGGTTCGATTCTAAAAACACCGGAAAACTCTGCTCAGGAGACCAGCGTCTGCGGCGGCCATTGGCTGCCACCAGAAAAAGGACAATTCCTGCAATCAGCACACCCATGATGATCAGCGTAGCACTGACCAGTGGTGTCGTCTGTAAGTTGGCTGGTGAAGATGCCTGATTTTCATCAAAGCGGGTGGCATCTTCAAATTCATCTAAAAGTTGCGGTTGATCGGGGTTGGGCTGGGGCAGCGGGGTACGATCTTCTGCATTTGAACCGCTGGGTCGTTCGATGGGTGCCTGTAAAGCGGTGGGCTCAAATTCGACCCAGCCAATTCCCGGGAAGAAAACCTCCGGCCAGGCATGGCGGTCCAGGTCGCGTACCCAGTAAAGGTCGTCCTCTTCGTCTAAAAATCCTTGCGCGTAGCCGATAACCCAGCGGGCTGGTATACCCAGCGAACGCAACATCAGCACCTCGGCAGAGGCGTAATAGTTACAAAACGCCTGTTTATACTCAAATAATACCCATTCCACGGGATCTCTGCCGGAGGGGGGATTGGGGATGGTTGCAGAATAGGCGATGTTTTCCCTCAGCCACAGGGTGATTGCAGCTGCCTTGTCATAGGGTGTTTCCAAACCGGCGGTAATCTCCGCAGCCAGGTCGCGGATGCTTTGAGGTAGATCTGCAGGTAATTGCAGATAGCGGTCGGTCACCCATTGAGGATATTCCGCCCCGGCTTCTCGCATGGCGGTAATGCTTGGTGAAGCAATGGAGGATGTTACCTGATAGGTGCTGCCGGGGGGGATGTCGGGATCGGCCAAAACGGTTACCACGTCTTCGATCTGGCCGGGCTCTGAACCGTCGTAAATCAGATCAACATTCCGATTGATCCCTACTGGAAGACCTGGCACATACACCATGCTCAGGTTGCGGACCGGCCGAAAGTCGAAGCGTATATTGAATCGGTGGCTGTATTGCGGATAATCCAGCGGAGGCGAACCAACTCGTAAGGGCTGCTGCCTGGTTACAGTGCTTTCCCAGCGGCCGTTCTCGTAAGTATCGTAACTGCGGATTCGCCAGTAATAAGGCACGCCAATTCTTTGGGTAATGCTGGCTTGAACGGTAAACACCGTTGCATCGGTTAACTGGCTGCCTGTTCCAAGTGCATATTCATCGGCATAAAATTCATCCGGTACGGCCACCGATCCCCGCAACGGATTGGTCACATTTTGAAACCGTTCCCTCAGTGACTGTAAGGATTGAATCATTCGCTGCCGTTCCGGCGTGTTGGGCACAACAGCGCGCACAATACGGGGAGCGTTCCATGCAAAAAACACCAGCGCTATCAGAATGATTAAACTGCTGCGGATGAGGTTGAATCCGGTGTCACTATCCACACTGATTTGCTCTTGTTCCCATTCGCGAGCGCGCTTGAGATAACTCATTCGACTGAAGAGGAGCAGCGCTAAAACGGCAAACACGGCTGTTGCCACCCCGCTTTGAGCCAGGGGTGGGTGGTAAAGGTCAATGACCACCAGGGCAATACCTGAAGCAATCAACCCCTGCCATGGCTTTCCATAACGAGTTAATTGATAACCGGTAGAAATACCGATCAACCAGAAAAGAAGCGCCATATTGGCAAGGAATAATATCGAGTCGTTGAGCGGCTGGTTGCGCAGGAAGAGAACCAGGTTTTGCCACATGCGGTCACCCAGCAGCCACAATCTTTCCAACCAGATGTAATTACTGGGAGTCAGTTCACCCAATTGCCATGTGACAAAAAAGAGGGTGAAAATCAGGCCAAAAAAACCAGCCGTTTGAGAGCTGAAACGACTGTAACCCAGGGCCAGACCTAACACCGCACCAATAAAGGCCAGCCCAATCACAATTTCAAGATTATCGGTCCAGCGGGTATCCGCTAATCGGTAAGTTACGGTAATCAACGCGGCGAGGAAGAGGGATACCGATAAAAGATCCCACCAGCGTTTTGAATTATAGAGCATAATTTTAGTGTACAATACTTTTGCTTAATCCGTCAATGGCGGGATTCAATGTTCGGCCTTCGGGAATATCAATCACTTCATTGCAGGAATGACGAAGATGGATCCATTTCTCTTAAGTGAACTTGACTTTATCCGCAACCTTCAAGGTGGGTTGGGTGGTCTGGCCTCGATTTTCAAAACAATCACCTTTTTAGGGAATGAAGAGTTCTATTTATTGATCATTCCGCTCCTTTACTGGTGTGTGGATGGTGGTTTGGGTTTGCGAATTGGGGTCATGCTCATTTTCAGTAATGTCTTCAATTCGGCGTTGAAACTGGCGTTCCATTCGCCGCGGCCTTACTGGGTCAACTCAGCGGTGCGAGCCCTGACCAGTGAAACTTCCTTTGGGATGCCCTCTGGTCATGCTCAAAATGCGCTCAGTCTATGGGGACTGGCGGCTATCAAAATCCGCAATACCTGGTTCCGCTGGCTGGCGGTTGTTCTCATTGTTCTAATCGGATTCTCGCGTATCGTATTGGGAGTTCATTTCCCCAGTGATGTGTTGGTCGGTTGGGGGGTTGGCGGTCTTTTATTGACGGCTTATCTTCAATTAGAAAAACCGGTTATTCGCTGGTTCAATGGCCTCAATTCCAGCCGCCAATTCACGGTGGCATTAGCCAGTTCGCTGGTCATTTTATTGAGCGGCTTTTTGGTATTGCTGGGGATAAGTCGCTGGTCGCTTCCACCGGAGTGGGGTCAGACTGCATTGCTGGCTGCTCCCGAAGATCCGATCTATCCGCTCACGCTGGCACCCTTTTTTACAGTGGGAGGGACATGGTTGGGTTTCCTCAGTGGATTGATTTTGATGCTGCGAAGCGGTGGTTTGATGAATGTCAAAGGCAGCCCCCTCCAATTGGCTTTGCGTTTTTTGCTCGGTATTGCCGGTGTGCTGGTGCTTTACCTTGGTTTAGGTGCCCTTTTCCCGCGTGAACCGGAGATGGTTGGTTATGGCTTTCGCTTTTTAAGGTATAGCCTGATCGGGTTTTGGATTTCTGCTGCTGCTCCCTTTTTGTTTTTACGCCTGAAACTGGCAAGGCGAAATTGAAAAGGCAAAAGTTCCAGTTATAATCAAGAATGACTGAGGATTCAATTGTAAAAAAGGAGGATAAGATGCGTCGTCTGGTAAGTTTTTTGGTTGGCGTGTTGATCGGCGGTTTGGTCGGAGGTACACTGGCATTACTCTTTGCGCCGGCATCGGGCAGGCAATTTCAACAACAGCTCGGTGAAACGATTGACCGACTGAGCGGTGAGGTGCGGACGGCAGCAGAACAACGCCGAAAAGAACTGGAAGAAGAGTTGAATCGCCTGCGTCAGGGACGGATTCAATTGGAGTAAAAAGAAACGATTTGAGGATGTAAAGAAAGGACTGCCACGATTTTCGGCAGTCCTTTTTGACTTTCACCGTTGAGCGCTGAAGGTGTAAGAAGCAGACTGACGGGTGAAGCGGGTCGTCCCGCTGACGACCAGAATAACCGGTTCGTTCGGTTCGGAAAGTTCGACCGTATAGCGCAAGGATTGATTGGAATCAACGGAGAGGTACTCCACTCGCGGATTTGAACCGAGATAAATTAACGAAAGGCGGAAGGTTTGCGGCAGGCGGTTTTGGATGCGGACAAATCCGCTCGCCTGCCAGCCGCCATCATCGGTCTCGAAATCGGTGAAATAGTTAATAGCCGGGATGGAGACATCATCCAGCAACAATCCTTCGCCATTGACGGCTGCGTCGGTCACATACTCGAAGCGAAGCAGCACCTTTTGACCGGCAAAGCGGGAAAGATCAATTACTTCTTCCATGTAGCCATTCGTTTTTCCGTTATATCCACAGCCATAGCTGTTGCCGGAAGGGTTCTCGGTTGTGCAGGAGGGAGTGGTCAGAATTTGCCAGGTTTGACCGTTATCGGAAGAAGCAACCAGGTACAGGTAGTCATAATCCTCTTCAAGGTCATACCAGGTTCGATAAGAGAGCTGGATTGGGGCGCTGACTCCTGTGAAGTCAAACTCCCGGGTGAGCGTCATATTGGATTCATCGCCCTTGTTTGACCAGAAAGCGTAGTTGCCGGAGTAAGGATTGGTTGGCAGCACACCGACCTCACTGTTTCCCTGAAATTCAAGAGTGAAATTGCCCTGACAGTTGAAACGGATGTAATCCGCTCCATATTGACGGACTGTACGGCTTTGGCTTCGGCCATCGCAGCTGGTAAATACTTCGGTGTCGTTGACGGTTGGGGCGCTGCGATATTGGGTATAGGTGAAGCGCCCATCACCGATTTGTGGGTCATTCAGGTAATTGGTTACCGTCCAATCAACGAATACATCATCGGCTTGAATGAGTTGCCCGGTGAGCGGGTCTATTTCATTCAATTCAGCCAGGACGGTATCTATGCTGTCCAGACCGTTATCGGGATGGGCAACCAGGGATTTGGTTGCTTCTTCGCCAAACCTTTCCAGAAAGTAATTGACAAACAAAAAGGCGGCTCCGTAGTAGGGAGTGGTTGCGCTCGAATCGGTTGGCCAATCGTTCAATTGGTGATCGGGGTTGACGGAAAAAATGTAATCGAAACCACCGGGATCATACCCGTTAAGGAAAGCGGCCAGCTCGGAGAAGCCTTCGTTCAGCCAGGTTTCTTCGTTGCGGTCACGGTACCAGTGAATCATGTGCTGGAATTCATGAGCCAGCACGCCGTAGGTGAATTCTTCTTCCAGCCCGGTATTATCGGCGTTGAGAATGAACATCTCATGGGCATTGGAGTATTGATGCGCCAGCGGATGGACGGAATCGGCAGAAGAAAAGTAACCGGCAATATTCCGGCCGGCCCCGCGGGTATAGAGAATGAACAGGCGCGGGTCGTTATCCACACCAGGGATCCACTCCATACCGAAAAATTCGCGGTTGGTCGGCACGATTTGATCGTTGAAGGTTTCGGCTAAGCGGCGCAGCGCAGATTGGTTGTAGGACACACCATCCTCAATCCAGAAATAGGCGCTGTCCGTCACATAACGTAAGACGGCTTCAACTTGAAAATTCTCGGTGGTATCCACATTGGTCACCCAAAACTTTTTCCGGTCGCCAACCTGAAAGGGGCCGCTAAACGGGACGGTTTGGGGAATTTCACCTTTACCGCCCAACCGTTGAGCGAGTTCGCGGGGGTCATTGACCGGGACCAGAGCCTGTTGTAGACTGCGCAGGGTCTCATAAGCGCCGTCGCCGGCTGGTTGACCGGACGGGGTAGCAGCCTGCGGGGGAGTGTCAATATCCGGCAGGGTGGGGATGATCTCGCGCCAGTCCTCAAAGGGAGGGGTGAATTCAAAGACGGGCGAATCGTTCGGGTTGTTCGATTCGGCGTTGAAAATGAGAAAGCCCAAAGCGCCCGTAAACAGCGCAACGGCACAGAGACACAGGCACAGCACAAACAGAATGATCAATACAATCAGCAGGGTGCGGGAGGAGGAGGTCATAATTTGCTCTTGTAAATATCAAATTTTGCTAATTTGCTAATCAACACAATCATAACAGAATTCGCGGCTTGATATTAGGTTTGATGTCAAGATTCATAAACTTTCTTGTATCAGAAATCCTCTTCGTTGAATTTAGTTGCGTTTTTTTACAGATTAAATATTTACAATTACCCAAAGGCATATTAATAGTTCTAGCGCGAGGGGTTGCGATAAATGACAATGGATTTTGTCTTTGCCACGGGTAACCACGTGGCTTCAATTTTTCTTATCCATGACTCAATGCCCGGAATCTGGCTATCTTGCCAACTTCGCATGATCGAATCAACAACTACATACTTTGCAATTTCCAAAGAACTCTCGAAGCGCATCCGTTCTTCTGGAATTCCCGACGGGAAGTGAATTGTAGGACTTTCGTTCACGGCGATTGATATTTGATAATCTGTGACATTTGAAGGAAATGCCCATGCTATGGCTGGCGAAGCTATGATCAAGTCCGTGGAATTGACTGTTTTTTGGATGTAATTAAAAATTATATTGAATTCACTTACGTTAATGAGTAGATTATCAAAGGATGTTCGAAACGATTGTTTTATTTCTTGATTTAAATTAATAATTAGAAAGAACATCGGTGCTATCACTGTAAAGAAAATTATCACATCAAAAAAAATAATCCTTAAGGGTCTTATTAATTCATTTGAAAGCTTTTTTTGCAGTGATAAAGTTATTAAGTCGCTTGTAAAGCTCGAAACCCATTTTGAAATTTGATACACAAAATTTGATATTCCAATTGCAATGAGGGGAGTATAAGCCAAAAAATAATAAAAACTATGACGTAAAGTTGAAAAAGTTCTGGTAGTAATCAGGAATGGTAAAAGGATGCAAAAAAATAATAAACCGCCAAGTTTGCGATTGGGCAAGCTCATTATTCCGAAAATCCCGATCAGCACAAAAGAATTCTCTACGACAAAAAAAATGAAATTTAAAATAATGTGGGCTATTTGATGAACAATTGGAAAGGAAGTTCCCCGCTCGAAGGTCACCTGCCAATCAAACAAAAACGCATCACCATATAACCAATATGAAACTATAAAATACATCAACAGAGGAGTGAATGACAGAAGGATTACTAAAGGGGCTTTTTTCGGATTCACGATAAAAACAAAAAGAACGAGACTTATCAGGAAGGAGATATAAGCCAATTCAATCAGCGAGCCTACCCCGGTAGTAATCGAGGCAAGAATCAGCCAACGATCTTGTTTTGATTCAAGATAAAGCCAGAAGAGCCAAATCACAATGATTGTGATGGGAATTAGGAGATTGTACCCAAAACCAATTCTGTTGAATAAGACAAATTTAGGGTGGAGCGCCAGAATCAGCGGACTTAAATACTTCAAATATTGAAGGCGAGTGTCGGATATACTTCTTAAAAACAAGAAAAGAAGAATTACCGAAAATACTCCGCTGGTAGTGGTAAATATTCTCAACACTAAAAGGCTCGGTTCAAAATAGTGGTAACTCAAAGATAATAGCCATGGGAATATTGGCATTCTTCCCGCTAACAGCCATGATCCTTGAATGCCAAGATATTCCATTCTTCCATGAAACAGGTTGATAGCAATATTTAGCAGGGTGCCTTCGTCGTTGTACAAGCCAGGGTTGTGCGAAAGATTATAGAATCGAAAATAGGTGGCAATCGCCGTTACCAAAATCAAGAAAACAAGATCAAGGATGATTTGTAGACGAGGTAGTTTGAGAGACATAATAAATATAAATCGGTGACATTTGGGGATATTCGATCTTTGCGACCAATTGTTCTTCATGAACAATTTCATTCATCACCTGTGAAACAAATAAGGGTAAGTGGGCATCTTTTGCCCACACGACCCAATAGTTATCAGATGGAATTTGTTCAGGAGTAATTTTTCGTAATCCAAACGCTTGTTGTAGAGGCTCTACAAGAAACCATGCTGGTAAATCAGCTTCTAACAAATAATGCGAAGCGTCCTTCAGGTAATACTGAAAAGGAAGGAGAGAGGTGGCCGTTGCATGAAAGATCACATTGTTTTCTTTGTCTTGAAAAGACAATTCTTGAATAACTTCTTTGAGATAGCCGCCTTTCTCTAGTGGAGACCAGATAAAATGATAGCTAATATTCAAAACAATAAGTATGGATAACAAAGCAGTTGATAATTTGAGATGTGTTTTTATACAAACAGCAAGCATCAAAATTATGGGTACTGCAATGGGGCTAAGAGAGCGATAGAGAATCAAATGCCCGTTTTGATATAGCCAGGCCGTAAAAGTGATCAATGCAAGCGGCAAAATGCTGATTAACAGCATAGAGACCATGCCTGCTTGGTCTTTTGAGAACAGCCTGATGATTTTTGAAGATTCGATAATACCTATGGTTACAAGAGGAACTAAAACGAAAAAGGTGTTCAAAAGTCTCAACAAATCGCCAACCAAATGATTCGAGGTCGTCCCTATCATGAAGATGAGCTGCATTTGTTCAATAAACCTATGCGTGTTTACAGGGGGAATGTTATACCCTGTGAAGTACTCTCCAGCAAGGTTGTTGATAAACGCTCCAATAAACCATGGAGAATATACCAATGATGCCCCAACTCCAACCCCAAATAATTTAGATATATTCTGATGGTACAGAATCAGGCCGACCACCAATAGAGTTAATACATAGAAAACGGATGCGCTGTTAGAGTATAAGAGTAATCCGCAACAAGCAAACAGCCCCCACCATCTTCGTTGGATAAGAAACCAGAAACCCAATAGGTACAAAAAGCTCATTAACGCATATACCCTGGCGTCTTGAGCCATCCAAATTTGATAAGGTGATAAAGCCAAGATGCTCAATGTCAAAAACTGCCTTGCCTGACTCGCTTGAAAATAAACGAGTATTTTATGAGCAATGACCATAAGACCAAGACTTGATATCAAAGACAATAGACGATATGAAATTTCCGACGGAAAAAGTAGACGAACAATTGTCCATTCAAGGATTTCCCAGAGAGGTGGATTCAGCTCGGCACTAATCATCTTCACCATATTTATTAGTGGTTCTTTGGTTAGGTAGATGGTTAAAGCTTCATCGTACCAGATGGATGACGTTCTTATCCCCCAACATCTAAATAACAATGCTAATCCAAAAGGAATGAGTAAATATATTGGAGTAATACTCAGTTGGGACTTAACTATGAGTGACTTTATTCGTTTTCCCATGTTTTCTTCCCCAATATGAAAGCATTATGACCAGTAGCCACACTCTGATCGGGATTAATATATAAAAAGTTTCTGAAATATGCCTGCCTAACAAAAAAGGAAATTCAATCAGATTGACTAATATCAAGCAAATAGAAAATACAAACCCCTTGTTAAGTGTAAAGGTTAATAAAACCAACGGTAAAATATACAAAACCCACTGCGAACTCCAGCCCGGCGACCAGAGCAAAAAGAGCGACCACACAATTCCAATGTTCGCAAGAAAGTTGTCATCACTGGGCTGAGGGCGTCGGGCCACGAGAATAATCCCAATACCGCAAAAAATCGGCAGGGTGAGTAAAGGGGGTACAACGGGTGGGTTCCCTGTGCGGAGGGTGCTTTGGGCAGGGTCTAGGCGTTGTTCGGTGGTCAGGTATGCGCCAGTGGTCAGATTGCCATCCATCAGCGCCCAAATGGTTTGCCACGAAGATCGGTTGGGTTGTGCCTTCAATGATGCAGCGGTCATTTCGGGTGAGATTGCATAAAGCATCGCAAAAACTATCAAAACGACCAGCAAGGCGATAGTGCTGATAAGGAAAATATCCTTAAAATTGCGCTGACGGAAAAGAGCGGGTAATAGAAACACTGGGAACCACTTTAACAAAATCCCCACTCCGATCCAGAACCCGGCCAGTTTCTCTTTTCTCTCGATGAGTGACCAGATACCCGCCATCATCAATAATAACGTTAATGAATCGGCATACCACCATGTATATGGGAGAACGACTAAAATCCCGAAGAGAATCAGGGTGCGGATTTGGCTGGTTGCATCACCGTACAACCGCGAGGCAATTTTTTGAAAAAGGTGCAGGCTTAAAGAACCGGCGAAGGCCAATACCAACGCCATGAGGAAATCATATACAAAACTTTGTTCTCCAGCAATCCGAAACAGAATTTCGCTCAGGAAAGGAAACAACGGTGGATATTCCACCCAATAATCCAGATATGGCCAGCCTGCCAGGGCAGTCCATTCCCGATAAACCACCAGGTCGCCGATGCCGTAATAGCCATAGGGGACAAGTGTGAGAAACAGCACAATCCGCGAGAAAAGGTACAGGAAAGGTAATAGATAAGGTTGATTGTGTTTAATCCATTCCTTATCGCAAAGCATCTTCAATTCAAGTAAGGATTGTTATCGGCTTCTTCCTGAACGGTGGTTTCCGGTCCGTGACCGGGAAGCAGGCGTGTTTCTGGCGGAAGGGTTAACACCTGCTGGTAAATGGATTTGAGTAATTGGGTGCTGCTTCCGCCGGGTAAGTCGGTGCGGCCAATGCCGTTTTGGAAAATCAGGTCGCCCACGATGGCGGCGTTAGCCTGAGCAGCATAAAAAATGACATGCCCACGGCTGTGACCGGGGGTGTGGCGGACTTCGATTTCCTCTTTACCCACCTGCAGGATTTGCCCGTGTTCAAAAAACAGGCTGGGTTGTGGCATCTCCGGCATTTGAATGCCGAACAGATTGGCACCACCACCCGATTGGTAGAGTTCCAGATCGTCCGGGTGGATGCCAATGGGTAAAGGGGGTTCGCGGAATTGCGAAAACAGTTTTGCGCCGGCAATGTGATCGAAGTGGGCGTGGGTCAACCAGATCTGAGTAAGGTTCAGGCGACGGTCAATGATTAGCTCGGCAATTCGGTGACTGTCAAACGTCGGGTCAATAATGACAGCCTCGTTGGTGGCGTGATCAACAAACAAGTAGGTGTTATTATCGAGAGGGCCTAATGAAAAAGTAAGGATTTCCAGTGTCAAGGGACTGCTCCTTAGGATTTATGACAAAGCGGCGTATTGTTGAATAAACTGTATTGTGCGGTCGAAGACCTGTTGACGTTCCGGTTCACGTACCACCACATGTCCGCTGTTTTCTACCCAGAATATTTCTTTGTGCGGACTGCCCAATGCTCGAAAAATTTGTTCAGCATTTTCCGGCAATACACTTTGATCGGCTCGGGAGTGGATGATCAGAGCCGGAAGTTTGACCTGAGGCAAGATTTGCCGAAGTTCGGCCAGTAAATCGCGCAGTTCAGCAATGGAAGGGGTTGGATAATAGGGATATTCAAGGTGATCGGCAGCAGCCTGAGGATTGCGCCAGTCCGGTGTCCCTTTTGGAACGCGCGGTTGAAGGTGTTGGAAAAGACGAATGAATTTCAACCGCCAATCTGCCGGAAGTTGACAGGGCGCAGAAATGGAAATAACCCCCTGTGCCGGCAAATAAGAAGCAGCAAAGAGGCTTAATGATCCGCCCAGTGATAAACCGGCAAGAAAGATTTGCTCACAAGTGCCGCTGAGCAGGTTATAACCATCTTCTACGCTTGTCAGCCAATCTTGCCAGCGGGTACGGCGCAGGTCATCCGGTTCGGTGGCATGGCCAGCCAGGCGAATGCCCATGATTGTGATGCCTTGCTTGTGAAGATATTCCCCCATCCAGCGCATTTCTTTGGGTGTGCCGGTCAGGCCATGCACCAGCAGGCAGCCCACCTTACCAGATGGGAAAAAGAATGGTTCTGCGCCGGTCATCGTGAGGGTTGATTTCTGCATGGCTTATTCCAGAAGGATTAATTCACGGGGAATGCTGGTCAACGATTGGCAGCCATCGGATGTGATGACCACGTCATCTTCGATTCGCACCCCTCCTTTTCCCGGCAGGTAA
Organism: Bellilinea sp.; assembly: GCA_026003615.1. Taxonomy (GTDB): domain Bacteria; phylum Chloroflexota; class Anaerolineae; order Anaerolineales; family Anaerolineaceae; genus Bellilinea. The sequence continues at coordinate 246,047 of BPHQ01000001.1, forward strand.
ATTCCCGGTTCCACCGTGTACACCATTCCGCTTTCCAGCGAGAGCGGATTATCGGCATAAAGGTATGGCGGTTCGTGGCTTTCCATTCCTAAACCGTGACCGGTACGATGGATGAAAAACTCACCGTAGCCGGCTTGCTCAATCACCTGCCGGGCAGCCCGGTCAACTGTGCCAGCCGGAATACCCGGCTTTCCTGCTATTCGTCCCTGCTGATTTGCCTGCAGTACTATCTGGTAGATACGGCGCATTTCTTCGCCGGGTTCGCCCATCGCAAGGGTGCGGGTGATGTCGGAAAAGTAATCCTCATACGAGGCGCCCCAGTCGAAAAGGACAAGATCCCCGTGTTTCAGCCGTGTGTCACCCGGAACGGCATGGGGATTGGCGCTGTTAGCCCCAAAAGCAACAATAGGGGCGAAGGGCAATTCGGGGGCAGAGCCGCAGCGCAGCAGCGCAATCGTCAATTCGGCTGCCAGTTCTCGCTCGGTGATGCCGGGTTTAACCAATGGCAGGGTTTGCTCAAAGGCTTGCTCTGCAATCTGCACCGCACGGCGCATGGCGGCTAATTCCTGAGCCTCTTTGCGCAGGCGCAATACATTCAAAACCGGCTCCGCCGAGACCAAACGCACCTCTCGGGCGGTGCTGTTGATGAATTGCCATTCCAGGAAGCGGAAACGGGTCGGCTCTACGCCAATCACTTTACCATCCAGACGACAGGCATCGGCGGCCTGCCGGAAGGACTTTTCCCAATCCGCAGGATTATCACCAAACGGGATCAATTGCAGGGGAAGTTTCGAATGCCGGGCTTTTTCGGTTTCCAATTCGGGCAAAATCAGAAGTGGGGGGTGGGGTGGAGCGATAATCAGGGTGGTTGGGCGCTCACTCAGGTGAAAATGCAAGCCAGTCAGATAAACCAGTGAGGGGCTGGGATTGAGAGCAATCCCATCCAGACTGGCAGCGTTCATCAGGGCAATCAGGCGGGCAAGGCGATCATTCGTCACGGTTCACCTCCTGAACAAATTATAATCTAACCCCTGCCGAAAGGTTCTCCGGCAGGGGTGTCGAAATCTTGCTCCGCATTCAAACAGCCAGATCTTCGCGTGCCTGCAAATCAGCCCGGCCAATTTTACCGGTGGGGGTCATCGGCATTTGAGGGATAATCTCAATCACTCGTATGGTGTTCTCTTCACCCAATACGGCATTGCAGTGTTCCATCAATTCTTCCGGCGTGGCACTGGCATCAGGGTACAGTTCGACGACAGCCTTCGGCACCTGGCCGGCCTGCGAATCTTTTTTGGCAATGACACAGGCATAGCAGACGGCAGGGTGGCGCAGGAGGGCTTCTTCCAAGGGGCGGGGGAAGATGACTTTGCCGTGCATCAAAATCCGCTCACTCCAGCGTCCCACCAGGCGGATATAGCCATCCTCGTCCATCACCCCCATATCCCCAGTATGCAGCCAGCCGTTCCGCAGGGCTTCGGCGGTTTTTTCAGGCAGGTTGTGGTAGCCGATCATCACACCTCCGCGGATGAGGATCTCGCCGGGGGTGCCGATGGGGACTTCATTATCCTGCTCGTCAGCGATGCGAACCTCGCGATCGGGCAGCTCCGGCCCGATCGCGTTGAATTTCGACCCGTGTTCGGCCCGCGGGTAGCCCAGGGCAACAAACCCACCCAGCTCGGATTGACCGTAAGACTCGACCACAGGTAAAAATTTTTGTTGACAAAAGAAAAACTTCATAGTAAACTTTCGTGCGCTGGCAAGGTAGCTCAGTGGTAGAGCAGGGGACTCATAAGCCCTTGGTCGTGGGTTCGACCCCCACCCTTGCCACCTTTTTTATTTTTTTTCCAAAGTTGATGTAAAATTACCCTAAATATTCCCTTTGCCGTGCATTTTTTCCAGCAGGGGCATTTTATTTTCGTTGGCGGAGGTTTCCCATACCATGCAAAGCCCCAATTCCCAACTGGCTGAAGCCATAACCAAAGTTCTCCTTACGGTCATCTTCCTTGGCGGAGTTTTCTGGTTTGTTACCATTGGCGCAACATTAGGCGGCAGGGGGATCGAAAATTTTCGGATTGACTGGCTTGACTGGGTTTTACTTTCCTTTGCTACGTTTCGATTGGGCCGCCTGATTGCGTTTGACCGGGTTGCCGAACCACTGCGCGCTCCATTTACCCGTACGGTTCGGGACATCACCGGCGCAGGGAATACTGTGGTTCCCAAGGGGCGCGGCGTTCAACGCGCTTTGGGGCAGCTCATCTCCTGCCCAATTTGTGCCGGTACCTGGGTGGCTGCCGGACTGGTTGTACTGCTGTATTACTTTCCCGGTCCTACGCATGCTTTTCTGGTGATGACAGCAGCCATTGGCGGCGCTGAGTTGATTCACAATGCGACCGAAGCCTTCTGTTGGACCGGCACCGTCAATCGCGCCCGTGCCGGGCGGATTTTCAATGACCGTTCAGAAGAAAATCAAACCGATTGACATTCCAGTCAGGTTATGGGGAACTATTTCTCCATCTCCTTCGTCCTGATGATGCATAATACATGCGGCATTTTTTGGATGTAGGAGTAAAAAACATGTTTAAGAAAGTATTTCCTTTGATGATGGCTTTGGGTATTCTGGCTATCCTGCTTTCTGCCTGTGGCTTGCTGCTCGGACCACAAGATAGCGGGAAAGATGCTCAGAGCGCACAGCAGACAGCCGTAATGCAAACGGTTGCAGCTGTGATGACCCAACAGGCGTTTGAAACACTCATTGCGCAGGCGACCCAAATTGCCAATCCGCAATCTACACCAACCCCCCAACAACCCACGGCAGGGGTCACCGAAGTTCCAAACACGCCTGCCCAGCCTACCGCTACCATAGTACTGCCGACTGCCACGCCCACACCGAAACCCATACCCTGCAATGCAGCTTCCTTCGTGAAGGATGTGACCATCCCGGATGGGACTGAGCTGGTCGGTGGACAAAAATTTACCAAGACATGGCGCTTGAAGAACGAGGGTACCTGCACCTGGACGAAAGATTACGCCCTGGTCTTTGTGGATGGTGCTTCGATGAGCGCGCCGGCATCGGTTTCATTGAAGGGCGATGTGCGGCCGGGCGAAACAGTAGATATCTCGGTGGACCTGGTAGCCCCGACCAAAGCCGGAACCTACAAGGCGAATTGGATGCTGCGCGATGCTTCTGGCCGCACTTTTGGATTGGGTGCGAATCAGGATAAACCCTTCTGGGTGAGCATTAAGGTTTCCGGTTACAAAAGCGATGATGTTCCTTCCGCTATCTATCCATTGGACTTTGTGGCCAGCATTTGCCAGGCGGAGTGGTCGAGTAACGCCGGAAAAGTTGCCCGCCCGTGTGCAAACGTCAGCCAGAGTGAAGCTCAATGGGCAGCCGTCCTTCTCAATCCGAAAATCGAAGGCGGACGTCAGGAAAACGAACGGGCGTTGTGGATACACCTTGCCAACCCGAATGACTGGATGCAGGGATTCTACCCGGCGCGCAATATTCAGAATGGTGATCGATTCAAGGCATGGATCGCCTGTCTGGATGGCAATACCAGCTGCGAGGTGCAATTCAGCCTGGATTATCGAATTGATAATGGCAATATCGAAAATCTGGGAAAATGGAGCGAAACACTGGATGGCAAATGGACGCAAATTGATTTGGACCTGAGCGCATTCGTTGGCAAAAATGTCCAGTTCATTCTGGGAGTGACCAATAAAAACAGCAAAGGGCTGGTGGATGCCGTGTGGTTTGTCCCCTCAATCCAAACCGTTACTCCGTAAAATCTTGCAATTGAAAGTTTAAGAAAAAATCCCCGCCAGTTTTTACACTGGGCGGGGATTTTTTTTTCAGGCCGTTGCCATTTGTTCCGGTTGTGAGAAGGGATCCAGATCCTGCTCCATTTGATGGCGAAACTGCTTGGTGTAAAGCGAATAGTACTTTCCACGTTTGCGCAGCAACTCCGCATGTGTGCCCATTTCAGCAATTTTGCCCTGCTCAATGACCAGAATGCGGTCGGCGCGTTTGATGGTGGAAAGGCGATGGGCAATGACAAAGCTGGTGCGTCCTTTCATCATCATCTCCATTCCGCGTTGAATCAGGGCTTCAGTGAGCGTGTCCACCGAACTGGTGGCTTCGTCCATGATAAACACCTCTGGCCTGGCAAGCACCGCCCGCGCCAGACTGATCAGTTGCTTTTGTCCAACGGAAAGCAAATTTCCGCCTTCGCCCACCTCTTCATCGTAACCCTTTTTCAACTTGATAATGAAATCGTGAGCGCCAGCCAGTTTGGCCGCCTCCACAATTTCTTCGTCGGTGGCATCCAGCCGGCCGTAGCGGATATTTTCGCGAATGGTTCCGGAAAAGAGATGGGGAGTTTGCAGCACCATACCGATCCGGGATTGAATGGCGTGCAGGGAGTATTCGCGATAATCCTTTCCACCGATGCGGATGCTGCCTTGTTTGGGTTCGTAGAACCGGCAGATTAAATTGACAATGGTGGTCTTGCCCCCGCCAGTTTCACCAACCAGTGCAATGGTTTCTCCGCGTTTGACATGCAGTGAGAAATTTTCCAAAACAGGTTTTTTGTCACCCTCATCATAGTAGAAAGTGACGTTGTCGAACTCAATATCGCCCTGAATGGTACCGGGGTCGTAAGCGCCCGGCAAATCCTTCACATCTGGCACAGCATCAATCATCGAGAAGATTCTCTCGCCTGAGGCAATTGCATGCTGCATTTCGGCGAAAACCCGCGCCAGATCCTGAATCGGCCACATCATAAAGGTTACATAGGAAACAAATGCCTGAATTCCACCGACAGTCATCCCCCCCACCTGAACCTGCCAGCCACCATACCAGACAATCGCAGCCAGTGCCAACGCCGAAATCAATTGAACGCTGGGAAGGAAAAGGGCGCTGAGCCATGCCGCCCGATAGGAGGAACGGTACATATCCGCTGTGAGGGCTTTGAATTCCTCCAGATTTGCGTCCTCGCGGCAAAGGGCTTTAACCACCCGCACACCTGTAATGTTTTCATTGAATGCCCCGGTGATTTTGGAGTTCATCTTGCGGACGGTGCGAAATTCACCCAAAATCCGCTTACGAAATTGATAAGCGACATAGAACAATATGGGCAGTATCCCCAACACAATTAACGCCAGTTTCCAATTGATGAACAGCATGAATCCCATGGCAGTGATGATGTTCATCATGCCCCAGGTTACATCCAGCAATCCCCACGTGACCAGATCGGCAACCCGTTCGCTATCCGAAGTGACGCGGGACATGATCCAGCCGACCGGTGTGCGGCTGAAATAGGAGAGGGAAAGCCCCTGAAGATGGTTGAACATTTTTTGGCGCAGGTCGTAGCGCACCCGTTCGCCCAACACTCCAGCCAGGTAGATAAAACCGAACACACCGCAAGCCTGCACAAAACCCAGCAATCCGTAGATGACCAACAGACGGTACAATTCACTTCGATTCCGGGCAAGAATACCGTTGTCAATGATCAGTTTGCTGAGATAGGTGAAGACCGAATCCATCGCGCTTACCAGCGCAATCGTGACCAGAAAGCCGACCACCCAGCGCCAGTGAGGACGGGTTAGCGCTAAAATACGCCGTAGGGTTTGACCGTTAAACTGGGTCTTAAATTCTTCTTCTTCGTAGTATTCAACTGACACTGGCAATCTCCTTTTCCAGTTCGTCATCAATGCGGGTTTGGATTTCGTAAATCTGACGGTAAATGCCATCCTGCTTAACCAGCTCTGCATGACGGCCGCGCTGAACAATCCGCCCCTTATCCAATACAAGGATTAAGTCGGCATCCATAATGCTTTGAATACGATGTGCAATGATGAAGGTGGTGCGCCCTTTCATCAGATTTTGCAAAGCCTCGCGGATTTCGGCTTCGGTTTCGGTATCCACTGCCGAGGTTGAGTCATCCAGGATTAAAATTCGCGGATTTTTCAATAAGGTGCGGGCAATCGCCACCCGCTGTTTTTGACCACCGGAGAGGGTGACCCCTTTTTCACCGACAAGGGTGTTATAACCCTTTTCAAAGGTGAGGATTATATCGTGAATGGCAGCGGCCTTGGCGGCAGCTTCCACTTCGGATTGCGGCACTTCCCTGCCCACCCCATAGGTAATGTTTTCGCGAATGGTACGCGAGAAGAGGAAAGGCTCTTGCTCGACAATGCCGATTTGCTGGCGCAGGAACAGACGCGGATAGCGCTTGAGTTCAATATCATCCAGCAGGATGCGACCTGATGTATATTCATAAAACCGTGGCAGCAGGTTGACCAATGTGGTTTTACCTGACCCCGTTGAGCCTAACAAAGCCACTACCTGACCGGGTTGGCAGGTAAAGGTGATGTCTTCGAGGGCAACATTGCCGTCGTCGTATGCAAAGCCTACCTGCTCAAATTCGATCTTGCCGAGAATGTCTGTCTTGGGGCGGTGTTTTCCGGTTTCCAACGACTCGCGATCCTGCTTGATAATTTCCATAACTCGGTTATAGGAGACCATACCGGTGGAGGTCTGGACAATCAGGCGCCCCAGATTACGCATCGGAAAGATGATCCATACAATCAGGCCGGCATAAGCAAGGAAAGTGCCGACAGTGATTTCGCCGTTGATGGCCATCAAAGCACCCACCAGATAACCGACCAGAATTTGCAAGTTGCAAATCGTATCCGAAATTGGCCAGAAAAGGGAGTGCATTTTGAGTAGTTTTTTACCGCGCAAAAACTTTTCCCAATTATCCCGTTCGAATTTACCCATCTCATATTCCTGCCGGGCAAAGGCTTTAACAACCCGAATACCGGTCAGGTTTTCCTGCAGGGTGGTCGAAAGCACGGCATCTTGAGTCTGGTACTCCTCATAGGCTTTTGAGATTCTGCGGAAAAAGATCAGGGAAATCCCCACGATTACGGGCACGACGATGACCGAAATCAAAGCCAGTTGTACGTTCAATTGAAGCAGGGCGATGAAGTTGATCACAAAGAGGAGAATAATCCGCCCTATGCCGATGGCCTGATCGGCAAAGAATCTCCGTAAGGCATCCACGTCGGAGGTAGAACGTTGAATCAGCTCGCCCGTTTCCATCCGGGAGTGATAGGTAAAGGTCAATCTTTGGATATGATCGAAGAGGTAGTTTCGCAGGCGGCGGGTGATACCTTCGGCAGTTTGAGCCGCCAGTTTTCCACTTAGAAAGGAGAAACCACCCTCCAGACCTGCCAGCAGGATGAATCCAAGAGCAATTGCCGGCAGGGTCAACGCCGTACTTCCGGCTACCAGATAGTCATCCACGAAATAACGCAGCAACAGGTATGTGAGGGTTTTGGCAACCGCCGATACACCTAAACTCAGGGTGGCGGCGATATACAACTTACGAAAGCCGCGCATTAACCGCCACAAACCTTTGAGGCGGTTGGAGTGAACGGCCCGTTTTAAGTCATAATTTAAAACCGCTTCAGAAACAGACAATTTAGCTTACCTCCTGTGAGGTGTTTACGAAAAGCGCTCACAAAATATGCGTTTGACCAGTATAACGCAGGTCAGGGAATTTGCAATCGTTCCATCGGTTATTGGAACCTGACCAAATGGGTGGAAAATGGCGATGCGGCATCGGTTACGTCAATGGTTGACAATGGGGACAGATGAAACTGCTGGTGCTGCCGGTTTTGATCTTTTGGATTGGAGAATGGCACTGCGGGCATGGTTGACCTTCTTTGTAACCGATTAAGATGTCCTCCATCGTGAAAGAGCCGCTCCAGCCGTGTAAATCCACTTCGTAAAAAGCGCCATTTTTCTCCAAACTTGGCCGCAACCCCCGTTGAATTGCATCAGCCAGTCCTTCGATTTCTGTGTCCGTGAGAGAATTGACTGGGCGCAGAGGATGGAGACGGGCCAGAAAGAGAATGTCGTGGATGTAGGCATTACCAATTCCGGCAATTTTGCTTTGGTTAAGCAGGATGGATTTGACACGCCCGGCTTTCCGGTTGAAAATTCTTTTCAGGTCGGCTGCATTCAGCTCGAGGGCATTTGGCCCTAGTTTTCGAGTCATCTCATGATGTGCTAACCCGTTTTCTTCTACATAATGAGCATGCCCAAACCACCAGAAATTGATGGAAAGGCAACTCCCATCGGTGAAATCCAGCATAAGGCGGTATTTTTCAGGGAGTGAAGATCGGGTGACCAGCAGAATCTCGCCGCCCATACCCAGATTCAGAAGAAGCCAGCCACGAGTTAGATGCACAAACAACCATTTACCACGATAAGTTACTTCTTGAATGGTACAGCCCGATAATGCGGCTTGAAAATTAGCCACAGGAAGATTCAAGCATTTTGGTTGAACGACCTCGACGCTTTGAATCACTTTTCCATGGAGCTCGGTGTTCATTTGGCGGGCGCGGGAGGCAATTTCGGGTAATTCAGGCATGAGATACACTCCAGGTGGGAATGGAAACAGATCTATTATAGCACTTAAGTTCTAAAATATTTGCCTGAATTACCTGATTTCTTAAAAATAGCGAAGATTATTCACCCTTCATGGTCAGCCAACCGTGTAAAGTGGCCCGGTAAAGTGCCCGTTCGAAGTACGAACCTTTCAGGGAGAGGTTATCATACCCCTTTTCGAGCAGTACTTCCATCAGTGGTTGCATTTGCTGAGCATAGTGGCGCATGCAGGCTTCTGGATGTATGCCCGGCCAGGAGTAACAGGTCACGGTTGTTCGCCGATGCGTCGTGGGAATTCCTTCTGGAATGGTTTTGGTCCAATTGGGGTCGTCAGGGTGAAAGATATATTGGTCTAAATTACCCATTGGGATACCTTCAATCCCCCTCACAACGGGAGGAGTAACATTCAAGGTGTAGGGATCCACTGCTAAATCTGCAATGATGGCATGGTCGGGAAGCCATTGGATCCATTCGTTTGGCACGACTGGTTTGCTGGTATCCCATCGCTGAGTGGCATCCACCAGAATATCGGAAGATTGAAAGAGGTATTGCATCAGTTGAGCCTGACAGGTCACATTGCGACCGACAACCTGAGCAATTACACCCGGGCCACCGGCGCGAATATGATCATTATTGCGTTCGATGTTTCCCAGTTTTGTGGCGGCTTCTACGGCGTGTTTACCGACCATGCCAACCCCCAGGATCAAGGCACGGATGGGCTTCCCGTCCGGGCGGATCAAGCCGGGCCAGCGTTTTTCCAGAACATCGTAAGCTGCTTCCAGCCCATTCCAGGCCACTGCCTTCATATTTTCAATTAGCCGGATATTGTTATCATCCACTACACTGTCCATTGAGATAGCGCGAATTCCCAATTCGCGTAATGCCTGAACCCGTAAGGGACGGGTAGGGTAGTGAAGCATGGAAAACAAGATTGCACCCGGTTTTAATAACTTAAATTCTTCTAACGTGGGCGAGCGCAAGACAATGACCATTTCCTGTGAAAAGGTTTCCTCGCGGCTGGCTCTTCGAACACGGGGATTGCCTTGTTGATAATCATCGAAGGTGAATCCGGAACGCGAACCGTAACCATCCTCCAGAACGATGTTAACACCATGATTTGCCAGGAATTGAATGAATTCGGGCAGAAAGACCCGCTTCTCCCCCGCTTCTTTTTTCATCCGCGGGAAGCCAATGCTTTTGATGACGGATATCATTTCTTGCCTCCTTAACAATGTGGGTTGATCTTATTTTCCCCAATGGGAAAGCATAGCACGGCTGAGTGCCCGATGAAAATAAGTCCCTTGGGGGTTGATATGGTGAACCCCACCTGCGCTGAGCAGGGTTCTCAGCAGAGGGGCGATTTGGATACCATAAATTTCCATGCACTTGCGGGGGGTAATACCAGGCCACGAATAACATGAAACAGCAAAACGCCTATTGCGAGTGGAAATGCACGGGGGGATTTTCTCGTAAGCAGGATCATCCGGCGGAAAAACATATTGGTCGAGATTTCCATGAGGGATACCTTCAATTCCTTTGACGGTGAACGGTGGCTTTTCGCATTCATAGGGGTCAACCGAAAGGTCAAGTAGAACAGCATGCGGTGCCATGAAGGCAATCCAATCATTTGGAATAACCGGGCGTGAAGGGTCTGGGCGCTGAGTGGCGTCAATCAACAGATCGGTTTGGCGTAAAAGATTTAGCATGAACGCATATTGATGGGTAAGGTCATAATCAACAGCTGTGACCTGAACACCCGGTATCCCTTTTTCGACCATTTTATGCCACAATCCCTCATTGCCATAACGGATGGCGGCTGGCATCACGTGCATACCCACGGCCCCCGTCCCCAGCAGGGTGACATGAATAGGAGGACGATGGGGGCTGTCAAAACCGGGTGAGGGATAGATCTCTCGCAAAACCCGAAAAGCTACTTCGACCCCGTTCCAGGCTACTAATCGAAGGTTTTCCACCAGACGGCGGCCGGTGTCATCCTTGATGGAATCGAGAGAGATGGCTTCAACCTGTAAGGACTTAAGAAATTCAACGCGCTGGGGGCGAGTTGGGAAGTGAATCATAGACATCAGGCAGGCCCCCTTGCGCATCGTTTTCAGGATATCTTCTTCCGGGTAGCGCAGCACCAGCACAATATCCTGTTGGTACACCTCTTCATGAGAGACGAATCGCACAGAGGGACAGGCATCGCGGTAATCCTTTTCGCTCAACCCCATGCCGGAACCATAACCTTGCTCTAAAAACACTTCACCACCCCAGTTGGAAATATGCGCCATTAGGGAGGGTAAAAAGTCTCGCACTTCACCTGCTTCTGCATGCATTCGAGCAAAACCAAAACGAAGATGATCAGACATCAATACTCCCCATTCTCTCAGAATTAATCATTAGTTTACCAGATAACTGATTCTCAAATAATGTACGAGGTAAATCCTGCCGAAGGTCATTTGTATTTTTCTTACAGAGAGGCTATAATCAAATCACGATATTCTTTCCGGAAGGAGGTTGGTTTTTCATGGCTAGTGTAACGTACGATCATGTCTGGAAAAAGTTTGGTGATTTTGTCGCGCTCAATGACCTGAACATCCACATCGAAGACAAAGAGTTTTTGGTGCTGGTTGGGCCATCCGGCTGCGGCAAGACCACCGCACTGCGCTGTCTGGCGGGATTGGAAGAAGTTACCGACGGACAGGTCAAGATCGGCGATCGAGTGGTGAATGATGTGCCGCCCAAAGATCGCGATATTGCCATGGTGTTTCAGTCGTATGCACTCTACCCGCACATGACGGTTTTCGACAACATGGCGTTTGGTCTCAAACTCCGCAAAGTTCCCAAACAGGAGATTCAAAGGAGGGTAGAAGAAGCGGCGGCGATTTTGGGAATTGAGCATCTGCTCAAACGAAAGCCGCGCGAATTGTCCGGCGGTCAGCGCCAGCGTGTGGCGGTTGGACGTGCCATCGTGCGTGAACCCAAGGTTTTCCTTTTCGATGAGCCACTCTCCAACCTGGACGCCAAACTGCGCGTTCAGACCCGGGCGGAGATCAGCAAACTCCATCAACGGCTGCAAACCACCTTTATTTATGTGACTCACGATCAGGTCGAAGCCATGACCATGGCAACCCGCATTGCAGTAATGAACAAAGGGATTTTACAGCAGCTGGATACTCCCCAAAACCTCTATGATAAACCTGCTAATCTGTTTGTAGCCGGCTTTATCGGATCACCATCCATGAATTTCTTCCCGGCCCACCTCCGGAAAGATGGAAATGATTTGTTTGTGGATACCGGCGATTTTGCGGTCAAAATCCCCGAAGACCGGGTTAAGACCTATGCTCCCTTCGCCGGGCGCGAGGTGATCTTTGGGATTCGTCCAGAGGATATCCATAATCCTCAATTTGCCCCGCCGGGCATCCACGCCGCACCGGTTGAGTGTAAAGTGGATGTTACGGAACTGATGGGGAATGAAATCTTCCTCTACATGGTCAGCGGTAAACACAATTTTGTGGCACGCGTTGACCCGCGCACCCGCTTCCACATTGGGGATAAGGTGCAGCTGGTGTTCAATATGGATAACTTCCACCTGTTCGATCCGGCATCTGACCGAGAAAATCCGGTAGCCATTCGCTGATTTTGGGGATGATTGTATTTCAATTCGGGGCATCCACAGCGATGCCCCGCTTTTTTATTCTGGGTTCCCGGTAGATCTTCGCTTAGCCATCAAAATGAGGCCAACTCCGCCCAAAGCGGATAGAATCCCCATCAGGGTGAAGGCATCCTGCCAGAATCGCAGCGGGAAAAGCCGGATGAGCGTGTCCGAGTAGTTGAAAAGCCAGGTATCTCCCTCAAAAAATATCCGGTGAAAGCCGGTAAAAAGGGCGGAAAAACCGATCACGACCCCTGCCAGTATCAGCCCAATAACGATCAGGATTCCCCAGCCAGCCCGTGCGAGGGTTAGCCAGAAATCGGCAAGCCACTTGCCGCGCCAGGCCCACACCCCTGTCAGAAGGATGAAAATTCCCAAGACCACCCATGCGTGAATCATCTGCTGAACGAGAATCTTGACATCCAGCATGTGACGCAATTCGCGTTCGTTAAAAACCGGAGAACCATCTTCAAACCTTAAATCTCCCAGATAAGAAATATCTTCATCATTAAGCAAGTATCTCAAGGAAAGATTTGCCCAATGAAGGCGGTCTTCTTTCGTAAAGCCAAACGCATCCGGCGGGAATCCGGGTGTGTTGTACTCAATGGTCAGGAAAAGGGGGGTCATCAAAAGTCGTATGGAGGTCATCATCACAAACAAAACCACCGCGGGCAGCAAAATATACAGAACGAGTGAGCGTAAGGTTTTCATTGCAGTGTTTCTACTTCTCCGGAAAATAAAAAGTCTAAAATCATTTCGTTGGTGATCCACTCAATGGGGGAACGGTCATCGGTGAAGACTACTCCCGATTGCGGCGCAGGCTGCAAGTTTTGAAGGGTTACTGCCATAGATTGAAGCAGAAGGTAAGGGGTTTCGGGAGATTGGCTCAAGGAAAGGAAATTCGCTGTAAGATTTTCGGGCCGGGTTGGCTGTACTGTCGCAAACAGGATTGAATTGAACGAATCCGGCAAGTCCATTATGTGAACGCTGGGAAAAACCTGTGCAATGGTGGTGTAGAGGGTGTTGATTAGACGCCGGTCGGTGGGGCTGCGTCCAACGTTGATCACCATCACCCCATCATCCGTCAAGTGATCTCGCACCAGTTGAAAAAATTCGAGGGTGGTCATGTGCCAGGGAATGTAGGGGGGACGGTAAGCATCCACACTGATAATCTGATATTTCTGCTCACTGTGTGCCAACGCCCAGCGTCCATCTTGAATGATGACGTTCAGATATGGCAGGTCCATACCAAAGTAGCGGCGTCCAACTTCCACAATCTCCGGATCAATTTCAATTCCATCTATGGTCAGGTTGGGAAATACCAGTCCGGCCTGGCGGGCGGTTGTGCCGGCGGCCAGCCCGACGATGGCCATGCGCCGTATGGCGCTGGGTTCGACCGGCGGTGGGTTAAAGAAGGGGGCAACCAGCACCTGCTCCCATGGGCCGTTGTAGAAAAATTCTGTGGGATGGTAGACCGAGTGTACTCCTTGCCCGTCATTCAGGCGCAGGTAGCGGGTTTCGCCGAATTCCAACACCTGAATGTAGTTGTAAGCCGAGTCAGTTTCGAAGATGAGGCCAGCACTGGCTTTGTCCGTTCCGCGCGTTCCGAAAATTGCCAGCACAATCAGGATAACTGGCATCCAGGCATACAATAAGGTGCGCCGCCAGCCGCTGGTAGCACCCAGCCCAAGCAGGGCAATCAGAAGCAGGAAAGCCGAGATGGTCAGGAAGGTGCGGTAAGTTCCGACCAACGGGATGAGGATTAAGACGGGTAAAAATGTACCAAGGAAAGAACCCAGGGTGGATATGGCGTAAATGCGTCCAGCCACACTGCCAGCAGAGCGCGAATCCAGCAGCGCCAGCCGAATGGCAAACGGTGAAGCGGTACCCAGCAAAGTTATGGGGATGATGAATAAAATCATCACCACGCTGAAAGAACCAAACAAGACCCCTAAATCGAGGTTGTCAAAGGCGTTGGCTGCAAGCCGTAAAATCGGACGCGAAACCAGCGGGATCAGGCCAATCGAAAAGGCAGCCCAAATCAAGATTTGAAAGAAGGTCGAGTAGTGGGGAGAGCGATCCGCCCAGCGCCCACCGATGAAGTAACCGACAGTCAGGTAAATCAGAATTAAACCTATGATGCTTGCCCATGTCAGGTTGCTTGTACCAAAGTAGTTTCCGAGCAGGCGCGATGCGGACATTTCAGCTGCCAGAGTGGTCATACCGGAAACAAACACAGCCAGATAGAGCCATTTACGCATGAAGTAGATTATACCGTGAGGTGCAGAATTGCTCCTGGCTTTATTCACACTGAACTTGACTATAATTGATTGGCAGGAGGCAATGACTATGAGACCGATTCCACTGGTAACCGTTGACCAGATGCGGGCGATCGAACGTGAGGGCGATGCGCGGGGAGTTTCCTACGCCGAGATGATGGAACGCGCCGGACGCGGCGTGGCCAATGCAGTACAGGTGATTCCCGTTGAGCGAAGAACTGTGCTCGGCTTGATCGGCTCCGGCAACAACGGAGGTGATGGACTGGTAGCCTTGGCGTATCTGGCAGAGGCCGGGTGGAAATGCCGGGCGTATTTGGTGAAGGCGCGATCAGAAGAGGATCATCTCCTAAAGCGGGTCAAGAATGCCGGGATCGAAATTTGCACAGCCGCAGAGGATGCGGCGTTCAAGGTAATGGATGAATGGCTTTCCTCCAGCGAGGTTGTGCTGGATGGTGTGCTGGGTACCGGGATTCAACTTCCTCTGAAACCGGAAGTGGAGCGGGTTTTAGACCACGTGCGAAATTTTGCCCCCCTCCCGTTTGTCGTGGCAGTGGATTGCCCTTCTGGGGTAGATTGTGATAGTGGCGAGGCTTCTCCGGCGGTCATCCCCGCCCGCCTGACGGTGTGCATGGATGCAGTCAAAACCGGTCTGTTGCGTTTCCCGGCGGCAGGCCTGACCGGGCAGCTGGCAGTAGTGCCTTTGGGCTTGCCGTCCGATTTAATGGCTTTGCAGGAGGTGAGGGAATTTGTCGCTTGCGGCGCAGAGGTGGCTGAGTGGCTCCCTGTGCGACCAGCCAATGCTCATAAAGGAACATTTGGAACGGTTCTGGGGATTGCCGGTTGTGCGGATTACATCGGCGCAGCCGGACTGGCAGCCGAAGCGGCTTATCGTGCCGGGACGGGTTTGGTGCGGATGGCAGTCATTCCCACCGTGCGCAATGCGCTGGCAGGGCAGTTAAGCGAAGTCACCTGGTTGAGTCTGCCGGAAGAAAAAGGCAGCATTGCACCGCAGGCGGCTCAAGTTGTTCTCGCACATCTGGAACGGGTTACAGCCTTGTTGATCGGGCCCGGTTTGAGTACCTCTCCTGCCACTGCCGCCTTTGTTCAGGAATTTTTGAACCACTCGACTGATCTGCCCCCCACAGTGGTGGATGCGGATGGTTTGCGATTGATGACAAAGGTTGAAAAATGGTACGAAAAATTACCCTCACCATCCGTCTTAACCCCTCATCCCGGTGAGATGAGCGCAATGACCAGTCTCCCGACCGCCGAAATTCAGGCTAACCGCGCCGGTGTTGCGCGCCATTTTGCCAGTCAATGGGGACATATCGTTGTTTTAAAAGGAGCTTTTGCGGTTGTCGCGTCTCCCGATGGGACGATCTACCATATTCCTGTGGCTTCTCCGGCGCTGGCGCGTGCAGGCAGCGGAGATGTATTGACGGGACTGATCGCCGGTCTGCTTGCCCAGGGAGTTGCCCCCTTCACGGCTGCTATTACGGCGGCGTGGGTTCATGCCCTCGCAGGTTTGATTGCTGAGCAACAAATCGGACAATCTGCTTCGGTGTTGGCAGGTGATATTTTACGAGCGGTACCTCAAGCCTTGACCCGTTTAGACCACCGGAAATATCTTCAGGACCCCCTCTGGGTGGTTGGTTAAAATAAAAGCAGCCGGCCAATTTGAGCCGGCTGCTTTGGTAAACCCGCCGTAATTTATGAGAGGGTTTCGCCGATTTCTTCGGCGGCATCGCCGGCTTTGGAAGCGGCTTTGCTCAACTTGGATTTTTGTTCTTCGAGTAAGGTTGAACCTTTTTGTTGCAATTCTTCAGCAGTTTTTTTGGCTTTTTCCAACAGTTCTTCAGCCCGGCGTAAAGCCTCGTTTGCTGCTTTTTCGGCTTCGGCATAGGTGGTGCTAACCGTTTCGGATGCTTTGTCCCGTAATTCAATCGCGCGTTCTTTAATTACCTCACGGGTTTCCTCGCCCGATTGAGGGGCAAGCAATAAAGCCGTAATCGCGCCGGTCAGACCTCCAATGACAAAACCGATCAGGAAGGCTCCAAAATCATCTCGTTCAGACATCTCAATCTCCTTTCTTTGGCATTTTAATGATGAAAATGGGTTCTTGAAACAAACCCCCGGTTCACCGCCGATCGGGGCGGATGAAGTCAAATAGTTTGCGCAAGCCTGCCAGATACTCGTTCAGCTTCATGACGGGTTCAACCAGATTGTTGCTGAGGAATTGTGTTGTACCGCGCAGGTGATTGACCGTCTCATTCGTCGAGTCCAGGATCGGCTTGATTTCGTTCTGCAGCAGATTAATCAGGGTGGCAATTTGAACAATCAGCACAATGACCGCCACCCCTAAAACCAGCGATTCCAACGCCATCACAATGATGAAAATATCGCGCACCTTGGCTGTTGTGCTTTCTGGGGCGAGTGCGAGCAAAACAATTCCGCCAATCACCAACAGGACTATCCCAACGACTACTGCAATGATCCCAGCTGCCCGTCGGTTTTCCTTTGGCCGTTCTGATGGAACTGGTTCCGTTACAGTGCTGGACGGCTGAGTAGCTGGTTCAGGGGAAGTGGGTTGAGGTTCGACGGTCATACAATCATTATAACATACCTGAACTGTATCCAAGGACAAAGGTTATTCCATTTCATTAACGAACAAAAAATCCGCAAGAAGAATGCTTGGGTTTGCACGAAGGAGTATCTCACGGTCTTTTGACCTTATTTATAATAATAAGTGGATTGTGTAAAATGGCCTTTGTACCGGTTTACCTGCGTCTTCTGGAAAGAGGGGAGGCTCAACAACGGATTGAACGAGCCTATGTTCACCTGCAAGCCTGTGATGTATGTCCGCTCAAATGTGGGGTTAATCGGTTGGCGGGGGAATTCGGGGTATGTAGAACTGGGGCTAAAGCCCAGGTGAGTAGTTATGGGCCGCATTTCGGAGAAGAAAAGCCATTGAGGGGATGGGCGGGTTCAGGTACCATTTTCTTTGCCCGCTGTAATTTACGCTGTGTCTATTGTCAGAATTTTGAAATCAGTCAGACGGGAAGCGGGAGAGAGGTAGATCCGCAAGAACTGGCCGAAATCATGCTCAGGCTGCAAGCCGCCGGATGCCACAACATCAATCTGGTTTCTCCGACCCACGTTGTGCCGCAAATCATCGCTGCTGTTCTGATTGCGGCACAATGCGGTTTGCATCTCCCCGTTGTTTATAATAGCGGCGGGTATGATTCGCTGGAAATGCTGGCACTGCTGGATGGAATCGTGGATATTTACATGCCGGATATGAAATATGGGGATAATGATATCGCCCGCCGCTTTTCAAGAGTTCCCCGTTATGTTGAAGTTAATCAGGCCGCTGTCCGAGAGATGCAGCGGCAGGTGGGGGATTTGCAAATAGACGAAAGGGGTATTGCCCAGCGAGGATTGCTGGTCCGCCATCTGGTACTGCCCAATCAACTGGAAGGAAGCGAAAAAGTGCTGCAATTTCTGGCGGAGGAAATTTCTCGAAATGTTTATCTCAACCTCATGGATCAATACTACCCGGCTTATCAGGCTCACAATTACCCCGAATTGAACCGCCCAATTACTTCTCAAGAATACCGGCAGGCACTGAAAGTTGCCCACCAATTGGGCTTGAAAAGATTGGATCATCCCCGGCGGGTTTTGAGGGAGTGATGGAAGGGCAATTTCAATTCCTGTTCCAAAAATAGACGATCAGACAGTCCGCTTGCCTTCGGTCAGGTTCTTGAAAGAGAAAATTATTGATGAATGAGCAGGATGAACTCTGCTTTTTGATTTTGCACCCTACGGCGGATTTCGCTCACTGAGCCGCGTAAAACCTGTTCTCCCGCCAGGGTCAGGTTTAAGCCAAGCGTCACACGCCGGTTTTTACCGGCGGTTTTCTCAATGTCTTCCAATAAGCTGGAGAGGCGGTAAGGGGTGTCCATCAACACGAGGGGCAGGTTCAGGCGCAATAAGCGCTGCAATTCCTGACGGCGTTCTTGAGGGGAACGCGATAAAAAGCCTGCATAAACAAATCGTTCGATCTTTGTGTCCAGCAGACTGAGCAATGCCATCAACGAAGATGCACCCGGCACCGCGGTTACGGGAATGCCCATTTCAACCGCCTGACGAATCAGTTCTGCGCCGGGGTCGGCAAATACGGGTGTGCCAGCATCGCTGATCAGCGCCATTTTCTCTCCGAGCGCCATTCGCTGAACGAGCGCCGCTGCCTGCTCGGCTTCATTATGTTCATTCAGAGCAACCATCTCTTTGGGGACGATACCCAATTTCTTAAGCAAAGTGCTGCCCTGGCGACGTTCTTCGCAAATGACCACATTTACTTCCCCAAGAATGCGGATTGCCCGCAGGGTGATGTCTTCCGGGTTTCCAATTGGGGTTGCAACCATGTATAATTGACCCATGTTCATGATGGACATTATAAATCATTCCATTGAGTGAATGAACCAAACATTCACCTGACGAGGCAACTTTACCGAGGTTTAATGATGATCGCTGCGTTAGAGAATTTCAATCCTGTAATTCAAGCGTTGTTTGCTACTTTATTCACCTGGGGTGTGACTGCCCTGGGGGCAGCCGGCGTCTTCCTGGCTCGCGAAGTCAACCGGCGAGTGTTGGATACCTTGCTGGGATTTGCCAGCGGGGTGATGATAGCCGCCAGTTTTTGGTCCCTTTTGGCTCCAGCCATTGAAATGTCCGCTGGATTGGGAATGCCGGGCTGGATCCCGGCGGTGATTGGCTTTCTCTTAGGTGGGGCATTTCTTTATCTGGTTGACCGGTTATTGCCGCACCTTCATTTTCGAGAACCGCTCAGCGCCGCCGAAGGAATCAAGACCTCCTGGCAGCGCAGTGTTCTGCTGGTGCTGGCCATCACCCTGCACAACTTTCCGGAAGGTCTGGCGGTGGGGGTCGCCTTCGGGGCAGCAGCCAGTGGGGTCCCGGAGGCTTCGATTGCTGGAGCAGTTGCGCTGGCAATCGGGATTGGTTTGCAGAATTTCCCGGAAGGTTTGGCGGTATCGGCTCCTCTTCGCCGTGAGGGAATTTCGCGCTGGAAGAGTTTTTTCCTGGGGCAGGCTTCGGGGATTGTTGAGCCGATTGCCGGTGTACTTGGAGCAGCAGCGGTGTTTTTCATTCAGCCCATTCTGCCCTATGCGCTGGCTTTTGCCGCAGGTGCCATGATTTATGTGTGTGTTGAGGAATTGATCCCGGAGGCTCAGCGTGGTGAGCATTCGGATATGGCCACCATCGGGTTGATGCTGGGTTTTGCGGTGATGATGGCTTTGGATGTAGCCCTTGGATAAGCCCTCCAGGTTTTCGCGGGTTACCCGCATCACCTTCTTGTTAATGGTTTTCTTTGCGCTGGACAAGGCGGTTGCCTTTGTCCGCCAGGTGATTATTGCCCGGCAGTTCGGTCTTTCGGCGGAGCTGGATTCGTTCAACGTTGCCAATAACCTGCCTGACTTGCTTTTTGCGCTCATCTCCGGCGGGGCGCTGGCAATGGCTTTCATCCCGGTGCTGGCGGAAGAAATTACGAAAGGCGGCAGGCAGGCGGCCTGGAATTTGTTTTCCAAAATCGCCAATCTGGCGTTTTTGGTCACTTCCGGGCTGGCGATTCTGGTTGCGCTGTTTGCCGATCCGATGGTTCGCTGGGAATTGGGCATTGCACCGGGCTTTGAAAGCAGCCAGCAAGATCTGGTCGTCAACCTGATGCGTTTGAACTTAATCGCCACTCTGATTTTCTCCATCAGCGGATTGGTGATGGCCGGCTTACAGGCTAACCAGCATTTTCTGCTGCCAGCGATGGCTCCGCTTTTGTATAATTTTGGCCAGATTTTTGGGGCTCTGGTGCTGGCGCCTGAAGATGGCTACCGGCTAGGCGGGGTGGCTTTGCCAGCCTTTGGGTTGGGGGTGCATGGACTGGTGTATGGAGTAATACTCGGTGCGCTGCTGCATTTGGGAATTCAGGTGCCCGGTTTACTCCGCTACCAGTTCCACTGGAACAGCGGGTTGGGGCTGAACACCGAGCCGGTGCGCAAAGTGCTGCGCCTGATGGGGCCGCGCTTGATCACGATGATGTTCATTCAGTTGATTTTCATCGTGCGGGATAATCTGGCTTCGCGATTGGAAGAAGGGGCGGTAACAGCACTCACTTACGGGTGGATGATCTTTCAGGTGCCGGAAACCCTGATTGGTACAACCATTGGAACGGCTTTATTACCCACCCTTTCGGAGCAATCGGCGCGGCAGGAAGGTGAGGAGTTTTTCGCCAGTATTCAGCGGGCAGTGCGGGTACTGATTGCAGTTACCTTGCCGGTTGCGGTGATTTTATCTTTTGGGTTGCGTCCCTTAATCCTGCTGGCATTTGATTTTGATCCTGCCGGAACTGATTTGCTGACGTGGGTTACGCGGGCTTACCTGGCCGGCTTGATGGGGCAAAGTTTAGTAGAAGTGGCGGTACGGTCGTTTTATGCTCGCCAGAATGCTCTGATACCTTTATTAGGGGCTGGTTTTACCTTTGCCGCGTATGTGCTGGTTGGCAGTCAATTGTACCGGCTGGTTGGGGCAGCCGGCATCAGTTTGACCGATTCGATTGCCTTCACGGCAGAAGCGGTCCTCCTATTGCTCATCCTCAACCGACGGCTGGTGCGTTCATTGCAGGTAGGGGGTAGCCTGCTGCGCGGTTTGTTGGCCGCAGCAGCGGGCGGTGTAGTGGTCTGGCTGGGAATGACCCTTCTGGCGGATTGGAATCCACTGCTCCAAAGCCTGATCTCGCTGGCTGGCGGAGGGCTGGCGGCTATCCCATTCCTTCTACCTGACTTGAGGTTGCTCCTTAGATTATAAGGATGAGGTGGGGTATAATTGCCCTCATGACGGATAAAGCAACCATCACAGAAAAAATCAGTCAAACGATTGATAACGCGGCAGAATTGTCAGCAGAAGAACAGGCCGAAACCAAATCCCGTAAAAAAATCCCCTTTTGGGTATTTCTGGCAGGGGTTCTTCTTCTGCTTGCAGGGGCGGCGATAGGGGTGTATTGGGGATACCGTGCCGGTATTGAGTTGCGTAAACAAGCCCAGCTGAATCAGGTGGTTATGGAAGCGACCTACCAGTTTCAACTGGGGCTGGTTGATTTGGAAGCCGGGCGTTATGAAACTGCCCGTAAACGCTTTGAATATGTTATCTCGCTTCAACCAGACTTTCCGGGAGCAGCGGAGAAGTTCGTTGAAGCCAATATGCTGTATTCGCTGGCCCTGACGCCCACCGCGGCGCCTACCCCAACTTTGGAACCCACCCCTGATTTGCGTGGCGAGGAAGAAATTTTCAATCAAATTACTCAACACCTGGCGAACAAAGAGTGGGCACAGGCAGTTGAAGCCATTCAACGGTTGCGGGATAAAAATATCAACTACCGTTCAGTTGACGTGGACGGGATGTACTACATCGCGCTGCGATTTTTGGGGATTGAGAATGTCAGCCGCGGGGAATTGGAAGTGGGTATTTACAATTTAACGCTGGCGGAAAGATTTGCTCCGCTGGATGTGGAGGCTCAAAATTATCGAAATTGGGCGCGTATGTACCTCTCAGCAGCCAGTTTTTGGGGTGCAGACTGGGCGAGAGTCGTGCGATATTTCGCTGACTTATATCCGGCTCTGCCCAATTTGCGAGATTCTTCAGGGATGACCGCGGTGGAACGCTACCGTGTGGCTTCCATCCGCTACGGTGACCAATTGATGACGCAGGGTTTGTATTGTGATGCAGAACTTCAATACCGGAATGCGTTGACCATCCGCCCCGATCCGACCGCAGAAAGTGCGGTGGCTCAGGCTGCTGAATACTGCGCTAACCCGCCCGATCAAGAGGAGCCGGAAGAAACCGCTCCCCCCGTTGATGGAACGCCTGCTCCTCCAGCAGGGGAAGAAACTCCGGTTGAAACTCCAACCGAAACTCCCTCAGGGGGGTAAATAAGTCCATGGAGAATTTACCGCATTGGGGATTGGCACTGGCATACTGGCTGCACATGCTGGCAACAGTGACGTGGCTGGGGGGATTGGCAGCCATGGGGATTCTGGTCATTCCGTATGCCAGAAAGATGTTGAATGCGAACGATTACACCCTCTTTTTGGAAAAGGTGCAAAACCGCCTTCAACAGGTTGGCTGGTTCAGTCTGGTGGTTTTGACCGGGACGGGGATGTTTCAGATGAGTGCTCATCCTGCCTATGAGGGGTTTTTGGCCATTGAAAACCCCTGGTCGGTAGCAATCCTTGCCAAGCACGGGGTGGTGGTATTGATGATTGCGGTTAGCGCTTACAATACATGGGGGCTCACACCTGCTTTACGGCGACTGGCTTTGATGCGCACTGCCGGTAAGGAGCTGCCGCCGGATAACTTGATGCGCTTACAAAAACAGGAAAACCGCCTGTTGCTTTTGAACGGGGTTTTATCGCTGGTGGTATTGCTACTGACCGCCATAGCGCGTGCCTCTTCATGACCCGAATCCCTTACGGGCGCGGAGCGGTATAAAAGCGGTACGGTTCATCCGGGTAATAATGCCAGACCTTGCGTCCCGGAAAGGCTTGCATGACTTGTTGATTTTCTTCATCGGTACGGCTGAAAACAAACACAAAGGGTGTGTCCAGATAGGGAGAACTGAGTTCTAACAAGGTTGCGTATTCCCGCCAGTTATTCTGGCGGTGAACGAAGACCAGAGCAGGGGTCAAATCGGCTGCGTTTTGACTCTGGAAGGGCAATAACTGCTCACGGCTGGCACCGTAAAGGTGAATCATCCCTCCTAAGCGGGCCGGCAGATAAAACCACAAATTACATGCCAGCAACGCCGTGGCAACAGCAGCAACCAGCCCAAACCGCAGGCGGGAAGCCCACCAGCCGACCGTGAATGGGGGATCGGTGCTTAATTTACCTGCCAGCCATGCCATGCCAGCCGCCGTCAGAAAAGTAGCACTGATCAGTCCTTCAAAGTAATAACGTGGCCCATATAGTTGCGCACCAATCCAGTAGAGCATGTAAAACAGCATCAGGGAAGGGGCAATGGCGAGGATTGTCCACGCTGTTTTCTGACGGCGCAGGGCGATGAGCCCGAACGGCAGAAACAACCAGGAAACTCTTCCCCAACCAAACAAGTCACTGACACCACTGTGAAGGCTGTGTTTCAGGTTCAACCTTGCCCAGTAAAGATTGTGGCCGCCCTCCTGAACCCCAATACCGGGACCAAAGCCAATTTTGTCGTATTCCCACCAGAGAGTGTAGGGGTTGAGCAGGAAGTCACCGGTCACCGCATACTGCCAGACAAAAAGCAAACCCGCCAGCAAACCTGCCAGTATTCCTGTATGGAATATCGCCATGCGGACGGCGGGGGAAGATTTGACCAGTCGAAAGATACCTTCGATCAAAAAAGGAAATGCCACCCCGACTGCGGTGAGCGGACGGGTGAGTGCCAGCAACCCCAGCGAAAAACCTCCCAGTAAGATGCTGATCCAACGGGATATGGTTGACTGTGGGTTGATAATTTCTAACCAAGCCATGAGAAAAGCGAGGGTGAGGAAAAATGACCAGATGTGGGAAAGTAAAGTTCCCGCGTTCAGGAGAAAGAACGGCGAAGTCAGAGTTAGCAAGGCTGCCAGAATCCCAACCACTGGCCGCGTCAATCGGCTGACCAGCCGGTAAGTTAACCAGACACACAAGGCAGCCAGCAGTGGGTTGACCCAGTCGCGCACGTTCAGGCGGACACCCAGCGAAAGCACTGCCGGCCAACCGGGTGGGTATTTGGAAAAACGTAAGCCGTTGTAATCAACCACAAAGGGGGTTAAAAAACAACGCGGGCAGGGGGGAGATTCGATGGCGAGCTGATTGCGTGTGTAAAGCGCAGCCTGCCAGGAATAAGCCACTTCGTCTTCAATGTGGGGCACCCCTTCGTAGATTCTGGTTGTAACCTGATAAACCGCCACAAGAGTGAGCAAAGCCAGAAACAGGGCAATCAGGTGGGGCAGGCGTTTCATAGAAACTGGTCGAGATTACTCCCCGATAGGGATGGCGGTTAAATCATGAGGTAAAGCCCCGCTGATCTGCACCGGAACAATACTGCCCACAGGACTCTTCCCTTCAATGAACACCAGCCCATCAATTTCGGGTGCATCCCGGTAGGATCGGCCAATAGACAAATTGCGGTCAATTCCTTCTACAAGTACTTCCAGCCGTTTACCGATGAAGGTCTGATTTCTTTGTAATGAAATTTTTTCCTGTAAGGTCATTAACCGCTCTAAACGCTCTTGTTTGATCTCGGCGGGGACAGGATCACCCAGCGGTTCACTGGAGGTGCCGGGCTCGAAAGAGAAAGTGAAGGCGCCAACCCGGTCTAATTGAACCTCTTGCAAGAAATCTAAGAGAGTCTGAAACTCCTCTTCCGTCTCCCCCGGATAGCCCACAATAAATGTGCTGCGGATAGCCAGATCTGGCATGGCGGCACGCATCTTTGCGAGCGTCCGATAGACCCATTCGATGTTGGCCGGGCGGCGCATCCGTTTGAGGGTAGCGGGGTGAGCATGCTGAAGCGGCATATCCAGATAATGCAACACGCGTGGATTGGATGCCATGATTTCGATTAGACGATCGGTCACATAACCGGGAAAAGCGTAAAGGATGCGAATCCACGGGATCGAAGTGGATTTCAAGAGGTCTTCCAGCAAATCTGGCAGGCCGTCACGAATACCGAAGTCATGTCCATAATCGGTGGTGTCCTGAGCAATCAGGATCAGTTCCTGAACACCTTGCCGTTCCAATCGCTGGGCTTCCTGAATAATCGTCTCCTTCGGGCGGCTGACGAGTGTGCCTTTGATCAGTGGAATGGCGCAAAAAGCACAGGGGCGACGGCAGCCATCCGCAATTTTCAGGTAAGCGCTGCTGCCCTGAACCGCGGCACGTAAGACCCCTTTTTCATCCCTCCCAATTACCCCTTCTTCCGGAATGTGATACACGGGCTGAGGCGGGGATTGGCGGATTTTCTCGATTACCTCCAGAATGTCCATCCAGCGGCGGGTGCCCATAATCCCGTCAATACCGGGTACCTGCTCTAAGACCCATTCTCGATACCGCTGGGTCAGGCAGCCGGCGGCAATGAGCATTTGTCCGTTGCGTTTGCGGCGGGCCAAAGCACGCAGTTCACGGATGGACTCATCGCGGGCTGGCTGGATAAATCCGCAGGTATTGACAATCAGAACAGATGCCTGAGATGGTTTTTCCGTTGGCTGATAACCGGCGCGTTGGAGTAATTCTGCCATGGAAGTCGAGTCGACCGTATTTTTGGAGCAGCCTAAGGAAAGCAGATAAAAACTTTTGGATTTCATTCAACCTCTAAGGGACAAGGGGGGTAACGGTTGGGGTGGGTAATTGGAGCGTAGGCTGGGGTGTAAAGGTTGGTGGCAGGGTTGGGGCTGGTGTGCTGGTAAACAGCAGGGTTGGGACAACCGTCCCTTCGGCAGTAAAGATTAAGCGAAGCACCTCGCCGGAAGCCCCTAAATTTCCTAAATTATTCTGGTTATAGACAATTTGAACACCGGCGGCGTTTCCACTGATTAATTCAATGGCTTGTTTGCCGGTGAAGGGGTAGGCGCTGCCGGGGATGGTGCGCCCTTCAAAGGCCACCCGATTATCCACTACCACCCGCAGCCATACACGTTGATTGGCAATCACATAAACCTGTACCGGGTCAGTGCTGAGTGGAACCTCGCCAGTAACCTGAACCTCTTCGCCTTCTTCCCCTTCGGGTGGAAGAGCGATGCCATTATTTTGAACAGCAGCCGGGCTGGGTGATGGTGTGGAGGTCTGGTTATTGATGCCACTTGCGTCGGCTGTATTCAACAAAAGTTCGGAGATTGAGGGGGGTGTTGCTTGGACCTCCTGATCCTGAATACCGGAAACGCGAGCGGTTCCCCAAATGACAAACACTAACAAGATGAGGAACAGAAAACCACCCACCAGTAAATCGGGGGTCATCCATCGCCGTAGCAAAACCGAAAGACGGTTTGGAGCGCGCACCGTTGACGAGACGGAAGGACGGGCAGATTCTGTCGCAGCCAGATGTTCCAGCCGACGGCGTTGCAACCCCTCAGCAAATTGCAGCAGAACGGTTTCACTGTCGAGATTGAGAAATTCGGCATAGTTTCGCAGCATTCCTCTGCCCTGAACGAGGGAGGGAAGTTGATCCAGACGACCTTCTTCGATGGTTTGCAAATAACGAGATTTGAGGCGGGTAAATCGTTCAGCATCTTCCAGCGAGATTCCCAGGGCTTCGCGCTGGGTACGGAATTGTCGGCCGATTTCCGAGAAAATGAAGGTGGAACTTCCCTCTGCTGGCGGAGGAGAAATCGAAGTCTCTTCTGAGTCGGAAACGAATGTGTCCGGGAGGGATGCGCGAATGTCGCTCACCTCCGCTTGCAATTTTATCTCTGGTGTTTCTTCCACAAGGGTTAATTCAACTTCGCCGGTTGGCGGAGGGGACTTGACCTCTTCGTGAACCTCCTCCGGACTTTCCCCTTCTAAAGCTCCTGAAGGCAGGAGGACTTCCTTATCCGGAAAAGCAGCCAGCAAGGGCTGCGGGTCAATGTTGTAGGTGCCGGCGATTAATCGCAAATAACCGCGTCCCTGAACCGCTGATGGAAGCAGATACATCTCGTCGTTTTCCAATGCGCGGAGGTAAGTGGGATTGATGCGGGTTGCCTGAGCAAGTTGTTCCAGGCTGATGCCGCGTTCCTCTCGCAGTTGACGCAGGTATTGCCCGATGGTGAGTTTCATTGCCGTATTATACCCTCAATCAAAGACCGGCCTGACGCCGAATTTCTGGCTTTGGCCGGTCTCGCTTGGTCATTGCTGAGGGCGTTTTTTACGCCGCGGAGGATTCCTCAGCCGGGGTTTCACTTTCGGCGCCGGGAATCTGCACCATTTCACCTTCGCGATGAACGATGATGCGAATTTCAGGGACGAGATCAACTGTCAGGCGGACGTGAGCAACATGTTCGCCCAAATTGCGAATCGGCTCACATTCGATCTGATGGCGGTCAACCTCAATTCCCAGATTTTGTTTGATGGCGTCTGCAATCATCTGGGTGGTGATCGAGCCGTACAGTTTACCCGTTTCACCAGCCTTTGAGGCGAAAGTGAAGTACTTGCCGTTCAATTTTTCGGCGACACTGCTCATTTCGCTGTTCAATTCCTGGCGGCGGGCAGCCGCTTTGGCGCGGATTTGATCCACCTGTTTGAGCGTGCCGGGGGTAGCCAGCACAGCCAGTCCTTGCGGGATCAAATAATTTCGGCCGTAACCATCAGCAACTTTTTTAACATCGCCAGCACGGCCCAATTTGTAGACATCTTTAATCAACAAAACTTTCATGGTTCAAGCCCTTTCATCGAACAATTTATGGAGGATTGGCTGAGAGCGAAGGGTACAACGCTCAAAGCCGGTTGATTTTACCAGAGGCTTCTCTTTCCGTCAAATCAAGCCGTGGCTTATGATCCATTGACATCGGGAATGCGGTTTAGACCGTAACTGCGAATTACCGGTAACACAGAAAGAATACCGGTGTTGGGGAGGTTGAGATCGCCGGTTACTCGCTGTGTTGCAGCCACCACTTGATCTACCATATCGTCATCTTCCACAATGGTAACCAATGTGCGATTGAGATTTTGGAGGTGTTCCTGGAAGTCCTCCAGACTGGGAAAGATTGGTAAATCATCGCGCCAGGCTCCTTTGGCGCGAATGCGGGCCAAACCGGTGCTGGGAAAAATGGTTACCCCACCAACACCGGCCTCCTCCCAGGCGTTCAGCACTTGTTCGAGAAGTTCCGGATTGTGTAAAACAAAGAAAATCATGTACATGGTTTCCTCCCGTAGTCATTCGGGGATCCTTATTTTTGAGCGGAGGCAGGTGAAGGGACGGCAATTTTTTTGAAGGATGCGCGCAACAAAGGCGGAGTGAGCAATGTTGTGATGAGGACCATGCCCACGATGGCGGAAAATACGGTTTCGTTGATATAACCCTCTGCCAGACCAATGCTGGCAACGATCAAGCCCACCTCTCCGCGAGAAATCATGCCAATTCCCAGTTGCAGCGATTCAAGCCAGCTAAATCCGCCTAGTTTTGCTCCCAAACCGCAGCCAATCACTTTACCCAGTATAGCAAAAGTACTGATGACCAGTAAAAGCCAGAGGGCACTTAAGTTAAGGAGATGTGTATCCACACTTAAGCCAATGTTGACAAAGAAAATTGGCACAAAGAAGCTGTAAGCCAGTGAACGCAATCCTGGCTCAATTTGACTTTTTTCGGGCGTACGGGCAAACATCAAACCCGCCAGAAAAGTGCCGGTTATGGCAGCCATGCCGCCAATCAACTCGGCGGCCAGCCCGTAAACCATCATAACAATCAGGCTGAAGGTTAACAATCCCTGACTGATGGGCATGTTGCTGATCCGGCGGGAAAGTTTGGGTAGGACCCACAAACCAAAGGCAGCCGAAAGACTTAGGAAACCAATCATCTTCAGTAAAACAAATAAAATGTCCAGCGCCGAACCCCCGCCCGAAAGGGCGAGAAATGTGGAGAGCAGAAGGATGACCAGAATATCATCGAACACGGCTGCACCGAGCAGCCCTAAACCAACCCGGCTGCGCAGCACTTTCAATTCCATCAAGGTTTGTGCCGAAATGCTGACACTGGTGGCCCCCAGGGTCAACCCAATAAAGGCAGCATTGTTGAAAGAGTAACCAAACATTTCACCAGCCAGCATTCCCAATCCAACAGGTGTTAACACACCCAGAATTCCGCTGAAAGCCGCGACGCGAGTATTGCGGGTCAGCTCCGAAAAATGAAGTTCCAGGCCCGCCAGAAACATCAACACAAGAACGCCAATTTCGCCAAACTCAGCCACTACTTCACCAAGGTGACGGTCGGTTATGAAAACCAGATGGGTCAGGTCTATTAATGACGGGCCAAGGAGAAGACCAACCAGCAATTCACCCAGCACGGCCGGTTGACCCAGCCGTGTGGTCAGGTAGCCGGCCAGTTTTGACGCAAAAAGGATAATGGTGAGGACGAAAATTAATTGCAGAAATGGAGTCATTGGGATTTATCCGAACAACGCACAAAAAAATACCCCCGCAGGGAAATTTCCAACAGGTCAGGATATTTGTTTGAAGTTTACCATAAATTCTTCCAGTCCGAATTGAGAGCGCCTACGGTATACTACAATCAGGTTCACCTTTTGTAGAAAGAGGAAAAAATGTCGCTTGAATCCGAACGAAAACGTTGGGAAGAAGAAGTTCTCAAACCTCTGATTGCCAAATACCCGGAACGAAAGCCTGAATTTTTTACTCCCTCTCAAATACCCATGCCGCGGCTGGGGCTGCCCTTCAAATGTGACTATCTCAAAG
Source organism: Bellilinea sp. (assembly GCA_026003615.1). Classification (GTDB taxonomy): domain Bacteria; phylum Chloroflexota; class Anaerolineae; order Anaerolineales; family Anaerolineaceae; genus Bellilinea. The sequence continues at coordinate 275,907 of BPHQ01000001.1, forward strand.
AATTGGGTTTTCCGGGGGAGTATCCATTTACCCGCGGTGTTCAACCTACCATGTATCGCGGTCGTTTTTGGACGATGCGTCAGTATGCTGGTTATGCTACGGCGGAGGAATCCAATCGCCGTTATCGCTATTTACTTCAGCAGGGGCAAACCGGCCTTTCGGTGGCGTTCGATTTACCGACTCAGATTGGGTATGATGCGGATGATCCCATTGCCAGTGGTGAAGTAGGCAAGGTGGGGGTCTCAATCTCTTCGTTGAGAGATATGGAAATTCTCTTTGATGAGATTCCGCTCGATAAAGTTTCGACCAGCATGACCATCAATGCTCCTGCTGCCATTTTGCTGGCAATGTATATTGCGGTTGCCCGTCGCCAGGGTGTTGAAGAAAAATGGCTGCGTGGCACCATTCAAAACGATATTCTCAAGGAGTATGTGGCACGCGGAACCTATATTTTCCCGCCGGCGCCTTCCATGCGGCTGATTACGGATGTCTTTCAGTACTGTGGGAAGAATGTACCCCGCTGGAATACCATCAGCATTTCCGGCTATCACATTCGTGAGGCGGGTTCAACCGCGGTGCAGGAAGTGGCCTTTACACTGGCGGATGCCATTGCCTATGTGCAGGCCGCGCTTCAAGCTGGCTTGGAGGTTGACCGGTTTGCTGATCAATTATCCTTTTTCTTCGCTGCCCATAACAACTTTTTAGAGGAAATTGCGAAATTCCGTGCAGCGCGCCGGATGTGGGCCAGAATCATGCGAGAACGGTTCCACGCTCAGGACCCAAAATCGTGGATGCTGCGTTTCCATACCCAGACGGGGGGTTCAACACTGACCGCTCAACAACCGGAGAACAACATCGTGCGCGTGGCTATTCAGGCATTGGCGGCTGTGTTGGGCGGGACGCAATCCCTGCATACCAACAGCATGGATGAAGCTTTGTGGCTGCCGACTGAAAAATCGGTGCGGATTGCCCTGCGTACTCAACAAATTATTGCTTATGAATCAGGCGTAGCGGATACGATTGACCCGCTGGCCGGCTCTTACATCATTGAGCATTTGACCAACGAAATTGAGCAACGCGCCTGCGAATACATCCAAAAAATAGATGGCATGGGTGGGGCGTTGGCTGCCATTGAAAGCGGTTATATCCAGAACGAGATTCAAGAAGCAGCCTACCGGTATCAAAAAGCCGTTGAAAGTAAAGATCAAATTGTCGTTGGAGTGAATGCATTTCAGGTGGAGGAAAAAATTGAATTGGAAGCCTTGCGGGTTGATCCCTCCATCGAACAACAGCAACGCCGGCGATTGGCGGAGTTGCGTGCCAATCGAGATTCGGCAAAGGTTAATGAATTGCTGGGTCAGCTGGAAACGGCTGCGAGGGGCAGTGAAAATCTGATGCCCTTATTCATTACGATGGTCGAAAACGATGTGACCTTGGGAGAAATTTGCGGCGTCTTACGAAAAGTTTGGGGGGAATATGTACCTCCGGCATGGATCTAAAACAAGGAGTAGTGAAAAATGGCAACAATCAAAAAAATCAACCATGTGGCGATTGCAGTGTCGGACGTGGAGGCTTCTTTAACTTTCTGGCGGGATGCCTTGGGGCTTGCTGTGGACCATATTGAAGATGTTCCCAGCCAGAAAGCCACGGTTGTATTCATTCCCGTTGGTGAAAGTGAAGTAGAACTGGTGCGTCCTACCAGCGAAGATACCGGTGTGGCTAAATTCCTTGCCGAGCGCGGAGGGGGAATGCATCACCTGTGTTTTGAAGTGGATGACATTGAAGGAATGCTGGCGGATTTGAAAGCCAAAGGGGTGCGCCTCATCAATGAAGCTCCCCTTGAATTACCCGGACGGAAAATGGCATTCATTCATCCGAAGAGCAGCGGCGGCGTGTTGGTGGAACTTTATGAAATAACCGGCAGCTAACGGCATCCACAAACTGTACTTAGTAAGGTTTATACAACAGCGCCCTGCAGGATTTTTGACTCTGCAGGGCGTATGTTATGATTGTCCTGGAACTTTACAGGAAATGACAATGAAATACAGGCTTACTCGTATCCTTCAGGGAATCTTCTGGATTCTGGTTTATCTGTTTCTGACGCTTTTACCTGTTCTGGTCATGTTTTTACCACCCCGTCCGCCGGGACGAGAGTTTATTCGCGAGTTTTCAGTAGCGCTGGGTTTTGTGGGTCTGGCGATGATGGCGTTGCAATTTGCGCTGACCGCTCGGTTTAAGACCATAAAAGCTCCCTACGGCGCTGATGTGGTTTATCAATTTCACCGACAAATCTCCATTCTGGCGTTTATTCTCATTCTTCTCCATCCAACGTTGCTTTTCATTCCTCAAATTCATCCGGTAAGCATTTTAAATATTTTTTCACCAGAAACACCATGGCGCGCCCGTTTTGCGGTCACGTCTTTACTGGCACTTGCGACTTTGATTGGTATGGCGTTATGGCGCAAGCCTCTGAAGATTGAATATACCCGCTGGCGTATCTGGCACGGTGTATTGGCCACGGCAGCAGTTGCTTTTGCGATGTTGCATGTATTAGGGGTCAATTGGTATATTAATATCCCCTGGAAACGGCTGCTTTGGGCAGGCTATTCGATTTTCTTTGTTGGTCTGCTGCTTTACACTCGAGTTTGGAAGCCCTGGCAACTTTTGCAAAGGCCTTACCGTGTGCAAGAAGTCAAACCAGAACGGGGTGGCTGCTGGTCGTTGGTGTTGAAGCCGGATGGGCATGCCGGATTTCAATTTCAACCGGGGCAATTTGCCTGGATCACTGCCTTCACTTCCCCATTCAAAGATGCCGAGCATCCCTTTTCTTTTTCATCGGCGCCGGCAGAGGATGGCAGTCTGCGCTTTACCATCAAAGAATTGGGGGACTTTACCCGCCGGATAAAAGAGTTGAAACCCGCTGATGTTGTATATGTGGACGGTCCCTATGGTGCCTTCAGTATTGACCGTCACCCCCACGCCAGAGAATTTGTTTTCATCGCCGGCGGGGTTGGCATTACACCGATGGTGAGTATGCTGCATGCAATGGCTCAGCGAGGTGATCACCGGCCGCTGCTGTTGATTTACGGGGGCAGGGATTTGGAAAGTCTGACTCTGTGCGATGAAATTGAGGAATTAAAAGGGCGATTGAACCTGAAAGTGGTGTATGTTCTGGAAAACCCTCCAGAAGGATGGCAGGGTGAAAGAGGCTATATCACTCGTGCGGTCCTGGAACGCTGGTTACTGCCGGAGCGCCAGAAAAATCAGACGGAGATTTTCATCTGCGGCCCGATTCCGATGATGAACGCCGTCGAAGATACGCTTGCGAGGATGGGCTTCTTCCCCGGAGATGTTCATTCGGAGCGGTTCGATTTGGTGTAAGAGGAGAGTGCGATGCGCAGCCGTTTGATTACCCTCCTTACTGTTGCGATTGGGTTATTGATCCTGTTGGTTTCTTTTTGGTTTTCCGCAGTGCAGAGTGGTTTGCTTGGTTGAATTTCAAACCGATTGAACGAGGGCATCTTGATCAATCAGCGTTTGTTCCTCCAACTCAGCCACCTTCATACCGCGTTCGATGTTGACACGGCTAAGCAGTACCATACCAACTCCAAAAAAGAAGATCAGCGAGACAATGCTCAAGCGGCTGGCACCGGTGAGGGTTGAAACAACCCCAAATAAAAACGGGCCGGCAATATTGGCAAATTTCTCAAAAACGCTGAAGAATCCAAAAAACTCCGCTGATTTGCTTTTGGGAATCATCCGCCCCATCACTGAACGACTGAGTGCCTGACTGCCACCTTGAACAGTGGCAACCAGCGCACCCAAAGCCCAAAATTGCCACTCGAATTGCAGGAAATAGCCCATGATCGAAATCAAGGTGTAGACCGAAAGACTGAGGTAGATGGCCTTCTTCGGCCCAATCCGCTTAGCCAGTCTTCCAAATAGAATGGCAAACGGCGCCGCAAGAAATTGCACCATCAACAAGGTGCCGATCAGGGTTGTTTGGCCGATGCCGATTTCATTGCCGTAGGCAGTTGCCATAGTGATGATCGTGCCGATTCCGTTGGCATACACCCAAAAAGCCAGAAGGAAAATTGAAAGATCGCGGTAATTACGGATCTCTTTGAAGGTGGTACTTAAGCGGCTGAAACTGGCTTGAACGGGGTTGAATTTTTCTTCGCCGGGTAAAATTCGCCGTTTGGGTTCGGAAACATATTTCAGCAGAGGCAAAGTGAAGATAAACCACCAAACCGCCACCGTCAAAAAGGCCATGCGGGTCATTAACTGGGTAATTTCGGCTTCCTGCTCGGGCGGGAAAAATCCCGGCACAAACAAAATCATGGCTAAATTGATGGCCAGAAGTACACCGCCACCGATATAACCCATGGCGTAGCCCCGCGAGGAAACCTGATCCAGTTCGTCAGGTCTGGCAACATGGGGCAGCAAAGCGTCATAATAAACCAGACTGCCGGCAAAGCCAATGTTCCCTAAAATAAAAAAGAGTGAACCGAGCAGCCAATCACCGGTGCGCACAAAGTACAACAAAGCCGTTCCGGTCACCCCCAGCATCATAAAGATGGCCAAAAAGCGTTTTTTCGCGCCGCTGAAATCGGCCATCGCGCCGAGGATGGGACTGATGATAGCCGCCAGCAGGGCAGAAATGGATGTGGTAAACCCCCAATAGGCCGTTGCGATATTGGGTGGTAAGTTGGCTGCAGCGACTGAGGTGTAATAAACCGGCAGCACAGCAGCCATGATGGTGGTGGCAAAGGCTGAGTTTGCCCAGTCATACGTTGTCCAGGCCCAAATGGCACGTTTACGTCTCTGTTCGTCCATTTCCGCTCTCCCAACTGGTTTCAAGGAATAAAAAGATTATACATAGCGAATGATTCCCTTGGGATAAAAAGAGGTTAAGAGTTATTAACAATCCATCCGCTATTTTGTTTTGGGGTACAATTATGGATTGCCTGATTCAAAATTGCTTTCATGCCCGAAAGGCATGTTATAATAGAATAAATTTTCTAGATAAGGTTATCCAACATGACTCAAAATGTCATTCGGGTGGTAGGTGCTCGTGAGCATAATTTGAAAAATATCACTGTTGAAATTCCTCGCGATCAACTGGTGGTGATTACTGGACTTTCGGGGTCGGGAAAAAGTTCACTGGCCTTCGATACAATCTTTGCAGAGGGGCAGCGCCGTTATGTCGAATCACTCTCGGCTTATGCCCGGCAGTTTCTGGGCCAGATGGAAAAACCGGATGTTGATTCGATTGAGGGTTTATCACCGGCCGTTTCGATTGACCAGAAAGCCACTTCCCGCAATCCACGTTCAACCGTTGGAACGGTGACAGAGGTATACGACTACCTGAGGTTGTTGTTTGCCCGCGTTGGCATCCCGCATTGTCCAGTCTGTGGGCGAGAAGTGGTCCGTCAATCGGCGCAGGAGATTGTGGATACAATTGAGAAAATGCCGGAAGGAACACGTATTCTAATCCTTGCTCCCATTGTACGCGGCAGAAAAGGTACCTATCAGGCGGTTTTCGATGAGATTCGCAAAGCCGGTTTTGTACGGGTGAGAGTGGATGGTGTAGTCTATTCCCTGGATGATGAGATCACACTGGACCGCTATAAGATTCACAATATCGAGGCTGTCGTGGATCGCCTGATTTTGAGCAGGGCAGAGAATGCCGAAGAAGAACAGGCCGCTCGTTCACGATTAACCGATTCGGTGGAGACAGCCCTGAAAGTTGGGGAGGGGTATTTGATCGTGCAAAATCTTTCCCTCGATCCTCCCCAGGATTTGTTTTACTCCGAACACCTGGCCTGTCCTGAACATGGCGTTTCACTTCCGGAAATCGAACCGCGTACGTTTTCGTTCAACACTCCACACGGTGCCTGCCCCGATTGCCAGGGATTGGGCAGTAAACTGGAAATTGACCCCGATTTGCTAATACCGGACAAAGATCGTTCCTTGAATGAAGGAGCGATCATCGCATTGGAATGGAATGGCCCGCGGGATCAAGGAGGGTATTACTGGCAGATGGTAGAAGCGGTTGCGGCACGCTATCACATTGACCTGAATGCCCCGGTTCATACCATCCCCAAAGAAAAACTGGATAAAATCCTGTACGGTACGGGTGGCGAGGAGATTCGCGTTCATTTTTATGGCCGGAATGACCGGCAGTCATCTTACCAGACCGCTTTTGAAGGAGTGATACCCAATCTGGAACGGCGCTTTCGGGAGACTTCTTCGGAGTATATCCGCAACAAGATCACCGAATTTATGAGCGACCGTCCCTGCCCAACCTGTCATGGCAGTCGTCTACGGCCCGAAGCGTTGGCGGTCACGGTGGATAACTACAACATTGTTGAAGTGACCTCCTGGCCGGTTAACCGTACACTGGATTGGGTCAGGCATTTGAACAGCTCGCAAACTCCGCTTTCGGCGCGGGATCAGGCAATCGCTGGACGGGTTTTAAAAGAAATCGAAGCGCGATTGGGCTTTCTGGTAGATGTGGGGTTGGATTACCTGACCCTAAGTCGCTCTGCCAGTACGCTTTCCGGTGGAGAAGCACAACGCATTCGGCTGGCAACCCAAATCGGCTCACGGTTGATGGGTGTGTTGTATGTTCTGGATGAACCTTCGATAGGTTTGCACCCGCGCGACAACAATCGGTTGCTGGCCACCCTCAAAGGATTGCGCGATTTGGGAAACACCGTTCTGGTCGTGGAGCACGATGAGGAAACCATCCGTTCAGCGGATTGGGTGATTGATCTTGGACCTGGGGCAGGTGAACACGGTGGCTACATTGTGGCAGAAGGCACCCCCCAAATGATTCTGGAAAATCCCCAATCACTGACGGGGGCCTATCTTTCTGGCCGCCAGCAAGTGCCGCTGCCGCCAAAACGCCGGAATGGTAACGGTAAAGCCTTGCGCATCATTGGGGCGCGTGCCAATAATTTGAAAAATCTAAATGTGAGCATTCCACTTGGCAAACTGGTGTGTATTACCGGCGTATCCGGCTCGGGTAAATCTACGTTAATGGTGGATGTGCTTTACAACGCACTAGCCCGTGATTTGAACGGGGCACATACTCAACCGGGGGAGTACGAGCGTATCGAAGGGCTGGAACATCTCGATAAGATCATCAACATTGACCAATCGCCCATTGGGCGAACGCCGCGTTCCAACCCCGGCACCTATACCGGTTTGTTTGACGAAATTCGCAAGTTGTTTGCCGAATTGCCGGAGAGTAAACTGCGCGGCTATAAAGCTGGCCGGTTTTCTTTCAATGTTCATGGCGGGCGTTGTGAGGCCTGTCAGGGGCAGGGGCAGTTGCGGATTGAAATGCAATTTTTACCGGATGTGTATGTTCCCTGCGATGTCTGTCATGGGGCGCGTTTTAACCGCGAAACCCTGCAAGTACGTTTCAAGGGTAAAAACATTGCCGAAGTGCTGGATATGACCGTCAGTGAAGCCCTGGAATTCTTTTCTGCATTTCCGGCAATCGTCAACAAGTTACGTACCCTGGAAGATGTGGGCCTGGGTTATATCCGAATTGGGCAGCCGGCCACAACACTTTCAGGCGGCGAGGCTCAACGGGTGAAATTATCCCGCGAACTTTCACGGCGAGCGACGGGGCGCACGTTGTATGTTCTGGATGAACCTTCGGTTGGCTTACATGCAGCAGATGTTCACAAACTGATCGAGGTGTTGCAACGGCTGGTAGATGCTGGCAATTCGGTGTTGATCATCGAACACAATATGGACATCATCAAGGTGGCGGATTACATCATTGATCTCGGCCCGGAGGGCGGCGATCGGGGCGGCCAGTTAGTTGCCGAAGGCACGCCGGAGCAGATTTGCAATTTTCCCGGTTCTTATACCGGTCAATACTTGAATGAGTATCTCTCCTTACATCACTTGCACAATTGTAAAGATAACGGACGTTGAGAGTTTACTCTATCGTTGCCAAAAACTCGGCAGCGATGGCTGGCACATCCTGATCGGTGCGGATGCCCTGCCAGTCATCGCCGGGTTTGACCAGATTGACCACCACGATATTGGCCCCGTTGAAGATGGCACTGCGTGCCTCGCGCAAGTCCACACCACCAGCAGCTGAGATGATCACATCAAATTTGCTGCGCAGCCGGTTGACGTGCCGGTATTGAATTACTTTACCGCGGGTGCTTTCCTCATCCCGCCCACGGTGGAGAATGACAACATCGGGTGGGTGGCGCATGTTCATCACCTTTTCAAGCGGGTCATCCACTCCCAGCATGTCCAGCATGGAAATCATGCTTAATTCAGCACAACGGGCGACAAAGAGATTGAGCGTTTCAACCGGTGAACTGCCCAATGCTGTGACGGCGGTTGCGCCGGCCATGTGCGCCATTTCAACTTCCTGGCGCCCACCATCGCTGATTTTTAAGTCGGCTACAATATGACCTTTCCACAAACGCCGCATTTCCCGTATACCGCGCATCCCTTCGTACTTCAAATAGGGAGTACCTGCTTCAATGAAGATGCGCTCATTTTGTGGCAGAGAGGGAATGACTTGTCTGGCCAGCGAAACATCGTAATTGAAGGCAAGTTGAAGGTAGCGGGTTTTGGTATCGAGCAGGCTGCGGCTCATTCTTTCTTACCCATGATGGTGCTGAGGGTGTTGTTGATGTCCGAAGGCACGAAGAGGACAATTTTCTCAGAGGGATCGGCGGCAATGTCTCGAATGGTCTGCAAGGTTCGCAGATGTAAAGCACCGGCAGATTGCGCAAGGGTTTCGGCAGCCTGACGCAGATTTTCGGCAGCCGATAGTTCACCCTGCGAGGCAATGATCATGGCGCGGCGTTCCCGCTCGGCCTCGGCTTGTTTGGCCATGGCACGTTTCATCTCTGCCGGAAGTTCGATCTCCTGAATTTTAATGCTCTCTACGTCCACACCCCAGCCGCTGGTCTCCGCATCTACGATTTCTTTGATGCTGTTAGCAATTTTTTCACGCTCGCTCAGCACAAAATCCAGTTCGTGGTTGCCAATCACGTCTCGCAGGGCGGCTTGCGTGTACTGGCGAATGGCATAAACATGGTCTTCGATTTTGATGACGACATCTTCCGGGCGTACGACTTTAAAATAAACGACGGCATTGACCAGCATGGGGATGTTGTCTTTGGTCATCACTTCCTGACGCGGCACATCAGCGGTTTTGATGCGCATATCCACTTTGCGCATGGTCTGGATAATGGGAAAGATCAGCGTTAAACCGGGGTTGCGTGTGCTGCTGAATTTGCCCAGTGTAAAAACAACACCGCGTTCATATTGATAGAGTTGCTTGATGGAAGATAACAGCAGGAAAACCGCTACAAAAAACAGGGGAACAAGACAGGCTGCCAGGCTAAGGATCTGGTCCATGATTAGCTCCTTTATGAAAAAAATCCTTTCTCGTTATCATCATATACGATAAGAGAACATTGGAGTTTTCAAATATATGTTAAGGATGGGTTAAGAAGTTTTTTGGGCTAATTTTTAAATATCAAGATTTTTTGGATTGTTCCTGATTACCGCGAGTGATTTTTTCAATCCTGTTCAGAATAATCTGATAATACTGAGGGTTAATTTCGAAGGCAACGTAGTTTCGTTGATGGAGAATGCAGGCCGCAATAGTGGTGCCTGAACCGGCGAAGGGATCGAGGACAACTCCCCCCGGCGGACAGGAGGCTTTGACCATCCGTTCAATGATTTCGAGGGGCTTCTGAGTGGGGTGATTCTCGCGTTCGTTGTGGATGCGGTGAAGGCGGCTGACCGACCAGACATCTTTGGGGTTGTAACCCACTTCCAGCCACTTTTTTCCAAGAAAAACCGAACGTGAGCGGGCTTTTTTGGTTTGTGGGTCGTAGGGGATGCGCACAGAATCAAGGTCGAAGTAATACTGATGGGTTTTGGCAAAAAAACCAATGGTGTCATGTACGGAGGTAAAACGCCGGGTTGTGCCGCCCATGCTGGGCACTTTTCGGTCCCAGATGATCTCATTTATCATAATCATCCGATGTTTGAGATAGAGAAATATCTCCGGGCTGTAGCGCCATGTGGTGAAGATATACAGGCTGCCGGTAGACCTGAGTTTGGGTAACACCAGATCAATCCATCGGTAAGTCCAGTTGAGCAATTCTTCGGGGTGACGGCGGTCTGAATCGTTGCCATAATCTTTGCCCAATCCATAGGGCGGGTCGGCAATGATCAGGTCAATGCTCTCATCCGGTAGGTGGGAGATTCCTTCCAACGCATCCAGATTGAAAACCTGATTCAACCAGCCGTTGGTCAACATGCGGTTAGACCTTGTTTGAAAGGATGGGAACTGGACCGGGCACCATTCTCAGGTGCCCGGCTAGTAAATCGGAGGAAGGTTTTCAGGGGCAGCCACTCTGGTCACTGCCGTTGAGTGAAGGCCGTCCAATTCCATAATAAGTAAAACCATATTGACGCAGCCGTTCTGGATCCCAGAGATTACGCCCATCCATGATTAATTTATTGCGCATCAGCCCGGCTATTCGTTCAAAATCCAGCTGCTTAAACTCATTCCATTCGGTGGCCAGTACCAGCGCATCAGCACCTTCGGCAACTTCATAGGGATTGCTGCATAAACGAACCTTCGGCAGCATCATTCGGGCGGCGTCCATTGCCTGCGGATCGTAGGCTTTGACCATGGCGCCCTCAACTTGCAGCAAATGAATGACCTCAAGGGCTGGGGCTTCGCGAATATCATCGGTGTTGGGTTTGAAAGAAAGTCCTAAAACCCCAATGACTTTTTCATCCAATGATCCAAGTGCTTTGCGCAGGCGCAGGACAACGCGGCGGCGCTGATTGCGGTTGATATCCATGACGGCTTGTAGCAATTGCGGGTTGGTGCCGTGCAGTACGGCCATGTGGGCAAGGGCTTTCACATCTTTGGGAAAGCATGAACCGCCCCAACCCAGACCGGCATCCAGGAATGCACTGCCAATCCGTTTATCCATGCCCATTCCCTGGGCGACCTGACGCACATCCGCGCCCAGTTCTTCACAAATGTTGGCCATTTCGTTGATGAAGGAAATTTTGGTGGCTAAGAAGGCATTTGATGCGTACTTGATCATTTCGGCCGTGCGAAGGTCGGTGATCATGATGGGGCAGCGAAGGCTCAGGTAAAGTTGCGCCACCTTTGAGGCTGCATCGCGGTTGACCGAACCCAGCACAATGCGGTCGGGGTACATAAAGTCATTGATGGCCGAACCCTCGCGTAAAAATTCCGGGTTTGAGACCACATCGAAATCGAGCGGTTTACCGGCGCGGCGTTTGCGGATAATATCGGCGACCCAGTCTCCTGTGCCAACCGGTACGGTAGATTTGTTGACGACAATAATGGGATGATCCACCAGATCGGCAATTTTCTCAGCAGCGGCACGGACGTACTGTAAGTCAGCCTCACCATCCACGCCGGATGGCGTGCCAACGGCGATGAAGGCAAATTCAGCCGAATCCAACGCTTCTTCATAATTGTTAGTAAAAATCAAACGCCCGGCTTTCACATTCTGGCTGACCAGTTGTTCAAGGCCGGGTTCATAAATGGGCATAATGCCTTGTTTTAATTTTTCGATGCGCTGATGGTCAATATCCAAACAGCGCACTTCATTGCCAAGGTCGGCAAAGCAAGTTCCGGTTACCAGCCCGACGTAACCGGTTCCAATGACACAAATTTTACTCATGGGTTCGCAATCCTCCTGTTGGGTTGAATTATACCGGATTGTAGTGCTTGTATGCAAAATTTCAATTGAAGGACACCCCCCAATGGAAGATGTCTTTTCTGGAAAACCCGGTATAATGGAAGTATCCCAGCATTGTCAGATAACTGAACAACTCAACTGGCGGGTAAATACGGCGAAAATTGCCGATACATTACCACAAGGAAAGGAGCGGAGAATGACGGCTGCATTAATAGACGGTAAGTTGATTGCAGAAGAAGTTCGGGCGCAGGTAAAAATGGCGGTTGAGCAGAGAATTGCGGCTGGAAAATCCAGACCGGGCCTGGCAACCGTGCTGGTAGGCGATAACCCGGCCTCGCATGTCTATGTTCGTTCCAAACGCAAAGCCTGTGCAGAAGTTGGTATTGAGTCGTTCGGTTTTGAATTGCCAGCAGATGCAACCCAGAAGGAAGTGGAAAAAGTCGTTCGGCAATGCAATGAGGACCCACGCATTCATGGCATTCTGGTACAGCTACCCCTGCCGGCGGGGCTGGACGAGGAAGCGGTGTTAAATGCTATCAGCCTATACAAGGATGTGGACGGATTTCACCCCGTCAATATTGGCCGCCTTGCCCAAAAAGGACGTGAGCCGGCATTTGTCCCCTGCACGCCAGCTGGTTGCATTTATTTGCTGAAAAAAACCCTGCCTTCCTTGCGGGGGGTGAATGCGGTGGTGTTGGGGCGTTCCAATATTGTGGGAATGCCGGTTGCCTTGCTTTTGGTTCGAGAGGATGCCACGGTAACCATTTGCCATTCGCGTACTCGCGATTTACCCGCGGTGGTTCGTCAGGCAGATGTGCTGATTGCAGCGGTTGGCAAGGCTGAAATGGTGCGCGGCGATTGGGTTAAACCGGGGGCAGTGGTGATTGATGTGGGCATCAATCGGATCGAAGACCCCAATCATCCCAAAGGCTCGCGTCTGGTCGGCGATGTTGCCTTCGATGAGGTCAAAGAGGTGGCCAGTTTTATTACACCGGTGCCGGGTGGGGTAGGGCCGATGACGATTGCGATGCTGCTGCAAAATACCCTGCGGGCAGCTGAGCTGGCCGATTAAATGTGACAAAAATCATATTGTCTGACAATTGACAGAAGGACTAAAATCCATTAAACTGAAGTTGTCTGATGTTTGATCAGCGAATTTTCCCTACCTGTGTTCATAAAACGAGATTGGTTTTGCCATGATGCAAACGCTACTCGTCAAGAATGCTACGGTTCTGGTGACGATGGATGACCTCCGCCGCGAAATTGCGGATGGAGGTCTTTTCATTCGGGATGGTTTTATTGAGCAGGTTGGTAAAAGCAAGGATCTGCCCAAAACTGCCGATGAAGTATTGGATCTCAGCGGGCATGTTGTTCTGCCCGGTTTGATCAATACTCATCATCATTTTTACCAGACCTTGACAAGGGCTGTGCCAGCTGCTCAGGATGCCAATTTGTTTAACTGGTTGAAGACGCTTTATCCCGTTTGGGCGCGGATGACGCCGGAGGATATTTTCATCTCCACTCAAACCGCGCTGGCAGAATTAGCACTCTCTGGCTGTACCACTGCATCGGATCATTTGTATCTTTTTCCGAACGGCTCACGGTTGGATGATGAAATTGAAGCAGCCCGTCAGATAGGACTGCGCATTCATGCTTCGCGAGGTTCGATGAGTCTGGGGGAAAGCCAGGGTGGTTTACCACCCGACTCGGTGGTGGATAGTGAAGAGGACATTCTCCGCGATTCACAGCGTTTGATTCAGACCTACCATGATCCAAATCCCGGCTCCATGGTTCAAATTGTGCTGGCGCCGTGTTCGCCTTTTAGTGTGACGGGTGAGTTGATGCGCGAGAGCGCCCGCCTGGCGCGGGAATATGGTGTTCATTTGCATACTCACCTGGCGGAAACGCAGGATGAAGAAGTATTCTGCCAGCAGAAGTTTGGATACCGTCCGGTGGGATACATGGAATCGCTTGAATGGGTAGGTGATGATGTCTGGTTTGCACATGCGGTGCACGTCAACCCCGAAGAAATCCAAGTCTTTGCGCACAGCGGCTGCGGGGTAGCCCACTGCCCATCTTCCAACATGCGTTTGGCTTCGGGTATTGCGCCGGTGATGAATTACTTGCAAGCCGGCGTGAAGGTTGGGCTGGGTGTGGATGGTTCCGCCTCCAACGACGGCTCGCACATGCTGGGAGAGGCTCGTCAGGCGATGCTGCTGGCACGATTGTCGGCGGGGTTGTCGGGCGCTTCCCTCAGTCAGCAAGCGGCGCCGCCTTTGATGACAGCCCGGCAGGCGCTGGAACTGGCTACCCGCGGCGGAGCGGCTGTACTGGGACGCAGTGACATCGGCTCGCTGGAAGTCGGAAAATGTGCGGATTTTATTGCCATCAACCTGAACCGATTGGACTATGCGGGTGCGCTGCATGACCCTGTGGCAGCACTGGTTTTTTGTCAACCGCGCCCGGTGGATTACACCGCCGTGCATGGCCGTTTAATCGTCCGCAATGGCGAATTGCAGACGATTGACCTGATGCGTCAGATTGAACTTCACAACCAACGGGCAAGACGCTTGTTATCCATTTAGCAGCAACCTGTTTCTTGTAAGAGACAGGTTGCGTTCTTACCGGAGGTAGAGTTATGGAAAAGTTAACCGCTGAGAACACTCGCAGATTAGTGGATTGTGCCATGGGGCGCATTCCGGCTGATTTGGTTGTTCGCAACGGCAAATGGGTCTGCGTGCAGTCTGGAGAGATTGTTCCTTCAACGGATATTGCGGTTTTAGATGGGCGAATTGCCTTTGTAGGTGATTCGGCGGAGCATACCATTGGCGAACACACCCGCATCATTGAGGCCGAAGGTCGCTACCTCAGCCCTGGCTTGCTGGATGCTCACATGCATGTCGAATCCGGTATGTTGACCGTCACCGAATTTGTGCGCGCTGTGGCGCCCCGCGGTACAACCGGAATGTTCATTGACCCTCACGAGATTGCCAACGTGTTTGGGCTGAAAGGGGTGCGGCTGATGGCGGATGAGGCAGCCGATCAACCCATTCATGTGTTTGTGCAAATGCCATCGTGCGTTCCTTCGGCTCCTGGTTTGGAAACTCCCGGTGCGGCGATTGGCCCCAAAGAGGTCGCCGAGGCAATGCAGTGGGATGGAATCATCGGGCTTGGCGAGATGATGAATTTTCCCGGCGTTTTCAACAGCGACCCAACCGTTCACGCAGAATTAGAGGAAACCCGTAAGGCCGGAAAAGTGATTGGCGGGCATTATGCTTCCCCCAATCTGGGTTTGCCGTTTCACGGTTATGTGGCCGGTGGCGCGGAGGATGACCATGAAGGTACAACACTGGAGGATGCGGTTCAGCGGGTGCGTCAGGGGATGAAGGTGATGATGCGTTACGGCTCAGCCTGGCATGATGTAGCGGCTCAGGTCAAAGCTGTTACGGAATTGGGTTTGGATTCACGTCATTTTATCCTCTGCACAGATGATTCGCATTCGGCTACGCTCGTCCAGGAAGGCCACATGGATCGCGTTCTCCGCCATGCCATTGCACAGGGGTTGAAACCAATGCAAGCGATTCAGATGGCTACTATTAATACCGCAATTCACTTTGGTGTCAGCCGAGATTTAGGGATGATTGCCCCTGGCCGGTTTGCCGATATTGTCATAGTCGAAGATCTGGCCAATTTCCGCGCGGATTTGGTCATTGCAAAAGGTCAAGTGATTGCTAACGATGGCAAGTTGCTGGTCGAATTGCCGGTGTATGCCTATCCGGATTGGGCAATTCATTCGGTTCGATTGAAACGCCCGCTAACCCCAGCGGACTTTGATCTGGTTGTCCAATACCCACAGAATGGAAAAGCGAGTGCTAATGTCATTGGCGTGATTGAAAATCAGGCGCCCACCCGCCATTTGAAGCGCGAGGTCCAAATTGTTGGTGGAAAAGTGAAGATCGCAGGCGAAGCGGATCTTGCAAAAATTGCCCTCGTAGAACGACATCATGCCAGCGGCGTTGTGCAGGTGGGGCTGGTTTCGGGGTTTGGTTTTGACCAGAAATGCGCCATTGCCACTACCGTTGCCCACGATAGCCATCACATGATTGTGGTTGGAACCGATGAGGCGTTGATGGCGCAGGCGGCCAATCATCTGGCCGAAGTGGGTGGTGGGCAGGTGGTGATCAAGGATGGGCAGATTATTGGAAAGGTTCACCTTCCAATCGCTGGTTTGATGTCCAATAAACGCGCCGAGGTTGTTGCGGCTGAGGCCGATAGCGTGTTGCAGGGTTTCAAGGCTTGCGGCTGTCCATTGAACAATCCGAATATGCAACTCAGTTTACTGGCGCTGGTGGTAATTCCGGCGCTGCGTATCTCCGACCGCGGGTTGGTGGATGTGACCCAATTCCGTTTCCTGCCGGTCGTCGAATCCTGAAAAGAGAGGAAGAATGGATACCATGATTCATCCATTTCAAAGGTTGCAAGTAGAACTGGCTGAACTGATTGCGCGAACTCCGCCGGGCGAGCGCTTGCCTTCAGAACCTGCTCTTGCCAAGCAATTGGGCGTTTCGCGGGCAACCCTGCGGGAAGCAATGCGTGCTTTCGAAGGGCAGGGCTTGATTCGTCGAAGGCAGGGGATTGGCACTTTTGTAGTCAGTCATGTTCAGGTAATTGAAACCGGACTGGAAGTATTGCAAAGCATTGAAAGTCTGGCAGAAAAAATCAACCTGAAAGTGTACATGGGCGATGTCAAAATTCTCCGCTTAGAAGCGGATCCATTGCTGGCAGACAACCTGAATGTGGAGAAAGGGACACCTCTCATCAAGGTTGAGCGGGTGATCACCACGGAACATAGACCGGTTGCCTACTTAATTGACATTTTGCCCGAAAACATCCTCTCTCCCACGGAGTTAGAACAGGGCTTCACCGGCTCGGTGCTGGACTTTTTACTCAAACGGGGTGACTTGAACCTGATGAATTCTTATACCGAGATCAACGCCACCTCTGCCAGCTCCGAAATTGCGAAAGCGCTGGAGATTCAACGCGGTGACCCTCTGCTGCTGTTTGAGGCTTACCTTTATGATGATGGCGGGCGGGTAGTGGATTATTCCCACAGTTACTTCCTGCCCGGATATTTTCGTTTCCATCTGGTACGGCGAGTAGCCGCCCATTCGAATATCAACCACGTGTGAAAAGAGGAGGTGATTTCAAAACCTGGCTGGCCTGAATGGCTGCAACTTCAGTTTTGACCGGTTCAGAAAATCCAACGAATGACCCAGTTCAATTCGAGTTTCTAATTCAAAAATCTAAACGGAGGTAAATTAAAATGCGTAGTTTTGCTGGTCGTGATATTCTGTCTCTGAAAGACTTCGAACGACAGGAGTTCTTCCACGTGTTTGAAGTGGCGCGGAAAATGGAGGACATTGCCCGCGAACGAAAAAATATAGACTTGTGCAAAGATAAAACCCTGGTGACGGCATTTTATCAACCCAGCACCCGCACTCGTCTGGCTCACGAAGCGGCCATGCACCGATTGGGTGGGCATGTCACCGGTTTTGCGGATGCCAAAATGACCCGCGCTGGCGACTGGTACCAGGAATCGATTAAGGATACCGTCAAAATGCTGGAGTTCTACGGTGATGTGATCGTCATGCGCCACTTCCAGCAGGGTGCGCCGCATGAAGCAGCCAAATGGGCTTCTATTCCGATCATCAACGGTGGCGATGGCTGGGGTGAGCATCCTACCCAGATTTTGACCGACCTTTACACCGTGCTGCGCGAAAAGGGCCGCATTGACGGTTTGAAGTGGCTGGCGGTGGGTGATATGCGCATGCGCACGATGCACTCGCTTGGTTATGCCTTAACTCAGTTTGATTGCCCGATCACCTTCGTTTCACCGCCGGATATGTCCCTAACGGAAGAATTCAAAGCAGAATTGAAGTCCTACAGTCTGAACTTCCGCGAAGTGGAACATGTTGAACAGGCCATTGCCGAGGCGGATGTCATCCTGGTTGAGCCGGTGGTACAGCCGGACTACACCAAAGCCCGCGACGAGCGCGCTGGTAAGGATGTGGGTATGACCCCGGCTAACTATAAGATCACCCGCGAATTGCTGACCACCAAGGCTAAATCGGATGCAATCTTGCTGCACTCGCTGCCGCGCATGGATGAAATTCCCACCGACGTGGATATCACCCGCTGGTCACGTTACTGGCAGGAAGCCTACAATGGTGTGGTCATGCGCATGGCGCTGATTGCGCTGGTGCTGGGTAAGATGGAATAAGTCTTACGGCTGAATGTTGGAGGAAACATGCAAACCTTTTTACATGGACGTGACTTGATTGGGGATCTCGATTTCTCGAAAGAAGAAGTCGAAACCGTCCTCGATGTGGCTTTTGACCTCAAGCGTAAGCGCGCTTTGAATGAGTCCACCGCCTACCTGCGGGATAAAGTGCTGGCAATGCTGTTCTTCTTCAGCAGCACCCGCACCCGCGGTTCGTTTGAAGCGGGCATGGCGCACCTTGGCGGACATGCTGCCTTCATCGAGAGCCGCACCACTCAAATCGCTCACGGCGATACCCCTAAGGAAATTGGCGAGATTTTTGGGCGCTATTTCGATGGGATTGCGATTCGGCACGTGGACTGGGGAGTCGGTAACAAATACATCAGCGAAGTGGCTAAATTCTCCCGTGTGCCTGTGTTGAATATGCAATGCGATATCTGGCATCCCTTCCAGTGTCTGGCGGACCTGATGACCATTGTTGAAAAGAAAGGGCGTGATTTACGCCGCAAGAAGATGGTTGTCTCCTGGGCGTATGCGGCTTCCTATCAAAAACCGATGTCTGTCCCACAGTCTTTGATTGTACAGATGCCGCGCTTTGGAATGGATGTGGTTTTGGCACATCCCCCCGAGTTTCGCCTGATGCCGGAAGTGATGGAGATGGCTCAGGAACAGGCGCGTAAATATAAAGTTGGCTTTGAAGTTGTAGATGACATGGAAGAGGCTTTCAAAGATGCCGATATCATCTACGCCAAGTCATGGGGTGCGATGGTGCATACGCCGGATGCCAACGAAGGGGCTGAAATCATTAAAAAGTACTCTCACTGGATCACGGATGAACGCAAGATGGCTCTGGCCAAAGATGATGCCATTTACATGCATCCCTTGCCGGCCGACCGCAATATTGAGGTAACCGACGGGGTCATGGATGGACCTCAATCGGTTGTGTACGACGAAGCCGAGAACCGCATGCACGCTCAAATGGCGGTGATGGCGCTGACCATGGGTTAAAAAATTATCACGTTGAGAGAGGAGAATTTGAATTTATGGCTAAGAAACTGGCAGTTGTAGCAATCGGCGGCAATTCGCTGATCAAGGATAACTCCAAAGTATCGGTTGAAGATCAGTACCAGGCCGCCAAAGAAACCGCTTATCATATCGTAGATATGATCGAAGCGGGATGGGATGTGGCTATTGGACACGGCAACGGTCCACAGGTTGGGTTTATTCTGCGCCGTTCCGAAATTGCCGCAAAAGTAGAAGGTATGCACGAGGTACCACTGGATGTTTGCGGTGCCGACTCGCAGGGTGCCATTGGCTATGCTTTGCAGCAGAACTTGCAGAACGAATTGCGCCGGCGCGGGATCGAAAAATCGGTTGCTACTGTCGTCACCCAGGTACGGGTTGATCCCAATGACAAGGCTTTCCAAAATCCCACCAAACCCATTGGCGGTTTTATGGACGAAGCCGAGGCAAAACGCCGTGAGAGGGAAATGGGTTGGAAGGTCGTTGAAGATGCCGGGCGGGGCTGGCGGCGGGTGGTTGCTTCACCCATTCCGCAGGAAGTGGTCGAGTTGCCAGCGGTGAAGACGCTGCTGGATGCCGGTGTAGTTGTCATTACGGTTGGCGGCGGCGGTATTCCGGTCATCCGCAATGAGCAGGGAGACCTGCAAGGTGTAGCGGCGGTCATTGACAAGGATTATGCCAGCAGCCTTCTGGCGCGCGAAATCCAAGCAGATTTGATGATCATCTCCACCGCAGTGGAAAAAGTTGCCCTGAATTTTGGTAAGCCCGATCAAAAGTGGATTGACCGCATGACCCTGGCAGAAGCCAAACAGTATCTGGCGGAAGGGACTCATTTTGCCAAAGGTTCGATGGCGCCCAAGATTCAGGCGATCATCTGGTTCCTGGAAGCCGGCGGCAAGCAGGCTTTGATTACCAATCCGGAAAACATCGGTCGTGCTTTGAAAGGCGAAACCGGCACCTGGATCGTTCCGTAGTCGTTTGAAAGTGAGGGTCTGCCCTCCTGGTAGGGCAGACCCTCCTGTGGATAAGATAGTTTGGGATATTATTGATTTTGCCAGCGTTTGGAGAGTGTTTCTTCTTCTAGCGGTATCTATTTCGTGTAAAATAGTAGGGTGATTCAGGGTTTGCCCCCCGACCCTGGTAGTGAACTCATATGGGGTGGTCAAGTCAGTTTTTCTGCGTTTTTCAGTAATCCAGAAAGGAGGTTGGTGGAATAAGGAATTCGAGTTTCCCGCTGATACCCCAGTCAATCGTTTCCAAATGATCCGTTTCTAATTGAACAATGGAGGAGAAAATGAAATCCAAACGCATCTGGTTTGTACTGAGCTTTGTGTTATTGCTCACATTGTTGATGTCTGCCTGTCAGCCGGCAGCCACGCCTACTCAGGCGCCGCAGCCGACACAACCGCCTGCTGAACCACAGCCGACACAACCGCCTGCCGAACCGCAGCCCACACAACCACCCGCCGAACCGGAAGAGTTCATCTTTGGAATGCTGTTGGTCGGCCCGTACAATGATCGTGGGTGGAGCCAGGCCCATTATGACGCCGGTTTGTATGTTGAAGAAAAAGTTCCCGGTGCCAAATTGATCTACATTGACAAAGTTAACCCGGCTGACCGTCCTGGCACAACCCCTGAACAGCTGGCGGAGGATCTGCTTTCGAAGGGCGCAAAGTTGATTATCTTCAATTCAGATGATATGAAAGACGGCGCCATTAACTTCGCTCGTGCTCATCCGGATGTGCCGGTCATTCACGCCTCCGGGGATACTTCATGGAAGGAAGGCGTCAATTACATTGAATTCCCCAAGTTTGGCAACACGATGGGGAGAATGGAATACGGCAAGATGATTGCCGGTTGTGCAGCTGCCCTGACCACGAAGACCGGCCAGATTGGTTATCTTGGGCCGCTAATCAACGACGAGACCCGCCGTCTGACTGCTTCGGCCTATCTCGGTGCTAAATACTGCTATGAGAAGTATGCTGGCAAGAATCCGGCTGACCTGAAATTCAAAGTTACCTGGATTGGCTTCTGGTTCAATATTCCCGGTTTCACCGCCGATCCGACTCAGGTTGCGGATGACTTCCTGAATAGCGGTTATGATGTGGTCATCTCCGGCATTGACACCACCGAGGCATTGGTACAGGCCAGCAAAGCCCGTGCCGCCGGTAAGGAAGTGTGGGCCATTCCTTACGATTATGAAGGTGCTTGCGCCGAAGCACCGGAAGTGTGTTTGGGTGTGCCGTACTTCAACTGGGGGCCGGCTTATCTGCGGGCTGTTGAACAGGTCAAGGCCGGCACATTCCAGTCTTATTTTGAATGGCTTGGACCGGACTGGACGGACATCAACAACCACGATACCTCCGCTGTCGGTTTTGTGTTTGGTGATGCACTCAGCGCGGATGCAAAAGCCAATGTCGAAAAATTCATTGCTGAACTGGCTGGTGGATTGAACCTGTTTGTGGGTCCGTTGAATTACCAGGATGGCACGCCGTTCCTTGCCGAAGGTGAGGTGGCTACCGACCTTCAGGTCTGGTATCTGCCGCAATTGCTGGAAGGTATGGAAGGTCAGAGCGTTCCCAGCGAATAATCGGTTAATAATCGTTTTAGAATGGGGCTGCTGCATTTGCAGCAGCCCCAAATTGGAAGATTGAGCCAGGATGGAAGGACTTTTGGTGTTAGAAGGCTGAGTTCTGCATGAAAGTTGAACTGATTCACATCCACAAACATTTTGGTGCAGTTCATGCAAACAACGATATCAATCTGACGGTTGAATCCGGGAAGATTCAGGGCATTCTCGGAGAAAATGGGGCCGGTAAAAGCACCTTAATGAAAATCCTTTCCGGCTATATTCAGGCCGATTCGGGAGAAATTCGGCTGGATGGAAAACCGGTAAAAATCAATTCTCCCTCCGATGCCATTCGCCTGGGTATTGGTATGCTCCACCAAGATCCGCTCGATTTCCCGCCGATGCGGGTGGTAGATAACCTGCTGATTGGACACGACGGAAGTTTATTTCCAAATCGGCGCGAGGTAGTGCGTGCCTTTAATGAATTACAAAACCAGTTTGGATTCAGTATTGATCCATACGCTTATGTGGATACCCTGACGGTGGGGGAACGCCAGCAACTGGAAATTCTGCGTTTGTTATGGCTGGGGGCGCGGGTGCTGATTCTGGATGAACCCACGACGGGGATCAGCGCTTCGCAGAAAGAAAAGTTATTTGAGACTTTGCGAAGATTGGCTGCACAGGGTATGTCGGTAATCTTTGTCTCTCACAAACTGGAAGATGTTGAGTTCCTGTGCGACCGGATTGCTGTATTCCGAAAAGGTGAATTGGTAGGAGAAGTTAACCCACCCTATGTAACCGATGAATTAGTCAAAATGATGTTCGGAAGAGTAATCAGTCTAGAAGAAAAACGCCGTTATGAAACCTGTGATGTTTCCTTTCACCTCGACCATGTGACGATTGAGGATTACCGCTTGCAAATTCGGGATATTAATCTTTCCGTCAGTTGCGGGGAAGTCATCGGACTGGCAGGGATGGAGGGTTCCGGTCAGGTGCAGTTTTTGCGTACCTGTGCTGGACTGATGCGGCCGGTGGCTGGAGAAATCAACTTAGGGGGTAGAAGATTAACTGGCAAG
Organism: Bellilinea sp.; assembly: GCA_026003615.1. Lineage (GTDB taxonomy): Bacteria > Chloroflexota > Anaerolineae > Anaerolineales > Anaerolineaceae > Bellilinea. The sequence continues at coordinate 298,608 of BPHQ01000001.1, forward strand.
CCTTACCGGGCATTTTTGGAAGCCGGAATTGCCTATGTGCCTGCCTCGCGAATGGAAGAGGGTTTAATTCCCGGTCTTTCCCTGACGGAGCATTTCATCCTGGCTGAGGAACAAAATGGTTTCTTTATCAATTTTGATAAAGCTCTGGCAACCACCCGTCAGCGGATTGAGGATTTCAATATCAAAGGCACACCTGTCAGCACGGTTGAGTCACTTTCGGGGGGCAATCAACAGCGTGCTTTACTGGCAATGCTGCGTCATCCGGTGAATTTACTCCTGCTGGAGCATCCCACTCGTGGTTTGGATATTGAATCGGCGATTTGGATATGGGGCAAATTGAAAGAACGCTGCAAACAAGGTACAAGTATCATCTTCACTTCGGCGGATTTGGAAGAGATTTTACAATATAGCGACCGCATACTGGTGTTTTACGGCGGAAAAGTGTCTCCGCCAATAGATGCTGAATCCACCACCGTTGAACAATTGGGCCAGTTGATCGGCGGAAAAGGATTTTGATCTCCATGGATAAGGTGACGGTACGATGATGAAGACATCCTCACGCTGGAGCGGTATCGGATTTCAAACATTGGCGGTTTTACTGGCACTGGCCTTTACAACTGTTGTGATGCTGATTTCCGGAGCGGACCCTATCCAGGTTTATCAAAATATCATCAGTGGAGCGCTGGGTTCGCCAACAAAAATTGCCGATATTCTGGTTGCCTGGACACCGCTTTTGCTGGCAACTGCGGGTTTACTGTTGACCTTTACCGCGGGTTTGTGGAACATTGGTATTGAAGGTCAAATTACCCTGGGAGCCATTTTTACTACCTGGGCACTGCGTCTATTACAACCCACTGACCTGCCACCCACGTTGATTATGACGATTGGATTTGTGGCCGGGGCATTGGGGGGAATGATCTGGGCGGCATTGGTCGGTTTGTTAAAAATTTATGGGAATGTTAACGAGATTTTTGGCGGACTTGGTTTGAACTTTGTGGCAACGGCATTGACCATCTGGCTGATTTTCGGCCCGTGGAAACGTCCCGGCGTTGGCTCGATGAGTGGTACAGAGCCGTTTCCGCTGGAATTGTGGTTACCGACCTTGTCCGGTTTTCGGCTCAGCCCGCTGGCTTTGGCAATGGGAATTATTGCAATTGCGATTGTATATATTTTGCTGCGAGGGACTTATTTTGGGTTGCGGTTGAAAGCGGTTGGGCGCAATGGCAGAGCGGCATTTTTAATGGGTATTCCTACTACCCGATATATGTTGATGGCATTCTTATTGTGTGGCTTGATGGCGGGGTTAGCCGGTGCTACTCAGGTTTTGGCCGTCTACCATCGTCTTATTCCCTCCATATCTTCTGGTTACGGCTTTCTTGGCATGATGGTCGCCATGCTGGTTAATTATCAGGCTCTTTGGGCTGCTCCGGTTGCTTTGTTTTTTGCCGCGTTGAATATTGGCAGCATTCAATTGCCCATTGTGCTGAAACTGGATTCCTCCCTTTCCGGTGTTCTGCAAGGTTCGCTGGTTCTGTTTGTGTTATTGATGGATGGCGTTCGCCGCCGCCTGACACGGAATCAATGAGGTGATAGACATGGATACGCAGCTTATCCTGATTGGTTTGGCGGGTGTTTTGGCTTCATCGGCACCCATTGTCTTTGCAACCATTGGGGAAACCTTCGCGGAACGCAGTGGGGTAATCAATCTCTCTTTAAACGGCACAATATTGCTGACGGCCATGGCGGGTTTTGCGGTCGCTGTCACCACCAATAGCCTCTTTTTGGGTTTTCTGGCAGGAGCATTAATTGGTGGTCTGGTGGCTTTGATTGTGGCGTTTAGCAGCATTTCGCTTAAGCAATCGCAGGTTGCGGTTGGTTTTATCCTGGCGCTTACCTGCCGTGATCTCTCCTATTATCTCGGAAATCCTTTCATGGGCTTACAGGGACCGAGGGTGCCTTCGCTGCCCATTCCTGGTTTAGCGGATATTCCGATCATTGGAGTCATTTTCTTTCAACAGGATATTCTGGTCTACGCCAGTTTTCTGCTGATTATTGTTTCGTATGTGTTTATTTTCAAAACACGCCCGGGTCTCATGCTGCAAGGGATTGGCGAAAAACCGGCAACGGCATTTGTGCGTGGAGCAAATGTCAACCGGCTGCGCTATTTTTACACGGTGTTGGGCGGTATGTTGGCGGGACTGGCGGGCCCCATGTTCTCACTCAGCGTCAAAGCCGGTTGGAAAGGAACCATCTCCGGACTGGATGGCTTTGGTTGGATCGCTCTGGCGCTGACGATTTTTGGTGGCTGGAATCCATTGAGGGCTGCCTTTGGCGCCTACCTTTTTGGATTGCTGCAGTGGCTGGGGCTGGTGTTACAGCCCAGTTTACCCAATATTCCTTCGCAGGTGCTGCAAGTTGCACCCTTCCCGTTGATGATCTTAACCCTGTTGTTGGTAAACATCGGTAACGCTGAGTGGGTAGACCGGACATTGGCTGCTTTACCGGAAAAAACCCGCAAGTGGTTGGCTAATTTCCTTCGAGCATTGCGCACCTCACCACCGGCCTCACTGGGCGTACCGTTTGAGAATGAATAATCCCATTTCAACCAGAGGATGAATATCTATGAGTGAATTTACAGGCTATCGTTGTTCGTTGTGCAACACCGAGTATGCGCCGGGGCAGGTTACCTACACCTGCCCGAAAGATGGCGGCAATCTGGATGTTGTGCTGGATTATGCCACCATCCGCCAGAAATACGAGATCAATGATATTGTATCCCGCTCGGATTATTCGCTCTGGCGTTATTTGCCATTGCTGCCGGTCAGAGATCCGGGTGGAGAAGGTACTCCCTTGCGGATGGCAGGATGGACACCGACCTATTACCCCAGCCGTCTGGCGGAGAAGTTGGGATTGAAACATTTGTGGATCAAGGACGAAGGGCGGAATCCCACGGCTTCCTTCAAGGACCGGGCTTCTTCGGTGGTGGTAGCGCGTGCCCGTCAAATAGGGGCCGAAGTGGTTGTGACTGCTTCAACCGGGAATGCGGGGGCTGCGCTGGCAGGGATGGCAGCCGCAATTGGTCACAAGGCGGTCATTTTTGCGCCTAAAACAGCTCCCCCGGCTAAGGTGGCTCAATTGCTGGTTTATGGGGCGCAGGTCATTCTGGTGGATGGTAATTATGATTCAGCTTTTGACCTGACCATTCAGGCTGCCGAGGAGTTTGGCTGGTACTGCCGCAACACCGGATATAATCCCTTCACGGCAGAAGGCAAGAAAACCGCAGCATTCGAAATTTGGGAAAACGTGATTCTAAACCTGAAAAGGGATCTTCCGCCTCTGGCGGTATTTGTCTCTGTAGGGGATGGCAACATTATCTCCGGATTGCACAAGGGCTTTAAGGACTTACAGGCACTCGGCTGGCTGGAAAAAATGCCGCGCATTTTTGGCATCCAATCTGAAAAGTCGGCAGCGGTTGCCAATGCTTTCTTCAAAGGGACAGAGGAAATTGAACCCGTGCAGGCAACCACCATTGCCGATAGCATTTCGGTGGATTTGCCGCGGGATGGGGTGCGAGCTTTGCGGGCAGCCCGCCAAACCGGAGGAGAATACCTCACCGTCTCTGACGAAGAGATCATCGCCGGGATTGGCGAATTGGGTCCGGCAGGTATCTTTGCTGAACCGGCTGGGTCAACGGCGTATGTGGGATTAAAGAAAGCCATTGCTTTGGGCAAGATCACTCCTGAAGATCCGATACTGGTCATCAACACCGGTAGTGGGTTGAAAGACATCCGGGCGGCCATGCAGGCGGTACCGCCTGCGCCCGTGATTGAGCCGACCATGACCGCTTTGAAAAAACATCTTGGAATCTAAGAGCTGATGCATTGCGAGGTGACTGAAAACTACCCACATGACCGAAAAACCTGTTTTTTCAATAGTTGTACCAATTTATAACGAGGCTTGTTGTCTGCACGAACTTTACCGCCGTATGGTTGAGGTTATGGAGCGGACGGGTGAGCCATGGGAGTTGGTGCTGGTCAACGACGGATCGGTGGATGAATCCCCGAATATCATTCGTGAACTGGCCCGCTCCGACCCGCGTGTGCGGCCGGTTATGTTTGCACGCAACTTTGGCCATCAAATTGCGGTGACAGCCGGATTGGATTACTCACGCGGGGATGCGGTGGTTATCATAGATGCCGACCTGCAAGACCCACCGGAAGTCATATTGGATTTGATTGAAAAGTGGAAGGAAGGTTATGATGTCGTTTACGCGGTGCGCGCCGAAAGGGAGGGAGAATCTTTCTTTAAGAAATTTACAGCCTCTCTCTTCTATCGTCTAATCGCCCGCATCACGGATGTGGACATTCCAATGGACGCTGGTGACTTCCGATTAATGGATCGGAAGGTGGTTAATGTGCTGAACACCATGCGCGAACACCACCGATTTTTACGGGGTATGTCGGCGTGGGTGGGTTTCCGACAAACCGGCGTGCTTTATCGCCGTGCGCCGCGCTTTGCTGGTGAAACCAAATACCCGTTGCGCAAAATGCTGCGCCTTGCTCTAACGGCAATCACTGGCTTTTCTTACTTTCCCCTACAACTGGCTACTTATTTGGGCTTTTTTGCGGCAGGTTTGGCCATTTTAGCTATCCCGATTGTGATTGTCCTGCGCGCTATTCAAGCACAGGCTTTTTTTGGCCAGGCAACTACGCTGATAGCCGTGTTGTTTTTGGGGGGTGTCCAATTGATTTGCCTTGGGATTTTAGGCGAGTACATTGGACGAATTTATGATGAAGCAAAGGGTCGGCCGCTGTATATCGTCAGCGAAAGCCCGGAAGATTTTGAAAAAACACCAAAACTTATTGAGGAGAAAACAGATGGCAACCATTGATTTAACCGTAATTCCAGAACGAAGAGAGCGGGCCTTGAAACGTGTGAAGGAACGCAATATCATCATCCCGACCTTCGCTCAAATGAAAAACCCGAACTTGATTCCGGATCATATCAAGGAGGAATTGAAAAATATTGGCTTATGGGATGTTCATCCCCGCAATCTTTTCCGAATCACCTGGAAAAATGAGCCAAAGCCCTTCGGTGGTTTGTTCGGCGGCGTCAATTTTATTGAATTGCCTTCCAGCCTGACCGGTGTACCAGCGCGCTTGATCGGTCTGGTTGGCAAGTGGTTTCCAACCGGCGCGCATAAAGTAGGGGCTGCTTTTGGGTGTTTGGTGCCGCGTCTGGTGACTGGTCAATTTGATCCTACCACTCAAAAGGCTGTCTGGCCCTCGACCGGTAATTACTGCCGTGGTGGGGCTTATGACTCAGCGTTGCTGGGATGCCAATCCATTGCCATTTTGCCGGAAGGGATGAGCAAGGAACGTTTTGAGTGGCTTTCCAAAATCGCTGGTGAGGTGATTGCCACACCGGGTTCTGAATCGAATGTTAAGGAAATTTTCGATAAGTGCTGGGAATTGCGCCGCTCCGGTGAGGATCTGATGATCTTCAATCAATTTGAGGAATTTGGCAACTACCTGTGGCACTATGAGGTGACCGGTCACGCCATGGAGGAAGTTTTACAGCAGGTGATGGGTCCGAAGGATAACTATCGTGGCGTGGCATTGACGACCGGTTCTGCCGGTACGATTGCATGCGGCGATTATATGAAACAAGTCTTTCCGCGCAGCGTCATTGTTGCCAGTGAAGCGCTCCAATGCCCGACCTTATTAGAAAACGGATTCGGCTCACATCGCATTGAAGGCATTGGCGATAAGCATGTCCCGTGGATTCACAATGTGAAAAATACCGACATGGTGGTAGCCATTGACGATAATTCGGTGGTCAATTTGCTGCGGCTCTTCAATGAACCCACCGGCCGTGAGTATCTGGTGAAGAAGGGCGTGCCGGCTGAATTGGTTCAACAATTGGACTTGTTTGGCTTTTCCGGTATTGCCAACATGTTATCGGCCATTAAAGCCGCAAAGTATTACGAGATGGGCGAAAACGACATCATGCTGTTTGTGATGACCGACTCAATGGAGTTGTATTCCAGCCGTATTCAGGAATACCGCGAGCAGTTTGGCGAATTTACGATGTTCGATGCCGCCGAAACCTTTGCCCGCGATTTGCACGGAGAAACCACCGATCACTTGATTGAATTGACCTACGCCGACCGACGCCGCGTTCACAATCTCAAATACTACACCTGGGTTGAACAACAGGGCAAGACGTACGAGGAGATTGTGGCGCAATGGTACGATCCCAATTACTGGACGGACATTCAGAAACAGGTCCCGGAAATTGATGCCTTAATTACCGAATTCAACGAGCGAGCCGGACTGCTCTAAGTTAAAAAAGTAATGGTGATTTCATTGGGGAGGGTATCTTTGCTTACCCTCCCCATCCATTTCTTGAAACAAGAGGATTGTATGGCGGAAGGTAAATTCCCTTGTTGATTTTTACTTTCGGCTATAATACGAATACCCGATGAGCAGTGCATATTCTCCGTTGCGTTCAATTGTATCGGAAGATGCTATCGTTCTGATCGCAGTCCTTCCACAACCCCGCGACCTGGAAATTGCCCGGGTTTTGGGGTGGTATCGGATTCCCTTGCGTTCCGCACCAAAAGTATTGAGTGTGGATTATCTGGCGTTTTATCAAACAGCAGCCTTTGGGGAAGAAAAGCGATGGGGAATCCATTATCTTGCCGCCGTGCGCGGATACGAGCTGACTACGCGGGCGGACCTGCTTCGCCAGGAGGCAGACCATCCCCGCGCTCATGAAGAATATTACAAAATCCAATTAGGTGAAATCCAAAGCGTTACGCCCCCGATTTATGCCCGCCGCTGGCGGCGGTTAACCTTCTTATACACTACCGGAGAGCGGTTGAATCGGGCAGCAACTCTTCAGGATCTGGTGGTTCGGGACGAAGAACGTTTGATTTTATGGCGCGGGCTGCGGGAACGGGCTTTGCATCAACAGACCTATACTGCCCAGGAATTGCCCGATTTTCTGGAAGGTTTGGATGTTTTTCTGCTGGCAATGTTGGGTGATCGAAAGTCCATTCAAGAAATACAAAATGTCTATCCGCTAGGGCATGGCTGAGTATTTAGTCATATGGAGGAGTAAACGATGAAAACCCTTTTGAAAGGTGGCACACTGGTTACGGCGGCGGAGATGTTCCAGGCCGATATATTGATCGAGGATGAAAAAATTGCCCTGATTGGAATGGATTTGCCAGTCAGTGAAGATACTCAGGTTGTGGATGTCCATAACCGTTTAATTTTACCGGGCGGGGTTGATCCGCATACTCATTTTGATTTACCCATGTTTGGGACAGTTTCTTCGGATGACCATTATACAGGCCATAAAGCAGCAGCCTTTGGCGGCACAACTACCGTCATTGACTTTGTGCCACTCGAACATGAAGGAATTGAGAAAAGCGTTGCTCTGTGGCGGGACAAGGCCGATCCCAAAGCAGCAATAGATTTCAGTTTTCACATGAACATTAGCCGGCTGGATGCGCAAATTGAGGCCGAAATTCCACGATTGAGGGAGATGGGAATTACTTCTTTGAAAGTGTTTAGTGCCTACAACAATCGCCTGCGCCTTTCGGATGAGAACATGTTTCGGGTGATGCGGATTGCCAAAAAATTGGGTTACCTGACGATGCTCCATGCTGAAAATGGCGATGTGATTGAATTACTGATCGCAGAAGCCCTGGCTGCCGGTCATACCACTCCTGAATGGCATGCCTTGACTCGTCCCGCCTGGACGGCGGTTGAGGCGGTTTTGCGCGGTGCGGCTCTGGCTGCCATGGCGGAGGCGCCGCTCTACATTGTCCACATGAATGCCGCCGGAGAGGTAGATCAGCTGGCCTATGTACGCGATCTTGGTTTGCCGGTCATGGGAGAAACCTGTCCACAGTACTTGTTTTTTACGATTGACCATTTACGCCGTCCGGATGGGGCTAAGTGGGTTTGTTCTCCGCCCATGCGCACCGAACAAGACAATGAACGTCTTTGGCAAGGTTTGGAAAAGGGTATCTTACAGGTTGTCGGGACGGATCATTGCCCCTTTTTCTTTGATGGCACAAAACCTATCCTTTACGAGGGCCAACCGATTGCCATTCCCGGAAAGGAATTGGGCAAAGAAGATTTCACCAAGATACCCAACGGTTTACCAGCAGTGGGTGATCGTTTACCCGTGTTGTGGAGTGAAGGGGTTGCCAAAGGGCGGCTGACGCCGTCTCAATTTGTGGCTTTAACCAGCACCAATCCCGCCAAAATTTTCGGGTTGTATCCACGCAAGGGTAGTCTTACGCCCGGCGCGGATGCAGATATTGTGGTTTGGGATGCTGGACGGGTTGTTAAGTATGGAGTAGCAAAATCCCACCACCGCACAGACTATAATTTGTTCGAAGGCTGGACTTTGACGGGTTTTCCGGAGAAAGTGTTCCTTCGTGGAAAATTGATTGTTGATGGTGATCAATGGCTTGGCAAAGCTGGTTTGGGGCGTTTTGTCCATCGCACTTCACATAACCCGGTCCTTTGACAATGCTAACCTTTATACCGGTTTTGTTCCTTCTGCTGATCGCCGGTGTTATTTTTGCTCTGAATTGGAGTGAGCAGGGCAAGCGCTTTGCCTGGCTGATTTCGGTCATTGGTCTCTTTTTGGCCTGGCTAGGATTTTTTGTGTTGCGCTGGTTTCGGCCGGCCGAAACAATCTTTCCGGCATGGCGTCCGTTTGACCCGCTCTCGGCGGACCGGATCATTTTCGGTTGGGATACCAACGCCTGGGTGCTGGCAATTTGCCTGGTTGGACTGTTGCTGGGGGTGATTCTTACCGCACCGGTTCGGTTTAAGTACAACAGCAATCCGCTTTCGTGGTCTGCGGCGATAACGTTTACCGCCATTGGCTTGTTGCCGGTTCTCAGCGGATCGCCGCTTGCCCTTGCTATTTCTTGGACTTTGCTAGATGTGGTGGAAGTGGTCTATGTGCTGCTCATCATCCGAGACTACCACTATCGCCGTGAGGTGTTGACTTCCTTTGCGCTCCGACTATTTTCCATTGGCCTTCTTTTAAGTGTAATGATCAGGGCAGGTGAGCCCGGAATGGGTTACACCTTTGAGGCTGCACGAGAGCAAGATGTATTGTGGCTTATTGGAGCTTTGATCTTGCGATTAGGTGTTTTGCCCCTCAGTTTAAAGTACGAAAAACAATTACCGCTGCAAAATGGACTAACAAGTCTGATGCGGATTACCGGGCAGATCAGTGGTCTGGTTATATTGGTCAGGTTGCCGGCTGGACTGATGGTCAGTAATACTTATCCCCTGATTGCTGGCGGAATAGTGCTTCTCATCTTTTATGCGGCAGTCATGTGGCTTTTAGCCGAAAACGAAATTGCTGGGAGAACTTTTTTTGGTCTTTTTTTTAGTGGGCTGGCAATTTTATCGTTAATCCATGGTAATGCACCCCTCTCGGTGGTCTGGGGAGTTGCGCTGATTTGTTGGGGTGGGTTAATCTTCCTCTTTACGGTTCGCAGTCCGCGATTGATGATTCTGATGGGAGTTGTACTGCTCAGTTTCAGTGGTTTACCGTTTACCATTTTATCTGCCGGCTGGCAGGCTGTGGCTGTCAACGCGGGGTGGGTGATTCTGCTGGCGGGTATGTGGGTTGTTATTATTGCCGGTTTTATCCGCCACATCCTCCAGCCGCGTGAGACAACCAGCTCCTTTGAACCGTACCTTGTGACCACTTACACGATGGGGCTGATTGTGTTGCTGCTTTCCGGGTGGCTGAGTGTATCTTTGGGGGTGGAGCAAGGTCTGAGAATGGGAACCTGGTGGGGGGGCTTAATCGTGTTTGGCTTCACCGTCTTTTTGGCTCAACGGTCCTACCGCCGTCAACAGGTCGAGGAAGTTTCTTCCCTTCAAACGGTTTGGTTGAAAGGATTGGTTCAAAAGTCAACCGAGGCGATCAGTGCATTTTTACGGTTGAGCTGGTTATATGTTATTTTGAGGTTTGTATTTCACACCATACAGGGAATTATCCAATTATTAACAGTTCTCTTTGAGGGAGAAGGTGGCGTACTTTGGTCATTGTTATTGCTGGTGTTGATGATCTCGATATTCGGGGGTGTGCGCTAAATTTATGAACCTTCAAACCATCCCTGTATTGCTGTTGATTGTGAGCGGTTTTCTCCTGTTGCTGTTCTTGGGTTGGCGGTACACCCTGCTTGGGCTTGCCTTGCAGTATATTGGTGTTTTCTGGTTGCTTGTCCAGATACTACCGGTTGGGCTGGCAGCCGTAAAATTAATTGTGGGATGGATGGCAGGTGCTATTTTGGCCTCCTCCCAAGTTAGTTTAGGTGAAGAATTGCCCGTCACAGATCTTTCGGGACGTATTTTTAGAGGACTTGTGTTGATTTTTGGTGTGATTGTGGCTTTTTCTATCCTGCCGGCGGCTGAGGGGTGGATTCCGGTCGAAGGTTCAGTGTTGGTGGGTGGATTGATTTTACTTATTTCCGGCTTGCTTCAATTGGGATTGACCGGTAACCCCTTTCGACTGAGTGCGGGACTGCTTACTTTTTTAGCAGGTTTTGAAATGATCTACGCCGGTTTGGTCAGTTCGGTTTTGGTGGTTGGTTTGCTTGGTTTGATTAATCTCGGCCTTGGTTTGGCCGGGTCGTATTTTATCCTATCCTCTACGTTGGAGGAGTCCAGTTGAGTGCGCCGATCCTCTGGATCATCATCCCATTGGGGGTGGGGGTAATTCTATGGGTACTCCGTCGCAGGCGGTGGTTGGCAAGCGGCGTTGCAGCTGGATTATCCGCCATTTTAGCCATTCTGGCTGCGGTTTTACCGATTGGCGAAGTCATTCGTATTGGCGGCACCCAGATAGAACTGGCTGAGAGCCTCTTTGTTTTAGGACGTAGTTTCATTCTGACGAACAATGAACGACCCTTTTTGGTGGTTGTATTTGCCACTTGTGCGGTTTGGTTCGTGGGTGGTCTGATCCTGCAGCAACATCGCTTTTTTGCACCGTTCGGCTTGATGGTTATAGCAGCCTTAATAGGCGCCTTTGCTGTTCAACCATTTTTATATGCAGCGTTGTTGGTTGAATTGGCTGTTTTATTGAGTATTCCCCTGCTTGTCCCGCCGGGTGAGGCTGTGCAGAGCGGTGTTCAACGTTTCCTCATTTTTCAAACACTGGGAATGCCGTTTATTTTACTGGCCGGTTGGGTGTTTGGCAGCGGTGATATTGCTCAAATTGACCCGGCTATTTTACCAAGAGCAGCCATTGTGTTAGGGCTGGGGTTTGCCCTCTGGCTGGGAGTTTTTCCATTTTACTTTTGGATACCTCAGCTAACCAAACAGACTCACCCGTATTCAGCCGGTTTTGTGTTGAGTTTGCTGCCGGTTTCGATTTTAATGTTGGGGTTGGACTTTGTCAGTCAGATTGGGTGGTTAAGAGCATCTTCCACTCTGTTTTTGATTATCCAATTGACGGGGATGTTGATGATCATTACAGCCGGGGTTTGGGCGGCATTTCAGGATGAAATCAGTCGTCTGTTTGGTTACGCGGTAATCTTGGAAACCGGTTATGCCTTGTTATCCATCGGATTGAATACCTTGCCGGGTTTTATGGTATTTGCGGCGGGGTTGCTGCCACGTTTGTTGGGTTTGTTTGTTGTGGCAACGGCTTTATCGGTTTTTAAGAATAACGGCCAGCTCACGGATTTTGATCATCTTCAAGGGATATTTCAGCGTTTTCCAGTTGCGGTGATCGGGTTGGTTTTGGCTTTGTTTTCAATGAGCGGTATGCCGTTGCTGGCTGGCTTTCCGGTGCGGTTGGAGGTGTTGGAGCTTTTCGCCGCGCAACGACCGTTACTGATCGGCTGGGTATTCCTGGGAAATTTGGGGTTCTTGATTGGGGTGATTCGGGTCTTGCTGCATGTGGTCAGGTTAGCCGATCAAACCGAGCAGCGTATGGAGAGTTGGGGAGAACGGGTAATTCTACTGGGTGGAATGTTGTTCTTGTTTTTGTTTGGGTTTTTGCCCGGTGTTTTTTATCAATCCGTCATCTTTATTTTACGGGTTGCGCCGGCATTGCTCACTGCCCGTTGAGAGGAATTCGATATAATAAGTTCAACCAAAAGCAGTCAATTTGCCAGAATTTTCGGCTGATTTCTGGAACGAGAGGATTGAATTTCCATGGATATCGAACAACTGGAAAAACGTTTGGAATGGTTGGAAGATGAACGGCGGAAGGATAAATTACTGGTAGCAACATTACAAGATCGGCTTGCCAATCTGGAAGAAAAAACCCAACCGATTGACCAGCGCTTTAAGGAGCTGGAGGGTGAAGTAACCCGCATTGCCACATCCTTGCTACGGTTCAATCAAATTGAAACGGCTATGGCGCAAATGCGGCAGGAATTAACCCGCATGATTCAGGACATCGAAAAGCAGCGAGCCGAAAAAGAACGGGAAGTCGAAAAAATTCGCCTGGCGGATAATGAATCGGTCAGCCGCTCGCTGGGAGAAATTCGGAAAACCCTGGAAGTCCTACCAGAAATTCGCAAATCTTTACAGGCAAGAGCCGAAGGTGAAAATCGGCTTGGCAGAGAAATCGAAGAGTTGGAGCAGAAAATTCTGCTTATTCGCCGCTCGGATGATGAATACAAGCGCCAGATAAAACTATTGGAAGAAAGTCAGCGACAGGATGCAAAGCGGTTAACCGACCTGCTTGGCGAAGTTACGGCATTGCGAAAAAGACAGGAAGAACAGCGCGGTAAAATTGATTTGAATGCCGATTCGGTGCGGAAAATGGAAATGCGAATCAGCGAACTGGTTGCTGCTGAAAGTGAGCGTCGCCAGAGTCAGATAGCGTTTATGGAAAAACAGAACATGGCGGCTCTCGAACGGGAGCGTGTTTGGAAAGAATGGCAGGTGCGCTTTGAGCAAATCGAGACGCAGTCCAGCAATCTCGATAATCAACTCCAATCACTGGAAGCTACTCAACGGGCGGTAAAACGCGCCCAGGAGTCTTTTGAGGAGATCACCAACCGGTTTGAACGGCGCATCAATGAAATAACCGAAATGCAGCGCCTGGTTGAAGACCGATTTCGGCAGGAGTGGGTTTCGTTCAAGGCAGATGATCAGAAACGCTGGACAAACTATACCCTGGCACAGGAAGAGCAGCAACGTGAACTGCTTCGCTCGGTTGGTAAACTGGAAGAACGTTTGGTGCTTTTGGAAGACCTGATTCAGGAAATTCAGGATTTTTCTCATCAAATTACCGAAGAAACAACCAGTCGTTTGCAATCCTTACTTGCGCTGGTGCGCAGTTGGAATGAAGAGCAGGAGAAAGCGATCAGCCGTAAGCGTTGATGGTAATGGAGAACAATCATGTTTGTCATTGGCACAGCCGGTCATGTGGATCATGGTAAGTCCACGTTGGTTGAAGCCCTCACCGGCATTCACCCCGATCGGCTTAAAGAAGAAAAACTTCGCGAGATGACCATAGACCTTGGCTTTGCCTGGATGGAATTACCCGGCGGGGTAGAAGTTGGAATTGTAGATGTGCCGGGACATCGTGATTTCATTGAAAATATGCTGGCAGGGGTTGGCGGGATTGATGCGGTGTTGTTCGTCATTGCTGCCGATGAAGGGGTGATGCCGCAAACCCGAGAACACTTACTCATCCTGGATATTCTTCAAATTCCGCGTGGGATTATCGTCCTGACCAAAATTGACTTAATCGAAGACCCTGAGTGGCTCGCGCTGGTGGAACAGGACATTCGCCAGACAGTTGCAAATACCTGCCTGGCGTCCGCTCCAATTGTGCCGGTTTCGGCGAGAACGGGAGTGGGGTTGACCGAGCTTAAACAGACTCTCGCAACATGTTTGAAAGAAACGCCCCCAAAGGTTGACCTCGGACGACCGCGCCTGCCGGTTGACCGGGTGTTTTCGTTGACCGGCTTTGGTACGGTTGTAACCGGCACCTTACAGGATGGCTCTTTTCGAGTTGGCGATGAAATTGAAGTGCTGCCGCGTGGTTTGAAGGGTCGCATCCGGGGTTTGCAAACTCACAAACATAAAGAGGAAATCGTCAGACCGGGACGCAGAACCGCAATCAACATCAGCGGGATCAACACCGAACAGATCCATCGGGGGGATGTTGTTTCAAAACCGGGCTTGTATTCCCCAACCCAGCGGGTAGCAGCTGTTCTGAAAGTAGCCGGCGGGGTTGAAACAGTTCTGCAACACAACATGGAAGTTAAGTTTTTTCAATCTACCCGTGAAGTGGTTGGCCGACTGCGATTGCTGGGCAGTGATCAGTTGAAGGCTGGCGAAGAAGGATGGGTGCAAATCGAGTTCTGGCAGCCGGTGGTCGTCGTTGAAGGCGATCACTACATCCTGCGGCGCCCCTCTCCCCCAGAGACGCTGGGAGGGGGAGTGATATTGGAGGCTCATTCACCGCGCCGATACAAACGCTTTGTTCCAGAGGTTTTGGAGGGACTGAAAAGGCTGAGTGCTGGAAATCCGCAGCAGATAATAGTTCAGATGATCCAGCAGGCGCGATTTATCACCGAGAAAGAACTCTATCAGACGATTCGTCTCGATACCCAACTGGTTGTGGAAGTCCTTCAGAAATTACTGGAATCGAATCGGGTTGTGGCTATCGGTGAGGAGAGCAGCCAGTCGGGAATAAACCGGTGGTTGACCACTCGCACTATTTTTGACCGCGAGCAGGAACGGTTGATTGATTTGGTTCGAGAATTTCACCAGCAGTCACCTCTCAAGCGCGGCATACCTCGAGAAGCGCTCAAAAATCGGGCTGGTTTACCTCCCAAGGTTTTTCAGGCCCTTTATCAAGGCTTGTTAGATGAGCAACGATTGGTCGAGGAAAATCTGGTCGTTCGACTCCCACAGCACACGATACGATTTTCTCCTCCACAGGAGCGTCTGGTAAACCAGTTGATGAGTCAATTTTCGGTGTCCCCCTACAGTCCTCCATCGGTTCGAGACGGCTGTGCGCTGGTCGGAGATGAGGTTTTTCAGGCACTTGTGGATCGCGGTGACTTGATTCAGGTATCTGCGGATGTTGCTTTTCGGGCAGATACCTTTCAGGAAATGCTGGATGAAGTGAAAAGACTGATTCAGCAACAAGGTTCGGTCACGGTCGCCCAATTCCGGGATCGTTTCTCCACCAGCCGTAAATACGCCCTGGCGTTTTTGGAGTATCTGGACCAATCCCGCATCACTGTACGGGATGGCGATGTGCGAAAACTGTTCTCAAGTGAATAGATAGGTAAAAAAATATGGTTAATTCCGAATCAATCCTTGCCATGGTGGTTTCTACACTGTTAATTTTTGCTCTGCCAACCGTTCTGGCCATTATCTTCATCCGAAGATATGGCGCTTCGTGGGCGGCAATAGGTGTGGGGGTATTGGGCTTTCTCATCCCACAAGTGATGATTCGTATTCCTGCTCTACAATGGCTTGGACAACAGCCTTTTTATCAACAATGGGCTGCGCAACCATGGTTTCTGGCGTTGTTCCTCAGCCTCACAGCAGGTCTGTTTGAAGAAACGGGGCGGTGGATTGGTTTTCGATATTTGCTTAAAAATCGGCTGCGTTTCCAAAATGCGCTGGCGTATGGCATTGGACACGGCGGTTTTGAGGCCATTTTTCTTGTGGGTTTGAACTATATTAACCTGATTATCTTCAGCATGATGATTAATGACGGTACTTTTGACTCGCAGGTAGCTCCACAACTAGGCCTGGCTGCAGAACAAATCCGCACCCAACTGATTGCCACCCCTTCTTATCTTTTCCTGGTTGGAGGATTGGAACGGGTTTTTGCCATCGGAATCCAGCTGGGGCTTTCGGTTCTGGTTTTTTATTCGGTAAAAAGGCAAGAAGGCCGCTTCTATTGGCTGGCGGTATTGCTGCATACCCTGGTCAATTTGCCGGCGGTTTTGCTTTCAACGGCGGGAATCGAATTGCTTTGGATTGAGTTATGGGTGGCGGGTTGCGCAGGTGTGGCTGTGTGGTTTGTCATTCGAAGTCACAGGCAGGAACAAATGAAATCCATCGAATCGAGTTTGGCAGAATTCAGCCAAAACAGTTGACATTCATCCCGACAAAGCGTATAATAATGCCCGCAAAAGCCCCGGCTGAAGTTGCGCTGGGGCGAAAAACTGTACCCCAACTTACCCGCTCATCGGCGTATGCAAGGAATTGCGCAGGTGGAGCGGCGAAGTGAAGATTGGAGACGAAAACGATGAAGTACGCAATTGTTGAAAGTGGCGGCAAACAGTACAAAGCCGTCGAAGGCTCGGCGATTGAAGTGGATCGCTTGAGCAATCAACCCGGTGATCAGGTCACACTGAATACCGTGTTGCTCGTCGTCGAGGACGACAAAGTTTTGGTTGGTAAGCCGACTGTGAAAGGCGCTCAGGTGAAGGCGACTGTGGAGGAACACATCAAGGGTAAGAAAATCGTCGTCTTCAAGTATCGTCCCAAAAAACGTATTCGCGTCAAAACGGGACATCGCCAGCAGTACACCCGGTTGAAGGTTGATTCTATTCTTGTGGAGTAAGCGCAATGGCACATAAAAAAGGTGGTGGTTCCAGTCGCAATGGACGCGACAGCAACGCGCAACGTCTCGGCGTGAAGCGTTTTGCCGGTCAGGTGGTTCTTTCCGGAAATATTCTGGTGCGCCAGCGCGGTACACGCATTAAACCCGGCCTGAATGTTGGCGTTGGCAAAGACGATACCCTGTTTGCAACCGCAGATGGGGTGGTGATATATGAAACCTTACCCAACGGTCGGAAGCGCGTCAGCGTAATGCCGGTAGAGGCAGAATAGTGAATTCAACGCTCTTGCATCGCTGAACGCTTGGATTCTGTCGAAGGCAAGGGTATTTTACACAGAAAGGTGAGACGAAAATGAAGAAGGGTATTCACCCGACTTATTATCCGGATGCTTTGGTGATTTGCGCTTGTGGTAATACCTGGCGAACAGGGTCAACCAAAAAGGAAATTCGCACCGAGGTTTGCTCAAAGTGCCATCCCTTTTTCACCGGCCAGCAACAACGCATTCTGGACATGGAAGGACAGGTTGACCGCTTCTACAAGCGTTTGCAAGCCCGCCAGGACTTTGTTGAAACTCAAAAAGCCCGCGAGATGGCACGCACTTCTCCAGCCCGCCCGGTGGCAGAACTGGAATTGGGGAACCGACCGACCGAGGCATTGATCAAAGCCGGCTTGACAACGGTTGGGCAGGTGCTTGAACGACTTGCCGAAGGAGAAGCCTCTCTGCTGGCGGTGGAAGGATTTGGCCGCAAATCGTTGATTGACCTGAAAAAACGCCTGCGTCAGTTGGGTTATGAATTACCGGCTGCCGCTGAGGATATTGTTGTATAAATCTCCGGTGAAAGAAAATTAACCTTCAGCCCCGAAAGGGGCTGAATTTTTTAATTTACGAGATGCGTCACCGGCAAGAAGTTGGAGTAAAATCAGACTATCCTACCCCATCCTGTTGAGGAGTCCATGAAACATCATTCCGGATCTATTGAGGTCATCACCGGTTCAATGTTCAGCGGTAAGACGGATGAAATGATTCGCCGCTTACGACGGGCGACCATTGCCCGCCAGAAAGTGCAAGTTTTCAAACCGGTGATTGACAATCGCTATCATAGTGAACAAGTTACCTCTCACGCTGGAACGGCTTTTAATGCCATTCCAATTCAGCGGGCGGGTGAGATTCTCAAATTTCTGGAGGATGATACAACGGTTGTAGCAGTGGATGAAGCTCAATTTTTCGATGATGAAATCACCAACATTGTTCAACAACTGGCTAATCGTGGTATTCGTGTAATTATAGCCGGTCTCGACACCGATTTTCGTGGCGAGCCGTTTGGATGTATGCCGGTGCTAATGGCAATTGCCGAAAAGGTGGATAAACTTCAAGCAATTTGTATGGTGTGCGGTGAGCCTGCTTCTCGGACTCAGCGGCTGGTAAATGGAAAACCGGCTCGATATGATGATCCCGTCATCATTGTCGGCGCTTCGGAAATGTACGAAGCTCGCTGCCGCCAACATCACGAAGTGCCACGCTTGTAATTCTCTACCGAGGAGGAAGTGATGCGGGATTATAAGGAGTTTCTGGCAGAGGTATTGATCGAACCGGATGCGTTACAAAAACGGGTTGCTGAGTTGGGTGCCCTCATCAGTCACGATTATCGCGATTCGGATGCGCTGGTTTTGATTTGTATCTTGCGAGGCGGTGTGCTTTTCCTCAGCGATTTAATTCGGCATATCACGGTTCCCCACGCGGTTGAGTTCATGGCAGTTTCATCCTATGGTAGCGGAAAACGAGAATCCACCGGTCAGGTGCGTATTACCCTGGATTTGAATATGAATATCCATGATAAGGATGTTATCCTGGTTGAGGATATTATTGACAGCGGCAGAACGCTGGCTTCCGTGTTGGATTTACTCTCCGCCCGAAAACCACGAAGTTTATGTGTTTGCACTTTACTGGATAAAAGCGAACGCCGGGAAGTGTATGTGCCGCTGCGTTATGTGGGTTTTACCATTCCCAATAAATTTGTCTTTGGCTACGGGTTGGATCTGGATGAGCTGTACCGTAACCTTCCATTTGTGGGAGTGGTGGATGAAAACCGTTACCGCGAAGGATAAAGCCGTTTGTAAATGTTAATCCCACTGGAAGGATTGTTTCCCGATTCTGTCGTTCATCAGGTGGTACGTCGCCATGCTCACTCCAACCAGCGTATTTATCTGGTGGGCGGTCGTATTCGTGATTTTTTGCTTGGTCATTCCAGCCGTGATTTTGATTTTGTCATCAACGGGGATGCCATTCATGTGGCTCGTCAGATTGCCGGGGATTTGAAGGCGGCATTTTACATTCTGGATGATGAGCGAAAGACCGCGCGGGTCATTTTACAAAGTTCATCCGGTCAGCGCTATTACCTCGATTTTGCAAAGATGCGCGGTTTTCAAATCGAGCAGGACTTGAAAGCCCGCGATTTTACCATCAATGCCATGGCAGTTGACTTGATGGAAGAGGATCGCGTCCTTGATCCTTTGAATGGCATAAGGGACTTGCGGGAAAAGTGGTTGCGGGCTTGCAGCGAACAGTCTTTTGAGCAGGATGCGGTACGGGTTCTTCGGGCAATCCGCTTTTCCATGCAGTTGGAATTTCAAATTGAAAAGCATACCATTCAATTGTTGCGTTCAGCAGTTGGCCAGCTGCCTCATTGTTCTATTGAGAGACAGCGGGATGAGTTTTTCAAAATGCTCGAAGGCAAGCAGGTCCATACAGCCATTTCTTTGATGGATCGCCTGGGCGTGCTGGAAGTCCTCATTCCGGAACTCGGTCAAACCAGAGGAGTGCAACAAACTGCCCCGCACACCTTGCCAGTGTGGGAACATACCCTCGAGACCCTGCGCTGGCTGGAGGAACTGTATCATCTGCTGGTATTTGGGCCTGAATTTATCAAGGGGGAAAACCTGCTCGCAGGCATGGCTTCACTCATGTTGGGGCGATATCGTGGTGACTTTCAGAATCACTTTTCTGCTCCCATTCATGCGGAACGCAATTTACGTGGATTGCTTTTTTTTACTGCACTGTTGCATGATATCGGCAAACCGCTGGTTCAGGAAACACAAGAGGATGGCCGAATTCGTTTTCTAAATCATGATCACTTGGGGGCGAAGATGGCTGAAAAAATTGCCCGACGCTTTGCCCTTTCTAATCCCGAAGTGGAACGAATCACACGGTTGGTTAGAGAACACATGCGTATTCACCATCTGGCTTCAACGAGCAATGAAGTCAGCCGGCGGAGTATTTATCGGTACTTTCGAGACCTGGGAGAAAGCGGGGTGGACCTTTGTCTACTCTCACTGGCGGATACACTGGCAACCTATGGTATCACCATTCCGCCGGCTCGCTGGGAACGAGAATTGGTTATCTGCAGGCAATTGTTGGAAAACTGGTTTGTACAACGCTCTGAAACCATTACGCCACCTCGTCTGGTCAATGGGGATGACTTAATGAAGCGATTTGGGTTAAAGCCCGGTCCTCAACTTGGTGAATTGCTGGAAAATATCCGCGAAGCGCAGGCGGCCGGCCAGATTCATACCGTTGACGAGGCGTTTAATCTGGTAGAATTGCTTTTAAGGGATTTTTCGATGGGAAAAGGAACGGATTATCATGGAACTGAAGACGGTTGATTTGGCCGTAGAAGATCATGGCGAGGGAATTCCACTTGTATTGATCCATGGTTTTCCTCTTAACCGCCGCATCTGGCAGCCAATCGTCCCATTACTGAAATCAAAAGCTCACCTGATCATACCGGACTTGCGTGGTTTTGGGGAGTCGCCTCGCGAAGTTGAAGGCTACTCCATGCGTTTGTTGGCCGCTGATATTTTACAATTGCTCGACCGCCTTAACATTGAAAAGGCGGTCATTGCAGGGCATTCGATGGGGGGATATGTTGCCCTGGAATTTGCCCATGCTTACCCTCACCGGCTTAAGGGATTGGCATTGGTGGCATCTCAAGCGGACGCAGACAGCCCGGAACGCCGTCAGGCACGGCTGATTACGGCCCGCGAAGTACGCAGCCGCGGCATTCGCTACATCGCTGATGGTATGCCGTCCAAGTTGAGTGCGGATGTTGAAATTCAAAGACAACTAAACCAGATTATTCTGACCTGCGATGTGGCCGTGGTGGTAGCCGCTTTAAAGGCTATGGCAGACCGGCGCGATGCCAATCTCTGGTTACCGGAAATTCAAGTGCCGGTGCTTGCCATTGCAGGCGCAAATGACCAGTTGATTCCGCTTGAACGCTCCCAATCTTTGGTAAAGTTGGTCAATAAGGGCTGGGTGATTGAAATTCCAGAAGCGGGACACATGCCGATGATGGAAAGTCCGCAAAGAACTGCCGAAGCCTTGTATCAATTGATTTGTGCGGTCAATGGTTGTTGACCGGGTTTAAGGAAATATTTCAGTTAACATAGGTTCGTAAAAACAACGGCAGCCATTGGGACTGGAGCAGCCTTCAATGGGCAATGGCGGGACCTGATCTTTGGGATAGGTGGCTGCCATTGACTGACAGACCGGGCAGGCGTCATCATCCACTACCAGTCGAATATCACGAACTCGCGGGTTTTGCTGTAATTTTTTAAGTGCCACAGCGCTCACAGAAAACTGGCGCAGGTTGGCACCACAATTTTGACATTCCAGAGCGGTATCCGGGGACTGGGTGAAGCAAAGTGAACAGGTTTGCACGAGAGCTGCTCCTTGTAGTGAGGATTTCCCTTCAAACCAAAACAAAGAATATTCGGTTGAATATCCTGGTAAAAAATTGGACGGGTGAATTGTACTACAAAACAGGATTTAATTGCGCATCAGGTTGTGCTTGCGGCTGGTATGTTGGAAGGGATCGGTTTGCTGCGCCGCAGCAACGTGTTAATGCGCGTGATTAACATACTGCTGGAGACGGGTTTGATTAAATAATCATCAGCACCGGCATCCAGTGCCGTGGCTACCATGCCGGGGTGATCCAACGCGGAGAGAATGAGAATGGGAATGTTGCTGAATTCACGGATGCGCTTGCAAACCTGCCATCCGTCCATTTCCGGCATCATCAGGTCTAGAATGACAATATCGGGTTTTTCTCTTTCGGTTTGATCAACCCCCTCCTGGCCCGAGTTTGCCACGAGAACATGCGCGGGGATGGTTCGTAACAACGTGGAGAGTAATTCTGTCATGGCAGGGTCGTCATCAATGACCAGTATCTTCATTCGCATCTCCTTTGCAGTGACTACACCCCTATTATCAGCGAACTTGCGGGTTTTTATCCTTTCAACTTCTTTACAGTTGAAAAGTCATTTGACCAGTCAAGTAAGGATAAACTCGGCGAAAATTAGAAATTTTGTGGTAGAATGTCCCGATTAAGGGTTCAGGACGAAATTTCCCCCTCGAGGGGTTAACTAATTTCTGGAGGTTAAGGAACACATGAAGAAATGGGTCTATTTGTTCAATGAATTGGATGCTGCCGAAAAGTATGTAGGCGGCGATTGGGATGCAGTTCGGGGGCTTTTGGGGGGTAAGGGGGCTAACCTGGCTGACATGACCAGACTGGGTGTCCCGGTTCCGCCGGGTTTCACCGTCACCACTGAGGCGTGTAACGCTTATCTGGCGGCGGGTGGAAAATTTCCCGAAGGAATGTGGGAACAGATGCTCGACGCCCTCAAAGAAGTCGAGCGGCTTTCCGGCAAGAAGTTTGGTGGTACCGATAATCCTTTGCTGGTTTCCTGTCGTTCCGGCGCCAAGTTCTCCATGCCGGGCATGATGGATACCGTTCTCAACATTGGGTTGAATGATGAAACTGCTCAGGCAATGATTCGTTTAACCAATAACGAGCGCTTTGTGTATGACTCATACCGCCGCCTGATTCAGATGTTTGGTGCAGTGGTTCTGGGTATGCCGGATGAAGCCTTTGAAGATGTGCTGGAAGAGTTCAAGCGGGAACGCGGTGCCAAACTGGATACCGATCTGACCGCAAATGATTTGAAAGAACTGACTGCAATTTTCAAGGGTGTCGTCCGTAAAGAACTGGGTTTTGATTTCCCGATGGATCCGTTTGAGCAATTGAAACTGGCCACCGAGGCAGTTTTCAAGTCATGGAATGGCAAACGGGCTGTGGATTATCGTCGTGCAACCAATATTCCGGATGATTTAGGCACAGCGGTCAATATCGTCACCATGGTGTTCGGCAACATGGGCAATGACTCCGGTACAGGGGTTGCCTTTACCCGCAACCCGGCCACTGGCGAAAAGAAACTCTATGGCGATTATCTGCTGAACGCACAGGGTGAAGATGTGGTTGCCGGTATCCGCAACACCGAAAAGATCGAGAATCTGGAACGGGATATGCCCGAATGCTACCGCGAATTTCTCCAGATTTGCGACAAATTGGAACGCCACTACCGCGACATGCAGGACATGGAATTTACCATTGAACGCGGTAAATTGTGGATGCTTCAAACCCGCAACGGCAAGCGCACCGCCAAAGCCGCCGTCAAAATTGCAGTGGATATGGCTAACGAGGGTATTATCACCCGCGAAGAGGCGGTTAAGCGGGTTTCCCCTGAAAATGTGGATACCCTGCTTCACCCCCAGTTTGATCCCGAAACCATCAAAAAAGCCAAAGCCGACGGCCGCTTCTTTGCCAGTGGCGTGAACGCCTCGCCTGGTGCGGCGGTAGGTCAGGTCTATTTCGATGCCGACACTGCCGAAAAGATGAACAAGGAATATCATCAGGATGTCATCATGGTGCGCCCGTTCACTAAACCAGATGACGTTCATGGTATGCTGGCTGCCAAGGGCATTCTCACCAGTGAGGGCGGGGCGACATCCCATGCGGCTGTGGTTGCACGCCAGTTTGGGGTGCCGTGTGTGGTTGGCGCAGCAAGCGTACGCATTGATCTGGATAAACGCCAGATGGAAGTAGACGGCAAGGTTGTCAAAGAGGGTGAGTGGATCTCGCTGGATGGTGGCACGGGCGAGGTCTTTCTCGGCAAGCTGCCGATGACTTCCCCATCTCTCGAAGAACAAACGGATCTGCTGACCCTTTTGGATTGGGCAGATGAAATTTGTGCTCGTCCCGGCATTCGTAAAAGTGTCAATGGCTCACCAACCACCGGTTTACAGGTATGGGCAAACGCCGATTATCCCAAGGACGCTCAGCGTGCCCGTTCTTACGGGGCTAAAGGAATTGGTCTGTGCCGCACCGAGCACATGTTCTTTGAACAGGAACGTCTGCCGATTGTGCAACGCATGATTCTGGCAAAGACATCCGAGGAACGGAAGGCCGCATTGGATGAACTGCTGCCCTTCCAACGGGCCGACTTTGAAGGTTTGTTTACTGCAATGGACGGGTACCCGGTCATCATCCGCCTGATTGACCCGCCGTTGCATGAGTTCTTGCCAGCTGCCAAAGACCTCGAAGAACAAATCATCACCAAACGCATCGAAGCGTTGGCTGGTTATGTGTTGGGTAAAGGCGAGCCCAAAGAGGTTGTAGAACTGGAACACATGCTCCAGGCGGTTGAGGCGATGCATGAAAGCAACCCGATGATGGGCTTGCGCGGGGTGCGTTTGAGTATTGTCATGCCTGAAATCGTTGAAATGCAGGTGCGTGCCATTTTCGAAGCGGCAGCCAATGTCACCCTCAAAGGTGTGCATGCCAAGCCCGAAGTGATGATCCCGCTCACCGGCCATGTCAACGAATTGAAGGTCATTCAACCGCGGCTCGAAGAAATTGCCCGCGAGGTGATGAAGGAGAAAGGCGTTTCCTTCCCCTACAAGTTTGGGACGATGATCGAGATTCCGCGTGCAGCAGTCACCGCCGCCGAAATTGCCGAAATTGCCGAATTCTTCTCATTTGGCACGAATGACCTCACCCAAATGACCTTTGGTTACAGCCGCGATGATGCCGAGCGCAGTTTTCTGGTGACGTACGTGGAAAAGGGCATTCTGCCAAAGAATCCCTTCCAGACACTGGATCGGGATGGTGTAGGTCGCCTGATGCAAATTGCCGTGGCGGACGGCCGCTCAACCCGCCCCGATTTGGAAGTGGGTATCTGCGGCGAGCATGGCGGTGACCCGAATTCGATTGAATTTTGCCATCTGGTTGGGAATAACTACGTCTCCTGCTCGCCCTTCCGGGTGCCGGTTGCCCGTTTGGCGGCTGCCCATGCTGCGTTGAAGCATGCGGCTCAGTGAATCTGAGTAGAGACGCATCCCTTTCTGACCATTAATCAACTTGCGAGTCCTGCTTAGGCAGAGTCAATTTGCCAACAGGACTCGCATTTTATTTAGTTTATGGTGATCACAACCTGTTCATGCCTTTTCTCTACTCGGCTTTGCGGATTTGAAAGGTTGTTTTTTAACAGGGTTGGTATAATTTTCGTAGGCATCCTTCTTGCACACCTGGCATTTGTGCCACTCCCATCAAGGAGGAAAGAATTGAGCGAAATAACCGAATTAATTGCCACCCAAGCAGAATCGAAGCCGGCCAGTAAGGCGGGCACCTTGACAAACTGGGTTAGTTTCTGGACCGTGATCACTCTGGCGCTGGCAGGAGTTGGTCTTGTTCAGGCGACCTGGCTGCCGATCAGCATCTTGCCCGGTGTGTATCCGGGGATTAATATCACCAGTGTTGTATTGATTGGTCTTGGGAGTATGCTGGTGGTTTTGTTGACAATTTGGACGATGGGCAGACTGGTCGGACGTGAAGCGCCTGATTATTTCTTTGGCACACGGGTGATTCACCCTTTGTTTGGTTTTGCCTTCAGCTGGACATTTTTGATCGGCGGTGCTTTGTTCATCGGTTTTCTGGCAAGTCTCTTTGCGCGCCTCATCCTTCCTGATTTGGCGAACCTGTTGGGAAATGTTTTGGGTATTTATGATTTGCAAGTTTTTGCGGCTTCCCTGCACAACCCGCAGGTGATGGTCTATCTTGCCAGTGGGTTGATCTTTGCCGCCTTTCTCCTTTCCATTCTCTCTCCGCAGGCCATTCGCCGGATTTTTAACTGGGGTGTGGGTATCTCCATTTTGGGGTGGCTGGTTGTTCTCGGTCAATTTGCTGCTGTTTCTCCAAATCGGTTCAGTGAATTTTTTGACCGAATTTTTGGAGCGGGTTCGCATGCCCTTCATCTCAATCTCGCCTTTCAATTGGGGATGAAAGCACAGGGCGAAACCCTGCCGGAGATGATTGCCATCGGTTTGGTACTCGGTCTTTTTGGCTTTTTTGCGCTTGGTTTACCGGTGTGGATGTCCGCCGAACTGCGCACCCATCGGCGTAACCTTGTACCAGCCGGTTTGCTGGCGTTGATCATTGTGGGATTTTTGGTAATTGCCGGAATTGGGTTGGTGGAAAGAACGGTTTCGTGGCAATTTCTGGCGGCGGAGAGTTTTCTGCGTCTGAAGGGTATCACCGGTGAAGGTGGTGTGGTTTTACCGATGCCGGTTTCAACACCGGGAGGGGCTTCCACGGGCGTCCTGCGTGGAATTATCCTGCCCTGGCTACCATTTTATGCAGCGGTTATCCAACCCAATCCGCTGGTGTTGTTCTCTTTATCGGTTGTCTGGGTTGTGATGTTCGTTCTGGTCGTCCAGGCTTACATGCTCACGCTGAGCCGAGTTCTCAAAGCATGGGCAGATGACCGGCTGGTACCTGAGTGGATTGGTCTGGTACATGCCCGCCAACACAGTCCTTTGTTTTCGCTTCTTGTGGTAACGGTGATCGCGTTGTTCGTGGTGATTGATTCAGCACAGGCAAACTGGATTGCGAATCATTTCAATTTTGGACTATTTGTGGCTTTTGGGCTTTTATTGCCAGTTCTGGCATTGATTAAGAACCCGTATTATTTTCTCAAGGAGGGAGAAGACAGACCATCAAAAGGCTGGGTTCGTTTTTTAGGGGTGGTGACCCTTATTATCTTCCTGGCAGCCATTGTTTTGCCGTATGTTTTCCAGGTGAAGATTTTGGCTGTGGACTGGCAGTCGGGCATTCTTTTGGGTTTGGTCTTTTTCAGTGGCATGGTATGGTTTGGTGGCAGGTCGTTGTACCTGAAATCCCGTGGAGTAACGCTGACGACTTTATTCAAAAAGCCTGAGGATAAGAGTCAGTAGTTCCAATCATCCTTCTGGATAATTTGAAATCCACCCTTTCAGGTGTTACAAACCCCCTGCGAGGGGTTTTTGATTCTGGTATAATCCCTGTGACATTGTCCAGTTAACCGGCAATGGTGACCCGCAGCGGGGTCAGCGGAAGGAAGTAAACATCGAACAAAGGAGGATCTCCATCCGATGGAGAAGCGAGATTATCTGGATCTCTATCATCAAATGGTCGTGATTCGCCGGCTTGAGGAACGTTCGGCCGAATTGTATCAGCAAGGAAAAATCGGCGGTTTTCTGCATCTTTACATCGGTCAAGAAGCAGTGAGCACGGGTTTGATCTCGGTGCGCCGCCCAGAAGACCGTATCATCACCGCTTACCGGGATCATGGTGTGGCGATTAATTGTGGGCTTTCGGCGCGCGAGGTGATGGCAGAATTACTTGGCAAGGTCACCGGTTGTTCGCGCGGTAAAGGCGGTTCTATGCACCTTGCCGATGTGAAGAAGAATTTTTGGGGCGGTCATGCAATTGTCGGAGCGCATTTGCCCATCGCAGCCGGATTGGCCCTAGGGGATGCTTACCAGGGCAACAAGGCTGTAACTGTTTGTATGTTTGGAGATGGGGCTACCAACATTGGCTATTTCCATGAGGCACTGAATCTATCTAAGGTGTGGAACCTGCCGGTTCTATGGGTGTGCGAAAATAATCAATACGGCATGGGTACAGCGGTGGAAAGAGCTTCTGCCGTGTCAGAAATTCGCCGCAAAGCGGATGGCTATGGAATGAAAAGCGAAGCAGTGGACGGTATGGATGTTATGAAAGTCCGTGAGGTTTCGGCGCGATTATATGATGAAATTCGCAACGGGAGCGGTCCGCAATTTTTAGAAGTGATCACCTATCGTTTTCGCGGGCATTCCATGGGTGACCCGGAGCGATACCGATCTTCTGAAGAAGTCAAAACCTGGCTGGAGAACGACCCGATTGGTATTTATCACCGTTATTTGCTGGAAAATAAAATAGCCAGCGAAGAGGAACTTCAGGAACAGATCCGACTTGCCGAAGAGGAAGTCAATGATGCTGTTACGTTTGCCGAGGCCAGTCCTGAACCACCGGCAGAAGAATTATTCAAGCACATTTACGTTGAAGGATAACGGGGTGACAAAATGGCACGAATAACCATGCGAGAAGCCATCTCTCAGGCATTGTGGGAAGAAATGGAGCGAGACCCCAGTGTGTTTATCATGGGGGAAGAAGTGGGGGTATGGGGCGGCACCTATGCGGTTACCAAAGGATTTTATGATCACTTTGGGCCAGAGCGCGTGCGCGACACACCCATTGCGGAAGCGGTGATTGTCGGTGCGGCTATTGGAGCAGCCTTGACCGGTTTACGCCCTGTTGCCGAATTGATGACGATCAATTTTGCCTTTTCAGCAATGGATCATATTGTCAATCAGGCTGCTAAATTGCATTATATGTTTGGCGGTCAAATGATCTTACCGCTGGTCATCCGCGCGGTAGGCGGTGGTGGAAGGCAGTTGGGTGCTACTCACTCTCAAACACCGGATGCCATTTTTGCTCATTTTCCGGGGTTGAAAGTAGTTGCCCCGGGTACACCAGCAGATGCCAAGGGAATGCTTAAAGCCGCCATACGCAGTCAAGACCCGGTATTGTTCATTGAACACGCTACGCTGTATCAAACTCGCGGCGAGGTGCCGGAAGGCGATTATATCGTCCCGCTGGGCAAATCCACCATCCAGCGTGAAGGCCGGCACGTGACTATTGTAACTTACTCCAAGATGCTGGAAATTTCCACCAAAGCAGCCGATCAACTCGCCAAAGAGGGTATTGAAGTGGAGATTGTGGACTTGCGTTCCTTACGACCGTTGGATATGGGGCCGGTGTTGGAGTCTTTCAAGAAAACCAATCGGGCAGTCATTGTAGAAGAAGGTTGGAAATCCTATGGGGTTGGGGCAGAAGTGGCCAGCCGAATTTATGAAGAGGCCTTTGATTACGTAGATGCTCCCATCAAGCGGGTTGCCCAGGCAGAAGTGCCGTTGCCGTATAACCGCACCCTGGAACAGATGGCCCTGCCTCAAGTGGATGACGTGATTAAGGCAGTCAAGGAGGTTTTGTAATGGCTGAGATCATTGCCATGCCAAAATTGGGCTTTGATATGGCAGAAGGCACACTGGTGCGCTGGGTGGTTGGTGAAGGCGAGCCAATTGATAAAGGGCAGGTGTTAGCCGAAATTGAAACTGATAAAGCCACTGTTGAGGTCGAATCCAGCGCAGCCGGAATTGTGTACCAACATTTGGTGAAGGCGGGCGATGTGGTGCCGGTAGGGACTCCCATTGCTGTTATTGCTGCACCGGGTGAGAAAGTTGAGGACATTCCGGCGATTGCTGGTGGGGAAGAGCCACGGCCAACCGTTGTTCAAACCGACCAGGCAGCAGAGCAGCAAGCTTCTGCTAGCCAAACTGTGGCCATCTCGGAAGACGATGGGCGCACCAAGGCCTCACCACTAGCCCGTCGGATGGCGAAAGAATACGGAATCAACCTGAAGCAGGTGCAGGGCAGTGGCCCGGGAGGAAGGGTTGTCAAGCGGGATATTGAAAAAGCTCTGAAATCCACGCCAGTTGCGGCAACTCCGGAGTTAGAAACGCCAGCGGTACCAGTCGCTGTGCCGATCCCAGCGGTTGTGCCGGTGCCAACAGGCGAAGATCAACACGTTGCGGTGGACAAATTACGCGCCATCATCGGCCGGCGCATGGTGGAGTCGAAAACCCAAATTCCCCACTTTTACCTGACCAGTGAAGTGGATATGGCGGCGGTGATGGAATTGCGCAAACAGTTCAACAGTCAGCTGCCAGAAGAACAAAAATTATCGGTCAATGATTTCATCATCAAATCTGTGGCACTGGCATTGAGACAATTCCCCAACTTGAATGCCTCGTTGCAGGGCAATGAAATCATCCGCCATGCTCATCGCAATATTGGAGTTGCGGTTGCGCTCGAAAGCGGGTTGATGACCATCGTGTGCAAAGACGCAGATTATAAATCCTTAGGCCTGATTTCCCAGGAGGTTAAGGACATGGTCGCTCGGGCGCGTGCCGGCAAAGTCCGCCCAGAGGACATCGAAGGTTCTACTTTTTCCATCAGCAATTTGGGGATGTTCGATGTGGAACATTTTGTAGCGATCATCAACCCGCCGGAAGCGGCGATACTGGCTGTTGGATCGGTCAAAGAGGTACCGGTCGTTGAAAATGGTGTCATCAAAGCCGGTTTGCGAATGAGGATAACCCTCTCGGCTGACCATCGGATTACCGATGGGGCGGAGGCGGCCAGGTTCATGCAAGCCTTGAAGAATTATCTCGAAAAGCCGGCGTTGATTTTACTGTAATAAAATCAGGACAGGGAGAAAAAAACCTGTCCTGATTTTTTATTTGCGAGTAGGGGTATCCCTCTTTGAGTGTTATTTTCTTTCGTAAATCAAACGATAGATGTTCATAATTTCGGCGATGGAACGGATATATCTTTGAGTTTCTTCAAAGCGGATAACTTCCAAAAAGAGGTCAGGATCACCGCCGGCAAGCTGCGCCCATGCGTAAGCATTACCCGGTCCGCCGTTGTAGGCTGCCAGAGCCAAATATAAATCTCCGCCGAAATAATCCCGCTGATTAGCGAGGTATTTTGCACCCAACCGAATGTTAATTAGGGGATTGTGCAGGTCTTCTACTTGAAAATTCGGATAACCGTAGCGGTTAGCCAATTCTTCACCTGTTGCCGGCATAATCTGCATCAAACCACGCGCTCCGGCACTGGAAATTACAAAGGTTTCAAAAAAAGATTCCTGGCGGATGATGCTGAACAGTAATAAAGGATGCAGTCCGGTTTCGTTGGCTTCCTGCATTACAACATCTTTGTAGTATGTCCCAAAGCGAACCAGATTGAAAAACCGGGGGGCATTCAAGGTTTGAAGATTATCCATACCGGCCAGGTTGAGAATCTGCCGGCTGGCAAAAATTGCCGGACGGTAGGCGCCAATTTCCAGCATGATATTCAAAAAACGGTAGAGTGTGGCCGGATCGGAGGAAATTTCTTCGCGCAGGCTTTCAAATTCACCGCGGGCAGATTGATAAAGACCAAGTTCCCACAGAGCCATCCCACGAATGAAGCGTGGGTTTTGGGCCAACTCCCCTATACCTTTCAAATCCGTTGCAGGAGGCAGTGCAAAGGTGTCACGCATCCAGTCTTCGGCGCGTTGCTGTTCGGTTGACCAGTCAATCCCCAAATCATACACGGCTGGGGCATGAAAGGGAGCCTGATTGTTGAGCAATTCATCCGCCCGTTCGCTGTAATAACCGGTCGGGTCCAGCGAAGCAGCTTGCTGCCATGAAGCGCGGGCGGCTTCAACATTACCTGTCCGCTGTTGAATTTTTCCAATCCACAACAGGGCAGCCGCCTGGTCGTTGGGGGAGGTGGATAACACCACCTGCCGTTGCAGTGCGTTCAAGGCTTGCTCATTTGCACCGAGGCGGTAGTAGGTAATCCCGGCTAAAAACTGGGCTCTGGGGCTGATGGAAGCAGAAGGATATTCCTGGAGCAGACGTTCCCAGGTTTCAGCGGCTCGGGTGAGACGATTACTGCGTTCTAAAATGCGGGCAGCACTGAATAAAGCGTTGGGGGCTTCGTTTGAGGAGGGGTTTTGAGACACAAATGTCAGCAGGGTATTTGCCGCCCCTTCAAAATCTTCCAAATAAGCCCATTGCGTGTAGGCGATTTCCTGCCAGGCGGTTGTGTAGAATGAATCACCGGGATGGTCACGAATCAGGGCTTGCCACTCTTCTAATGCACCTTCTGTGTTATTGATTTGTCGCAGAGCAAGGGCGCGGTAGTGGTGCGCTGTGCCGTCATGATCGGGATTGTTGTTGATGTACCCCAGTAAGACCTCTGCCGAAAGTGCATACTGCCCGGCAAAGTAATTGACCAGCCCGCGGTTCAATTGGTTAACCGGTTGGCCAGCGTTGACCAGTTCTATCAAACCGGAATAGGTATCGTAGTAGCGTGGAAAGTTGTTGACCGAGTCCTGAAAGCGGGCGTAAGCCTGCTCTGGAAAACCCATGATCAGATAGGCCTGACCCGCCAGAAAATTGGCCTGAGCTTTGTAATATTCGTTACTGGTACTTTGGTAGGCATCCAAAAAATGGCGGATGGCGGTTTCAACATCGTTCATTCCCTGATAGGCCTGACCGATACGGATTTTGAGTCGGGCGGTATCCTGACTTCCGGATGCCTGAATGGCTTTTTGGAAAGATTGAATGGCTTTTTCGTACTGTCCGGCAGCCATCCACGCTTCTGCGGCTTTTTCGGCGATCAGGTCATCCAGAATACCCGGCTTGAGTTGCAGGTACATTTCATACCCTTCGGCTGCCTTTTGGTTTTCTCCCATCGCAAGGTAGGCTTCCGCCAGAAAGTAGTAGCCATTTGCAAGGGATTGATTTGTTGGATGTTCGTTGATCAATGCCAGCAGCGTTTCAATGGTTTGCGGATAGTTCCTTTCCTCCAAATAGGAACGGGCAATTCCTACCAGCGCAGCCGCTTGAATTTCTTTATCCTCGCTTGCCATGGCAGCCGATTGGTATTCCTCGCGGGCACGGGGGGTATCACCCAGCAATAAAGCCATATCACCCTGGTTCAATCGAACTGCCGGAAGCGGCGTTGCGGTTGGCGTTGGAGGTAGAGGTGTTGGTGTAATCGGGTTTTGAGCCTGTGCTGTAACCCGTTCTTCTGGTGAGTTGGGAGAGCGGTTGAGCGAGGTGGGCAGGTTACAGCCTGCTATCACCAGCAGCAAGATGATCAAAACGACACGAAGACTTTTCATTTGGGGCATAATGTCTTATACCGAATTGTGGTAGATGTGTCAATGTTTGAAAGTTGGTCAGACTGCTTCTTTCAATGGTATAATCATTTCGCTCCCCGCTGGGAGCAATTTTGATGAACCCCGCCTGGTTCAAGGGGAAATTTTGAATCAAGAAGGAAAAGACATACAGGATGAGCATTGTTCTGACCGGCTCAATTGCCTATGATTACTTAATGACCTTTCCCGGTTACTTTAAAGATCATATCATGCCCGACCGTCTGGATTCCATCAGTCTATCTTTTTTGGTGGATCACATGGTACGCCAGCGAGGAGGCATTGCACCCAATATCGCCTATACGATGGCTTTACTGGGGGATAACCCCCTCATTTTTGGAACAGCCGGCGAAGATTTTGAGGATTATCGCCAGTGGCTGGAAAGCCACCATCTCGATACAACCTACATCCGAATTGTGCCGGGGGTTTTTACGGCCAGTTTTTTCGCCAATACCGACCTTGCCAATAATCAGATTTGCAGTTTTTACACTGGCGCAATGGCTTATGCTCGCGAGTTGTCGCTGGAAATGTTGCAATCCCGACCTGAGATGGTGGTGATTTCACCCAATGACCCGGTAGCAATGGATCGTTATGTTGAGGAATGCAAGCAAATGCAGATTCCTTATGTTTATGATCCCAGTCAGCAAATTGCCCGATCAAACCCGGAGGAGTTACGCCGGGGGGTGGATGGGGCTTACAGTCTATTTGTCAATGAATACGAGTGGGAATTGCTGCAAAAACATACCGGCTTTGACGCGGAATTCATTCTGCATCGAGTTCCCCTGGTGGTAATTACCCGTGGAGCTAAGGGTGCTTCAATTTACTGGCAGGCCAGCGAAGTGGAAGTGCCGGCGGTGCCGGTTGAAAAAATTGTTGACCCAACCGGTGTTGGAGATGCCTTCCGAGCCGGCTTCTTAAGGGGCTGGCGGTTGGGCTTCGATTTTGAAATATGCGGCAAGATGGGTTCATTGGCAGCTGCCTACTGTTTGGAACAGCGCGGCACCCAATCCCATTCTTTTACGGTTGAAGGGTTCATTACACGTTTTCGCACTCATTTTGAAGATGGTGGTGTGCTGGAAAAAATGAAGCAAAAAACAGTTTAATTTATGGATGGAGGAAACGAATGACCAATTTTGATGTAAAGGACTTAAAACTGGCGGAGGGTGGCCGCAGACGAATTGAATGGGCAGCCCGTGAGATGCCCGTTTTGCGTCAAATTCGGGAGCGGTTTGAGAAAGAGCGACCGCTGGCGGGAATCCGTATTTCAGCCTGTCTGCATGTGACTACCGAAACGGCCAACCTGATGCAGACTTTGCAGGCTGGCGGGGCGGAGGTCGTGCTGACGGCATCGAATCCGCTTTCCACCCAGGATGATGTGGCAGCAGCCCTGGTTTCTCATTCCGAAATTCCGGTGTTTGCCATCAAAGGTGAAAACAATACGGTGTATTACAAGCACATTCATGCGGCGCTAGACCATAAGCCGCATTTGACAATGGACGATGGGGCAGATCTGGTCAGCGTTTTACACAAGGAACGCCGTGAATTGCTGCCGAATGTGATTGGCGGCACCGAAGAAACCACTACCGGTGTAATTCGCCTGCGGGCAATGGCAGCAGACGGTGCCCTGGCTTTTCCGATCATTGCGGTCAACGATGCGATGACCAAGCATTTCTTTGACAACCGCTATGGTACGGGGCAGTCCACCATTGATGGGATCATCCGCGCCACCAATATTCTTTTGGCTGGAAAGAATTTTGTGGTAGCCGGTTATGGTTGGTGTGGACGTGGTTTGGCAATGCGGGCACGTGGAATGGGCGCCAATGTGATCGTCACCGAAGTTGATCCTCTCAAAGCCTTAGAGGCTGTGATGGATGGTTACCGGGTTATGCCGATGAAAGAAGCTGCGCAAATTGGGGATGTGTTCTGTACCCTGACTGGTGACATCAATGTGATTGACCGCTCCCATTTCGAGGTGATGAAAGACGGGGCAATTATTTCAAACTCCGGCCATTTCAATGTCGAAATCAACATCCCGGCACTGGAAGAAATGTCATCGTCAAAGCGGCTGGTACGTCCATTCGTCGAAGAATATGAATTGAAAGACGGACGGCGTATTTATCTTTTGGGAGAAGGCCGCCTGATCAATCTGGCGGCAGCCGAAGGTCACCCGGCCAGTGTGATGGATATGTCGTTTGCCAATCAGGCATTGAGTGTGGAGTACATGGTCAAACACGCAGCCGAGCTGAAAAAGCAGGTTTACAGCGTGCCGGGCGAAATTGACAGCGAAATCGCCCGTTTGAAACTGGCTGCGATGGGTGTTGAAATTGACGTGTTGACCGAGGAACAGGTGCGCTACCTGAATTCCTGGGAAGAGGGTACTTAAACCTATTAAAAAAAAGGGGAGATCACCATCTGATCCCCTCCGATATATGGATTTTTCCAAAAACCCCTGCC
This sequence comes from Bellilinea sp., assembly GCA_026003615.1. Taxonomy (GTDB): domain Bacteria; phylum Chloroflexota; class Anaerolineae; order Anaerolineales; family Anaerolineaceae; genus Bellilinea. The sequence continues at coordinate 333,697 of BPHQ01000001.1, forward strand.
CGTTGTACCCAAGCGTAAAACAGGCAGGGGTTTTCCTGATTTCCACAAAAAAACAAATTCACCTGATTTTGTCCAAATCCTGTGCGGTGAGCTGTTGAGTGGATTGCTTCGTAGTACAATTCTCTCATCCTGAAAACGAAGGGATATAAACCATGGCTGGAAAAAGCGAACTGACCCAAGAGGAAATTCTGCGCTACTCGCGCCACTTGTTGATTCCGGAGGTAGGCCTGGAGGGACAGCGAAAGTTGAAAGCCGCTTCGGTGCTGCTGGTCGGCAGCGGTGGTTTGGGCTCGCCGATTGCCCTGTATCTGGCGGCGGCCGGTGTCGGCCGCATTGGGGTTGTGGATTACGATGTGGTGGATGCTTCCAACTTGCAGCGTCAAATCATCCATGATACTCAACGAATTGGAATGTTAAAGGTCGAATCGGCACGCAGCCGGTTGCTGGCGTTGAATCCTTTTGTACAGGTAGATGTTTACAACGAGGTATTCACCTCACAAAATGCTGAACGCATCGCCGCGGATTACGATATTCTGGTTGATGGCAGTGATAATTTCCCGACACGTTACTTACTCAATGACCTGGCAGTGTTGAGCGGTAAACCGTTTGTGTATGGCTCGATTTTCCGTTTTGAGGGACAGGTGAGCGTCTTTGATGCGCGTCATGGGCCGTGTTACCGATGTTTATTCCCTGAACCGCCTCCGCCTGATACGGTTCCCTCCTGCGCGGATGCGGGAGTGTTTGGGGTGTTACCCGGTACCGTTGGTTCCATTCAGGCAACCGAAGTGATCAAGCTGATTTTAGGAATCGGTGAGCCTTTGATTGGAAAGCTGTTGCTTTACGATGCCTTGGATATGAATATACAGCTGATTTACCTGCGGAAAAACCCGCAATGTAAGGTGTGCGGTGAAACACCCGAAATCACCCATCTGATTGATTACGAGGCTTTTTGCGGTGTGCCAGCCCGAACTGTTCAGGATACCGGCTTGGAAGGTAATCGGATCATCGAGCCGGTTGAGTTGAAACAACGTCTGGAAAGAGGAGATGAAGTGGTGTTGATTGATGTGCGCGACCCCGTCGAGCAGCAAGTTGCGGCTTTGCCGGGCGCGCTGGTCATCCCTCTGGAACGGCTTGGGCAGCGCATGAAGGAACTTGATCCGCAGAGAGAGTATGTACTCTTTTGCCGAACAGGGGTGCGTTCGGCACGCGGTGTGCGCCAGATGATGGCTGCGGGGTTCACCAAGGTTAAAAATTTGCGGGGCGGTCTGAATGCGTGGGCAGAAAAGGTTGACCCGACCATGTTGAAATACTGAACGAGGTTTTTGGGAAAATGAAAGATAACGGTGAAGCAAAAGCAGTCTTACTGGCAGTGTTGGCTCATCCGGATGATGAAACCTTTGGGATGGGTGGTACGCTGGCTTATTATGCCCGCCGCAACGTGTCAACCCACTTAATTTGTGCCACGCGAGGGGAGGCGGGTGATGTAGATGAAGATTATTTGAAAGGATACCATTCAGTTGCCGAGAGAAGGGAGGCTGAATTGCGGTGCGCTGCCGGCAAGTTGGGTCTGGCAGGCGTTTATTTTTTGGGCTGGCGCGATTCGGGAATGCCCGGCTCCGCCGATAATCAACACCCGCAGGCTTTAATCCAACAGCCGTTGGAACAAGTCGCTGCCCAAATCGCAACCTATATCCGCCGTTTGAAGCCGGATGTGCTGATCACGTTTGACCCAATTGGTGGTTACCGCCATCCTGATCACATTTTCATCCATCAAGCGACTGTTAAAGCTTTTGGCCTGGCTGCCGATGAGAACTGGCAGGATGCCGACAATCTGCCGCCACACCGACCGGCCAAATTTTACTTCCAAACCATTCCGCGCGGCTTCTTACGCTTGATTGTGCGTTTGCTGCGTATATTCGGAAAAGACCCGCGCAAGTACGGGCGTAACCACGATATTGATCTGGTGGCGATCAGCGAGGTGGATTTTCCGACCCACGCGGTGATTAATTACCGTTCGGTAGCCGATATTCGTGACGAAGCCTCACGCTGCCATGCCAGCCAGGGCGGCGGATCGCTGACCGGGGGGTTGTTTGCACCGTTAAGGCGTATTTTTGCATCGAAAGAGCTTTACATGCGGTACTATCCCGAACCAAAAAATGGGCGGGTTGAACGAGACCTCTTTGAAGGCATCGTTCAACTGCCGCCCTTTAAACGGGATGGATAAGATGGTGTTCTTGGATTAATCAGGCTTCGACTGGTTCGCCTTCCACAAGAGACTGGAAGACCAGCCCTTCGGGCGCGGCATCTACCAGAATGGTGTCGCCCTCTTTGAATTCACCTGAAAGAACCTTTAGCGCCAGGACGTCCTGTACTTCGCGCTGGATGGTGCGCTTGAGCGGGCGAGCGCCAAAATCGGGGTCGTAACCAGCCTGAGCAAGATATTCTTTAGCCGCCGGCGTGACTTCCAGCTTCAGCCCGCGTTGCGCCAGCAAATTGGCCAATCGGCGCAACTGGATATCCACGATCTTGACCAGATCCTCACGGGTGAGCGGGTCAAAGACCACAATCTCATCAATCCGGTTCAAGAACTCCGGTCGGAAGTGGGCTTGCAGAATGCGGTTGAGCGTTTCCCGTCCGGGTTTGCCAGCAGCGTGGTTCAACCACAATTCGCTGCCCAGGTTGGAGGTCATGATGACCACGGTATTGCGGAAATCTACCGTGCGTCCTTGACCATCGGTCAAGCGCCCGTCATCCAGCAGTTGCAGCAAGACGTTGAATACCTCCGGGTGGGCTTTTTCGATTTCGTCAAACAGCACCACACTGTACGGCTTGCGGCGGACGGCTTCGGTCAACTGACCGCCTTCTTCGTAACCAACATAGCCCGGCGGAGCACCCACCAGTCGTGAGACGGTGTGTTTTTCCTGATACTCACTCATGTCAATGCGGATCATGGCTTTCTCATCATCGAAGAGAAATTCCGCCAGTGCGCGGGCCAGTTCGGTTTTACCTACACCGGTTGGCCCAAGGAAGATGAACGATCCAATTGGGCGATTCGGGTCCTGTAAACCGGCTCGAGCGCGGCGCACCGCATTGGAAACCACCCGGATGGCTTCCTCCTGTCCAACGACACGCTGGTGCAGGCGTTCTTCCATGTGCAGTAATTTCTGCATCTCGCCTTCCATCAGGCGAGATACGGGAATACCTGTCCAGCGGGAGACAATCTCGGCGATCTCCTCGGCGTCCACTTCTTCTTTCAACAAGGCGCCCTCGGCTTGAATTTCTTTGAGGCGATTTTCTGCATCGCGCAATTGCTGTTCCAGTTCTCGCAAGAGACCGTAGCGCAAGCGCGCGGCTTTTTCAAGATCATTGCGCCGTTCGGCGTCTTCCATTTCAATGTGCGCCTGCTCAATTTTTTCCTTCACTTCTCGCAAGGCGGCAATGGCTTGTTTTTCGGTCTCCCATCGGGTATGCAATTCGGCAGCGCGTTCACGCAGATCGGCCAGTTCCTGTTCCAGTTTTTCCAGGCGTTCTTTGGAGGCTTTGTCCTTTTCTTTCTGCAAAGCCTGCCGTTCGATCTCCAATTGCATGATTTGACGATCCACTTCATCCAGCGCCTGCGGTTTGGAGTCGATTTCTGTACGCAGGCGGGCAGCGGCTTCATCAATCAGGTCAATTGCTTTATCGGGCAGATGCCGGTCCGTGATGTAGCGATGCGAAAGGGTTGCCGCTGCAATGACGGCTGCATCAGTTATCCGAACGCCGTGATGTACTTCGTATCGCTGCTTCAAGCCGCGCAAGATGCTGATGGTGTCTTCCACCGAAGGCTCTTCCACCAGCACAGGCTGGAAACGTCGTTCCAGAGCCGGATCCTTTTCGATGTGTTTGCGGTATTCGTCAATTGTGGTTGCGCCGATCATGTGCAATTCACCGCGTGCCAGCATTGGCTTGAGCATGTTGCCGGCATCCATGGCGCCTTCGGCTGCGCCAGCGCCAACTACGGTGTGCAATTCGTCCACGAAGAGAATGATCTCACCTGCCGCACTGGTGATTTCGTGCAGGACGGCTTTAAGACGCTCTTCAAATTCGCCACGATACTTGGCGCCGGCAACCAACGCGCCCATATCCAACTGGACGATGCGTTTGTGTTTCAAGCCTTCTGGCACATCGCCATTGACAATCCGCTGAGCCAACCCTTCCACAATGGCGGTTTTACCCACACCGGGATCGCCGATCAGAGCCGGGTTGTTTTTGGTGCGGCGTGATAAGATTTGAATCACGCGGCGGATCTCTTCATCTCGTCCAATGACCGGGTCGAGTTTACCCTGGCGTGCCATGGCGGTCAGGTCACGTCCGTATTTTTCCAGCGCCTGATAGGTGGCTTCTGGATTTTGAGAGGTGACCCGCTGGGTACCCCGAACCGAAGCCAGTGCCTTAAGGATTGACTCTTTGGTGACGCCATACTGGCTGAGCCTTCGGCCTTCGATGCTCTCCGTCAAACCCAGCAGGATGTGTTCGGTGGACACGTAATCGTCCTGCATTCCCTTTGCGTAACGTTCGGCGGCGCTGAGTACATCTGCTGCTGGACGAGAAAGACCAACCTCGCCGCCAGAACCGTATACTTTGGGACGCTTTTCCAATTCCTGAGTCAGTTCCTGACGGATGGCCAGAATGCTCCCGGCAATGCGGGTGATCACAGCAGGTACAACGCCGTCCTCCTGTTGAATTAAGGCTAAAAGCAGGTGAGCCGGCTCAATAGCCTGATGATTCAAGTCCTGCGCAAGTCGTTGCGCCTGAAAGATAGCCTCCTGAGCTTTTTGGGTGTATTTATCTAAGTTCATTTTTTACCTCCTGACAAGTGCATTTCGTACCAATAAGTCCATCTTAGGTCTATAATGGCTGTTCTCATGCTATGCCCGCTGTATAAGATTTATGTCGGCAATTTATTAGAGATTGTTAAGAGATCATTGAATGTACCGATCAAGTGCGGGTATACTTGCAGGGAGGAAAAAACGAAGCTCGGTGATGTGACGGAGGACGATATTGCAATCTTGTCAAGTATACTGGTTGGGGGAAGTCGAGTATCAACGTGCCTGGGACCTGCAAAACCGACTGGCTGCTCGAATTGCAGGAGGACAGCAGCCGCCGACTGTGCTGATGCTGGAGCATCCTCACACCTACACTATCGGACGGCGTGGCGGGCGCGAACATATCCTCTGGTCTCCGGAGGAAATTCAACGACGGGGAATTGCCATTTTTGAGGTTGATCGTGGGGGAGATATAACTTATCACGGTCCGGGGCAATTGGTGGGTTATCCGTTACTTCCATTGGCGGATCCCGCCTGGCAGGGTGAGCGCTTGCCCCAGGCCGATTTTGTGGGCTATGTGCGTAAATTGGAAGAACTCTTAATTCACACGCTGAGTTTTTACGGAATTGATGCCTTCCGCCGAGAGGGCTTAACCGGAGTATGGGTAAACAAGCCCGCTGGTGAGCATCATCTCCCCACCAAAATCGCCTCAATTGGGGTCAAAGTAGATGCGCGCGGTGTATCGCGTCATGGTTTTGCCTTAAATGTGCAACCGGATATGCTCTACTGGCAGGGAATCATCCCTTGTGGTTTGGATGGGGTGCAGATGGCTGCGATGGCGGACTGGCTCTCACCCTGCCCTTCGGTGCGGGAAGTGGCCGAACGGGTGAGCCGGGTGTTTGAAACGGTATTCGCCTTGAAGGTCGAATGGCAGGAGTTGGATGTTGAAGCGCTAAACCGATGACTTTGCAATTACTCGCACGACCAGCGGGCGGTTGAAGGTTTTTTCAAAGGCTTCAAGGTGGTTTTCGACCCCCCACTGTTCGAGTTGACAATCCTGATCCGAGAACATTTCAAGGATGACCTCTCTTTTGTCTCCGGCAACGAAACGCGCCCGATGAACGGCGCCAGTATGGCTGCGATCCAGGCTTTCGGACAGACGCAGAATCATACCTAATACCTTTACGGCAGTTTGGGAGTCCTTATCCAGAGCGGCAAATTCCGGTTCTTTTTTGCTGGGTAGCGCTTTACGGTGGTGCAAACTCGCCAGCGCCATGATGGCGATTTCTTTCTGGTCAAAGCCCAGCAAATCAGCGTTGCGGATCAGGTAGTAGGTGTGCATTTGATGGTTTTGGTAAGAAAGGAAAGCGCCAATATCATGCAGCAGGGCGGCGTATTCCAGTAATTCTCGCTCCCAACGGCCTAAACGGTGCAGGCCAATTTGATACCCCGAATCATATAACTGCAGAGCGAGGCGGGCAACATGGCGGGCGTGCGGCTCGTCGAAGTTGACCGTCCGTGCCAGATGCAACACAGACCGTTCCCTGACGGTCATTTGCCCGAGCATCAGCGATTGATCCGTTCGGGAGAGGTAATCCATGAGTAACCCATCCCGCAGACCGCGTTCGCTGGGACGGAAGGAGGGCAATTTGAGTTCCTCCATGATGGTATCAATGATGGCTGCCCCGGCGATGATGATATCCGCTCGTTCCGGGTTGATGCCCGGAATCTGGCGGCGCTCTTCCAGATTGGCCTGACAGAGAATTTGAATCACCTCTTTGAGTTGCGCGTGGGTGATTTCATCCTCGCGTTCCAGTTTACGCTTGAAAAAGCGGTGGGCGGCAATATCCGCCAGATTGAGAATGGTACCGGATGAACCATATACCACATCAATTTTGTAGGGTTGAACGCGCTGCATGGTACGGACGATAATGTTTCGAACGTAATTTTGGATTAAGGCATAACGAATAGGCGAAATGGGGTCTTGCTCGTCCGGTAGAAAAAACATGGTCGTCAGGCGGATGGCACCTAATTTGAGCGAATCCAGCAGGTGATACTGCTGCTGGTCTCCGACGATGATTTCCGTGCTGCCACCGCCAATATCAATGAAAAGAGCCTGCCGGTCGGCAAGGTGAACGCCGGATGCGACGCCCAAATAAATCAGGCGAGCTTCTTCGAGTCCCGATATGGCCCGTACATCCAGACCGGCCTCGTCTTTCAGCCGCTGGATAAATTCGGCTTTATTGCTGGCTTCGCGGGTGGCTGAGGTGGCAACCGCAATGATTTCTTCTGCCTGGCGTTGGCGGGCCAGGTCGGCAAATTTTCGGCAGACGATGATGGCACGCTCCATTGCTTCGGGCTGAAGGGTCTGTTCAATGAATTCGCCTTCACCAAGCCGCACCACTTCCTTTTGGGCAGTCAGCACCTGATAAGTCTTATTCGGATTGATGCGTACCAGCAAAAGTCGAATGGAGTTTGTGCCAATATCAATAAAACCAACCACCCGGCTTTTGGAAGGAACTTCAGGATTTTCCATGATTTGTCTCCTCTGGCTGTGTTGAATGTTCAAAAAGGTTGGCCGCTTGTGAATTAAGTTCTACTGTTGATGTCTGGACAGAAACCTGTCGGCGCAGGTTCTCCCATACGTTTTCTGCTTGCCACTCCTGCCAGGAATGAACAAATTGTTGATAAAGTTCCTGGCGTTCTTTTTCGCGTAAATTTTGATAGTAGACTAACCCCGGCAACAGTCGTTTGAAGGGACGAATGTGGCCAAAATACTCAATTGTGCGTTGGCGTTCCTCTTCGATGAAATGGGGGAGATAGGCTGTCCACACATCGGCATCGTGAATTGCTCCCAGAAGGTCCTGGCACTGGCGCAAGGACTTGATAAAGGGCTTTAATTCATCCTCAAAAAGCGGGGCAAAAAATTCCAGTGTGTAGCGCAGGTGTTTTCCGGCGATTCGCATGGCATGAAGTTCGGTGACGCATTCCGGTTGGGTCACGTAAGGCTCAAACGCAAGAAATTCATCCAGTTTCGCCTGAATTTGCTCATCTGCTAATTTGTGCAGGCCTGGATCGCTCAAGTCCAGTTGATCCTTGAAGATTTCCAAGGGGGCAAGTTTTCGGGTGATTTCAGTCACCAGATCGTCTTTTTCCAGCCGACGCAGGGCTTTGAGAACGTCCTTTTGCATCTCGCGTCGGCGCTGGCGCAGGCGCAGTAACAACCGGCGTACGCCAGCACGTTCGGGTGGTGTAAGTTGGCTCACCAAATCGTTCAGGTGTTCAATTTGAACATCCGTATCGCGTGCGGCACCGAGGGCGCGGGTGATGGCGCGGATCCGTTTACGCCAATTTTCGTGCCGGCGCGGGGCGAGAAATGGCCCGAAGATGGGCAGCGCGCTGCGCAATCGGCGGGTAGCAACCCGCATACGATGGACGGCTTCGATATCTTCAGCCTTCTTTACGCCCTCAATTTCGGACACCATTGCGCTCAATTGCCGCAGGATGATGGTCGCGCCGAATATTTGAACATTTGAAATCGGGGGAGACTTTGGCATGAGGTCACCTCCTTGTGTTGACTGTTTCATTATAGCATTGTACGGCCGTCTTTCATAAAGAATAAGAAATCCCCCGCATCCACAGCGGGGGATAGGATCTTCTAACAAAGGTCGGAGGCGGGTCAGACGTTAGCGTCGTCTTCATCCATTCCGTCAATCTCAAACAGTTCGCCGGTTGCGCTGAAGACAGTGCGTTCACAGATGTTGGTTACACGGTCGGCCAACCGTTCGAGATTGTGAATAACCCACAGCATGAGGTTTGTATGATCAATCAGGCTCGGGTTGGCAATCATCGCCTCGACAATCTTTCGATACGCCTGATTGAACAATTCGTCCACCTGATCATCCTCTTTGGGAATTGCCAGAGCCTGGATGTGATTTTCCGAAACAAAAGCTCCCAAGGCCCGGTGGAGCATGCTGACAGCGATTTCTGCCATCTTTTCAATTTCCTGCATGGGAATGATTACATCCCCTTCACCAAGGCGGGTGACTACTTTGGCAATACCTTTGGCGTAGTCTCCCATCCGTTCCAGTTCAGTGTTGACTTCCAGCATGGCGGTCATTTCACGCAGATCGCGCGCCATGGGCTGTTGGGTTGCCATGAGGGTGATGATGGCATTTTCGATGGCAAATCGCTTCTCGTTGATGGTCTGGTCGGCTTCGAAAATTTCGCGTGCCAGATGGATATCGCGGTTCTTCAATGCCTGGATGGCAGATAAGGTAGCCTGTTCTACCATACTGCCGAGGATGAGGATCTCATCTCGTATCTGGTTGATTTGTCGGATCAAGGTTTCGCGTGGCATTGGAAAGCCTTTCCTGGTTGAGAGTTAGCCGAAACGGCCGGTAATGTAGTCTTCGGTGCGCTTATCTTTCGGGCGGGTGAAGATGACGCTTGTGCGATCAAACTCAATGACCGTGCCAGAACGCTCTCCTTCGCCGGTTAACATCATCATCGCCGTATAATCGGAAACCCGTGCCGCTTCCTGCATGTTATGGGTGACTATGACAATTGTATAATTTTCTTTCAACTCGCGCATCAAATCTTCTATCTTAAGAGTGGCAATCGGGTCAAGGGCTGAGGCTGGTTCATCCATTAAAATCACTTCGGGTTTGATGGCGATGGCGCGTGCAATACACAAGCGCTGTTGTTGCCCGCCGGAAAGGGATAAACCGCTTTGATCTAATTTATCCTTGACTTCGTCCCACAGAGCCGCTCCGCGCAATGCTTGTTCCACCAAATCGTCCATCTCCGACTTTGAGCCGCGAAATCCATTGATTTTCAATCCCCAGGCGATATTTTCATAAATGGACTTGGGAAAGGGATTGGGTTTTTGAAACACCATTCCAATCTTGCGGCGAACCTCAACCGGATCAATTGCGGGATCATAAATATCCTCGCCATTAAAAAGGATTTTTCCTTCCGAACGGGCTGATGGTACCAATTCGTTCATCCGATTAAACGATCGTAAGAGGGTGGATTTACCGCAGCCAGAAGGGCCGATGATGGCCGTAATTTGATTGCGAAAAACCTGAAAATTAACGTCTTTGATGGCCAAGAAATTGCCGTAAAAGACATTGAGATTTTTAGTTTCCAAAACGACGTGGTTGTTGTCCATGATCAAGTTAAAGCTCCCGGTCATTTCACCAACGGATTAGCAGACGATTGCGCAGCCAGATGGCCAGCGCATTCATCGAAAGCAAAACCGCCAGCAATATTATAATCCCTGCCGCGGCTAAACCATGAAAATCGGATTGCGGAAGGGAAATCCAGTTGAAAATCTGGATTGGCAGAACTGTAAAAATATCGAATGGTCCTTTTGGATCGAAGGCAATGTAGGTCAACGCGCCAATTGTAATCAATGGGGCGGTTTCTCCAATTGCTCGTGACATGGCCAGAATGATGCCGGTCAATATCGCCGGGGCAGAATAGACCAGCACATGATCGCGTGATACTTCCCAATCGGTGGCTCCCAATGCGAGAGCAGCCTGACGGATGGACTGAGGGACGGCACGAATTGCCTCGCGAGTAGTGACAATAATGATAGGAAGCACCAGTAAGGCCATGGTCATTGCTCCTGCAATGAGTGTTCTTCCCAAGCCTAACTGACGGACAAACAAACCCAAACCCAACAGACCGTAAATAATTGAAGGCACTCCTGCCAGATTGGCTACATTGATCTCGATAAATCGTGTGATTCGGTTTTGAGGTGCGAATTCTTCAAGATAAATCCCAGCACCAACACCAATCGGGATTGCCAGGGCAGCAGTTAGCACCATCAACCACAATGAGCCTTGCAAAGCAGAACGGAGACCAGCTCGATCGGGAAAACGGGATGGAAACTCGGTGAACAGTTTGGTGCTTAACCAAGGCAATCCGTCCAAAAACACATCAATGAGCAGGGTAAGTAGCATGGCAATCCCTAAGAGGATTGCGAAAAAAGCAATGATCTCAAAAATCTTTCCTTTCAGTTTGCGTAAGGAGAGATTACGCTCAAAAGTGACATCTCTTAAGGCAGTCAATGTGCTCATTCGTATTTCTCCCTGAAACGTTTGGTGACAAAGTAACTGATGATATTCATTATCAGCGTCATTCCAAATAACAACATGCCGACCGCAAAGATGGTTTTGTAGGCAATGCTTTGGTGGGGTGTATCTCCCAAACTTACCTGAACAATGTAGGCAGTCATTGTCTCGATAGACTGAAGGGGATTGAGGGTCAGTTTGGGTTGTTGACCCGCAGCAATTGCAACAATCATGGTCTCGCCAATGGCGCGTGAAACCGCCAAAATGAAAGCGGCAGCAACACCGGAAAGTGCAGCCGGTAAAACCACCTGAGTGGCTGTTTCGAATTTGGTTGCACCCATTGCATAAGCGGCTTCTCTAAGAGATCTCGGTACTGCTGAAAGGGCATCTTCAGAGACCGAGGCCATTAGTGGCAAAATCATAAATCCCATGGCGATTGAAGCACTGGCGGCGTTGAAAATTTGAGTTTCGGGAAACAGGTCTCTTAATATGGGGGTGATGAATAGCAGGGCAAAATAACCGTATACAACGGTTGGAATTCCTGCCAGAATTTCCAAAATCGGTTTCAGGATTTTACGCATTCTTTCTGAGGCATACTCGCTCAGGAAGATTGCAGCCAGCAAACCAAGTGGTACTGCCACCAGCATCGCACCGGCGGCGACCAGTAAGGTCCCATTTACCAGTGGCAGGACGCCAAACCGCTTGGAAGCAAATAAAGGTGTCCAACGCGTATCGGTAAAAAATTCAAGAATGGAGACTTCCTGGAAAAAGAGGACGGTTTCCTTGAGTAGTTCGTAGATGATACCGGCAGTAGTCCCTACCGAAACAAGAGCAAAGAAAAAAGTCAACCCGCGAATAATTTTTCTCTCGCGGTCGCGTTTCCGGTGATTTTGGGTGGTTAGAGATTGGATTGTGGTAGCCATTTGTAATTTTCCCTCTTTGACACAGGGAATGGGACGAGTTTGATTTCGTCCCATTCCCATCGGGTCTAAACCAATTGAGACCTTATTCTTTGGCAAGTAAATCGGCCAGTGAAACACCGACGGTTGAACCCTGCCCTTCGAAGATTGAACCGGTCACACGATTGTCGTAGCGTTTTTGTGCCAGCTGATAGATTTCATCGGTAAGGGGAATGTAGCCAACTTCTGTGGAAAGTTGCCCGGCGTTTTTGAGGTAAAAATCAATGAACAGGCTGATTTCATCTTTCTCATCCACGCGGGCGCGGTTCACGTAAATGAAGATGGGGCGGGAAAGTGGCTGATAAGTACCCTGAGAGACTGTGGTGAGGTCGGGTAACACGCAATTTCCGTCTCCGTTGTCAACCGCAACCAGTTTCAGTTTATCTTTGTTTTCTTCGTAATAAGCCAAACCAAAGAAACCGAGTGCGTTAACATCGCCGGCAATCCCCTGCACCAGTACGTTATCATCTTCGCTGGGCAGGTAATCACCACGGCTGGCACCTTCTTCCCCAACAATAGCAGCAGTGAAGTAATCATAGGTACCCGAATCGGTGCCGGCGCCGTAGAGGGTCAACGGTTGATCGGGAAATCCATCGCGCACCTGATTCCAGTTGGTAATCACACCTTCGGCAGCAGGTTCCCAGATTTTCTTTAATTCTTCCACAGTGAGGCAGGCTGCAAAGTCGTTGGCAGGGTTCACCATGACGGCCAAACCATCAAAGGCAACCGGCAGTTCGATGTATTCAATTCCATTCTGCTGGCAAAGTTCAACCTCGGATGGTTTGATCGGACGAGATGCATTGGAAATATCGGTTTCGCCGTTGCAGAATTTCTTGAAACCACCACCAGTTCCCGAAATTCCGACTGGCACGCGCACATCAGGAAACTCACGCTGAAATTCTTCGGCTACCGCCTGGGTGATCGGTGCTACGGTGCTGGAGCCGTCAACCAGAATGGTGCCTTCTACCGGTCCAGCGGTGGGGGTGATGATTTTTTCGACCTCAACAACCTGGGTTTGAATGACCGTTTCAACCACTTTTTCGGGTTGGGATGCCTCGGTTGGGGTTGCGGCTGGCGCACAGGCTGAAAGGATCAGCCCCATGACGACCAAAATAAAAAATAACGGACGAACTTTGTTTAGCATACTTTTCTCTCCTCGAAATATAAAGTATTGGAATTCACTTCATCATCATATCAACCCATGTTTAATGGCGTTGAATGATTGTGTTAAGAGGTGGTTAAAATAAATTTAACTCTTTGCAACTCTTTAATCGGATTTGGCTGAGGAATTATCCGTTTCTTATGATCATAAGAGGCTGCTGGACTACAGGATATAATTGAGGAATAGACAGGCTGTTTCGATGAATACTGTGAGCCACTGGTTATCTGTCATCCAGAAAGCCTTTCCCGCCCTCTCGGAGAGCGAGCTTTCCGAAATCATCTCGGCGGGTGAGATTCGCGCTTTTCCGAAAGGCAGTAAGTTGACCACTGAAGGCGCCTACGAAACAACCTTCTATATCCTGCTAAAAGGAGAAGTTCGGGTTACCAAAAAGTTTGACGAAAACGAAGAACGGATTTTGAAACAATTATTTGCCGGCGACTTTTTTGGCGAAATGGCAATCATCCATGATGCTCCCCGGGCGGCAACGATTACCGCATTAACGGACGTGGAAGTGCTGGCAATAGAACGGGAAGCTTTTGTGAATTTGCTGCGCACCAACAGTCAGTTGTCCCTGGCAATGGTCAGGGAAGTCAGCCGCCGACTGAGGGAGAACGATGAGATAGCCATTGCCGACCTTCGTAAAAAAGCCGAGGAATTAAGCGAAGCCTACCGCCGTCTTTCTCAACAGGAAGCGGCGCGCAGCCAGTTCTTAACGACGATTGCTCACGAGCTGCGCACACCTCTGATGGCTGCTAACGGCTTTTTGCAGATCATCCGCTCCGGCGATTTGCATGGAGAAGCCTTGCAAGCCGCTCTGGATACGGTAGCGCGCAATTTGCAGGAGATTACAGCATTAATCAACAATATTTTATTTTTGCAAGAAATGGAATTGATTTTGCCGGAGTTTCAGCCAACCGACTTGAGTCAGCTAATAGTAGAGGTTGTCGAAAATTATCGGTCAGCGGCTCAAAAGCAGGGGGTTAAAGTACAGGTCAACCTGCCAGCTAATGCAGTGGAGGTCCAAGGGGATGTGAAAAGTCTCAGCCGGGCATTCGCGGCAGTGCTGGATAATGCGATTAAGTTCAGTCCCAATGGAGGCGAGGTGGGGATAACTTTGTTACCCCGTGACAATTGGGCTGAGATCGAGGTGCGTGATAGCGGTGTTGGCATACCACCTGAAGCCCTGCCCCGCATCTTTGACCGTTTTTACCACCTGGATGAAGTGAACGGTCATTTGTTTCGCGGGGCAGGTTTGGGCTTGTCTATTGCGCGGCAGGTGATTGAACAGCACGGTGGGGAAATCGGTGTACAAAGCGATTTAGGGCAGGGCAGCACTTTTTGGCTGCGGTTGAAACGTGTTTAACCAGTGCGGCGGCGTTTGACCTTGGGTCCTTGCGGCGTGTCCATCACTTCATAGCCGGCGGCAATGATCTGATTACGAAGCCTATCGGCGTCTTGCCAGCGTTTTTCAGCGCGGGCTTGCTGGCGCTGTTCAACCAGCCGTAAAATTTCATCAGGAATTTCTTCTTCGGGGGGCTGCCAGTTAGCCAGATTCAAACCCAGCACGCGGTCAAATTCCAGTAAGGTGGCTTTTTTGACCCCGTTAGGAAGGTCGGAGCGCACCAGTTCCCAGGTCAAGGCCATGGCTTTGGGCATGTTCAGGTCGTCGTTGATGACTTCGAGGAATTTTTGCCGGTAGGCGTGGTCGGGCTCGGTCGGTGCGCCCCAATCGTAAAAGGCATTGCGCAGGCGGTCAAGCGCTTTGGCAGCCCCATCCAGTCCTTCCCAGGTGAAGTTCAATTTTTGACGGTAGATGGCATTGAGGCAGAACATGCGGTAGGCCAATGGGTCGTAGCCTTCTTCCATCAGGGTTTCAACCCGCAGGAATTTACCGCTGGATTTGGACATTTTTACACCTTCGTCCAATTGCAGGAAGTAACCGTGCAGCCAGAAGTTAGCCAGGCGGGTGCCGTAGCAGGCTTCCGTTTGAGCAATTTCGTTGGTATGGTGAACGGTAATATGGTCCTCCCCGCCACAGTGGATGTCAAAGAACGGACCGAGGTATTTGGCGGACATAGCTGAGCATTCAATGTGCCAGCCGGGAAAACCAACCCCCCATGGGCTGTCCCATTCCATCTGGCGTTTCTGGTCTTTAGGGCTAAACTTCCATAAGGCGAAGTCGGTTGGGTGGCGTTTTTCACCCATATCAATGCGTGCACCGGCTTGCAGTCCCTCAATATCCAGTCTTCCCAGGTAGCCGTAGGAAGGCAGTTTGCTGGTATCAAAATAAATCCCATCGGAGGTGCGGTAGGTGTATCCCATCTCCTCGATGCAGCGGATAAAGTCAATTTGCTCCTGAATGTGATCCGTTGCGCGGCACCAAATGGTCGGTTCAAGAATGTTCAGGCGTTTCAGATCTTTGCGGAACTCTTCGGTATAATACTCGGCAATTTCCCATGCCGTTTTACCAGCACGGCGGGCGCCGGCTTCCATTTTATCCTCACCGGTGTCTGCATCCGAAGTCAGGTGTCCCACATCGGTGATATTCATGACGTGCTTGACCGAAAAGCCGTTGTATAACAAAACCCGTTTGAGGATATCCTCAAAAATGTACGTTCGCAGGTTTCCAATGTGGGCATAGTCATAAACGGTCGGACCGCAGGTGTACATGCCCACTTCCGGCGGATTGAGCGGTTGGAATTCGCGTAGACTGCGGGTGTAGGTGTCGTACAAGACCAGGGGTGTCATGGAGTGTCTTTTCTCTTTGGGTAGGGATAATATTTTCTCTATTTTACTCGATGGTCAGTAAAATAATTCCCCCAATTGTCAGCGACATTCCCAAAATGGTTTTTAAGGTGAATGGTTCTCCACCAAAGATTAGACCCATCAAAGCACCAAACAACGGAGAGGTGAAGGCAATGGGCATGACGCGGCTGAGCGGTGCACCTTTGATGGCGGTGTAAAAACACAACATCCCAACTGCTCCGGCAACAATGCCGCCCCCGATGATCATGTAAAGCAGCGCTTTGCTGCCGGCCATTGGTAGAGTTTTCCATTGCGGAAATGAGACAGCCGCCAGCAGGATGAAAGCAATCAGGGTGCGAAGGGTAATCCCCATCGTGGGCGATAAGTTGCCAAGGTGCAGCCCCTTCTTTTCAAAATAACCGCCTACCCCCCAGCAAATTGCTGCCAAAAGGGCAAAAACCTGTGGTTTCATGTGGAAATCTCCCTTACTGCGGGTGAAAGGTGAAGTAGTGTTCGTAATTTGGCTGCCAGCCGAGTGGAAGAAATTCGCCGGTTGCCTGATTTTGCCGATATTGGCCGATATAATCGCCGCGACGGATTGCGTGCAAAGCCTCTATCAACCGATCCACATCGGTGGTGGAGTTGTATAAACCGAAAGAAATGCGCACCATGCCGGGAGCATTGCGCCGGTCGCCGGCAATCATTTGCAGGCGGATCTGCTCAGCTTCGGTTTCGCTAAAGCCCAACAAGTGAAGTAGATAGGGGTGAGCGCAAAAACAACCGTTGCGTACTCCAATACCGTACTCATACCCCAAAATTGCTGCTACAAGGAAATGAGAAATCCCCGGCAGATTGATGGGGATGACCCCCAAACGCTGATTGGCATTTTCCGGGCGCGTATCTCCGTAAATTTTAATGCCCGGGATGGTTTGAAGGCGTTGGAGTGCGTAAGCGGTTAATTCAGCTTCGTGGGTGGCAACGGTATCCATTCCAATTTTTTCCAGTTGGGCAGCCGCGGCTGCCATGGCAATAGCTCCGATGGTGTTGGGGCTGCCGGCTTCCTCCCGCTCGGGCGGCGCAGACCAAACCACCTGGCGGGTGGTGACGATTTCTACCTGACCGCCGCCGCGAAGGTCTGGATCGCCCTGTTCAAAGGTATCCCGCCGGCCGATCAAAGCTCCGCTGCCAAAGGGGGCATACATCTTGTGTGCTGAAAGCGCTATGTAATCCAGGTGTGCCGGATCATCCAAAGGCAGCATGTGGATTTGGCGATGGGGGGCAAGCTGGGCACAGTCTACCATAATCTGGGCGCCTACGGCGTGAGTCTTTTCTGCCAGTCGGTGAATCGGATTGATGTAACCGGTAACATTGCTTGCACCGCTAACGGCTACCAGAGCTATCCGGTTCCTATATTCCCGCAGTAATTCGTCAAAGTGTGTTTCGTCCAGCCTGCCATCTGGCAGCAGACGGACATGGATCACATTTGCCACAGCCCGCCATGGCAGGTCGTTGGAGTGGTGTTCCATCTGTGTGATCAATACAATATTCCGATCGGCGGAGAAAGGGAACCGACGGGCAAGTTTGTTGATTGCCTCGGTAGTGTTTTTTCCGAATATACAAAGATGGATTTGGGGATTTGCCCCTACAAAATCCAGCATTTTATTGCGAGATTCTTCATAGGCGTGGGTGGAAAGCTGGCTCTTGAAACCGGTTCCGCGGTGTACGCTGGAATAGAAGTTCAGGAAATGGTTGATGGTCTCTTGAACGTGGCGCAGAGCGGGGGTAGACGCAGCGTTATCGAGATTGACATAAGGAACTTTAGTATCTCTCAGGGTTGGTACCGGTGTATCCATGCCGCAAAACAGGTTGCGAAAATCGTGTGTAGTAGTTTTCATAGCCTCCTCGGTGGAATAGAAAGTTAACAGTTTTGTCAAACCACTTGCAAAATGGAAGAAAAACCGCTATACTAGTGGTAGATTCTGGAAAACAGTGGGTTAAGGTGGTAGGAAGCGCCGGACAACCGGCGTTCCGCTATTAAAAGGAGAAGTCGAACAAATGTTCTTAGGCCAGTTTGAGCATTCCATAGATGAAAAGGGACGGATGGTGATTCCCAGCCGCTACCGGGACTTGCTTGAACTGGGTGGTGCGTATGTGACGCTTGGTTTTGATCAAAATTTGATGGTGATGACGGCTTCCTCCTTTCAAGAAATTGCAGAAAATACCCGCAAGGTCAGTTTGACTGACGAAGACGCCCGTGATCTGAAGCGCTGGATCTTTTCCAACGCCGTTTGGGTCGAGGTGGACCGCATTGGGCGCGTCCTCATTCCGCAGCACCTGCGTGATAAAGCCCGCTTGTACAATGCCGTTGTGGTGGTGGGAGCGGGAGATTATTTCGAGATTTGGGCAGCGGAACTGTGGAATCAAAGAGTGAAACAAATTGAGGACTCGGAGCAGGCGGCAAAACGGTTTTCGTCCTTCGATATCCGCCTGTGATCGGTGGCAGAGGAATGTCCAAAGCGGAGGAGTTCCCACACCACCAGCCTGTACTTTACCATGAAATTATACACGCTTTAAGGCCGCAAAGCCCGGGGAGATACGTTGACGCGACCGTTGGCGCCGGGGGGCATGCCTGGGGGGTACTGGAAGCAAGCGCGCCGGATGGGCAGCTTTTAGCGCTGGACAAGGACCCGCAGGCGCTGGCAATCGCGAGCCAGCGCCTGTCTGTGTATCATCCGCGTGTGATCCTCGTACAGGCTTCCTATGTTCACTTGCGGGAGGAACTGCGCCGCCTCGGATGGGATCGGGTTGACGGAATCGTGTTTGACCTTGGGGTTTCGTCCATGCAATTGGATCGGGCAGAACGTGGGTTTTCCATTTATGCCGATGGGCCACTGGACATGCGTTTTGACCCCACAACCGGTACGAGTGCTGCAAATCTGGTTAACTCCCTGTCGGAGGATGATTTGACCGATTTGATCTGGCGTTATGGGGAAGAACGCTTTGCCCGCCGAATTGCTCGCGAAATCTGCCGTTCACGTCCGCTAGTGACAACCCTTGAACTGGCTCGGGCAGTGGAACGAGCGGTTGGAGGAAAACGGGAGCGTATTCACCCGGCCACCCGGACTTTTCAGGCTTTGCGAATCGCCGTCAACGACGAATTGCGTGGGCTGGAGCAAGTCTTGCCGGATGCCGTGGACGCGCTGGCCAGCGGCGGTAGATTGGCGATCATCACCTTCCATTCACTGGAAGACCGCATTGTCAAGCAATTCTTCCGCCGCGAAAGCCGTGACTGTGTTTGCCCACCAGGCCAACCGGTTTGTACTTGCAATCACCGCGCAACATTGCGGGAAGTTACCCGCAAACCCATTCTTCCGTCAGAGGAAGAAATCGCAACCAATCCCAGATCCCGAAGCGCAAAATTGCGCGTTGCCGAAAAAATATAAACTGGCACGACAATTGCATTCTATACCCCGAGAGAAGCCAACCAACTCAGAACGGAGCAACTTCTAAAATGAATCAGCGAATTATTCAAGCCTATCGCCAAGCCCCATGGCGCGTTCAGCTCCAATGGATTGGTTTGTTTTTGCTGATGCTGGTGGCGGGAATGCTGATTGCCGGGGTGTATTTATATGTCAGCGGGCGGGCTGCAGAAACGGGGGCTCGCATCAAAGCCCTTGAAGTGGAACGCGAGGGACTGGCGATTCGGATTGCAGACATGCGCACCCAACTGGCTTTACTGAATTCCTCTCAGGTGATGCTGGAGCGGGCTGAGCAACTGGGCTATCGCCCGGTGGAACGAGAAGACCTGGTATATTTGCCCGTAGCAGGGGTGACCGGTCGGGAAGTGGTCTTTTTGGCACCGCCCCCCGCTTCGGTGCAGCGTGAAAATAAACTGCTGCGCCCGGCATATACCCAGTCGCTATGGGATTTGTTCTACCAGACGGCTTATCAGTATTTGAACACGAGAGGGGGGCAAGGGCAATGAACGATGGTATTGGGCGGATGCGATTGATCGGCGCGGTGTTTGTCTTGCTGAGCGCGGCGATTGTTTATCAGATGATCCGCATTCAAAACAGTGAACATTCCCGTCAACTGGTGGAGTTGTTTGCAAAAACATATAACCAGCAGGTGCGGATTATTTTACCGGAACGGGGTAATATTTATGACCGCTGGGGGAATTTGTTGGCTGGGAACAAGGAGGTATACGAGGTGGGTATTGCGCCGCCTCAGGTGGTTAACCCCGAAACGGTGGCAAGGGATCTGGCGGCTGTGCTTGAGGTGGATTATTACGACACGCTGCGTAAAGCCGAATCCTATCAAAAAGAAGCCAACGAGCGGTACGAGTTAATCAAGGACTTTGTTCCCGCCGATAAGATTCGTCAATTGGAACAAAAACTGGCAGAATACGAAAAAGCAGAAAAAACCAAAAAGGGCAATCCGCCCTCGCTGGCGGGGGTGTACTGGAAGCCACATCTCATCCGCAGTTATCCCGAAAACGAGTTGGCCGCCAACGTGCTTGGTTTTTACAATTTTCTGGACCGTTGGAATGGCAGGGGTATGCTAGGGCTGGAAGAGCAGTATAATAACCTGCTTGCAGGGAATAAACAGCAGATTGTTCTGCCGTTGAATCCCACGGAGATTCAGGAGATTCCGGAAATCCCGCCCGGCGCCAGTCTGATTACCTCGATAGATCGGGACATTCAGGCAGCCATGGAGCGAATTATTGATCAGGCTGTGGAGGCCAACGGCGCTGAATCAGGCACGTTAGTGGTGATGGATCCAAAATCAGGCGAAATTCTGGCAATGGCGACAACGCCGCATTTTAATCCTAATGAATACTGGCGCTATGATGAAATCTTCCCGGTTGGCAGTTACTATAACCGTGCCATCAGCCAGTTATATGAACCCGGCTCAGTGTTTAAAGTGTTGACAATGGCAGCTGCTATTGATGCCGGTGTAGTTCAGCCCGAAACGCCTTTCGTGGATGTGGGTGCAATTGAGGTGGGCGGTATTTGGATTTATAACTGGGATCGTGGGGCGTGGGGACCTCAGGACATGGTTGGTTGTATGCAGCACTCATTAAATGTGTGTTTAGCATGGGTTGCCCAAGAATTAGGTCCAAGCCAATTTTACAAATACTTGCAGGATTTTGGTATTGGACGCTATACCGGCATTGATCTGGCAGGCGAGCAGGTTTATCCGCTCAGTTTGCCCGGAGATTCGAACTGGTATCCGGTCAATCTGGGTACAAACTCGTTTGGGCAGGGTGTGGCTACCACCCCCATTCAGATGATTACGGCCATTGCAGCCATGGCAAACGAGGGCAAAATGATGGCGCCCCATGTGGTCAAGGCCTATGTTCAGGATGGGATTCAGTACCCGGTCAACCCGCGGGTGATTCGTCAAGTCGTCAAACCAGAAACGGCTCGAACGATCACCGAAATGCTGGCCGTTTCATTGGAAAATGAAGCTTCAAACGCGCTGGTCGAAGGCTATCGGGTTGCCGGAAAAACCGGCACGGCTGAAATCCCCGGTCCCGGCGGATATACCGATATGACCAACGCTTCATTCGTTGGCTGGGGGCCGGTAGACGATCCTCGTTTCATTGTGTATGTCTGGCTTGAAAAACCAACCAGTTCGCCATGGGGTTCGGTGGTGGCTGCACCGGTGTTCAGTCAGGCGGTTGAAGAATTGGTGGTGTTGATGAAAATACCACCCGATGAAGTCAGGCAGCAACTGGCAAGTCCATGAGGTGATTGGGTTCATGTTAACACTGGCGGATATATTCGAAGCCCTGAGCGGTGTCAGACCTCAAGCTGCCTCGCTGGTGATCAGTGAGGCCGCAGTTGATTCACGCCAGTTAATACCCGGTTCTTTGTTTGTCGCCTTGAAGGGCGAACGCAGTGATGGACATGAGTATGTTCAGGCAGCATTTGAGCGGGGGGCGCATCTGGCTTTGATCCAGCGAGAGGTTAATGTTGATTGCCCCGTTGTGGATTTGCGTGGATTGCATCTCAAGGATGATTTGGATGTTCCGGCTACACCGTTCTGCGTTCGGGTGGAGGATACTCTGCAAAGTTTGCAAAAACTGGCCGCTTACTGGCGCCGTAAACATGACTTACGCGTTATCGGAATTACCGGTTCGGTGGGTAAAACCACTACCAAAGAACTGATCGCTGAGGTTCTGGCACAGCGATACCGCGTTTTGAAAACGCAGGGAAACTGGAATAATGAGATTGGATTACCGTTAACTCTCTTGCGTCTGACGGCTGCTCATCAGGCGGCTGTGCTGGAGATGGGTTTTTATGTACCCGGAGAAATCGCCTTTTTATGCGAAATTGCCCAACCGCAGGTTGGTGTTATCACCAGTATCGGTACCGTTCATGCAGAAAGGGCAGGATCGCAGGAAGCGATAGCCAGAGGCAAGTCTGAACTGGTGCAGGCTTTGCCGCCCGCTCCAGCGGGGGTGGCTATCTTGAACTGGGATGACCCGTGGGTGCGCTGGATGGCTGACAAAACCCGCGCTCAATTATTTACCTATGGCCTGGATGCCAGTGCCGACCTGAGAGCTGACCAGATTGAAGGACTGGGGTTGAAAGGCATCCGATTCCGATTGCATTTTCGCAACGACACCATTCATTTACGCGTTCCCATTATTGGGCGACACTCTGTACATACGATTTTACGTGCTGTGGCCGTTGGACTGGTTGCCGGAGTGAGCTGGCAGGAGATCATTTATGCCCTGCAACACAGTCAGTCTCAATTGCGGATGGTCACGGTCAATTTGAACAATGGAGCGATGATCCTGGACGATTCGTATAATGCTGCCCCCGAATCAACTCTGGCAGCCTTGAATCTTTTATCGGAGATCAAGGGCAGGAAGATTGCCGTTCTGGGAGATATGCTGGAATTAGGAATGTATGAGAAAGAGGGTCACGAAAAAGTTGGCGTGCGTGCTGCCGAAGTAGCCGATACCCTAATTGCTGTTGGAAGACTGGCGCGAATGATCGCCGAGTCCGCCCGTAAATCTGGCCTGCCGGCTGAAAAAATCTACATTGTCGATGGGGTAGGAGAAGCAACCGACCTGTTGCGTGGTATGCTGCGCGAGGGAGACGTGGCACTGGTCAAGGGTTCACACGGTTTACGAATGGATCGCATTGTTGCGGCACTGGAGGCCGAATCATGAGAGAAACATCCCTGGCGCTGGCGCTGAGCGGTTTTAGTTTTATGCTGGCAATCATCTGGGGGCCGCCGTTGCTGCGGGTGCTGCGTCATTTTCGAATTGGAAAAATTATTCGGGTTGAAGAGCCGGATCGCCATTTCACCAAGATGGGAACTCCTACCATGGGCGGTGTAATGATTTTACTGCCGGTGATGTTACTGACCATCTTGCTAAATGCGGCTTCTTTGATCGGTGTGACGGTGTTGGGACGCTCGGTTTTGCTACCGCTGCTGGTTTTGTTGTCGTATTCCATTCTCGGCGCGCTGGATGACTGGGAGGGAATCCGTGGTCCACGGCGCGGTTTAGGTATGCGGGCACGCACCAAGTTTATTTTTCAATTGGTATTAGCCCTTGGAATCGCTTTTGGGTTAAAGTATGTCCTGCAAGTGCCGGAGATGTTCTGGCCGGGTTTTGATGAACCGATCTCTCTGGGTGTTTTTTACATTCCCATCGCGGCATTCATCATCGTGGGAATGTCGAACGCTGTCAATTTCACAGATGGCCTGGATGGATTGGCCGGCTTGATTGCTGCAACCGCCTTTGCTGCCTATGGTGGAATCGCGCTGCTGCAAGATCAGGTCTTTCTGGCGCGCTTCTGCTTTACCCTGGTTGGGGCGATTTTTGGGTTTTTGTGGTTCAACGTTCATCCTGCTGAATTGTTTATGGGAGATACAGGGTCGCTTTCGATCGGGGCCACCCTGGCAGTGGTGGCGTTGATGACTGGTCAGTGGTTACTGCTGCCGGTGATTGCCATCATCCCGGTCAGCGAGGCGTTGAGCGTTGTCATCCAAATTTTGTACTTTAAAGCCACTAAGGGTAAGCGATTTTTCCGCATGGCACCTTTGCACTATCACTTTGAGCTGGGCGGATGGAGCGAAACCCAGGTGGTGCAGCGTTTCTGGTTGGTGAGTCTGTTGTTTGCCATGCTGGGTGTGGCGTTGGCGGTGGTGTGAAGATGGAGAACTGGCAGGAGAAGCGCGTACTGGTGATTGGAGCAGCCCGGCAGGGATTGGCACTCTGCCGCTACCTGGCGGGTAGAGGTGCGCGGGTTATTTTGAACGATCAACGTCCCGAAGATCAAATGGGGGCCGAAAAAGCAACCCTGCAAGGTCTTAATGTCCAATGGCGCACCGGTGGTCATCCGCTGGACCTGCTGGAAGAGGTGGAGATAGTTTTTGTTTCGGGTGGAGTGCCTCTGGACATGCCACTGCTGGTTGAAGCCGTGCGCCGGAGCATCCCGCTCTCCAACGATTCACAGTTGTTTATGGAACAGGTTTCTGCGCCAGTAATCGGAATCACCGGTTCGGCGGGTAAAACCACCACCACAGCCCTTGTGGGGCGGATGGCACAAGCGGATGTTCAACCGCCACAGCGCGCCTGGGTTGGCGGCAATATCGGTAATCCATTGATTGAATTTCTGGATGAAATAAAACCGGATGACCGGGTGGTGCTGGAGCTTTCCAGTTTTCAATTGGAATTGATGAGCGTTTCTCCTCAGGTGGCGGCTGTGCTGAACATCACCCCCAATCACCTTGACCGGCATAAAACCATGGAAGCTTACACAGCTGCCAAGGCGCACATTCTGGATTTCCAACGGAGCGGAGATGTGGCCGTATTGAACCGTGAAGATAAAGGTTCGTGGGGGTTGCGCAGTCGTGTCAAGGGGTATTTGGTTACCTTCGGTTTTGAAAAGCCTTCGTCTGAATTCGATGGAACTTATTTGGAAGAGGGACAAATCTGGTGGCAGCGAAATGGTAAACGGATTGGTCTCTTGCCGGTCGGTGAGATTTTATTGCGGGGTGAGCATAATCGCTTGAATGTGCTGGCAGCCTGCGCGATTGCCATGGCAGCTGGCTTTTCAGAGGATGCCATTCGGGCGGGTGTGAGCGGTTTTCGGGGTGTGGCGCATCGGCTCGAACATGTACGCACATGGCGGGGTGTGCAGTGGTATAACGACTCGATTGCCACGGCACCGGAGCGAGTTCGGGCTGCTTTGCGGGCTTTCAGCGAGCCGATTGTTCTGCTTCTGGGCGGACGGGATAAACACCTGCCGTGGGATGAGCTTGCTGCTGATATTCGTCAACGGGTGGATCATGTAGTCTTGTTTGGTGAAGCCGCCGGTAAGATTCAGCAAGCCATTGGAACACCAACCCATGGAGAGAGGCCATTTACAATCACCCGTTGCGAAAGTCTCGAAGAGGCGGTTCTGGCGGCTGCACAGGTAGCGGAAGCCGGAGATGTGGTTTTGCTTTCTCCAGGCTGTACCAGTTTTGACGCATTCAAGGATTTTGAGGAAAGAGGGGAGGCCTACCGTTTATGGGTGAACAAACTGTCGTGAATTCTCGAATTGCTGCACCGCGCGGTGAAAGTTCCATTCGTCCAATTCGGCTGGGAATTGATGTGCCTTTTGTTCTGGTGGTCATTTTCCTGCTTGGATTTGGCATTTTGATGGTTTATTCCGCCTCATGGCAGCCTTCCATCCTCGCCGAAAAGCCAATCACCTATTTCTTTCTTAATCAGTTAAGGTGGGTGTTTGTGGGCATCGGTGTGGCGGTTTTCTTAATGTACGTGGATTACCGGCGATGGAAGAAGCTGGCTCATTCCGATGGTGTTGATCATGATCGCTTTGTTACTGGCAGTTGCAGTAGTTGGAGAGATGCGCTTTGGTGCTCGCCGAACGTTGTTTAACGGTTCCATTCAACCTTCCGAACTGGCAAAACTGGTTATCATTATTTATCTTGCCTTCTGGCTGCACTCAAAACAAGAGGTCCTGAATAATATCCACTTTGGGCTAATTCCGATGATCACTATTCTCGGTTTTACTGCCGGATTAATTATGTTACAACCGGACCTCAGCGCAACCCTGACCATTCTTGTGCTGGGCGGAATGATGTTCTTTCTGGCGGGGGTTGACTGGCGGCAAATCATTTTGATTTTACTGGTAGTGGGTGGAATCAGCGCTTTATTCCTGCTGGTTTCGGATACTGGCCGCTTCCGATTCGAACAATACCTGATTGCGTTACAAGACCCGGCCAATGCCCATGATCACATCAAGCGGGTCATTGAATCGATTGTGCGGGGCGGTGTGTTTGGGGTGGGTATAGGCAGAGGGTCTTCCAAGTTTGCATTGCCGGTTTCTCACACCGATTCGATTTTTGCGGTCATTATTGAAGAAACCGGCCTGATTGGGGCTGGTGCGGTTGTGCTTGCTTTCATGATTTTGATGTGGCGCGGTTTGAATATTGCTCGAAAAGCTTTGGATATGCAGGGACGTTTGCTGGCAGCCGGTTTAACGTTCTGGATTACCTTTGAAGCAATCCTGAATATGGGCGTGATGGTGAGTGTTTTTCCAATCACTGGCAACGCCCTCCCATTGATCAGCGCGGGTGGTTCCAACCTGACGATGACCATGGCGGCGATTGGATTAATTCTCTCAGTTGGCAGAGTTGCCAATCACAAGAAAAACGAAGAAGAAGGGAGAGCATTCAGTGCGGTTGTTAATTTGCGCCGGGGGAACGGGCGGCGGGGTGTATCCCGCTCTCACCGTTCTGCACACACTCGCCGATGAGGCTAGCCCCGTTTTGTGGGTAGGAGGGGAGGATGGCATGGAAAAGGATCTGGTTTCCCGCCAGCAAATCCCCTTCCGCGGCATACCTGCAGCCGGAGTTCATGGTGTTGGAGTGCGGGCATTGCCCGGCAACCTGCTGCGGCTGGCGAGAGGTATGCTTGCTTCCCGCCGAATCCTGCGTGAATTTCAACCCGATGTGCTTTTCTTCACTGGAGGGTATGTGGCCGTCCCAATGGCTTTGATGGCTATTCCGCGGAACAGTCTGTTGTACGTTCCCGATATCGAGCCGGGTCTGGCGCTTAAGACGCTGGCTCGTTTTGCGGATTGTATTGCAGTCACAGCAGAGGAATCCCGCAAATTTTTCTCGCCCGGTAAACGGATTGTGGTGACGGGTTACCCCGTCAGACCAGAACTCATGAAGTGGGATCGTCAGGCAGGGCGAGCCTGGTTGGGGATTAATGAACAGGAAAGGGTACTGCTGGTCTTTGGTGGCAGCAAGGGCGCCCGCAGCATCAACCAGGCGGTGTGGTCTGCCTTGCCAAAGTTGATCGAGAGCATGCATGTTATTCATGTGACCGGTCAAAACGACTGGCAGGTAAGGGAGGATCAACGGGCCAAACTGCCGGCAAACCTGCTTCCCCGTTATCATGTTTATCCCTACCTGCATGAAGAGATGGGAGCAGCCCTGGCAGCGGCGGATCTGGCTGTTTGCCGGGCGGGGGCTTCAACTCTGGGAGAATTGCCCTGGTTTGGCTTACCAGCCGTTTTGGTGCCTTATCCGTATGCCTGGCGTTATCAAAAAGTGAACGCGGAATACCTCGCCTCGCACGGGGCGGCTGTGGTGATAGAAAACCAAAATCTGGCTGGGCAACTGCTGCCAGTTGTCACCGAATTGATAACCAACGAATCTCGTCTTGCGGCGATGCGGTCAGCAATGAGGGATCTTGCTCAGCCGCGGGCAGCGGAGAAGAATTGCGGACTTGCTGCGGGAACTGGCACAATCTCCCGCTCGGAAAGGCAGGATGACGACATGGTGAGCCTGAATGTCGTATTTTGGCTGCTGGTTATTTTGTTTGCCCTGGTTGGGGGGGTGCGTGGCTGGGCGCGTGAAATTCTGGTAACCTTTGCGGTAGTGTTGGCGATGTTCATCGTCACTGTGCTGGAGCGCTTTGTGCCTTTCATCCGCATCTTGCGGGAAAACGCTCCCGAAACCCTTTTCTGGATGCGGGCAATTGTTTTGCTTTCGTTGGTTTTCTTTGGCTATCAAACCCCTAATCTGCCCCGCATAGCTCAAACCGGAAAATTCGCGCGCGAACGATTGCAGGATATTTTGTTAGGTTTCTTTTTAGGCGCAGTGAATGGTTTTATGGTTTGGGGAACATTATGGTGGTTCCTCCATAACGCCAACTATCCTTTCCCGATCATTACAGCCCCCGATCCCAATACGGTCATGGGGCAGGAAGCCTTGCGATTAATCAACCTACTGCCACCAGAATGGTTGATGGCAGAAACCGGTACGCCGATTATCTACTTTGCAGTGGCAATTGCATTCGTCTTTGTCATGGTGGTGTTCATCTGATGAAACACGTACATTTGATCGGAATTGGTGGAAGCGGCCTTTCGGCAATCGCTCTCTTCTTGAAGGAGAAGGGCTACCATGTGACGGGTTCTGACCGTGCGCTTTCCCCTCTGGCTGCCCAATTGGTCAGTGATGGGATTACGGTTTATGCCGGTCATGATCCCGCCAATGTGCGGGGTGCGGATGTTGTAATTCGTTCCTCTGCGGTTCCGCTCGAAAATCCAGAAGTGCAGGCAGCACTGGAGGCCGGTATTCCCGTGCTGAAACGACAGGAATTTTTGGAGCAACTATGCGGCGACCAAACCGTGTTGGCGATAGCCGGTACTCACGGCAAGACGACCACCACTGCCATGCTGGCGTGGGTTCTGACTCGTCTGAACCACGATCCCTCTTATTTGATTGGAGGGGTTTCCAAAAATCTCCGTGGAAATGCTCATGCCGGGCGGGGAAAGTGGTTCGTGATTGAGGCGGATGAGTATGATCACATGTTTCTTGGCTTGAAACCGGGAATGATTCTCCTGACCACGGTGGAACATGATCATCCGGATTGTTTCCCCACACCGGAAAGTTATTTTGAGGCGTTTGCTCAATTCATCAAGCAATTACAACCCGGCGGTGTGCTGATTGCCAATGCTGAAAACAGCATGGCTGCACGACTGGCTGAGGAGGTTCGCCAAGGAGGCGGTCATTGCCTGACGTACGCCTTGCAGCAACCGGCTGATGTACAGGCAACAATTCGAGGTGTTAATGAAATGGGCGGCCTGGATTTCGAAGTATCCATCCCCTCAAGGGGGCAGCCTCTACGATCCATCCGAGCCAGGTTACAGGTGCCCGGTAGTCATAATGTGATGAATGCTGCGGCGGTATTATCGGCTTGCTCCATGCTGGGTTTGTCGCTGGATGAAGCAGCTCAGGCGTTGACAGAATTCAGCGGAACCGGGCGGCGTTTTGATGTTTTGGGAGAAGCCAATGGTGTGGTTGTGGTGGATGATTATGCCCATCATCCTACCGAAGTGAATGCTACTTTATCGGCTGCAAAAATGCGCTATCCTCGGCGACGCATTTGGGCAGTTTGGCAACCGCATACCTATTCCAGGACGCTGGCATTGATGGAGGGGTTCACCCGCGCTTTTCAGTCCGCAGACGAAGTTGTGGTAACCGAGGTTTATGCGGCGCGGGAAAGGAATGAGGGTTTTTCCGCTGCTCAGGTGGTTTCCCGGATGGCTCATCCCTCTGTTCGATTCATTCCAACGATCCCTGAAGCGACGGCATTTTTGTTAAAAAATTTACAAAAGGGGGATGTCCTGCTGGTACTTTCGGCAGGTGATGCTGACCAGATCAGCGCACAGGTTTTTTCGGCTTTGAAAGAAAAGGAGTTGGCAGATGTCTGATTCAAAGAAACGCACTTATACATCTACGATTACGGTGGTGCCTCCATTACGTCTGGAAAGCCCGGAATTTGAATCACGCAAAGAGCCGCGCCACAATCGTGAATGCCTGACTTCCCGCCCGCCTACGGTGGATGGAAATCGGGAAGACCTGCTCAACCGGTTAATTGAGGCCATCAAAGCGCTTTAGGAGATTGCTGCGTGAAATCACCGCGTTTGCCCCTCTCCATCATCCGAGAATTACACGAGCAGTTTGGCGAACGGCTGCAAGAAAACGTGCGGCTGGCCAATTACACGGCTGCACGGGTTGGCGGTGCGGTAGATGCCCTGTTGGTGGTGAATAGCGCGGATGAATTGGAAAAAGCGGTTACAACGCTGTGGAAGTTGGATGTCCCCTTCATCATTCTTGGGGGTGGAGCAAATGTGCTGGTCAGCGATTGCGGTTATCGTGGTGTTGTTTTGCTCAATCGGGCACACACCATTAAGATTCACGCGCAAGCCGAACCTCCTACGGTTTGGGCGGAGTCGGGAGCCAACCTGGGCATGATTGCCCGTCAGGCTGCACTGCGCGGCTTAGGTGGATTGGAATGGGCGAATACCGTTCCGGGGACCCTCGGTGGCGCCATTTATGGCAATGCCGGGGCGTTTGGCGGGGATATGCAGGCAAATTTGCTGATGGCAGAAATCTTGCACCCCGTTGAGGGTAAGCAAATCTGGCCGGTTGAACGGTTCGGTTACGAGTATCGCAGCAGTGTGTTGAAACGAAGCGGGATAAAAGCGGTCATTCTCTCAGCCACGTTGAGACTGGTAAAAAGCACTCCTCAAGCTGTTAAGGAAAAAATGGACGAATTTTCAACTCGTAGAAAACAAACTCAACCGCCGGGCGCCAGTTTGGGTTCGATGTTCAAAAACCCACCGGGCGATTATGCCGGGCGTCTGATTGAGGCAGCGGGTTTGAAAGGGATGCGGGTTGGTGGTGTGCAGGTCAGTCCGGTGCATGCTAATTTTTTTGTGAATACTGAATCGGCAACAGCCAGCGACTACCGTCAGTTAATTGAAAAGGTACGTAAAACGGTAGAGGAAAAATTTGGAGTACGGTTGGAATTGGAAGTGGAACTGGTAGGTGATTGGCACGACATTGACCCCGGCTTGAAAGGTGAACAATGAAGGATAAGATTAACATGGGGATTTTCTTTGGCGGGCGTTCTGGGGAGCATGAAGTTTCCTTGCTCTCCGCTCGTTCCATTATCTCTAATCTCGATCCATCGAAGTACAATTTGATTGAAGTTGGTATTACCCGGGAGGGAAAATGGCTGAGCGGAGAGAGGGTTCTGGATGCGTTCCAGAAAGGTGCAACAGCCCATTTGCAACCCGTTGCAATGTTCCCCCAGGCTGGGGATCATCATCTTTATCGTTTGATTGACGGCCAGTATCACCCCCAGATCCATTTGGATGTGGTCTTTCCGGTATTGCACGGCACTTTTGGCGAAGATGGTACCCTTCAAGGTTTTCTGGAATTAATTGGGATTGCTTATGTTGGTGCAGGGGTGCTTGCTTCGTCGGTGGGTATGGATAAGGGATTGTTCAAGAGTGTATTGCGGTCGTATGAAATCCCTGTATTGGATCATCAGTTGATTACCCGCCGGCAAGTGGAAGAGGATTTGGAGCAGGCCATTCGAATGATCGAATCGGCACTGTCATATCCAATCTTTGTCAAGCCGGCCAATTTGGGTTCTTCCGTGGGAATCACCAAATGCCGTAATCGCTCGGACCTGGGCGAGGGGTTGTATGAAGCAGCCCGCTATGATCGGCGAATCGTTGTTGAACAGGGTTTGGAAAGACCAAGAGAAATCGAAGTGAGTGTTTTGGGAAATGATCAGCCGGTTGTCTCCATCCCAGGAGAGGTCGTACCGGGGGAAGACTTCTACACCTATTCGGCGAAATACCTTTCGGATAGTTCGGAGTTACTCATTCCGGCACCGTTGTCGGATGAACAAACGCGGGAGATTCAACGGATCGCCGTGCAGACCTACCGTGCGATTGACTGCTCCGGTATGGCAAGGGTTGATTTTCTGCTCGACCGCCAAACGGAACGGGTTTATGTCAGCGAGGTCAATACCATTCCGGGTTTTACACAAATCAGCATGTATCCGAAACTCTGGGAAGCAAGCGGACTGCCCTACACAAAATTGCTGGATCGTTTGATCGAATTAGCCTTTGAGCGCAAAGCAGACCGTGACCGAACCGAGTTTCATTATCGGAGGGAAGAATGAGCGTCAATTCGACTTCCACACTCAATCGAGCCGAGCAATTACGCCAACGGCGGGCACAAAAAACAACCAATCGGGCTTCGGCGGCTCGAAAATCTGCGCCGTTGAAATCAACAGCCAGTTCCAAACCCGCCCCTTCGGTTCTATTGAGAGGCTATCAAGCCAGCACAAGTGTCCCATTGCGAAAAATACCGCCGATGCGAGTGCGACGACAGTATTATTATCCACTGGGATCAAGCGGTGCAGAGGTGCGCTTACCGGCTCTTCCGTTGATTAAGCCAGGAATACGGTTGATTTCAGCCATTTTACTGGTCATTTGTGCAATGGCTTTGTACACCCTCGCTTTCAGTGATCAATTTGAGGTTCAAACATTTCAGGTGGCGGGTTTACAGCGCCTGTCATACGCCGACCTGGAGGCTGTCTTAAAGTTGGAGGGTTCGAAAATCATCGAATTCAATCCTGAACAGGCGCATGAGGCGTTAAGGACGGCCTTTCCGGAACTGGGGTCTATTGATATTCAAGTTGGCCTGCCCGCAGAGGTGACCATTCAGGTGATTGAGCGGCAGCCGGTATTTATGTGGGATAAAGGTGACCAGGTTTACTGGCTGGATGCAGAAGGGGTTATTCTTCCGCCGCGGGGGGAGGCTGAAGGTTTGCTGAGAATTGAATCCAATGTTACACCTCCTTTAGCCATCAGCGATTCCCCTCAGAAAGGGGTGGTGGAAAATCCTTCAAGCGACTCACCAACCGCATTATGGGGTCAAAATGTAGATACGCTGCTTTTGAAAGCGATAAATGATCTCGTTTTTCGTTTGTCCTCTGAATCCAACCTGGTCTATAATTCTATTTATGGATTAGGGTGGCAGGATCCACGCGGTTGGGAAGTCTATATCGGCAAAAATTTGGAGAATTTTGAACAAAAACTGACTGTTTATGAATCCATTGTCGAATACTTTGAAAAAATGGGCATCCATCCTCAAGAACTGGTCAGTGTTGAGTTCATTAATGCTCCCTTCTATAAGTAACGGAGTATGCCATGGATGAACCAATCGTAGTCGGAATTGATATCGGAACAACCAAAGTCTGCACACTGGTTGCGCGTGTGGAGGGTGATCGAACCATGCGCATTTTGGGCGTGGGCATTGAACCCTCACAAGGCATTCGGAAAGGAAACATTGTTGACCTTGCGGCAGCTTCCACTTCGATCGCGCGTTCAATTGAGAAAGCCCAAAGGACTTCGGGATTTGAAATTACTTCTGCCCTGGTCAGTCTGGCGGGGTCGCATGTGGCTTCGGTCAACAGCCGCGGGGTGGTGGGCATTTCCGGCGGTGTGATTGATGAGATGGATGTGGCACGCGCATTGGAAGCGGCTCAGGCTGTGGCTATTCCTCACAACCGTCAAATCATCCATGTGATTCAACGCAGTTTCATCGTGGATGGGCAGGATGGCATTCGTACACCGATTGGCATGCATGGCTACCGCATGGAGGTGGAGGCGCACATCATCACTGCAGCCGAGTCGACGGTGGAAAATCTCCGTCAGTGTGTGCAGGCTGCCGGGGTCCAGGTCACTCAGTTTGTCCTCAACCCGCTGGCATCGGCAGAGGTTGTTCTATCCGAAACCGAACGCCAAATGGGAGCGGTGGTGTGCGATATTGGCGGAGGCACTACCGACCTGGCCATTTATATTGATGGGGATGTGTGGCACACAATGGTGCTGGCGGTGGGGGGTAATCACATCACTTCTGACATCGCGCATGGTCTGCGTTTGTCCATTGATCAGGCTGAAGAAGTCAAAAAACGGTATGGGCATGCGATTGAGTCCGAGATTTCCGAAAATGATGTGATTAGCGTCCGTTCCTTTGGCCAGGAAGCCCCGGTGCAGGTCAACCGGCGGGACTTAGCCCATATTATCGAAGCTCGTGTCGAGGAGATCTTCATGCTGGTACTGCAAGAGATTAAACGCTCCGGTTATGATGGTTTGTTGC
Source organism: Bellilinea sp. (assembly GCA_026003615.1). Lineage (GTDB taxonomy): Bacteria > Chloroflexota > Anaerolineae > Anaerolineales > Anaerolineaceae > Bellilinea. Next base: position 367,463 of record BPHQ01000001.1, read on the forward strand.
CGGCGGGGATGGTTTTGACTGGCGGGGCGAGTTTGTTGCCCGGCATGAAGAATCTGGCCAGTTCGGTACTTGGTTTGCCGGTTCGAGTTGCCAAGCCCGAAAATCTGGTGGGTTTAACTGATCAATTGAACTCACCAGCGTATTCGACCAGCGTGGGATTGCTGCATTGGGCGCTCTTGCTCAGCGAAGCCGAACCACTACACCCGCGCCGGTCATTTCTCCCGAAAGGGATTACTCTGGATGGAGACAGGATCAAGAATTTCTTGAAACGCCTGTTGCCCTAACTTTTTCTGGAGGTCAAGAACCTAAAACTCAAATCCAATCAAGACAGGTTAAGCGGAGGAACACAAAATGGATCTTTACAGTAACCAAGCAGAATCTTTTGCCCGCATCAAGGTGATTGGTGTGGGCGGCGGTGGCTGCAACGCGGTCAACCGCATGATCGAAGAAGGGCTGAGCGGCATCGAGTTCATCACGGTTAATACAGATGCACAAGCATTGCTGCTCTCCAAAGCGCCTACCCGCGTGCGGATAGGCGATAAATCCACGCGCGGTTTGGGTGCAGGTGGTAACCCCGAAGTGGGGCGGAAAGCGGCTGAGGAGTCCGCGGAAGAGCTGTACGAGGTGCTTAAAGGCTCTGACATGGTCTTTGTGACAGCCGGGCTTGGTGGAGGAACCGGTACCGGGGCAGCCCCGATCGTGGCGCAAATTGCCAAAGAAGTTGGGGCTTTGACCATTGGCGTGGTCACCCGTCCCTTCACATTCGAAGGCATGCGTCGTCAGCAGGCTGCGGAATCCGGCATTGCCAAACTCAAAGAACATGCGGATACCCTGATTGTCATTCCCAATGACCGATTGCTGCAAATTGTGGATAAACGGGTCACCTTGCAGGAAGCTTTCCGAACAGCGGATGATGTATTGCGGCAGGGCATTCAGGGTATCTCCGAGCTCATCACCGTGCCGGGGTTGATCAATCTTGACTTTGCCGATGTTCGTGCGATCATGTCCGAAGGCGGCGCAGCGCTGATGGCTGTTGGGCATGCCAGTGGTGAAGATCGCGCCCGGATTGCGGCTGAGATGGCGATTTCGAGCCAACTGCTGGATATTACCATTGACGGTGCTCGTGGCATCTTGTTCAACGTGACCGGTGGAAACAGCCTGACTCTGTTCGAGGTCAATCAAGCCGCGGCAATAATCAAGGAAACTGCTCACCCGGATGTGAACCTGATCTTTGGTGCGGTGGTGGATCCGAACATGGGCGATGAAATTCGCATTACGGTCATTGCAACCGGCTTTGATCGGCCCAGTGTTCGTTCCCCTTTAGTGGAACCGCGCCCCGCCCAGAAGAAGGAAGAAACCGCTTCCTTCCCGGCGAGCAGCCCCGCACCCAAGGCTGAGCGGCAAGCGCCACCCACCTCGCCGACCGAATTCCAGCCACACGTGATCAACACCAACGATCTGGATATTCCGGCATTTTTACGAAATCGCAACACGCAGCGCTAAGCCGTTCACTTTGATGATCGGAGAGCCAATGCTCTTCGCTGATTTCAACCGATAACCACAACAGGGTTGTTTCCAGACCCTGTGGTTTCGAATGCGTGTTTTCGGGAAGGTCAGCACGGCAGAAGCCATCCTCCCTTCTGCCGCCTGAGGAGAAAGCGTTAGCGGTGTGTTTCAACCTGTCTTGAGGGGTCCCTCTGAACAACCTTCAGGGGGATTCCGTTTTGTAGGAAAAATACCGAATTGAAGAAAATAACGAACAAGATTGATGAATGAATCGTTAACATAAAAAATTTGAATTTTTTTACAGATATACCCCCCTGCCTTTATATGGACAAAAATGGATGATATCCCCTGACAATGCCAGATATTGGTATTTAACAAAAGGATACCATCCGGTATTTGAGGGTCAAAAAGGTTTTTCGACAATTCGTTGAACGAAATTTCTACGATGAGAATTTTAAGATTAGAAAAGACTATTTTCTATTGCATCCTGTTATCAGATATGCTAAAATAATGCCGTACATATACTATATTAAAATTAAACCACCCCCATATATGGGGGTTGACTTTCGGGAGAAAGATCGGTCCGAAAGATAAGGCTCGGCAGGTAAAGGGGGATTGTTGGGAGAGTCTGATTTCGTAAATCATCATACTTATGGAGGAGTGCATTGCGTTGCCCATATTGTCATAATGAACAATCGAGGGTTCTGGATACTACACACGACCAGCGAGGCGGTATCCGCCGTCGTCGGGAATGTGAAAAGTGTGGCCAGCGGTTTTCGACCTATGAAAGAGCGATTCTCGCCACCCCACTGGTTGTCAAGCGGGATGGAACCCGCGAAGAGTTTGACCGCGAAAAATTGATGCGCGGAATTCGGATTGCCTGTGCCAAACGACCGGTATCTGCGGCTGAAATTGAACGATTGGTTGGAGAAATCGAATCAGCTCTGCAACAAATGGGGCGGGCTGAAGTTTCTTCTCGTGTGGTGGGGGATATGGTTATTGCAGGCCTGAAGGAATTGGATCAACTGGCCTATATTCGCTACGCGATTGTCTATTTGAACTTGAACGATTTACATGCCATTCGGAAAGAAATTGATCGTCTTTTAGAAGGTTCATAATTTTCAGGAGGATATCATGCAAACTCAACAACAAGTGACCAAAAATGGCTTGCTGCCAACTCCTCTTCGCCCCAACGATCTTCCTGCTGTGGAATTAACCGAAAATGCCCGTCAGGTGCTGATTCGCCGTTATGTGCGGCGAGGCGATGACGGAAAACCAGCCGAGAGCGTTGAGGATATGTTCTGGCGGGTGGCATATCATGTCGCCAAAGTGGAAGAACAGTGGGGCAGTGATGTGATGAGTCGGGCGCGTGAATTTTACATCCTCCTCACCAGTAAAAAATTTTTCCCCAACTCGCCAACTTTTACCGGCGCAGGCACCCCGCTGGGCCAGCTGGCGGCCTGCTTTGTGCTGCCAATTAACGACGACATGGGAAGAGATTCATCAGGAATATTCCAAACCTTGCGAGATGCTGCTCTTATTCAACAAACTGGCGGCGGAAATGGTTTTTCCTTTTCCCGTTTACGCCCAAAAGGTTCCATGGTCAAGTCTTCTGCCGGGCAGGCAACCGGTCCGGTAGGTTTTTTGCGGGTTTACGACCACGCATTTGGTGAAATTGCTCAGGGTGGTACCCGCCGCGGCGCCAACATGGCCGTTTTGCGTGTGGATCATCCAGATGTTGAGGAATTTATTACTTGTAAAACCGATGAGAATGCCATTACCAATTTCAACATATCTGTCGGAATTACTGATGACTTCATGCGCGCGGTTGAAAACGATGAAGAATGGGAGCTGCGTTTCCCAGATGTCCATTCTCCCCTTTATCGGCAGGTGAAAGGAACCCTGGAACAGTTAGTAGATGCCGGCGTTCCACTGGTGACTTATAAAAAGGTGCGCGCCAGAGACCTGTTCGATAAAATTGTACGTCAGGCTCATCACAACGGGGAGCCGGGAGTGCTGTTTTTAGATGCTGCCAACCGGAGTAATCCCGTACCTCATTTATATCCACTGGAAGCCACCAATCCGTGCGGCGAACAATGGCTGGGTCCATACGAAAACTGCTGTTTGGGTTCCGTCAATCTGGCACAGCATTTTGCACCCGACGGGAAGGTGGATTGGGAGACCTTACGCCAATCGGTGGTTACCGCAACCCGCTTTCTGGATGATGTAGTTGAGGCAAATCAATATGTGCCGGCCGTCCCGCAGCTCAAAGAGGCGGCGCATCGCGCCCGTCGAATTGGGCTGGGTATTATGGGGCTGGCAGATTTGATGTATCACTGCGGGGTGCGTTATGGTTCGTCCGAAGGGCAGGAATTTGCCGCCCAGGTGATGGAGTTCGTCCGTTACCATGCCATGGTTACCTCGGTGGAGATGGCGAAAGAACGTGGACCATTCCCGGCAATCAAAGGCTCAATCTATGATGCCGATCAAATGCGATGGTCACCTCCCAAGCCATTGTTCCCCTATGAGCGGGACTGGGGTCGTCCGCCAGTGGATTGGGATTGGCTGGTTGACCAGATTCGCCTCCATGGCATCCGTAATGCGGCTCAGACGACGATTGCACCCACCGGCACCATTGCTACGGTGGCTGGCTGCGAGGGGTACGGTTGTGAACCGGCTTTTGCTCTGGCTTATATCCGCCATGTCAATGACAATGGTAAAGATTTACAACTGACTTATGCCAGTCCCCAATTTGAACAGGCATTGATCAAGGCGGGGATTGAGCCGGAAAAGCGGCAGGAGATTATCGAGCAAGTCATGCTGGAGGGCTCCTGTCAGCGGGTTGAAGCTGTGCCGGAGGAGATTAAGCGAGTTTTTGTCGTTTCAAGCGATATTACGGCGGAAGAACACGTGAGAATGCAGGCCGCCATGCAGGCTTTTGTGGATAATTCCCTCTCGAAAACGATTAACTTTCCGGAAGGTGCCACTGTCGAAGATGTGGCGACAGCCTATCAACTTGCCTGGAAGTTAGGCTGCAAGGGGATTACGGTGTATGTAACCGGCTCGCGCGAGAAAGTCGTTTTGGAAACTCTTTCCACCGCGAAGAAGAAACAAACTGGTGAAGAAGAAAAGCCCAAACCGGTTTCAGAAGAAAAAGTTGAAGATCAGTTAACCATCTGGCATGAAACCAAGAAGCCGCGTCCACGTTACCTGACCGGATTCACCTATTCGATAGATACTCCATTGGGTAAAGCCTTCATTACCGTCAATGAGAACGGCGGCAGTCAACCGTTTGAAGTGTTTATCAATACGGCCAAGGCCGGTTCGGATACGGCGGCTGTGTCGGAAGCGATTGGAAGATTGCTTTCCTACATCTTGCGCCTTGCCTCTCCCATTGAGCCTGCGCGGCGGCTGCGTGAGGCTGCCAATCAACTCCTCGGTATTGGCGGCGGACGATCGCTGGGATTTGGTCCGAACCGCGTGCGTTCCCTGCCGGATGGAGTGGGGCAAATTCTCGACGAATACTTACAAATTCGGGCAGAACGGTTGGTTTCGCAACAGGAAAAAGAGAAGAGAGAAGCGTCTGCGCCGGGAAATGGTCATCGCAGCGCAGCAGAAAAAAGTGATACCCAACCAACCGGTCAGAAACTGCTGCGCTTTGGGGATTTATGCCCGGAATGTGGGGAAGCTGCAGTGATTAATGAGGAGGGCTGCCGCAAGTGCTACGCTTGTGGATACAGCGAGTGCTAGCCTTAACCGGTAATCCAAGGCAATCAAGACCGAGAGCGCTCAGGCCTGAGCGCTCTCGGATTGGCTTTTTGGGTTGTATTCTCATCCTGGTTTCGGCTGCCTGTACTCTCGCACCATTACCACCCGCTCCAATAAACCCTGCCTCTTCGTCAGTGACTGAAAAGAGTATGGTGATGCAGGTGACCCCAACAACTGCATTACCCTCAGCCCCTTCCCAGCCTTCAGCTACCCTCACCATTACGCTTTCACCTTCATCGACTTTTACCTTGACAGTCACACCGAGTTTTACACCCACGTTGACCCTTACACTGCTGCCTACCTACATGAAGTTGAGGGGCAAGGTAACCATCGCACAGGCAGTCTGCCATTATGGACCAGGTGCGCCCTATCTTTACAAGTATGGAGTGTATGCCGGTAGTAATCTGGAAATTTTGCGGCGGGTCGAGGGCGGCAATTATATCGAAATTCAGGCGATTGGTGGAAATAACCCGTGCTGGGTGAGGGTGGATTATATGGATATTCGCGGCGATGTGAACAACCTGGAGCCAGTCCATCCTTTTGAGGTCAAATTGCCCCTTTCTCCCTATTATGCGCCGCCAGCGTGGGTTCGAGCCGAGCGGATTGGGGATGAAGTCAGGGTTGAATGGGCTGCTCTCAGCCTGCGGGCGGGGGATGATTCGGAGCAAACCCCGTATATTGTCGAAGCATGGGTTTGTCAAAATGGTCAGATGGTATTCCAACCGGTTGGCACATATCAGACTCAGGTGACCATTCGGGATGAGCCGGGGTGTAGGGAACCATCCCGCGCCAGATTGATCGCAGCAGAGAAGCATGGTTACACCCGGCCGCTGGAAATCGAATGGCCACAGCCGGTGTTCGCGACTCCGCTTCCGTGAGGGTTAGAGATTTTCCCCAGAATATACCAGCCAGCTGGATTGATCAGGCTGTTCGCGCTGCTGGAGTATCTCAATTTGCCCTTGTTCTAGCCATAAGACGGTCGGGCGAGCGGCATAGTTATAATTAGAAGCCATACTCAATTGATAAGCCCCCGAAGCGGGAATGGCCAGATGATCGCCGCGTTTGAGTGTGGGTAAATTGACCTGTGGAATGAGGACATCACCGGATTCGCAGAATTTTCCAACAACACGTACGGTTTGTGAGGGTGGTTCAGCCGGTCTTTCCACAACTTTTGCAGTGTAGCGAGCCTGATAAAGGGCAACGCGGGGGTTGTCTGCCAATCCTCCGTCAATGGCAACCAGACGGGTATTGCTGGGGGTGGTTTTCTGACTGCCCACCTGGTAAACAGCCACTCCGGCGCGGGCAACCAGCCAGCGACCCGGTTCTAATACCAGGCGAGGGTATGGCCAGTCATAACGAATGGCGGCTTCTTGAACAGCGCCTGAAACCGTTCTCACCCATTGTTCGGGGTCGTCAGCCGGGTCTTCGGCTGTGTAGCGCACTCCCCACCCCCCGCCGGGACTGATTTCAGGGGGTATGTAATTGTTCCTGGCGGCAAATTCACACAGCCGTTCAATGGCCATCCGATACGGCTCCGAATCAAAAATTTGCGAACCCAAATGGGCGTGGATGCCGCTTAAATCTACCCATGGACTGGACAAGCACCTTTGCAAGGCTTCTTCCGCTTCGCCGTTTTCTAAATGCAGACCAAATTTGCTATCCAGATGAGCTGTTTGGATGTGGGGGTGGGTATCTACGCTCAGATCGGGTGTGATGCGCAGCCAGATACGCGCCCGCTTTTGACTACGTGAGGCAATCTGTTCGAGTATTTCCAGTTCTTCCAGGTTATCCACGACAATTGCCTGAATACCCCAATCCAATGCAGCCATAAGTTCAGCCTCACTTTTGTTATTTCCATGAAGGTGAACTACGGAGGGATGAAAACCGGCCATTTGAGCAATGCGAATTTCACCCAAACTGACCACGTCTAATCCAATACCCCACTTTGCGAGTTTTTTGGCAAATTGAAAAGAAAGATAGGCTTTACTGGCGTAAGCCAGAAGGGCTTCACCGGGGTAATAGCGTTTGAAGAGGTGGTTCAGACGGTCTATTTGCGTCCGAATGGTTGCTCCTTCATACACATATAGGGGTGTGCCATATTGATTGGCAAGATCCACCAGGTCATATCCGGCAATGGTTAAGTGCCCCTTTTCATTGATGGTAGTACTGTTGGGAAAAATAGATAAATCATCCATAGAACCGAAGAGAGCCCCGCTTGTTGGAGTTTTTTAACGGTATGAATCCGTTGCACTGATGAATAAAATTTCTCCGTAAAAGATGCGATGATAATCTTTATTGGGATAGTGAGAATGAATGCTTTCATCCAAAAAGTTGTTGGGGTTGAAATCTGCCCAGTAGATTTTGCGACACTCAATTGCCAGGGAAGATTCGCCAAAAATTGGAGCAGCGACCACCTGAGCTGGCTCAGGGGTTAAGCCGGCCTGGGCGATTTTATCGGCATTCTTACCGGATCGCGAGCCAATCAAAGATAGGGCTTTTCTATACTGGGCAGGGAATGCGCACAGCGTGAATGTATCATATTGATTACAAAATTCATAGGTGTAACGGGTGGGTCGAATAAACACCTGAGCGTAAGGTCTGCCCCAAAGCGAACCAAGACTGCCCCACGAGACCGTCATCGCATTAAATTTGCCGGAGGAATAGTCTCCGGCCGTGAGGAGCAGCCAATCATTTTCCCATAAGTCATAAATGCGAACGCGCAATGATTCGGGAGAAAGAGGTGTACGCTGCATATCATCTCCTTTTCTTCAGGCTTTGGCAGCCTTTGCAATTATAACAGGTTGGTTATGAGTTTTTCTTCTCGGCATGTGGGGTGGAATGCGGTTTACTTACTTATGGAAGCATTCTGGAAAATGAACGAGTAATGCTCTCACCTAATCCGGACAAGCCATTCAGAATGGGAGTGAAAGGATCCCATCCGCTGCCTTTACCTGCGCTTAAACTGCTGCCAAAATCAGCGCCAAAATACAGGAGCAATGCAAAGGCAATCCCAATTAACAGGAGAAAGAAAATTTCTCCCTTCCGATTTGATCCATTGTCCATTGAAACACTCCTTTTCCTGACCAGTCGCTTTGGCTCAGATACACTCGCTTTCATTATACTTGTGGTTAATTGGCAAATCTTCGAATGGCTTAAGAAAGAACGCATGGGTAAAACCCAATGATCGCCGTCATGGTGTAATCAAATTTGATGATACAATAAGAACCCATCTTAATAACAAGAGGTTGCTCATGCAGGATCACGATGGACTTCAATATCATGTAAAAGTACGCCGAGGGGATGTTGGTCGCTATGTTCTCCTGCCGGGTGACCCGGGCAGGGTTGAAAAAATTGCCCGTTTTTTAGATGAACCTCGTTTCATTTCCTCTAATCGGGAGCATACGGTTTACACCGGTAAAATCAGTGGTGAACCGGTCTCGGTTGTATCTACGGGGATGGGTTGTCCTTCAACAGCTATTGCTGTGGAGGAATTGATTGCGGTGGGCGCAGATACATTTATCCGGGTCGGCACATCCGGGGCTATGCAGCCGGGAATGCAATTGGGGGATCTGGCCATTGTTACCGGCGCGATTCGAGATGAAGGTACCACCCGCCAGTATTTACCCATTGAATTTCCAGCGGTTGCGGATGTAACGGTTGTCAATGCTCTCATACAGGCTGCTTCTCAACTTGGTGCCCGCTACTTTGTTGGCATCTCCCATACCAAAGATTCGTTTTACGGCGAGGTAGAGCCGGATCGGATGCCGATTGCAGCGGAGCTGAAGGCACGCTGGAATGCGTGGGTTGCCGGTGGTGCCATTTGTTCGGAGATGGAGGCGGCTGCGATTTTTATCCTTTCATCCATTTACCGTAAACGGGCGGGCGGGGTGATGACGGTGATTGGCAGCGATACGGAAACATTGATCAATCAGAAGACCTCACCGGACTTGATGATTCAGACGGCGGTAGAGGCGATTCGAATTTTAATTGAGGCAGACCGCCGCTCGAATTAGTTGAGAAAACTGCGGTTGCGGTATTGAAGCGCTTCAGCCAGATGGGTAGTTTGAATGTTGGGGCTGGCGGCAAGGTCGGCAATTGTCCGCGCCAGCTTCAAAATACGGTGGTAAGCCCGGGCTGAAAGCTGAAATTGCTGCATGGCGGTACGCATCAGGTTGGTGCCGGTTTCATCCAGAACGCAGTATTTGCGTATCTCTGCCGGGCGCATGTCGGCATTGCAGGAAAGGCCATCTTCTTTGAAGCGTTCGCGTTGAATTTGACGGGCAGATTCGACTCTGCTGCGCACTACCTCGGAGGGTTCTCCTTGCCGTTTATCGCTCAATTTTTCGTAATCTACCCGCGGTACCTCAATGAAGATATCAATGCGATCGAGGAGCGGGCCGGAAATGCGCTTTTGGTATTTGGTAATTGTAGAGGGTGAGCAGGTGCAGGCTTTGACGGGGTCCCCGTAATTCCCGCAAGGACAGGGATTCATGGCAGCAACCAGTTGGAAATTGGCGGGAAAAGTAAGCGAACCCTGGGCGCGGCTGATAGTAACAATTTTGTCTTCCAGAGGCTGGCGCAAAACTTCCAGTACCCGCATCCCAAATTCGGGTAGCTCATCGAGAAACAGCACTCCCCGGTGGGCTAAGGAGATCTCGCCGGGGTGGGGAGTGTTCCCGCCGCCCACCAGACCGGCATGAGAAATGGTGTGGTGAGGCGCCCGAAAAGGGCGGCTGCGCACGAGCGGAACATCACGGGGCAATTTGTCGGCTATCGAATAAATCCGGGTGACGTCTAAGGCTTCCTCAATGGTCATGCGCGGTAAAATGGCGGGTAAAGCCCGGGCAAGCAAGGTCTTGCCTGTGCCGGGGGGGCCGGACATCAGTACATTGTGACCGCCCGCTGCGGCAATTTCCAGTGCGCGTTTCACATGTTCCTGCCCTTTGATCTCTTGAAAGTCCGTTTGCACTTCAACCGGAATTTCGCTGATTTCGACTGGCGGATAAGGGGAAATAGGATTTTCTCCCCTGACATGGTTGATCAGATCGAGAATGGTGCGGACGGGGATCACTTCCAGATTGGGAATCAGGGCAGCTTCGGCTGCATCGGCTTCTGGCACAAAAATGCGGGTAAACCCCAGCTGACGGGCTGTTGCTGCCATGGGCAAAATGCCGCGCACGTGACGAACTCCGCCATCCAGCGAAAGCTCACCGACCACCAGTGAATTGGAAAACGCCGTCTGTGGAATCTGCTCGGTGGCGACCAACACCGCCAGGGCAATGGGTAAATCATAGGCGGGGCCTTCTTTTTTTACGGAGGCGGGGGCGAGGTTGACGGTGATCCGTTTGCGTGGATAAATCATCCCGGCATTTTTAATCGCCATCTGCACCCGCTCACGCGATTCCTGAACAGCGGTGTCTGGTAATCCAACGATGATCATCGCTGGCAAACCTTGCCCCGTGTCCACTTCAACCTCAACGATGGCGGTTTCTAACCCGATGATGGAGCAGGAGTAAATTCGGGCAAGCATGAGTGGTCAATTAGCGGATGTATCGGCCGCTGATATATTTTTCCATCTCTTCCAGCAACAACGCCTGATCGGAAATGATCGTTTTAACCACATCACCGATGGTGATAATGCCAACCAGACTGTCATTTTCGATGACCGGTAAATGCCTGATGCGGCGGGCTGTCATCAAAATCATACAATCTTTTACGGTTTGCGTGGGGGAAACCGTGATCACATCCGTGGTCATAAAAGTAGAAACGGGCAAAAGGTTGAGAGTTTCTCTTTGACGGACGGCCTGACGGGCGTAATCCCGCTCGGAAAAAATACCGACCAGTTTGCCATCTTTGACGACTGGAACGGCCCCAATATCTTTTTCCGCCATCAGTTCCAGTGCTTCCAAAACGGTTGCATCGGGTGAAACTGACCAAACCACCTCCCCCTTATTTTGTAGAATTTGCCGGACTGTGCTTTCCATCTTACCCCTCCGTTTTTATTAAATGAGTTAAGCACCTGTATCTATTATAGAGTAAAAATGCCTGCCAAGGGTATCTGAATTTAGACATTAAAACAGCAATAATAATTTGGAGAGACCCTTGTCTTTTCTTGCTGACAAAGGTTTGAAATCTGTCAGGGTATAATCCATATACCCCTCGGTTTTTTCAGGAAAGGAGCGCGTTCAATGTTCATGATTTTGTTTGTACTGGATGAACCCAGTCTTCTGGATGAGCTGTTGGAGGGCTGGTCAGAAATTGGAATTCAGGGTGTGACAATCATCGAAACCACTGGTTTTTATCGCCGCCAATTCAAACGATCAAAACTGCATCTTACTTTTCTAGTGGAGCCGGCTTCGAGCATCCTTGAAGAAGGCAATCTCACGCTTTTTACCGCAGTTGAAGATGAAAAACTGGTTACAAAGTGCCTGCAAAAGACTGAACAGATTGTTGGTGATCTGGAAAAACCCCATAGCGGTGTGTTTATGTCCTGGCCATTGAGCAGTGCAAAAGGGCTGCACAAACAATTGGAAAAAGGGAAAAAAGCCTCATGATTTGGGTTGAATTTATTGTCAGCGCGGCTCTGGTGGTGCTTGCGGCGGTAAAACTGGCCGAATACGGCGACATTATCGCTATTCGTACCGGTTTGGGTAGAGCATTCATCGGTGTGATTTTGATGGCTTCGGCCACCTCCCTGCCCGAATTCCTGACTGCAATCAATTCGATCCGTTTGGGCATCCCGGACCTTTCGGGAGGAAATATCTTCGGCGCCAACATGTACAACATGCTCTTGCTGGCTTTTATCAGTATTTTGGGGTGGAGAGAACGAGCCTTGCGGGCGGTGGTGCGCCGGCATGGTTTGACTGGCGGCGGGGCAATTTTGATGATTTTACTGGCCACATTTTTTGTCTATATCAATCTGGATATAAAAATTGGCTGGGTGGGAGTTGATAGTCTCTTGTTAATAGTTTCCTACCTGATTCTGGTTCGGCTGTTGCGTTCCTCAACCACAATCAGCGAAGAAGAGCACAACGAGATTGACGAAGGATTACCCCCATTGAAAACGGCCATATTATGGTTTGGAGGTGCAGCGCTGGTGCTGTTGCTGGTCATGCCCTGGCTTGTTCGCGTAGCCAATGATATTGCTGATATGACGGGGCTGGGTGAGGGTTTTGTTGGGGTGGCTTTACTGGCGTTTGTCTCGACTATGCCTGAACTGGTTGCCACCATTGCGGCTGTGCGCATGAAAGTTTATGATCTGGCGATGGGCAATTTATTCGGCAGCAATATGTTTAACATGTTTGCACTGGGAGTGGTGGATTTTTTATTCACCAAAGGCCGGTTTATTGGAAGTATTTCACCGGAATTTGTGCTGGTAGGCTTTTTGGGGTTGATTATGAATACTCTGGCGCTGATCGGTAATCAATCCATCATTCGCCGGCGAGCACTTTTTTTTCTGGAACTGGATGCAGCTGCCTTGATTTTGGCTTTCATCCTTGGAATGATATTGATTTACCAACGCGGTTTAGGGATTTAAACAAAAAGGATCCTCTCTTTAAGAGGATCCTTTTTGTTTCACCTCTCAACGTTTCAGAAGGAATCCGATTTTAAGGTGAAGGTTCGTTGAACCAGGCTATCATCAAAGAAACCGCCGGTGTGACCGGTTTCAGCGTACTGGTAAACAGCAGCGGCATAAATTCCACTTAAGGTCGAATTAATCAACCCGATCAGGATCAGAGCAATCACCATCATTACAAAGACGGCAATTGCCAGCGCTGGAGATTCAAATGTGATGAATGCCAAACCGGTAAAGAGCATCCCCAAAATCACAATCCCAAAGGAAATCAATCCAAAAACAGTGCCGATACCCACGCTTCCGGCAATTTGCTCTCCCCATGTCTTGCGCAATAATTCCACGCTGCGCTTGATTGCTTCAATCGGGCCAACACCTTCGACTGCAAGCACCGGCACAACCAGAAAAGTGGCTATGTTCCATGCAAAACCAATCAGAGAAACAGCCAATCGGCCCAAACCGCGGCTGCGTTCAGAAATTGCCCGAAGCAGCATTCCGACAGTGGCGGCAATCATGGCATAACCGATGATGTTCACAAGCCGGCTGAAAGCGATTTGAAAACCCTGTCCAACGGTGGGGTTCCCGCCCCTCAACCGAATCACTGCTGCACCGACGAGAGCGGTATTGGCAAAGAAGATGATGGTGTATTGCACGATGTAGAACAGGAAAATGACCACAAACCCGGCAACTTGAATTCTTTCGGAAAACAGGCTATCCATCAATCCGCTCAGAAACATGGGCAGGGCGAATGTGAGCGTGACAATCAAGGTACCCATTGCAGATACAATCGGGAATACAACCAATTCCTTGTCGGCTGAGAGCACTTGAAAACTTGCTTTGACCAATTCCCAGCTGTTGCGTAATTTATCCATTTGTGCCTCCTCCATAAAAATATACGGTCAACGCATCAAAAGGTTGCATCCATGAGCTAGTCTGAGTTTTTTTCCGGCGGCTGGCTGTTTTTACCTCGTCCCAATTCTTGAGAACGTTCATAGGCGGCCCAAATAGCCCGGCTGAGGGCGGTGCGGAAGCCGGCTTTTTCCAGATAATACAGGGCGGCAGCAGAGGTACCCCCTGGGGAGGTGACCTGATTCCGCAGATGGGCAGGGTGGTCCCGTTTGAGCGCGTAATATTCCACTGACCCGCGGATCGTTTGCGTGACGAGTTGTTCGGCGATCCGGCGGGGAAAACCCAGGTGAACGCCAGCATCAATCAGCGCTTCCATAAACAGGAAGACATAGGCCGGGCCGGTACCGGAAAGAGCGGTTGCCATGTCCAGATAATTTTCTTCCTCGACAAAAATTTCCTGTCCCAAAGCGGATAATATCAGCCGGGCAGATTCGAGTTGTGCTTCGGTTACGGCGGGAGAGGATGTCCACACAGTAATTCCCTGCCCAATTTGAGCCGGTGTATTTGGCATTGCGCGAATGACGGCAGGGTGTTCCAGCCCACTGCTGATGGATTGAATGGAAGCCCCTGCGATGATGGACAGGATGACAGCCTGAGGAGCGATTTTTCCCCGTAGACCGCCGAGGACTGTGCGTAATTTTTGTGGTTTTACGGCGAGTATGACAATGTCTGCATTGCTGACGGCATCGGCATTTTCGAGGGTGAATCGGATGCCGTAACGCTCAACCAGTTCGTTTCCGCGTTCCGGGCGCGGGCCGGCTGCAATGATTTTATGCGCCGGCAGTACCTGATTACGAATCAAACCGGCAATGATAGCTTCTGCCATCACACCGGGACCAACAATGGCAAGATTTTGGATGTTCATCCTGTTCAACTCCACTTTTTATGTTCGAAATTCAGCGGGCTTAAACCGCGACCATCGCGCGAAAATCGCCATGGAAAGTAGCCTCCCGGCGCTCTTTTCTTTCAAGGTCACTTCGCCGCAGCTCCACTCACCCTGTGATGATTGAATTATTTCTTGTAAAGCATATTGGAGAGTTAAAGCCGAGGCTTTGACGGCGTAAGCCGTAAGCACGACAAACAGCGGTTCGGGTGCAAGCACTTTTTTACAGGCTTCCAGTAAAATGGGTAATAACCGGAAGAATTCCCACACCTCCCCTTTGGGACCGCGTCCAAATTTGGGCGGGTCGAGTATCAAACCGTCGTATTTTACGCCGCGGCGGCTTTCTCGCTGAACAAACTTAACCGCATCATCCAGTATCCAGCGAATGGGAGCTTGTTCCAGCCCGGAAAGAGTCTGATTTTCCCGCGCCCAGGTGAGAACTTTTCGAGAAGCATCCACATGAGTGACGCGGGCGCCGCTTTGGGCGGCAGCCAAGCTCGCCAGACCTGTATAACCAAACAGATTCAACACCCTGACCGGCCGACCTGCTGCTGAGATTTGTTCTGCAATCCAATCCCATTGACAGGCTTGCTCCGGAAAAACCCCCACATGACGGGAAGCGGTCATTTGGACGGAAAACGACAAATTTTTGTAACGCATTGTCCAGCGTTCGGGTAAAGACTTGTACTGCTGCCAGTGTCCACCGTTTTCTTCGGGCGTTGGCACAAAACGGGCGTGTGCAGCTGCCCATTTGCTCTCGGGCAGGGCGGGAGACCAGACTGCCTCAGCTTCGGGTCGAATAAGGAGGTGTTGACCAAAGCGTTCCATCTTCCAGCCATTCCCGCTATCCACCAGTTCATACTCTCTCCAGTCCGGCGAGGTCAGAATAATGTAGGGGAATTGGAATTTATTTTTATTCGATATTGCCATACTGCAAGCGAGTATATCAGATTTTAACTGTTGTCACTCTCATGATTTGGTCGAAAGTCTAGGACTGGATTGAAAAGGAAGAATTTTTGTGGAGATTGATCAGCAGGGGGTTGCATCGTTCGACAGGAAGGAGATTGGGCATTATAATCCTCAGCGTTTTTAGATACAACACCGTAATTGATTACGAGGATTTGCTGATGCCGAAGTTTGATTTTGACATGGTAATTGACCGCCGAAATTCGGAGAGCATTAAGTGGCATTATTTTGCAGAAGATGTTTTGCCCATGTGGGTTGCAGACATGGATTTTGCAGCTGCTCCCATCATTCTTGAAGCACTGAACCAGAGAGTTTCGCATGGGGTTTTCGGGTACCCGGCTGAATTAAAGGGTTTGAGAGAAGCTATTTTGACCTGGCTGGAAAAACGATACGGCTGGAAGGTCAAGGCTGAGGATTTGATCTTCCTGCCGGGGGTTGTTGTTGGTTTCAATCTCGTAACGCAGGCATTGTGTGCTGATCAGCGGGGTGTGGTCATTCAAACGCCCGTCTATCCGCCATTCTTAAGTGTCGGACAAAATGCGGGTGTCCCATTGCTTTCCTCCAAACTGACAGTGCAATGCACTCACCATTACGAAGTTGATTTTGATTCTTTTAAGCGGTCCCTCGATCAAAATGCCGGAATGTTCCTGTTGTGCAATCCCCATAACCCGGTCGGACGGGTTTTCAGCCGGTTAGAGTTAGAGCAGATGGCTGAAGAATGTTTGAAACGGGATGTGGTGATTTGCTCGGATGAGATCCATTGCGATCTGGTATATGAAGGAAAGCGGCATATTCCGATTGCTTCGCTGGATGACGAGATTGCTCAAAAAACGGTTACCCTGATGGCTCCCAGCAAGACGTTTAATATCCCCGGGCTGGAGTTTTCTTTTGCGGTTGTTCCAAATCCCCAATTGAGGCAAAAAATTCATCAAGCCCGGCGCG
The DNA here is from genome assembly GCA_026003615.1 of Bellilinea sp. Classification (GTDB taxonomy): domain Bacteria; phylum Chloroflexota; class Anaerolineae; order Anaerolineales; family Anaerolineaceae; genus Bellilinea. The sequence goes on from BPHQ01000001.1 coordinate 384,010, forward strand.
GATTGGTGGGGGGAGTAAATCTGATGGGAATGACGGCAGCAAGAGCCGCGTATCAACACGGGGAAGAATGGCTGGAGCAACTGATTGCTTATCTCCAAGCCAACCGTGATTGGCTTTATCATACTGTGCATAAATCCATGAAGGATGTTGGCATGCCGTTGCCGGAAGGGACTTATCTGGCCTGGCTGGATTTCAGCCAGACTGCAATCGGAAATGACCCGTTCGCATTTTTCCTCAATAAAGCCAAAGTTGGTTTAAATGACGGCCGTGCTTTTGGAAACGGGGGGGAAGGACATGTGCGCCTGAATTTCGGGTGCCCCCGCAGCCTGTTACAGGAAGGTGTTCACCGCATGATTGCGGCATTGGAGAAAAATCAAAGAGGATAAGATGACTCAAATCACTCAAACCCCAAATTCCAGCAGGGGGTGCGGAGGCTGCTTGTGGAGGGGGATGGGGGTTTTCAGTTTTCTGCTTTTGCTCCCGCTGGTGATCTACGGGATATTGTATGCGGTGGGTGCGTTGTTGATTACGTCGGATCCATTGAAGGATGCCAGGATGATCGTTCTATTAAGCGGTGGAGACCGCCAGCGCTGGCAGGAGGCTGTCAAATTATATCAGGCTGAACCTTCCCGAATTATTTTGATCACCGAGACCGGCGACACGATTAATGAAATTGGCACTCGTTACAGTTTGCTGGTGCGAAACAATCTATCGGCAATGGGCGTGCCAATGGACAATATCCGCATCATTCCTGAGGTATCCCGTTCGACCGTAGAGGAAGCCAGAAGCGTGCGGGAATACATGGAATACTGGGGGCACCCTTCCTGTGTTGTGGTAACGGATCCCTACCATACCTTCCGCACACGATTGATCTTTCATGATACTTTTCGAGGAAGTTCGGTTAAAGTACAAATTCACGCGGTACAGGGACACTGGTATCAGGCCGCAACCTGGATGTTTAGCCGGCAAGGGTGGGAGGTCACTTTGCTGGAATTGGTTAAAGTTGGGGGTTATTTAATCGGCGCGGGCCGCTGAGAGAAACAACAGAGCCGCTTGGAGCGGCTCTGTATGACGGTTGGTAGATTGAGATATGGTTATTGCAATGGGACAACTTGCGCGGCTTGGAGACCTTTGGGACCTTTTTCGATAGAAAACTCCACTTTCTGGCCTTCCTTCAACTGCTTGTAGCCCTGCATATCGATTGCGGAGAAATGTACGAAGACATCCTCCCCATTGTCACGGCCGATAAAGCCGTACCCCTTGGCGGGGTTGAACCACTTGACGGTCCCTGTGAAACGTTCTGACATGCTTTACTCCATACATTTTGAAAAATTTCAGGTCCGGCTCCATGAGCCGCTTGACCATGTACGACAAATGTATCATGCCTTATTTTTGATGTCAAGTCAGAATGGTTTAGAATTTTTTTGATTACACCAATCTCCTGTCAAAAACTCTCTTTTTTCAATGGCTGAGCAGTCCAAGCGAGGGCTGGTCACCTGGATTGCTTTGAAGGGTGAGCGTATTGCATAAAATCATAGGGTGGGGGATAATAAACCAGTCTTGAAGGTGAACTTGATCTGATGTGGTAAAGATGCTGAAATTCAATCTTCAAAGCCTCAAACGCCAGTCATTGCTGGCGATGATGATTGTTCTTCCGTTGGTTTTCCTCACTTTTTTACCCATTTCTCCCCGACCCTTCCGAGAATTGGATCTTCTTGCGGCCTTGTATCAGGCGGAGGTTTTGGGCAATCACGAAAAAGCCGCTCATTATTTGCGATTATTGTTGGATGATTACCCAGAACGAGTAGAATGGTGGGAGCGTTTGGCTTTTCATGAACTTGAAGCGGGGAACATCACCCAGGCGGCTGGCGATTTTCAACAAGCCTGGCAGGAAGAGGCGATTTCCAGTCAAGGCTTGTTTGCCTTGACAAAAATCCTTCTTGAATTGGGGCAACCCGACCGTGCAGTGCAATACGGCCTTATTCTGGTTGAGAGAGAGGATTTTCCCCCTGAGTATTTTCCACAACTGATTGAAGTTTTTGAGAAAGCCAATCGTTGGGATCTGGCGAATCAAACTGCTCAACGTTGGGTGGAACTCCAGCCTCAAAACAGCGAGGCAGTCTGGACAGCGGCTGTGTTACAGGCTTTTCAAAATCCAGAGGAGGCTATAAGCCTGTTGATTCCGTTGAGTGCCGAGCGCGGGGAGCAGGCACGTCAGGCCAGCCGCCTGTTAGAGGCGTTAGAAACCGCGCAAGAAAACCCTGACCCTGCCTATCAACGGGTGGTCATTGGTCAACGATTGGGGGAGATGGGTTACTGGAATGTCGCCGAGCAGGCTTTTTTGGAGGCTGTCCGTTTGTTACCGGATTATGCCGAGGGATGGGCTCTTTTGGCGGAAGCGCGTCAGAATTTGGGCAGGGATGGTTTCCCGGAATTACGGCGGGCATTTGAACTCAACCCCGTTTCGGACATTGTCCAAACGGCTATGGCGCTCTACTGGCGGCGTCAGGATCAGCCAACAGTGGCTTTGGGCTATTTGCGAACATTGGCAGAAAAATATCCCAACGAAGGACGCTGGCAAGTCGAAATCGGGGCTGCGTTGGCGCAGAGTGGAGACTTGGTGGGGGCACTCCACGCATATCGGCGGGCGGTAGAAATTGAGCCGGAAAATGCCGAATTGTGGAGGTCACTGGCAGTGTTTTCAGCCTCCAACGGTTTTGATCCACAAGCCTATACTTTACCGGCTGCCCAGCGGGCTTTAGATCTGGATGGCAGCAACCCCGCCTCGTTAGACACGGCTGGTTTTGTTTATCTCCAATTGGGAAAATGGGAAGAAGCGGAACAATTCTTGCAACAGGCATTGAAAGTAGATGAGTCCTATGCTCCCGCTTTGCTTCACCTGGGTCAGGTTTATCTTGAAATGGGTAGAACCAGTCAGGCTTTCCAACCCCTGAAAAAGGCTGCCGAATCGCAAGATGATGTGATTTCCCTGACCGCCCAGAGATTGTTACAGCGTTACTTTCCTGGTGAAGCCATTCAACCGTAGGGGCAGCCATCTACCCCAACGGCAAAGGAATGCCGAAAATCAGCCGCAGGAGGTTGATCCGATGTTGAGGGCTTTACGGAAAGGTTTGATCATAATTTCGATTTTTGTTTTCCTGAGTGGATGCAATCTGATTGAGAAAATCGAGGCTTCGGCTCTGGCAGCCAAAGATGCAGGAAGTATTCTGTATTATGATGATTTTTCGGATTCCGCCAGCGGCTGGCGGCAGTGGAGTTCACCAGAGGCGGTGATACATTATCAAAATGGTGTGCTTGCCTTCTTAATCAACCAACCGAATTATGATTACTGGTCGCTGGCGGGGAAAAATTTTACCGATGTGACTCTTGCAGTTGAAGCAGAATTGATGAATGGACCAACCGATAATGATTTTGGGTTGATATGCCGTTTTCAGGACGAATATAATTTTTATGCCTTTCTGATCAGCAGCGACGGATACGGGGGAATTGTCAAGGTAAAAGATGGCCTTTATCAGGTATTGAGTAACCCAAATGGTCTGGAATTTGGTAAAATGATCACGCAAGGATATGCCCGCAATCAATTGCGAGCGGATTGTATAGGCCCGCGCCTGAGTTTATATGTCAATCAACAGAAGTTTGCCGAAGTAGAAGATACCGATTTCAGCATGGGTGATGTTGGGCTGCTTGCCGGTGCTTATCAAACAGCGGGTGTCGAAGTTCATTTTGACAATTTCTATGTGATCAAGCCTTAGAGGTATGCGCGTTTATTTCGATACAATTGGCTGCCGCTTAAACCAAAGCGAGATCGAATTACTTGCCCGTCAGTTCCGGGCTGCCGGTTATTCCATTGCGGAAACAGCTGCCGAAGCCGATGTGGTGGTCATTAACACCTGTACGGTGACCAGTGCGGCAGCTTCCGATTCCCGACAGAAAATCCGTCAGGCTGCCAGAGCGGGTGGCGCTTCTATTGCGGTAACCGGCTGCTGGGCAACGCTGGAGCCTGAAGCCGCCCGGCGATTGCCAAATGTGACCTGGGTGATACCCAATGCCGAAAAACACCACCTGACATCTACAGTATTGGGTGTGCCGACCGAGGAGTTCGATCTTGAACCACTTGCCCGACAGCCTTTGCCCGGTCTGCATCAGCGTACGCGTGCCTTTATCAAAGTTCAGGATGGTTGTGATAATTTTTGCACGTTTTGTATTACTCGTCTGGCAAGGGGAAAAGGACATAGTCAATCCATTGGTCAGGTTATAACCGAAGTGAGAGCGGCTGTGGACGGCGGCGCGCGGGAGGTTGTGCTTTCCGGTGTTCACCTGGGATCTTGGGGAAAGGATTTTTCTCCGCCGCTGCACCTCCGGCATCTGATTGAAGCGATTCTTTTGGATACGGATGTGGAGCGTGTAAGGCTCTCATCGCTTGAGCCGTGGGATTTGGACGACGCATTCTTCCGTTTGTGGGAAAACCCGCGAATGTGCCGACATCTGCATCTACCGCTTCAATCCGGTAGTGCGGCGACTTTGAAGCGGATGGTTCGAAAGACTACACCCGCGGCATACGCCCGATTGCTCGATTCGGCCCGTTCAAATTGCCCGGAGATGGCGATTACCACCGATATTATTGTTGGTTTCCCGGGGGAAAGCGAAAGTGAATTTGAAGAGAGCCTGGCTTTTGTAAACCAGATGAATTTTGCCGGCGGGCATGTCTTTTCGTACTCTGTTCGGGAGGGAACGGCAGCAGCCCGAATGAAATCCCATATTCATGGTACGGTGATTCGACGGCGGAATGCCCGAATGCGGGAGGTTTTGCGACAATCCTCTCTGATTTATCGCCAACGGTTCATCGGGGAGGTTGCCAGTGTATTATGGGAATCCTGCGATGAGCTAGGGGTGCAGGGTTGGCGGCTACACGGCCTTACCGACCATTACATCCGCGTGGAAGCCTGGTCATCGCAACCGCTTTGGAATCAGATTAGCCGGGTCAGGTTGGAGCAAACCACGGAAGATGGAATGCAGGCTGTCATCCTCAATTTAAGCGGATAAACGGGCTTTTTATTGCAGCAACCAGAACACCAGCGTGAAGCTGATCATCCCCCACAGGATACCGACGATAGTCTGGGAAAAGGTATGGCGCTTGAGGTGCACCCGCGACCAGGCTACGAGTGGGAGGAGGATCAGCATGGGAAGGGTGGAAATACCCCCAACCCAGTAACCCAGCGAGGAAAAACCAGCAATTGCAGCGGCGTGAGCCGAGATTTTCCACTTTAAATTGACCAGAAATAGACCGCTGGTTTCTAACAGAGCGGCGGCGGCGATGATTTGGAGCGAAGCAGGAGCATGAGCGTGCCAGAGCAATCCAAAGGTTACCAGACAGCACCCGATACTGAGCAGATAAGGGCGAACGCGCTGCTGGCGCACGTACACATCCAAATCGGTGATTTGCCCGCTCCGGTGAAGGTAGATCAAATAAGCCGCCGGCGCGAAAATGATGAACAAAAAAGTAATTATTCCCCAGCCAATTGCAGCCCGGCTTGAATTTACCAGGGTTGCGAGAAAAAGCGCGGCAGTTGCAACCAGTGGAGGTGAAAACATGCGGGAGATATACTCGGCCAGCCGATAATCCCATCTTTGCGGTACAATTGGCACAATTTGTTCGCAGGCATGGGTGGTAGGGTTGAATTCCATATTTTGAATTCCAACGTTCTTTTTTACTACTATAAAGGCGGGCTGTTAAGGCCGGTTGATGATCAGGTTAAAGTTTGGTCAAAAGATGGCAAGGATAAATCGGTTGTATTAAGACCATGCAGAGAGGAGTGAGAATTTTCCCGTGAGCCAGAAGAATTGGTGGCAGACCGCAGTTTTTTATCAAATCTACCCACGCAGTTTTGCGGATGGCAACGCTGATGGCATCGGCGATTTTGAAGGAATGATCGAAAAAGTAGATTACCTCCACTGGTTGGGAGTGGATGCCATCTGGCTCTCCCCGCATTTTACTTCTCCGCAGGTGGACTGGGGTTACGATGTCAGTAATTATTATGGGATTGCTCCCGAATATGGCAGCATGGAGCAATTCATGAAGTTTATGGAGGAGCTACACCGCCGTGACATGCGGTTGGTTTTAGATTTGGTCCTAAATCACACATCCGATCAACACCCGTGGTTTTTGGAATCTCGCTCCAGCCGGGATAATCCAAAACGGAACTGGTACATCTGGAAGCCTCCTCACAATGGCGGTCCTCCTAATGACTGGTTTTCTACTTTTGGCGGCTCTGCATGGACATTTGATCCGCATACCGGGGAATACTACTACCATTTCTTTTTTGCCCAACAACCTGATCTGAATTGGAGAAATCCGGAAGTCAAGCAAGCCATGTTTGATGTGGTGCGCCATTGGCTGAACCTTGGTGTGGATGGCTTTCGGCTGGATGCGGTTGGTACGATTTTTGAAAGGGAGGGTTACCCGCCCCATGCTACCGGTGATCATCTGGATGCCATTTACCGGGATGCCAGGCTTGCCAGGTCGAAGGCCGAGGAACGCAAAGCCAATCGCCGTTGGATGCGAATGTTTCGCCATCAGGTGGATATGCCCGAAGTACATGACCTGATGCGCGAACTTCGTCAGGTGGTCAATGAATACCCGGACAAAGTCTTGATCGGTGAGACCGAAGATGTGCGGTTTTACGGGTACGGCCAGGATGAACTTCACCTGATTTTCAATTTTCCCCTGATGCGCACCGAACGGATTTCGCCTCGCTGGGTGCGTGAAAACCAGAGAGAAAGACTTTCGCAAATGCCACCGGGGGCATGGCCGTGCAATACCTTGAACAACCACGACTCGGGGCGGATGATGAGCCAGTTTGGAGATGGAAAACACGACGAACAGATTGCGCGGCTCAACCTGGCTTTACTGCTTACCCTGAAGGGCACGCCGTTTCTTTACAATGGAGAAGAAATTGGCATGGTCAACCACTTAGGGCTTAAGGTAGAGGATTTCCGCGACCCGTTGAGTTTACATGCTTACCGCCTTGAAATTGAATTGCTGGGTTCGTCACCTCAAGAGGCTGAATATTATGCGATTCAATACGGGCGGGATAAGTGTCGCACGCCGCTCCAATGGGCGAACCGGCCCAACGCAGGTTTTTGCCCGGTAAATGTAAAACCCTGGCTGCCGGTACATCCAAATTTTGTGGAAGGGGTCAACGTGCAAGATCAGCAGAAAGAACCCGACTCGATGCTGAACTATTACCGGCAATTATTGCACTTGCGAAAAAACACGCCTGCATTGATTGAAGGTGACTATCAACCCTTGGACGAAAACAACCGTGCTGTATTCACTTTCTTGAGGCGGGCGGAGAATCAAATTTGCCTGGTGGCGTTGAATATGAAACCACACGCTGCAAAAACCACTTTACCATACTGGATGAAAAATTTGCGGTGTGTTTTTTCAACACACCGCAGGGAAGGTCAGATGGAGCGGTTTGGAGTTATCTCCTTGCAGCCTTTTGAAGTCTGGATTGGGAAAGTTGAATCGGTTTAGATTTTCAACTGGGAGATGATGTTTTTAAGTACAGCCGCAGATTTTTGTAAGCCGGCGACTTCCTCTTCGCTTAAGTCCAGACGAATGATGCGTTCGACACCGTCCAGATCCACAATTGTGGGCAAGCTCAGGCAGACATCCTCAATCCCGTAGTAGGGTTCGTCAATGTAACTGGAAACGGAAAGGACAGTGCCTTGATCGCGGATGATGGCTTCGCAGATACGCACCAGCCCACTGGCAATGCCATAATAGGTTGCCCCTTTACGCTCGATTATGTGATACGCAGCATCGCGAGTTTGTTCAAAAATCGAGTTGAGAATCTCATCTGCGCAACCCAATTCATTGACGGCGCAATATTGCGGCAGCCGCATTCCGGCAATGTTGGCTAAGGACCAGACAGGCACTTCGCTGTCGCCATGTTCGCCGATGATATGAGCATGGACACTGCGCGGATCAACGTCAAAATGCTGGGAAAGCAGATAACGAAAACGGGCAGTATCCAAAACTGTACCGGAGCCGATTACATGGTTGCGCCTGAAGCCGGAGATCTTAAACGCGACATAGGTCAGAATGTCAACAGGGTTGGTAGCAATTAACAAAATACCGTTGGGGTTGTTTTCTACAATTTTTGGAATGATTTGCTTGAAAATCTCGGTATTCCGCTGTACCAAATCCAGGCGGGTTTCGCCGGGGCGTTGAGCCGAACCGGCCGTGATGACTGTGATGATGGCTCCGGCAGTGTCTTCGTAACTGCCTGCCCAAATGCGCGCTGGTCGGCCGAGCGGCATGGCATGATTTAAGTCCATCGCTTCCCCTTCGGCTTTGGCGTGGTTGGCATCAATCAGCACAATTTCGCTGGCCAGTCCACTCAAAAGGAGAGAGTACGCAAAGGTGGCGCCGACATTTCCCGCACCGACAATGGCTACACGGGTTGGCTTCTTGAAAACATGGGTCATGGTAATTCTCCTTGCTGAAATTATCGTTGGGATTGTTTCTCCCTGGCTTTGCGGGCTTCCATGAATCGGTCATACACCCGCTTCCAGGCATGGGTTGGCTTTTCCGGGCGAGTTTTCTTGTGTTCCTCTGAGCTGATGAAGAAGGCAAAGTCTTCCATGAGTACCGATATTGGTTCGTCTGGAGAATGGTATAAAATTGGCTTTCCCAAGTTGATGGATTGTACCAGTACATCCGGTGAATAGGGGAGGTTGAGTGTCACAGGTTTCTTAAGTGCTTGTTCAATCCGATCTCGCGGCAGGCCGTGTTTGGGAAACACATTGTTCAAAACCAGTTTAATTTTTTCGGGAGGATAGTTCAATTTTGTATAAGTGTCCAACGCTGCTGCTGCAGCCCGCAATGAGGAAAGTTCTGGAGCGAGAACGAGCAGAATAATATCAGCCATGTCCAGAGCAATCAGGGCGACCTCGCTAAAATCGTGAGGCAGGTCGGCGATAATGTAATCATAATGCGGGCGCAGCAGTTTGAGGGATACATTAAGTGTTTCGTCGGAGAGCATTTCGGCTTCGGTGGGAAAGGTGGGGGCAGCGATGAAACTCAACCCGCTTTTATGGCTTTCAATGATCGAATGGAGAGCTTCGGTGTCCATTTCCAGCGGGTCAATACCGGCTAAATCTGCCCAGGTGCGTTTGAGGGGCATGTTCAACAACAACGCAACCTGGCCTGCCATCAACACCAGATCAATCAACAGAGTTGGAGCGTCCCAAAGGGAACGAAGTCCGATAGCCAGATTGACGGCAAGGGTGGAAGTCCCAATACCACCGCGCAAGGAATGCACGGCGATCATCTTTGCCATTTTGGTAGGAGCAGCGCCTTCTCCACTTGGCAAAGCATGGCGGATCACTTCCATGCGACGGAGCAGCACCGTCATGCGGGCTACCAGTTCTTCAGGCTCAAAGGGTTTGGTAATGTGGTCATCTGCTCCGGATTCAAAAGAGGCAAGTTTGTCCTGTAACCCCGCCTGACTGGTTAGCACCATGATGGGGGTATGAGCAAAAGCCGGGTCGCGGCGCAAACGGCGAGTCACTTCGTAGCCAGAAATATCGGGCAGGTTTAGATCGGTGATGATGACATCCGGTTTGAGGATATTGGCTGCTTCCAGTCCCTGTGTACCGGTCAGCTCGGTATACACCATGTGACCCAACGGGCGCAGGGCATGTTCGATCATGCGGTGGAAGATGATTTCATCGTCAATCAGCAATACGGTGGCCATGAATTTATCCTTGGGGATTATTTTCTGTCGAACGGTGTTGGGCCTTCATTCCCATGAGGGCTTTCTTCAGCAAAGGGATTTGGCTTTCCATTTCAGTGATCAATTGATCCGCCCCCTCCAGATCACCTTTGGCTGCCTGCATATCCAGCTGATGAGCCAGACGGGTCAGTTTGACGGCTTCGAAGTTGGCTGCAACGCCTTTCAGGTTATGGGCATGGAGTTTAACGCTTGTGGTATTTTGGGAGCGGACCGCTTCTTTCAATTCGGTCAGTTTGGTTTCGCATTGTTGAATGAATTCTTCGAAAGTGGTCAGAAAGAAATCCAGATCGTCACCGAATCGGGGGAGGATTTTTTCCATGTATTGGGCATCGCCAAGTGATTGGGTGTTCTTTCGGAAGGCACGGCTGAGAAATTCATCTTCATCCTCAGAGAGATGATCTACTGCCTCAATCTGAGATGATGGTCTTACAATGATTTCGGGTGAGGAGGTGGGCAAAAAGCCATTTGAATCGGTTTCAAGAGATTGAAAATATTCTTCAAACTGTAAGGACAAGTCTTCATCATGGATTTCGGATGGAGATTCCATTCCGGCAGGTTGGGTGATCTCAGGCGGAACGAGTTTGGATGCCCAACGTTCGATAGCGTTGAATAATTCGCGTGGTTTGATTGGTTTGGAAAGGTAGGCATCCATGCCGCTGGCGAGGCAGCGTTCCACATCCCCCGCCAGCGCTCGAGCAGTCATTGCCAGAATGGGGGTATGACTTCCCGCTCCTTCCCGTGAGCGAATGCGCAAGGTTGCTTCGTAGCCGTCCATTTCTGGCATTTGAATGTCCATTAAAATTAAGTCGTATTTCTTTTGGGCAGTTTTTTCGACAGCGACGCGCCCGTTTTCGGCTTCTTCGACGGTGTGACCAAATTTCGTCAGTAAATTGACTACCACTTTTCGATTAACCGGATTATCCTCCACCAAGAGAATATGACGGGAAATGGACGCACGCAGTCCAGAAGCTGTTGGGCGGCTTGAAGAGGATGGTTTTTCGGCCACTTCATCAACATTGGGGCCGGCAAGGGTGGACTTTAAAGCATTGTAGAGCGCTTGTTGTCGAATGGGTTTGATTAAAGTAGCCGAGCAGCCTATTTTCTGGCAGTCTTCCTGGGTGAGATGAGTTCCAAGTGTGGTCAGGACAATAATTTTGAGGTCGTTTTGGATTAATGGTTCGAGGTGTTCCGTCAGACGGGGTTGGCCTTTTTCAAACAATAAACGGTAATCAACCATGGTTAAATGCACCGGAGCGCGATTCTGGCCGGCGGTTTGGAGGATTTGAACAAAGGCCTGGTGATCTGCACATTCTGTGACGGCAAACCCGATTTTCTCCAATTCCATTCGCAGAGATTGACGGCTGGAAGCGTTTGGATCGGCAATCAGAACGTGTTTTCGGTGGGAAAGGCTAATTAATTCGTGCGGCTGGGTTTCGGGGATTTCCTGCCGAGAAAAAACAGCGTTGAATGAAAATGTGCTGCCCACACCCGGTTCGCTGATCAGTGAGATTTTTCCTCCCATCAACTCAACCAATTGGGTGGAAATAGCCAGTCCCAAACCCGATCCCCCGTATTTGCGGGTGGTGGACATATCTGCTTGGGTAAACCGTTCGAAAATACGCGCCTGGCGGTCGAGGGGAATGCCGATGCCGGTATCGCGTACCGAGAAACTGATGGTAGCCTGCGAACCGGTTTGGGCAATGGGTTGAACACTGATGACAACTTCTCCCTGCTCGGTGAATTTAACCGCGTTGCCAACCAGATTATTTAACACCTGCCGTAAACGGTTGGGATCACCGCGCACCAAAACGGGTGTTTGTGGGTCAATCTGACAGACCAGCTCCAGCCCTTTGGCAGCCGCCCGCTGAGAAAAGTTGACGGCCACATTTTCCACAATGGTGCGTATATTGAAGTCGGTGGTCTCCAGTTCCATTTTACCGGCTTCAATTTTCGATAAATCGAGAATATCGCTGATTAAGTTGAGGAGCGATTCGGCGCTTTCCAACGCAGCGGTGAGATATTCGGTTTGTTCAGGGTTGAGCGGGGTATCCAGGGCCAGGTTGAGCATCCCGATCAACCCGTTAAGTGGTGTGCGGATTTCATGGCTCATATTGGCCAAAAATTCGCTTTTGGCTAAATCGGCCTCTTCGGCTTTTTGACGGGCGCGTACCAGTTCGGTAATGTTGTGATACAGGTTGAGTACCCCAACCTCTTGCCCGTTAACAATGACTGGCACACCGAAAATCTCCACATCAATTAATTCGCCACGGCGGGTCTGGCGTTTGCTGACGCTGTGAATCAACTCTCCCTGTCGAACCCGGCGGCTAAACTCAAATGCACTATCTCGAAATTCCTGGGAGGTGATCATTTCATCCAGTTTTCCACCCAATACTTCTGATTGGGTGTAGCCAAAGAGACGCTCGAAAGCCGGATTGCAGGCGACGATATGACCGTTGAGATCGAGGGTGACAATTGCAACCGGACTGTTTTGGAAAATGCTTTCAAAATATTGTTTCTGGCGTTGAATTTCTGCTTCGGCTTTTTTGCGCTGGGCAATGTCGTGGAAGATGTAAATGATACCCTGTTGGTTTTCGCCATCCTGAAATGGAAAACCGGTTACTTCGAACCAGCCGTATAACGACGGCATGGGGATGACCTGAGTTTTGGTGAGGGCTTTTTTCTGTACCGGTTCAATGACACCGGGAAAAACTTCTTCAATGTTTTTACCAATCAAGTCGGCATACGAAGTTTTGAGGGTTTGGGTGGTTGCTCGATTGCAGCGTATAATCTTGCCGCTTGAGTCGGTCAGTAAAATCAGGTCGGAGATGGCATCGAAGGTCGCTTCCCATTCTTTTTTCGCACGGATGATGTTGGCTTCGGCTTGATGTCTTTCCAGAATTTCTCGCTGGGATATTTCTTTAATGGCATACAGTTCACTGGTGCGCTGAGTAAGTTCGGTTTTGAGGTGTTGATTCTGCCGCAGGGTGATGAAATGCTGATAAGTGCTTACGGAGGTGAACAGAATGATCAGTACCGCGAAGAGGTCAACCAACCAGAGGGTTGGTTCGTTAAGTTGTGCCTGAAGGAATGAAGCGGGAGTGAGCGAAAGACCTTGTGAAAGAATGAAAACGGCCGTCACAAGGATGGGCGCAAGCAAACCAACCAATCCTCCTGATACTGAAAATAGAATTGGCAAGAGGGTATTTAAGCGCAGCCGGGGGTTCTTTTCTGAAAGCATGGCAGCTGATTAAGTCGTTGTAGGGAAATTAATCATCCAATTTCCTTGACTAAAATTATAATTGACCACGCCAACATTTGCTATTATAATCACAGGCTTTGTTGAGCAAAGTTGTTGCGTCTGAAAATAAAGGCGTTTTTGAGAATACATGAATATAGAAGATCAAACCGGTACTACTGTACTTCGCCGTGAAACGGAAGCCAAACCCAAGAAAAGCTGGCGGACGTGGCTGATTGGCAGACCTTTACCAACCGCAGATGCTCCTCATCAGACGATTGGCGTATTAATTGGGTTGGCTGTCTTTGCGTCGGATGCGCTTTCCTCAACGGCTTATGCTACGCAGGAAATGCTGGTCATCCTGATGGTGTTAGGACCTCAGGCTTATCAGTATGTCTTTCCGCTGGCCATAGGAATTGTCATTTTATTGGCAATTGTCACCTTATCGTATGAACAAACGGTTCATGCGTATCCTAATGGAGGCGGTGCTTATACGGTTTCGCGAGATAACTTAGGGGTATTACCTTCAAAAATTGCCGCAGCCGCTTTACTTACTGATTACATTCTAACCGTTTCTGTTTCAATTTCGTCTGGCGTTGCCCAAATTGTATCAGCAATTCCAGATCTATTTCCCTATCGAGTTTGGATTGCCGTAGGTTTCATTGCTTTTATAATGGTGATGAATTTGAGGGGAGTAAAAGAATCGGGGCGCGCCTTTGCTATTCCCACCTATTTCTTCGTTATCATGATGTATTTGACAGTGATTGTGGGAACAATTCGATACATTGGCGGAACGTTGGGGTTAGTGGAAAATCCTCCCCCTCTGGAAGTTTTTCATGGAACGGCAGGTGTGGGTATCTTCCTGATTTTACGAGCTTTTTCAAGCGGGACAGCAGCATTAACTGGTATCGAAGCAATCTCCAATGGAATACCTGCGTTTAAAGAACCTCGTTCAAAAAATGCGGGCACAACCCTGATCATCATGTCAATCATATTGGGAACGTTGATGCTCGGAATTTCCTTCCTTGCCGCTCATATCAGAGCCGTACCATCCGAATTAGAAACGGTAATCTCCCAATTAGCCAGAACTGCATTTGACGGCAGAGGGGTCTTTTATAGTGGTGTCATACTGGCAACGACTGTCATACTTATAATGGCTGCCAATACAGCATTTGCGGATTTTCCTCGCCTCAGCGCAATTGTGGCAACAGATGGATTATTGCCTCGCCAATTGACATATCGAGGAAGTCGGTTGGTCTATTCGAGAGGGATTATTTTACTGGCATTAATTTCATCGTTTTTGATTATCCTTTTTCAAGCCAGTGTGACTCGTTTGATTCCTCTTTATGCTGTGGGTGTATTCTTGTCTTTCACGCTTTCTCAAGCCGGCATGGCACACCGATGGTGGAAAATTAGCAAGTTAAAAGAAGGCGAGGAAGTAAAGGAACATTCCAGCGTTTTACGATACGATCCAACCTGGTTGATAAAATTATTCATTAACGGTTTTGGTGCATTTTGCACTGGAATTGTCATGTTGGTGTTTGCTACGACCAAATTCGTAGACGGTGCCTGGGTAGTTATCGTAATCATCCCAACGTTGGTGGTCATTTTTAGCGGTATTCAGCGGCACTATCGTCATCTGGCATCGAAGCTTTCACTCGAAAATTACGGCGGCTTGCCACAAATCGCCCGGCATCGGGTGATCATCCCAATTGGCGGCGTCCATCGCGGAACATTGGCTGCTTTGCGCTATGCCCGTACTCTCTCCGAAGATATTACTGCCGTCCATGTCTCGATTGATCCGCAGGAAGCCGAGCGGGTTCGGCAAAAATGGGAAACCTGGGGTGACGGCCGACGGTTGGTCATTCTAGAATCACCGTATCGTTTGTTCATAGAACCGCTGTTGGAATACATCGGTGAAATCGAATCTATTCGCCAACCGAATGAAATCATCACCATTGTTGTGCCGGAATTTGTACCGCGGCATTGGTGGGCAAGTTTATTACATACTCAAACTGCACTTACTTTACGAATGGCATTGCTCTTTCACAAAGACATTGTCATCACAAGCGTTCCCTATCAGGTGGATTAATGACAGCAGAACAAGAATCAACCCCAAATAGAATGCAAATAATTGTGGTTGGCTGCGGCCGACTGGGGTCAGCACTGGCCTACCGGCTTTTTCGGGCTGGTCACTCGGTGGCGGTTATTGATACTTCGCCAACCTCCTTCCATAACCTGCCCCCCGACTTTACCGGACGGATTCACGAGGGTGATGCCCTCTCGCAGGATGTGTTGGTGAGGGCTGGCATCGAAAAAGCAGATGCGCTGGCAGCCGTCACAAGCTCGGATGCCATCAATGCGGTAGTGGCGCGAGTTGCACGGGAGGTCTATCATGTTCCGAATGTGGTGGCGCGGAATTACGATCCGCGCTGCCGGGTTTTGTTTGAAGAACTGGAATTGCAAGTGATCAGTTCAACCAGCTGGGGAGCCCAGCGGATCGAAGAAATGCTCTATGATTCAGGTGTTCATACGGTCTTTTCGGCTGGCAATGGAGAAGTCGAGGTGTATGAGTTTGTCATCCCCGAAAAGTGGGACGGAAAAACCCTGGAAGAATTACTGCCCGATGAAGAATGCCTGCCGATTTCGATAACGCGTGCAGGTCGGGCAATGCTACCCCAATCAGGTCTGACAATTCGCGGTGGGGACATCATTCATGTGAGCGCCACTTTTAACGGCAGTAATTGCTTACGCCAAAAATTATTAGAAGGAAGGGAGTAGCCAGAATGTATGTCATTATTGCTGGTGGCGGAAGAACCGGCGCCCAATTAGCGCGGATTCTGGTTGCCCAAAATCATTTTGTTCAATTGATTGATAACCGTCCAGATGTACTGGCGCGTCTGCATAAGGAATTGCCCACCGAGATTATTTTTGAGGGACGTCCAATTGACCCGCTGGTTCTGGAAAAAGCCGGAGCAGAAAAGGCGGATGTGCTGGCAGCCTGTACAACCGAGGATGAGGTGAATCTGGCCATTTGTTTCATGGCACGCAGCCGTTACAAAGTTCCCCGCACGATTGCACGTATCAACAATCCGCGCAATGCGTGGCTGTTTGATCACAAGTTTCATGTGGATGTAGCGGTCAATCAGGCTGAAATCATGGCGTCCATCATTGAAGAAGAGATGTCGCTGGGTGATATGATGACTCTGATCAAATTGCGGCGGGGGAATTACTCACTGGTCGAGGAAAAAGTCCCGGCGGACGCACCAGCATTAGGGGTTGCCATCAAAGACCTCAATCTGCCGGACCATTGTGTCATTGCGGCGATTATCCGACATGGTGAGGTGATTGTTCCGCGCGGGGTGACCACTTTTGAGCCGGGAGATGAGGTTTTAGCCGTAGCAGACCCGGAAGGCGCCCGGCAACTGGCAAAAATGCTTTCGCCGAATAAGGTGATCAACGGCCGGACAAAGTGAAATGCGTTTGACCACTGCCCAAGCATAGGGTATAATTTGGTTCTACCCTTCGCAATCACCTGTGCGCTGCGGAAATCGCCAAGCATTTTTATCAGGGGTTTGGCAATTTGCGCAGGACACAGTGGCTAATATTAATCAGGAAAGGAAAACGATATGCCCAAACGGACATACCAACCCAAAATTCGCCGCCGTGTTCGCGTGCATGGCTTTCGCGCCCGCATGGCAACGGCTGATGGACGGCAGGTGTTGAAACGCCGCCGCTTGCGCGGCCGCTACCGTCTGACAGTCACCTCCAACAGCCATGTCAAAAAGGTGCGCTGGTAATTGGTGCTGCCTTTGCAGGTGATGCCCATGGGGCGCAACCTGCCGTTCATTGATTTTCAATGGACGGGTTCATGGGTGAAGCGCAAATTCAGGCTAAGACGGTCGAGCGATTTCAAGCGGGTGCGGCAAACAGGCAAGGCATACACGCACCCGTTTGTTGTGTTAAACGTGCTGCCCAATGAGGAAGGCCAATTGCGAGTCGGTATCACTGCAAGCAAAGCGGTAGGCAGTGCGGTTGACCGGAATCGCGCCAAAAGGCGTTTGCGCGCGGTGCTGGATAGATTGCTGCCGAACGTGCAGCCTGGATGGGATGTTGTGCTGATTGCCCGTAAGCCAGTATTAACCGCTGATTTTGAGGACTTAACCCAAGCGGTGCTCGGATTATTGAGACAAGCACACCTGATTGGGAAAAGTGGGACAGCATTTGATGATCGAGCATGATTATTCTCATGAACCGCGCCTGCGGGATTTGCCGTTCAACTTCAAAACGGCGCCCCGCTGGATATTGCTGGGGATAATCCGTCTCTATCAGAAACTGGTTTCACCTGCATTGCCCGCCAATACCTGCCGGTTTTACCCAACTTGCTCTCACTATGGTTATCAGGCCATCTATAAACACGGTGCACTCAAAGGTACATTTATGGCGGTCTGGCGGGTTTTGCGATGCAATCCTTTAAACCCCGGCGGATATGATCCTGTACCTTGAAAAAAACTGAGAAATCTAATTGACACGAAAAAATTTATGAAAAACACGAAAATTCTACTCATCGGACTATTCGTTCTTGGAGCGTTGTTATTAGCATCCTGCGGGGCTCCGCTTTCAGGTTCCAGCTGGCCGGGGGTCAGCTCAAACGGTGATACGGTGTATGTTGCCTACATGCAGCATGTCTACGCCGTGCGGGCAGCGGATGGCAGTATGATCTGGCGGTTTCCCGAAAAGGCAGGTCGGCAGATGTTTTTTGCGGCACCGGTACTGGCCGACGACCAATTGCTGGTAGGGGATTATGAGAATGTCCTGCACAGTCTCGATCCAAACAACGGGGTTGAAAAATGGATCTTTACCCAAGCGCAGGCTGATTGGATTGCCAGTCCATTGGTGGTCGGTGATGTCATTCTTGCGCCAAACGCAGATCATTTTTTGTATGCCCTTTCCCAAAATGGAACGTTGCTTTGGAAATTTGAAACCGGGCGCGCCTTGTGGTCGCAGCCGGTCAGCGATGGTGAGGTTGTTTATCAAGCCTCGATGGATCATAATGTGTATGCGATCAACCTTCGAACCGGTCAAAAGATCTGGTCATTGGATGTTGGCGGGGCAGTGATTTATTCACCCACTCTGGATACCGAAGAAGGCACCTTGTTTCTGACCACACTGGCGCGCAATTTGATGGCTGTCAACACGCAGGATGGTTCAATTCGCTGGCAGCGCAAATTTGAAAGCGGTTTGTGGACACAACCAGCGCTGCACGATGGACGGCTCTACATGGGAGATTTGCAGGGAACGGTCTATGCCATATCGGCGAAAGATGGTGCAGAACTCTGGACCCAAAAGGTAGATCAACCGGTGACCGGAAAAGCAACGGTTCTGGACAATTCGGTGATTTTTCCCACCGAGGATGGCAGTTTAATTGCCCTGACATTGGAAGGTGAGCGATTGTGGAGCCGGACATTTGAAGGGAAGTTGTATACTGGGCCGGTGGCAATCGGTGACCGATTGGCAGTAGGCATTGCCGGCGGCAAAGAGTTTTTGAAAATGGTCTCGCTGGACGGGCAAGACCTTTGGACGTTTGTTCCACCTAAATAAGAGAGGTAAATGTCATGTGGGACGCCTTAATCATTACTCCTTTTATCAATACTCTTCTGTTCATCTATAACATCGTTGGACAGAACTTTGGGATTGCTATCATCCTGTTTACCCTGTTGATTCGGTTAATCACCCATCCCTTGATGGTCAAGCAAATCAAGGGTGCGCAGGCAATGCAGGAACTGCAAAAGAACGAAAAGTGGATCAAAATTCAAGAAAAATACAAGGGTGACCGCGAAAAATTGGCGCAAGAGCAAATGGCGCTCTACAAAGAACTGGGAATAAACCCGTTTGCTTCTTGCTTGCCGACCCTGATTCAGTTGCCGATAATTTTTGGTTTGTATCAGGCAATCATTTCCGCGCTCGCCAGTACTCCGCTGGATCTGTTGCGGCTCATCCGCCATATTTATCCCGGTTTACTGCAAGTCGAATCATTGATTCCGCTCAATTCCCGTTTCTTGTGGATGGATCTGGGACAACCTGAACGGCTGTTCATTCCGGGGTTGAGTTTTGGCATTCCGGTACTGGTGGTTGTGGTTGTCATCACGACTTATGTGCAGGGAAAGTTGATTGCCACACCTTCTGCCAACCCTAAGGATCAAACTGCAGCAATGTCGAATATGATGAACCTGTATATGCCCATCTTCATGGGTTACTTGGCCTATACACTGGCTTCGGGTCTGGCTTTGTACTTTGTGGCTTCTAACCTGATTGGTATCCTGCAATATGCGATGTTGGGTAAAGTCAATTGGGGAAATGTGTTCCCATTTTTGAATAAACAACCAGCAGCCGCCAGTAGCAGCGGGAAAAAATCCTATTCAAAATAGCCGCCGTTTTCCTGATTGAATTAGGAAAGGGAAGATTTGAGGAGTCTATGAGTCACGAGAAAACCACCCTTGAAATCATCGCTCCAACTGTGGAAGAAGCCGTTGCCAAAGGATTAAGTCAACTTGGTCTGCGGGAAGATGAGGTTGAGGTTGAAGTGTTAGATGCCGGCAGCCGCGGATTTCTGGGTTTGGGAAGCCGTCAGGCACGTATTCGTTTGTGGATTAAGGAAAAAGAGAGCATTTCAACCTCTCCCCTAGAAAATGGGCAAAATCGTTCAACGAAGGTGGAGAAAAAAACCGCTTCCTCAACCAATCTGGCTCAGCCATCTGAAGAGGTTCAGGATAAAAATGAGAAATTTGTTTTGGCAACCGCCGAACAAATTACAGGGGAATTACTGCAAAAAATGCACCTGAAAGCACGCCTAAAAGCGACTATGCTTGCCCCGCAAGATGAGAACGATCAACCCACAGTTATGGTGGAAGTGCAGGGGGAGGATTTGAGCATTTTGATCGGCCGCCGCTCGGAGACTTTGAATGCCTTGCAGTACATTACCAGCCTGATTTTGAGTAAAGAGGTGGGACGGTGGGTTCCATTGATAATTGATGTGCAAGGCTACCGAGCGCGGCGCGAACGTCAATTGCGGGTGCTGGCACGCCGCAGCGCCGAACAGGTTGTCCATACGGGTAGAAAAATCACTTTGGAACCGATGCCGGCCAATGAGCGGCGGGTGATTCATCTTGAATTGCGGGATCATCCGGAAGTAACCACAGAAAGTGTTGGTGAGGAACCTAACCGTAAGGTTACAATCTTCTTAAAGAAACATCATTAATGACCATTGGTAACAACAGGTATTTTCAACCTCATACTTGAAAATCCTGTTTTCTTTTGGGAGATCATGTGACCATCTGGCAGTATATCGTCTCTACCCATGCGGATGGTTTGCTGGGCTATCTCGCGATCATTTTAACTATCTCGGTGTTCAATCTTTTCTGGTTTCGAAGAATTGAACATTACCCGCCCGCCAGCCAAAAACCGCTCGTTTCCATTCTCATACCAGCTCGAAACGAAGAAGGGAATATCGGGGGATGTGTCAGTTCGGTATTGGGTCAGGATTATCCTCATCTGGAAATTCTGATACTGGATGATCAATCAACCGACCGAACGGCTGAAATTGTTCGCCGCTACCGTCAGCAGGATGATCGTGTGGTCTTAATTGAGGGAAAACCTCTGCCGACCGGTTGGTTGGGCAAGCATTGGGCGTGTCAGCAGTTGGCCGAACAGAGTAGGGGTGAATTGCTGCTCTTTTTGGATGCCGACACTCGTCTTCATCCCCAAGCGATTACCCATGCGGTGAACACTTTTTTCCACGAACGGGTTCAACTACTCAGTGTAGTTCCGAGGGAAATTGTAAAGACCTGGGGCGAGCGATTGATTCAACCTTTCTTCTTATGGGCAGTATATACCGTTTTACCGTTAGGGATTGCTCGAAAGGTACAATTGGACTGGTTGACTTTTACGATTGGCCAGTTTATGCTATTCGACCGGAGAGTTTATTTTGAAATTGGGGGACATGCAGCAATACGCAACGATGCGGTGGACGATCTGGCAATGGGACGCAGGATAGTCAAAAAGGGTTTCCGATGGTGGCTTGCAGATGGAAGCGATCAGGTGGAGTGCCGGATGTATCATTCCTTAAGTCAGGTGATTAATGGTTTCAGTAAGAATTATTTTGCGGCTTTTCGGTATAATCTCTTAACATACAGTTTCGTGTTTACGTGGTTGATGGTGGTTTTCTGGGAACCGCTGGTTGTTCTTTTTTTTAGCCTGAGCGGTATAAAGGTGAATTATTTTCCCATCGAAAAAGCCGGTCTTGCAACTGGACTCTCTCTATTGATTTGGGGTTTGGTGTACGCCCGCTTGAAATTTCCAGTTTATCTGGCCTTCTTTTACCCTTTGACGGTTCTTTTCAATACCCTGATTGCGATACGCTCTTTCTATCTGACCTTGAGAGGTACTTCTACCTGGAAGGGCCGCCGGTTGGAGAAACCCAAAATTCGCTTTTTCTAACGGAGGAAACCTCATGAAAGCAGTGGACATCATCATTAAAAAACGTGACCGAAAAGTGTTGAGCCGGGAAGAGATTGAGTTCTTTGTGCAGGGATTCACACGGGGAGAAATTCCAGATTATCAGGTAGCTGCATGGGCGATGGCGGTGATGCTTAATGGAATGACCGAACAGGAAACTACCGATCTGACTCTGGCAATGGCTTACTCCGGGGAGGTGTTGGATTTGTCTGGGGTAGTGCCGGTGGCGGTAGATAAACATTCTACCGGCGGGGTGGGGGACAAAACTACGCTGGTGGTTGAACCTTTGGTCGCTGCTTGTGGATTACCCGTCGGCAAGATGTCGGGTCGGGGACTGGGTTTTAGTGGTGGCACCCTGGATAAGATTGAGTCTATTCGCGGCTTTCGCACTGATTTGAGCAAAGAGGAATTCATCCATCATCTAAGAACCTATGGATTGGTGCTGACTGGTCAAACGGGTGACTTAGCGCCTGCGGACGGTAAATTGTACGCGCTGCGGGATGTGACTGGCACAGTTCCTTCCATACCTTTGATTGCTTCTTCCATCATGAGCAAAAAAATTGCTGCTGGTGCGCAGGCGATTGTCCTGGATGTTAAGGTTGGGGTGGGGGCTTTCATGGAAACCCTGGAGGATGCCCGTACACTGGCAGGATTGATGGTGGCGATTGCGCGCCTTTCCGGACGCAGGGCAGTGGCGGTTTTATCTGACATGAATCAGCCGCTGGGTTATGCAGTGGGAAATGCGTTGGAATTACGGGAAGCCATTGATACGCTGCACGGTCATGGCCCGGAAGATTTTTACGAACATTGCATGGAAATAGCCAGCCATATGCTGGTCATTGGCGGAAAGGTTCAAGATTTGCGTGAGGGGCGAGACCTCGCAGAAGAAGCCTTACGAGAAGGGCGGGCGTGGCAACAATTCCGTACACTGGTGCAGGTTCAGGGTGGGGATGTCCGCATGGTGGATCAACCTGAATTATTACCGAGAGCAGCATTTATTGAAGAGGTGTACGCAAGTCAAGAAGGGTATCTTTCTGCCATAAACGCCAGAGAAGTGGGGGAAACTTCTGTTGATTTGGGGGCCGGAAGAATCAAAAAAGGAGATGCAATTGATCACGCGGTAGGTGTGGTTGTTCATCATAAGGTTGGGGATTTTCTTCGCAAGGGAGACTTGTTATTTACCATTCATGCGAATGATCGCTCTAAATTGGAGCAGGCAAAAGAACGGTTGCTGGCTGCGCATAGCTGGAGCACGCTGCCGATTCAGCCCTTGCCCTTGTTTTACGGTGTAATTGAGTAGGCTATTCCTTGGGGTTGCTATGAAAGTCAACCGCTTTGAGGCGCTATTTGCGATTCTGGTGGTCGTTGTTCACATGACGGTTGTCTTTGCGCCAATGGATAATCTTCTGGACAGGTGGTTCACCACCGATGATGCTTTCTATTACTTTCAAGTAGCCCGTAATATCAGCGAGGGGAAAGGATCCAGCCTGGATGGCATCCATCCCTCAAATGGTTATCATCCATTGTGGATGCTCATTTTAATTCCGGTTTTTTCGCTGGCACACTTTGACCTGTTTTTGCCTTTACGATTGGTTGTTTTCATTTCAGTACTGATTTCTTTGGGAAGCGGTACGATTCTATATCGCTTTCTCTCCAAGTCCATTCATCCTTCTCTTGCCATGCTGGCTGCAGTCTTTTGGGTGTTTTTTCCTTCACTTCATCGTTCTTTCATTCAATTAGGAATGGAATCGGCTTTGAATGCCTTATGTGGGGTTGGGTTGATCTATCAGACCGCTCGAATTTTAGAGAAACCCATTGCTCAAGAATCCTGGCGTGATCGCTTCACGCTGGGAGTGATAGCACTTTTGACTTTGTTTGCCAGGCTGGATAATGTATTCTTGGTTCTGACTATCGGTTTGGTGGTCGTATTTAGAGACAAACAGAGATGGATCTTCTGGTTGTTCTATTTGATCTTCGGGCTTTCCGCGGTTTATCTGGCCTTTTTTACGCGACTTGGTTTTCCGCGCTTTCTAACCGAGTATCAATCTACACTGTATGCGATGATTTGGCTTGGTGTGCCGATCAAGTTAATTTTGGCATATAGCCTGGGATTGTTTCGTCCAATATGGAGAGGGTTTCGTGAAGAATTCGTGCGGGTTTTTCTGGCCGGCCTGAGTTCTGCGGTGTTGACAGGTGTGATCTTAATAATACTGAACGCTGGAGGAGTCATTGGAAGTTATCCTCGCACAACAGCCTTGCTCGATGTCTTTTATAGTGTGTTAATGTATTTACTGGCGCGAAGGCTGGCAATTGAGATCATCGGGAAATTTCAAGGGGAGATATTCTCGCCATGGGGGGAGTTTTTACAAAATATTCGTCACTGGATTGTTCGTGGAACGGGGTATGCTCTACCAGTTGTAATCGGTTTGAGCGTTTATCTGCTCCTTAATCTGATCTGGTTTGGCACGCCATCACCGGTTAGTGGTCAGGTTAAGCATTGGTGGGGTACGATTCCGGACACTGTTTATGGTAAACCCGTTAACAGTATCCCCGGTTTGTTTGGATTTTTTGAAAACATTGGGCAAAGTCCGTGGTGGTTACTGTTCCTGCCTGTGTCTATATTCGTGGAAGGTTTGTGGGGGGGATTGGTACATGGTGTTACAAGTGAGTGGTTGGAGTGCGGATTGATGATTGGCTGGCTTGCTATGATATTTGCAGGGTTGAAGTGGCAAATTAAAAAATCCAATTTCGACCCGCGTACATTGTTGATTTTCCCGATTTTAACCGCCTGTCTGTTTCAGATCATGTACTATACGGGCAGTTATTATATCAATCTCCGGCCGTGGTACTGGGTCAATTCATCGCTTGCAGCCATTATGTTATTTTCTTTTTCTCTCGAGGGATGGTTCACACGTTTTTCTTTCTATGAAATAAAAAAGCGGCTTGTTTTGTTTGCTGGTTTAATTATGGTAGTGATTGTTATTGGGGGGAGCTCAATGTTGGTTAATTCTTTTTTAATCCAGAAAAATCCTGCAAAAGCCTATTATCTTCGGGAAGTTGAACTCCTCGAGAAAGAAACACCACCGGGTAGTATGATTGGCATGCCTGGAGGCGGGACAACGGCCTATTTTATCCACGATCGTACGATCATTAATCTGGATGGGTTAATCAACAGTTATAATTATTTTCAGCATCTTAAAAATGGGCAAGGAAGAGAATATCTGGATCAACTGGGTTTGGATTTTGTATTTGGAAACCCGGGGATGATCGAGAATGCGGCTCCTTATTACTCCCTGCTAAGAGACCGACTCGAAGCAAAAACAGACATACTCGAATTCAGGCTTTACCAATACCGTTCGCCATGATTTTGGTTCATCTTGCACTTGCCATACGGTCAAATTCGTGGCATAATTTCGGCATCTGTGTAAAAGCGATGATGGAAACGAGTAAGTTTGCACGCAGCCACAGCGAGTCCGGGCGGGTGTGAGCCGGGCGCAAAGCGGCAGACTGAAAATCCTTCCGGAGCTGCAAACTGAACGCAGGGTCATCTGTCAGTAGGGGCGCCGGCTTCGCCAGCCGTTAGCAGTGGCGCGAATATATCCTGGAAAAGGCGTATTCGGCTGAGTGCCTGCTTGAACAGCAGGAAACAGGGTGGTACCGCGAGAAAAACCCTCTCGTCCCTGTATGGGCAGAGGGTTTATGTCTTAATTTCAAGCGCTTAGAGGAGTGAACATGTTTCGACCGGTTTCTCCAAAACTCAATATTGTGTTGATGGAAGAGGGTGTTCTCCGATTTTGGAAAAAGCATCAAATTTTCCAAAAAACTTTGGAACAACGAGAAGGTGGCCCGGAGTACGTTTTTTATGAAGGCCCTCCCACAGCAAATGGTAAACCCGGTGTGCATCATGTGCTGGCACGCGCCTTCAAGGATGTATTCCCCCGCTATAAAACCATGCAGGGCTATCATGTCATACGGCGCGGCGGCTGGGACACGCATGGACTGCCGGTAGAAATTGAGGTTGAAAAAAAACTTGGTTTTACCAATAAGCAACAGATTGAGGATTTTGGAATTGCCCGGTTCAATGAACTTTGCCGTGAGTCTGCCTTTTCCTACATTCAAGAGTGGGAAAAATTGACCGACCGCATTGCTTATTGGGTGGACCTGGATACGGCCTATATTACCTATACCAACGATTATATCGAGTCGGTCTGGTGGATTTTGAAAAATTTTTGGGACAAAGGACTGTTGTATCAGGGGTTCAAAGTTGTCCCTTATTGCTCGCGTTGTGGTACTCCCCTTTCCGATCACGAGGTGGCATTGGGCTATGATGAAGCAACCGATCCGTCGGTATATGTCCGGTTACCGCTGGTGGAAGAACCAGACACGGCGTTATTGGTGTGGACAACAACTCCCTGGACACTACCGGCAAATGTAGCGGTGGCTGCTCACCCCGATGAAACTTATGTGGTGATTGAACGGGAGTTAGAGGAAGGCGGAACTGAAAAATTGATCCTTGCCGAAGCGCTGTTGGAAAAGGTGTTCGACAATCAGCCTTACACCATTCTTAAAAAGATCAAGGGCAAAAATCTGAAAGGCAAGCGGTATCAGCCTTTATTCACCTTCTTACCACCTGACAAACCGGCTCATTATGTGGTGATGGGTGATTTTGTGACCACCGAAGATGGTACAGGCTTGGTTCACATGGCGCCGGCTTTCGGTGCCGAGGATATGAGCGCGGCGTTGGAATATGATTTGCCGATCCTGATGACCGTTGCGCCTAACGGCACATTTATTTCCGAAGTGCGTCCCTGGGCAGGAATGTTCGTCAAGGACGCGGATCCTTTGATTATTGAAGATTTAAATCAGCGCGGGCTTCTTTTCCGCGCGGGCACCTACACCCACACCTATCCTTTCTGCTGGCGCTGCGATACACCCTTGCTGTATTATGCGCGCCCAACCTGGTATATTCGAACCAGCCAGTTCAAAGAACGGATGGTGGAGTTGAACGAACAAATCAACTGGTATCCTGCTCATATTAAGAATGGACGATTTGGAAACTGGCTGGCTAATAATATTGATTGGGCATTAGGCCGTGAAAGGTATTGGGGAACCCCCTTACCCGTTTGGGAATGTGAGCAGTGCAAACATCAGGAGTGCATCGGCTCGGTAGCAGAATTGAGCCAGAAGGTTGGACGTGACCTTTCCAGCCTGGATTTGCACCGTCCGCACGTAGATGAGGTTGTCTATTCCTGTTCGGAGTGCGGTGGAAAAATGCACCGCGTACCGGAATTGATTGATGTGTGGTTTGATTCGGGTTCAATGCCCTACGCCCAATGGCATTACCCCTTTGAAAATCAGGAGATTTTTGCCCGACAGTATCCGGCCGATTATATTTGCGAGGCAGTAGATCAAACGCGCGGATGGTTCTATTCATTACACGCGATCAGTACGCTGTTGAATGACCAGGTCAGTTTTAAGAATGTGATTTGCCTTGGTCTAATTCTGGATGGTAAGGGTGAGAAAATGTCAAAATCGCGCGGAAATGTGGCCGATCCGTGGGATGTTTTGAATAAGCACGGCGCCGATGCTATGCGCTGGTACCTTTACACGGCCAGCCCGCCCGGTCAGGAACGGCGTTATTCGTCCGAATTGGTATCCGAAGTGGTGCGGAATTTCACATTGACGTTGTGGAATACCTACTCTTTCTTTGTAACCTACGCCAATCTGGACGGCTGGAAACCGGATGTTTCTCACCTTCCTCAATATAGCGATTTAGATCGCTGGCTGCGTTCCAGCCTCCATACGCTGGTGCGAGAGGTAACCAATGCACTGGAAACTTATGATGTGTTAGGAGCCACCCGTCCCATCGAAACTTTTGTAGATCAATTATCCAACTGGTACTTACGGCGTTCCCGGCGGCGGTTTTGGAAGAGCGAGTCCGATGAGGACAAGCGGGCAGCTTATGCCACACTCTACGAAGCGCTGGTTACCCTTGCCAAATTGCTTGCACCGACCATGCCGTTTATGGCGGAAGAGCTTTACCAGAACCTTGTTCGAAGTGTGGATAATTCGGCACCTGAATCGGTGCATTTGGCACAATGGCCTGCATACGACCCCGCGGTGATTGATGAACGACTCAATCGCGAGATGGCACTGGTGATGAAACTGGCTTCTGTGGGTCATGCAGCGCGAAATAAAGCCAATCGGAAGGTGCGCCAGCCGTTAGCTGAGGCGGCTTTTTCGGTTGGTACGGCCGATGAAATGCGAGTGGTTGAAGCCTATGCAGATTTGCTGGAAGATGAATTAAATGTCAAAAAAGTGCGTGTACTGGATACAACTGCCGAGGCAGTTGCTTATTCCCTCAACCCGCTACCCAAACAATTGGGTCAAAAATACGGCAGCAAATTTCCGGCGATCCGCAAGGCTTTACTGGAGCTGGATCCAGAATTGGCTGCAAAACGACTGCTGGCCGGTGAGCCGCTTGACGTGGTGGTAGAAGGGGAAACTTTTACCATATTGCCGGAGGAGGTGGAGGTGCGGGCAACAGCGCGTGAAGGCTTTGCGGTGGCCAGTGAAGGCGCCTATCTGGCGGCTTTGGTTACGGACTTAACCCCCGAACTGGTCAAAGAGGGGTTGGCAAGGGAATTTGTCCGCCGTGTTCAAGATTTACGTAAACAGGCCGATTTGGAAATTTCGGACCGAATCCGGCTTTATTACTCGGCCACACCTTTGCTGGCAGAAGCCGTCAAAGACTTTGCCGGTTATATTCAAGCTGAAACGCTCTGTGTTGAGATGGTTGATTCATTGACATCGGAGAACCTGCCCACTACAAGGGATACCTTTGATGATCAGGAAGTGACCATTGCTCTGAAAAGGGTCGAGTAAATCCCAGAATAATCAACGCGAACAGGGCATCCTGATGGGTGCCCTGTTCTACATTAACGTTACAAAAACTTTACAAACTTGGTCAGATTGGTACAATAGAATAAATGAAATCTAAAACCTCTGATTTGAAGTGGATGTGGTTAATTTTACTGGCGTCAATCCCGTTATTGGTTTGGTCGCTGGGTTCAACGCCGGTGAATGAGATTGTGCAGGTAATTTCCCGTCTGCACCTGGCTCAGATTGTGATTTTAGCCGGAGTCAACATTCTGGTCTTTCTTTTGATGGCATTGCGCTGGGAGATTATTTTGCGCGCCATGGGAATGAAAGTGCCTCTGATAAAGCTGGTCAGTTACCGCTTGACCAGTTTTGGAGTGAGCTACTTTACACCCGGCCCGCAATTTGGTGGCGAACCGGCCCAGGTTGCCCTTTTGACCCGTCATCATCCTGTTCAAACCGCTCCTGCCATTTCTTCTGTCTATCTGGATAAATTATTGGAGTTATTGGTAAATATTCTGGTCATTGCTGGTGGACTTTTCCTCACTTTCAACGCAGGTTTTGGTAGCGAAATTCTCCGCCAAAATGGCTGGGTCTTGGTTTTACTGGTGAGCGTAGTCCCGGTAGCTCATCTTATAACCTTGAAAAACGGCCGGTATCCTCTGAAATGGCTTTTAGAAAAAAGTGGGACATTGTGTTCAACCCGGCAGTGGATGCGCAAAACCGGCAATTTGCTGATTGAGGCAGAAGGTCAGATTGCCATCTTCCTGGAAAGAAATCCGAAAAGTTTATTACTGGCAATTTTGGTGTCCCTGCTTTCCTGGGCGGGGATGATTTTGGAGTATTTTCTAGCGGCGCAATTTCTGGCTTTGCTCATGAATGGTCAGCAAGTTGCGTTTGCCTTCGTTCTCTCACGGCTTGCCTTTTTGGCGCCCTTGCCAGGTGGCTTAGGGGTTTTAGAAGCCAGTCAGGTTTTTGCAATGCAATCTGTGGGAATGCCGGCAGCGGCAGGTTTGGCATTGAGTTTATGGATGCGCGCCAGAGATGTGTCCATTGGGCTGGCAGGCCTGATAATGGGTGGCTGGTTTCTAAGCCGAACCGCCCCCTCAATTCAAGAGGATTTTAAGTAAAAGATATGGAGATAACCATGATGACTACTCGCTCAAAGATTGGGCTGTTGGGAGGTTTAATCATTTTGCTCACCCTTGCGACAGCCGCAATTCACATTTCCCTGCTTTTTCCAGATGTGGTGTTCATCCTGAATGGTTTGGGTTTCATCACGCTGGCTGCCGCTTACTTTTTGCCAATTCCCTTTTTGGCTCATCGAAGAAAATGGGTTGCCCTGGCTTATATGGGCTATACTCTGCTGACCATTCTCTTGTGGGTTGCCATTGGTGAACGATCCACGCTTGGCTATCTGACCAAGGTCATTGAAATTGCTCTGTTAATCGGTTTGTGGATAGACTATCGTCGGCGTTCATCCATCATTCCACCATTCTCTTAAATCATCATCGAGGTGTTGTTATGGAAGAACCATTGATACTCAACCAAATTGTGTGCGCCCGTGTTCCTACTGCCGTCGGGGAATTTCAACTGTGCCTGTATATCAATAATCGTGACGAGAAAGAACATCTGGCGTTGATTCGGGGGGATGTGTTCGGCAAAGAAAATGTGCCCGTCCGGATCCATTCGGAATGTTTCACGGGTGATGTTTTAGGTTCGCGCCGCTGTGACTGCGGGGAACAATTGCACCACGCAATGGAATATATTGCCCTGGAAGATTGCGGGGTTATTGTGTATTTACGGCAGGAAGGCCGCGGCATTGGTTTGATGGAAAAACTACGGGCGTATAATCTACAAGATCAGGGATTGGATACGGTGGATGCTAATCTTGCTTTGGGGCATCCGGAAGATCAACGGGAATACAGTATGGCTGCAGCCATTTTGAAGGATTTGGGGGTTCGTTCGGTGCGTCTTTTGACCAATAATCCGGACAAGATTGCCGATTTAGAGAGCCACGGCATTCGCGTGGTTGAGCGAATACCACTCATCCCAACCATATATCCGGATAATGCTGCATACTTGATGACCAAAATCAAGCGGATGAATCATCTTCTGGATTCAGAAGTGCTTCAATTTGTTCATTCCGAATCGAATCGCAATGGAAAGCATTCCTGATATTGAACTTGCGGTGATTGACTGGGTGAACCAGCATAAAAAATCGGCTGAAAATCAGAAGAAGCCGCTGGTTACACTCAGTTATGCCCAATCGCTGGATGGCAGCCTCACTATTCGACGAGGGATGCCGGTTGGATTGAGCGGACCGCAATCTCAGCGCTTGACTCACCGATTACGCGCCGTTCACGATGCCATACTGATTGGAATTGGAACGGTGCTTGCGGATGATCCTCAATTAACCGTGCGGTTGGTGAAAGGCAAGAATCCCCAGCCTGTCATCCTGGACTCTCGCCTGCGTATTCCCCTCGAATGTCAATTGTTGCGAAGGCAAGACTGCAAAGCCTGGGTGGCTTGTGCCGTGACGGCGGAGGATACTCGAAAGAGAAAGTTGCTCAATCAGGGTGTTGATTTGATTCCTCTGCCGCGCCGTGGTGACCGCGGCCTGGATTTGGAAAAATTGCTGGAGGAGTTAGGGCAGCGAGGAATTGAATCGGTGATGGTAGAAGGGGGGGCCAAAGTCATCACCTCCTTCCTCACTGAAAGACTGGCGAATATAGCCGTCATCACAATTGTGCCGCGCTGGTTAGGTGGTTTGAATGTTATCGGTCGGCAGCGGGTGTCAGATCAACTACCTTCCCTTGCCAATGTCCGTTATGAAGCATTTGGCAGCGATGTGGTCGCTTTCGGTGATCTGGAATGGGTGGAGCGCTAAATGAAACGGCAGGTTTTGGTTCATCGGTCGGTTCGGAAAATTGAGATTGTGGAAGAAGATTGTCCTTCTCCGGCTGAAAATGAAGTGCTGGTTAAAACACGTATAAGCGGAATCAGTGCCGGCACCGAAGGGATGATCTATCAAGGTTTGTTCCCTGAAAATCTCGCCCTGGACGAGAGTCTGACTGCGTTGAAGGGTGAGTTCAGGTATCCCTTCCGTTATGGATATTGCTGTGTTGGCGAGGTTGTTGAATGCGGTAAAGGAATTTCCTCCACATGGGTTGGCAGAAGGGTCTTTGCCTTTCATCCTCATGCCAGTCATTTCACAATTTTGCTCAATGACTTAATTCCCTTACCCGACACATTGCGGGATGAAGACTCGGTTTACATACCTAATATGGAAACCGCCGTAAACTTTTTACAAGACGGTAAACCCGTGCTGGGTGAAGCAGTGATTGTGTTCGGCCTTGGCATGGTGGGACTCCTGACCATTGCACTATTGGGGCAGTTCCCGTTGGGCTTTCTGGGAGGGTTGGATTTGTTTCCCTACCGGCGTCAGATTGCCCTCAGTCTTGGAGCGGACATTACCCTCAACCCGCTTGAATTTTCACAAGCCGGTTCATTACGCCGGGCGCTTGAATCGGCCGGGTTGCCTGCACTCGGTGCTGATCTGGTCTTTGAACTCAGCGGTCAACCGGAGGCTATCAATCAGGCAATTGAGGTGTGCGGTTTCCACAGTCGTATCATTGTTGGTTCATGGTATGGTCAGAAAACCGCTCCCTTAGCGTTAGGCGGTGAATTTCACCGCAACCGGATCAGAATTTTCTCCAGTCAGGTCAGTACGATTAATCCTTCACTATCAGGGCGTTGGAGCAAGCAGAGGCGATTTGAGGTAGTTTTTCACCATTTGGAAAAGATAAAACCCGGTAACTGGATCAGTCATCTATTTCCGCTGTCTGAGGCTGATCAGGCATTTCAGCTGTTGGTTGATTCACCCCAACAGGTGCTGCAGGCAGTCTTCACTTACCGGTAAGATGCTTTACTGGCAGCTGCATGGGTGAGGGGAGGTTGATAACGAGGATGTGTGATCTCTCGAATTGTCCGCTCGTAAAGCGGCCGAATTTGGTCAATTAAGGCACGGGTGATTTCCTCCGGACGGCGATAACCGGATAAGGGGCGGGTGTCAATGGGCGGAAACAAATCTACCCGGACATCTACCGGCCACATTTTCGGAAACAGCTCTCGCATCAAAATTTGGAGGGTGGCTGCCAAACGGCGTTTATCCTCTGTCCGGCGGCGCAATAATGTGAGCGGATGATGGAGGGATGGAGCGGCAATTACACCACTGACCAGTACGGGCAGGATTGGTAAGGCGGGAATCAGCCGAACGAACAAGCCGGTGCTTATGGACCATTCCTCAAGCGATTGAAGCGCCCCCGGCAACACCGAGGGATCTGGTTCAATTTTGCCACGAGGAAAGGTCAGCACAGCCCCACCAGCCCGCAAATGAGCGGCTGTTTGTCGAATGACTTCACCGCGTTGATTTTCTGACTCTGGAACAAAGAATAAATAGCGGGCGGTGGCTGGTAAAGCGCGGAGGAAGGGTCGTTCGGCTGCCAGAACCCGTAAATCGGGTCGGGGCAACGCCGAAAAGAGGGCAAGTGTATCGGCCATGCCGGGATGATTGGAAAGGATCAAAACCGGTCCACTTTGAGGAAGATGCTCCTGACCGACGATGGTCAAGGAACGGATGTACTGGTGAAGCATTCGCTGGGAACCACTGGCAAGACCGCCGGCCGCAACACCCCGGTCAAAATCCAGCACATGACGGGCGAACTTACGAGCGGGGTGTTCAAAAATAATTTGCGCCAGCGGACGTGCTGCTTTCCATTTCTCCAAGCCAAAAGAAATCAACATATCTTCAATGTTGATTTCAACCAAAGTTTGTTCACTGGCACGATATTCGGTCGCATTCATGTTAAGATTATAGTAGGTTAATCGCTTGATTTGGGTTTTTATCATGCCATTGTAAAAGGAGTGAGAACATGTACCGCGTGGGTGTCCGCAGGGATTTTATTTCTCAGCATTACTTGATAGGGGGTGATTGGGGAGCGGAGAATCAACTGCATTCTCATCCCTATCGTCTTGAAGTGGAATTATATGGCAGGAAGTTAGACCAACATCAATATCTTGTAGACATTGTAGCAGTTGAGCAGGCTTTGGATAAGCTGATCGCTCATTATCGCGATCATATATTGAATGATTTACCGGAATTTGCGGGCGTTAATCCCTCGTTAGAGCATTTTGCACGGGTGTTGTGCGAATCGCTGGCGCAACAATTTCTTAATGGAACAGTTGAGCGTATCTCTGTCAAATTATGGGAAAACTCGGTAGCCTGGGCGGGGTATGAGGTGGCGCAATAGGTGAAGGTCGGGCTGGTTATATACGGAGATATAAGCACTCTTTCCGGCGGTTATTTATATGACCGTAAACTGGTGGAGTATCTGCGTAATCAGGGTGATGCGGTGGAAATCATCTCCTTGCCGTGGCGGGATTACCTGAGCCATTGTCGGGATAACTTCAACCGCAAATTGCTAAAACGCCTGAAATACTTAAAAGTGGATGTGCTGCTTCAGGATGAGCTCAATCATCCCTCGTTCTTTCTCTTGAATGGTACATTGAAAAAGTTTGTTCAATACCCGCTGGTCAGCATTGTCCATCACTTGCGTTGCTCCGAGAAGCATCCTTCCTTACTGAGGTGGGTGTATCGTCATATAGAAAGACATTATCTTAATACAGTGGATGGTTTTATTTGTAACAGTCAGACGACTCTTCAAACAGTAAAGGAATTGCTGACCCATCCCAAACCTGCACTGATTGCAACTCCGGGTGGAGATGCTCTATCGGGTAAACCTGCCCCTAATTTGTATGCGCATAGGCATAACAGTCAAATTCAATTATTATTTGTTGGCAACTGGATTCCTCGCAAAGGGCTGCATATTCTTTTAGAGGCCTTGGCGCCTTTGGATGCTTTTCCGTGGCGGTTATCGCTGGTGGGCAGAACAAACCTGATTCCGTCGTATGAGCGAAAAATACAACATCAAATCACCACCAAAAGCCTTCATCACAGGGTACACATTCATGGTGCTGTTTCGGATGAGGAACTGGTCAGGTTGTGGCAATCTGCGGATGTGCTGGTTGTGCCATCCGAGTATGAAGGGTTTGGAATTGTCTATCTGGAAGCAATGCGGTTTGGGGTTATTCCGATTGGTGGCACGAACGGGGCAGCCGCAGAGATTATCCAGTCGGGGATTAATGGTTTTCTCGTCCAGACCAACTCTCCGGTGGAGTTACGGGACATTCTCAAGGTCATTATGATTGATCCGGGCTTGCGAGAAAGCCTCAAAAAGGCAGCCCGACAACGGTATGAGCAGTTTCCCACGTGGCAACAGAGTATGAGGTGCGTTCGTCAATTCTTAATGGAATATTTTGTGGGGTGAAAAGGGAGGTAAAAATGGAATGGTCGTTTGTCCGATATTTATCCGCCAAGAAATCTGTGGATGATCGGTCGCTCAATCGGCGAGTGTGGGCATCGCTGGAGAATGAGATACGGCATCATTCAGGGAACACTTCCCTTCGCATACTTGAATTGGGTATGGGTATTGGCACGATGTTTCAACGGATGCTGGAATGGGGATTGATTGAAGAGGCGGAGTATATTGGGATTGACGCCGAAAAAGAAAATATTGAAACGGCACGGGATACCATTCCTTTATGGGTAAAAGAGCAAGGTTGGAATGCACAGGCTTTTGACCTTGAACCGTACCAGAACCGTCTCTTTCATGGGGTGACTTATGCCTTCTTGAGGGCTGATTTGTATGACTTTTTACAGCAGACCCGCTGGCAGGATTATTTTGATCTGGTGATTGCCAACGCCGTATTGGATCTGGTGGACTTGAAGTTGGCTTTACCACTCATCCGCAATTGTCTGAAACAGAACGGACTGGGCTACTTTACAATCAACTTTGATGGCTTGACGGCTTTTGAGCCGATTATCCATGCTGAACTGGATGAGCAAATCATCCACCTGTACCATCAAAGCATGGATGAGCGATGCATCAATGGGAAGAATTCCGGAGAGAGTCGAACCGGGCGCCGTCTTTTCTCGGCGCTGGGTCAGGCCGGGTTTGAAATTTTGCAAGCCGGATCATCGGATTGGGCGGTCTTTCCTCGCGGTGGTCATTATTCAGCAGATGAAGGTTATTTTTTGCATTTCATCCTGCATTTTTTTGAAGAAACGATCCCAAAATACCCGCAAATTGACCCAAATGATTTTCAACACTGGTTGAAGATTCGTCGTTCCCAAGTTGATCAAGGAAAATTGATTTTTCTGGCTCATCAATGGGATTTTCTGGTAAGAAAACAATGATGATTGAGCGTTTTCCTGAAAGCAGCGGAAGTTATGTATTGGTATTCCGCATGAATAATGCGGTGGATCTTTCGGTTGGTAGATCAGGGAAATTTCATTTTCCGACTGGCGTTTATTTCTACTGTGGTTCTGCGTTGGGACGAGGGGGGGTGCGTGGGCGTTTAAGGCATCACTTAAACCCGATTTCATTTCCACACTGGCATATAGATTACCTGCATCTGCATCGTGAGATTTTAGAAGTAATCTACTCCATTGGTGATGAGCAGATGGAGTGTCGGTGGACGCAATTTTTATTGACTCAACCTTCAGCGTTTATCCCGGCAGCCGGTTTCGGGGCTTCCGATTGTCGAAAAGGTTGCCCGGCCCATTTGATTGGTTTTTCAGTCTCTCAAATTTCGAAAATTTTAAGGAATTTTACCCTTGCATGGAATTGCCAACGCCTACCCATGGAATAAAAATTGTGGTATAAGAAAAATAACCCTGCTGTGTTCGTGATGCAGCACGACCGGTTTTGAGCCAACACCAATTAAGAGGGTTCCAACATCACTGGAGTGACGCGATAGACTTCGGTCAAGGCGGATCTCGGTGGAGGATCCCATACCTGCGAATGCAGGTTCAAAACTACGCAGCACACGGCACGGCGGGGTTTTTTATCTCCCGCCATATATGGGCAGGGAGATTTTTTGTTGACATCCCCCCTTAATCGGGCTACACTATGGTTAGTTCAATCGCCAAGGAGATGAGAAAATGGCTGCCCGATATCAATTGGTACTTAAGTCTGGGCCAAATGCGGGTCTTACCTACCCGGTAGAGGGTGATTTAATTACCATCGGAAGAGATGCCAGCAATATGCTGGTAGTCAACGATCCGGAAGTTTCACGCCGACATGCACGCATCTATCGGCAGGGAGACAAGTATTACCTTGAAGATCTGGGATCAACGAATGGTACGGCGGTTAATGGAGTCAGGTTAGATGCCGCTCATGCCTTAAGAGGGGGAGAATTAATTACACTGGGTGAAAATACTCATCTTCTCTTTGAGGCAATTGATCTCGATCCGGATGCAACCATTGCGGCTGTGCGCAGTTCGCTCATGGAAGAGGAAGCCGCACCTCGTGCGGCCCATGAGCCGGTGATTACCACCCCTCCACCGATGTCGGGCAGCTTTTCCGGCCAGGTGCCGGAACCGGTCGCCGCGAAGAAAAGCATTCAGTCGGCAAAAAAGAAACTTTCTCCGCTGGTGATTGTTTTAATCGTTGGGGTGATTGTACTGGCTTGTGGTTGCATTGCTTTTGCCATTTTTGATGCTTTGAATTTGTACTGCACCCCGCCGTTTAATACGATCACCAATTTATTCATACCGGGAGCCTGCCCGCCCTAGAATTTATCAGGGAAATTATCAAACGACCCTTCTTCAGATGAGGCCGAAAAGGTTGTTTGGGGAATTGTTGGCTTGCTCTGGTACAATAGAAGTGAAACGAATGTTGGTCATTTGTCAATGAGCGATACAGCACAACCTTCAACCTCCCCACGTTGGAGCGGTACGACCAAACTGGTCGTTGCCTTGACAACGGTTGCCATTCTGGCGGGGATTTTGATTCGATTTCGCCAGATTGTGGGGTTGCTGTTGGTTGCTTTTATTCTGGCTTACCTGCTTTATCCGATCACCGATTTTCTTCATCGAAAATTGAGGCTTTCCTGGCGGCTGGCAGCTTTTATTGTCTTTTTGTTCTTATTGGTGGGATTACTATCCTTGTTGACAGTCAGCGGGCTGGCACTTTTTGAGCAGGTTCAGAACCTGATACGTTTTTTGGACACCCGTATCCGAGATTTGCCCAATATCATTGCCGATTTAACCGCTCATCCAATCGAAATTGGAATCTTCCAGATTGATCTGGCTCAATATGACCTGCCGAGTCTGGCCAGTCAATTACTGGGGATGGTGCAGCCAATCCTCTCCAACTTGACTTCCATTATTGGAAAAGTGGCTGCCAGTGCAGCGACGACGGTTGGATGGTTGTTTTTTTCCGTTTTGATCGCTTACTTTATTCTCAATGATTCTGGTGGGGTTCGGGAACGTCTGATTAACTTACAAATACCGGGTTACAGTGAGGATATTGCCCGTTTCGGCAGGGAATTGAACCGCATTTGGAATGCTTTTTTGCGTGGCCAAATGATCATTTTTGTTATCACAGTGCTGGTTTATATCCCGCTGTTAGGAGCGTTGGGAGTCAGTTTCTACGTGGGGTTAGCCTTGTTGGCGGGGCTCGCTCGTTTTGTTCCTTACATTGGTCCGTGGGTGACGTGGATCACTTATGGTTTGGTTGCATATTTGCAGGGGAGCACCATTTTCGGAATGGAGCCATGGCTCTATGTGATCATCGTATTGGGCTTAGCCGTCGTGATTGATTTTGTTCTAGACAATTTCTTGGTGCCACGTTTGATGGGAAGCGCCTTGAATATTCACCCGGCGGCAATCATGGTTGCGGCATTGATTTTTGCCAATTTGTTTGGTCTGATTGGTGTCTTATTGGCGGCTCCGGTTACAGCAACCATCAAGCTGGTTGCCAATTATGTCTTTCGTAAGATGTTTGATTTAGACCCTTGGGAGGGCATGGAAAAGATCGCCGATCGAGAACCAAACGCGATGGCCCGTTGGCTCAGTCAATGGTTTGAGAGACTGTTTGCCCGAATTAATCGGCGGTTTCGAAAACAATTCCCTAATGGCGTTCCGCTGATAAACTGGCTGGAAGAGTTTCGTAACTGGCTGGGACGTTCGTTACAAAAAAATGTACCATCTCAGAAAAAAACGAATTCCCGAAAATAAATGTATTCAGATCCGAAATCCATCCTCAAGGAGAATTGAAATGAGCAATGCCATGGAACCCAAAACCGAAACAATTGCTGAAACCGACAACTACATGGCCTGGCAGGCAGAAGAACCGGATGGTGAAACCACCTACCATCTGGAGTTAAACAATGTAACCCTGCACTTCT
Organism: Bellilinea sp.; assembly: GCA_026003615.1. GTDB lineage: Bacteria > Chloroflexota > Anaerolineae > Anaerolineales > Anaerolineaceae > Bellilinea. The sequence continues at coordinate 422,776 of BPHQ01000001.1, forward strand.
TCACGGAGGAATGGGAGGAATTTCTGCAATTGGCACGAGCGATTATCCGCGATGCGGACGGGCGGTAATTAAAACCTGCCGCGTGGCTGGGATTCGAGAACGGCCGTCAGTTCTTCTTCGCTGGCGGGGGCAACCCGCACTACGGCGGCTTTGTATTCCGGTATCCTGGCTTGCGGGTCGAGTGCATCGGAGGTCAGCAAGTTAGCAGCTGCTTCCCGAAAGTGGAAGGGAATAAATACCACCCCGATGTTGGTTTTGGTGGTTACTTTTGCGCGCAGGACGATTGAACCGCGTCGCGAAGTCACCCGTACCGGGCTGCCATCTTTTATTCCCAAACGTGCGGCATCCGCCGGGTGAATATCCATCAATGCCTCGGGAAAGAGATCGTCCATCCATGAGTGACGGGTGAGGGTTCCACCGTGCCAGTGTTCCAATACGCGCCCGGTACTCAACACCAACGGATATTCCTCATCCGGCATTTCGGCGTTCGGGGTATATTCAAGTGAGTGGAATTTGGCTTTTCCGCGCGGAAACCGTTCGCCGTAAAGGAAGGGGGTACCGGGGTGATCGGGTGTTGGAACCGGGGTTTGTAAACCGACTTTTTCGATGCGTTCGTAACGAATACCGGCATAATCCAGGACACAGCGTCCCATTTCTTCCAAAATTTCAGCGGGATGTTGGTAATCCCAATAAGCCGAATGAGGTCGGTTCAAGCGGTGTTCAACCCGTTTGGCAAGATCGCAAATGATCTCCCAGTCCGGTCGGGATTGACCGCGAGGGGGAATGACCTGCCGCACTCGCTGTACCCGCCGATCGGTGTTGGTGAAAGTGCCTTCCTTTTCTGCCCAGGAGGCGGCAGGGAGGAAAACATCCGCAAAAGCCCCTGACTCGTTGATGAACAGGTCTTGTGCCACTAAAAATTCCAGTTCCTGCATTTTTTTGCGAGTGTGGTTGAGGTTGGGTTCGGACATCATAGGATTTTCGCCCATGATGTAGAGGGCGCGCACACCACCGGGGTGAACGGCTGCCAGAATTTCGGTGGTTGTTAAACCGCGTTGCCGGTTAAGTCCTCCCGGCTCAATGTGCCAGGCTTCTTCCCAGCGGCGGGCATTTTCTTCATTGTCCACAGCCTGATAACCGGGGTAGTGCCATGGCATTGCGCCTGAATCGGAGGCTCCCTGAACATTATTTTGACCACGCAGGGGATTCAAACCGGTACCTTTCCGACCCACATGACCGGTCAACAGCGCCAGATTGATGAGACTCAAGGCGTTGGCTGTTCCGTGTGTGGATTCGGGAATACCAAGCGCCCAAAAGATAGCCCCATTGCGGGCTGTGGCATACATCCGGGCTGCTTCGATGATCAACTGGCGATCAACCCCCGAAACCTGTTCGGCAAATTCGGGGGTAAATTTTTCCATGGAGGCTGCAAATTCTTCAAAATTTTCGGTGCGTTCTTCAATGAATTGGCGGTTATAGAGGTTTTCTTTGAGAATGACATGCGCCATGGCAGAAAAGACCGGTACATCACTGCCGGGACGAATGGGCAGGTAAAGGGAGGCATAATTGACCATTTCAATGCGGCGCGGATCAACCACAATCAATTTCGCCCCATACTTTTGCACGGCGGCTTTCATTTGCAGGGCGATGATAGGGTGATTCTCGGTCGGGTTCGAGCCAGTCAGGATGAATACATCGCAGTCCTTAACCTCTGCTGCGGTATTGCTCATGGCCGCTGAACCAATAGCCATTTGAAGGGCAACCACACTGGCGGCATGGCATAAGCGGGTGCAGTGATCTACATTATTGGTACGAAAAACGGCGCGGAAGAACTTCTGGAGGAGGTAGTTGTCCTCGTTGGTGGCTTTGGCGCAGCAATAAACTGCCATTGCCTTGGAACCATCACGTTGATAAATTTCCACCAGTCGGTCGGCGGTGTAATCGAGGGCTTCATCCCAACTGACTTCACGCCATTCCGAACGATCAAACGCTTGTGTGCGCTGCCCGGCTTTTTGGGGCTGTTTTCGGATGAGAGGCACGGTGACTCGTTCTTTGTTGTATATAAAGTCATACCCAAAACGTCCCTTGACGCACAAATTACCATGATTTACGACGGAGTCAAAAGGAGAGGTTACCTTGAAAATGAAGTCATCACGGACGTGCAATTCCAGGTTGCAGCCAACTCCGCAGTAGGGGCATGTCGTTGGGACAACTTTTTCAGCTTTCAACATGAGATTTTCCTCCTCCGGTTTACGAGGGATTGGCGGAGATTTCTTCACGGCGTTTGCGGCGTTGTCGCTGGCTGCGCGTCAGATTCATGATTTCATCGGGGGTGTAACCCATTTCCAGTAGCCATTGACGCTTTGGTTTGAGCGCGCCAGTTGGACAAACCCCAACACACTGTCCGCAAAATACACAGGTGGATTCGGGCATGGGTATTTCGTAAAATGTGCTAATTTGGGTTTCGTATCCGCGCCCGGAAAAGTTGATGGCATAGGTGTACTGGGCATCCTCAGCGCACACCTGAACACAGCGCCAGCAGAGGATACATTTAGCGTAATCACGAATGTACATTGGATTGTCATCAATCACAGCCGGGAGGCGGGTTTCCGCATCTGGATACCGGTATACATCGGCGTGATATTCATGAATCATGGCTTGAATTTCTGGCGATTCGCTCAAATCAACAGTGGAAGCCAGTAATTCGAAAATGGTCCGACGAGACCGGATGACCCGCTCACTTCGGGTGTGAATGACCATACCGTCTCGTATCTGTACCACACAAGCTGGTTGAAGTGTGCGCGCACCTTCTACTTCAACGACACAGATTCGGCAAAGCCCGTTGGCCGTGCAATGATCATGGTAACAAATGGTTGGAATGGAAATACCTGCTTCGCGGGCAGCCTGTAAAATGGTGCTGCCGGCCGCTGCCTGTACAGTTGTTTGATCAATGGTTATGCGGATTGTATCGCTCATGGGTTTGTCCTTCTTTGTTTTTCAGACGGTTTGAAACAGGTGAGGAAAGTGCTTCATCGCGCTTAGAATGGCGGATGCGGCGGTTTGTCCCAATCCGCACAGGGATGAGTCTGTCATCGTCCAACCGACATCTTGAAGGCGTTCCCAATCTTCCTTGTGAATCTCACCTCGAACGATTCGTTCCATAATTTCAAACTGGCGTTGGGTGCCCATTTGACAGGGATAACACTTACCGCAGGATTCTTCGGCAAAGAAGCGTGCCAGTCGCAGACAAATGTCTCGCAGATCGCGGGTTTCATCAAAAACAGTGATCACCCCCGAACCGAGCGGCAAACCGGCTTCTTTCAAGTCTTCAAAAGTCAGTCGTACATTCAGGTGGTCCGTTGTGGCAAAGGCGCCTGCTGCTCCGCCAAACAAAGCTGCCTGAAAATGATGCCCCGGCCGGACACCACCGGCCAGATCAAAAAGCAAATGGTGAAATGGGATCCCAAAAGGTACTTCGTACAGTCCGGGCCGTACCACATCACCCGAAAGACAGAATAATTTACTGCCGGGCGATTTTTCGGTGCCTAATTTACGATAATGGGATGCTCCTTTTCGGATGATCACCGGAACATTGGCGAGGGTTTCGACATTATTAATTACGGTTGGCTTACCAAACAAACCCTGTGTGGTTGGAAAGGGGGGTTTGAGCCTTGGGAATCCGCGCTTGCCTTCAATTGACTCGAACAGGGCGGTTTCTTCACCACAAATGTAAGCACCCGCCCCGCGCCGAATTTCGATCTCGAAGTTGAATTCGGTATCGAGGATATTGCTGCCAAGAAAACCGGCTTCACGGGCTTCTTCCACAGCATTTTTCATAGCCTGGTAGGGGAACCAGTACTCACCACGAATGTAGATATATCCTTTTTGCGCGCCGATGGCATATCCGGCAATGAGCATGCCTTCCAGAATACTGTGGGGATCGTCTTCCATTAGAACACGATCTTTAAAGGTGCCCGGTTCGGCTTCGTCGGCATTGCAGACGACGTACTTAACTTCGCTGGGGGCGTCAGCGGCGGCTTCCCATTTCAGACCGGTTGGAAAGGCTGCACCGCCGCGTCCAACCAACCCGGCGGCTTTAATTTCCTCGATGATTTGGCGTGGCGGAGTGCGGAGGGCTTTACGGAGGGCTTGATAACCACCTAAATCGAGGTACTCTGATAATTCAACGGTATGACCCAAACCGCAGTTAGCTGTCAGAATTGAAACTGTACCGCCCAATACACTGGATGGACGTTCGCCTTTGCCACTGACCAGATCCTGCCAGGTTTGACGGTCGGCTCTGGCGATGGGCTGACCCTGAACCAGTGCGGCGGGGGCGTGTTCACACAGGCCGAGGCACGGTGCCATTTCAATGGTTAATGCCGATTGTGGACTGTCTGCCGGGGAAGCTTCTTGATGAAAGCGGATTTGTTTGAATAGCGTTTCGGAGCCGGCCAGCGCACACGCCGGGTCATTACATATGTGAATGACGGTTTTGCCGACCGGTTGGCTATAAAACAAGGAATAAAATTCGATGACTCCAAAAACCTCGGCAAGTGGTACGTTCAATGCCTGGGCGATAGCTTCGGCGGCCGGCTTTGGAATGTAACCGTAAAGTTGTTGGGCATCATGTAAGGCCGGTAACAGGGCGGTTCGCCCCTGTGAGTGGTAACTTTCCAAGCGATGGAGAAGCGGACTTAAATCCAATTCGGACATGGATTCTCCTATTCAGCCAGCGTATTTTGGTATGGGAGGCGGAAGACTGCGGCAGGAGCGGGAGCGGGTAATTCCTACCAAACCGGTTATAATTATTATACATGAAGTTGACGGTTGTGGTTCAAGCGGGCGGCGAATCCAGACGAATGGGCACCAATAAAGCGTTGCTCCCGTTCCTGGGGCAGCCGCTGATTCAACGGGTGGTTGAACGACTTAAGCCGGTTGCCGATGAAATGATCATTACTTCAAATCAACCGGGTGATTATGCCTTTTTGAACCTACCCGTCCACCCCGATATTATGCCCGGTTACGGAGCGTTGGGTGGTCTGCTGACCGCGTTGACGGTTTCCACCTCACCGGTGACAGCCGTAGTAGCCTGTGATATGCCTTTTGTCAGTGCTGAATTATTGATGTATCAAATGCAGGTATTCCAACGAGGTCAATGGGATGCGGTTGTTCCAAAAGGCAAGGGTGGTTTTGAGCCTCTCCATGCGATTTACCGTACTGCTATCTGTCGGCAGGCTGTGGCGCAAGCTATTAAGTTGGGGGAAAAGAAAATGATTGCCTGGTTTCCAAAGGTGAAAATCTACACGATTGAACAAGCAGAATGGTGTTCGTTTGATCCGCAAGGACGAATTTTCTGGAATGTTAATACCCCGCAGGAATTGCAATCTGCCGAAGCAGCGGCTTATGCCGATATAGGATAGGCAGTGGCGGGTTTTTCAGGAATGCCCGAGGTGAGTGCAGAACGGATTCGCTGCGGGTGTGTGTAGATGTTGAACTGGCTGCGACGGGCATAACCGATCAAGGTAATCCCGTACTGATCGGCCAGTTGAATCGAAAGAGAGGTTGGTGATGAACGCGAAATGACAACCGAGGCGCCAATTCGAGCAGCCTTCTGCAGCATCTCTGAACTGATGCGTCCGGTAGTCAGGATAATGCACTGATTGAGCTGCAGGGATTGCCGCAAAATTTTTCCCGCAATTTTGTCGAGGGTATTGTGCCTGCCGATGTCCTCGGCCATTGCGATGATTTTTTCTCCGTCCGTTAATAGAGAGCAATGAACACCACGTGTTTTTCGATACAACTGCTGTGAATCAAATAGTTGCTCCATCCACATAACCAGTTTTTCAGCCGGAAAAATATCCACGTTGAGAATGGGATTGGTGCGTTTTTGTGCGTCATCACTGGTTATTCCACCTGTGCAACCGGAAGTCTTGCGCCAGGTTTGTGGTTTTTCCACCGGGTGATTTAACCACACGTCCACATTTCCCCCGTCGTCACAGGGACGGAGGATTTCAACCTCGTGAATGCTTTGAATGACTCCTTCATTGAACAGGAAACCAACGGCCAGGTCTTCCAGCTCCATCGGGGTGCACATCCATGAAAGCCAAAGCGTACCATTGACGGTCAGGCTGACATTGGCTTCAGAAATAACCAGCCCATCTTCTACCAGAGAAGTAGTACCATTGCGGTATTGAAGAAACTGCACCGGTTGAACTGCTTCAAGTTTTCGCATGTGAGGACCTTCAATTAACAGTAAATATCAGACTGGAGTTATCTAATTTTACTTGATTATCCAAATCCTGTGCGAGAGTGGAATTCTTGGTAGAATTGGTCATGCCATGAACCATGGGTTTCAATTGTCTGTCCGGCAAATTGTTTTACCTTTTATTTCAATAATCCTGCTGACCGGTCTGTCAGCCTGTAATATCCCTGCAAGCAGCCCGACAGCTTCATTTGACTTGACTTCACTTGCCCAAACAGCGGAAGTCCAGCTTACACAAATTGCATCTACGCTGGTGGTTACATTAAACCCGAACTTAACCCAGCCGGCTGTCACTCCCACACCGATGGTCATGACGCCAACACCATCACAAAATAGTACTGAAGTACCTCTTTCTTCCGAAATCCCCTGTGATCGGGCCGGGGTGGGGGCAATTCTGGATGTGACTTACCCGGATGACAGCCGTCTGCTTCCCGGTCAGGCTTTTACGAAAATCTGGCGGCTGGTCAATCGCGGGTCTTGTAGCTGGAATCGAAATTATCAAGTGGTCTGGTTTTCCGGCGACCGATTGGGGATAAACCCATCCCAGCCACTGCCGGGGAAAGTTGAACCCGGAGAAAGTGTGGATGTTGCGGTGGATATGATCGCTCCTCAGCAGCCGGGTTTATATACGAGTTACTGGATGTTGAGGAATCCCGACGGCAAATTGTTCGGGATCGGTCCGGGAGGAAATGCCCCGTTTTGGGTGCGTATTCAGGTGATTGCGGCGTACACCTCCACGCCTACCTTAACACCAACTTTGACGCCAACGCCGATAATCCTCGCTGGTGGTCAGTTTGACCTCATGTTGGGGGAGTGGATTGACCTTGATCTGGGTAAGGTGACTGATGATGAAGAGAAAGCAGATATCCGACTTGTACAAACTGAGGAAGGCAGCCTCTGGATTGAGGTGGAGCAGAGTACGGGATTGATGGTTTTTGGAGAAGTGCAACCTTCCTTTGATGATTGTCACAGCGCGGTTTTTTCAACCAGCCGGATTGGTTTAGATACCATTCCAGAGGGGACTTTCCTGTGTTATCGAACCAGAGAGGGATTAGCCGGTAGTCTGAAAGTTGTTTCTTTATCACCCTCACCGCTGATGGTTCGTTTTGATTTTACAACATGGATGATCCCATAATTCAAATCCCTATAGCATGCGGAGAATATAATGATCAACCTGGATGACTTTCAAAAATTTTCTCAAGTTGATTCCCAAAACATGTTGGGTGAGATCAATAACCTGCCTTACCAGCTGGAACAGGCCTGGGAGATGGGAAATCGTCTGCCGTTGCCATCGGTAGGGAATATACAACAGGTGCTGGTTGCCGGTATGGGGGGGTCGGCTATTGGTGCAGACTTGCTGGGGGCTTATCTTGAACCGCTTGGCAGGGTGCCATATTTTGTCCAACGCGATTACACCCTGCCAGCCTGGGCAAATTCACCGACAACACTGGTAGTGGCTTCCAGTCATTCTGGTAATACGGAAGAAACCCTATCGGTGTTTGAACAAGCCATAGCTGCTGGCTGCTCGGTGGCCGCTATCTGTACGGGTGGAAAACTGGCTGAGCTGGCGGAAAGCCGGGGCATTCCCCTCTGGCGTTTCCACCATACGGGTCAACCTCGTGCAGCGGTGGGATACTCCTTTGGTTTGCTGCTGGCGATGTTAAGCCGGCTTGATCTAATGCCTGATCCTTCCGCAGAACTGGAAGATGCAATTCAGGCGATGCGTAGACAGCAGCAAACCTTACTGGCAGATACCCCGGTTACCCGTAATCCAGCCAAGCGATTAGCCGGTCAATTGATCAACCGCTGGGTGGTGGTGATGGGATCGGGTTTCCTTGCTCCGGTGGCACGCCGTTGGAAGGGTCAAATCAGTGAAGTTTCCAAAGCCTGGGCGCAATTTGAATTTCTGCCGGAAGCCGACCACAATACGCTGGCCGGGGTGGAAAACCCACCGTCCATGCTCAGCCAAACGATGATTGTTTTCCTGCGGGCATCGCTGGATCATCCTCAGAATATCTTACGGAATGATTTAACCCGTCAGACTTTCATGCTGGCAGGTTTGGGTACAGATTATTTCGAAGCCAAGGGCGAAAACCGGATGGCTCAAATGTGGACAACTCTGCATTTTGGGGATTATGTGTCCTATTATCTGGCAATGGCGTATGGGGTTGACCCAACCCCCGTTCCAGCGATCGAGTCTCTAAAGATCGCCTTGAAACATGCCCGCCTTCCAAAATAATTTTTTGGGACGAAGGCCCTGGATGAATGGATGAAACTGGACAGGCGTCTGCTCGAACTTTTAGGAACAGGGCGGTGGCTGGTGGTTTTGATTGGGGGTGTCGTCCTGGCGGCTGCGATCTTGATTGTTTTGCAGGTGCGCCTGTTAAGCCAGGTTTTAAACTCGGTCTTTTTAGAAGGCAGAAACCTCAGCGAGATTAGCCCTTGGCTCATCAGTTTGCTTATCGTCGGCGGGTTGCGAGCAGCTGCGGCAGGGGGGATAGAGGTCATCAGCGGTTGGTTGGCTGTTCGGATTAAGGAAAACCTTCGCCACACCCTTGTTAACCGCCTTTTGGATGCAGGACCTGCGTTCATCCAGCACGAAAACAGCGGTGAAATCAGTAATACGTTTTTGAATGGAGTGGATGCGCTGGATGCTTATTATTCCCAATATCTTCCTCAGCTGCTCATCGCTGCCATTACTCCATTGACCATATTGCTGATAGTGTTCCCGCTGGACTGGCTTTCCGGTCTGATCTTTTTACTGACGGCACCGCTGGTTCCCTTTTTCATGGTATTGATCGGCAAAGGTTCCGAAAGTGTTACCCGCCGCCAGTGGCAGTCTCTTAGCCGGATGAGTGCCTTCTTTCTGGATACGCTTCAGGGCTTGCGGGAACTGAAACAATGGAATCGCTCTGAGGGTCACGCCGAGCGAATCGCCGAAGTTGCTGAAAATTACCGGCGGAAAACAATGGCGGTCCTGAGAATAACTTTTATGTCTGCGCTCGTGTTGGAGCTGGTGGCAACGATCAGCACTGCTGTGGTTGCTGTTCAGGTTGGACTGCGTTTGCTATACGGGTGGATGCAGTTTGAACAGGCTTTCGTTATCTTGCTCTTGGCGCCGGAGTTTTACCAACCACTGCGGGTGCTGGGGCAGCGGTTTCATGCCGGGATGAGCGGTGTGAGTGCTGCGCATCGAATTTTTGGATTGCTCGATTCCTTGCCTCCATCGAACAAAACCATCCGACAAGGAGTGCCGTTGTTTGAAAGAGGCGGTATCATCCGATTTGAAAAAGTGACCTTCCAATTTCCCGCACGCGAAGTAGCTACCCTGAGAGACCTTGATTTTGAAATCCGATACGGCGAAACGGTGGCTTTGGTTGGTAAAAGCGGGAGTGGAAAAACCACTCTGGCAAGTTTGTTGATGGGTTTCATTCAACCTCAAAAAGGACAAATTCGAATCAACCATGTCTCGCTGGCAGAAGTTGACCCCTGTTCTTGGCGGCAGCAAATTGCCTGGGTTGGGCAGCGGCCTTATGTGATGCACGGCACGCTGCGTGATAACCTCCTCCTGGCAGCCCCTCAGGCTGGCGAGGCTGCACTGAAAAAGGCGATTCAGTTCGCACAATTGGATGAGGTGATTGCACGTCTGCCTCAGGGTCTGGATACCTGTTTAGGCGAGCAAGAGGCGAAACTCAGTAGCGGCGAAGTTCAAAGACTGGCATTGGCGCGAGCCTTTCTGAAAAATGCTCCGATTGTCATTCTGGATGAACCGACTGCTCATCTGGATGCTTCGCTGGAACAAGCACTGGAGGAGAGTATCCTCCACTTGTGCAAGGGGAGAACGGCGTTATTAATTGCTCATCGCCTGCCAACCGTGATGCGGGCTGACCGAATTTTGGTCTTTCGCGACGGGCGACTTGTCGAAGAGGGCAATCATGCTCAATTAATTGCTCAGAAGGGTTATTATGCCAGACTGGTTCAGGGATATGGGGGAAGAGCATGAAGACCATCCTGCGCCTGTTGGGATTTTTGAAACCTTTTTGGGGCTGGGTTTCACTCTCGGTTTTATTGAATGCAGCCACCATTTTTGCAGGCATTGGATTATTGGGAACTTCGGCTGATTTAATCGCCCGGGCAGCATTACAACCCGGCATAGCACCTTTGCAGGTATCCATTGTGGGGGTGCGATTCTTTGGGATTTCGCGGGCTGTCCTGCGATACCTTGAACGCCTGGTATCTCACTCGGTCAATTTTCGGCTACTCGCTCAGCTGCGAGTGTGGTTTTATCGCCGCGTGGAACCGCTGGCTCCGGCCCGATTGCAGGATTATCGCAGCGGGGATATTCTTCAGCGGGCAATTGGGGATATTGAAACTCTGGAAAATTTTTATGTACGGGTAATTGCCCCGCCATTGAGTGCAATTTTGGTAACGGTTGGGATGGGGTGGTTTGTGGGAATGGTGGACTGGCGGATGGGGGCAGTGCTGGCCGGGGGGTTGTTGATGGGTGGCGGAGGTTTATCCTTGCTCGCTTATTGGGTTGGTCAGAAAAGGGGAGCGGCTTATGTTCAGCAAATGGCGCAACTTAATAGTGAGATGGTGGGCATCATTCAGGGGATAACAGATATTGTTGCGTATAGCCAAGAGAAAATAATTCAACGACGCGTGGAATCTTCTCTCGGGAATATTTCTCAAATTCAGCGCCGGCTGATTTTCGAAAGTGGTGTGGTCAATGGGTTGATGATCTTCCTGACCAATCTGACCCTTGTGCTGCTCTTGTGGCTGACCATACCCCTGGTCAACGGTGGAGCGATCGAAGGTTACCGATTGGCCGTCCTGGCGATGCTCAGTCTGGCAAGTTTTGAAGCGGTCAATGCGCTGCCGCAATCTGCTCAATTGCTGCGCGGGAACCTGGAATCGGCTCAGCGGTTGTTTGAAATCAGCGACCAGCTGCCAGCGGTTTTTGAACCCCGTTACCCGCAAGAGGTGCCAACAGCACAACTTCCCCGACTGGAGGTCAACCAGCTGACCTTCACCTATCCAGGCCGACCCGAGCCGGCTCTGAAAGAGATAGATTTGTGTCTTTTTCCCGGCAAGAGAGTTGCAGTGGTAGGAGAAAGCGGGGCAGGCAAGTCCACTCTGGTTCAGTTGCTGCTTCGTTTTTGGGATTATGACGAGGGGGTAATTCGGTTAAATGGGGTGGACTATAAAAATCTGGCTTCGGTCGGTATCCGCCGATTTTTTGGTGTCGTTTCAGCTGCGCCGTATTTATTCAATGCCACTATTCGGCAGAATTTGCTGATAGCCCGTCCCAATGCTGATGAACAGGTTTTGTGGCAGGCTATCCAATTGGCGGGTTTGGAGGAATGGCTGGCAACTTTACCGAATGGACTGGAAACGTGGGTGGGTGAACAGGGTCAGTTTCTGAGCGGAGGGGAGCGTCAGCGTCTGGCTGCCGCACGGGCTTTCTTAAGTGAGGCCCCCTTTATTTTATTGGATGAACCTACTACCGGACTGGACTCGTTGAATGAAATCCAGATCATGAGAACCGTTTTGGAAATTTTCAAAAATCGGGGTGTGTTATGGATTACCCACCGCCTGCTTGAAATGGAGCAAATGGATGAAATTCTTGTACTGCAAAACGGGCGGGTAATCGAACGCGGGAATCATCACCGCCTGCTGGAAGCAGGCGGTGTGTATGCCGGTCTCTGGCAGGCACAGCAGCGTATATTGTGGAATGTCGGGTCGTAGCAATTACTGGTTTAAGGCCGACATCATTGAAACCCGCAGGGCAATGCGGTAAATCTCTTTCAAGGCGGTGACAACCTCCGGTGGTTGTTGTTCCTCGCTTTGAGCGATGAGGGCTGAAAGCATTTGAACAAATTCGGGAGTGACCATCTCGGATTTTTCCTGCATCAATTTCATTCGCTCGTCGTAACTGGGTGCTTCGAGGAGTTGTTCGATCAGTGCCACTTCGGGCGGGGGTGCGGAAGCCTGCTCAAGGATGCCGTTGACCTTTTGCAATTTGGCAATCCGTTCCAAATCGCCATTGGAGCGGGCGTTGTTTAATTCCTGCTGTAAGACCTCGACGAAATACGCATCCATTTCATCCAAATGTTGCTGAGTAGCGGTTTCGATGTTCTCAGCGGCCAATATCTGATTTAGCAGCTTGCGGCTGTCTTCCAATTGAAGCTGAATCTGTTCATCCACCTTGCGCGTAAATTCGAGCAACTTTTGGCGAAGGTTCTCCAGGCGAGTTTTTTCTTCGCCGCTGGCTTGTTCAATTCGATCTGCTAACATCTGGAAAAAGGTGTAATCCATTCCATTGCGGGTCATCGAGACGATGGTACTGAGTTTAACATCGCTGTCGGCGGTTTGCAGAATCAGTTCGAGCAATTTCTGGCGGGTGAAACCTTCTTTTGCGGCTTCTTGCAGCATTTGGACAGCTTGTTGGGCTTCTTCGGATTGACTTTTAATTTCCTGCCCGATTTTGGTGTTTTCAAGCAGCTCTTTTTGGATGGCAGCCAGAACTCTTGCCCCGCGTTCATCGCCCTGGGCAAGGGCGCTTTCGATCAGGCGGGTCAGGAGCGAGAACATACCAGCATCAATCAGAGCCTCTTCCTGCTTGATAATTTCTAAACGTGATTCGGCCTGAGGGGTTGAAAGAATACGTTGTAGTAAATTGAGTCGTTTTTGCTGCTCGTCAATCATTTGCCGGGTGATGCCGTCAGCTTCCAAAACCCGTTCAATGAGGGTTTGAAAAGTCAGCATGGTTTGCGGGCGCAACAGATAGGCTTTGCGTTTTTCGGGTGCCAGTTTGTTCATTACCTGATTGATAAGCGGTCCAATCAGTTTTTCTTGCTCGTTTGCGGGCAATCCCATTTCGGGGGGGACGAAGGTGAGCAATAATTCTTTGTCAGGGTCGTGGTAGACAATTGGCGTGCCGAGCATTCCTTCGTAACCGCAGGAAGGACAGTGAATCACATTCACCTGACCGCTCAACAGGCGCTGTTTGGCCTGCGGGTTGACATTCAAATCAAATAACTGTTCAACTTCTGCTGCAACGGGGGCTTTACAACGGGGGCATTGGGTTTGAATTTTTGCCATGAGAATTTTCTCACCTTCTATCAAAAAATAATTTAAAATCTGGGGCGGGGATATTCCTCGTCCCAGTTGATGGCGGAATGGACGACCGGCTTCATTATACCACTTTCGGTGGAGGGGATGCTTCCTCGATTCGTGGTAGCGAAAAGCAGATGCGGGCCCCCTTACCGCTTTCGGTATCCACCCAGATCTTTCCCCCGTGGGCTTCGACAATGGCTTTGGTCAAATAAAGCCCTAAACCGGCTCCTTTGGTCTGGCGCATGGCTTCTGGGGAGCGGTAAAAGCGATCAAAAACATGGGGAATATCATCCGGTGCAATGCCCGGTCCCTGATCACTCACACAAATGATTACAATGTCGGGTCTTACCTGACCGCTGATGCGAATTTCTCCTTCTGGGGCATATTTGATTGCATTCGAGATCAGGTTTGCCAAAACCTGACGCAGGCGGTTTTCGTCCGCCAGAATTACCGGAAAATCAGGCGGAAAATCGGTCAGGATGGTATGACGGGTGGTCTGAATCTGCATCCGTTCGGCGGTTCGTTGTGCCAGATCGGGAACGTTGACATCGGAGAGCTTGAGCGCCAGTCCACCAGCCTGCAAGCGGGAGGCATCCAGCAGGTTTTCCACCAGTAAATCTAACCGGTCGGCTTCCTCTTCAATAATGGCCAAACTCTCATTAACAATCTCGCGATCCCAGCGAGCATCTTCACGGCGCAGGGTGCTGACATAGCCCTTGATTAGAGCCAGAGGCGTCTTAAGCTCATGGGAAATAATCGAAATAAAGGTGCTTTTGAGTTCTTCGGCCTGTCGGAAGTGAGTAATATCACGCAGGGTTGCGATGATGTTCAACAAGATACCATCCGAAATCAGAGGTGCATAGGTAATCCCCACCGGCAAGGGGGGCAATGAGTCACCACGGATGAGGTCGCCTTCTACATACAAATGAGCATGAGCTGTCAACGGCCAGCCACCCGCCACAGCCTGTTCCAGGGTCATATCGCGGGGTGGTTTTGCCCAGCGGACTATTTGTTCGTGGGGCTTACCCTGAATTTTTTCAATCGGTCGGTTTAAGAGTCTCGCCGCGGCTGGATTGCTGCGGTCTATTTTCAAATCCGGTGCCAGGATGAGAATACCATCCGCAACCGAATCAAGCAAAGCATTTAAGCGCTGGTTTGTTCGTTCGGATTGAGTGTATAACTGGGCATTCTGAACAGCAATGGCTGCCTGATCGGCAAAACTGCGTAATAGGGCGCGGTCATTGGCGGAAAAATTATCCGGATAAGAACGAAAGATAAAAATTACCCCCACAACCGTTTGACGAGCGACCAGCGGCAGGACAACGCCATTCAACAAGCCCATGCTCGCCATACGCGCCAGTTCACGCAGTCGGCGGTTGATTTCGAGCAGTTCAAACTCGTCGGGTGGTGTATCCTCGGTGATTTGATCGAGATAGGGAGCCAGGTAGCGCAGGAACAACGGTGGCAAACCGTGAGAAACGGGAACCGTCCAGCTGCCGCGTTCATCTCGCAAGGCAATCAGCCCTGCCTGACCGGCCAGCATTTCAATTGAAATTGCCAAAATCCTGCCAAGCAGTTTTTCCAAATCCAGTTCCTGAGTCAGGGCACGGGAGATTTCCAGTAAATAATCTCGTTGTCGAACACGAAAATCCGGCAGCAACATCGAAAAATCCTTTTTAACAAGGCTGGAGTTCGGTTTGACGAACCGTCAGCATTTCTTGTTCTGCTTGCGAAATGGCTTCTTCCAGAATGGCGAGACCCTCATCCAGTTCGTTCAGGCTGACGCTGAGCGGGGGAGAAATGCGAATGACATTTCGGCCAGCGCCGAGGGTTAACAAACCTTTTTCAAAAGCCAGATCCACGATTCGGTCTCGAAGATCATCGGCATGCTGCTTGGTTTGACGGTCATAAACAAATTCAATCCCGATCATCAGTCCAATGCCGCGAACTTCACCAATGGATGGGTGTCTTTCCTGCATGGCGCGCATTTTTTCGAGGGCGTAATCACCTGCCCGGGCTGCATTTTCGAGTAATTCATTTTCAATAATTTCCAAAGTGGCTAGTGCGGCAGCACAGGAAAGGGGATTGCCGCCGTAAGTATTGCCATGCGACCCTTTCGGCCAGGTGACAAGCGATTTACGGGCAACCATTAGCCCCAAAGGCATGCCGGAGGCAATCCCCTTGGCAACGCAGAAGATATCCGGTTCAACGCCGAAATGCTCAATCGCCCACCATCTACCGGTGCGTCCAACCCCGGATTGCACCTCATCGGCGATTAATAAGATGCCGTGGCGGTCACACAAACGGCGCAAAGCAGGAAAGAAGCCAGACGGGGGGACGATGTAACCCCCCTCACCCTGAACTGGTTCTACCAGAATACCGGCAACCGCATCAGCAGGCAGCAGACGACCAAATATTTCTTCCTCAATATATCGGACTACCGTTTCACCATAGTCCTCACCGGATCGGCTTGCCAGAATGGGACGGTAAGGATCGGGAAACGGAACATGAACAACCCCATTCATCAACGGAAAGAATCCGCGGTGATAGGATGCTTTGCTGGCGGTAAAAGTGACTGCACCCATTGTCCGTCCATGAAATCCACCTAAAAACCCAATAAACTCCGTCCGTTTGGTGGTATAGCGAGCCAGTTTAATGGCTGCCTCGATGCTTTCGGTGCCGGAATTGGTCATAAAACTGACTGCATCTTCGGTAAAGGGGGCTATCTGGTTGATTTTTTCTGCCAGTTCGATCCATTTTTGGTGATAAAAGTCTGAGGAAATATGAATGAACTTTTCCGCCTGTTCCTGGATAGCCTTGACCACCTTAGGGTGGGAATGACCGGTAGAAACGACCGCAATTCCTGCCGAAAAATCCAGAAACCGGTTGCCGTCCACGTCCCAGACTTCAACGCCCCTCCCGTGGTTCATAACAAAGGGGTAGCCCCGCGGGTAGGATGGGGATATGACAGCGTGGTCGCGCTCGATCCACTTCCGCGCTTGTGGTCCGGGCAAGTTCAAGATAGACATAAATCCTCCATAGATTTTTGCGGTATGGGAAGCAGATTATAGAACCAGGATAACTTGAAAGGGTTTATTCTTGAAATGATTATAGCAAATCAACATAAAGGCAAGCCTTGCTACTCAAAGACGATTCGATTTGTTTGACGAAAAAGGAACCGTCTTCCCTTGCGGGCAGATCTCAAGGAATGGAGCGGCGATATTCCGTTATGGTTCAACCCCGCTTTCGGCCAGCACGAGAGCGCCGACCAACCCGGCATTATCCCCTAGCTGGGCAGTGGTGATGGTCAGGTTGTTCAGATAGGCTCGGTCCATGATTCGTTCCAAAATGGCTGTGCGTAGAGGGTCAATCAACAGAGGACCAGCCGTGGAAACCCCACCACCCAGGATAACAATGGAAGGATTGAACAGGTGCAAAAAGTCGGCAATTGCATAACCGATGTATGTGCCAGCCCGGCTCATGGCCCGTAAAGCCAATTCATCACCCTGACGAGCGGCTTCGGCAACGTCCCTGGCGCTGATGACCGGTTTTCCTTCTAACAAAGACGGATAACCCAGGGCTATTTTTTCCTGTACCCAGCGGGCAATGGCCGTACCAGAAGCAACGGCCTCCAGATGTCCGCGCTGCCCGCAACTGCAAGTAGGCCCTTCAGGAATGACGGTGATATGTCCAAATTCGGCGGCCAAACCCCGTGCGCCGATGAGCAGCTGGTCATTGAGGATCACACCGCCGCCAATACCCGTGCTGATTGTCAGATAGAGCAGATGATGATGTCCTTGTCCGGCCCCGTAGCGCCATTCCCCCAGTGCTGCCAGATTGGCATCATTGCCGATCAGAATAGGGATGGAAAAATGCTCCGCCAGCAACTGACGAATGGGATAATTCACCCAACCGGGAATGTTGTTGGCATCAATGATGATTCCATTTTCCGCATCAATAAAGCCGGGAACTGCAACACAAATTGCCCGAACGTGATCTGTGTCTGCCAATACTTCTTTGAAGAGGGTGATTAATCGTTCCAGTGGGGTTTGCTCTTTGTCACGCGTGCGGATCTTGCGCACTTTCAGGGGTTCAATTTTCCCCTTGGAAAACAAAGCCACCCGAATCTGAGTACCGCCAATATCTGCTACAATATAGTTATCCATGTCACAAATTATATCAGAAGAGTATCACAAAATTTGACTGATCAACCTCAGGTGAGTTGACGCTGAGTGAAAAGAAGATTATAAATAGATGTGGTATGCGGCCCGAAAAGATGCCCGGAATTCAACGGTTCTTTCAAAGCGTCAGGCAGGAATTGCGCTGGCTGGCTCCGGGTATTGGGGTTAAACGCTGGCTTATTCCATTACTGATAGGCACTACGCTGGTAGCATTGGGTCTGACCATGGTGGCGCTGGATATCTATCGAAATGCGCCCGAAATTCTTCAGCCGTTACTGACTTTGCTTTCTCTGCAAGAGCTTGACCGCGGCATCCGCGTAATTGTGTTCACTCTTGCTGGAATAGGTCTGATATTATATAGTGTCATCGGTTTCAATCGTTCTCTGCTGAAACCTTTTGTTCGACCTGATAAACCCATTGTGGATACGGTCAGCAGATACCGTCGCAAGGAAAAAGGGCCACGGGTGGTTGTGATTGGGGGTGGTACCGGTCTTTCTTCTTTGTTGCGCGGTCTTAAAGAGTACACCCATAACCTGACCGCCATTGTCACCGTTGCGGATGATGGGGGGTCATCGGGGGCACTGCGGCGTAGTTTGGGCATTTTGCCGCCGGGGGATATTCGCAATTGTCTGGCTGCCCTTTCGGATGACGAGGACTTGTTGACCCAGATTTTCCAATACCGCTTCAGTGAGGCAGCCGGTGTCAATGGGCATAGTCTGGGCAATTTGTTCATCTCAGCCCTGGCAGACATCACCGGTAGTTTTGAACAAGCCGTCGCCGAATCGGGGCGGGTTTTAGCAGTACGTGGCAGGGTTATGCCCTCCACTCTTCACGATGTTCGGTTGGTCGCAGATCTGGTTGACCCTTCTACTCAAAAGGATGTTCGAGTACGGGGCGAGAGCAATATTCCCACCACACCGGGAAGAGTCAAGCGGGTGTGGCTGGAGCCATCCAATCCCAAAGCCTATCCGATGGCAATTCAAGCGATTCTCAACGCCGAACTGATTGTGATAGGGCCGGGCAGTTTGTTCACCAGCATTCTGCCGAACTTGTTGGTGCCGGATATTGCTGCGGCTGTCAATGCCAGCCGTGCTTTTAAGTTTTACATTTGCAATGTTGCCACCCAGCCCGGTGAAACCGACCATTTCGATTGCCTTGATCATGTCCAGGCAATCGAAAAGCATCTTGGCGGTAAAATATTCAACCTGGTCATATGTAATAATCGGGTCAGCGAGCAATTGCCCGAAAAAGTTGAGCCTGTATTACCAAACGAACGATTGAGCGAAGAGTACTCAATCTACTGTGCGGATTTGCTGGATGAAGTCCAGCCCTGGCGGCATGACTCAAAAAAACTTGCCAGGGTCGTCATGGACCTGTTCTATGATCGAACCGGTCCTCTTTCTCAACGCGATGAAGAGTCTCTTGTGAGCGAAAAAAGCGAGGCAAGAGGCTGATCCAATTTTTCCACAAAACAGGAGGTCTTAACATGACAGTCAAAGTTGGTATCAATGGTTTTGGGCGGATTGGCCGCCAGGTGCTGAAAGCCATCATGGAATACTATCCGAATGACTTGGAAGTGGTGGCTGTTAACGATTTGTTCGACCCGCAGCAGAATGCCCATTTGTTTAAGTACGACTCAAACTATGGGATTTACCCCGGCAAGGTCGAAGTGGTTGGCAGTGACATCGTCATTGACGGCAAAGCCGTGAAAACCTTTGCAGAAAAAGATCCTGCCAAACTGCCGTGGAAGGATCTGGGTGTCGAAATTGTCGTTGAATCCACCGGTGTATTCACCGACGCAGTGGGTGATCCTGCAAAGGGTAAGCCCGGCGCGCGGGTTCACATTGATGCAGGAGGTGCTAAAAAGGTCATCATCAGCGCTCCCGCCAAAAATGAGGATATCACGATTGTATTGGGAGTCAACGATGATAAATATGATCCTGCCAAACATCACGTGATTTCCAATGCTTCCTGTACGACCAATTGTCTTGCTCCAGCCGCAAAAGTAGTGCATGAAAACTTGGGGATTGTCTCGGCTGTAATGACCACCATTCACTCCTACACCAATGATCAGGTCATTCTCGATCAGGGACACAAGAAAGAAATGCGCCGGTCTCGGGCAGCCGGGTTGAACATCATTCCCACGACCACAGGAGCAGCCAAAGCGGTAGCGCTGGTCATTCCGGAGTTGAAAGGGAAGTTCGATGGCTATGCTTTGCGCGTTCCCACCCCCACCGTGTCCATTGTGGACTTTGTAGCCACCGTCGAAAAATCCACCACCAAAGATGAACTGAACGCAATGTTCATTGAAGCTGCCAACGGTAAATTGAAAGGCATTTTGGGTGTGACCACCGGTTCTTATGCTGATCCTCTGGTCTCGATGGATTTCAAGGGTGATCCGCGCTCTTCGATCGTTGATCTGCCTTCCAACATGGTGATGGGCGGTAATCTGGTCAAGGTGGTGGCCTGGTACGATAACGAATGGGGTTATTCTTGCCGGACTGCCGATCTGGCCGCGCTGCTGGCCAAATCGCTATAATCATTGGACAAGAAAATTAACAATCGAGTCAAATTGCAAGACCCCTTAGGGGGTCTTGCAATGACATTTGATACAAGGTGGTCATTCCTTTTTTGGATTGTTTCCCAAACGGGAGGAGGATATGTTCAACAAAAAGACCGTTCGCGATATTGATGTAAAAGGAAAAAAAGTTTTTGTGCGGGTGGACTTCAATGTGCCGGTTAAAGATGGCGTGGTAGGGGATGATACCCGTATTCGCGCGGCATTGCCGACGATACAATATCTGCTGGATCAGGGGGCCGCTGTCATCCTTGCCTCTCATCTTGGCCGTCCAAAAGGCGGTCCGGATCCCAAGTATTCGCTCAAACCGGTGGCTGATTATCTGGCAAAGTTACTGGGCAAGCCGGTCGCCTTTGCAGAAGATTGTATCGGTCCGGCAGCCGAAACGGCTGCAGCAGCCCTCAAACCGGGTGAGGTGCTGGTGTTGGAAAACACTCGTTTTCACCCTGAAGAAGAAAAGAATGATGAGGGTATGTCAAAAGCCCTTGCCAAGCTGGCCGATGTGTATGTCAATGATGCCTTCGGAACGGCTCATCGTGCCCACGCTTCAACGGCCGGAATTGCAGCATACCTGCCGGCAGTAGCGGGATTTTTATTGGAAAAGGAAATCAAGTACCTTGGGCAGGCCATTGATGACCCGAAACGACCATTTGTGGCGATTTTGGGCGGGGCAAAAATCAGCGATAAAATCGGTGTGATAAAAAACCTGCTGAAAAAGGCGGATACAATCCTGATTGGCGGCGGAATGGCCAACACCTTCTTTAAGGCTCAAGGCTACCCGATGGGGGATTCGCTGGTGGAAGATGAGGCATTGGAAACAGCGCGCGGGCTACTGGAAGAGGGTAAGGACAAAATTCGCCTGCCTGTAGATGTAGTGATTGCCGATAAATTCGACGCTGAGGCTGAATCGCGGGTAATGCCGGTTGGGCCGGTGCCGGATGGCTGGCGAATTCTGGATATTGGTCCCGAAACGGTTGCTGCCTATGCCAAAGTTATTGGCGGTGCCGGAACAGTGGTTTGGAACGGCCCAATGGGTGTATTTGAATTCCCCAAATTCGCCGAAGGGACGTATGGCATTGCCAAAGCCGTGGCATCTTCCGGGGCAATCAGCGTCATCGGGGGCGGCGAGTCGGTAGCAGCGATCAATCAGTCTGGATTGGCGGATAAAATCACCCACATTTCGACCGGTGGCGGTGCTTCTCTGGAAATGCTGGAGGGATTGGAACTGCCGGGTGTCGCGGCTTTGCTCGATAAGTAAGGCTGCGTTTTTGAATTTTTAACGTACAATTAAGCCTTAAGGAAATAATCATTGCGAGCGGGGTGGTTAATCAACCGGCTCGCAATGATGTCCTATTTCAAATCCCCTTGTTCAGGTTGAGGTGATTTTGGAAACCTATCGTGGTGTTATTGAGCGGTATCGGGCGTGGCTGAATGTGCCGGATCACCTTGAGGTGGTCAGCCTTCTTGAAGGGAATACTCCCTTGATTCCCATGCCAAGACTGGCGGAGGAATTAGGCGGTGGGTTTGACCTGTGGGTGAAATTTGAGGGAATGAATCCCACCGGTTCTTTCAAAGACCGCGGCATGACAGTGGCGATCAGTGAAGCGGTGGGGCGGGGAGTGAAGGCGGTGATCTGTGCTTCCACTGGCAATACGGCAGCCTCAGCAGCGGCTTACGCATCCCGCGCAGGCCGCCGAGCAATTGTAATCATCCCGCAAGGTAAAGTGGCAGCCGGAAAACTGGCCGGGGCAATTGCCTACGGCGCGGAGGTCATTCAAATTGATGGTTCATTTGATGATGCCCTCAATCTGGTTGTTGAAATCAGCCAGAAACACCCCATAGGACTGGTTAATTCGCTCAATCCATATCGTTTAGAAGGGCAGAAAACCGCTGCTTTTGAGATTTGTGACGCTCTTCAAAGCGCGCCGGATTGGCTTTGTTTGCCGGTTGGGAATGCCGGTAATATTACTTCCTATTGGATGGGTTTCCGTCAGTATCATCAGATTCATCAGAGCGGTTTACCGAAGTTGTTAGGGGTGCAGGCTGAAGGGGCTGCGCCCCTGGTGATTGGGCATCCGGTTGAGCATCCTGAGACCGTTGCGACGGCGATACGGATTGGCCGGCCGGCTCGCGGCGAACAAGCCTTGCAGGCAGCTGAAGAATCGGGTGGAAAAATCATTGCGGTCAGTGATGATTCGATTTTGCAGATGCAGCGTCGTTTAGCCTTGCATGGATTGTGGGTAGAGCCAGCCTCGGCTGCTGGTTTAGCCGGACTTGCACAGGAGATCCGCTTGAACCGAATCAACCTGAAAGGTAAGCGGGTAGTGGCCGTCTGTACGGGGCATGGATTGAAAGATCCGGATATCATCGTCAAGCAGTTCAGCAGTCCAAAAATTGTCAAGCCAGCTTTTAGAAATTTGGAAGAGATCATTTTGGGGGAGGTCAGCCATGAATGAATTGGTGGTTACAGTTCCGGCCAGCTCTGCAAATTTGGGACCAGGTTTTGATTGTTTGGCCATGGCGTTGGATTTATGGAATACGACAACTTTTCGATTGGGCGGGGATGGTATCAGAGTGCATATCGAAGGGGAAGGTGCCGGAAAATTGCCCGAAGACACGGGAAATTTGATCGTGCAGGCGTTTACCACCCTCTACGTTCGTCGAGAAGCGACCATGCCGCGCGATTTACAGATTGAATGCCAAAATCTAATTCCCATGGGTTCAGGATTGGGGTCAAGCACTGCTGCGATCTTAACCGGTCTGATTGCTGCCAATTTTTTCCTGGGGCAACCATTTAGCAAGTTGGACCTGCTACGAATGGCAATTGACATTGAGGGTCATGCGGACAATGCCGCCGCAGCCTTATTCGGTGGTTTGGTGCTGGTAGCCGGAGATCTTCATCCTCCCATCGTCCGCTCGTATTCTTTACCCTCTTTGAATATTGTAGTGATGGTGCCAAAAGTGGGTTTACCAACCAGAGAGGCGCGACTGCTCCTGCCGGAAAAGGTGGAACGCTGTGATGCGATATTTAACCTCAACCGCATTGCACTGGTCATTGATGCCCTGCGCGAAGGTGATCGGAAGTTGTTAATGACTGCCATGGATGATCGCCTTCACCAACCTTATCGTTTTCCATTGATTCCCGGTAGTCAGGCTGCGATTCAGGCGGCCCATGAACAGGGTGCGCCTGCTGCCCTTTCCGGTGCGGGGCCGAGTGTGATTGCCTTTGCCGATGACAATGCCGATGCAGTTGCACAGGCAATGCGATTGGCCTTTCAAGCGGCGGGGGTTGAATCCCGTTGTTATCATCTAACACCAACCATAAATTCAGCCCACTGGTATGGATGAGTCTTTCTGGATTGTAAAATTTTTTCTGGACAAAAAAACATCTTTCGAGTAAAATTGGGTTTCGCAACGGATTGAACGTTTCTTTGGAGGAAGTAATTTGGCAAACATTAAGTCACAAATCAAGCGTAATAAGCAAAACGAAAAACGCCGCCTTCGCAATCGCTTTTTCCGCGGTGCAGCCCGCAAAGCCGTTTCTAAGGCCCGCGTGGCTATTGAAAGTGGGGAAACCCCTGAAGCCCGCGAGGCGGTAATTCTGGCGGTAAAAGCTTTGGATAAGGCAGCGGAAAAAGGTGTTATTCACAAAAACAACGCTGCCCGTCGTAAAAGCCGCTTAATGAAGCGTCTGGCTGCCCTTAACCAGTAAGACTACCATTCTGGATGTTGATTTAACCATAGCGGGAGGTGCATCTCCCGCTTTTGTTTTTATGACATCAATCCAGAACTTGGGGCATGTTATAATTCTTCTGTTCACTTCAGTATCTTAACACAAAGGGTTCAGGCATGTTCGAACGAGAACAGCAAATTATCGCCGAAAAAATTAAGGATTTTTGTCAGGAGAATCAACTGCCTGAGGTAGATTTTCAGTGGAAATGGATACCCTTCAGCGGTCATTGGGGGATTTCCACCTCCTTTTTTCAACTGGCAGCGCTGGAAGCACGGCAGGGCAAAAAAATCAATGTAAATGCCCGGGCGGCTGAACTGGCGGCTCAGGTGGCTGCTTACCTTGGGACACCGCAGGGGTTCGAAAAAGTCGAAGCAGTCAACGGCTATTTGAATATCTACTTTTTGCAAAGTACGTATGCAGAACAGGTGATCAATACGGTATTGCAGGAGAGAGAGAACTTTGGCAGAGGAGTCCGCCGCAATGAAAGAGTGATGGTGGAGTTTTCTCAGCCGAATACCCATAAAGCCTTTCATGTCGGGCATTTACGTAGCGCAATTCTAGGGGATGTTATCAGCCGGTTATTGGATTTTGCGGGTTTTTCGGTTGTGCGGGCTAACTACCCGGGGGATATTGGTCTACATGTCATCAAGTGGCTGTGGTGCTACATGAAATTTCACCCAGGGGAAAAGCCCACCCAGGATATTACCCGCTGGATGGGTGATATTTATGCCGAAGCAAACCGGCGGCTGGAGGAAAACCCGGAATTGGAAAGTGAAGTTCGGGCATTATATGCTCGCTGGGATCGGCGCGATCCGGAGGTAGTGGCTCTTTGGGAAGAAACCCGTCAATGGTCTCTGAATGGGTTCGAAGAAATCTACCGCCAGCTGGATATCCACTTTGATGTGTATTACTTCAACAGCCAGGTGGAACATCCCGGTAAGGAGATTGTTAACGAATTGATTGCCAAAGGGATTGCAGTGGATGAGCGGCCAGAAGGGCCGGTTGTGGTGAAGCTGGATGAGCTGCTTGGGTTAAAGACCGAGAAGTATCGTGTACTGGTGGTACTTCGCTCGGATAATACGGCGCTTTATGCTACCGAAGATTTGGCACTGGCAAAAAAGAAATTTACCGATTATCCCGATTTGAGCCGTTCCTATTATGTGGTGGATGTGCGGCAGTCCTTGCATTTTCAGCAGGTTTTCAAGACACTGGAATTAGCCGGTTATGAGTGGGCAACCCGCTGCCAGCATATCCCCTACGAACTGGTCATCTTGCCGGGCAATGTGGTGATGGCTTCTCGCGAAGGGACGGTTGTGTTGTTGGAAGACCTAATCCGTGAGGCAACAGCCCGGGCGCTGGCGGTCGTTCGCGAGAAGAATCCCGATTTGAGCGAAGAGGTAAAACAGAAGATTGCTCAGGCGGTGGGAATTGGCGCCATCAAGTATCCGATGCTGGCCAGGGAGAACACCAAGGTGGTTACCTTTGACTGGCAGTCAGCCCTCGACTTCAATGGTCAGGCTGCGCCGTATATTCAATATGCGTATGTTCGGGCAGGCAGCATATTACGCAAAGCCGGTCAGCCGGTACCGGAGGAGGCGAAGGTATGTGAGCCGCTCACTCCACAAGAAGTAGAATTGATTAACTTAATCTCTCGGTTACCGGCTGAAGTACAACGCTCGGCCAGTGAACTCCGCCCGTTATGGATTGCAACCTATGCCTATGAACTGGCCAAGGCGTTCAATGATTTTTATACCCAATGTCCGGTCTTACAGGCGGAGGAGAGCGTGCGCAATTTCCGGTTGCGCCTTACAGCAGCAACACGTCAGGCAATTGCCAACAGCCTGACTTTGCTGGGCATCACAGCCCCACAAGCGATGTGAACAGATTCTTAATCTCATTCACATTCCAAAAGGAGAAACAAAAAGTATGGCTATTCGAACGATCATCATGGGTGCAGCGGGAAGAGATTTTCACAATTTCAATGTCTTTTTCCGCAACAATTCGGATTATCAGGTAGTCGCTTTTACGGCGACCCAGATTCCGAATATCGAAGGCCGCCGCTACCCGGCTGAACTGGCGGGGAGCCTTTATCCAGAAGGTATTCCGATTTATCCGGAAAGCGAACTAACCGACTTAATCCGCACCTTAAAAGCAGATCAGGTGGTTTTTGCTTACAGTGATGTTTCTCATGAATATGTTATGCATAAAGCCTCGGAAGTGTTGGCAGCCGGGGCGGACTTCCGCTTAATGGGCGTAAAAGGAACACAGATCAAATCCAGCAAACCGGTAGTTTCGGTTTGCGCGGTTCGGACTGGTTCGGGCAAGAGCCAGACCACCCGACGCGTTTCGAGGATCCTGATTAATTTGGGGTTCAAAGTGGCGGCGATTCGCCATCCCATGCCGTATGGTGATTTGGTAAAACAAGCAGTGCAGCGTTTTGCTGATTACAGCGATCTGGACAAACACCAATGCACAATTGAGGAGCGCGAGGAGTATGAACCACACCTGGATAATGGTGTAATTGTTTACGCCGGTGTGGATTACGAACGCATCCTGAGACAGGCTGAACAGGAAGTAGATATCATCTTGTGGGACGGCGGTAATAACGATTTTCCATTCTATCAGGATGATCTGGCGATTGTGGTTGCTGATCCTCACCGCCCTGGTCACGAAGTCCGCTATCATCCCGGCGAGACCAATGTTCGCCGCGCGAATGTGTTTGTAATCAATAAGGTGGATACAGCCAGCCCCGAAGCGGTCATTGCTGTGCGGGAAAGCCTTTCCGCGCTCAATCCACAGGCTACCATCATTGAGGGAGCATCCCCCTTGTTTGTGGATCGGCCGGAGGAAATCCGCGGTAAGCGAGTGCTGGTGATTGAGGACGGCCCGACTCTGACTCACGGTGAGATGGCCTATGGCGCAGGTTGGGTGGCTGCCCGCCGTTTTGGCGCTGCCGAAATTGTAGATCCGCGGCCATTTGCGGTTGGTTCAATTGCCGCAACCTATCAGAAATACACCACTACCGGGCCAATCCTGCCGGCAATGGGGTACGGCGAAGAGCAAATGCGCGATCTTGAGGCGACGATCAACAATTCGGATGTGGATCTGGTTATTTCGGCAACGCCGATTGATTTGAATCGTGTGATTAAAGTGCGCAAACCCATGCAGCGTGTCCGTTATGAGTTACAGGAAATTGGACAACCAACCCTGGAAGATGTTTTGAAGGCAAAGTTTGTCAAATAGGTTGCAAATAAATACATAAGTCTGAAAGTTATGCCTTCCCCCATTCTTCCATTGTTGAATGGGGGAAGGCAAAAGGCAGATAGTCGGGAAGAACCATGTTCATTGACGAAGCGGTAATCTACGTTCGATCCGGAAAAGGGGGAGATGGCTTTGTCCATTTTCACCGTGAAAAGTACGTCAACCGCGGCGGGCCGGATGGTGGTGATGGTGGGCGCGGCGGGGATGTTGTTCTGGAAGTTGTCCCAACGCTGAATACGTTGGTGAATTTTCGTTATCAGCGTAAATTCATTGCCCAAGACGGGGCTAAAGGGGGCGTCAATAACATGACCGGTAAATCTGCCCCAGACTTGATCGTTCCGGTGCCTCCCGGCACGGTAGTGTACGATGCGGATACGGGTGAATTGTTGGGAGATTTAGTTGAGGCTGGTCAACGGCTGGTGGTTTGTAAAGGTGGGCGCGGTGGGCGCGGAAATGCGCGGTTTGCCACACCCCGTAATCAGGCACCGCGGATTGCTGAAAAGGGAGAACCGGGTGAAGAACGTAACCTGCGATTGGAATTGAAACTCATTGCCGATGTGGGGATAGTGGGGGTCCCAAACGCAGGTAAATCCAGTTTCCTGGCGGCGGTGACCAATGCCAAACCGAAAATAGCGGATTATCCTTTTACCACCCTGGAACCCAACCTGGGTGTTGCCGATTTGGACGAACATACCAGCCTGATTCTGGCGGATATTCCGGGATTGATCGAAGGGGCTCATCAGGGTGTTGGCCTGGGGGATGCCTTTTTACGCCACATACAGCGCACGCGCGTGCTTATTCATCTGCTGGATGGTCTTTCCACAGATCCACTGGCCGATTTCAGTCAGATCAACGCTGAGCTGGCGTTGTTCGATCCGCAATTATTACAAAAACCCATGATCGTGGCACTCAATAAAATTGATTTACCCGAAGTCCAGGCACGATGGGAGACTATTCGGAATGAATTGAAGAAAAAAGGGGTGGAGGATCCGTTTGCCATCTCGGCACTTGCAAAAATTGGGCTGGAACCGGTGTTATGGCGCTGCGTAGAGCTACTCAAAACCACACCTGAACCTCAAAAGCGCGAGGAATTGCCGGTTTATCGCCCCGGCGATGACCCGCGGGATTTTACGATTACCCGAACTCCGGATGGTGGCTTCAAAGTCCAAGGTGCAGCCATTGAGCGGGCAGCAGCGATGACGTACTGGGAATTTGAGGGTTCGGTGCGTCGTTTTCAGCGATTGATTGAGCGACTGGGGGTGGAAGATAAACTGCGTGAGATGGGCATTCAAAACGGTGATACGGTGTACATTGGCGATGAATACGAACTGGAATGGCAGGAATGAAACCCCAGCGGATTGGCATTTTCGGCGGTACTTTTGATCCACCACACGTTGGGCATCTTATTCTGGCTGCAGAAGCTCAAGATCAATTGCGGCTTGACCGCCTGTTATGGGTATTGACTCCCGATCCACCTCACAAACAAAATCAAAGGATTACTCCGCTGGAGATTCGAGTGAGGTTGCTTCAGGCAGCCATTGGCGATAATCGTTCCTTTGAGTTGTGCCGGGTAGAGATGGATCGTCCGGGTCCGCATTATGCAGTGGATACCGTTCGTATCTTGAAAGATCAAGTTTCCTCTGCTGAAATGTTTTACTTAATTGGTGGTGATTCTCTGCATGACTTGCCGACATGGTATCAACCCCAGCAGTTGATCGAGTTGATTGATGGCTTGGGAGTAATGCGCCGACCCGGCGATCAGGTGGACTTAAGCGAATTGGAGCAAAAAATTCCCGGTATAGCGCTAAAAATTCGTTTTATCGAAGCACCCTTGTTGGAAATATCGGCGCGTCAAATCCGCCAGCGGATTTCAGAAGGACGTGCATATCGTTATTATGTTCCGCCGGGGGTTTATCAATTGATTGAAGAATTGGGTGTTTATCATTTGCCATCTTCTTCGGTTATGAGAGTCAAAAGTTGATTGATACCATGAAGAAGTCTTTGGGTTCAGGATTACGGTTTCTTTTGGGAATTCTAGTGTGGTTGTTGACTGCTTGCACATCTGTGGCGGGTGGTGAACAGGTCGTCGAAAGCACACCAACCGCACTTTTTGCTGCTGACCTGACCAATGATGGTCTGACGGTTGTCGCTGGTCAGGCCTGTCTGTTGTACCAAAAGGCAGTCATCCAAACTGACCGTTCGATGGGAGACTTGCTGGCCTGGTCGAAGGATTCCAATAAGCTGGCCTACATCAGCCCTGTTAACGATACGTGGGGTTGGTATCAGGGCGATTTGATTATTCTGGATATACTCAGCGGAGAAACTCAACGTACCAAAGATATCCGTGTGGCCGGCGACTTGACGTGGTCTCCTTCTGGGGAGCAGATAGCATTTGTCATTTTACGTCCTGCCGAGGTGCAATATTCCATCGGGGTATATTCTCTACAGGATGGTAAAACGGTGGATTTGTACGACCTGGCTGTGACGGATGAATTTTCCAGCCTAAAAGGCATTGTTGGGTGGCAGTCGGATCAGGTTATTCGGGTTTCTGAAAGTTGTGGGGCTGACTGTGTGCGTTATGTGGATCATAATCTGGTCAGCGGCGACAAAACGGTGGTAGAGGAGACGCGTCCCGGGCAGGATACCAGCCTTCAAATTATTCTCAACCAGCCCGGGGTCGTTCCAAACCGCAATTGGCGAAATGCCAACTGGTCTCCAGATGCACAGCGAGTGTTTTTTACCGATCGAACCAATGTGGCCTGGGTAGGTAACCTGTCATCCAACACCAAATCGGCATTGCCAATGGAAACCCTGCCCGTTGCCGAGTCCAAGTGGTCGGCTGACGGGCAGCTGATCGCAGTCAGAACCGGGGAAAATTTATATATCTTTGCGGTTGATGGCTGCCGATGAGGTTACTGGGAAATCAGTTCCAGATTACCAACACCCATGTTAAGGTTGATGTTGATTTTCGGGCCTTCTCCCTCAGTTTCATAAACATTGTTGGAGATGCGCCAGGTTCCACTGGGTTGAACGTTGTTTAGTCCGCCGGTGATGACGACTCGCGCTGGGGTCCCGGCGGGGATGATGATTTTCAGGCTGCTGACACCTGCCGAGATGCTCGCATCCAGGTCTTGTTGCAAGCGGCCGGAAAAGTCCAGGGTATATGAACCTGTTCCACCCTCAAAATTCAAAAAGGCGGGGCTGGCATTCCCCAATCCGATCAAAGATACTTCCGAGGCGCCGGTCCGATAACGTAAGCTTTCCATCTGAACAGGATTGGGTTGGTCAAAGCGTACTTCTGCCTGACTGGCTCCGTCTTGAACATTCAAACGAGTGAGGGCAACACCGCTCAAATTAAGTGTACCTCGGTATGCGCCAGCAGCAATATCCAAATCAATGGGCGTGCTGCCCAGTCTTAATTGCCAGCGATTGACCACATCCTTTGTCGGAATGCGCAGGTTTTCTTTGCGCCCCTGCCGGATGAGGAGATTGCTTCCATCGCGAATGATTTCCGGTTTCCATTCAGGAATGTTGTATTGGACTTCACCTTCAACCAACTTTTCGCTACCGCCTTGAATATCCAACTCCCCGGCTCCCATTTCGATGGAAATTTTGGCGGTTGGGTAGTCTCCGGAAACGGTTTCGCTGATCGTGAAAGTTTGGGGCGCACCGATTTTTGCCTCCGTCATGTTGACGGTGAATGAACATGCCAGAGAACTTAACAACAGGGCAATTACAGGAAAAACGGTCAGGTATCTACTGGAGATTTTCATTACAGACTCTTTTGTCTCTTAGTTTTCTTGTGGGTTGGAAGGATCATCCTCTGATGAAGAGGAGGGTGTGACCGGCGGGGTGGGGGTGGGAACATAGACCATAGTCGGAGGAGCTGGATATGTTTTGGTGCCAAATTGGGTGAGAATGATGCTTCCCAGGCCAACACTCGCCGCCAGCAGAGACATTAGACCACCCAGACAGAACAAATAACCCAACAGCCAGACAATCAGTCCAAGAATCAGTGTACCAATGCCGGCTGAGACGGCCTCGACCCATTGGGTTTTTAGCATGGCGGCAATTCGCTCGCCAATCTGGAAGCCGACTGCAATCCAGCCAATCAGCATTGCAATCGCCAGCACCAGCATGGCAATCAATGCTACTGGAATCAGGAGGATGGTGATAATCAGGACGATCAGGATAAAGGGGGCAACCACCATGGTGAGCAAGCCGATCCCGCCGCTTAAAAGAGTTTGATCGGCAATGGTGTTACCGATCACCCGCAGCGGTCGCGGCAGTAACAGTGCAACCACAACCGCTAAAACTGCCATGGCCAGAATGCGTAGAAGGTTGGCCAGGGCGTCTCTCATCCACGAAGTCAATAGACGCAGGGAAGAGGTGTCGCCGGGGGGAGTGAAATCGAAGCGGTCAAAGTTGAACATCAGCGTTTGCGGGTTTAGACGATTGATGCTGCCAGTGACGGTTGAACCTGCATAGGCATTGACAGTGCCCCCAATAATCTGGACATCACCCTGAACATAGGAAGTACTTTCAAGATTGACGGTACTGCCGATTGCGCTGATGTTGCCATTGACGGTACCGCTCACTTGAAGGTTGCCTCCAAAGATGACTATTTCCCCATTAACCGTTGCCCCGTTTTCAATTTGGGCGTTACCACCAAAAACTACCAGCGATCCGTTAAGTGTTTGAGAGGTGCGTAAAACGTAATTTTCACCAAAAATCAGCTGGTCACCATTAAATTGCTCGCCTCCGGGGGGAGGGTTCTGGGCCAGCACAACCACCGGTGTTGCCAGTGTCAGGATGAAGGTGATGATGAGGAAGGTGTAGAGCGCTATTTTTTTCATTGTCCTCGTACTCCTAATTTGGATAGTCGCTGAAAAGTCAACAACCACAGCGTAAGCAGCAGGATTGACCAGCCGGCCAAGAGAAAAACGAGCGCTACAAGTGCGAGCGGCGGAATTTGACTGCCCCAGTAGTAAAAAATGTACTGGATTTCTGACCAGCGTTGAGGAGCAAGTGTAATCCAGCCGATGATGTCCGAAAGTAAGCGGGCAGGTGGAACCGTCCAAAAAAGTCGCAGGATGAACACCATACTCGCGAAGATGAAAGCCCCGCCCAGGGTGAAAAGCGCAATCCGCACCTGCTGTTTTTGACGCTTAGCCTTCCGTTCGGCGAGGCTGGCTTGAAAACGGTTGGCAAATTGAGGGGGTGCGGGCGTGAAGGGGGGAGTGTGTAGCAGTGATTCCACTTCCTTCCAGCCAGTTTGGATGTGTTTGCACTGCGGACAGGTCTGGAGATGGGCTTCTAACTCGGCAATCTGACTGGGGGTCAGTTTCTCCCGGTCGAAGATCCAGTTTTCAAAAGGCAGGTGTCTCATCACGAATCCTCTCGGTCACGGCGTATTGCTGGCTCTGATATTGCTGCGCTAAACGCAGGCGGGCGCGATGCAGCCGGCTTTTTACCGCACTCACGGAAAGTTGCAAAGCCTGACTGATTTCCTCTTCAGAGCACTCGTACCAGTAGCGCAGGATGACAGCAGCGCGATCTTGAGGATTGAGGCAGGATAGAAGCGATTGTATGGATTGACGTTCTTCGTCTTCCCGAAGTTGTTTTTCGGGTTCGGGGGTGTGATCGGGAATGACTTCTTCCATCCAATCCTCAATTTCCATGGTGGTGATCCGTTTTTTCCGTTGCTGGTCAATACAGTAGTGAGCGGCAATGGAAAGCAGCCAAGTGGCAAAGGAACGATTACGGTCATAACGTCGGATTGCCTGATAGGCTCTCCAAAAGGTTTCTTGAGCAGCGTCCTCTGCTTCTTGCGCATTTCCCAGCATTCGGTAGCACAAATTATAGACGGGGTTTTGATATTGCATAACAAGGCTGGTAAAGGCTTCCTCATCCCCGTTTTGTGCTCGGATGAGCATGTCCATCTCATGGTTGATCACCGACGGCTCCTGTGCTCTTGTTCTAGTACCATATACGCAACCCGAGCGGATTAGTTGCATGGAACAGGTCTTAGAGCATAATCTCTTAACCTGTTCTCATCATAACATGGTCGGGTCAACAATTACCTGTACCAAAGGCGAGTTCCGTGATAACCACTAGAATGAACTTGGCTCAGGACCTGTTCCATCCGTAAAGAATTCTATTCAATCATCTGCTTTTGACGGGTTGCCGCGGGTAAAAGTTCACGGAATTGCGCCAACAGCATTGCAGTAAAAATAAGTATACACCCCAAAATTTGAAGGGGAAATAATTTTTCTCCCAGGAGAAAATATCCTAAAATGGCGGCAAAGACGGCTTCCATGCTGAAAAGAATGGCAGCATCGGTGGTAGGCGCATTGCGTTGACCGATCACCTGCAAGGTAAACCCCATTCCTACCGGAAACACGGCTGAGTAAAGCACTGCCAGCCATGCTTCGGGCTGAGGAACGGAGAAGCGTTCAACCGAAATTGCTCCAATGGTATTCAGGATCGCTGTAATTGCAAACTGCCCCATGGCAAATTGCAAATTGTCCATTCGACGGGCCATTTTTCCAACAACGATAACATGGCCTGCCCAGACAAAAGCGCCTGCCAATTCAAACCAATCACCGGGGGCAGGTTCAAAAGCGCCGCCAGTGCTGAGTAATAAGGTGCCAAAAACTGCCAGCAAAGCCGCGGCCCAGGTTGTCCAATGTATCACCTCACGCCAAAAAAGCCAAAGGAGCAAGGGGATGATGACCACATACAGCCCGGTCAGGAAGCCAGCGTTGGCTGCGGTGGTGGTTTTCAGGCCGATTTGTTGGAACGTGCTGGCGGTAAATAATAAAAGCCCGGCAAGGAGAATCCCTGGCCAGTTATTTCGTTCTATACGGATTTTCTTCCCCAATATAACAGCGAGGAAAAATGTTCCAATCCAGAACCGGACACCGTTAAATGTAAAATGTCCCATACTTTGAGCGGCGATACTTTGAGCAATGAAACCACTACCCCAGATAAAGGAAACGAACAGAAGAATAGCATCCGATTTGATTCGTTCTGGTGGCGGAGGTTGAATATCTGCTTTCAATGTGAGCGGCATTGCTAAAATCCTTTAAACTGCGGGTGAGATGCCTGGAATGTCTTTTGATCAGGTTTTTTTATTCTTCCAGTGTAAAACCTACTTTGAAGGTAACCTGCCATTGTTTGACCCGATCTTCTTCGATCCGTCCGCGAATTTCGACGACTTCCAGCCACTGCATATGGCGGATGGTTTGTGCAGCACGGGTTATTGCAGTTTGAATTGCGTCTTCGATGCTTGTGGGGGATGTGCCGGTAATCTCAATCAATTTGTACGTATTTTGGGTCATCTTATGCTCTCCAAATGATTTGTGGGAATTATTCCCATTCTTCGGGGATGAAGCGTCGCCAGCGTTTGACCTGGCTTCGGTGTTGTTTTGCTGAACGGCGAGCAGCCCGCGCCGAAATGGTTGGATGAGTTGGCTTGCGGGTTTTGGGTGCCGTAAGTGATTGTTGCACTAAGGCGTTCAAACGCCTCAGTGCATCCATCCGATTCTGCTCCTGGGTTCGGTAGCGTTTGGCTTCCAGGATGAGGACCCCTTCGTCAGTAATCTTTTGACCAGCCAGTCGAATCAACCTCTCTTTTGCATCTTCTGGAAGAAACGATGATTTTCGAACGTTAAAGCGTAGTTGTACTGCTGTAGCCACTTTATTGACATTCTGCCCACCTGGACCAGAAGAACGGATAAAATCAAATTCCAGTTCATTCTCAGGTATTTCAATTTGAGGCGATTGATTGGGCATGCAATAAGTATAACAGGTTGGATTGGCTTTCAGATATAATTTCATGAGAAACTCAATTTTGAATCTTGCGAGGAGAGTGGCGATGGAACTGGAACAGGTACGAAATAAAGTCAAAGCAGCGGTCTGGCAGGCTGTTGCCCAAAGCGGAGTCAATCTTGCTTCCCTTTCCAGCGATGAGCAGAATAAACTGGTAGACGACATTACGGCTCAGATGCTGGTGGTATTAGATGAGGTGATTGGCTCGGATACGGATGATCAGCTGACACGACTTACTGAAACTGATGATGGAGAGCAGGTTTTGTGGAAAGGCAGGCCTTTGCTTTCATTGGTCGAGTATTACATCATCACCAATGAAAGAATAAAGGTTGTCCGGGGACTTTTGGGAAAGGATTATGAAAATTACGAATTAATTCGAATTCAGGATATTGACTTTGCACAATCGGTTGGCGAACGGATTCTCGATATTGGAGATCTTCGCATTAAAGGTGCCGATCCCTCTCATTCGGAAATTGTTTTGAGAAATATCAAAAATCCACATGAAGTTTATGAGTTGCTGCGAAAAGCCTGGCTGGCTGCGCGCAAGAAATACGGCTTGATTTTTCGGGAAGAAATGTGAATATTTAACTGAAAACGTGGTACAATACCCATGTTCGTAATTCATCATCTGACGTCCTGAGGGTTTTTGGTTTTGTTTTCGGTCGCATTGGTTTTCTAACAGCACCACAATAGCAAAACAGCACTTGGGTAGTCAAACAGAAAAGAAAAGGAAAAAAATGAATATCTATGTAGGAAATTTGTCGTTCGATGCGACCGAAGATGGGGTTCGCGAGTTGTTTTCAGCCTATGGTACGGTTACTTCTGTCAATCTGATCAAGGATAAGTTTTCAGGACAGCCACGCGGTTTTGGCTTCGTGGAAATGGCAAATGAGAGCGAAGCACAAAATGCGATTCAAAACCTGAATGGAAAAGCATTCATGAATCGTAATTTGACCGTCAATGCTGCCCGTCCTCGCGAAGAACGCGGTCCGCGCAATTTTGACAGCGGGTTTGAACGCAGAAGTAACTATGGCAACGACCGGCGGGGTGGCAAGTCCGGTAATCGTGGCGGTGGCGGTCGCCGCGGCTGGTGATTGTATTCTGAAAAAACTTTACTCTTTGGTGTGACCGGTTCCGGTCACACCTTTGTTTTTAACTCAGTGATTTTTGGAAAAACTCGCTTTTCACACGGGTATATTCTGCGGTGCTGAGATTGCCTTTGGAAAAGAAGGAACGTTTTAAGTCCTGGTAAGCAGAACAAAAAGCGGGGTCGAGGCGTAGCCGGTCGCGAAAATTTCGAATTTGATTCACGGTTGGCGAGTGACGATCCAAGATAAAAAGGTGAATCAAGAAAGATTTTCCCTCATAGAGAAAGGATGCCACCCTTACCATGGGTATTGAGGAAAGTGGGTCATTGGGAGGGGGGTGCTGAAAACCAAGCGAATCCAGTGCAATCGTCACTGTGTCACTCTGTTCGGGTGAACAAACTAGCATTAGATCAATAATTCCGCTTCCTGCCAACCCCGGTACTGCAGTGCTGCCTATGTGTTCAATCCACATATCGGGTAATGCCTCTAACAAGATGCCTATCACTGCGTCGGCGACGAGAATTGCAATGGGATCCGCCGGTTTGAGTTGGGGAGGCAATGGTTCATAATTACGAAATGGTTTATTCACTTCCATTATTTGGTCTTCTTTCGCCCCTGGGGATTAGTGAATTTCAAAAAACGATTTCCTCTTTGCCGGTCAGTTTTTCTTGTATCCGTTGAACAACGGTATCGAGATGTTGGGTTTGATGAACGAAGTCAAGGTCATCTGTCCGTATGGTCAAAACCGGGCAGAGATCAAAAGTGCGCATCCAGTCATCATAAAAGGATTCCAATAACTGTAAATATTGAGGGGTGATGCTGCTTTCAATTTCTCTCCCGCGCTGACGAATACGCTCCACCAGCACCTCGACAGGGGCTCTTAAGTAAATAAGAAGAGAAGGAGGAGGCAATGTTCGAACGACCAGATCAAATACTTTTCGATAGGTTTGATAGTCGCGTTCATTCAGGTTGCCCAAATGATGAAGGGCTCGAGCAAAAATGGCGGCGTCTTCATAAATGCTACGATCAATGATCGCCGAACGAGGATCATTCCACATGTCCAGATGTTGTTGAGCACGGTGACCCAAGAAGTAAATCTGCAAATGGAATGACCAGGCTCGCATATCCCGGTAAAAGTCTGGCAGATAAGGATTATCACTCACCGATTCGTAGGCAGTTCGCCAGCCCAATCTTGCCCCGATTCGTTCGGTCAGTGAGGTTTTACCAGACCCGATATTCCCCGCTACCAGAATCAGCCGCTTTACCATGTTGTGATCTCCCTTATTCCCATTGTTTGAAAGGCGATGATGACGAATTAATTATACTGGAAGCGAAAATTTCAGTTTTTCTCCAGAGGGTACGAGGATGTTTGACCGACATGAATCTTTTCGCAACTTTTTCGTGTTCTGATGGGTTATATTGAATTGAAGTCGAAATTTTCTGGAAATTTAAGGTTAGTAGAAAGTCTTCCTGAGAATTTGAAGGTTGTGATAAACTAAGCGAGTGCTATCCCTGAGGGGCAAGATAATGGGTTGTTCTCCAAATTCCAGATGTAAAAAAATCCAATAATTGAGGTGATTAATGGCAATTGCATTGGAACAAACCAAAACACGGGCTGTTCGGAGAAGAATTCCGACAAGCCGGCGGGAACGTTGGGCGTGGTATTTCTACGACTTCGGCAATTCGGCGTATGCTGCGGTGGTTTTATTGGCTGTTTATTCGGCTTATTTTCAGGGTCAGGTTGTCGGCGGGGCACAAGGGACGCGTTTATGGGGAGTTTCAGTTGGAATCGCCATGTTGGTTGTGGCGGTTCTTTCGCCGATATTGGGTACACTGGCTGATTTTTCGGCATCTAAGAAAAGATTTTTGTTGTTCTTCACCATACTTTCGGTGATTTTTACAGCAGCATTGTTTTTTGTCATGCCAGGCGATGTCTTCACTGGCATGTTATTTTTTATTCTTGCAGAAATTGGATATCGGGCAGCACAGGTTTTTTATAATGCTCTTCTTCCGGAAATTGCCACCCCCAAAGAAATGGGAAAAGTTTCTGGCAACGGTTGGGCATTTGGCTCCCTCGGCGGGATCGTGTGCTTGTTGATTGTCCTTGCGTTGATCATGAGTATGGGGGGAACAACTATCGTGCGTTTTTCGTTCTTGATTACAGCAGCTTTTTATCTTTTTTCATCTCTTCCTCTATTTCTGTGGTTGAGAGAACGAGCTGAACCGCAGCCGATGAAAAACCACGAGGGGTACCTGACTGTGGCCATTCATCGTTTGAGCGAGACATTTCGAGCAGTGCGTCATTACCGTGAGTTCATCAAGTTCATCATCGCTTTCCTGATCTATAATGACGGAATCATGATGGCATTGAATTTCGCAGCCATCATCGGTGCGGTGTTGTTTGGTATGACACAGCAGCAATTAATCATTTTCATGATCATTATCCAGATTACGAGTGTAGCAGGGGCTTATGTGTTTGGAATCCTGGCAGACCGCTGGTCAAGCAAGCGGTCTTTGATCATTTCACTGGTAGTAATGATTGGGGCGGTGATATGGATGATTTTTGTACAAAATGTGACCGTGTTCTTTGTGATCGGCGCAGTTGCTGGTTTTGCATTGACCGGAGTGCAATCGGTAAGTCGGACTCTAGTAGGGCAATTCGCTCCGGCGGAAA
The DNA here is from genome assembly GCA_026003615.1 of Bellilinea sp. Lineage (GTDB taxonomy): Bacteria > Chloroflexota > Anaerolineae > Anaerolineales > Anaerolineaceae > Bellilinea. The sequence continues at coordinate 461,508 of BPHQ01000001.1, forward strand.
AAAGTGCTGAATTTTATGGGTTTTTTGAAGTGGGCGGACGGACTTCTTCGTTTATTGGGCCGGCGGTGTACGGTTTCATTGCGGCGGAAGCAGCCCTGCTTTTGGGATCAGGTGGAATGGATGCAGCGAGCGCTGAACAGACTGGCATTCGTATAGCAATTGGTTCAATCGTATTTTTCTTGCTTGTAGGGCTGGGACTTTTGTTGAAAATTCGTCAACCGAAGCCCGAAGAGAGCAGCCAGTTCGCAGAACTCACCCCTTGACTCGGGAAATAAAAATGGACGAAATGATGATTACTTACCCTCGCCGGAAAGCGATCCGAACTATCCTGCGTCAATTAATTCGAACTGCCTTGCAGGTGCTTTCGGATTTTTCCATTGAAGGAAAGGAAAATCTTCCAAAAGAAGGTCCATTGCTGGTTATCGGCAATCATTTCAGTTTTCTGGATCCGGTGGCGGTTATTGGGTCAGTTCCGTATCCGATAGAGTATGTAGGTGGACTGCGAATGCCAAACGCGCCTCAGAGTGTGATCTGGCTGGCAAAATTATACGGCTTTTTACCGGTGCGGCGTGGCTCTGTCTCGCGGGACACCTTATATGCCTCCCGTAAAGTCTTACAATTGAAAGGTGTGCTGGGGGTCTTCCCTGAAGGGGGGAGTTGGTCAAGAATATTAAGGCCGGCTCGGCCGGGAGCAGCCTTTCTGGCTTCTTCTACGCGTGCAAAGATCTTGCCCGTAGGGCTGGATGGTTTGACAGACCTGTTTCCCATGATCCGAAAGGGAAGAAGAGCCAAAATTACCGTGCGCTTTGGAAAGCCATTTGGTCCTTATTTTGTCTCAGATCGAGGGGAAACTGACCGCAACCGATTGGAGGAAATCGGTCATGAGATGATGCGTGAAATTGCCCAACTGCTTCCCCCCGAAAGAAGAGGATTTTATTCTGAAGATCCGGCAGTCCGTGAGTTTGCGATTGCCCAAGCTGCCTATCCCTGGGATGGGAAACCGGAAGAGTAATTTTTCTCAATAGCCGGTTGCGCGGACATCGAAGCGCTTAAATTCCCCGCTGGGTTGTTGCCATTCGAAATGAACCTGGCTCACATGAGCGGCTGGCGGACCGACTCGGAGTTTACTGAGAAGTTCTTCCAAGGAGGAGCGCGGCCCTTCGGCCAGCACTTCTACATCTCCGTTCCAGCGGTTGCGCACCCAGCCGGTTAAATTCAGATTTCGGGCAAGTTCGAGGACAAACATACGAAATCCAACACCTTGAACGCGGCCCTCGATAATCGCATGCAGTCTGGAAGGGGTGTTATTGGGAAGCATTGCCAGCAAGACCCTTTCTCCCTGTGGAAAAAATTGTCCAGAGAATTGGCAGTGAAACCAGAAATAGGATGAACAAATAAGGTTGGAGATTATTCCATGCCAGTGAAGCCAGATCCATGCCAAGCGCTTCCTGCCGCCAGCGAGTTTCCAGTTGGGCTATGGACTGTCCGTAGACCTTTCGCACGCCTTCTTCGCAGCCCAGTCCATCTTTATAAGCAAAAATCAGGTCACGCAGTGAGGAAGCCCCATACGTTTGATAAAGATAACGGACGAAGGAAGCCGATTGAGCGTAGGACAGGATTGCGCCGGATAATTCAGCAGGAAATGCGGAGCATAAGTTTACGAATGGTAAAAGGGTGTCATTCTCGCTGGCTTTTTGGAGGACACGCTGATATTCGGGGTTGGGGTACAGTTCAGCAATCGAAGCCAATCCTTCAATCAACCAGACGGGCTGGCGAGTGTAGGATTGGCCAGCCAACCGGTATTGGAGAATGTGCATAAGTTCGTGTGGAATTTGTCGTTCCATTTCGGCACGCTGATCGGGGCCGGGTGGAATAGAAACGAGAATCACACCCAAATCGGGGCTGGCGTGACCGGCAACCCAACTATTCGGATTGAGGTTGAGGACGGATTGTAAATCACTTGCAGAGGGGTAGATGTAAATGGATACAGTCCCTTGCAAAGGGCTATTCAGTATGCCATTAATATGTTGAAGACTTTGAGCAGCCACATCCAGCGCCTGTTGACCAAAGACCAGATCTCCCTGTTGCCAGGCAAGGTTGATCTGTGAAGCAGAAAGCCTTTGCCATGGAATGCGATTGTCTTCGTAGATAAAGGATGATCTTTCGCCAGTCACGATATTACCATTGGTCATTTCAAGACGGTACCAGTACTCAACTGTGGTAAAAGGCCGCAGGCTGTGTGTGTTCAGGTCAAAAATGACCTGGTTGGATTCTCTGATTGGCAAGGGGAAAGGAAGGATTTGAGTTTCCTGTCCATTGGATTGGAGTAAAAGAAAAGCAGCCTTAACCTCGCTGGCTTGGTTTAATTGTAAGGTAAAACGGACAGACCTTCCAAATTCAATTTCAGGTTGGGAGAGTTGAGCGCTTATCGCCTGCTGAGGCACAATTGTCCATCCGCAAATCAGGAGGCTCATCATCAAAAAAAGTAAGATGCTTTTTTTTCTCAAATTTCCCCCTTTGAACACTTTAATTGTTTCTGTAATGATAGTTATCTTCTTGATCGTCGTTGTCTTCTTCGTCTTCCAGGTTGATAACGGAAGTTAGATCATCTTCGTCTTGTGGTTGAAAATCAAACATCTCGAAGGAAGCCAAACCTTCGGTGAGAAAGAGGTTATCCAGCGCTTCTTCTAAAAAGTCGGCTTCTTCGTCGTCTTCGGTCTCATCGAGTAAGGTTTCCAGGGCTTCACGTACATTCTCGCCACCGATTTCTGAAAGCGACCAGATGACCGCCATGCGTAATTCATCATCTTCGATACCATTCTGTAACATTTCCAGCAGGATTTCGCGAGCATCTCCTGCGTTAAGTTGACCGGCTGCGCGTACTGCTTCGAACTGAACTTCCGGATCTGGATGATCCAATTGCTCAATGACCGCCGGGATGTATTCTTCATTTGCGGAGCGCCCCATGGCAAACAAGGCGGTACACAACCATTCCGGGTCGTCATTGTTATAGGCGGCGAGAATCAACGCCTCCACTTCCGGGCGGCTGGAGTACCCCAATGCTTCGATGGCGCGCCGGCGAATGATGGGCAATTCCGAGCTTTGAGCGACCGAAAGCAGATGATCTTCCACTTTTTTCAAAGTGGTACTTGAAATTTCTTCCAGTTCCCCCAAGTAAACGTACTTTCCCAGGGTGCTGGCAGCTGTGGCGCGTACCATTTCGTCGGGGTCTTCTTCCATCATTGCAATGAATTTTGGAACGAGTTTTTCATTGTCTGCTTCCCATAACGTTCGTAATGCAGCAGATCGGACGCGCGGTTCTACATCGTCCAGGGCAAAAATACTCAAATCATCGAATGAAACCAGCGTGTCAATTTCTGCCAGATCTTCAAGGTCTTCCATTAAGGAAATTCGGCGTTGGGTGGAAATTTGCGGCCAAATGGTTTTTAATTTGGTGAGATCGGTTGGCGTCAGGTCAGAAAAACGGTGCAAAAATGCCGGCGGAAACGGACGGCTGTCATCCAGGAGGGCAGCCAGAATATCATCAAAAGGTACAATTCGTTTTGTTGAAGAGGTCATTTTCTTTCTTCTTGATCCTTATGGAAGTTGAATGGGATTTAGAATATCCTGCGCAGTAATGTAAAACATTAATAAGATCAACGCGACAAACCCAATGAGGTGAACCAGGTTTTCATATTGAGGCGGGATTCGCCGGCGGGTAAAAACCTCTGGCAGGATGAAGAGAATGCGTCCACCATCCAATGCAGGAATAGGAAACAGGTTTGTCAATCCTAATGCAATTGTAATCACCGTCATCAGGCGAAGAGTCAGGGTGCGTTCAAAAGGATCGGTTGAAGCAGCGTTCTCTTCATCCATCTCGCGCGCCTGCGAGAACATGGAGTAGATGCCAACCGGTCCAACTACCCGTGCTTGTTCGCCGGAAACTTCTCCGCGAATTAATCGTCCCGGCATTTCGAGAATCATTCGCGCCTGTTCGAAAGTTGCTCTGAAAGAGAGCGGTACGGTTTCAAACCATGAAACGCTCGTAATTGGATTCGTCATGGAAATGCCTAAGGCTCCCTCGCCGGGTGGAGGTTGAACACGGGGAATTGCCTGGACAGAAATTTCCTGGTCTCCCCTGAGGAGGGTGATGGTTACTTCCTTTCCCTTGTTTTCTTGAACCGTAGCAATCAACTGTTCCATGCTGGTGACAGGGGTTTGATTAATTTGGATGATCAAATCCCCAACGGCCATTCCGGCTTGTTCGGCGGGAGATCCTTCCGCAATGGAGGCAATCATGACTTTCCGGGTGTCGGGCATGCCGGTTTGAGTGAACATGACTGAAAAGAGAATGACACCCAACAGCAAATTCATTACCGGACCGCCCAGTAGAACGGCAATTCTGGCAAGAGGTTTTGCGCTGCCAAAACCACCTGCTACCGATGGGTCATTTTCGCCGGATAGGCGGACAAAAGCCCCAAACGGAATGAGATTGAGAGTAAAGTCGGTTTCACCGATTTTGAATAATTTGACAAGGCGGGGAGGAAAGCCAAAGCCAAATTCCTCAACACGAATCTTGAATAATTTGGCAACCAGATAGTGTCCAAATTCATGCACAAATAACATCACCCCAAAAAAGAGGATGAACTCCAATAAAGTCAGTAAATTCACCGTATGAGATCCTTTCCGAACGGCATAATCAAATTTCTTAAGCAGATTATATCCGTTTTGTTTCCGGTGTGCAAAAAAAGGTAAAAAGCAAGGCTTTTCTATTCCAGCAGGGTAGCAGCTCCTCCCGGTCGGCAGACGAGAACCTGCTCGACAGCCGGGATTTGCTGAAGACGGAATTTTACCTCGCTTAAGGCTTCGTTCAAACAAAGAATGTGTACATTCGGCCCGGCATCCAGGGTGTAACAAACCGGCAGGCCTTCCTCCCGCCAATCGCGCACCTTTTTCATCAAATCAATTGAGGCAGGACTCCAATACATTAAAGGCGGGGTAGAGGTCATCATTACCGCGTGCATGAGATTGCTGTCCAGCTCAACAACATGGGCAAGGCTCTCAAAATCTTTGTGAAGGATAGCCCGGCGGCAAATATCCAGGCGACGAGGTGCATCCTCTACGCGTGCGGCTTGCAACGGGCTGGTGGCGGCCAACTGGTGTCCCTCCGTCGAACCAATGGATTTATGATCGCTTTCAACAATGGCGATGCAATCCAACAATTCCCAATGAGTTGGCGGGGCAATTGAAATGGCATAAGAATCATCATCTTCATTTCCCGGCAGCCATTCGACAAATCCTGCTGGTATTGAACGACAGGCGGAGCCCGAGCCGCGCCGGGCGAGGGCAGAAAGTTCCTGGCGGTTCAGGTTTAGGCCGGCGGCTTTCGAGGCAGCCAGGCTGAGTGCTGCAAACGCTGCTGCGGAGGAAGCCAATCCACTGCCGGTGGGAAAGTTATTCTCCGAAACGACCTCGGCAAAGTACCTGAAATTGGCCTTTTCCCGGATAATGTCCAAAAAGTCGCTCACCCGTTGGAGGGCTTTTCCGCTTTGAAGTTTTTGGTTGAGAATCAAAGTGTCGTTTTTAAGTCTGGATTCGAAGCGAACGGTTGTACGGGTTATTAACCCTTCCAGATTCATCGAAATTGAACCATTTGCCGGGATGCGCAATTGATCATCCCGATTTCCCCAGTACTTAATAAAAGCAATGTTGGGGTGGGCAATTGCCGTGGCAACACCAACTGTCGTGGATTTCTTGAACATTCTCTATTCAGTTTACCATGATAATCGGTTAAGCAATGATTTTATGGGGGGAGTTCATTGTAAGACACACTTAAGTGATGCGAACCGGTAAGTTAATGAAACCGGTGTCGGCTATTTCAACGAATTTCACCAATGAAAACTGCGAAGAGCGTACCCCCCGCAGCAAGCATCCCAAATGAGAGAAACCCCAACCAAAGCGTGGCCGATAATATCCCAAGGATCATCAGAAGCGGCAGAAGCAAGCCCCCGATCATCATGAGTATGCTAATGATCAAGTCGACTCTGGGCAGGAAAACGAGCAGAACTGGAATATGGACCGGTTTTATTCGAATTTGAGAAACAGTTTTGGCGGCAGAAGTCATCCTGCACCTCCTGCGTAATTAGCTGCAAAATCTACCTGATATTATTATAGTAAACCATGCAAGAGGTTGTCGCCCGCCATGTGGATAGGGTTTTACCTGTACTGAGGCAGGATTTTCTACGGTTAAATTTCGGCAACCGGCCGGTAGAGACCCTCAAAATTGGTGCCTAACATTCCCGCCTCGTAAGAACGACGGTCAACGGGTGAGAGTAAAGCGATGCTTTCTTCTTTGAGCAGGGGTATGCTTTTACGGGAGTAAAAATGTTTGACCACTTTGGCTACATCTTCTTCACTCACAGCCCAGTTCAAATACCGAAACCGGGCGAGGTTGATGGGACGGGTGTAGCCGCGCAGTGTTTTTTCTCCGTTGATGTTGTAAAACATTTCAAAATAAGACATCGCCAATTCCCGCAGCGTGCGGTATACCGGCTCGCGAAACCTCAAACCCACAAAATTGGATTTTGCGATGGCGCCATAACCCCCGTTAATCCGATAAACCGCAAGAACATGATCATCGTCTTTACCGGGTTCCGGGACGAGATCCATCAGCAAGGGGGGAAAACCGAGGCGGCTGAGGGCTAATGCAGCCAATAAACCCCCATCCAGGCAGTGACACTGGCGATCGCGAAGAACGTTTAAGGGAGAACGGTTGCGCTCTTCACCCACATAGGATAAACTGTCCAGAAAATTTTGAATGGCGATCGGCGAATTAAGGGATTCCCATTCGGCTCGTTCGGATGGGGTCAGGTGGTGTATGAACTCTTTCATGGGTCAGTTACATCCGTTTGTGAGAAAATCAGGCAAAATGAGTATACCATGAATGAGTTTTATGATGAAATCAGATTGAGACTTTGTGAAAATGACCTTCTTTTTACGTAACTCCCTGTTCGTAAAGGTGTTACTACGTTCAGAGTTCACGAATACCGAAAGCGATTTTCGAAGGAGTATTTTCCTCTTGTTGGTTCAATCAGGCAAAGCGGCAGGTTTTTCACCTGCATTCTCACAGACCATTATTTAATGATCTGCCTTGATGGCAAATTTGCCATGTCTCCTTAAGACATGGTTTAACCGGTTTACTACGACCTGATAAAACACCTTCTGTCCAAGGAGAGTAAAAAATGTTTGATCCTAGAGCCGTTGCAATTGTCGGAGTGGGGGCGATTTTACCGGATGCTGAAGATGCGCCAACCTTCTGGAACAATATCAAGCAAGGGCGCTACTCAGTGACCGAGGTGCCACCTGACCGCTGGCGTGTAGACCTGTACTACGACCCGGACCCCAAAGCACCGGATAAGACCTATACAAAAATCGGGGCGTGGGTACGGTCTTTTCCCTTTGAGCCGTTGAAATGGGGAATTCCCATTCCTCCCAATGTCCTGGCGGTGATGGATGACAGCCAGAAATGGGGCATCAGTGTAGCGCGTCAGGCCTTGCTGGATTATGGTTACCCGCAAAGACCACTGGATGGAACACGCACCGCTGTGATTATCGGCAATGCGCTTGCGGGTGAAAATCATTACATCACCAGCCTGCGAATACGATTACCGGATTATATGGAAGCATTGAAAGAAGTCGAAGCTTTTGCTCAACTTCCCCCCGAAGTGCAAAAGGCATTACTGGAAGGGATGACGCAAAACATACGCAAACGGGTTACCAACATCACCGAAGATACCATGCCGGGGGAATTGGGAAATGTGATCGCGGGCCGTATTGCCAATGTGTTCAATTTTTCCGGACCGAATTTCATTACGGATGCTGCCTGTGCTTCCTCTCATGCGGCGGTTCAGGCTGCCATTGACGGGCTGATCAACCACCAGTTTGATGCTGTATTAACGGGTGGCGTTGACCGAAACATGGGGGTTGAGGGGTTTGTAAAATTCTGTAAAATTGGCGCTCTCTCCCCGGATGGTTCCCGCCCATTTGCTGAGGGAGCGAATGGGTTTGTGATGGGTGAAGGAGCGGTGCTTTTCCTTTTGAAACGGCTGGCTGATGCTGAGCGGGACGGCGATAAGATTTACGCAGTCATTCGCGGAGTTGGAGCCAGCAGTGATGGTAAGGGCAAAGGAATCACTGCCCCGAATCCGCTTGGTCAGCAACGAGCGATTGAACGAGCCTGGAAGAATGCGGGGGTTAACCCTGCCAGTGTAGGCTTGATCGAAGCCCATGGTACTTCCACACGGGTTGGGGATGTGGTGGAGACACAATCCCTCAATGAGGTTTTTGGAAAATTCGGTTTACCACCACGCAGTATTGCGATGGGGTCGGTCAAGTCCAACATTGGCCACTTAAAGAGCGCTGCTGGTGCAGCAGGTGTTCTCAAAGCAATGTATGCCCTGTACGAAAAAGTGCTGCCGCCTTCGGTCAATTTCCATAAGCCAAATCCAAACATTGACTTTGATCGTATTCCGTTCTTTGTCAATACGGAAACCCGACCGTGGGAAAATGCACCCGGCGAAATTCGGCGTGCGGGGATCAGTTCATTTGGTTTTGGCGGTACCAATTTTCACATGGTGCTTGAAGAGTGGGTGCCAGGACTGCTGACTTCTGAAACGAGGGTATTTGCCGTGCCGGAGAAAAAAGCGGCAACGGTGGAAAGTCCTGCCCCGGCTGCGGTTGTTGAAGGCGGGTCCATCGGATTACCCAAACCCTATCGTGGAATTGTCTTTCTGAGCGGGGAAAATAGCCAGCAGTTGAAAGAGCAACTGGCTCAAATTTTAGAAAATGCCCGCCAGGGGCAATTACCCCCTGCTCAACTACCAGTCCCTATGGTTGTCTCTAAACCTGAACGGTTGGTGATTGACTACGCATCGGTTGATGAACTCATTGCACGGGGAGAAAAAGCCCTCAAGACTTTGGAAAATGAAGCACCCAATGCCTGGCAGGCACTGACTGCCCAAGGGGTGTACCGCGGCAGCGGCAAGGCCGGCAAAGTTGCTTTCATGTTCCCCGGGCAGGGTTCTCAGTACGTGAATATGCTCAAGGATTTGTGCGAAGCCGAGCCCCTGGTGGCGGACACCTTCAAAGAAGCCGATGCAATCATGACGCCCATTTTGGGGCGTCCCTTAACCAGTTATATCTACGTGGATGGGGATGAAGAATCGCTTAAGCAAGCCGAAGCCGCATTGCGGGATACGGCAATCACTCAGCCGGCCATGTTGACAGCCAATGTCGCATTGCTGCGATTGATGGAAAAATTTGGTTTCAAACCTGATTTTGTGATTGGTCACAGTCTTGGAGAATATGCTGCACTGGTAGCCTCTGGTGTGTTGACTTTTGCGGAGGCTTTGGAGGTTGTATCGGCGCGCGGCCGTGAGATGAAGAAGGTCTCGGTTGCGGATAATGGCGGAATGGTGGCTGTTTCCGCTCCTATTCAGGAAGTCGAACGGATTTTGCAGGGAATCTCGGAATATGTGGTTATTGCCAATATCAACAGCCCACTTCAATCGGTTGTGGGGGGCAGTACTGCCGGAATTCAGGCTGCCTTAGAGGCATTCGAGAAAGCCGGTTTTCAAGCAACCCGTATCCCGGTATCCCACGCCTTCCACACGAAAATCGTTGCCCCCGCGAGCGAACCGCTCAAACAGGTCATTGCTCGCATGAACCTGCAATCCCCCAAAATCCCGGTGGCAGCCAACGTAACCGGTGAGTTTTATCCGACCAGCCGGGAGGAGATTTTGGAAATTTTGGGCAAGCAGGTTGCTTCTCCCGTGCAATTCATCAAAGGCATGGAGACACTTTATGGAGCGGGGGCCAGGGTATTTGTTGAGATTGGTCCGAAACGAGTGCTGAATGCCCTGGCAAATGATATTTTCAAAGACCGCGCGGGTGTCATGCTGCTGGCAACCAATCATCCTCGCAAAGGGGCAGTGGTCAGCTTTAATGAAGCCGTCTGCGGCTTGCTGGCTGCGGGAATTGCGCCCGGTCGAGAAACGAACCTTGAAAAGCCAGCCGAAGGATCCATTCAAAAATCTGTCATCGGTGAGGTAAAGACAGAGTCCGTCGCACAGTTTGCCATCAGCGCGCCTGTAGAGCCGATGGTTGAACCGCAGACCCCGTTCAAAGACGGTCGGCTGCCATTGACCGGTTCGGTGGTGATCAGTGGTGCAGGATTAGGACTGCCGGGCAGATCGAAACCGGTATTTAACGACGACAATATCTTAAGTATCTTAAAGGGCGAAATCCGCATTGAGCCTTTGCCGGAAGAATTGCGCAAGCGTATGGTTGAGAAACGGCCAACCCGGCTGGAAAAGAGCGAAGCCGGCGCCCAAATGATTCCCATCGAAAGTGTGGATTTAACTGTAAAACTGGGCGGGCAGCGTGGGCATTTTGACCCGGTAGAGGATTTCGGAATCCCCGCCGACCGAATGGATGCCTGTGACATTACCACTCAGCTGGCTATTGCTGCCGGCATTGAAGCCTTGAGAGATGCGGGAATTCCGTTGGTGATGGCTTACCGAAAAACAAGCAAAGGAACTTATCTGCCTGATCGCTGGCGCCTGCCCGAAGCACTGGCTGACGAGACCGGCGTGATCTTTGCTTCGGCTTTTCCGGGGCTGGATGAAATGGCGGAGGAGATGTCGCGCTACTCTGAATATAAGCAAGTTGAAAAACAATTGGAGGAGGTGCGTAACATCCTCAGTCTGGTAGCGGTGGATCAGGCAGGAGTGAGAAATCTATTGCGTGAACGGATTAAAGCGCTGGAAACCAAACTCAAAGAAATGGATTATCATTTTGATCGCCGGTTTGTCTTCCGGGTGCTATCCATGGGGCATTCGCAATTTGCTGAATACATTGGCGCCCGCGGGCCGAACACACATGTTAATGCTGCCTGTGCTACCACCACTCATGCAATTGCCGTTGCGGAGGACTGGATTCGTGCTGGTCGCTGTCGCCGGGTGGTGATCATCGCTGGTGATGATGTGACCGGAGGTCCGCTGGCGGAGTGGATCGGCACCGGTTTGTTCGTCTCTGGTGCAGCCACCACGGAAGGCAACTTGCGCATGGCAGCTTTACCTTTTGATCGCCGCCGAAATGGGATGATCATGGGTATGGGGGCTGCCGCACTGGTGGTCGAATCGGAAGATGCTGTACGCGAACGGGGTATGCGGGCGATTTGTGAGGTCCTGGCAACGGATATTGCCAACAGTGCATATCACGGTACACGCCTGGATGTGCCGCATGTTCGTGAGATCATGAATCGCTTGATTACCACTGCTGAACAACGGTTTGGCATACGCCGCGAGGAAATTGCCGCAAAAACCATGTTCATGTCTCACGAAACGTACACCCCAGCCAGAGGAGGATCGGCTTCGGCGGAAATTCAAGCCTTGCGGTATACCTTTGGGGATAAAGCCAATCAAGTGATCATTGCCAACACCAAGGGCTATACCGGTCACGCCATGGGGGTTGGGATTGAAGATGTCGTTGCGGTCAAAGCGCTGGAACATGGAATTGTGCCGCCAATTGCCAATTACGATGAAAATTTTGAACCCGATCCGGATTTGGGCGATTTGAACCTTTCAAAAGGCGGTGAATACCCGGTCCAGTATGCGTTAAGATTGGGCGCCGGCTTTGGCTCCCAAATAGCAATGGCATTATTCCGCGTGGTTTCCAATGTAAAAGAACGAGTCAATCAGCCGATTTATCAGCAATGGCTTGCGGAGATTGCCGGTTACGAAAAGGCTGAATTAGAGGTGGAAAAACGCACCCTCCGTATTCGCCACATGGGACCGCCAGTAAAGCCGCCGGCTAAATCTCGCTGGCAGTATGGGCAAGGCCCCACCCGCTGGGCGGAGCAGCCCGATCAATTGCCACAGCCTCAACCCGCGAGTGTGCCCAGCCCGCAGCTGCCCGTCCATGAAGTGAAGCAGGTAGAAGACACTCTGCAATCCCTGCCCTCTGGTGGCGAAACTTCCATCCCTTCGGCTGGTTCTCCGGTCAAGGTCGAGGAGATTAAGGAATTTGTCCTCAATCTGGTCAGCGAAAAGACCGGCTATCCGGTAGAAATGCTGGACCTGGACTTGGACCTGGAAGCCGATTTGGGCATTGATACCGTGAAACAAGCCGAAATTTTTGCTGCAATCCGCACGAATTACAACATCCCAAGACGGGACGATTTGCGGTTGGTGGATTACAACACGCTCAATAAAGTGATTGCCTTCATGGCAGAAAATGCGGCCGCGGTAGCTGCTCCGGCACAACCGGTTGAGGACTCAGTCACACCTGCTCCTGCCACATCTGATCCTCAGCCTGTACCTGGTCAGGCTGCCCAACCAGCCTCGCCTGTTTCCTCATCTGAAGTTGTCGACCGGGCAGCCATTCAAGAATATGTGCTTTCTGTGGTGAGCGAAAAGACGGGTTACCCGGTTGAAATGCTCGACCTGGCTCTCGATCTGGAAGCCGATTTGGGGATTGACACGGTTAAACAGGCGGAATTGTTTGCAACCATACGTACCCACTACAACATTCCGCGCCGCGAAGACCTGCGGCTGGTGGATTACAATACACTGGAGAAGGTGATTGACTTCATGGTGGAGGCGTTGAGCAGCGGGACTATCAGTCAGGTTCAGCCGGCTGCTTCACCGGTTACCCAGCCGGTCAGCAAAGCGGTTGAATCTGCCGTGGTTTCGGCGCCAGCCCAACCTGTGACCGAACCATTGTCGTCAATACCAGCCAGCAATACCAACGCTGGCGTGGATGAAGAGGAAATCAAAACCTACGTGCTTTCCGTGGTCAGCGAAAAGACGGGTTATCCGGTGGAGATGCTGGATTTGGACTTAGACCTGGAGGCTGATCTGGGGATTGACACAGTCAAACAGGCGGAACTGTTTGCGACCATTCGTACCCACTATAACATTCCGCGCCGCGAAGACCTGCGGCTGGTGGATTACAACACCTTGAAGAAGGTCATCGGTTTCATGAGGGATGCCTTGTCCGCAAAAAGTAGTGGTGCTAGTGCCGAGTCGGTTGATTCTGAAGAAAAAGCGGTTGCTGTAACCCCTGTGATTGAGCAAATTCCGGCTGAGAAGGTGGCGGCACAATCGCAGGTTCTTCCGTCGCCACAAATTCCGGTGGAGACGAAAATGAGTATGCAATCTCAGGGAATCGAAGGGGTGGAGGAGGAGCAAATTGTCATACGCCGGCGCGTTCCAAAGCCCGTATTACTGCCAAAGTTGGATTTGTGCCTTCCAACCGGAATTTCTCTGGATGAAAACTCTCGTGTGATCATCGTGGGTGATGAGGGAAAGACATCGGATTCCCTTTCCCGACGTTTGCGCGCGCGAAAAGTCCAAATTTTGAACCTTGAACTTTCTCAAACGATTGAAGATTGGCGTGAGAAAGTTGCGGCGTTCCAAAACGGGGGACGGGTTCAGGGAGTGTATTATCTGATCGGATTGAACCACGAACCGCCTCTGGATGAACAGGATGTCCGTAACTGGCAGTCACAGATCGAAAACCGGTTGATGCGGTTGTATCACTTGCTTCGGATGGTGGAAGGCGAACCCTTCCTGATCTGCGCGACCCGCCTGGGTGGATTGCATGGTATCGGTGCTACGGCAGCTGTAAATGTTTCTGCAGGATTGATTTCCGGCTTCGCCAAGGCAATCAGCCGTGAGCGGCCGAATACCCTCGTCAAAGTAGTGGATTTTGAGGCAGACGCCAACGACAGCCAGATTGCAGCACGATTGCTGGGAGAAACGCTCAGCGATGCCTCGGTGGTCGAAATTGGGTGGGAAGGGGAACAACGGTTCAGTATCACCCTTTTTGAGGAAGAAGGAAAGGAGGAGGCTCAATCCTTGCCTGAACAACCTGTCTTTGTGATCAGCGGGGGTGCGGGCGGCATTGTGGCGCCCATCCTGACCGATCTGGCACAGCGAACCAAAGGTACCTTTTACCTGCTTGGACGCAGTCCTTTAGCCGATCCTCAGGATGAAATACTTCAGCGATTGAAAGCGGATCGAGATGGGTTGAAAAAAGACCTCCTTAGAGAGATGAGCACCAATGGACAAAAACCTTCTCCGGTTCAGGTGGAAGAAAAACTGGCCGCATTAGAGCGCATGGCAGGCATCCTGGAGGCGATCCAATCGGCTCAATCCGATGGGGCAACGGTTGCTTACCGGCTTTGCGATGTCACTGATCCGCGTCAGGTAAATGAGGTGATCAGCCAGATTATTGAAGAGACCGGGCGCGTGGATGTGTTGATTCACGCTGCCGGAATCGAGCGCAGCCGAAAATTGCACCTAAAACCAGAAGACGAGTTCCGCTCGACCATTCAGGTAAAAGCGGGTGGTTTCTTTAACCTTTACAAAGCCCTTCAAGGCGCGGGTAAACTGCCAAAGCAGGTGCTTCTGTTTGGTTCGGTAGCCGGACGATTCGGCAATTCCGGACAAACTGATTACAGCGCTGCCAATGACTGGCTGGCGAAAGCTGCTTCACACTTGCGCGGCTTACACCCCGAAATGCGGGTGGTCACCATTGATTGGAGTGCGTGGGCGCAGGTTGGAATGGCGAGCCGCGGGTACATTCCTCAATTGATGGAAATGGGCGGGATTGACCAGATGCCACCCATGCAGGCTGCTCGCTTTGTCTATCGGGAATTGGTGCAGAAGGATGCAGTCAGCGAAGTGGTTATTTCAGGTTCATTGGGCGTGCTGGAAAAACCGATTCGCCAAGAAAGCGGGCTTAATCTTCAAGCGGCAAATAGGGCTTTACGCGAGGGCAGTCCGGCGCATGTGATGCTCAGTCAGGTGAGTGGTTTCGATCTACAAAGCGGTGTATTGCTGGAAGCAGAATTGAATCCTAACGACCAGCCCTTCCTTAGGGACCATGCCTTAAATGGCATACCGTTGTTGCCGGGAGTGATGGGGATTGAGGGATTTTCGGCAGCGGCAAAGCATGTCGCAACGGTTCTGGGCGCTGAAAAAGCCGGTTTTGAGGTGGATCGTCTGGAGGACATTCAATTCCTTGCTCCGTTTAAGTTTTACCGCAACGAACCACGCCGGATCACCTGGAAAGCCAGAGTGGTTCGCGAGGCAAAGGGATTGGTAGCATTTGTCAGTCTGGAATCTACGCTGGCGGCGAAAACCCGACCGAATGAGGTCGTCCAACACTTTGCCGGGAAGGTTCACCTGAAGCCGAAAACCGATAAAACTGCCTCCGTTAAAGTTCAGCCGCCGCGATGGAACGGCGCTTATACGGTGGCCAGCGATGAAATTTACCGTCTTTACTTCCACGGTCCTTCTTTCCAAGTGTTGGAAGGTGTTCAAAAGGTCGAGGACAGGGTTCTGGGAAAAGTTCGTGAAGCCCTACCGGAAATTACCAAACAACCGGCTACTCTGGTAACCATGCCGATTCTGCTGGAAGCAATTTTACAGACAGCAGGCATCTGGGAAGCGGGAGCAACCGGTACCCTGGCTTTGCCGCGCTCGATTGGTGAACTGGTGTTGTACCGAACTGTGCCACAAGATGGCAAACCCTTATACGCTGAGGTCATTCCGGGCCGATTGAGTGATGGTAGCTTAACATTCGAAGCGCGGCTGGTGGATCA
Source organism: Bellilinea sp. (assembly GCA_026003615.1). Lineage (GTDB taxonomy): Bacteria > Chloroflexota > Anaerolineae > Anaerolineales > Anaerolineaceae > Bellilinea. The sequence continues at coordinate 477,178 of BPHQ01000001.1, forward strand.
AAGCGGCACGGTTTATCTGGAAGTCAAAGATTACCGGACTGTGGCATTGCCCTATTCAGTGGATGCTGGATTGCTCAAACCGATGAAATTGCTGGTGAATGGGACAGATGCCACCTTATAAAGAACATCGTCAAATATTCATAGATTGGTGTTTCCGTGAGGTTTCCCCGCAGAGGGGAGACCTCACAATTTTGGGTTTCGATTGGTTATCCCCCAAGGAACAAACTTTGCTGGCAGTCATGCGTTTTCCAAAGCGACGCAGTGAGTGGATCAATGGCAGGTGGACGGCAAAGCAATTGTTATTGAAAGCCATACCTTTACTGGATGGAAGACCAATGGCAGAAATCAGTATCGAAAATCACATTGCGGGCTATCCGCTGGTGATGATTGATGGTCAACCGCTCTCGGGCTGCCTGAGCATATCACATCGCGGCGAACGAGTGGCGGCAGCTTATACTGCACATGAAGACATCTTGATTGGCATTGATCTGGAATGGATTGAGGAACGGCATCCTGCCTTTTTGCAGGATTATTTTACAGGTGATGAAATTGTCTGGGTCAATACTGGGCAACCGAATGAACAGGCTGCCCGTACCACCTTGTTATGGAGCGCCAAAGAGGCGGCTCTCAAGGCTTTACGGCTTGGGCTGGCTGTAGATACCCGTATGATTGAGGTTCGATCTGCGTTTGAAAACGAAATGGAAAGCTGGCAAAGTTTGAATTACACCAGTGATCTACCGGAAGAAGGAACTCACTTGATTGGTTGGTGGCAGCAGCGAGGAAATTACATGATCACACTGGCAATTAACTTGCCAAAATACGAAGACTTTTCCTTTCGATTGCGAGAAATTCCCCTGAAGGAATGAAAAAGGTTGGGGGCTGCTTGTCCCCTTCAATTGAATAGTTCATACCACTTCAAGGATGGTTTCGCTCAATTGACGGAGCGGCTGGTAACGTTCCAGGGCGGGGCTGGTTTGAATCCCATAGGCATTCAGCAATCGGATGCGCTGTAGATAGGCTGCACCGGTCAGAATATGGAGAGCCACATCCACTACCGAACGGTTCTCAGGTTTTTCAAGGTATGTACCGCGTACCCATTCATTGAAGGCTCCCATAGCCGGTCCGCACCAAATCTGGTAATCCATCTCACGGCCTTTTTCACCACTGTTTGACCAGCGAGAAGACAGACCGAGGTACCAGCGAAACACCAGCGCCATTTTGTGACGGGGGTCTTTTTCGGCACGTTCTAACTGGCGCGGGTCGCGTTGCTGGAAAAATTGCACTGTATCCCGCCAGATTTCTTCAACCGGGCGTTTGAAGATGGTTTTTTCCAGTTTTTGCAACTCCTCGGGGGGGATTGCTTCCAGCGATGGGTAGCGCGAGTACAATTCGTAAAGTTTGGAAGCGCGCATGGCAAACATGGTCCCGCGTTTCAAAACCTGGACTTTGACACCCATTTCAAACATATCCGCGGCTGGCGCCATGGTAACATCTGCCATATCGGCCTGGGCAAGCAGGCGACGGGTATGTTCGGATGCCCCTGCTTCGACACAAGCCTGATTGACCGAACCGGTTACGATGTAGGCGGCGCCCATCATCAAAGCCGCCAGAGCGGCGTGTGGAGTGCTGATTCCTCCGGCAGCGCCAATCCGGATAGGAAAGGCATAGCCCATTTGAGTTTGAATCTCATCCCGCAAAGCCAGAATGGAGGGGAGCAATCCCACCAGAGGACGGTTATCGGTGTGCCCGCCCGAATCGGCTTCGACGGTGATGTCATCCGCCATGGGAACACGGCGGGCAAGATTTGCCTGCGTTTCCGTTAACTTGCCTTCTTGCAATAGATGGTTGAGAATTTCATCAGGGGCTGGCAGCATAAACTGACGGGCGACTTCCTTGCGGGATAACTTTGCAATCAACCGATTTTGGATGTGAATCTTTCCATCCGGTTGAGTTTGTAACCCACTGGCACGGTAATAAACCAGCGCAGGTGTGATTTCCAGGTAAGCGGAAGCCTCCACGTTGCGAACCCCGTGTTGCACATATAGCTCTGCTGCGCGTCGTTCCAGGGCGGGTTCGTTGGGGCTGTTGATCAAGTTGAATGCGAAAGGTCCATCTGGCAGTGCGGTTTGAATTTCGTGAATGGCTGCCTCAATCCGTTCTGGTGAAAGGCCTGCCGCCCCAAAAGATGCCAGAAAGCCGGCCTTGCCCATGGCAATCACTAACCGAGTCGAGGCAATCCCGTTTGCCATGGCTCCGCTGTAATAAGCGTAGCGGCAACCGTACCATTTGCGAAAAGATGGATCGCCGAGTGATTCAATTGGAGTTGGTGGCACGGTGACCAGCCAGCGATATGGCGTGACAAAGGTAGATTCACCTGACCCAATGCCGCCTTCGTCGGTTAGCCAAATGTTTTGACCATCGGTAATTACAAACAAAGACGTATTCAAAGACAGCAGTTTTTGACGGATGCTTTCTACTTCATTAGAAAGCACACGGACATCACCAGTCCAAGGGAAATTTGGTGAGAGTTTTGAAAGATCAATAGAGCCAAGTTGTAATGGATTCATGGTGCGTGATTACCTCTCTGGATTAAACCCAAAAACAACCTTTGGGTTGCGTCTTCCTTCCGCTTGAATCTTTGAAAAAAGGCGGGTTTATTCCTTTACATAGCGCGGATAACCCCGCTTTGCTTGGTCGGCTTTGGTGAGGTCAATTTCGAGGGTGACGAAAGGATTGGATTCACTGGTTGTGGCGAGCAAATCACCTTGATCTGGTTCGGCGATCCAGCCGCTGCCACCCCAATCGAAGCCGGCTCCGGAAGGTCCGCAGCGATTTGAGGAAAGGCAATAAGCGCCACTCATCACCGCTGCAACACGCCCGCCCATGACCCATTTTGCGGTGGTGGCTTTTTCCGTTGCGCGAGGGGAAAGCAAAATCCTCACCCCTTGACGGGCATAACTGCGGGCGTGTTCGGTGAACCAGATTTCGGTGCAGACCAGAAATCCCACTTTACCGAAACGGGTGTTCGTGGGGTTGAATTGAATCGGCCCGCGGTCGTACCAGCTGGCTTCCCAAAAACCGGGTTCATCGGGAAGGTACGTTTTGTGATGGACGGCCCGGTAGCCGTTTTCGCTATCCCATAGAAAAGCCTCGTTGAACCAGCGTCCATTCAGAATCACCGGGCGAGTGGAAAACACCATGGCTGGGCTAAGTTCAGGCAACCTTTGCAACCATTCCTCATGGCGCTGGACGAATTCTGCCCAGCGTTGCGAGGATATCTGATTGTCCAACATCACCCAGGGGGCAAAGGGCATTTCCGGCAGCAACACCAGATTGCTATGATGGTGTTGAACATGGTGAACCAAGGATGTCCAATCATCAGCCAGACACTGCGGATCGTCATGCATTTGACAAACGGTCACTCGAATCGATTCCATGTTTATTTCTCTGGGATTTTATATCGGGAGGAAAAACTGCCGGCCGCAATGGGCCTTTCTAATCCCCAAGGTTAACCCCGACCAGCCGTGCGCCCTGTATCCAGGCATGATCGAGCGGGACGGTTTTGGTCTGGTAGGCAACCTGCTCCAAAGGAGTGGTGACAACACTTCCGGAGTGCGTACCAACCATTACTCCGAAAACACCTTCCTGAACAAGGGCAGCACAAGCGGTACCTAGTTGAGTTGCCAAAACACGATCGGTAGCCGATGGTGTACCACCGCGTTGAAGGTATCCCAAAATGGTGATGCGGGTTTCCAGTTTCGTGAAATCTTCCAAACGATTGGCCAGATGCAGGGTGTCACCAGCAGCATGTTTTTCGATCTCTTCCAGGCGTTGCTCTACTTCAGATTGTTCCGAACCCTGTCGTAAACGTCGGTTGGCGAGGCGGGCTTTTTCGAAGAAGCGCACGCTTTCCTGAGAGATGGCACCTTCCGAAACGGCGACCAGCGAAAATCGCTTGCCCCTGTGGCTGCGCTGTAAAATGGCGTCGGCAACTTTCTCCGTATGGTAGGGAATTTCGGGAATGAGAATTACATCTGCCCCGCCGGCGATACCAGCTGCCAGAGTCAGCCAGCCCGTTTCGCGCCCCATCATTTCTACAATGATAATGCGGTGATGGCTGATGGCGGTACTGTGCAGGCGATCAATGGCTTCGGCAGCGACCTCGACAGCTGTATCGAATCCGATGGAAGTGTCGGTGCCGGGTAAATCATTATCAATCGTAACCGGCAGGGTGATCACATTTATACCGCGCTGCATGAGATAGTAAGCACTGTTTTGGGCATCGCTGCCGCCAAGGCAGACCAGGGCATGGAGATTTAACTTTTGATACGTTTCCAGAATTTGAGAAGTGGCGTCCTGTGGGACACCATCAATAATCACCCGATCGGGCCGGTCTCGGTTGGTGCCAAGAATTGTTCCGCCAGTGGTCAGAATACCCGAAAAAGACGATCCTTCCAGTTCAACCGTCAATCCCTGTGCCATGCCGCTGAAGCCATCCTGGAATCCGATGATTTCCATTCCATAAACGCCAGTAGCGGCTTTACCCAAACCCCTTAAGGCGGCGTTGATTCCCGGACTATCACCCCCCGTGGTCAATACCCCGATTCTTTTTTTCATAATTCCTCACTTTTTCCCTTCGTCTGGCGGGTAGAGTTTTTTGTACTTTTCCAAATCAACCGAAGCGATGTAAGGCAAATTACGCCCTTTCTCGTCAATATCCAGACCATAGCCAACCACAAAGTAATCTGGGATTTCAAAGCCGAGATAGTCAATGTGAATATCTACCTTGTGACGGGCTTTTTTGTCCAGCAATGCGCAAATTTTCAGACTACGGGGCTGGCGTTCTAATAACAGTTTACGGACGGTATAAAGTGTGTAACCCGTGTCAACGATGTCGTCAATCAGAATGACATCCCAACCGTAGATATTGGTCTTATGGTCGGCATCAATGCGCACAAAACCGCTGGATTCGGTGCCTGCGTAAGAAGAAACCAGCATGAAGTCCATGGTCATAGGCCGACGGATATGACGCATGAGGTCGGTCATAAACATCACGCTGCCGCGCAGCAAGCCTAATAAGAGCAGTCTATCGCTGTGTTGATAGTCATGGGTGATTTGTTCGCCCAAATCGGCAACACGTTGTTGGATTTGTTCTTGCGTAATGAGGATTTCGCCGATGAATTCATAGGGAAATTTTAAGCGCGGGTTCAAATTGCTCACCTCACGAAGGACAGGGATATCAATTCGCTTATGAATCTTACCACGAACTGAAAGGTGGACATGCTATAATTTTATTATGGATGTTGTAACAATCTCCCGACAGATGGGTAGTTGGGGTTCTGTGATTGGCAAGCAAATCGCTGAGCGATTGGGCTATCAACTCGTCTGGCGCGATTTGATCAATCAGGCGGCGTTACGGGCAGGTGCACCGGAAGTGGCCCTGGCAATGATTGACGAACTGGGATTGCTGGGGGTTAATCCGACTGGCCAACAACAACAAGATTACTTGAACGCGGTAAGCCAGGTATTGCATGAACTGGCTGATGCGGGCAAGGTGGTGATCATCGGCAGGGCAGGTCAGGTTGTCCTGAGAGGACATCCTCGTGTGTTTCATGTGCGTGTCGTTGCAGATGAGGAGGTGCGCGTTCAACGGATTGTGGAAGAAAAGAAGGTCAACCCCAAGGCTGCCCGAGCGCAAATACTAGCCAGTGATCGGGCGCGGAAATTGTACCTTTCACGTTATTATCAGGTGGATTGGAATGATCCTTGTTTGTATCATCTGGTTATCAACACGGGGAGAATCGATTGCGAAGTGGCCGCTGAAATGATCTGTCATGCGTTGAATCGCTTACCAAAACAAATCATCCGCTAATTCTTTTTTAGAACAGAGGTGTCCCTTCATTGTCGCAGGATGAACAAAAGAAACCCGTTTTTGCGCACCCGGCAGAGGAAATTTTTGCCCGGATTTTAGATTTTTATGGAATCCGGTGGGAGTATGAGCCGCACACCTTTCCGCTGGAATGGGATGAAAAGGGTAATGTGACCCTTGCGTTTTCCCCTGACTTTTACCTGCCAGAACAGGACCTGTACATCGAACTGACCACGCTCAGACCCCAATTATCCACCCGAAAAAACAAAAAAATTCGGCTGATGAATCAGCTGTACCCGCATATCAAGATTAAATTACTAAAAAGGCGAGAGATGCGTGATCTCATGGTGAAATACGGATTATTCGATGAAGCCAATCATCTGCAAGGGACGGAGGCCCAAAAACGCAGTGACGATGAATGATCAACTTTTGGTGAAATATGGCGAACTTGGTCGAGATATTCGCGATATTTTAATTACGGAAGAGCAAATTCGCCAAAAAGTGTTGGAACTTGGGGAACAAATTTCACGGGATTATGCCGATAAAAATCCGGTGTTGGTTGGGGTGCTAAAGGGAGTCCTCTTCCTCATGGCAGATTTGCTGCGTGTGATTACCATCCCCAGCGAAGTGGATTTTCTGGCGGTTGCCAGTTACTCCACCGAAGCACGTCAACGAGGGATGGTACGATTGATCAAGGACCTCGAAATCCCGATTGACGGACGGCATGTTTTGTTTGTGGAAGATGTCATTGATACAGGACTAACATTAGGTTATCTCCTGCGCAATCTGCGGGATCGTAATCCTGCCAGTCTTGAGGTGTGTGTGCTGTTCAACAAACCGGCTCACCGCTTGATTGATTTACCACTCAAATATAAGGGGTTTGACCTGCCTGATCGTTTTGTTGTCGGGTACGGGTTAGACTACAACGAAAAATACCGCAACCTTCCATTTGTAGGGCTGCTCAAACCGGAAGTTCTTAAAGGAAAAATCCGATAAAAAACACCCCCGGCATTTTCAACCGGGGGTGGAATGAGGCAGGGGCTCAAAGTAACCTACTTGCTTTCCTCGTCGTTTTCCTTGGGCATCCTTCGCTGGCTTTTACTTCCCATTTTTCAGGGGAAGGGGTTTTCCGCAACCCACCAGGAAGCGAATGCACCTTCCGGGGTGACTGTACACAGTCTTTTTAGGTAATCTGTTTTTAAGGTTTTACCCTCAACTTTCAGTTTTTACCAAAAACTCCCGGTTACCCGTCGAGGAGCCATCAATTCCTTTGAGCTCCCTGCAATTTCATTATAGAAAGATTGGCAAAGAGAGTCAAGTATTATTAAGGATGTCTGAACAAATTATTTGTGAATTTTAAGATATTTAATCTGTCATCGGTTACTTATACGAAATTGAGAATCAGGGATTGGGTTGATACCGAAATTCTTCAATCGGTTGATTGTTGATTAAGTGCTGAAAGAAAATCTTTTCTGCTTTTTCTTCATCAATATTCCAGTAATAAATGCTATCCGGTTGAACAACCAGAGTAACCCCGTTTGTACAAATATCCAGACAGCCAGCCAGTTGACACTTGACGCGGTACGGGGCTTCAAAATTATCCATTTGATGAGTGCGGATTAATCCTAGAAGATGATTAAACACACTCTCTGCAGCAGAGCGGTGAATACACTTTCCATTACCGCAAATATATACTCTTCTGACCCTATTGGGAGAAATTGAAGCAATGTCATTGTTTGACATAAATTATCGCCCAAACAGGGTGATCAGGGCATCTGGCAGCAAGCGGCGCCAGGCCGGATAATTATGTCCGCTGTTACTTTCTTTGTAGGTAAAGGTGTATCCCTTCTTTTGCAGGAGTGTTACCATTTCTCGGTTTGTTTCGATCAAGGGTTCATATATTCCGCAATCCAACCACAGTTTGAGTGGCAGGGTTTGTTGATGTTCAATTAAACTCCAAACCACCAGTTTCTGATCTCTTATGGTAAATGCACCCGATTGGGAAAGGACTTTACCAAACCAGTGAGGCATTCGCAGTGCAGCATACAATGCCATTAATCCACCCAGAGATGCACCTCCAATGGCAAGACTGCCAAGTTTTTCATGAGGAGAAATAATATTGAGGTGTTGCAGGGTGGTTGGTAAAACCGAAAATTGTAAAAATCCCAAGGTCGCTTCAGAGCAAGAGTATTCCATGGCGCGATAACGTCCGCCATTTTCAATCAAGGCCAGAGCAATCGGTTCAATTTTTCCCTGTTCTACGAAATCTTCCACAAGGTGGGGGAGCATTGCCCTTTCCAGATATTCTTTTCCATCCCACATTACCAGTAAAGGCACGGGGTCTAATACAGGAGGCTGGTATAAATGAACATTGCGTTTTTTGCCGGCCAGCAATTGATGGGTTGGCAGGCGGAGAGTGATCAGTTTGCCTTTTAAGCGCGGTGGTTCCTTGGGGAGGTTAAATGCCAAATCAGAAGCGGGAAAGGTGAATTGGTGATTGTACTTTCCCATGCCGTTGGGGGTGCGATGAGAATTATGGGGATCATGGATGCGCCGTTTATGACGGATGAAAGCGTATTCGAGGTACGTTCCGCGGGGCAAATCGAGCGGGTAGACCCACAAATCCCCTGCAAGATGCTTAAATTGAAATGGATGTTCCTCATCCCAATTGTTGAGATCACAAATGATACCGGGTGGATGATCACCCAGCCAGCAGAGATAGACGGTATCATCCAAAATGACCGGATTACCCGACTGCAATAACTTGGACCGGATTAATTCGGAAATACTTAAATCTTCCATTGTTGCCCCAAATGACCTCTTTTCTTATTACTAATATTGAGTATACTTGCTATTGTGAATTGGGATTGCTTAAATCGTTGTATTAATTCCATGTCCGGCAGGGCATGGAACTTGTTTTTGGAATGTGAGTGAAACAATATAATGAAGAAAAAAGTAGCTGTTTTAGCCAACTTAAAGAAAAATGCTCCTCGTTGGGAGGGAATGCCAGCTGATCAGTGGGATGATCTGGACTCCGAATCGACCGTCATGGCGATTGTGAATGCCATCCGCGCCGGCGGCTACGAGGCGGAGTTTTTTGAGGGTGATATTCGCCTGGTTGAGGAGTTGGGGCGCTATCAACCGGATATTTGTTTTAACATCTGTGAGAGCCGTTTTGGAGATGCGCGGGAAGCGCAGATTCCAGCTTTGCTGGAGATGATGGGAATACCATACACGGGCTCTAAAGTATTGACCTTGGCTCTGGCACTGGATAAACCGATGACAAAGCGGGTGTTGACCTATCACGACCTGCCCACTCCCGACTTTCAATCTTTTGAGCGGGCGGATGAACCACTGGCAGATGGAATGCAGTTTCCTTTATTCGTCAAACCCAGTCGGGAAGGCACCGGTATGGGAGTTAGCGCCAAGTCAATTGTTTACAATGACGAAGAATTACGCCAGCAGGTTGCTTATATTATAGAAAAATATCGCCAGACTGCGCTGGTGGAACGATATATCGAGGGGCGTGAAGTGACTGTTGGCATGGTGGGTAATCTCATTGGTCCGGTAGCCCGACGGTTGCCGCACAACTTGAATGCACCACGCATTCAGGCCGGTTTGAGATTTTTCCCGCCGATGGAGGTGGACCTGAAACCATTTACAGATAGTGATGTGGTCTACTCTAACCGGTTGAAAGTGCAATTGGCAGAAGAGTTGAATTACCTTTGCCCAGCCCCGTTGGACGATGAGATGGTGGATGAGCTGAATTGGCTGGCTGCTGCCGTATTCCGGGTTTGTGGATGTTTGGATGTGGCGCGGGTTGACTTTCGATTGGACGCCAACGATAACTGGAAACCCTACATCCTTGAGGTGAACCCCCTTCCGGGACTTTCACCGGGAATTTCGGATATTGTCATCGAGGCTGCGGCGGATGGTGTCAGCCATGAAGAACTGGTGTTGATGATTTTGCATACCGCCATGAAGCGTTATGGTATGCTTGGTTAATTTGCTTGTTTATTTTGTTGTTGGAGAAAAAATCACGACCGGTTATTAAGGGACCGGTCGTGATTTTTTTTCTAGTTTTCCTCTTCGTCTTCGAAATCAAATTCGTCGAAATCTTCTTCTTCCCCACCGTGTGCGTGGCCGTGTTCCAGTTCTTCTTCTGTGGCGGCGCGTAAATCCAGAATTTTGACATCAAACTCGAGGGTCTTGCCGGCCAGAGGATGATTGAAATTCAATCTCACCGAATCTTTGGTAACCCGATCAATGGTTGCCAGCAATGTTTCGTCGTCTTCATCCCGAATTTCCAGCTCGGTTCCGACTTCGAGGGGGATTTCTTTCGGAAAGTCGCTGCGCGGCACTTCCATGAAGGCTTCAGGATCTTCATCACCATAGCCGTCTTCGGGCTTGACGATCACTTTTTTCGAAGCGCCGATGTTCAATCCATATAACTCTCTTTCCAAACCCGGTATGATGTTCCGGTAACCCTGCAAGAAGATCAAGGGATCTGATTCTTCCGAGGTGTCAATAACTTCGCCGTTGACGGTTAAGGTGTACGCCATGGTGACAACTACATCATCGGCTACCACTGTGGGAGCGGCTTTTTGATTCATTTTTTCTCCAATCTTTCTGGACTTTCCCAGAGCAAAATAGTATAACTTTTTGATTATAACATCAAAAGAGTCTTATTCTCCAAATACCTCACATTTTGTCGGGCTTTGCGAAGAAGTCAATTTTTCCCAATGAAGAATTGCCTCATCGAAAGGAAGATTTGAATGCCAGTGTTCGGGGATCAGGTGACTCCATTGGATTTGTTGAAATGCGGTCTGCTCCAGTTCCATAAACCGATTGCAGAGTTGGGAAAAGTAAGTACTTTCAATGGTAATTACACTGCTGGTCTGATTTTCGGGTAACCATAGCTCATTTGAACTTAAGTCAGCAGCGAAAAAAGAAAGCGCTTGATGATCAAAGAGAATGTAATTATCCCATGCCATTTGAGTTTGAAGTGAAACTTGTTGAATGAAACGGGGATTCAAATTTTTTGTGGGGGTAAGTTTGAAGGAGGCCAGTGGAAAATTTTCCTGCCCTAGGGGAGAAGGAAATATGGGTTGCAATATAATTTTGGGTTCTGGAAAATAAAGAATCAGACCCCACACTGAGATTAATTTCGGTGATTGATTTTCCAGCTGATCCACGTGAATCAATAAAATATTATTTTGGTGGGTGGATTCCGGTCGGGCAATCTCCCGAATGGTCTCTTGTTGGTTGTTTTCCCTCAATAAGTTTTCTGCAATAAGGATGCCTGCCGCCAGACAGGAAAGAAAGGCAAGAATGGACAGGACAAGAAATACTTTGCGCATGTCGAGTTATTTTTTATTCAAGCATTTCGGGATGGGAAGTGTTTTTGGTCGGCCAGGGCGATTGCTGGTAGAAGAAGGGTTGGTCTGTTGAATCACAGCCTGTAAAACAGAGTAAAAGGGATGCAGGTTCTTCTGTTCGGTCAACAAGGTGGTTTGACCACCAAACGGATAACCAGAAGGGGGTGGATTCAGGCTGGGTAAAAATACTACCCCCATATACAATTGAGATCGCATTTGAATCAACGCCTGTTTGAGCCACTCCGCTTGTTGAACGGATTGGGTGTATTTTTGATCCGCTTTATCTATTGTACCATCGGGTGGATTAATCAACGTAATCCAGAGAATGCCTTCTACATGATCATTAGCCAGCATCACCTGGCGAATCTGCTCATAATGACGAAGGGCTAAATTGTTTGGAGTGGTGACAGGACGAGCGGGATCACCGCTCAGTAGCGGCATTTGGATGCTCAAAACCGGCATCCAATTTTTGGCTCCATGATCATATAAAGCCTGTAAGAAGGTTAAATCATCCCAATCCTCGGCCTCGGAATAGGGATTGAGTGGTTGCAATCCACCGGCAATCAGTAACAAGTCTATTCCCTGTACCTGTAAAGAAGCCTTGACTTCTTGAAACAAGATAGCATACTGGGAGGGGTCGGGAGTAATACCCCAGCCCTGGCGTGTGTTGGCGGCAGGGAATAGCTCCACTGCTCGAAGCAGAGATGGGTAACGCTGACTGAGCCAGACAAGCCACTGGGCAGTAATGTCAGAGTTTATACCACTTTCGGTCCGAGCCCAGGCGGGCGGATTGTAGAGGCGTAACATCACCACGGCTCCCCGCCCGTCGAGTTCATTCAAAATCGCATCCACGGCGTTCAGAGAAGGCGCACTCGAAATTTCCGGCATGACTTCTGCCCAATTCAGCGGAACGGCAACCCAGTCCAGGGGGATTTCACCCACCAGATTGGTACTTTCGGTGCTGATGGTAGATTGGGGATGAATCCATGCTCCATAACCAAAATCCGGTGAACCCGGCACACCGCGGATTGCTTGTATGGTTTGCAGTGGAAAGACCAATACGGTCAGAAAAATCAGCACAATTCCTGATTGCAAAGAACGTTTCATGAAGATCACCAGAGGAATTGTAAAAAGTGGGGAATTGAAAAACCTACGAAAAATCCGAACAAACCGCTGAATATGACTATGGAGCAATACAGTTTGAAATTGGGTGAACTTTTTAGCAAAATCGCCTGTCGAATCAAGTTGCGTAACCACCCAGAGCGGGTGAGAAGGTCAATGGCTATATCCCAAAAGATCAACTCGCATTTGTGATAAATTGAACCATTCATAAACAAATTCCTCGTCAACGGGATGAAGTCAATTTGGTGATTTTTCCTTCAGTGGTTACTACAGCGCGAACAGTATGCCGGATTGTTTGGCCGTTGGCGGTTGTCCCTTTGCTCTCAAAGATCAACAAAAAAGTACCGCTGGTTTGAGTCTTAACTTTGGGGGTTATTCCGCGCACTTCGGGGTGTTTTTGATATACCTGACGGCATACACTTTGAAGGACTTTGGCATCCATGAGAGAAATTCCTTACAGAAATTTATCGAACCCGGCGGCGTAAGAAAGCAGGAATGTCCAGATCGGCTTGGATGGTGGCGGGTTCCTGCGAGGGGCTTGCTTCGGCACGGTCCATGACCGGCAGGGGACGAGGTGAGGGCGTAACAGCCACCGTTTCATTTGACTGAGCAGGCCGTGCAGCCATTTTGGGGACTTCGATAGGTGTTGCGCCAATTCCGGTTAAGATCATGATGACCTGGACCCTATCTCCCATTCGCTCATCGGTGATCACACCGGGGATAATTTCAGCCTGGTTGTTGGTCTTTTCCTGTAAATTATTCAGGGCTTCCATCACTTCCATGAAAGTCAAATCAGAGCCGGCAGTAAAATTGACAATAATGCCGGATACATTTTCAAGGTGGATGTCATCAATGAGGGGATGATGAAGGGCCTGTTCAATCGCTTTTTGGGCTTTGCGTTCTCCCTGACCGAAACCAATCGAAAGCAGAGAACCACCACCCGACTGCATAACGTTGCGGATGTGAGCAAAATCTACGTTGATCAGGCCGGGTTCGGTAATCAATTCCGAGATGCCCTGAATACCCTGGCGCAATACATCATCGGCCAGTCGAAAAGCCATTTCCAGCGTCAAATCACGCGATGCAATTTTGAGCAGCCGATCATTCGGGATGGTGATAAGCGTGTCGGTGTAAGGGCGTAAGCGAGCCAACCCTTCGCGGGCATTGACCTGCCGGCGGCCAATTTCAAAACCGAAGGGGGTGGTAACCACTGCAACGGTCACTGCGCCCAAGGCACGAGCTACGCGTGCGGCGATGGAAATAGCACCTGTGCCGGTTCCTCCGCCCATCCCTGCGGTGAGAAAAACCATATCGGCCCCAGCAAGGGCAGCGTTCAGGTCTTTGTAGCTTTCTTCGGCAGCGGCTTCGCCGATTTTCCAATCGCCGCCGGCTCCCAGTCCTCGCGTCAGGCGCGGGCCGAGTTGAATTTTGGTCGGGGCGAGGCTGTTTTTGAGTGCCTGGGCGTCGGTGTTGGCGGCAATAAATTCCACACCGCTGATTCCTAATTCAATCATCCGGTTAATGGCATTGGAACCGCCGCCTCCCAAACCGACGACTTTCAAGACAGGTTTGTGCAGGCCGCTCGGTGAATTGGATTGAGATGTGGGGGTATGAATGGTCATGTTCATGGTTTTCCGCTCCTTATCGGTCTAAGATGCAATAGTCGTGCCAGCCTCACTCCAACCAATCAATCTGGCAGCCTTGTTTTTGTAATATTTCTAAAATGTCTTGTGGAACCTGATCTGGTGGAACAGCCAGGGTGATGCGATTTGCCAGGCGGGCTTCGTCCAATGAAAAACCAATTGTAGGTTGATTTTGAAGAATGAAGGTGGAATATTTTTGGAATACTGAAGCAAGGTGATTTTCTTTGTTTTCTCCAAGGTAGAGATAATGTTGAAGAGGGCGAATTGCTTTGCGCAGGGAGTCCTCATTCAGAATTCCGTGAAGGAGGGGGCGGTTGGTTTGAACATTTTTCAACTGACAGAGATGGGAAGCTGCTTTTGAAAGCGGTTGAGCCTCTTCAAACCATGCCCAGGCGGTATAAGGAGTGCCTTGCCCGGTACTTAGCAGCCAAAAATTGATGCTGATGATTTCCTTTGGTAAATGAAGGATGGTGGTTTGAGATGCCTCCTCTTGTTGTGAACCGACATCCATGCTGTGGATAATCTCGATATAGTTTTGTTGGAGTTCTGGTGATTTTTCAAAATTGGTTTGAAGTTTTTCGGGAGAAGCCGGTAAACCTGCCTGGAGCAGGATAATTGGACATCGCTTCTGTAAGACTGCCTCGCAAATGGCACTATACCAATCGAATGCCCGAAACCCCTGTTGGTCTTGGGAGTGGGGGGGCGTAAAGTAGGGGCGTGCTTCCGGCCATTTTTCCGGTCCCCCTTCTCCCCAATTCAAAGGACGTTGAAAAGTCCATCCATAAGCGGCAAGAATCAGGTGATCCAGTAAAGCGGTTAACTTTCTGCGTTCGATTGCCTGCAAGGCAGCTCGCAGAAAGGTGGTATCCCAAAAGTTGCCGCCTGGCTCCAAGGGCGGAAATAGTGGAAACGCATTATTCTCCAGCGACAAACCTGCCAGCGGGAGGTAGCGATCCAAAAACCGTTCAACCAAATCTTGTTGTGCCCACTGGTTGGCTGGCCAGGATTGATGAACATTGGGGCGGTCAAAAAATTGATGATATGCTGCTCCCCAAGCAGCGTAGGCCTCCACCAGTGGAGAAACTGCCTTTAGATCGGGTGGACTTTGCAAACTGATCGGAAATTGGATTACCGGTTGGATACCGGCTTTCAGTAAACCACTGATGAAATATTCGGGGATTGCCCGATTAATTTCTGTACGAAGAACCAGCCAGCCAACGCCTAAATCCATTAACAGCGGTAGCCATTGCTGCAGGTCTTTTTCTGTGTAATGGAGCGTATCCGGGAAGTAATGAAAACCGAGTTTCTGGCGAGAAGAAAGGGAAGGTTGGGAATTTGAGTTCATGGTTCTGTTTTCCGGTTATCTATCGAAACAGATGGAGTTGATGACCTAAAATGCAAGTTCCATGCCATTTGAAGCGGGAAGAGGTTGGCCGTTTCTAACAATAAAAATGGACAATTCTGCTATAATTCAACCAGTCATGATCCTTGTAACCGGTGGTACCGGTTTTGTTGGTAAAGCACTTGTCCAACACCTGATTGCCTCCGGCAAAACGGTGCGGATTTTGTTGCGTCCTTCTAAGGTTTCCCCCCAGCTTCCGCGTGGAGTATCCGTAGATGCGGCTGTGTGCAGCCTGCGCGATGAGCGTGGCTTGCGCGCAGCCATGCGTGGTGTGGATACGGTGATTCATCTGGCAGGCAGCGAACGGCGTAGCGGCCGGGCAAACCTGACTGAAGTAGATGTAATGGGAACGCAAGGATTGGTCAATGCAGCCAAACAGGCTGGCATTCAGCGTATTCTTTACCTCAGTCATCTGGGGGCTGATCAGGCATCGGCTTATCCGCTATTGCGTGCCAAAGGTTTGGCTGAAAACATTTTGATTCGTTCCGGTCTGAATTACACCATTGTCCGTTCTGCGGTAATTTTCGGGCCGGGGGACCAATTTACCACTGCTTTTTCGCGATTGCTGCGCATTTCACCGGGGTTTGTGATGATACCGGGAGAGGGTAATTCCTTGCTTCAACCGGTTTGGATTGAGGATCTGGTCAATTGCCTCGCATTAGCGATTGAGCGAGATGATTTGATTGGCCAAACCGTTTCGATAGGCGGACTTGAAGCCCTTACTTTCCGTCAGATTTTGCTTCACTTGCTGGAAGCCATGGGCATCCAGCGACGATTTTGGAGTGTATCTCCCCCCGCTTTACGTCTGCTGGCATTGCTTGCCGATCAAATTCCCACCTTTCCGATTTCAATTTACTGGCTGGATTACCTTGCGGTTGATCGGACGACTTTACTGGACTCCATTCCGCGCACCTTTGGGATATTGCCAGCCCGTTTTTACCGACAGCTCGATTACCTGTCACCTCCGAAAAAACAATCAAGCCGAAGAAGAGGACTTGTTTTTTAGATGAGTGAAAAAGCAATTTGCATTCATGGTCATTATTATCAACCGGCACGTGAAGATCCTCTGACCGGTGAGATTCCTGTTGAGGCAGGTGCTCATCCGTATCGAAATTGGAATGAGCGGATTCACGATCAGTGCTACCGTCCAAATGCCGAATTGGGGAATTTTGAAAAAATCAGCTTTGATCTTGGCCCTACCCTGATTAACTGGATGATATCGTATGACCCTGCCACTTTTGCCAGTATTGTAGAGCAGGAAAAACGCAATTATGAACGATTTGGTGTGGGAAATGGCATGGCGCAGCCCTATCATCACACCATTTTGCCGCTCGCCAAACGACAGGATAAAATCACCCAAATTCGGTGGGGAATTGCTGATTTTGAACATCGCTTTGGTCATGCACCGGCCGGGTTGTGGCTGCCCGAGGCTGCGGTGGATCGGGAGACGCTGGAAATCCTATCCGATGAAGGTATTGAGTTTACGATTCTGGCACCGTGGCAGGCAGAAGATGCTCAGATTGATGTCGGACTGCCCTATTGGGTGGAATTGGGGAGCGGACGCCGCATTGCTGTTTTCTTTTATGAAGCCGAATTGAGTATGCGCGTCAGTTTCGACCCGGCCGCTACATCCAATGGTGATCGGTTTATGACCGATTTCATCCTGCCACGTCTTTCTGCCAATGGTCATCTGACGGATGAGGCAAAATTGTATATCATTGCCTCCGACGGCGAGTTATACGGTCATCACCAACCGTTTCGTGATAAATTCTTATATTACCTGACCCATCGTGAATTTACTCATCCGCGACTGGTACCGTTCACTTTTCCGGGGATGTGGTTGAGACAGCATCCGCCCAGCCGCTCAGTTCGGATCCGTGAAAACACATCATGGAGTTGTCATCATGGGATTGCCCGCTGGAGAGAAGCCTGCCCGTGCGCACCGAATGGGGATTGGAAGATGAAATTACGCCAAGCTCTGGATTGGATTGCCGAGCAGGTGGATGAGCAGTTTGTCATGGCAGTATCACCCTTTACAAACGATAGCTGGGATTTGTTGTATGCCTACATTGAGGTATTGCACGGCAAGATCTCGGTGCGGGAATTAATTCAAAGCAAATTAACCGGTAATTTGGACGAAACCGAAATCCAGCGAATTGATTTGCTTTTGAGAGCGCAATTCTATAAGCAGCGGATGTTTACTTCCTGCGGTTGGTTCTTCGAGGACTTTGATCGAATCGAACCGCGTCTGGTCGTTGTCAGCGCTGCACAGGCCGTCTGGTGGTTGCGTCAGGCCACGGGGCTTGACCTGATTCAGCCCGCAAAGGATAGGCTGGCAGAGGTTCGTTCCTGGCGTTCAAACCTGCGCGGTGATCAGGTATTCATGAAACATGTTGAGCGGCTACGCTACGAACAATTGTCCTTCCCATTTGTTGGTACGGAAATCGAGCGTTTTTGAGTTAATCCTCTTTTTCCAAAAACTTGCGTTGCCATTCATAAAGTTTGTTGAGCGCCTCAATTGGTGAAAGATTGTTGATATCTAACTTTTTCAATTCATCCAGAAGGGGATTGGTCTCCGGGAAAAGGGCAATCTGCTGAGCGGCGAGGGGGTCAATTCGCACGGCTTTACCGGCGGAGGCTTCTAACTGGCGCAAAATCTCCGCTGCACGTTGGACCACCGCCTGGGGCAAACCGGCCAGCTGGGCAACATGAATGCCGTAAGAACGATCGGCTCCGCCGGGTACGATTTTATGCAGGAATACCACCTTTCCCCCGGATTCGCTGACGGCCACATTGTAGTTGCGAACACCGGGCAGCAGGTCGCCTAACTGGGTCAGTTCATGGTAGTGAGTGGCAAAAAGAGTACGTGCCTTTAAACGGGGGTGATTGTGAATATACTCCACCACTGCCCAGGCTATCGAAAGACCATCATAGGTGCTGGTGCCGCGCCCAATTTCGTCCAAAATCAACAAGCTCCGCGGGGTGGCGTGATGCAAAATGTTGGCGGTTTCAACCATTTCTACCATAAAGGTGGACTGACCAGCATGGATTTCATCCTGAGCACCGATGCGCGTGAAAATGCGATCCACCAGCCCTATGGTTGCCTGACGAGCCGGTACAAAACTGCCAATTTGCGCCATGAGGACGATCAGGGCCACCTGCCGTAGAAAGGTAGACTTGCCGCTCATATTCGGCCCAGTGATTATGCGGACAAATTCACCTTCTTCAAAAATTGCGTCATTTGGCACAAATCGTTCACCGATCAACGTTCTTTCAACGACAGGATGGCGTCCATCGCGGATGTCGAGGGTATGATCCTCGGTCAATTGCGGGCGGCAGTATTCGCCAATTGCGGCTGCTTCAGCGAATGAGGCAAGCGTATCCAATTCGGCCAGGGTGGCGGCGCTGGTGAGCAATTTAGATGCAACGGCGGCTATTTGCTGACAGATTTGCTGGAAAAGGCGATTTTCAATTTCACGGATTCGTTCCTCGGCGTTCAAAACCAAGGCTTCGTATTCTTTCATTTCAGGTGTGATAAATCGTTCGGCGTTCACCAGCGTTTGTTTGCGAATATACTCCGCCGGGGCAAGATGGGCTGCTCCTCGCGAAATTTCGATGTAATAGCCAAAGACTTTGTTGTATCCGACTTTCAGGGTTTTAATTCCGGTGCGTTCGCGTTCAACTTCTTCAAGCCGTGAAATCCACTCCCGGGCGTGAGCGGATGAATCAATGACCGAATCAAGTTCTGCCGAATAGCCGCGGCGGATGACACCGCTGTTTTGGAGGGTTGCTGGCGGGTCATCGCTGATGGCGGTTTCCAAAAGTTGCAATACTTCTGGACATTCGTGAAGATTTTCCAGTAAAGAAGAGAGGTGTTGCCAATGATTTGGAATTAACTGACGAATGTGGGGTAACGCTCGTAAGGTGGAACGCAGGCTGACCAAGTCACGGGGTGTGGCATGTCCCGATACTACCCGGTTGGTCAGGCGCTCAAGGTCAACGAATGGTCGTAAGGCTGCCCTTAATTCGCTGCGCAGGATATTGTCTTCTAAGAGTTCCGCCACACGATCCTGCCGATGTTGAATGGCGGAAATATCCAGAAGAGGTTTACTGACCCATTGGCGAATCATACGCTTGCCCATGGGGGTGACTGTGTGATCCAGAATGCTCAATAAGGAGCCTTCGGACCTGCCGCTTCGAATGGTCTCGGTCAATTCGAGATTACGACGCGTAGACGCGTCCAGCACCATGAAATCGCTGAGGGTATAGGTCGAAATCTGTTTGAGGAGGCGCAGGGCAGACGGTTGAGTTTCTTGAAGATATTGGAGGATGGCTCCGGCGGCGCGGATGGCGAGCGGTTTACCGCGCAGTCCAAAGCCATCCAGAGAAGCCACCTCAAAATGGCGGAGAAGCGTTTCCTGACAACGACCGCTTTCAAAACGCCACGATTGCCAGCGGGTGAGGTGACCGGGTAAATTGTGGTTAAGTTCAATTCCTTCCGGGAGGATGATTTCGGCGGGCTGCAAGCGAATCAATTCGGCACGCAAGGCACTTTCGGCATCACCATTCATCAGTTCGGTTGCCTGAAATTCTCCGGTGGTGATATCTACATAAGCAATACCGGCCCGGTTATCCTGGATGACCATTCCCGTCAGATAGTTGTTGCGATCACCCTTGAGCAAGGTCGGTTCGATGACGGTGCCGGGTGTCACCACCCGTACAACCTCCCGTGGGAACAAACCGCGAGCAGGCTGATCACCGACCTGCTCGCAAATTGCCACGTGGTAACCCTTGTCAATCAAGCGAGCCAGGTAATTTTCAACGGCATGGTAGGGAATACCCGCCATTGGTACGCGGGTACCCTTGGCGACATTGCGGGAAGTGAGAACAATATCCAGCTCTCTGGCGGTGATTTCAGCATCCTGATCGAAAGTTTCGTAAAAATCCCCCAACCGAAAGAAGAGAATGGCATGGGGGTATTGTCGTTTGATTTCGAGGTATTGCTGGCGGATTGGGGTGACGTCTTCGTTCATTCAATCTTTCTAAAATCAAGGGATTTTGTCGGGTGTGGACAAGCGGGCAAAAAAGGAAAGAATTAGCGGAATATTTCCGTTTGCTGCGAATAATTCTACCAAAAAGAAAATACATTGGAGGCTGAAAAATGGACAAACCCAAACGGCACAGGTAAAAAAAGATGCTTATCTGCCGAGCTTTGTCCTGCATCATATAAAGGCATTCGATCTTACGGGTTTCCCCTTTCAATTTTGTGGCTTGAATTGAGAAAAAAGACCCTCTAAAATAACCTTGTGATGAGATTGTTCGCAATGATTGCGATATTGATTGTGGTTTTGCCCGCATTCCCATCGGGTGTGGTTGCTCAGGCGATGGTGGATGAGTTGATTGTCTATGACGATCAACTTGCCGAGAACTGGCAAAATTGGTCGTGGGTCAATAGTGTTGAATTAAGCTCCACCGAGGTAATTCACACAGGCAGCCGCAGCATTCGCGTCAATTATTCCGGCTGGGGAGGGCTTTCATTTTACAAAGCCGATATTCCTCTCTATGGCAAGACTCATCTCCAGTTTTATGTTCACGGCGGCAGCGGAATGGATAAGCCGATGCAGGTCTTTGTCAATTTTGAGGATGGTCGTGAGGGGCCACGGTCGCCTTTCATTGCCAGAGCCAACCAGTGGCAAATGGTTGAAATCCCGCTGAGTGAAATTAACCCACAAAATCGTAAAATTACCCGGCTTAACTGGCAAAATGCCAGCGATAACAATAATCTGGTGGTGTATTTTGATGAGATCAAATTTGTGGCTTATCTCTCGTCAGGTGCTCCTCAGATTTCAAGCGGTGAGTACCGTTCTCACTCCATACGATCTGGCGGAAGTCTGTTGGTGGTTCGGGCTCAGGTGGATGATCCGCAAGGGAGCGATACCATAACTCATGTAAGTGTGCAAAGCGATGTTGGGGATTGGCAACCTGTACAAATGCTCGATGACGGTTTGAACAACGATGGGGAAAAAGATGATGGAGTGTATGGGGCTGTGTTTCCTTTGCCTGCCAATCTGGCGGGGCGGGAAATCGGATTATTTATCCGTGCGGTTGATCAGGATGGAAATATTGCTACCCGATACTTAGGAGTTTTGTCCGTGCTGGGAGGTGTTGGAAGTACCTTGCCGGCGGGCTTACCACAAAAACTGGGATGGGGGAGCAATGCATGGAGTGAAAACCCGGCCGATGACTGGCAGAAGAACACCGGGCTGCCGTGGAATTATGTCTATCAGTACATCACATGGGGGTGGGAAAGCTGGGGGGGCAACTTTGTTCGGCGTTTTGTTGAGCATTCGTGGAGAAACGGCTTTATACCCGTTGTAACCGTCTATATGATGCTGGGGGCAACGGGTGGAAACGAGAACGCAGCCGTCTATGCTGAACAATTAAAGGATTCAGGCATAGTAAGTGCTTATCTACAAAGTCTTGAACGGGCCATAACTGAGGCAAACGGCAATCAGCCGGTGGTATTTGTGATTGAACCCGATTTTTATGGTTTTATGCAGCAACTCAGCAATTCGTCTAGCCCTCCGGCGGGTGTAAGACCGGATGATCCTGATTCGTTCTATGTTGCATTGAACAAAACAGGGTATGCGAATAATCTTTCCGGGTTTGGGCAGTACCTGATTGACCTGATTCACAGCCGGGCGCCAAATGCGTTAGCCGTCCCCATGGTGTCCATGTGGGGGGTTAACCGCGATCCACTACTGGCGACCCAGTCCGAGCTGACGGATTATGTGGGGCGAACCGCTGGTTTCATGCGCAAGATGGGCGCAGACCGCGCGGATTTGATTACGGTAGAATGGTCGGATCGAGATGCCGGGCGAGGGATACGTCCCTGGTGGGATGACCATGATACCGAATTGCCTCGTCCAAACCGGGCTATTTTATGGGGGCACCTGCTTGGTCAGCAGTTGAACAAACGACTGCTGTTGTGGCAGGTACCAGTCGGCAATATGGACCTGAACGATACCTGCCAAAAGTACCGTGATAATCGGGCGGCTTATCTCTTCCGTCATCCGCAAGATCTGTGGGAGGCTGGATATGTTGGCATCTTGTTTGGCGGTGGGGATGGATGTTCTACACAAGTCTGGACGGATGGCGGTTTTGTGGAAAGTCAGGCGCGTTTGTATTACCAGCCTCCCTCTGCCCCGCTCAACCTGCAGGTAGTGGCAGTAAACGGGGCAATGGTCCGGTTGCGTTGGCAAGAAAATCCCGAACCGGACGTGACGGGTTACCGGTTGTACTATCAACCGGAGGGGAGCGGGGCATTCGAGTGGGTGGATGTGAGTGTGCGTAACTCAGCCTGGCTGATCCTGCCAACTAAGGGACGCTGGCAAATATGGGCGAAGGCTTATGATTTGAATCAAGATGAAAGTCCACCGTCCAATTTGGTTTTCGTAGAAACAGATCAGGATGCTGAACACCTTTTCCTGCCGGTTATTCATAGGTAGAATTGAAAAAAACAAGAGAATAACGATGAGCGAACACACAACCCAAACAAACATAATGCAGGTCTTTGAAAATGTAGAAATCGGGATTGGCACCTGGGCGTGGGGTGACCGGATATTTTGGGGGTATGGCAGCGGATACAGTGATCGAGATTTGAAAGAAGTCTTTGAGTTGTGTTGCCAGAGAGGTTTCACCTTTTTTGATACCGCCGAGGTGTATGGTCAGGGGCGGTCAGAACGGCTGTTGGGTAAGTTCATTCAAGAAACGAATTATTTCGTTCGCATAGCCACAAAGTTCATGCCGTTTCCATGGCGATTAAGTAAAAATTCATTGCGGCGCGCTTTGCAAGCCAGTCTCAAGCGGCTAGGTCGTCCTAAAGTAGAGTTGTATCAGATTCACTGGCCTTTTCCGCCAGTACGGATTGAAACCTGGATGGAGGCTCTGGCTGAGGTGGTACAGGATGGCCTGGCAGATGCAGTGGGAGTTTCCAATTATGACCGCGCTCAAACCCAGCGCGCTTATGAAAGTCTGTCACGGTTGGGGGTACGACTGGCATCCAATCAGGTGGAATATCACTTGTTGAATCGGAAAGTGGAAAAAGATGGTTTACTGCGCCAATGTCAGGATTTAGGAGTGCGCCTGATTGCTTATAGTCCGCTGGCCCAGGGGGCGTTGACCGGCAAGTACTCTCCACAAAGCCCGATGCGAGGTTTTCGCGAAAGGCGTTATAACCGTCGTCTGCTGGAGCGTATTCAGCCACTCATCCAGAAAATGCGGCAAATTGGACAGGATCACGGCGGTAAATCGCCTTCTCAGGTGGCTATCAACTGGGTGATTTGCAAGGGCGCACTTCCAATACCGGGCATTAAGACTCTGCGGCAGGCGGAAGAAAATTTAGGGGCGGCTGGTTGGCGCTTGACAGATGAAGAGGTAGCAGTGCTGGATGAATTGAGTGATCGGGTAACAAGTGGTTAAGTCGGCGGAGATTGAGTTATAATTGCCCGCATGAGTAACGATAAACAAGCCCGCTTCATTCCGTTTCATGCGATCAATGAATTTATGCTGCCGGAATACCGCTTGAAATTGCTTCAAGAGGTGTTCGGCAATTTTGACCATCTGCCCGAGGGACGCCAAACTGCCATCAACCGGCTGGTGAAGAAACTGGTCAAAGTGGCCGGTTTTCGCAACAGCACTTTGGCGCCAGCATCCATGAAGAGCCGTGCAGCAGTTTCAGCATTTGAGCGTTCACCGGAGTTGGTCGCGCAAATTTGTCAGGCGTGGTTTGAACTGCATCCTGATTTGGCTGGCAAAGTGGTGGACTTTTTGAAATTGCGAGGCTGGGAAGTATTACCGGTTGAAGCCGACCGCTCGGTGCTGCCCGGTTTTCTGACACGTTGGCCGGAAAAAGACAATTTTGTGACGCTGGATGATGCGTTCGCGAACACTTACCCGGAAGACACGACCCATGAGTACGATCTAAATATGATGATCGTTTGGGTCAGCGGACGATTGCCAGTGGAACTGGTGACTGAAGAAGCCGAAAAGCCATCATCAGAGGGATGAGCTTCGTCATTCAAGGTTTTTCTCTTCTTCTTCTTCTTCCTCTTCCTCTTCCCAATTAATATTTTCCATCTCCCGGTTCAAGTCCGCGGCTGGCTGAACTTCGATATCGGTAAACAAGCCCTGTTGCTGTGCGGCAACAATCCTTCGTTTGACAAGCTCCAACAATGCCAGAAAGGTTACCACTACCTCAACGCGGCTGGTGTTTGGCTTTAGCAGAGAGCGAAAGGTTGTCATCCCGGTAGTGCGCAAGCGGTGGAGGATGGTTTGAATTTTTTCGCGGATGGTGATTCGCGGCATACTGACCACTCGATCTAATGCGGTCAGCGTCGGTTTATTGTAGAACACGCTCCAGGCGGCATTTACCAGATCCTGCAAAGTTACGCCGCTTAAATCCAGCCGGGCCGGCGGCAGCGGGTGAGGGGGAGGGGCGAGACGCAGGTAGGTGCGCAGATGATCTTCCTCGCGCTGCTGGAGGTAGCCGGCAAGTTCTTTGAAGCGTTTGTAGAGGATCAACTGACGTGCCAGTGCTTCGCCGGGGTCCTCTTCGGTGATGGTTGCTTCAATTGCTGGTGGACGGGGAAGTAAGGCTGCCGATTTAATCTGTACCAGCCGGGAAGCGATGACCACGAAGGCCGATACCTCAGCCGCATTCTGATGCTGCAACTGACGCAAATAATCCAGGTATTGATCGGTGACCTGTGCCAATGCCAGACGGGTAATGTCCAGCTCAGCCCGTTCGATCAATTCCAACAGTAAATCCAGGGGACCGCTGAACACCTCTGTGTTGACCTGATAATGCTCGGCCTGATGAGCAGCAATTTGAAAGCTCATGCGGCGAATTATATCATTGTGCGAAAGTGAATAATCCAAAGTTGGAAGATGCAAAGCGGGCGGGCAAAGGCCTTTCATCCGGTTTGGCGTTATAATTTTGCTATGACCGATTCGAAATTATCTCATATTGATGATGAAGGCCGGGCGCACATGGTAGATGTCGGCTCAAAGCCGGAAACGGAACGGATGGCCGTCGCAAAAGGTGAAGTTCATCTCAAGCCGGAAACCCTTTCCTTAATTCGATCCGGCTTGATGAAAAAGGGGGACGTGCTGACGGTCGCCCAGATTGCCGGTATTCAAGCTGCCAAACGCACAGCAGAGTTAATCCCCCTGTGTCATCCGATCCCCATCCATCAAGTTCAGGTAGATCTGCAAATTCGGGATGATCTGCCGGGGGTAGAAATTACGGCGCGTTTAAAGAGCAGCGGTAAAACCGGTATTGAAATGGAAGCTCTGACTGCGGTGGCGGTTGCTGCTCTGACGGTTTATGACATGGTAAAAGCCGTAGAAAAAACAGCTCGCATTCAGAACATTCGCCTTGTTGAAAAACGCGGTGGAGTAAGCGGAGATGTAAGCAATGAGTGAACCAAAAATGGTTAAAGTCCTGTTCTTTGCACATCTTAAGGAATTAAGCGGGGTGGAGAAGGAATGGATTGGCTTATCACAACCACTGCGGGTAGGGGATTTGAAGCATCTGCTTGGTGAGCGGTATCCTTTGATCCATGAGCGATTAGCGAACGTCCTGGTCGCTATCAACCAGCAATATGCCAGCGATGAAGATGTGATTCAACCCGGCGATGAGGTGGCTTTCTTTCCGCCGGTTAGTGGTGGCAGCCCGCCGACGATTTTTCGCATCACCACCGAAGAATTAGACCTGAACGAGCTGTTGGATCAGATCACCTTGCCGACGACGGGAGCAGCCTGTATCTTTACCGGAATGGTTCGAGGAGAAACCCGGCGTGGCGAAGCTCACCAAACTGTAGCCCTGGAATACGAAGCTTACATCCCGATGGCAGAAGCCAAAATGGCACAGGTTGCAAGTGAAATCCGTGCTAAATGGCCGGCCGTGGAGGGAATTGCCATCGTACAGCGAATTGGTCATCTCAAACCGCGCACACCCACAGTTATGATTGCCTGCACAGCGGCTCACCGTGATACGGGGGTATTTGAGGCCGCTCGCTACGGAATTGACCGATTGAAAGAAATTGTTCCGATTTGGAAAAAAGAAATCATGCCAAACGGCGAAGAGTGGATCGAGGGAGATTATCGTCCTCAGAAAGGTGAATGAGTATGACAGTAATTCGATGCGTGGAGTGCGGTCAGCCTTATCCGAATGAAGGTGTGCCATTTCGCTGCCCGGTTTGCGGCGGGGTTTTTGATTATGATGGTGCCCCTCGATTTGACCTGGCTTTTCTTGAGGATCACCTCCCCGGTTACTGGCGGTATCGGGCTTGTTTTGATTTAGCAGTAGGTGCACCAGTGGTCACCTTGGGGGAGGGAAATACCCCGCTCCTCTGGGAAGTCCTCTCCGATCAACCGATAGGACTCAAAATGGAGAACCTTAATCCAAGCGGATCCTACAAAGATCGCGGAAGTGCAGTTTTGGTTAGTCAATTATTGGGTCGGGGGGTGAAGGAAGCGGTTGAGGATTCTTCCGGAAATGCCGGAGCATCGTTTGCAGCATACGCTGCCCGGGCGGGTTTAAAATGCCGCATTTATGTCCCGGAGAGTGCTTCCGGGCCGAAACGACGCCAAATTGAGATGTACGGGGCTGAATTGATCACTGTGCCCGGCCCACGCTCAGAAGCTGCCCGAGCTGTCTTGCAGGAAGTGGAGAGGGGGGTAACTTACGCCAGCCATGCTTATCTGCCCTTTGGATTGACGGGGATAGCCACCATCGCTTTTGAGATTTGGGAGCAGATGGGTAAAAATGCGCCGAGCAGTTTGGTTGCACCGGTGGGGCATGGTGGTTTATTATTAGGAATTGTGCGGGGATTTTCTGCCTTGAAAGAAGGGGGCTATATTCAGCACGTGCCATATTATGTGGGTGTGCAGGCGGCTGCCTGCGATCCGGTTGTGCGTGCTTTTCACGGCGGGTTGCGCGAAATGGAATTTGCCGGGGAAGGGAATACTCTCGCGGAAGGCGTGCGCGTACGCCAGCCAGTAAGGGGCAAGGCATTGATCAAAGAAATTCAGGCCAGCGGTGGTGAATTTTTAGCAATAGATGAAGAGATGATCTACCAGGCCTATGTGGATCTCGGCGGGCGTGGATATTATGTGGAGCCAACCTCTGCGCTGGTTTGGGCAGCCGTAAAATTAAAATTGGGAGAATTACCCCAACCCGTAGTTGCCGTATTGAGTGGAAATGGGTTAAAATATTATCCTTCAAACGAAACTCAATGAACTAAAGGAACGCGAGCTACTTGAGCAGAAGGTGGATTTGGTGCCACGGCTGGGTGGCTTGCGCCCCTTGAGTTCCCCGGAGGAATCTATGGAAAATGGTGATCTGCATTTCGTGCAGGAATCGCCGGAAGAACTGGCCGCCCGTCTTGGGCTGGAATTCAATGATCCGCTCCTTCTTCACCGCTCCTTGACCCATCGTTCCTACCTCAACGAACATCCAGAAGCATTGGAAGACAACGAGCGGCTGGAATTTTTGGGGGACGCTGTTTTGGATTTTGTGGTTGGGGCATGGCTTTATCACCACTACCCTGAAATGCCGGAAGGTGATTTGACCCGAATGCGTTCGGCTCTGGTACATACCGAACAATTAGCCGATTTTGCGCGTCAAATTAAACTGGGCAATGCCATGCGGTTGGGAAGAGGCGAATCACAGGCTGGCGGAAGGGATCGTTCGGCGTTGTTGTGTGACACCTTCGAGGCTTTTGTTGGTGCTATCTATCTTGACGGCGGAATTGAAAAAGTGGAACGGTTTCTCTTTCCATTTTTGGAGAATGCAGCGGAGGACATCCTGATCAATCGGAAAAATGAGGACCCAAAAAGTCTTTTACAGGAATGGGCTCAGTCACAAGGTTTTCACGCTCCGCAGTATGTAACTCGGTCAGAACAAGGGCCGGATCATTCCAAACTCTTTGAGGTAGCAGTGGTGATCGGCGGGGAGGTTTATGCCGAAGGAGTCGGGCCAAGTAAACAGGCAGCTGCTAAAAATGCAGCCCGTAAAGCGCTCGAAAAATTGGGACTGGTGTTCTAAGAACCAGTCAAAAAGAAGAAGAAAGCGAATCCCACATGACCAGCCGATTGAAAACCCTTGAATTACAAGGTTACAAAACTTTTGCCAGCCGGACGGTTTTTGAGTTTCCCGGGCGAATAACCGCAATTGTTGGGCCGAATGGATCGGGAAAATCCAATATTGCCGATGCGATTCGGTGGGTACTTGGAGAACAATCCTACACTCTTTTGCGCGGCCGAAAGACCGAGGATATGATTTTTGCCGGATCTGAATTGCGTCCACGCGCCAGCATGGCCTCAGCGATGATCACCTTCGAAAATGAGGATGGCTGGTTGCCGATTGACTACGCCGAGGTTTCCATTGCCCGGCGTGCCTACCGTGATGGTCAAAATGAATACCTGCTTAATGGGCAGCGGGTGAGATTGAAAGAAATATCCGAAATTCTGGCGCAATCCGGATTAGCGGAACGAACCTACACAATCATTGGTCAGGGTTTAGTGGACGCTGCGCTTTCTCTCCGCCCGGAGGAACGGCGAAAATTTTTTGAAGAAGCAGCCGGAATTGGTTTGTACCGCTCACGGAAAGAAGAGGCACTCAACCGGCTGGAACAAACCCGTCGTAATCTGGAACGCGTACAGGACATTCTGGGTGAATTAGAACCGCGTCTCAAGAGTCTCGAAAAACAGGCTGCCCGGGTGATCGAATATGAACGGCTCAAGGCCGATTTACGCTTACTCTTGCGGGAGTGGTATGGTTACCAGTGGCAGCGTTTGCAAGGCGAGCTGACCCATGCACGGGAAGTGCTGGCCGTTCAGGAAAACCGACTTTATCAGGCGCGCCAGCAAAGCCAGCAGGTTGAAAAACGGGTGCAGGAAATTCGTCAGCAAATACAACGCCTGAGAGAAGTGCTGAATAACTGGCACACCCAATCCGCGGAGATCCATCGGCAACGTGAAGAAATCAATCGCATTTTGGCTGTGTTAGATGAACGCCAACGTTCTCTGACCGAGCAAAAAGCGACAACTTACCAGGACCTGACCCGCCTGGAAGAAGAACATTCACAACACCGCAAACGAATGCAGACAATGGAGGAAGAGGTTGCTGCTCATCAGAAAGCACTTGCTGAAGCCAAACAGCAAGCGGCAACTGTCCAAAGTGCTTTTTCAAAGAAGAAAGCCGAGAGGGATCAGGTGGAGGGTGAAGCGCGTGAGTTGCGCAAA
Organism: Bellilinea sp.; assembly: GCA_026003615.1. GTDB lineage: Bacteria > Chloroflexota > Anaerolineae > Anaerolineales > Anaerolineaceae > Bellilinea. Next base: position 506,902 of record BPHQ01000001.1, read on the forward strand.
ACATTGACCCGCCTGGAAACCCGGCAAGTTGAAATTAACGCACGCCAGCGGGAATTGTTCAACCGCCTGGACCGATTAAACAGCGAAGCAAGCCGAATTGCGGAACAGATACCTCAGCTGACTGTTGCGCTTAGCCAATCCGATGCCGAACTCAAAAGTGTTCAAAACTCACTGGAAGCTCTTGCAAACCGGCGGCAGCAAATTGAAGAAAACCTTCTGAATCTGCAGAAGAAACAACGACAGCTGGAAGAAGACCGTAACCAGTTGCATGAATACGTTAATTCAGTCCGGGCCGAGTTAGCCCGAAAACAGGCCGAACGTAAAGTGCTGGAACAAGCAGAGAAAAATCTCAGCGGATTAGGGCAGGGAGTCAAGCTGGTCATGACAGCGGCAGAACAGGGCAAAATCAGCGGTGAAATTTACCCGGTTTCCCGCCTGATCGAGGTGCCGGAGGAACTGGCGACCGCTTTTGCGGCTGTCCTCGGCGACCATTTAGATGGGCTGATTGTGGACGATGATCTGGAGCCGGAGAAAGTCTTTCAAATTTTAGAAAACGCCGAAAACGGGCGGGCGGTATTGTTTCCGCTGAGGTGGTTGAGAGGCGAAGAACATTATCCCGCACCGCTGGAAGACAACATCATTGGAAATGCTGTCGAACTGGTTTCGTATCCATCGCGGATGACCAAACTGGTAAAGTGGTTGTTGGGTAAAGTTTGGATTGTTCGTGACCGAAACACGGCTCGTCGTTTAGCCCCACACCATCCATCTGATTTACGCATTGTTACACTGAGAGGGGAGGTGTTTTTTGGCAGTGGTGAAGTGCGCGCCGGAAAGGAAAACCGGGCTGAAATCATCTCCCGCCCACGCCAATTGAAAGAGTTGGGCGAGGCAATTGACGATCTGAAACAACGTATGGCTGTGGGCGAGGCGAATCTGGTGGACAATCAAAAACAACGGGAAGCGCTGGAGCAGCAGCGGCGAGTCATCGAGAGAGAACTGGAAGAAACACGAGAGGTGGAAAAACAACAACAACGCGATTTGCAAAAAATTTCCATTCAGTCAGAACAGTACCGCCAAAAATTGAACTGGCAACAAGGACAACAGGAGCAGATTTCTCAACAAATTCACAGCAGCCAGAAAGAATTGAAAGACCTGACAGAACAAATTGAGGAACTGAAGGGAAAATCCCAGCAGGTGGAAGCCGATTTAAGGGAAAAACAGCGATTGTTGAACAATCTTGTCCTGGATGATCTTCAAGCACAAGTAATTCATTGGAGTACGCAGGTGAGTGTCTTGGAACGTGCCTTACAAGATGCTCAGCGACGAATGAAGGATTTTCAGCAGGCGATTGATCAGAACCTTCAGCAACAACAATCTTACCGGGAACGGTTGAACCAACTGGAGCGGCTTTCCGCGGAACTGGAGGAGGATAAAAACAAACGTAAGGCAGAAGCCGTGCAATTGAATCAAACCATTGAAGAGCTGCAATCCAAAATTCAACCTGCAGAAGAAGAACTGAGATTGCTGGAAAATCATTATGAGGAGTTACAAAAGGACTTGAGCGCTGCCCAGCAGAATGCCGCAGTTGTCGAGCGACATGCCACCCAGGCGCAACTGGAATTTGGGCGATTGCGTGAAAACCTGGAAGCCTTACGGAGGCGGATTGAAGAGGATTTTGGTTTGGTAGCCTTTGAATACCAGAACGAAGTTTCCGGTCCGACTCCACTGCCTTTGGAAGGGATGGTCGAACAGTTACCGGTCGTCAAGGAAATTCCACCTGATTTGGAGGAGAATATCAACCGTCAGCGCAGCCAGTTGCGGCGAATGGGAGCCATCAACCCCGATGCTCATGCTGAATATGTGTCTGTAAAAGAACGCTATGAATTTCTTGTCCAACAGGTTGCGGACTTAAAGAAGGCTGACCAGGACTTGCGGGAGATTATTGCGGAACTGGATGGATTAATGAAGACCGAGTTCCGCAAGACGTTTGATGCGGTAGCCATAGAATTCAAGGAAAATTTTGCTCGATTGTTTGGCGGTGGTTCGGCTCGATTGATATTGGAAAACGAAGAAAATCCCACGGAGGGAGGCATTGACATTGAAGCACGATTACCTGGCAGACGGGAGCAGGGGTTATCTCTGCTTTCCGGCGGGGAACGCAGCCTGACAGCTGTTGCATTGATTTTCTCTCTCTTGAAGGTTTCGCCCACTCCATTCTGTGTGTTGGATGAAGTTGATGCGATGCTGGATGAAGCCAATGTAGGGCGTTTTTGTGAACTTCTTCAAGAGTTGAGTCACAATACTCAATTCATTGTGATCACTCACAATCGCAACACGGTTCAGGTGGCGGATGTGATTTATGGCGTAACCATGGGGAAAGACACCGCCAGTCAGGTCATCTCCTTGCGGTTAGATGAGGTCAGTGAAGAGATGGTGCGCTAGAAAAAGAAAACCGGGGGTAATCCCCGGTCTTCTTTTTCTCGTGGAAAAAGGCAGGGATCAGAATCCCAAACCGGGTGGAAGGGTTGGCACGGTTGGTACTTTATTGACCCAGTTCTCGTTTCGTTCAATCTTCAGGCTGGCTTTGGTTTCCTCCAACCAGGAGTCAAATTTCTGCTGCTTGAGGGTATTGAGGCGGTTCTCGCTGATCGGCCGACGTTCCTTTCCCAACAGCTGGATGATGTGATATCCAAATTGAGTTTGTACCGGCTCGCTGATTTGTCCGATTTCGGTCATGGAAAATACGGCATCTTCAAACTCGCTGACCATTTGCCCGCGCTCGAACCAGCCTAAATCTCCACCGCTGTCCTTGTTTGATGTGTCGGTTGAGAATTGAGCCGCAAGTTGTGCGAAATCGGCGCCGTTTTTGAGCGCTTCGACCACCACAGCGGCTTCTTCGGGAGTGGCGACCAGGATATGACGTGCCCACACCCAATCATCTTCAGTCGGGATATCTTTGGTAATGGCATCAAAGACCTTTTGATACAACAGGGATGAGCGCACAATCTCTCGGAAAGTCTTTTCATCAATTTGGGCTTCAGTTTTCAGAGTGGTCAGGTAATTTTCTAAACCGGATTTGAAACCTTCCTCGGTCATTGGAGTGGGCGTGGGGAAGGGTGTGCTGGTCGGTCCGGCTGTGGCGGTTGCTTCAGGTGTTTCGGTTGGTGCTTCGGTAGTTTCGGGTGATTGAGTGGGAGTGGGTGCCTCGGTGGGGGTAGCGGTGTATGGCGCCAGGGTTAACTGCTGAGGTGAATAAGTGGCCGTGCTGAATGGCGGAGCGGTTGGGGCTATGGTCGGTGTGCCGGCCGGGAAGTAACCAAAAGCTTCTTGAAATGCCTGTTCCACCTCTTCATCCGTTACCGTGATTCCTAATTTTTGGGCTTCCCGCCGGATGATAGCCTCATTGATCAACTCATCAATAACCTGATTGCCTAATTGAGTTGGATCATTGAGTTTGGACACATTTAACTGAATTTGAGAGGAGAAGTAATTGGCTGAATTAGGGTCGGATTGAAAGAGCTGCTGATACTGGGCTAATTGGATGGTGTTTTGGATGAGTTGAAAACGATCAAAACGAGCGCGGTTTTGAAATTGCTCCAGGGTGATTTTTTCTCCGTCCACTGTGGCCACGGGACGCATATTTTGCAGGTAGAGGGTGTCTAACAACCCATAACCCAGAATCAAAACCACTGCAACGGCAATGACAATCGTTGCGATCAACACAATGCGGCGTTGCTGCCGTTCTTTTTCAACCCGGCTTTGTTGTTTGCGGGAAACTACAGCAGGTCGGGGTGTTTTAGCCATCTGAAAAACCTTTCCTAATCAAAAAATAGAAAAGGGCATTGGGCGTGTTTTTGCCCATGCCCTATGAATGTGCCAGCGGAATAAGAACTAACGGATTGCCTCACTCCAATCTTCGGCAACAAAGGGGAGCAGGGCAAGGTGACGGGCACGTTTGATTTCGCGTGCCAGGGCCCGCTGATGTCGTGCGCAGGTACCGGTTTGACGTCGAGGTCGGATTTTGCCTTCCTCGGTGATGTACCGGCGTAAAAGGTCCACATTTTTGTAATCAATTGCCAGATCTTTATCAGCGCAGAACTGACAAATTTTGGGCCGGGCGACAAATCGCCGCGGACCGACAACCTGTTCGTTCTCGCCTGGAATTTGGTCGGTCATACTATCTTACTCCTAGAACGGATATTCGTCTTCAAGTTCTTCTTCCTCGCTTTCTTCAAGCGAGGGAGAGGTTTGGGGTTGGGCATTATCACGGCGGTCACCAAGAATCATCATTTCGCTGGCGACAATTTCAACGGAAGTGTGTTTGACTCCTTCCGAATCTTCCCACCGGCGGGTTTGAAGCCGTCCTTCCACATAGACTTGCTGTCCTTTGGTCAGGTATTGTTTACAAATCTCTGCCAGATTACCCCACGTTACCACATTGAACCATTCGGTTTCTGTGTGCCGTTCACCATCTGCCGTATTCCAGGTACGGCTTGTCGCCACACTGAAGGTGGTAACCGGTCTACCGGAAGGTGTATAACGCATTTCCGGATCGCGTCCCAAATGGCCGATGATCATGACTTTGTTAAGACCGCGGCTCATGATATACTCCCGAAAATAAGATTCCGTATGTCAATCGCGGTTGACGATTAAAAAGCGCATTACCTGTTCCTGAAAGCGCAAGTTGCGTTCCAGCTCATTGCTGAAAGCAGGCGGCATGTTCATGTCAAACAAAATGTACTGGCCTTCGCGGCGTTTGTTAATCGGGTATGCTAAACGCCGTTTTCCCCAGCGATCAATTTTGCTGACAGTTCCGCCGGCTTCCGTGATCCAACCTTTGACCTTTTCAACCAGTCCGTCAACGGCTGTGTCGTCCAGTTCCGGTTGGAGGATGAAAACCAACTCGTAGCTGCGCATAAAGGGATTCCTCCTTTCCTTGGGATTGCCCTTTGTTCCCGCCGCAGGCGGGTCAAAGAGCGGAAAGCAATGTTGTAGTTCTGTGTTGCCAGCCGATGTAGTTTACTACAAAACCGCCTTTTTGGGTAGACATGATTTCTTAACGATCCTAATTTTGCCGAAAACGATAAATTTCTGATAAAGTATACTCATAATTCATCAACCGGAGGTTATTCATGAAAGTAGAAATTTTATTCCGCCCGTCTTATTCAATTGCCAAGGTGCTTCTCGATCCCAACGAAGGTATCATCGCTGAGAGCGGCGCAATGGTGGGTATGTCTAACGATGTTCAAGTGGAAACCAAAATGCGCGGCGGTTTGCTGCAGTCTCTGGCGCGATCGGTTTTGGGCGGCGAGTCTTTTTTTGTCAACACCTATCGGGCTTCTGCCCGCGGCGGTGAACTTTTGCTTGCCCCGACTTTACCGGGGGATGTGTTCACGACGGAATTGAGCGGAGAGACTTACCTCGTTCAATCCGGTTCTTTCCTGGCTTCCTCGGAAGGGGTGGTGACGGATACAAAATGGTCTGGAGCACGTACTTTCTTCGGCGGTGAAGGGCTGATTATGTTGCGTTGTAGCGGGGCGGGTACTTTAATCTTATCCAGTTATGGCGCTATTCACGAATTATCACTGGCCGCTGGTGAAACCTACACGGTGGATACCGGTCATTTGGTGGCGTTCAGCGAGAAAGTGGGCTTTAAGGTGCGACCAATCGGCGGGCTCAAGGCCACTGTATTGGGTGGTGAAGGGTTGGTGGTTGACCTGACCGGGCCGGGACGGGTTTTACTTCAAACTCGGAGCGAAGGAGCCTTTCTCAACTGGCTGCTCCCCAAAATCCCCAAACGCTCCAGCGATTAGACTTTTTCCGGAATCAAGCTGTCGGATGATGCTTGCCGGTAAAATTCACGGAATGCGCGGCTTTCTTCCAGCAGGGAACGCAGTCGCGCTTCCATTTCTCTTGCCAGCAATGGGTCTGGAATGCCGCCTTCAGCAATGGTGAGGGATTGTCCATCCCGTTCCATAATCCGGATAAATCCCTTACCTGCCAGCCACTCAATCCCTGTGAGAATGGTCTCCTCACGTTGATTGAGGGCAGCAGCCATTCGGAGTAATGATGCTTTACCGCTGTTTTTCTTAAGCACATATTGGATCATGCCGGTCAGAGCGTGTAAAAAGGATTGTGGCTTGTCAACAGGAGGTTCAAGCCACCCCAGGATGATTCTTGAGGCTCTTACTTGTTGAATTGCTTCGGATAGTACTTTCTGAGAAGGCGGGGGTGTACAAATGACCAGTGTCTCTGCCGGGGTCAGTTCCCAACGCTGTTTTACCGGTATATCGAGAGTGACCGCTCCATCCGCCCAGAAAAGAATTTGTTCGGAGGGAATGTTTTTTCGGGTAATTTCCTCTATAAGAGATTGGGAGGTACGAAAATCAATCACTTCCAACCGTGTGGTTTTGGAAATTGTAATGGAGTCCATTTCCAGTGGGCGGGCTACGATCCATTCCAGTTGAACTTCCAAATCACCGCCAAAATTGACCGGCCGGGCATGGTAAGCAAGGTCAAATCGTCCCTCTGGAAGCATGGAACGAGCGCCTTGCCACCAGATGACCCGGCGGGTGTTCCCCTCTTCATCCTCAACAATTGTCATCAGGTGTTCCTGTGTTTTACCAATGGGGGTTGAATCCAGCAGGGTGAGATTGCGGCTGGCGAAAACCAAAGGCGGATTGCCTGCGCCGAATGGAGCCAGCTTTTCTAATTCCTCGATCCACTTTAAGTCCAGTTCGTTGATTTTTAGCCATGCATCTACGGTAATGGCGGGTTTTTGCTGGTGATGAGTGCGCTGGTATTCTACATGAGCAGATACCCGTCGGCGGAATTCGTGAAAGTTTTCAGGTTGTAGAGCCAGACCAGCAGCCATTGGATGGCCTCCGAAGCCGATCAGCAGGTGGTTGGCGCTGGCAATCGCCTCGGTGATGTTGATGCCCTCCACAGAACGAGCCGAACCACGCATGGGTTGGCCGGGGGGTGAACTCAATAAAATCACCGGGCGTTGGAAGATCTCCGCCAGCCGACTGGCAACGATACCGTTGATGCCTCCGGGCCATTCGGGATGGTGTAAAACCAGCACAGCATAATCCAGCACCCGCGGGTCCTGATCAATCTGCTGCAAAGCAGCCAGGAATACCTGATCGGTAAGAAACCGGCGTTGGCTGTTATAACCTTCTAATTGAGCAGCAAAAACGGCAATGGCTTGGGAATCGGTGGATAAAAGGAAATTGACTACGGGATTTGCATCTCCAAGCCGGCCGATGGCGTTCAGGCGAGGAGCAAGGCTGAATCCGATGTGCTGTTCGTTGAGATGGGCAGGGTTAATTTCAGCGTTCTGCATGAGTTGAAGAAGCGCCGGCCGGCGGGGATTGCGTAACATCTCCAATCCGCGTTGGACCCAATAACGCGTGTCCCCGCGCAGGACTGCAACATCCGCGATACATCCCAACGCAACCAGATCGAGATGTTCTTCGGCTATTTCGGGTTTACTGGCCTGGTGGCACAGGAGCTGGGAAAAGACGAATGCTGTCCCCACACCGGCAAGAGTGTGCATGGGGTGATCTTCCGCCAAGCGCTGAGGATTGATAATGGCATCTGCTGAGGGGAGTGAGGTGGGGAGTGCATGATGATCGGTAATCACAAAGGTAATCCCGTGCTGCTTTAAGAATTCAGCAGCGTTGTGTGCGCTGATGCCTGTATCGCAGGTGAGAATCACCTTTACACCATTGTTCAGCATGCGTTCTAAACCATTAATATGGACACCGTGGGACTCACGCTCACGAACGGGGATGTAGTATTCAACCTGACCACCAAGCGACCGGAGTGTTGATACCAGCAATGTGGTGGCTGTTTGTCCATCCACATCAAAGTCGCCCCAAACAGCGATTTTCTTACCGGTGCGGATTGCCTCGTGGATCAAGTTCACCCCTTTTTCCATGTCCGGCAATTCGCAGGGATCAGCCGGACGATAAAATCGAGGATCTAGAAAAGCCCGGGCTTTCTCGAAAGTCTTAAGACCACGTCGGACAAGGGTTTGAGCCAGCAGGGAATTATCCCCGGTGAAGTGCCGGATGTCTTGTGGGATGGGAATGTTCTCAGCGTCTAACCAGATACGCTCAATGCCCGGAAACAGTCGTTTCATTTAGAACTCGGTCTCACCAATTTGATCGAAAGCAATGTCTAGCCGGTCATCATCTATTTCTTCATCCATCTCGTCCTCCGCGCTCCCGGCGGTAATTCCTCGATTGCACAGGGAGCGATAGACGCATATGGAACAATGCTGCTCTTGGGAGGTCAGCGGGAAATAGGTTTTGGCATAATGTTCGACTTGTTGAATCAATTCGAGGATGTACTCTCCGTCACGTTCGGCCTGCTTATAGGAATAATGGAAGTGTTCGGGACTTAGCGGATCAGCCGTGAACCAGTAAATCATTTCGATCTGTTCCGGCGTATAGGTGCTTGTCTTATCCAATGCGTTGGCGCACTTCCACAAAAGAAAAGGATACAGGCGAGTCTGAATTCGGCGGGCAAGAACGCCACGCGGAGGTTTACGCCGACCGGTTTTCCAATCCACGATGATGATCTTCTCGGCTGGTTGAATGGCGATCAGATCGAATTTAGCAATGAGGCGGTAATTTCCGTAAGTGGTCTGAAGGGTGTGTTCAACAAAACGTCGCTCCGGTAAAGGGGAAGGCTGGCTGCCGAGGTAATCTTCCCACCAACCCAATAAGGTTTGGTCATAAGCCTGAGCAGCGATTTTTTCCACAGGCAAGCCAATTTGATGTTGCTGTACCATCTGATGGAAAATTTCTCCGCGGCGCAAATGCTGTTCGTGTTCAAGCACCGGCTGGGATTGAATTGCAGGCCAGGGTTGACGCAGCAAATAGCGTAATTCAAAACGACGGGGACATTCAACAAAATCCTGTAAATTATTCTGGCTGAAAGAAAAATCAGGTGGAATTTTCACGGCGGTATTCCTCCCAGAACTTTTGAAGATGAACAAAGGGCAACGCCGGGGAGTTTTCGTTTCCCTGCATTTCTTTTCCGGTGTTCCAGGTAATGACAATCGAACGGCGGGCACGGGTGATGCCAACGTACAACAAACGCAGGCGTTCGGCGCAGTACTCCAAGCGCGCCTGTTGAGTGGCAATCCCTTCTTCCAGGTAAAGGGAAGTCAATTCTTGACTTGCGAGGGCTTTCAACAGGTTGAGCGCTTCGGCTTCCAAATTGAGTTGATTGCGGACAAAATATTTTTCAGAATAATACCGGTCAAATCCTTGGGCAGAAGGGAAGTCATAGTTATTGACCGACATGAGGTAAACTCGGTCCCATTCCAAACCCTTGGCTTTGTGAATGGTGGCGACCACCACTTTTCCCGGCTGTAAATCCGGATCGAAACCCGGTTCTTCCTCGCTGAAACCGAGGATGCGCCGTTCGTTACGGGCGATCAACCCCAGTTCCTCGACAAATTGTGATAGCTGCCATTCGGGATGGCGTTGAGCCGTGCGTCCTAAAAGGAGTGCGAGGCTGTGTGCCAGGGCTAATTGGGTTGGCTGACGAAAGATATCCTGTGCAATGGTGAGAATCAACTGGTCAATGGGCAGTAAGATGGCTTGCTGCCAGCGGCGCATGCGCAGAGCAAAGACCTCCAACATTGGGATGACCTGCTCATATAAATTATCCCGGTGATGAAGTTCCTCCAGCCAGTTGTTTTCCGAGCGGGGGTAGAGATAATTTTCCGGTTGTGAATTGGTCAACAATAATTGAGCGGCCTGATGAATGACCTCCTTTTCAGGTGCATTTGCTGTGTAAACCAGGGGGATTACCTCTTTAAATGCTTCAACAAGTATTCTGGGGTCTGCGGCTTTGTTGAGACTTTTAAGAATTTTTTCCAGAATGGCTGCGGTTTGGCGGGTGGTCTGGCTTGATTGAAGCAATTCAATCACGGGGAGGCCAGCGGCTTTGAGTGCATTGACAACTTTACTGCCGCGTTCATTCCGGGGTACCAGTACAGCCACAGTTTGATCACTATGTTCCGGCAGCCACCTCTTAAGCGAGTCAACCACCGCCTTGATTTCCCCATCCGATGAAAACTTTTTCTTTATAAGGTAAATTTCATTGGGTTCATCTGGGGGGTTGGGCTGGGGATCACCGGCTGGTGTTGGGCGGATGTAGGGTGGAGTCAGCGCATTTCTCAGTGCTTCAACCGGATGGTCATGGATCGTCCACCGAATCAGTTCATTCGCCAGACGAATGATGCTGAGGGTTGAACGTCCCGAATCCGGCAGGTCGTAGGCACGGACGCTGTTCAGTTCAAGAAAACGGCGCAGGTATTCGGGGCTGGCTGTGGTAAAGGTTTCGTATATAGCCTGATTAGGATCGCCCACCCGCACCCAATTACCGTTTTCTCCAGCCAGCCGTCGTAAAATTTCCTCTTGAAGGCGCGAACTGTCTTGGGCTTCGTCCTCTAATATAAAGGGAAAACGGAAGCGCAACCGCTGCAAATAATCCGGATCGCTGTTCAACACGTTGAGGGCCAGCCGAATCAGGTCATCAAAATCAATCAGACTGCGCAGCACCAGTCCGCGCTGGTAGGTGTCGTAAATATCCAATCCGAATTGAAGCAGAGAATGATGGTAATGGGTCTTGCCCAATTGATCACGGATTTGTTGTGGGGTAAGCTGCAAATCTTTTGCCTGACGAATAAATGCCCGCGCTAACTTTACCAGTAAGTCCTCCCATTTTTTGGGCAGGTCGGAATTTCTTTTAGGGTCGGAATTGGGATTTGACCATTCTAAAATAAATTCGGGGTGAGAACGCATCCACCCGGATACGGCCGTCTGAATAATCTCATCGCTGTCGCGCTCATCGGCGATGTTGAAACGGTCGGAAAGACCAGCAAGGTCGGGGCGCTCACGAACAATGTCATGGGCCAGACCGTGAAGGGTGCGAACGCGGTAGTTCATATCGCGCATCAAGCCAAACTCTTCCACAAAGGCGCCGATTCGGCTGGCGAAATTATCCACTGCGGAATTGACCAAAGTAACGATTAAGACTTCCTGGTCTTCGTTAATCTGTCCACTTGTAATAATTTGGGCAGCCAGCAAAGAAAGGGTGTACGTTTTTCCACTGCCCGGAACGGCCGATACACCCATCCATCCGCCTGAATAATTCAGGATTTGATTTTGATGGGGGCGGGGTTGATACCGTTTATTCATTTCCTGCCTCTTGCTGATGCAGCCGGCGCAGTATTGCCTGTAAAGCCAGTAATAAAGCCCCGCGTTCCTCGGCGCCTCGCTCGTTGATTCGGCTTGTGCATAGGAATATATGATCAGCGCAGCGGTAGGTCAACCCTCGAATGATTCTCATGAGGGATTGCTGGTTGGTTTCGTATTCTTCCACGTCAGTCCACAACCTTCCCGACTGCCAGTTGCGGCTGAGGATATAGGGATGAGTGAGTGGCTGGAAGAGACGCTCCCACCAACCCAAGTTCCCGCAATCCAACCAAAACTGAAAGCGCACCGAGCGATTGCTGATGAGGAATGAGTACGCTGGTGAAATTAAGACAGCATTCTCTTCTTCCGCAGGTGTCAGATAAAGGGCTGATATGACTCCTTGCCTGACCATGTTCAAATATTCCAGCCCCGTCGAAAAGTTGGTCTGTTGTGTGCGTGCCGGCTCAATGACCTGCCGAAATTTCTGAATGGATTCGATTAAACGAGCGGTCACGGTCGCATCGTCGAGATGATCGTGAAATCCGTAACCGGGTTGAGAGAGCACCTCCCCAAAGAGGAAGGCATAAAAGACATCCAGCTCCTCTTCTTCTCCCCGTTCAATATAATTTAACAACCATTCGCGCAAATGAGAATAGCGTAAGCCGGCTGCATAGGTGATTCTTTCGCGTCCATCTACCCCGATTTCCTCAAAAGGACGTAGAGGGAAAGATTGATTTTTAGAAGAGAAACCCATCTGCACTAACAGGTCAGCACGCACCAAATCGAGTTCAGCAATGCAATGAACCAACATGGAGCGAATTTCCTCTCGATTGGGCGGCATGTCCCAATGTGGGTGGGCTAATTTTGCGAGGGTCATCAATGTGCGTGCTGCCGGTTCATCATAGAGACTGCGGGAAGGACGGTGGGAGCGGGCGGGAATCTGGTACTCTTCCAACCGGTTTACGATTGAAAAACGCAGCGAATCCGAGACGAAGGGTGCCAGCACGGCAATTTCACCCGGTGCCACTGCTTTTTGGTGTATTAATTCGTTAATGGTTTGGCAGACCTGATCCACCATTTCCGGGTAAAAACGGGCGGGTAAATGGGTAAAAGCCGTTTTGATTTGAGGATTCAGTTTCTCGGTTTTCAACTGGCGCTGAACAGCCATCACCATAGCAGATTGGAACTGGCGGACAGGCAAAGGGCAAATCAGGCTGGGTGGAAATTCCACAATCTCATCACAAAAGTCTGCCAGCGAGGCTGCTGATAGTGGATCGGCTCCCAGGAAGATACGGTGTCCACCATGCTGATCGAAAATAAGCAAGGCTGAATCAAAAACCGGCAGCCATTCGCCGATGACATCGTGAGCGGCAGGAGCGTCCTCTTCGATATTATCGTAAATCAGATGACGGAATTGGGATTGCAAATAATTACGAACCAGAAAAGAGCGCCACAAGTAATGATTAAACAATTCAATTTGCAGGGAAAAATCCAGCAAGTTATGCGCCAGACAAAAATCTCGAAAAGCATTCAAGCATTCCTGGGCTTGATCGAATACGATCAAATGCTGAGGCTGGCCATTCCAGGCTTGTTTTAACCGTTCACTCAGGGTAGTATGAGCAAAACCAACCAATGCCGCTTTATTGAGGTTATCCAGAAGCTGGGAATAAAGCCGGTTACGATCAATTACCAGTTGTTCAAAGTAACCTTGATTAAGAAATGGCTCGACAACTTTAGCCATATAATACTGAGCTGTTTCGAGGGTTAGAAACAAAGGTGGATTGTGAGGCTGACCAAATCCCACTTCAGCACTGATGGCTGGCCAGAATAGTTGAATAGTACGCTGGCTAAGACCACCCAACGTAACAATGGTTGGGAGACCGCCAGGTGGAAGCGAATTTTGGGTGAGGTAATCATAATATGGTCGAGCCAGCGTGCGCTGCGGAAGTAAGATCAAAATCTGTTCTGCCGGGATGCCATTTTCCAGCAGGAAAGCCAGACGCGCCAGGCCCGCGGTGGTTTTTCCGCTGCCCGGTTCCCCCTGTAAGTAGATTTTTCGGTTCAGGGGGTTTTGGGCGATTTGGATTTGTTCGGGGAATAAGTTTGGCAGGCTCATTTAGGGTCAATCGTTTATTCCGGCGATTGCGTGTAGCAAAGCACGAGTTAATCGGGCATCATCTGCTGCTCGGTGAGAATTGGGCAGGGGAATCTGAAAACTTCTGCCGGCTTCTTCCAGTTTAAAGAACCGATATGCCCGCCGGGTTGTATCCCATTCACCTCGAAACGCGGCATACAACTGCATGATATCAAAGGTGGCAAACCTTTCTTTCCAGACAAGTTTATAGATTTCATAAGATTGGCGCATCATGCGCAGGTCGAATTCTGCGTTGTAAACAGCAATCTTGCGGTTAAGCAAAAGCCCGCGTAAGTTGGCCCAGACGACCGGAAAAGTGGGGGCTTTTGCCACCATTTGATTGTCAATCCCATGTATGGCAGTCAAATCCGGTGGGATTGGTTTGAATGGCTTCACAAAGGACTCGAACAAGGTTGAACCATCATCGTCAATAACGGCAATTTCGACAATTTCAGCGGTTTTATCCAGACCGGTAGTTTCGGTATCTATGAAAACCGGCTTTTCACTGAGCCACTGACGGGCTTTTTCAATCACCTGTTGCCGGTAAGGATGGGTCAGAATCGTCATGGGACTAATCTAAACGCCAGTAGGCAAACTCTTCAGCATAAACGGTGAAGTTAGGGGTGTTACGAGCAGCAATTACGATACCGTATGACCCGGGTTCTGTGAAGGTGTTATCACTGATCTCACGGATTTTAATGCCATTCACATAGAGTGTGTAATTGCTATCCACTGCATAAACCCCAATTCGATTGGTTTGGTTAGGGCCAGTGCGAATAGCATCATTGACATTACTACCCTCTGCAAGGTTGACATATTGCTCTCCGTCCCAATAGCCAAAAGCCCATTTTCCATCACAGGTTAATTGAAACCAATATCCCTTGACAAAATCCGGTGAACGAAAAACTAATCCATAGGTATCTAGTCCGCTGCATTCACCGGTGCGAACAAGGGTTTCAAGGTAGGCATTTCCAATTTTTGTCCCGCCGGTGCGCCACCCCCGATAGCCGGTGGCGTATCGGCTGGTAAGTATCATTGCGCCATTTTCGACCCGGATGAAGGTATAATCGTCATCATAGGGTTTATCTTGTAATCCAAACGAACGGCCACTATCGAGTGTATCTACAAAAGTGGGGGCACCTAAAACCTGTCGGGGATCATCGCTGATGGCGGTGGGGGTGGGCGAGGGATCCGGAGGGGGAGTTGGTGTGGATATTAATATGTTCGGTTCGGTGGGTTGGTTTATAGGAGGGGGTGTATCGGATGGGAGCGGTTGAACGGTCGGCTGGCTGGTCAGGATTGCGGAAACCTGTGTACCCACCAGATCAACGGTCGGTGTTGAGATGCCACCTGTTGGTAAATTGCAACTGCTCAGAAAAAATAAAAGGATGATGAAAGAGCGGATCCATTTCTGCATGGCTGTTCCTTTGACGTATCGAACCATTGATCAAACCATTTTTCAATCATTATGATTATAATCGGATTCGGCTGGCAACAAGGATAATTCGAACGAATTTTCGATGAAGACAATTGCATTTTATAAACCGTACGGCGTTCTAACTGCCTTTCGTGATAGCGAAGGACGACTAACTCTAAAAGATTACATTCCTATTCCTGGAGTCTATCCGGCTGGGAGACTGGATCTGGACAGTGAGGGGTTATTGATACTGAGTGATGATGGCAGGTTAATTCACCTATTAACTGATCCGCGTCATCGTATTCCCAAAACTTATCTTGTGCAGGTGGAAGGCAAAATGACCCCCGAAGCACTGGTTGCTCTGCAAAGGGGTGTGGTGATCAAGGGACAAAAAACCCGGCGCTGTGAGGCATTAATCATACCTGAGCCGATCCTTCCGCCGCGAAGCAAGCCAATTACCCCCCATTCTGAAACCTCGTGGTTGAGATTGGTGTTGCAGGAAGGTCGTAAGCGGCAGATTCGCCACATGACGGCTGCGGTAGGATTTCCTACACTTCGTTTGATCAGGGTGGCAATCGGTCCGATTACTCTGGAGGGTTTACAACCGGGAGAGTGGCGTGAATTGGGGGTTGAGGAAGTCCGGCGTTTGCAGGAATACAGTCAACCTGCCCGGCGTGTATAATTACAATAAATCAATTCATTGCATGCATCTCTTTCATGAAAACCCAAATTATTCGTCTGGAAACCCATGATGATTACATCTCGATTCGCGACAAGATGTCTTGGAGTAAAGCAAGACGGATCCTTCTGGTGTTTCCTAGACGACACCCGCCGGCTTTGCAACGGCTGGACTTAATTCTTCTCCAGCGGCAGGCAAAAGCCCTTGGTGGTCAGGTTGGACTGGTTACGCAGGATAAAGACCTGATCCTGGAGGCTCAGGAAGTGGGTTTACCGGTTTTCCCAACTATTCCAGCCGCTCAACGAACCACCTGGCAGTCGAATTCCCGGCGGCGAAGGCTGCTCCGATTCCGTAAGACACGAAAAACCGATCCTCAAACAATAAGGAGTTTACTAAACGAGACCCACCCTCAATCGGAGAATATCTGGCTGCGTTTGATATTTTTCGTGCTTGGAGTGGTGAGTTTTAGCGCTTTGATGTTATTCTTTCTTCCCTCTGCTACCATTGTGCTGAAACCTTATCAGGAAGAACAATCTATTGAAATGCGAATCCGGACAAGTCCACGAATTGAAGTGGTTTCGCCTTCGGGTTTATTGCCGGCTGAGGTTTATACCGTTGTGGTGCGAGGGTCTCTGGCTGGGGATGCCACCGGCATACAACCGGTCGGTGAAAAAAAAGCGAGCGGGACGGTCAACCTCATCAATCTGACGAATGAGCCAGTTATTGTTCCACAGGGAACTATTCTGAGGACTTTTTCTGAACCGGTGGTTCGGTTTGAAACGACCCAAAATGTGACTTTACCGGCTGGTAACGGGCAATCCCGTGAGGTAAACGTGCGCGCGTTAGTGGCAGGGAGCAAAGGAAATGTACCCGCGCGGGCTTTGGGAACGGTGGAAGGAAGTCTTGGATTGACCGTAGCAGCCGAAAATCCTCAAGCGATCTTCGGCGGCAGTGACCGACAAGGAAGGGTAGTCAGTGAGCCCGATGCAGTGCGATTGTATGACACGCTAATTACTTCTCTGGCGGAAAATGCCGTTGAGGAATTACAAAAAATACTCCCTGACAGAAAAATACTACTTCCGGAAACACTGATTATTGAAAGGGTACTCGAAAAAGTTTATCAGCCCGCACCCGGCGAACTGGCTGACCGCTTTGTGTTAAATTTGCAGGTTGAATTTTCGGCTTGGGCATACGATTCGTCTCAAATTGAACGGATATTAACCGATGCAATGAATGCCAATCTCCCTGTTGGAATGGCAACGGTTGAAGGCACGTTTCAATACCGTGAAATAGGACAAATTACTTTCAGAGAAGATGAGTGGGCTGAATTTACCCTCGCGGCAAGCAGGTTGATTAAGGCAGATGTTGAAGCGGCTCAAATAACCGCCGCAGTGCGGGGGTTGCCGCCAGAACAGGCCGTCGAAATGATCAACCATCAAAACCAGCTGGCAGCCCCGCCGGAAATCCTCATCCAGCCGTCTTGGTGGAAGCGGTTGCCTTTTCTTACTTTTCGGATGGTTGTGATGGAGGAATAATGAAGGGTGAACGTGGGCGGGTACTGGCAGTGGATCCGGGTGAAAAACGAATTGGATTAGCAATTTCCGATCCAACCGGCACGATTGCCAATCCTCTGCAGGTGCTAAAACATGTTTCGCGATTAATTGATGCCGCCAGTATTGTGCAAATAGCTGAGGAATGGGGGGTTGTTGAGATTGTGATCGGACAGGCGCTCGAGCTGGATGGAACCCCTGGCGTGATGGGGAGAAAAGCGCAGCGGCTAGCCGAGGCCATTCGCTCTCAAACCGAAATCCCGGTAGTCTTGTGGGATGAAAGTGGGAGTACCCAAACTGCTCGTCAAGCCAGACAGAAAATGGGCATAAAACGAAGTCAGCGGCGCGGTCATATGGATGATCTGGCCGCAGTGGTTATCCTCCAATCTTACTTAAATAACCGCGATTCCGTCTTTCCAACCGAGGAATTGTAAGAATGGGAAAATCGAAAAATCCACGCTTTTCATTTGGCTGTTTTGTGTTGCTGTTGATTGGTTTCATCGGTTTGATTGGTTCGGGCTGGTTTCTGAGTCAAATTCCCTCCCTCGCGGAAGCCCAATTTGGTTTTTCCAGTTCACGACTGGATCTCATTGACCGATACTGGTATTCTTTACGCTTGATCATCAATCAAGAGGACTTGGTTACTCCACTAAATGACCAGGGGTCACCGCGTGTATTTGTTATTCAAAGCGGGGAAACGGCAGAGCAGATTGCCCTTCGGCTGCAACAAGAGGGTTTAATTCGTAATGCTGAAGCATTTCGGGATTATATGGTTTATTCTGGATTAGATACGGCAATTCAAGCCGGAGAATATGAAATCAGTCCGGCATGGAATGCGATTGAAATTGGACATCATCTGCTGGATGCCACGCCCGATCAGATCACGTTTGTCATCCTGGCAGGGTGGCGAATTGAGGAAATCGCGGCTTCTTTACCAACGTCAGGACTTCAAATCACACCGGAGGAGTTCCTTCAATTTGTGCGCAATCCACCAGTGGAGTGGCATCCGGGGGGCAGAAATTCAGCCGGATTAAGTCTGGAAGGCTATCTTTTTCCCGGTGAATATCGCTTTAGGCGGGATGCCAGCGTACGCGAGGTAGTGGCTGCATTTTTGGAACGATTCAATCAGCAGGTGGATGCCAACCTGAGGGAGGCTTTCTCTCGTCAGGGTTTGACCCTGCATGAAGCGGTTACGCTGGCTTCGATTGTACAGCGTGAAGGAGTTGTTGAAGAAGAAAGACCGATGATTGCTTCTGTATTTTATAATCGTTTGAGGGCTGGAATGAAACTGGATGCCGACCCAACCGTCCAATATGCGTTGGGTTATAATTCTCTACAACAAACGTGGTGGACGAATCCACTCAGCCATAATGATTTAATGATTAATTCTCCATATAATACCTATCAAAACACCGGTTTACCACCCACACCCATTTGTAATCCATCCTTGAGCGCTTTACAGGCAGTGGCTTATCCTGCAGATTC
This sequence comes from Bellilinea sp., assembly GCA_026003615.1. Classification (GTDB taxonomy): domain Bacteria; phylum Chloroflexota; class Anaerolineae; order Anaerolineales; family Anaerolineaceae; genus Bellilinea. Next base: position 525,386 of record BPHQ01000001.1, read on the forward strand.
ACCTTATTTTTATTTTCGGGCTCGTTGTGACGGATTGGGCAGACATTCGTTTGCAAAAACATTTGAAGAACATTTACAAAATGCATGTCCATAATTGAAAGGGAAGGAGAAAGAAATGGAAGTTTTGGGTATTGATATTGGTGGATCGGGTATCAAAGGCGCGGTTGTTGATCCGGTAACCGGCTCTTTGCTGACTGAACGGCGGCGAATACCCACCCCCGAAGGGGCAAAACCAGAAGATGTGGCCGAAGCCTGTGCTGAATTGGTTCATCAATTTGGTTATGAAGGGGTGATCGGCTGTGGCTTTCCAGCCCCTATCTTACAAGGGGTTGCCATGATGGCGGCTAACATCCACCCGACCTGGATTGGGACGAATGTCAACGACTTGTTGACCCAATATACCGGCTGTCGGACTTTCACCCTGAATGATGCGGATGCTGCGGGTATTGCCGAAATGAAATTTGGGGCTGGTAAGGATGTTAAAGGAGTAGTGCTGGTAATCACGCTCGGCACAGGTATTGGCACGGCTATTTTCACCGACGGAGTTCTCGTGCCAAATGCGGAATTTGGTCATCTGCAAATTCGTGGAAAAGATGCTGAATGGCGTGCTTCGGATGCGGCACGACAGAAAAAAGACCTTTCCTGGAAAAAATATGCCAAACGATTGCAGGAATACTTGAGTGAGATGGAAAAGCTGTTCTGGCCGGAAATGATCATCATCGGCGGTGGATTAAGTAAAAATGCCGACAAATTCCTGCCATACCTTTCGGTACGGGCAAAAATAACGCCGGCACTGTTCCTGAACAATGCCGGCATTGTTGGCGCTGCAGTGTACGCCAGCCAAAAAACAGATTAGTTTATCCGCCTCCGCCGCCACCGCCGAATAATCCGCCTTCGGTCAGTTTACGCATGTCGCTGAATACCGCGCGGATATCCTCTTCGGTCAATGGCTGACCGGTATCTTTGTGCTTCAGAGCGCCCTCCCGAACCTTTTCGAGCGCAACTTCCTGAACGGTCAAGTCTCGGTTGAGGGCTTCTTTGACCAGAGCAGCTCCCGCCAGATAACCGATAATTGGATTTAGGGCAGTAACCACAATGGTATTGCGTGCAAGCCAACCTTCGGCTTTTGCCCGGTTGGCTTTGATTCCAACCACACACTTATCGGTAAATGCGCTAACAGCGCCGATCATCACATGCATCATCTCGAAGAGATCATGGGCAATGATTGGCATCATTACATTTAATTCGAGTTGACCGGCTTGAGAAGCCATCGCAACGGCAGTATCCAGCCCAATCACATGATACATGGCCATGTTCAGCATTTCGGCTAAAACGGGGTTGACCTTGCCGGGCATAATAGAGGATCCGGGTTGTACTGGCGGCAGGCGAATTTCATCCAGGCCGGTTGCCGGTCCCGAAGAAAGCAGGCGTAAATCATTGGCGATACGCGTAAGAGTGAGGGCGAGCGTGCGCAAGGAAGCAGAAAAATCCGCCATGTCCGCCATGGACTGCATGGACTCGAACAAATTATCGGAGGTATAAAGTTTCAAACCTGAAACCCGCGAGAGGACCTCTACCATGCGGGGGTGATATTCTGGATGGGCGTTCAAGCCGGTGCCGGTGGCTGTGCCGCCAATACCCAAACGGCGCAAACCTTCGGCAGCCCGTTCGATGCGTTCGCGGTCGCGCTCTACTGCCCGTGCATAGGCGCCAAATTCCTGACCCAATCGCACCGGAACAGCATCTTGCAAATGGGTGCGCCCGGATTTGACTATGTCATCGAATTCTACGGCTTTTTCTTTGAGTGCCTCGATCAGTTTTTGAATAGTGTAGGTTAACTCGTCCAATCGCCATAAGCAACCCAATCGAATGGCGGTGGGGATGGTATCATTGGTGGATTGGGACATATTGACATGGTCGTTGGGGTGAACCAGATATTCGCCAATTTTTCCGCCTAAGATTTGAGTTGCCCGATTGGCGATCACCTCGTTGGCATTCATGTTGTGGCTGGTGCCAGCGCCGGCCTGAAAAGGATCCACCACAAACTGGTCGTTCCATTGACCCGCCATAATTTCTTCACCAGCCTGAATAATGGCTTTGGCGCGTTGTTCGTCCAGCAAACCAACTGCATGGTTAACTTCGGCGGCGGCGCGCTTGATCAATGCCATTGACCAGATGAAAGCCCGGTAAGGGCGCATACCCGAAATGGGGAAGTTAAGGACTGCGCGCTGGGTTTGGGCGCCGTAAAGAGCATTTGCCGGAACCATGACCTCACCCAATGAGTCTCGCTCCACCCGTACATTCGTCTCAGTCATTGACTTTATTTACCTCCTATAGCGGATTTAATTGAAACAAAACAGGGTTGTTGCTCAGTGGTTAGGATGATTTATTTTTCTCCCAGTTTTATATCACCGGGATTTTCCGATTTCCACCGATAACAACCCTGCAAAGGATTTGAAAAAGACTATCCGGCTGCGCTGTAACCGGGCCCTTCCTTGAAGTATTCGTAATTTTTGGCAATATCCGGGGTTAAGTCCACTACTTCACCAGCCTTTAGCGTGCGGGTAGCCTCCAGGTGCACCGGTTCGCCATCATGATTTACGCCGTCATAAACTTCGGTAAAGCCGGGAGTACCCACCGGCATGGACTGACGCTCACCGCCACGGGCAACATAGGCAGATGGAACTTCATCCTCTGGGAAAATGGCAGCATAGGGGCATTCTGGAACACAAGCGCCGCAATCAATGCAGGTATCCGGATCAATATAAAACCAGGGATATTTATCCTCGGGTTTTCCGGGAACAATGCATTCTACCGGGCAAACGGTCACACAACCGCCATCGCGCAGACAAAGGCTTGTAATAATATGGGTCATCGCAACCTCCGTTTGGATGAAATGGAAAGGATTTAAATGCAGAGGAAAATTTAGTGATATTGGGGGAACAAATTGCTCAAGAATTGTGGGAAAAAATTGAAAATTCTCTACTCCAGACACCTCCCCGCGATTATTCTTTGGTTTTTTGACCAGTTTTGTAGTATTGGGATAAAGTTATTCTAGCCAGCCGATACCTGTTTGTCAAGCATTCCTCTACGATATAATAGGGTGATTATGAACTCACTACAGAAATCATCCCGTTTGGCTCCGCTTGTTTTGTTCTTGGGCATTCTGGCGGTCTCCACGGCGGCTGTTTTTATCCGTTTTGCTCAACTGGAGGCGCCTTCCTTGATCATTGCGGCTTACCGATTAGGACTGGCCAGTTTGATTTTACTGCCGTTTTCTATCAGACAGGCACGACGAGAAGTGACGGGGTTGCCAACCGTGAGCAAATTTCAAACCTTGCTGGCGGGTATTTTTCTGGCGGTTCATTTTGCTGCGTGGATAACCTCTTTGGAGCTGACTTCGGTTGCCAGTTCTGTTGTGCTGGTTACTACCACCCCATTGTGGGTTGCTATTTTTTCGCCGCTGTTTTTGAAAGAACGGATGAGAAAAGAGGTGTGGTGGGGACTGGGGCTGGCTCTTAGCGGTGGGGTGGTTGTGGCTGCCAGTCAGACATGTGCGTGGGAAGAAAGCCGGCTGGTTTGTGCCTCGCTGGCTTCCCTGTTTCAGGGTAAGGCTTTGTTGGGTAACTTTTTGGCTTTAATGGGGGCTTGGATGGCAGCCGGTTACCTGTTGGTGGGGCGGAAAGTGCGACCGTTGATTTCATTGCGGTCTTACATCCTGCTGGTGTATTCAACTGCGGCCGTAATTCTCATTGGACTGGCAATTGTGAATGGTTATTCGTTCACCGGATACTCATTACCTGTGTTTGGATGGTTCTTTTTGCTTGCCTTTATTCCTCAAGTGATTGGTCATTCCTCTTTTAATTGGGCGTTGCGATATTTGCCGGCGGCATTCGTTTCTCTGGCGTTGTTGGGGGAACCAGTGGGGGCAACCATTCTGGCCATGATCTTCCTGCGAGAGATGCCCTTGCTAAATGAAGTGATTGGCGGGGGAATGATTTTGGGTGGTATCTACCTTGCGTCCCTCGCCAATCGAGAATCCTGATCAGGCTTCACAGGGGATAATCGGGAGGTATTTCGGTTGGGGTGGTCCGCTTAATATCTGAGCGGGCATACAGGTAATTGATTTCTTTGAGTCGTTCCAGAATTACCGGGTTGAAGGCTTCAGGGTGAAGTCTCCAACACCAGTTGCCGCTGGCTCTGCCAGGCAGGTTCATGCGGGCTTCGTTGCCAAGTCCCAGTATATCCTGCATGGGCGCCAAAGCAAACACGGCAACCGAAGACCAAACGGCGCGAATCATATCCCATGAAATATCTTCGCCGGAGCGGGCGAGATAACGGCGGATAAAATCGCGTTCTTTTTCGGGAGCGCTCTGGTACCAGCCAAGGGCAGTATCATTGTCATGCGTACCCGTGTAGGCAACACAATTGGTTTCGTAGTTGTGGGGCAGGAAAGGATCCAATGGGTCTGTGGTAAATGCAAATTGAAAGACTTTCATACCGGGGAGATTGAACGAATCTCGTAATTCAACGACATCCGGTGTAATGACCCCCAAATCTTCGGCGATGATGGGTAGATCACCAAGAGCCTCGCGTATGGCATGGAACAATTCCTTCCCCGGGCCTTTAACCCAACGGCCAATTTCTGCGGTGGGCATGCCGTAGGGTACTTCCCAATAACCGGCAAAACCGCGAAAATGATCCAAGCGCACAATGTTCACCAGGCGTAAAGTGGCCTGCATTCGCCGAATCCACCACCGGAAGTTCTGCTGCCGATGAACCTCCCACTTGTAAAGGGGATTCCCCCACAACTGGCCGGTGGGAGAAAAGTAATCGGGTGGAACACCCGCTACGACGGTGGGTTTTCCCTCTTCATCCAGATAGAACAATTCTGGATTAGACCATGCATCTGCGCTGTCATAAGCAACGAATATGGGAATATCCCCAATGATCTGGATATTCTTTTGATTAGCATAGGCTTTCAGGTCAAGCCACTGGCGGAAAAACAAAAATTGCCGAAAGGCGTGGCGTTGAATGCGGTCAGCTTCGTTTTGTTTGAAAAGTTCAATTGCAGCTGGTTGGCGAGTACGCAATTCCTTCGGCCAATTTTCCCATGAGACACCCCCATGGGCTTCTTTGATTGCCATGAAAAGCGCAAAATCATTCAGCCAGTCTGCCTCATCTTGGATAAATAGATGATACTCGTTCTCGAGTTTGGGGTTCTTTAAGTGCTTGAAGTTTTCATACGCCCGGTCAAGAATTTTTAATTTCCAGTTGATAGCCTCACCATAATCAATTCGGATGGGATTAAATTCCGGGCGGTCGGTCAGATCACTTCGCCGTAAAAGTCCATCTTCTAAAAGCAGGGCTGGACTGACCAGATAAGGATTCCCGGCAAAGGCCGAAAAACACTGATAGGGTGAGTCGCCGTAACCCGTTGGCCCGAGGGGCAGTACCTGCCACAACTTACAGCCGGCTTCCGACAAAAAATTGATCCAGCGGTAGGCTTCTGGTCCAAGGTCGCCTATCCCATCCGGGCCGGGGAGACTGGTGGGGTGAAGGATGATTCCCGCGGCGCGTTCAAATTTCATTGGGCAATCTCCGTGTTTGAATATACTCGCCGGGCTTAACCTCGTTACCCGGATAATCTGATGATACCACATCCGTTCCAACTGTACCACCAGCATGCACGATTGTGCCATCGGGTACAAGGCTGTTGCGCCCAATCATAGCAAATTCCATATGGCCGTCGAGTTTTTCACCGATTTGACAATTCTTACCTACCTGAATCCGCTTATCCAGGATGGATCGCAGAATACGGGTGTTTTGATCAACAATCGTATTTGTGAGGATGATCGAGTCTTCAATATGGCAGCCGGAGCGAATGACCACTCCTGGTGAAAGTACCGAACGGATCACACTGGCACCTTCCTCAATCAGACAGCCATGGCATATCAAACTGTCTTCAACGGTGGAGCCTTTTTGGAGCAAGGCTGGCGGCCGCTCTTCCGTACGGGTGTGAATAATCCAGTCGGGGCGGTAGAGGTTGAAAACCGGCGGGTCGCATAAAAGATCCATGTGGGCTTGCCAGTAAGACTGCACCGTTCCAACATCCATCCAGTAACCTTCGTAGCGGTAGGCAAACACCCTTCGGCCAGTTTCCACAAGCCGCGGAAGGATGTTTTTACCAAAGTCATGTTGAGAGTCCTGCATGAGGTGATCTTCCCACAACGCTTCGTTGAGGGTATTTAAATTGAACAAATAAATGCCCATGTTTGCCAGAGTCGATGGCGGATTCTCTGGTTTTTCAACGAAAGAAGTAATTCGATGATTTTCGTCAATGCCAACAATTCCAAAGCGAGAAGCTTCCTCAATGGGGACATTGATGACGGCCACGGTTACTTCCGCCTGATTTTGCTGGTGAAATTCGATCATTGGGTTGTAATCCATTGCGTAAATATGGTCACCGGAAAGGATGAGAATCGTATCAATGTTGCCGCGCTTAATAAAAGTAAAATTTTGTTGAACGGCGTCGGCTGTACCGACAAACCACGTTGAACCACGCGCGCGATAAGGGGTAAGAATCCGCACGCCCCCCGTAAAATCGCGGTTTAAATCCCACGGGCCGCCGGCGCCAATGTGTTCAATCAAAGAATGCGGCCGGTATTGGGCTACCAGCATAACATCGAAAATGCGAGAATTGACACAATTCGAGAGGGGAAAATCAATGATGCGATATTTTCCAGCGAACGGCACGGCTGGTTTGGTGCGTTTGGCGGTCAAAACACTGAGGCGTGTGCCTTCGCCGCCGGCAAGTATCAGACTTCGGATTTTCATTTGGTCTTCTCCGCAAGTTCGAGGTAAATTTTGGCATACTCAATGGCTGATTTTTCCCACGAAAAATCCTGCTGCATGCCGTTGCGTTGAATGATGCGCCAGGTTTCTGTGTTGGGGTAAAGATTTAAGGCGCGTTCCAGTGCAGCGATGAACGCCTGAGGAGAAGCCTCCTCAAACAAAAAGCCGGTGGATTGTTGGGGATCATCATGATCTTGAATGGTATCTCTCAGCCCGCCAGTAGCGCGAGCCAATGGGACACAGCCATATCGCATAGCAATCATTTGTGCCAGGCCGCACGGTTCGTAACGGGAGGGCATGAGGAGTATATCACCTGAGGCATACATCCGACGGGCAAAACCGGCATCAAAGCGGATGATGGCACGCACCCGCTCAGGAAATTCGGCTTCCAAACTACGGCAGTCGCTCTCCAGCAGTGGATCACCCGTCCCAAGGAGGACGAGTTGCCACTTTGGGTTTGACATATGGCGCAGTCCGGCGATGGCAATATCAATCCCCTTTTGTTGATCCAGTCGGCTGATGACGATGAGCAATGGAGTATCCGCTTCGACCGGCAAGCCCAAATCTTCCTGGAGGGTTTTCTTGTTGAGCGAACGTTTTTCGAGGGTCTCAACGGAGTACCGTTCAATCAACGCCGGATCGGTTTGGGGATTCCAGGCGTCCTGATCGAGACCGTTCAAGATTCCGGATATCGAGGAGCGACGGGTTTTGAGGAAATCCTGTAATCCACACCCGAACTCGGGGGTTAAGATTTCTCTGGCGTATCCGGGAGAAACGGCGACAATTCGATCGGCAGCCAGTAATCCTAATGGTAAGGGGAACAGGGTTGCCCATTTGGGCAACCGCTTGTCTTTAGAACGTGGAATGCCGTACTTAATCATTGCCTCTTCGGCATCTTTTCCCATAAACGGCAGATTGTGAATGGTGAGAACCTTACCGATACCTTGAAATTCGGGCTGATCTTTCTGACGAATTTGTAAAGCATACAGGCTTGCGGCTGTGTGCCAGTCGTTAGCATGAATGATCTGCGGCCGCCAATCCAGATGTTTCATCATTTCCAAAACCGCCAACGAGAAGAAAACATATTTTTCCCCGTCCAGAGCAGCGTCACTGCTGTAAACGGGCATGTCCGGTAATATGGGAGGGCCTTCGATGAGGTAGACCGGCAAGCCATTCACTTCGGTTAAGAAGGCTTTGGCGGGCAGATCTTCTCCCGGGTGATCCACCAGAAAAGAGGCTACAAAACGGGGCTCGCGTACTTTCAGTTTAATTTCCTCGTGAAAGGGCAACACCAGTCGGACATCCATACGCGGACCCGGCCAGGCAGGAGGAATTAACTGACGCAGAGCGGGGGGAAGCGAGCCGGCTACATCTCCCAACCCCCCCACTTTAACCAGAGGTGCAGCTTCTGAAGCCAGAAACAAGACATTCAATGAGGATAGGTTTTCAGTTTTTGTCATCCAGGCTCGTTCTCCTTCGATCATTTCAATGATCACGCCTTGACTAATTCGATATAATCCTGAGAGATGGTCTCTTGCGGGGATGCGCCTAATTTTTCTAATATTTCAACCAGCAAGCGGGATTTCAATTCGGCATCTTTGCGGCTCCATGTGCGGCTCTTGATTTCGAGAAAATTACCCAATTCAGGTTTTTGGACATGATCCAGATTGATGAAAAATTCGGTGTCTCGATAGCGTACCAGATAGCGCAAACGTTCTTTTTCAATTTCTGTTTCGCTGATGGGTTTGAAGTATTCGCGGTAAAAACGCAAACTTTGGGTGGCGGTCGCTAAATACCGGCTGCGGGAAAGCAGCACTTTTTGTGGAAAGGAGTGTTCACGGGTAGGTCCAATCAGCGTCAAGCGAGTGCGCACCCGGCTGATCTCCCCTGTTGGAGTGATGAAGTGATCTTCCCGATAACGCAGGCGCGCTTCTTCGGGCGGGGGAAAGTTAAAATACACATCGTATTCCCGGTAGTGGCGGGTGCGTATAATTTCAAAAGCGGAGTCATGCAGCCGTTCTTGAATTGCGAGGATGTCTTCCACCGGGACTTTGACTTGAACTTCAAACGATTCTTCTTCTTCGGTGGCTTCACCCAGCGCCAATAATTTGGAAAGCAGCGATTTTTCGCGTTGAATGAGGAAAATGTCAATCCGATGGGCATAATCTTCGGCTTCGCGCAGCATTTCCTCCTCGTTGAGGGTGAGCAGCTGGCGGTCGCGCATCAACCATTGACCGTTGACCATTACATCGGTCACGTCCATTGCCTTGGCAGCATAAATCACCTGAGAATAAATACCCTGTGGGTCGCGTTGGAAGCGCGGAGAGTTATGGACGGCTGCCAAATCTAACAGGATTAAATCGGCGCGTTTGCCGGCTTCAATCGAGCCGGTCAAATGCCCAACGTGCAAGGCTTTTGCCCCCTTGCAAGTTGCCATGGCTAAAGTCTCCATTGCAGGCAAAGCGGTTGGATCGCCGCTCGAACCCTTTGCCAGAAAAGACGCCAGACGCATTTCTTCGAACATATCCAGATCATTGTTGGAGGCAGGCCCATCTGTGCCGATGCCTACATTGAGGCCCAATTCCAGCATCTTCTTAACCGGAGCAATACCTGAGGCTAATTTGAGGTTTGAAGATGGGTTATGGGCTACGCCTGTGTTGTAGTGTTGAAATGTGCGCATTTCGCCCTCATCCACATGCACACAATGGGCGGCAATGACTTTGGCATCCAGTAAACCTAATTTTTTGACAAATGGGACAACCGGCATACCCTGTTCCCGGCGCATATTTTCAACTTCCTGGGCTGTTTCGGAAAGATGGATGTGAAGCGGAACATCCAGGTCAATGGCCAGTTGCGCACAGGCTCGCAGGATTTCATCCGTGCAGGTATAGGGGGCATGAGGAGCAACAGATGGGATAATCAGCGGATGATTCTTCCAACGTTGGATGTAGTCGCGTGCATAGGCAAGGGATTCCTCATAGGATTGAGCATCCGGGCTTGGAAACTTTAACACCGTTTGACCGCAAATCCCGCGTAGACCAGCCTGAGCGGTGGCTTTGGCGACGTCCTCTTCGAAATAATACATATCCGCAAAAGTGGTTACACCGCCCCGAATCATCTCAGCACAAGCCAAACCGGTTCCCAAACGGACAAAATCGGGGGAGACAAACTCCCGCTCGACCGGCATCATGTATCCCAAAAGCCAGACATCCAGACGTAAATCATCCGCAAGACCGCGCAACAGGGTCATGGGTACGTGAGTGTGAGCATTGACCAGACCCGGCATGAGAATTTTTCCACCACAATCTATGACCTGGTCGGCGGAGTATTGCTGTATGATTTTATTCTGGTGACCGACAGCGACAATATGATCCTGTTGAATCACAATCGCGCCGGGTTCGTATAGATTAAATTGGTTGTCCATGGATACAACAATGGCGTTCTTTAGGATTAGATCGGCTGAAGGTATCATAAGTTTTCTACTCCGGATGAATTTGAAGGCAGACGACGGCGTAAAAATTCCAGCATTGTACGCAACGCCCACATGCCGCTTAACGAAGGTGGACCGCCGTATGAACGATTAATTTCCTCTGTTTCCTGAGGCGTACGTAAGAAAATGGTCAACTGCTGCTGTTCATCGCCGCGCTTGAGGCTGGCGAGTAGCGCAACCTGGCTTTGCTGGAAAATCGGATTTTGTTGATGGGAATCTAAGAGGGTATTCAGATCCGTGTATGGTGAAAAGCACAAGGATTTTGGGGTAAGTACGATGGTTTCGAGCCTCTTTTTAATCTCTTCTGGAAAACCTGCAACAGCGATGAAGATCTCCCAATTGCATTCTCGGAGTTTTTCGGCAACAACCTGTTCTAATTTTTGTTCATTAACCCCAAAGATGGCAAACCCCATCCGTTCGTAAATTTGACGGACGGTTTTCTGAATCATCTCGTCGGCTTCTTCAATGGAGGTGGCCTTTGCGGTGATGCGAATATCCACCTGTCCGGGGTGAGCGAGCAGCCCAACGGTTGGATTGGATTGCTTTTCCAAATCGGCTATCCATTCATCCACTTGGGATTCACCAACTCCCGCAGCATGTAAGACATAAGCACAAATCACCTCGTGTAAATCATATTTTGAGCGGAGGAGGGGCACCACCGATTGAGTGAGGATCGTTTCCATCTCGCTGGGTACGCCCGGCAAGCAGATGATTAGTTTGTCTCCCAAGGGATAATAAAATGCCGGTGCAGTCCCAACGGGGTTAGTAATGGCAACCGCTCCTTCCGGTAAATAGGCTTGGCGCCGATTATTTTCCGTGGGCTGGCGATTGTAACGGCGGAAGCGCTCCTGGATTTGTTCCCACAATTCGGGATGAAAGATCAGTTCGCTGTTGGTGGCTAATCCAATAGCTTCCCGGGTAGGATCATCCACCGTGGGTCCTAAACCGCCAGTGGTGATTACAATTTGGGCACGCGAGAGGGATTCGCCAATGGCTTCGGCAATCCGCGCAGCGTTATCTCCAACGATCATGGTACGGTAAATATCTACCCCATAATCGCGTAGGGTGCGGGCAATGAATGCAGTGTTGGTGTCAAGCGATTCACCTAACAGCAATTCGGTACCAATAGCAATGATTTCAGCAGCAGGCATAGGTCCGGGTTTTGATTAAAATAAAGGGAGTGATTAAACCTTTCTCAAAGTTTAGCACAAAACCCTCTTCCGGCAAAACCGGATGAGATATTGAGATCGGGCCGACAAAAAATCAATCGTCCAATTAGAATGAGGATTGCGTGAAAACTTACCGTCAAAAAATAGGATCTTGGGGTGAGTTAGTGGCTGCCAATTGCATCCGTGCTGCAGGTTTTTCCCTGATTGCTCAAAATGTTCGCACCCCTTATGGTGAAATTGACCTGATAGCCCAACGAGGACAGACCATCGTATTCTTCGAGGTGAAAACGCGCAGCACGGATGATTTTGGAAATCCAGAGGAAGCTGTGGATAGTAAAAAGATTGAGCATTTAGTCAGCGCTGCTCAATTTTTTATCCAACAACACCCCGCTTTTATGGGGGAGTGGCGGATTGACCTTATTGCGATTCGTGGTAGATTAGGGGAAAAAGACCCGGAAATTGAGTGGTTTGAAAATGTTGCCAACTGATCCTGTTAAACCCTTGATCGTTATTGTGGGGCCTACTGCCGTTGGAAAAACAGAAACAGCCATCGAATTAGCCGAAGAATTCAACGGGGAAATTGTTTCAGCGGATTCACGGCTCTTCTATCGGGGAATGGACATCGGAACAGCCAAGCCTTCTCTGGAGGAAAGGCGGCGAGTTCCCCATCACTTGATTGATGTTGCGGAGCCCACTGAAACGTGGAGTTTGGCGGTTTTCAAAAACGCGGCGAAACAAGCGATTGCCGAAATTCACGCTCGCAACCGTTTACCATTTCTGGTTGGAGGAACCGGCCAGTATATTACAGCCTTGCTCGAAGATTGGTCTGTGCCGGCTCAACATCCCGACACGAAGTTGAGGGATGTGTTAGAACAGTGGGCAAAAGTCATCGGAAATGAGGCAATCTATCAAAAACTGGTGATCTTAGACCCACAAGCTGCCGCAACCATTGATCCGCGCAATCTTCGCCGCACGATTCGCGCCTTAGAGGTCATCTTGAAAACGGGTAAGCGGTTTTCAGAGCAGCGCTTCAAGGGAAAGTCTCTCTATCAAGTGCTGAAAATTGGTTTGAAAAGACCACGTCAGGTATTATACCAACGAATAGATCAGCGGATAGATCAAATGATTGAAGCCGGGTTGGTCAATGAAGTTAACCATCTGCTTGAACGCGGTCTGGAAGCCAACTCTCTGGTTTTTTCAACCATCGGGTACCGTGAGATTGTGTCTTACCTTCAGGGGAAGGTCTCTCTGAATGAAGCAATTGGTCTAATCAGGAAAAATACCCGTCAATTTGTACGCCGACAGGCAAATTGGTTCAAAGAAACTGACCCGCAAATCCACTGGTTTGATATGAATGAAAAAACCACCCGTGAAGTTGCTGGATTGATTCACGGGTGGTTGAAAGCGAATTGGGAAAATTAATTGTTGGCTGCCATTGCCGGCACACCGCTCCGCTTGGGGACGGGGGGCGGAAAGATTCGCTCAAATTCCTCGCGGGAAATCGTTTCAACTTCCAGCAGGCGCTGGGCAACTGCATCGAGTTTGTCGCGGTATTCGATGAGGATTTGACGAGCTTGCTGGTAAGCTTCATTGACCAGACGACGAACTTCGGCATCAATCTGCTCGGCGACGGCTTCAGAATAATCGCGTTGCTCCGAAATTTCCCGACCAAGGAAGATTAATTCTTCTTTTTGCCCATAAACCATCGGACCCATTTCGCGGCTCATTCCTAATCGAGTCACCATGGTGCGGGCTATTTGGGTAACCCGTTCAATGTCGTTGCCCGCTCCAGAGGTGATGTCGTCAAAGACGATTTCTTCAGCGGCGCGTCCGCCCAATAAACCGACCATTTGGGCAATTAGTTTCTTGCGCGGGATGATCGTTCGATCTTCAGTAGGCAGTGCAATGGTGTAGCCGCCAGCCATTCCGCGAGCGATAATCGTGACTTTTTGGACGGGATCATGATCCGGAAGGGCGTTCATTACCACCGCGTGTCCGGCTTCGTGATAGGCAATGATGCGTTTTTCCTCATCGCTGATCAGGCGACTCTTGCGTTCCGGCCCGGCGATGACGCGTTCGATGGCTTCTTCGAACTCGGCCTGCGAGATGCTCTTCTTGTTACGGCGGGCGGCCAGGATGGCGGCTTCGTTAACGAGGTTTTCTAAATCGGCACCCACAAAACCGGGAGTTGCGCGTGCCAGCACGCTGAGATCCACGTTGGGTTCAAGGGGTTTTCCTTTTACATGCACTTTGAGAATAGCTTCCCGTCCGCGAACGTCCGGGCGGTCCAACACGACCCGCCGGTCAAAGCGACCGGGACGCAATAAAGCCGGGTCGAGAATATCCGGCCGATTGGTTGCCGCCATAATGATGATGTTGGTGTCGGTATCAAAGCCATCCATTTCAACCAGCATCTGGTTGAGGGTTTGTTCACGTTCATCGTGACTACCTCCCAGTCCAGCCCCGCGCTGTCGTCCCACCGCATCAATTTCATCCACGAAGACGATGCAGGGGGAATGGCGTTTGGCCTGATCGAACAGGTCACGCACGCGACTGGCACCAACACCTACGAACATTTCAACAAATTCTGAACCGGAAATTGAAAAGAATGGAACGCCGGCTTCACCAGAAACTGCTTTCGCCAGCAAAGTCTTCCCAGTACCGGGCGGGCCGACCAGTAATACCCCTTTGGGTATGCGTGCGCCTAATTGGATGAACTTTTGAGGCTCGCGAAGAAATTCGACTACTTCTTTCAATTCCTCTTTGGCTTCTTCCACACCAGCAACATCCGCAAAGGTGACGGTGGGATGATCGCCGGTGAACATGCGCGCCCGCGATTTTCCAAAGGACATGGCAGCATTATTACTGCCTTGAGCCTGTCGAAAGATGAAGAAGAAGGCACCGATCAGAATCAGGAATGGCAAAATGTAACCCAGAGCAGTCAACACACCCACCCAAGCGCTGGGTGGCTTGATGATGATTTTGATGCGTTCAGGGTGCAGTTGTTCCTGAGTTACGCCCAAATTAAGCAGCTGTTCGACCAATGTTGCGGAAGGTTCCTTTGTGGAAAGCGCTTCGCTCAGGTCTTTATAAGTAATCTTCAGGCGGTTGTCATCCTCTTCAATTTTTGTAACCCGCTGATTTTTGATGTCTTCTGCCAGCTGGTTGATGGAAACTTCGGAGGTGCTGCTCCGCTGGCTGAAGCTATACATCACCATTGCGATGATGGCTACAAACAACAGCAGGTAGACGACATAAGATTGGTTGCGTGAGCTCACATAAACCTCCAGATTAAAGTGAAACCCATCAAGGCTAATTGCCTTTATTGTTGGTAGGAATTATACCAATCTATCAATGCCCCTGCCAGTCTGTGAATAAGGATTGGGGTGGTTTTTATACAACTCTTATGTTGACGGAATGAATTTCTCTGTCTATACTGGTTATAGCGGCATACCAGGTGATCATGGAGGTGAAAAATGATTGACCAGGCGGATTCATCCACTCATAAACCTATTGACGAACATGTTGAGGAAAACACAGGTGACGAAACCGAACATTCCGAGCCAGCCGACCGACCAATGCGGGCTGTTTTTCCTGTCATCGAGGAACAAGAAGGGAACCAATCGCCGGCCTCGGAGGATTTTGTCACCCCAGAGCGAATTAAAGCTCTGCAAGAACGCGCCAGTGGTGCCTTGGAAAGGATCAAAGAAGAGATCAACAAAATCGAGCTGGCCGATCAATTATTTGACAAAATTGAACGATCACGTCAAATGCTTTTCGAAGGAAAAAACAATTACGAAGAGTCTGAACGGCTGATTGTGGAAGTGGAACACCGGTTGGATTTCATCCAACGTGTGAAACAATCATCACGGACAGTTGGTTTGCGGCTTTTTTTCTATGAACTATTTATTTTTGTGATATTGATTGCTGTGTTTGTTTTTACGAACATTGAACCGCAGGCTTCGATAATCAATCAAGCCAGCCCGTTTGCATCGGTCAATCTGGTTCAATTTATCAACACTTTGTTATGGGGTGGCTTTGGGGGAGTAGTTGGTGCGTTTTACGCCTTGTGGAAACATGTTGCAGCCGAGCAGGATTTCGATCCTCAATATGCTCTCTGGTATGTTACCAATCCTTTGTTGGGAATTGCTTTAGGCGCATTTGTCTTTCTGGTCTTTCAAGCAGGTTTCTTTTCCCTGACAGCCGGCACTGAAGAAAGTGTAGCCATCCGCTCCGCGCTGGTCATTTATGTGTTTGCGTGGGTAAGTGGGTTCAAGCAGAATGTGGTTTATGAGATTGTCCGCCGAATTTTGGATGTCTTTCGGGTTGAGTTGGGTGGAAAGACATCGGAGAACCAGACAGGTAGCCCAGCGGAGAATAATGGAAAGTAATTACTCAGCCCTAATGATCTGAATCGTTTGCCAGGCTTGATTGATGTGGATACGGTCATGGGTGGCAACAAAACCGACCAATTCTTTCAAAGTCGTCGGTCCAAAAATAGCATGGCGAGCAGGTTTTTGCCAGTCTCTTTCATTTAGGTTGAGCAATTTACTGATAATTTCACTGCGCGCTTCAATAAATCCTTCTAGAGCGGAACGCCCGTTTTCCAAAATGCAATTTCGCTGCTCAACCCAGCCATCGGTCATTGCAGCGGGCAGAAAAGGCCGATTTTGGGTCAATATGGTTTGAATACGTTCCAGATTAACCTCACGATCCACATCGCGCAAATGACATAATATTTCAGTGAAGCACCACTCTTTCGGTTCGGGGCGTTGGTTCCATTGATGTTCTGGAAGGAGTGAGGAAAATGTATGCAATGCAGCCGGTGTGGATTGGAGGGTCGCAAGGATTGCCGCCACACTTTC
Organism: Bellilinea sp.; assembly: GCA_026003615.1. GTDB lineage: Bacteria > Chloroflexota > Anaerolineae > Anaerolineales > Anaerolineaceae > Bellilinea. The sequence continues at coordinate 541,765 of BPHQ01000001.1, forward strand.
ATAAGCAGGCACAGATTCTGCCTGGGCGATTGTATCTAACCAATCCAGTACTTCATCCAAAGAGCCGCTTTTGCTGAGAGAGTTTCGAGAGCCAAATTTTGGCGGGCTGCCCTCTTGGAATACATGATAAGTTGGTAACCCCAGTTGTTCGGCAGGTAGAATGTCGTCTTCGATACTATTACCAACCATCACGATGGGTGTTTGCGGCCAACGTAAGACGGCGAGGATTTCTGCAAAATAGGCTGGATGTGGTTTGCAGAAGTGAGAATTTTCGTAAGTGGTTACCAGCGCAAAGGGGAAACGACTTATTGGTAATCCGGCCCATTCCAGTCGTTGTTCGATTGCGGTTCGAGGAAAGAGTGGATTGGTAGCAATGACTACCTGCCAATTTCGTTCAAATGCACATTCAACCAGGCGGATTGCGGTTTCACGAGGCCGAGTTAATTCTTTCAGCAGGGGGAATTTCGTGTGGTAGAAATCATCAATGAGATTCTTTAAATCTTGTTTAGAGACCCCCAAAGCGGGGTAAAAAACCTGGTCGAAGGTAGATTCCAGGGTTCCAGCGGGTAACTGTTTATGAAGCATGGCATAAACAGCCTGTTGCATTGCCCATTGAAACTGTGCAGGAGCGATTAACTCAGCCATTGAATCCGCCAGCATTTCAAAATAGCGTTGAATGAATGGCTGAATATCGTTATCCAGCAACGTATCATCTAAATCAAACAACACAGTCAGGGTCATGAAGTTTCTTGATCGGTGAATGGTGGTGGAAGGGGATGGCATTGGCCGCAACCGATATGCGGCTCAGCAACGACCTGGTAGGTTTTATTACAATAGGCATGGATGACCACTTTCCGGTTCATACCCAGAAAACCGCGGGTAACTTTGGCGTCCAAAACCATGTAAGGACAGGCGTTGGCTCTTTGGATACCCGGCACCGGACAGGTTCTACATAAATCGGCTGTCCAATGATGGGGAGGAGGAGCATTACCAATCAGGCGACACTCCTCCCTTTTTCTTCCCCGATAATAGTCCCCATAAAAATAACTACACTCGAAACCCGCCGGGGTCTTCATTGAGAGGTGTACCTGATGTTATTGGACGCGGGTTACGTAGGTGCCAGTGCGTGTATCTACCCGGATGATGTCACCCTCTTCCACAAAGTTGGGTACCTGGACCTGGATACCAGTTTCTACGGTGACGGTTTTGGTTACCCCGGTTGCGGTATCCCCACGTACAGCAATTTCCGCGTAGGTTACTTTCAAATCCACTGTGGTAGGAAGTTCGACATCCAAGGCTTCGCTCCCGTAGAAGGTTAATTTGACCGGCATTTCCTCTTTGAGATAACCAGCAGCATCACCAAGGATTTCAGCCCGAATGGGGTACTGCTCAAAAGTTTCGGTGTCCATGAAGTAATAAATTTCACCGTCGTTATACAGATATTGAGCATTGTGGTATTCAAGGCGCGCTTCGGGAACGCGATCACCGGAGGTGAAGGTCTTTTCCAGCGTGGCGCCGGTGCGTAAATTGCGGGCTTTGATGCGAATTGTGGCATTGCCACGACCGGGTTTATGATGGCTGTATTCAAGCACTTTATAGAGGTTGCCATCCAATTCGAAGGTTACACCTTTACGAAGATCATTGACGTCAATCATATATTCATTCCCTGTTTTTCAGTCTAGATTCAGAACGGGTAGATTATAGCGCACAGCCGCGGGAGTGGCAAGTAAAAAAAATCACACCCTTTGGCGAGGGTGTGATTGGTTGTTTCGAGATGAAATTAACCCAACTTTGGTTCGATCAACCCGTAGGTGCCATCCCGTCGGGTATAAAGGACATTGATCGCATTGGTATTGGCATTATAAAAGACGAAGAAATCTTCATGTCCGAGCAGTTTCATTTGCTCAATGGCTTCCATTTCATCCATTGGAACCAGTGAAAATGTTTTGCGACGCGCGATGATGGGTGTTTCCTCAATATCGGTTGGGGACTCTTCAGCAACCGGTTCACGGGCAACCTCTGAAGCGGGTGTTCCATCTCCCCGTCCGCGTTGCCGCTTTCCTTTGAACCTTGAAATCTGTCGCTGCATTTTATCAACAGCTTCATCAATCGCCGCAAAAAGGTCATCTGCACGTTCTTCAGCGCGTAAAATAAAACCCTTGCCACGAATGGTAATTTGCGCAACCTGTCGGTCAGAGGCACTTCTTGCCGATTTTACATAGGAAAGGTCTACGCGCGTATCTTCAACATCATTGATCAATTTGTTTAACTTGGAAACTTTTTTGGTGACATATTCCTGAATGCGATCGGTCAATTCCAGATTACGGGTAAATACTTCAATTTGGGGTGTCATTCCTTCCTCCTGAGAGTATGATTGGGGTAAGGCAAGTGGACGAACTGAGATTTTCTTCTAGTATACCTCAACTTGAATCGAGGTGAACCGTACGGGCTAGCGTGATTGCATACACTTTTCGAGCGCCGACGATTTTTAATGCTTCGGCACATGCCGAAAGTGTGGCGCTGGTGGTGGCAATATCATCCACCAGCAAAATGGTCTTGTCCCGAACAAGATTAGCCAGGGCTGAGAATGCACCCCTGACGTTTTCACGTCTCTGTTCTGCACTCAATCCCACCTGACTACGTGTTTCCCTTGTGCGAAACAGGGCTTTGTTGCTGTAAGGCGTGGAAATTGCCCAGCCAAGCAATTGAGCCAGTAATGCTGATTGATTGTAACCTCTTTCCCGAAGTCTTTGTGGACTGAGGGGGACGGGGCAAATTAAATCCACCTGCCAGTTTTGTTGGCGAATGAGGGAAATGAGAAAACGACTTAGCGTATCTGCCAGTGGTAAATCATTTTCGTATTTGAGGTGATGAATGGTTTGTCGAAGAACGCCTTCGTACACAGCATACGAGCGCAATTGATCAAAGGCGGGTGTTGTAGACCGGCAATCGGGACAGATATCACTTGCACCAGGAAGATCACAGATGGGGCAAGCCCGTTGATGGTCAATAGGGATGACCTGGCTCTGACACGAAGCACAGAGCCTCTCACCGTGCTTTTTACACGCGGCACAGGAAGGAGGATACAGCCAGTCCATGGCAATCCAAAAGTAACTTTGGATTGCAAACAAAGGAGAGGCTTTCGTTAAGGTGTGCATGGATTGCCAGGCCGTTTTATAAGCCTGTACGATAATCGTTTTGGTGGTGAATTTGGTGGTGAATTTTTCGAAATTTTATTGGAACATTCCGCCGAGTGCCGATTGAAACAATCGAAGTGCTGCAGGTGTGAGCAGAACAATCATCAGGGAGGGGAAGATGAGGAGAGCCATCGGAATGAGCATTTTAAGTGGTGCTTTATGAGCCTCTTCTTCCGCTCGTTGGCGGCGTTTGACCCGCATTTGATCAGATTGTATGCGCAACACTTTAGCCAGACTGACGCCTAATTGCTCAGACTGGATGACTGCCGCCACAAAACTGGTCATTTCTGGAATGCCAATGCGTTCTGCCATGTCCCGCAGGGCCTCACGACGGACTTTACCCAGTTGAATTTCTTGAATGGTACGGGCGAAGGCGAAAGAGAGTTGGGATTCCCACTTCTCGCTTACTTTTGACATGGCGGCATCAAAACCCAGACCTGCTTCCACACAAATGGTCAACAGGTCAAGTGCATCCGGCATGGCCTTGCGAATTTCTTTCTGGCGGCGGGAGATTTTACTGGAAAGCCACAACTGAGGGAACATGTAACCCAAACCGCCGAACAAAAAAGCAAATAATATTACACGCCCGAAGGGCCATTTTGTGGCACCAACCGTAAAAACAAGGACAACCAGACCGCCGAAAATCACTGCGCAAATCGCTTGCAAGGCAAGGATCATCGTGGCATCAATGTTGGCTGGGCTGCCAGCCAGTTCGAGTTTTCGGTTTATGGAATTGATCGCGTTTTGAGGTGTGAAACGAACTGCAAATTCACCCATCTTGCGAGCCATGGGATAAATCACTCTTTGGGTGAATGGTTGGGAAAGTTCCAATTTACGCAGATCAACCTGTTCACCGGTGCGGCTAAATTCTTCCAGCCGCGCTTGAAGTGCCCGCTCATTTGCCAGTTCGGGGTTGCGAAGCCCGATCACGGTCAAGATAATTGCTCCAAGGATTACCAAACCACCGACAACGAATAAAATCCACATCTCAGCCTCCTAACTTATGAACTATACTTCAATGTCGGCAAGTTTAGTCATCGTGAAGTAGCCGGATATAATGAGGATGGCGGCCACTCCCAATGCAATGTAACCGCAGGGGACGCTTTCTGGCTTGAAGAAGGTCATGATATAGTCGCGGTTGAGGAGATACAGGGTTGCAATCAGGATCAGTGGCAAGAGAGAAAGGAATTTGCCCGAATACATCACCTGGGTGGTAAGAACCCGAATCTCGCCTTTGATTCTCACTCGTTCACGGATGGTGAACGAAATCGTATCGAGGATCTCAGCTAAATTACCACCCACCTCGCGCTGAACGTTGATTGCTGTGATGACCAGGTCAAGGTCATCGGATGGAATACGCTTGAGAAGATTATCGAGTGCCTTTTCCATCGGGATGCCCAGTTGCATTTCCTGTACAACGCGGTGAAATTCATCGCAGATGGGCGGAGGTAATTCTTTTGAAACGGCTTCCATTGCCTGCATGGTGGAATAACCGGCTCGCAAGCCGTTGACCATCAGGTTGAGCATATCGGAAAGCTGTTCGTTAAAGCGGATGAGCCGTTTGTTTTGTTGTCGTTTAACGTAAAAGCGAGGTAAAAAGCCACCGATAATAGCACCAATGATGGCAGTGATGATATTGTATCCACCGATGACATAGCCCACCGCTGCCATCACGACGGTCGTGATAATAATTACAGCGATGAATTCCCCGGGGCGAAACCTCAGGTCAGCCCGGCTGAGTTCTTGTGAAATTCGGTCTCCCAGGGAGGAGCGTTCAACCCGCCGATTTAACCAATCGGTCAGAGGAGTGGAACGTCCTTTTTCACTCACAATTTCCTGTGATTGGGTTTCGACATAACGCCCCAGTCGTTCCTCAACCATGCTGCGTTCGCTGGTAACCGAAACGACAATTCCAAGAATCAAAAGCAGGAAGGCAAATCCACCTCCGATCAGTAAAATCATAGTTGGGCTGAATATCATAGGTTCACCTGCTTTCTGGCACTTGATGAGCCAAAATGCGTTTGGATCTTATCGTCTGCGGGATTCTCCCATCCCCCATATCGAGGGAGGAAGATGAATGCCGGCTGTCTCAATTTTCTCGTAGAACCTTGGACGCAATCCGGTGGGGCGTAAGCGTCCAATGACTTTACCATTCTCAAAACCAACCTGTTCAAACTGGTAAATATCCGACATGGTAATTACATCGCCTTCCATACCGGATACTTCACAAATGTTGACTACCTTGCGGGTGCCGTCCCTCAAACGTTCTTGATGGACAATCACATCAATCGCCGATGAGACCTGTTCGCGAATGGCGCGAGAAGGCAAATCCATGCCGGCCATCATGACCATCGTTTCCAGGCGGGAGAGTGTGTCACGTGGACTGTTGGAGTGCAAGGTGGTCATGGAGCCATCATGACCGGTATTCATGGCTTGGAGCATGTCTAACGCGGCTTCATCGCGAATTTCACCGACGATAATGCGATCTGGGCGCATACGCAATGAGTTGATGACCAGCTGTCGAATGGTAATTTCGCCGCGTCCTTCAATGTTCGGTGGGCGAGACTCCAGCGTAACAACATGTTCTTGACGAAGTTGAAGTTCTGCGGCATTTTCGATGGTGATTATGCGTTCATCGGCAGGGATGAAACCGGAGAGTACGTTCAAAAGGGTGGTTTTTCCGGAGCCGGTACCTCCCGAAATGACAATATTTAATCGTGCTTTTACACAGGCATCCAAAAGCTGAATTGCCTCTGGGGTGATTGAACCAAATTGAATTAACTGATCCACAGTGATGGGATTTCGGGCAAATTTACGGATGGTAAGCACCGGACCAACCAGTGAAATGGGAGGTATCACCGCATTGACGCGAGAGCCATCCGGTAAACGGGCATCCACATAGGGAGAAGATTCGTCAATGCGCCTTCCTAAAGGCGCAACGATGCGCTCAATAATACGCATCACATGTTCGTTATTTTCAAATGTTATCGGGGCTCGTTGGATTTTCCCTCGCCGTTCCACGTAGACGTTTTTCGCTCCGTTGACCATAATTTCTGTAATGCTGTCATCATCCAGCAAAGGTTGGAGCGGTCCAAAACCAAGAATTTCTGCAGCAATTTGCTCATACATCCTGGCTTTTTCGGGACGAGAAAGGACGATATTTTCCTCACTCAGGATTTGCTCAAATAATTCCTGAATAGTGCGGCGTACCTCGGCTGTGCGGGTTACATCCATATTGCTATCCAGGTTGGAAAGCAGTTTGTTTTGAACACGGACTTTCAAGTCCTGATAAGTATCCTGGGTGGTAGGCATTGAGGGAGTGCCAACACGCCGTGAAGGGATGGGCGAAGGAGGTGTGCTACCTCCGGGTACTTTTCCTCCCCCAGGAGGGTTTGGAGTTTGATCACCTTGAATACGTTTTAAGATGGACATGGCTAAATCTCCCCTGATTTACCTTTACTTTCTCCCAACCAGTTCTCTTTCGGGAGTGGTGGTTTCATCTTGTTGGATCTTCTTTTGGATTAGATCAACAAGGTTATAGATATTGCGGCTTGCAAGCAAATTAGGATTTTGGGCAACAAAAGGCGTGCCCCGATTTACCGAATAGGGAATATTTCTATCATCTAACACGATCGAACAAAGGATTGGGTGGTGAAGCCTCTCACTGATGGTTTCTGCTGTTAATTTCAAGCGATTGTCAAAACGATTGAGGACAAACAAGACGCGGTCAATGATCTTGGATTCATGGGCTATGGAGAGGAACACACTGCAACTTCTCAGAGCGGGGATATCCTGTGTCGTGACGAGTAATATATAATCAGAGACTTCTAACGCCGCTTGAACGGTATCCGTCAAATAAGAGGCAGTATCCACGATGACAAAGTTGTATATTTGTTGAAGATACTGCAGAGTGAGTTTGAACTGATCAGCGGTTATGGCTTCGGCAAGTTCAGGACTTGGAGGACAAGGAAGAATGTGAATACCAGAAGCCTTGTGGGTGGTTACAACTTCTTCAACGATCTCGGGGTCAAGTTCTTCGGCGCGCTTGGTGAGGTCATATAAACTATTCCGCCCCTGTTCATTGAGAAAGATGACTATATCGCCAAATTGTAGATCGCCATCCACAATCAGAACTTTGTTTTCGGCTTTTTTGAGGGCGATTGCCAGATTGGTGGCAATGGTTGTACAGCCGACTCCTCCCTTTGGACTGTAAACAGTGATGATTTTTCCCTTTTGCAGTATTGGGGAGGAGCCGGCTTGGGTCGCATCCATGTTGAAGGCGGGAAGGACAGCCGCAGCCTTTTTTCGATCTTCGGCAGCCATTTGACCGGCTCTAAGGATTGCTGTAACCAGTTCATCGCCATTGGGGGGCTTGCTCAGGAAATCAGTCGCTCCAGCAATCATCGCCCGGCGCATGTAGTTCGGGTCATTTTGGACGGTAAGAATGACTACCCGCGTAAAGGGGACCTTTTTGCGGATCTTTTCAGTAGCTGTGATGCCATCCATATCCGGCATGTTGATGTCCATGATGGCCACATCGGGTTTGCTCTCCTGTGCCAGACGGATAGCTTCTTCGCCATTCGCCGCAAAACCCACCACTTCGATTCGGTCGTTGAACCTGATTAAATCATTGATGACTTTGCGGGTGTCACTGTTATCGTCTACAATAATCACTCGAACTGTTTCTTGATCGGGCATATCATCTCCTGACCAAACCGGTAATTGAAGCGGTCGTCTTATTATTGTACCGGGATGGGAGTAGGACCCAGTTCTGGCATCTTAAGTTCATCCACGCGGGGTTCAATTGCGTAGGGCAATTTGGCGGGAAGCGGGATGTTCTTTTGGTCCATGAGATATTGCTGGGTAACGGCGTCGGTTACAATGGGTTTGGTGTCGGTGGGATTACGCAGGGCAAGGTTGAGGGTCACTTTGCTGAGAAGCATATAATTCAATGCAACGGCATCCTGCGGGCTGACGACCAACGTTATGGGGAAAGGTTCACTTCCTCCCTGAACAGGTGCTGGTTGGGTTTGTTGTTGTTGTTGCTGTTCCTGAGGAATTGGGGTGGGTTGAACCTGAGGTTGAGATTCCTGCCCGGTTCGCAATACAACTGCATCTTGAATCACGGTCTGACAAACCAATCGCGGCCTTTGAGATTCAGAGGGGACGATGTAGAGTGGCAGGTTGAGGGTTGGGTCTTGCACGGCTCGGCCTTCGGTTGCACCATCCGGTGCCGGGATAATACCAGCTGAAGCCCGCTCCGGGCCAGCCTGTTCCCCGCCGGCTGCCCCCGGACGTTCAACCACACCCACTTCATTGGGTAGTTTGGACTGGAATTGGGTGTCTATATCCACCAGCAACATACATCCAATTACCATGACATGATCACCGGGCGCCAGAGAATTATCCACCGAAGTCAACCGGGTTGCCGGGATGGGCATGGCAACAAAATCCTTTGGTACATCAAAGGACGCAACCGAACCACCGGCTGGTTCGATCAATACAGCCCTGGTAAGTGGAACACTGGGCTGTAAATCATACCTTGCGCGGCTGCCAATCACCGATTGAATATCGCGGATGAAGGTGCCTTCGACATAGGATTCGGCGGGGTAGTCAATCATCATGACTTTGGCTTCGGTGATCTCTTCGCCGCGGGCTATGAATTGAGTTGTAATGACGATTTGAATCATCTGCTTGGCTGGTTCTGCAGTGGGAAGGGGTTGTGCGCTCTGTTGTTGTTGCATTTGCAGCCACAGGTAAACTGCGCCAACTGCAAAGATCAAGATTAGAGCCACCAGGATGATGATTTGCCCACCTCTTTTACCTTTAGCGGCCATGGAAATTCCTCCTGAGTTGAAATATGAGTTTTGAAATGTACATAAGCATTTGGGAATGGGTGTGAAGAGTTATGAACCTGAATAATGCCATTAAAACCAAGGGTTCGTATTGACTATATCACCATTATATAATATCAATAAAAATGTGCAAGGATTATGGTGGGCAAAACTCCTAATACTTTTGAAAGTTTGGTTAGTTTAAATGATAAACCCTGCTTGAACAGGGTTTATCCAAACTGGCTGAAATGAAAGACAACGAAGCACTAGATGGACTGCATGATATTGGAGAAGATATTGCCGATGGCCGGGCCGAGCAATGCTAAAATAACGATCACAACAACGGCTACCAAAACAAGAATTAAGGCATATTCAACCAGGCCCTGGGCTTTTTCCTTCGGAGCAAATAACATGAGTGTTCACCTCCTTTCCGCTCGTAAGATAATGAATTACCAAATCTATACTTTATTATAACCATGCATTTTCCTAATTCAAGAGCCATTAATTACAATCACCTTACAGGTGCAATTACAGAATATTTTTGACGATAGCAAAAGTAACTCGTAAATAAATGATAAACCCCTCTTATCTGAGGGGCTTATCATTTATCAGGATCGGGTTAGTTACTAGATGGCATTCATGATATTGGAGAAGATATTGCCGATGGCCGGGCCGAGCAATGCCAAAATAACGATCACAACAACGGCTACCAAAACAAGGATTAACGCATACTCTACCAAGCCTTGGGCTTTTTCCTTCGGTGCGAACAGCATTTCTCTCACCTCCCTTCTGTTCAAGATTTTGTTGTATGTAATTATTTTATACATCATTCTTGGAAAAATACAAGTGATTTTTACCTTTGTTTCCTGATTTTCAACAATTTGCAACCAAAGGCTAAAAATAAACGTATATCATAACAAATCGGCTGAAAAGTTTGAGTTCCTCTCTAAACAATTTAGTGAAACTGGTTGCACCAATGAATAGGGATGGCTATAATGATAAAAGATCAAGGAGAATTGGGAGGCAGTATGAGCGACTTGTTTGAACGGGTTACGGGAGATCAGGATATTATCAAAAAGTTGTTGGCCAATGTGCCGGGGTTCAAGGGCTATCTGGAAAAACGGAATCGAAAGATTTCCGATAAACTCTTGCGGGAAGCGGTTGCCAATCGTTTTGAACAACTGTGGGGGCGAGTTTCAGGGTTGCAGCGCGAGTTGATATCTGCTGGCGACATTGGCCGTATTGACGACCTGGAAGCAGCGGCAATCAAACTGCGCCAATTCACGGATCGAATTCGCACGGCTTCATATGGCTATTCTCCCTTTTTTGCAGCCGTAAAAATTAATAGTGAAGATCTCGCACGGGTTTATGAGTATGATAATGCCATGTTTGAACTGGCGGATGAAGTTGCCCGGGCGATTGACCATGTTGAGGCTTCCATCGGGACGGAAGGTCTGCCGGCGGCTATTCGAAACTTAATCACCACAGCCCAATCCTGTGTGGATGCTTTCAATAAAAGAGATGAAATCATGATGAATTTTCAGGCTGGTGGGACAGAATCCTAAATTCCAGTCACATCTTTTGAGAGGAGTGATCATATCATGCCAAGAATATTCGATGTCGTTGAATACCCCAGCGAAATGACAGATGAGCTGGTTCATCGTTTTCCTGAGCAAGGAATTGCCGATTTGCGACTTGGATCTCAGGTGATTGTGCGTGAATCTCAAAATGCGGTATTTATGCGCGATGGCCACGCCCTTGATGTGTTTGGCCCTGGTCGCCACACCATAACCACGGCGAACATTCCACTTTTGACTCGTTTGATAGGGCTGGCATTTAACGACCGCACTCCATTTACCGCAGAGGTTTACTTCGTTTCCATGCGTGAATTTCCTGATCGGAAATGGGGTACACCGCAGCCCATCCTGGTCAGAAACCCTGGAATGGGATTAGGGGTAGCCCTATTGCAGGGATTTGGCACCTATAGTTTTCAGGTCAAAGATGCACAGCAGTTTGTTACCCAAATTGTTGGTGCCCAGGGTGCCTATCGCATGTCCGAAATTGAAAACCGTTTGCGCACCATGCTGCTTTCCAAGCTGCAAGATTTATTGGGGGAAATTGGGGCGACAAAGTCTGTGGCTGAAATGATTGGTCTGGTTGAGGAAATTGGTGCGGGTGTACGCGCTAAAGCCCAGGATGATTTTGCCGCATTGGGACTTTTATTAAAGTCATTTTATATTGGTAGCCTCAAGCCGTCTGAAAAATCTGCGGAAGAACTGCGTGCCATGGGTATGCTTGACATGGCAACTTACACCCAATTGCAGGCAGCAGATGCTTTGCGGGATGCGGCGCAGAATCCAAGCGGAGGTGCTGGTTTGACCGCTGGTATTGGAGCAGGAGTCGGCTTGGGAAACGTCATCTCTCAATCTCTGCAAGGGATGGCCAGCGGAGGACAAAGCGGACAGACCTCTTCGGCAGCAAGCGGGGCGGTGATTCCATCGGTTATGACACCAGGCGAAGCTGCTCAAATTCTAAAAGTATCAGAGGAAGATGTGATAGCGGCAATTCAGGCTGGTGAATTGAAAGCCAAAAAGATTGGAAATGCCTATCGCATCAGCAAAGAAGCGCTGGAAGAGTTTTTGAAAGGTTAAAATGTTTGAAAAAGACCCGGCATGAGGTAATGTCGGGTCTTTTTGTAATTAAAACCTTTATTATCTGAATTGACCTCATGGTATAATCCCCCTGTTGGTCATGGCCGGTAATTTTGGTTTGGGGAGAGTCTATGAATCTGCACGAGTATCAGGCAAAACAAATCTTTTCGCAATACGGAATACCCATCCCGCGAGGCAGGGTGGCTGCCAACCCGGCGGAAGCAAAACAGATTGCTGAAGAACTGGGTGGAAAAGTCGTTGTTAAATCCCAAGTGCTGGTGGGCGGTAGAGGAAAGGCTGGCGGAATTCGTCTGGCAAAATCCAGCCAGGAGGCTGAAGAACTGGCAACCCTGATATTGGGCATGGAAATTAAAGGCTTGCCAGTTCGAAAGGTGCTTGTAGATGAAGCTGTAAGCATCGAGAAAGAGATTTATCTGGGAATTACCAATGATCGTTCGTCCAGAAAGCCGGTTATGATGGCTTCGGCGGAGGGTGGGGTAGACATCGAAGAAGTAGCCTCTCGATCTCCCGAAAAGATCATCAAGGTTCTCATTGATCCTCTATTAGGTTTGAGAGAATATCAGTCTCGAGATGTGGCTGTGTTTATTGACCTGCCCAAATCATTCTGGCGCTCATTCATTTCCCTGGCTGACTCGTTATGGCGGGTTTATCGAGAAACCGATGCAACACTAGTGGAGATTAATCCACTGGTGATCACCAAAGATCAACGATTACTGGCATTAGATGGGAAGATGAGCATTGATGACAATGCACTCTTTCGTCATGCGGATTTGGCTGAAAAGCGGGATTTGGATATTGAAGCACCTGCTGAAATTGAAGCGCGAAAATACGGCTTGTCCTATATCAAGCTTGATGGAGAAATTGGCTGTATGGTCAATGGCGCTGGCCTGGCAATGGCAACAATGGACATTATCAAGCTCTATGGCGGGTCGCCAGCGAATTTTCTGGATATTGGGGGTGGAGCCGGGGCGGACAAGGTCGCAGCCGCATTGAGAATAATTCTCTCGGATGTGAATGTCAAAGCGGTTCTGATCAATATTTTCGGCGGAATAACTCGCTGCGACGAGGTTGCCCGTGGAATCCTTTCCGCTATTGGTGAAGTCAAGCCAAACGTACCAATGGTGGTAAGGCTGGTTGGCACCAACGCTGAAGAAGGCAGACGCTTGCTTGCAGATGCCCAAATGATCACCGCTGAAACGCTGGTTGAAGCAGCCCAGAAGTCGGTTCGAGTTGCGCGTGGAGGTGCATGATGAGCATTTTGATCAATAAACACTCGCGGGTGGTTGTTCAAGGAATTACGGGTCATGAAGGATCCTTCCATGCTCAACAGATGATCGCTTATGGAACGAATGTTGTGGCTGGTGTCACGCCCGGTAAGGGGGGAGAGTGGGTTTTGGACGGCAAGGTACCGGTTTTTGATTCGGTTAAGGTGGCGGTGGAAGCGACAGGGGCGAATGTTTCTGTCATTTTTGTGCCGGCTCGTTTTGCTGCAGATGCCATATTTGAGGCGGCTGATTCGGGAGTGCCTCTCATTTTTTGCATTACCGAAGGAATCCCAGTTCAGGATATGATGGTTGTTCGCGCTTATCTCGATCAGAAGGGTGTCCGTCTGGTTGGTCCTAATTGCCCGGGAGCATTGACTCCTGGTGAGGCGAAAGTGGGGATCATACCGGGAAATATTGCGATTCCCGGTGATATTGGAGTGGTCTCCCGCTCGGGCACTCTCACTTATGAGGTTTTGTATGCCTTGAAACTTCATGGCATGGGAGCCAGCACTTGCGTTGGCATCGGTGGTGACCCGGTCAACGGCACTTCATTTATTGATGCGTTGAGTTTATTTGAGGCAGATCCCTATACCGAACGAGTGATTTTGATCGGCGAAATTGGTGGCTCTGACGAGGAGAAGGCTGCAGAATACATTTCCCGTCATATGACCAAACCGGTAATCGCCTTTATTGCTGGTCAGACTGCTCCTCCTGGCAAACGGATGGGACATGCCGGTGCAATCATCGAAGGTGGGAGCGGGACCGCCGCGGATAAAATACAGGCTTTAAATAATGCGGGCGTTCGGGTGGCACGTCACCCGGAAGAAATACCTGCCCTACTTCAACATTAAAAAATAGATTTAGAAGTATGTAATGAAGTAGCGTGGAAAAGAAAATGGACTTATTCTTCCCACGCTACTTCTTTATTTTACTTTTTATGAGATTGAATATAGTTTACCGCATCCTGCACGGATTTGATTTGACGGGCGTCCTCGTCACTGATGGCAAGATCGAATTTTTCGCTCAAGCCATCAATCAGGAAAAATTGATCCATCGAATCAGCCTTCAGGTCTTCAATAAACCGAGTTTCTGGAGTGATTTCTGATCCATCCACTTTCAGAACTTCCACAATGACTGCTTTGACCTCTTCGTAAAGATCACTCATGCTAAAACCTCCAAATGGATTATACCTGCTGTGAAATTATTGTAACTTTCCTATCCATTCTGTCAAGCCTGTATTGAAAAAGACCTAATTTCACCCACCGAAAGAGAATTTCATCCATGATCAGAATTGTTTATTTTCCCAAAGATGGTGCTCCTCAATTGGATTTACCATTTTCCTCTTTACGTAGCGCCCTTGCTGATACAGAAGGATTGGTTTGGGTGGATCTGGTTGAACCCAATTTGGACGAATTGAACCGGGTGTTGGTGAACCTATTTCATTTTCATCCGCTTGCTGTGGAAGATTGCCAATCGGAAGGATACCAGACACCAAAATTGGATGATTACGGCGATTATTTGTTTTTGATAGTTCAAGCGGTTACTGATGAGAGTTCATATGAGGACAGCCCAACCCGGGAATTGAACTTGTTTCTTGGAAAAAATTATTTGGTATCCAGTTGTTTAAGAAAAATTCTAGCCGTTGACCATTTCAGGAAACGATTGGAGAAAGATGAACGACTGTACCAGAATGGATCGGATTTCTTGTGTCATGCCTTGCTCGATCAGGTCGTAGATGACTTCATCCCCCATCTCGATCAGTTGGAAGAAGAAATAGACTTTTTGGAGGAAGCCGTGCTTTCAAACCCCAATCCTAAAACCCTTGAACGGATTTTACGTTTGAAACGCTACACCATGACTCTGCGCCGGGTAATCGCTCCCCAGCGGGAGGTAATTAATCGTTTATGCCGGGATGATTTTCCCATGATTGATCCGCACAGTCGAATGTATTTTCGGGATATTTACGATCACCTTGTGCGGATATATGACCTGTTAGACGGAATCCGGGATATGACCACCAGTGCTTTAGAAGTTTATTTGAATGCAACTTCCCTGCGATTGAATGAAGTGATGAAAGCGTTGACCATTGTTTCGACAATTTTTTTACCATTGTCCTTTGTGGCTGGTATATATGGGATGAATTTTCATTACATGCCTGAACTGGAATGGAGGTGGGGTTATCCCATGGCGTGGCTGGTATTCATCCTGATTGTGGTGGGAATGTTGACATTTTTCAGGAAACGACGCTGGTTTTAATTTGACAAATTAGAAAAAAAGTTCTATAATGGTCTTGCACAATACTATTTCCCATTGTGCAGGAGTAAATGAGATGACAGCAAGACCCTATTATGAGCCGAATTCATGGCAAAGACTGGTTCATTTTCTTCAGAGCCAGCGAAATGTGATGTACGGGTTCATTTTGGCCGTTGCTTTAATTGGATTTGAAATCTTCAATTACAGCACAACAGAGCTTGCATTGGGGGATTTGCTGGGGGAGTTACGCTTTGCTGGTTTTCGATGGGCAACGATTTTGGCAATTGCCTTTTGTGGAATTGACTTTGCCGGAATTGCTCGATTGTTTTTACCAGAATCACACGACTCCCGGGAAACCTGGTATTTAATGGGGGCGTGGCTGATTGCGGCAACTATGAATGCCGTCCTGACCTGGTGGAGTATCTCCCTGGCTTTGGTTAATCGCACCTTACAAAGCAGTTCGTTCATCTCTCATGATATCCTGATTGAGGTGATCCCGGTTTTTATTGCTGTATTGGTGTGGATCACCCGAATTCTTCTTATCGGCACCTTTTCGTTTAGTGGCAGATGGCCAGATGCGCGGTACGATCAACCCGTGTCGGTGAATAATATTTCTCAACCGGAAAATATTACATCCAAACCCTATGCACCTGCCACAAATCAGCCGTTACGCCTGACGCGTAAACAGTCGCTTTACGCAAAATCCCGCCATTCTCAGGAGATACGCCCGGAGCCGGAGTACGTCAGCGCAGACAATGATGAGGTATATATACCCGTGTCGGAATTAAACCGAAACAATGCTGCGCGGGTGGAACAACACTCTTTTCATTAACCGCTGGTCAATTTCAGGGCTGTCTTAAGCGCCTCAGAGGTGGATGAAAACACTCTGGCGCCCAATTCTTCCAATGCTTGTTTCTTGTGCGGGTGGTCGGTAATTCCCCAAAGATGAAGGATTACCGGCCACCCAGCCTTATTCAAAATTTCCGATGCACGGCGTACGGATCGAAGACCGTTCGGCGAATCCTCAAATATATGGATGTTCAATGTTTCATTAGGCAGATATTTTGAAAGATTCGTAAAGAGATTTATCTGTTCACTGGAAGAATTATCCTGATACAGGCTCATGCAGAATTGGAGTGCATCAACGGGTTGGTTGAGCGCCAATCCGATGGCGAGCAATGCGTGAAACTCGGAAGGTTTCAGTACCTGATCAATTGCCAGTTGATAGCGCTGGCATGCCCATAAAAGAGTTCCATAACCAGCCAATGCAATTCCTTCAACTCCGGTTAATCGTAGGGCTATCTCTGCTTCGGGAGAAAATCCAGCTCGGTAAGGGTTCCCATTTAAGGACATTCCACTCAACCGATTGGGGCGCAAGGTCATTGCCGCAGCATGGATACGCCCATTTTCAATTTCCTTTCGAAGTTCAAGTTGAAGTTCTGAATGCAGATTGGGTTTGTCGTAATTTTCAAGTGTGGATTCAACAGGAAAAACAGGTAATCCGGGATAATGTTGCTTGAAGATATCTTCACCTAATACATGATTTTGAAACACGCGGCTGAAGGCATTTTTTGAAAAATCACGCGTGTTGGCGAGAATTTCCACAACGAAGGGTTGATTAGCAAGATTGGGGAAGGGTTGGTTGGGAGGATTTTCGAGAAAACGGGCGTATAATGAGTCGGCAAGAGGTAAACCAGGGGTGCTCGATTCCAACCATTTTGGAATATTTGCCGTATGAATGGGACGATCCACAAGCGGATTGGTGATTCGAAACCAGTTAATGGCATGTTGTAGTGAAGGTAAACGAATTTTATAAGAGGAAAGGGCTGAATCGAATATTGTGGCAAATGTCAGAGGGATCATATCCCATTCGCTGGTTATACCGTTTGCCTCAAAAATGCCGATTTCATCCTCGGTCAAATTAAAATGAGATGGCAGACCAAGTTGTTCCAGAAAATAAGCAATTGTTCGGTGAAGAGCTGTACGATAGCCACCCGGTTTCACCAGTACACCATCAATATCCAGTAAAAAAATAGTTGCCATAGTCAAACCTCTGAAGGCTCATTATAATAGGCAAGGTGTATTTTCGTAAATTCAACTCTGATGCATAAGGTGGAAAGATGATTGATTTAACAACTGACTCGTGTTCAGACCTGTCACCTGAGATTATCCAAAGTCGAAACATTCGGGTTATTCCGCTTCAAGTTTTTATTAATAATCAAAATCTGAAAGATGGGGAAGTAACCCCTCAGCAATTATTCCACCTGGTTGAACAAAGCGGAACTCTTCCGAAGACGGCTGCGCCTTCGATTGCTGAGTTTGCTGAGTTTTTCAAGACTCCGGGCGAAACGATTTACATTGGTATTTCTTCAAAACTATCTGCCACAGTCCCTAACAGTATTCTTGCCCTGGATTTATTGGACGGTAATAAAAAAGTGTATATCATCGATTCATTAAATCTCTCTACGGGAATCGGTTTGCTGGTATTGAAAGCGGCCGATTTGCGTGATGCCGGGTGGAGCGCGTTAGCGATCAGCGAAGAAATCCAACATTGGGTACCAAAAGTACGCACTTCTTTCATAATAGATACGATGGATTACCTTTATAAGGGTGGACGGTGTACGGCTCTGCAGGCGATTGTCGGATCGGTTTTGAAAATACGACCGATTATTGAAGTGCGCAGTGATGGCACATTGGGTGTCAAGGAGAAAATTCGCGGAGGACGGCTAAAGGGCTTAAAGTCCATGCTGGAGGATTTCAAATCCCATTTGCCAAATATTGACCCGGTCCGGGTTTTCGTCACGCACACGGGATGTGATGAGGATGCAGCCTATCTGGTGGAGGAAATCCGCAAGACCGGGGCAGTTGAGGAAGTTCTGGTTACAACAGCAGGTGCAACCATTTCGAGTCATTGTGGCCCGAATACGATAGGTATATTATTCATGGTTAAATAAAAAAAATCAGGCGCGGTGCTTTTTTGGCACCGCGCCTGATTTTGGTTTGGGGATTACCCAATGATTTTTTATATTAAGCCGACCATTTTCCCAACTTTTTCAAAAATACGGATTACCCTCTCCAATTGTTCGTCGGTGTGAGTTGCCATGTAACTGGTGCGCAATAACTGATGACCAGGGGCAACCGCAGGGCTGATGACAGGGTTAACGAAAACACCATTTTCAAAAAGGAGTTTCCAGGTCAGGAAGGTCTTTTCATCATCCCCAATGATGATGGGGACTATGGGGGTGACCGAATTGCCAATGTTAAATCCCAGTTCAGTGTAGGCTTTACGCATTCTGGCTCCAATTTCATTGACCCGGGCAATTCTTTCGGGTTCCTCGCGCATGATTTTGAGAGCAGTTAGAGCGGCAACCGCATTGGAGGCGGGAATACTTGCGCTGAAAATCAACGAGCGGGCATGGTGTTTGATGTAATGAATCACATCTTCATCTCCAGCCACAAAACCACCCAGCGAGGCAAACGATTTACTAAAGGTGGACATAATCAAGTCTACGTCGTTGGTAACACCAAAATGTGCTGCCGTACCGCGGCCACCACCCAGCACGCCCATAGCATGAGCATCATCTACCATCAGACGCGCACCGTATTTCTTGGCGACCGGAATGATCTCAGGTAGTGGTGCAAGGTCTCCTTCCATACTGAAAAGCCCATCTACAACGATCAATTTTCCGGCTTCTGCTGGCAGGGATTGAAGCACGCGTTCGAGATGTTCAATGTCATTATGTCGAAAGCGCTCGATTTTGCCATAACCAAGCCGGGCACCGTCCACAATACTGGCATGGTCATCTTTGTCAAGTATGACATAATCCCCACGTCCAACCAATGCACTGACAGCCCCAAGATTGGCTTGCATGCCGGTGGAAAACACCAAGGCGGCTTCTTTACCCACCCACTCGGCCAGCTCATGTTCCAGTTGTTCGTGCAACGCGAGTGTGCCGTTCAGGAAGCGCGAACCGGTACAGCTGGTGCCATACCTTTCCAGCGCTGCGCAAGCAGCATCTTTGACTCGACGGTCGGTGGTAAGGCCCAAATAATTATTCGAACCACACATGATCAGGCGGTGACCGTTGTAAACAACCTCTGTTCCTTCGTTTTCATTGAGGGGAATAAAGTAAGGGTAAAAACCCTGGGCAATCGCCTCTTTGGCTGCCGTAAATTGTCGGCATTTTTCAAAAATATCCATGATTGCAAACCTCTTCTCTTTTCGAAAAATAATGACTAATTGAAATCAATCGTTTTGTACAAAACCCGCCCGAATCATAGACAACGCGGGATGTCTAGAAAATTCTGACTGGATTATACCCCGTTCGATGCATTTCGAGATAAAAATTGAGGTATGGTTTGTGATATTATTAACATGTCCAGAGCGTAATAATATCCCCAAAAGGAGGTCGGTCATGGAACTCTATGGTGGTGTTGAAGCCGGAGGAACCAAGTTCGTTTGTGCAATCGGAACATCGCCAGAGGATATCCGCGCTGAGGTGCGTTTTCCGACGACTGAACCGAAAGAAACTCTGGCGAAAACGGTTGAATTTTTCCGCCAATATATGGTTAAGAACAACGCCCGACTGGCAGGAATTGGCGTTGGTTCTTTTGGACCATTGGACCTCAATCCGGCTTCTCCAAATTACGGTAAGATAACCACAACGCCAAAAAGGGGCTGGTCCTTTACTCCAATCCTCCAAAACCTCCAGGACGGGACAGGAGTACCGGTCTTTTTGGATACCGATGTGAATGCAGCCGCATTGGGAGAAGGTTTGTGGGGGGCTGCTCAAGGTCTGAAAGATTACATTTACCTCACAATTGGCACTGGGATAGGGGGCGGGTTAATCATTAATGGCCTGCCCCATCATGGATTGGTTCATCCAGAAATAGGGCATATTCGCCTGCTTCACGATCAAAAAGCCGATCCGTTTGTGGGTATTTGTCCCTTCCATGGGGATTGTTTTGAGGGACTTGCCAGCGGACCGGCATTGCAAGCGCGGTTGGGTAAACCCGCTGAGAGCGTTCCGGCCTATCATCCTATCTGGGAATTGGAGGCTGAGTATATTGCCCTGGCCTTGAATGATTTAATTTGTGTAGTTTCACCCCAACGGATTATTTTGGGGGGAGGGGTGATGCAGCAAAGTCATCTTTTCCCCATGATCCGGGTCAAAGTACAACAATATCTTAACCGTTATATCTTTGCCGCTTCGATTCTGGAAAAAATTGATGAATACATTGTGCCACCTGGGTTAGGAAGCCGCGCTGGAGTCATGGGGGCAATTGCTTTGGCAAAATTGCGCATAGAAGGATGAGGGTGGAGAAATATCCATGCCACCGCGTTTGACCTTCTTTTGTGAATTGAAATCACCTGAATTAAAGAGATTATTTCAAGCGGGTGAGGTCTTAAGTACTTTGCAAAAGCTAGGGGCAGAGATTGCACTGGCAATATGTGATTTTTCGGTTGAAAGAGCTTCCGTTGTTCGTCAATTGAATGAAGCCGGTATACCGTTGACAGCATGGCTGTTATTGCCTGAAGAACAGGGTTACTGGTTCAATCTGGATAATGCTCCCCTGGCGCTTCAGCGCTATAACGATTTTAAAGAATGGAGTGACGAAGCAGGCTTAAAGTGGCACAGAATTGGATTGGACATTGAGCCAGATTTTCGCTTGATTTCTGCCCTGAAAGAAGGGGTGATTCCTTTCGTTAAGCTCTTTTTCACCACCATCCCGCGTCGTAAAAAACAACTTTTCAACGCTTGGAAGATTTATGAACAACTGGTCGAACAAATTCATGCTGATGGTTATGCAGTGGAAACCTACCAGTTGCCGGTGATTTTGGAAGAACGAAAAATCCACTCATCCGTTTTGCAACGCTGGCTTGGGATTTTGAATTTGACAGTGGACCGTGAGATCTTAATGTTGTATTCCAGTTTTTACCGTCCTTGGGGAGATGCGATTCTGCTCAGTTATGGCAAAGATGCCCAGGCTATCGCCATTGGCAGCACAGGCGGCGGTGTGGATTTGGAAGGAGTAGCGGATACTAGACCACTGAACTGGCACGAATTCAGCCGGGATTTGTTGATAGCCGCTTTGTTGAAATCGGAGATTGCGATATTCAGCCTTGAAGGCTGTGTTCAGCAAGGGTTTTTAGACCGTTTAGTGGGGTTCGATTGGCAACAGTCCGTTCAAATTGACCGAAGGAAATACACAATTATTCAGCAAATGAGACAGGTGCTGGCAGCCGGATTGTGGCTATTTGAACGCCCCTGGCTGCCAGCGGTATTGATCATTTTGCTGATTCTGATTCGAATTGGCCGGCGACGCCGGTTAAATTAAGTCCTCAATTCTGGCACCGGTCAGGTGTATCCGGATAACACGGCGTTGACGGGCAAGCAAAGCTTCCAAATCACCCAGGGCTTGAGCGCGTTCAAGTATCCCAAAGGTGATCCCCTGTCCCGGAATCTCCACATCCTCGCTTACTTCGCGAGTGATTTGCAGGAATAAGGCACGATCCGGACCGCCTTTGTGCAATTGCCCCGTAGAATGCAGGAAACGCGGGCCGAAACCCAGCGTCGTTGCACAAGCGGTCTCTTCGAGAATGCGATGACGGAGTTTTTGGAGAACCTCTATCGTATGAGAATTGCGGGGGAGATAGGCGTTGATGGCGATGTAATCTTCTTCGCGAGCCTGCCGGAGGAAGAGATGGATAATTTCCCGCAGGTTTGAGGCACTTTCCGATCCCGTCAGTGGAATCCCGTAAACTTTTCCCTGCTCATTTTCCCATTGAGGTTGACCCTCATCCAAAGATTGGGTGCGCCGGTATTCGGCAATTTTTTGGGCGGTACGGTCTTTGTTGTCCTGTACATCCGGCTGGTCAAAACCATTGATGCCTAAAATAGCACTGGCTACAGCCGTTGCAATTTCCCAACGGTAAAACTCGCCTCCCAGGTCATATACATCCTTCCAATCGAAAACCAGGACTGGGTGACCTGCCTGCCGCAAGGCATCCGCTCGTTCGTCAAAAAGTCCTTTTTTTCGGAAATAAACGAACAGGCGATCTTGTTTATAGAGTTCTACGGAAACGGGCGGTTCCAGGTCTACGGGGACAATGCCTTTCCCGTCCTTGCCGGTTGATTCGGCAATCAGCTGCTCTAACCATGAACCGAAGGACTCAAAAGGTGGTTCGGCAAGAATCGTCAATTTATCGCGGCCGGCGAGGGCTGCTTCTCCTAAAATTGTACCCAGCACCAGACCCGGATTACGGGCAGCAGGAATATCCGGCATGGATTGTGCCAGCATCCGCCCGGCACGCTGGAGCAGAGTTTCCAGATTCATGCCCAACAAGGCTGCTGGAAATAGTCCGAAGGGGGTCAGGGCTGAGTAGCGTCCACCCACCTGCGGATCACCAGCCAGTACGGCGCGAAAACCTTTGTTACGGGCTAATTTCTCCAACGGTGTGCCCGGATCAGTGATCGCCACAAAGTTAGACGATGCTTTATCGCCCAATGCGGTTTGGGCTTGCTGCCAGAAAAAGTCCAAAAAGGCGTTGACTTCACTTGTGGTGCCGGATTTGCTGGAAACGATAAAAAGTGTTTGTTCAATGGGGGCTCGCCTGGCGGCTTCCAGAACTTGCTGGGGGTCGGTGGAGTCCAGTATGGCTAGATCCAGACCACTTTGATCGCCGAGCTTACCGACCCCAAAGGTAAGGCGAAAGACCTCAGGGGCAAGGGATGAGCCGCCCATACCCAGTAAAAGAGCGTGGGTCAAACCATCTTCGCGGCAGGATTGGGCGAGACGTTGGTATTCTTCGATGAGAGTAAGGCTCTTGATGGGCGATTGCAGCCAGCCCATCCGCTGTCGAATTTCGGCCTGGCCATTCGGATCATCCGTCCAAAGGGAGGGGTCAACCTCAAACATTCGTCGGCCAACCTGATCCTGTTCCTGCCGCTGGACGGCATGGGGGATGGAGTCACGTAATATCCCAAGTTCTTCCAAAGCAGATTGGCGGCGTTGTTCAATTGCCTGCATTAAGGCGGTGAAGGCATCGGCAAAGGCTTTGACCCCCTCAACTTCCAGTTCGTAGGTAACTTGCTCCATCGAGATGCCTAATTCTTCGAGTTGCTGAATTACTTTCTTCTCTGCTTCGACATTCGGCCCCAATTTGACCTGTGCTTCACCATGGTCAAGGAAAGCTTCCAGGGTTTGGGGGGGGACAGTATTGACCGTGTCAGGCCCGATCAATTCTTCAACATAAATAACATCTCGATAAGCCGGGTTTTTCGTGCTGGTGGAAGCCCAAAGGGGGCGTTGGATATGAGCGCCTTTTTCCCGTAAAGCGATAAACCGCTTTTCCGTAAATTTTTCAAGGTAAAGGGCATAAGCCAATCGGGCATTGGCAATCGCTGCTTTGCCCAGCAAAGATTGGGCAAGGCCAGCGTTACCTTCCTCTTTCTGAATAATTTCATGCAGGCGTTGATCTACTTTTGTGTCTACCCGAGAAACGAAAAAGGAAGCCACTGAGGCAATTCGATCTACAGGTAGTCCCTGAGATAACCGGTCTTCCAGCCCGGAGAGGTAAGCGTCAATAACTTCGGCGTAGCGAACAAGGGAGAAGATCAGGGTCACATTGACGTTAATTCCGGCGGCAATGGTCTTGCGAATGGCGGGGATACCTGCCGGAGTTGCCGGGATTTTGATCATCAGATTGGGGCGGTTGACTAACGACCACAGTCGCTGAGCTTCGGCAATTGTTCCTTCGGTGTCGTTGGCCAATAACGGATTGACCTCCAAGCTTACATAGCCATCCGCAGCGTTGGTTTCTTCGTAAAGCGAACGGAACAAATCGGCCGCGGCTTGAATATCCTCAATAGCCAGTTGGGTAAAAATTTGCTCAGCGTTCCAGCCTGACCAGGCCATTGGCTTGAGAGCGGCGTCGTAATCGTTGGAGCGGGCAATGGCATTGTGAAAAATGCTCGGGTTTGAAGTGACCCCGCGAATCAACCCTTCTTCGATTAGCTGAGCCAGCTTACCGGTTTCCAGCAAAGAGCGTTGAATGTTGTCATACCACAAGGATTGACCCAGTTGATGAAGCTGATGGATGCGATTCATAAGGCATACCTTTCAATTTTCATTTTCGATGATCTGAACCTTGCCAAACCGTCGGACGTGGCGTTCTTCACCGCTAAATGATGCGGATAAAAATGAGCGCACAATCTCCTTTGCCAGTTCGGCGCCAATGATGCGAGACCCCAGACAAAGTACGTTCATATTGTCATGTTCAACACCCTGATGGGCAGAATAGGTATCATGGCACAAACCAGCGTAAATCCCCTTGAATTTATTGGCAGCAATGCTGGCTCCTACACCCGAGCCGCAAATGACAATTGCGCGTTCGGCAATACCGTCGAGAACTGCCCGGCATGCTTTGCTGGTAAAGTCGGGGTAATCTACGGCGTCGGTGGAGTTGGTGCCCAGATCAATTACCTCATGGCCGGCAGCGCGCACAGCAGCGATGATTTCATCCTTCAATAAATATCCGGCATGATCACAAGAAACAGCCACTCGCATGAGCTTTATCTCCTATGGATTGCTGATTCCAAGCAAATTACGGGCTTCCTTGAGGACGTTGGCGGTGGTTAAACCAAACTCTTCGTAAATTCTTTTGTACGGAGCCGATGCACCAAACCGTTCGATGCTGATAATGCGTCCCTGATCGCCAACGTAGCGATGCCAACCCTGAGCCACACCGGCTTCCACAGCCAGTCGGCGCTTGATGGAGGGGGGAAGAACCTCGTCGCGATAGTTTTGATCCTGTTGTTCAAACAATTCCCAGGACGGGAATGACACCAGGCGTACATTATATCCTTCAGCAGCCAGACTGTATCCGGCTTCAACAATCAAGGCAACCTCGGAGCCGGAAGCCATCAGGATGATTTGCGGCTTGGCACCACCGAGATCGGCCATTACGTAGGCGCCGCGGTGCAATCCACTGGTTGAGGCAAAGGTTGATCGGTCGAACACTGGAACTGCCTGACGGGTGAGAGCAAAAGCAGTGGGTTGGTGACGGTTACGGATGGCGGCGATCCAGGCTTCTCGTACTTCATTGGCGTCTGCCGGTCGAATGACAACCAGATTTGGAATGGCTCGCAGGGCAGCCAGATGTTCAACCGGTTGATGGGTGGGTCCATCTTCTCCGAGGCCGATGCTGTCATGCGTATAGACCCAAATCGCGGGAATGTGCGATAGAGCCGAGAGGCGCACTGCCGGGCGCATGTAATCCGAAAAGACCAGAAAGGTACCACAATACGGGATGACGCCACCATGCAAGGTCATGCCGTTGACAATGGCGCCCATGCCATGTTCGCGGACCCCAAAGTGGATGTAACGCCCCAGCGGGTTATTGGCCTGAAATGCAGAACTGCTGTTGATCCAGGTATTGTTGGAAGGGGTCAGATCGGCTGAACCGCCGATTAATTCAGGCAGACGTTCGGCTAAGGCATTGAGGACTTTTCCGGAAGCAGCGCGTGTTGCAATTCCTTTCGGATCGGCGGCAAATTCGGGCAAATTTTGATCCCAACCTTCTGGGAGTTCGCCGGCCAGCCGGCGCTTTAATTCCGCATCAAGATCAGGATAAGCCTGCTGATAAGCTTTGAGGAGACGTTGCCATTTGCGTTCGGCACGCTGGCCGGTTTTGAGCGCCAGACGGAAGAATTGCAGCACATCCTCTGGAATGTAAAAATCCGGTTCAAGCGGCCACCCCAATTTTTGTTTGGCGCCGCGTAATTCTTCCTCGCCAGGGGGTTCACCATGGGCTTTGGCGGTGTCCTGACGGGTGGGCAGTCCATAGCCAATGTGCGTCCGGCAGATAATCAACGAGGGACGCGGTTCTTTGCGGGCTTTGCGAATGGCAGCCTCGACTTCGCGAATGGAAAGACCATTCACATTGCGGATGACATGCCAACCGTAGGCTTCAAAGCGTCTGGCACGATCTTCGGTAAAGGTCAGGTCGGTCGAACCATCAATTGAAATACGATTGTCATCGTAGAGATAAATCAACTTACCCAATCGTAAATGTCCGGCCAGGGAAGCGGCTTCTGATGCGACGCCTTCCATCAAGTCCCCATCGGTGACGATGGCATATACAAAGTGATTGATGACCTCGAAGCCTGGACGATTGAATTCGGCAGCCAAATGAGCTTCGGCAATGGCCATGCCAACCCCATTGGCAAAACCCTGACCCAGGGGTCCTGTTGTGGTTTCAACGCCGGGAGTAAGCCCGTATTCCGGATGACCGGGTGTTCGACTGCCCCATTGACGAAAATTTTTAAGTTCATCCAGCGAGAGATCATAACCGGTCAAGTGTAAAAGAGAATAAAGAAGCATGGATCCGTGACCGCCAGAGAGGATGAAGCGGTCGCGATCCGGCCAGGTGGGATTAGCCGGATGATGTTTGAGAAAGCGAGTCCAGATGACGTAGGCTAAAACGGCTGCCCCCATGGGTAATCCGGGGTGACCTGAATTGGCTCTTTGAACACCATCGGCTGAAAGGAATCGAATGGTGTTGATGGCTTTTTCTTCGAATTCAGGAGTGATCTTGATCATGAGAATTTCCTTTCATAATGGAAAATGGTAAAAAAATAATTGCCAGTTTGAAATTCTACCATTTTATTGTTTAGATGGTTCAGGTTTTGGGGCGGATACATAAAAATGCACAGATTCGACCTTTGGGCAGAATACTGTGCATTTGTGGCGGAAGAATGTTCTTAAAAAGAAGATTTAGTTGAGTCGTGCTCTCCTGAGCCGTAAACTGTTGCTGACTACAAAGACACTGCTGAATGCCATGGCTGCCGCAGCTAACATTGGATTCAGAAAACCCGCTGCTGCAGCCGGGATGAGAATGGTGTTGTAAAAGAAAGCCCAAAACAAATTTTGTTTGATCGTTCTCAATGTGCGTCGTGCAAGGCGAATGGCACGGACGGCGGCACGCAGGTCACCGCTGATCAGGGTAATTGGGGCAGTGGCCATCGCAATGTCGGTGCCTGTCCCAATTGCAATCCCCACATCGGCCTGGGCTAATGCAGGGGCATCGTTGATGCCGTCACCAATCATGGCAACCACTTCTCCCTGACTTTGCAATTCTTTTACCTGTTGGGCTTTACCATCCGGTAACACTTCGGCTCGAACATCATCCACCCCCACCTGAGCGGCAATGGCTTCGGCGGTTCGTCGGTTGTCGCCAGTTAGCAAGGTAACTTTCAACCCCAAGCGGTGAAATTCGTCAATGGCTTCTTTTGAACCTTCCTTAATTTGATCAGCAATGCCAATAACACCCTGAGGAGTACCATCAACACTCACGAGAATGACCGTTTTTGCTGAACTTTCCAGCTCATGAATTAGAGAGTGGACACCATTGAGGGAGATGCTGTTGAAGACCTCCCACCGAGGGCTTCCCACCCAAACTTGATGACCCTCCACCTGGGCTTGAATGCCGTGTCCTGTAATTGCCTGAAATGAATCTGGCGAGGTTAATTTTAGTTCGCGGTTGCCGGCCTCGGCAACAATTGCCTGAGCAAGCGGGTGTTCACTGACCTGCTCGGCGCTGGCAGCCAACCTCAGCCATTCCCAATTTACTGCGGAATGCGTCTGTTGAGGAGAGGGGATCAGGGGAATGAGGTCGGTAACTCCCGGCTGACCACGAGTCACCGTACCGGTTTTATCCAATACTACTCGGGTGACCCGTGCAGCACGTTCGAGGGCTTCGCTGTTGCGAATCAGAACACCAGCTTCGGCACCACGCCCCGTAGCAACCATCACCGCGGTAGGGGTAGCCAGTCCCAACGCGCAGGGGCAAGCAATGACCAGCACCGCAACCATGTTGACCATGGCACGAGTAAAGAGGCCGGTCTGAGCCGTTTCGGGCAGGGGAATCAGAAAATACCACACCAGGAAGGTGATCAAGGCAATGCCAATCACCGCTGGGACGAAAATGGCGGCAACCCGGTCTACCAGTTTTTGGATGGGTGCTTTGCTGCCCTGAGCTTCTTCCACCAAGCGGATGATTTGGGCGAGTACAGTCTCTTTGCCAACGCGGGTGGCTTCAAAGCGGATGAATCCATTCATGTTAAGGGTTGCCCCAATGACCGGATCGCCGGGACGTTTTTCCACCGGCATGGATTCGCCGGTCAGCATGGCTTCGTCTACACTGGTGTGACCCTCGATAATGACCCCATCTACGGGAATTTTTTCACCGGGGCGCACCAGAACAATATCCCCGATGGTTACTTCCTCTACCGGGATTTCCATTTCCTGATTGTTGCGGGAAACCCGGGCAGTTCGGGCCTGTAATCCCATTAATTTTTTAATGGCTTCGCTGGTTTGGCCTTTGGCGCGCGCTTCCAGAAACTTACCCAAACGCACCAGTGTAATGATGACCGCGGCGGTTTCAAAATAAACGTGATCCTTGACTAATCCCAACAGAATGGCGATGGAATAGAAATAAGCGGCCGATGTGCCCATGGCAATCAAGACATCCATGTTGGCTGTGCCGTTCCGAAGGGCGTGGTATGCGTTTCGATAATACTGTCCGCCAACATAGAATTGAACCGGTGTGGCCAGTGCAAACAACACCCAGTTAAGCCAGGGTGCGTGCCTCCATTCCATGGGCAGGAGACCCAAATCGCGCCCCATCGAGAGCAGGAAGAGCGGCAGGGTAAACAGAATACCGGTAATCAACAATCTGCGCTGATGACGGATTTCTGCAGCACGTGCTTCTCCTTCAGCATCGTGGAGAGAGGCATCCTTTTCGATTGTCTCAAACCCGCTGGATTGGATAACCTTGCGGATTTCGGTCTGGTTGAGCAGAGTAGGGATGTATTCCACCTGTACGGTTTCGGCAGGATAGTTGACCTGAACTTTAACAATGCCTTCCAGACGAGCCAGGGCTTTTTCCAGCCGACGGGCATCGTTGTCATCGCTCATCCCGCGCACAACAAAGCTGGCCTGACCAGCAGCTACCCCATACCCAGCCCTCTGGACGCGTTGGATGAGATCGTCCAGCCCGACCAATTGGGGGTCAAATTCGACTACAGCCCGCTCGGAGGAGAGATTGACCACCACCGATTGGACGCCTGTTTGCTTTTTAAGATTTCGCTCGATGGTTGCTACACAATTAGCACAGGTCATGCCGGTGACCGGCAAGACGACTTGCCTGATTTCGCTCATGGTTATTTCTGCACGGGGTAATTGATTTCCGCCAGGAGGGATTCAATCTTCTCAGGGCTGGCGGGAGGGGCGAATGTGACGACAACCTGTTTTGAGTTCAGGTCAACCTGAACCGATTGCACTCCCTCCAATTCACCGAGTTCCATTTCAATGGTGTGAACGCAGTGATGGCAATGCATACTTGGGACTGAGTAAGTAACTGTATTCATGAGACTCCTCCAAATTGAAATAAATTTAGACTTTGGACATGGCTTCGTAGACATCTACAATTTCACGTAAGACCCGTTCTCTTTCCTGAGGGTCTTCACCTCGAACTGCCGTTATCAGACAGGTATTAAGGTGATTTTCCAACAGGATTGAACTGACCTTGTTCAATGCCGATTGGACTGCCTGAATCTGGCGGATGATATCAATGCAATAGGCATCCTCTTCGACCATCCGTTGAATGCCTCGTAAATGGCCTTCGGCAGTTTTCAAACGGTTGAGTACATTTTCGTGTTTCATAAGCCACATCCCTTATCCCTTATCCCTCCCCATAGGGGGTGGGGTTTGCGTTTATATGATACCCATTTGTGTTCGATTTGTCAAGTATGTTGCGGGAATCCTTCGAAACTCTCCTTGACAGCAAGTGTACTCCCTCTTACTATTGCTTCATGCTGACAAAACTGCATGAGATCAAAGGATTTTTTCCGGGACTGACTCTCTTTTCGCTGTTGATCATCCTTTTGACAGGCTTTTATTCACCCGCCGAATCCAATTCTGGATCGGCGCTGCCGCGCATTGGTTTTTCTGCCCCCCTTTTTTCCTTGCCCGATGGAGAAAATCGCTCTATATCACTACACGATTATGAGGGTTCGGTTGTCATTCTCAATTTCTGGGCATCCTGGTGTCCTCCCTGTCGGGCGGAGATGCCTGCGTTCCAGGAAGTATATGATTTCCACAGAGATGATGGTGTGATCATCCTTGGAGTTAATACAACTTATCAAGACGATGCGGAATCGGCTCGGCAGTTTGCGATTGAGCGGGGGGTACAATTTCCGGTGCTGTACGATTTCGACAATTCCGTTTCACGAATGTATCAGATTCAAGCATTACCAACAACCTTTTTTATTGATCGCCGCGGTGTAATTCGCAATGTGATTTATGGCGGACCGCTCAATGAGGCTCTGTTGAAGGTAGAAGTCGAAAAGTTATTGAAGGAGATGCCCTGATGCTGCCGATATGGAATATCGGTCCGTTGGCGATTCAAATTCCAGGCTTAATTCTCCTTGCTGGAATATGGATTGGGTTAAGTCGGATTGAATGGTTTGCCCGCCATCGAAAAATGCGCGTGGAGGTTATCAGTGGTTTGGTTTTTTATACTTTACTGGCTGGCATCCTGGGTGCAAGGTTGGGATATATTGCCCAAAATATAGGCGTTTTTATTCAGCGTCCCATAGATGTTCTTTCGCTCTCTCCCCAAATGCTGGACACCTCCGGCGGCATTATCGCAATGCTCTTGACCGGATTTGTATATGGGCAGCGTAAAGGCATGGCTTTGTGGCCGACGTTGGATGTACTCACACCTGGATTGGCTGTCCTCATCATGGCACTGGCTGGGATGAATCTATCGAGCGGGAATGGTTTTGGTGTTCCTGCCCGTTTGCCGTGGAGCATTTATCTGTTTGAGGATTGGCGGCATCCAACCCAAATCTATGATTTAATTCTCGGCTTTGCGATTTGGCGGGTGATCGAATCAAAACCACATGATGTATCCTTGCCAGATGGATCTCGGTTCTTGACTTTGGTCGCACTGGCCGCCGCAGCCCATATTGCAGTGGATGCCTTTCGAGCGGAGAATGTGATGATTGGTCTGGGCGGTGTGCGCAGTACTCAGTTGATTGCTTTCTCCATTCTGTTGGTAGCTGTGGAGATGATTCGCAGAAGAAAAACTTCCCAAAAGGAGGCAGAACCATGAATCTAAAGGGCAAAACGGCATTGGTGACGGGCGGCGCTCACCGCGTCGGGAAAATACTCTCACTCGCACTGGCTGAAGCGGGTGTGAATGTGATTATCCACTACGGCTCATCCGAATCTGCTGCCCGGCAAACGCTTGCAGAGGTCGAACAATTGGGTGTCCGCAGTTGGCTGGTTCAGGCGGATCTTGCGAAAGTAGAACGGTTGGCCGAGATGGTCGAGGTAGCATGGCAATGCAGTCCGTTTCAGATTCTGGTTAACAATGCCGCCATTTTTGAACCTTTATCCTGGAATCAGGTGGGGGTGGAAGATTGGCAAAGGCACCTCAATATCAACTTGACGGCGCCGTTTCTGCTCAGTCAGGGATTTGCCAGAAAAATAAGCGGTCAGGAAGGGCGGATCATCAATATTCTTGACTGGCGGGCCTTACGACCGGTTGATGATCATCTGCCTTATACAATCAGCAAAGCGGCTCTGGCGGCTCTGACCCGCTCACTGGCAGTTGCGCTTGCCCCTGAAATCACGGTTAATGGAATTGCGTTGGGAGCGGTTTTACCGCCCTCCGATGGTGGAGATGTTCACCAGGCCGTTCAAAGTGTGCCGGCTGGCCGCTGGGCGCATGCTGAAGAAGTCGGGCGGGCGTTGATTTTTTTGCTAAGTGGAGCAACTTACACCACAGGTGAAATTTTCCATGTGGATGGCGGCAGACATCTCATTTAGGGAGGCGTACATGGATCAAACTTTCATCAAGGATTTACTGGTTCGAGGCATCATTGGAATCAGCGAACGAGAACGTTCTCAAAAACAGGATATATTGATAAACATCGTTTTATTTGGCGATGTTTCAAAAGCCGGGCAAAGCGATGCCATCGAAGATTGCATCAACTACCGAACCGTGGCAAAAAAGACCATCGCCTATGTGGAACGGGCTGCCCGTTACACGGTGGAGGCTTTAGCAAATGATTTGGCACGATTGTGTTTGGAAGAGCCGGGCGTGGAAGGTGTTCGTATTCGGGTGGAGAAGCCCGGAGCGGTACGATTTGCTCAATCGGTTGGAGTGGAGATTGAACGATTTCATCCGGCTGGTAAAAGCCGCCGCCATCAAGCCTATATCAGTTTAGGATCAAACATAGATCCCCGTAAAAACCTGGTACAGGCTGTCGAATTGCTGCGCAAGGCGGTAACGGTCAATGCCCTTTCTGCTGTTTGGGAAACCGAACCAGTTGGTTCGGCCGGGCCGCGTTTTATGAATGCCACCGCGTGGATTTCTACCGATTTGGACGCTGTCTCTCTGAAAGAGCAAGTTCTGCGCCCCATTGAGGAAAAACTGGGACGGATGCGTGGTGAAGATAAATATGCTCCTCGTACGATTGATCTGGATATTTTAGTATTTGATGAAAAGATATTGGACGGCGGACTGTGGAGCCAGGATTTTCTGGCGTTGCCGACCAGTGAATTACGCCCGGACTTGCTGGATGATCAAACCGGGCGTAATCTTGGTGAAGTAGCACAAAGTTTGAAAAGTCACTCCACGGCAGTTGTTGTGCCGGATCTGGATTTGAATGCGGTTTAAAAGTGAAGGGGCTCAGAACTGCGGGAGATATTGTCTAAAAATTCCATTCGCGTAGCCATGTTGTTGCGGAAGGCGCCTAACATGCTGGAGGTGGTCATCCGCGAGTCATGCTTTTTTACTCCGCGAATCATTGAACACATGTGAATGGCTTCGACGACTACTGCCACACCGCGCGGATGGAGAACTTCCTGTAAGAAATCGGCAATTTGACGGGTCATTCGTTCCTGAACTTGTAATCGGCGAGCGAACATATCCACAATCCGCGGAATTTTGGAAAGACCGATGACTCGCCCGCGTGGAATGTAAGCCACATGGGCACGCCCGAGAAAGGGCAACATGTGATGCTCACACAGAGAATAAAACTCAATATCGCGGACGATGACCATTTCATCGTAGTCCACTTCAAACAGGGCGTCGTTTACCAGGGCAACCGGGTCGGTGCGATAGCCTGCAAGCAGCTCTTCATACATGCGTGCAACTCGTTCAGGGGTTCGTTTCAGACCATCCCGCTCCGGGTTTTCACCGACGGCTCTCAGGATATTTTCTACATTTTGGCGGATGGTTTCAAAATCAATTCCTCCGTCATTGAAGAGTTCTGCTGCCTGATAAATCTCTTCACCTGTGATGATCAGCTGTTTTTCCATGTTTTTTCTTCCTTCCTCTTTCCTCTTTAGTAACAAATTACAGGGTTGTTCCCTGCAACGCGATGTGAGTTCATGAACTGCGCTTGAGTAGCCGTAGAGCCAGCTCGTGGAGAGCCTGACCGGCATTATTATCAAGTTTTGCATCGGCAAGTGAATGCAAAGCACGGCGGGTGTAGGCTTCGGCCTGTTCTTCTGTGTAGTACTGAGCGCCTTCTTCAATTAACCATTGGGCAACTTCTCTGACTTCGTCTGTGTGAATTGGTCCGGCAAGCCAGCGCCGGGAAAATTTGCCCTTCTGTTGAAGCGCAAAAACAATTGGAAGAGATTTTTTCCCACTAACCAGGTCGCTTTCATTGGATTTTCCGGTTTGAGCGGCATCTCCCCAAATACCCAACCAGTCATCTTGAATTTGAAAAGCAATTCCAAGTGACCTGCCGAATTCGGCCAGGTCATTTTGTTGGCGATCCGATCCTCCGCCGATTAATGCGCCGATCCGGGTGCTGGCGCTGATCAATGCGGCAGTTTTGCCTTCAATCATTTTCCAGTAGTCTTCCAGGCAGATAAACCGTTCATTTTCATAAGAAATATCCAGATGTTGCCCACCGGTCAATTGAACACAGGTTGTGTTCATAATTTGCAAAGATTGCAGAACGATTTTCTCTGGACATTTTTCCTGGAGCAGGTAAATGGCATCAAAAGCCAGACTGAACAGAGCATCACCAGCGTTAATTGCCAGGGCCTCTCCCCATTTTTTCCAAACGGTTTCTCGACCACGCCGTAATGGGCTGCGATCCTCAATGTCATCGTGGATCAACGAAAAATTGTGGAGAAGTTCAACCGCAGCAGCAGCCGGGAGAGCAGTCTCCCACCGGTGGTCGTTGCAGGCAGCGCAGGATAAGAGAACTAACAATGGACGAATTCGTTTTCCCTGAACCTCACTGCGATCACCTTCCACATCCCATCCCAGATGGTAACTGAGGATGTCTTTCAATCCACGGTATTGCCCAATCCGTGGGTGCGAGAGTACCACCCGCTGCATCGTTTGGTCAATTGCCGGCTGCATTTGCAGGTTGAATTGATGAAGGCTGGTCAAGATGAAACCTCCCACAAGGGTGTATGGCGAAGTGTATCTAGATTTGGAGCGCCAGAAGCAAACATGGCGATCCGAAGAGTGGTTACAACTTCGTCAATGGTTGTGGCTACTTCCTCTGCAGAAACAACCGCCGCTTTTAGAAAAGGGCCCGCCATGCCGCCGAGGGTAGCACCTAGCGCGATACATTTGGCGATATCCAGGCCGTTGCGCAAACCGCCAGAGGCAAATATGGGTATGTTTGGTAAAGCCTGATGCACTTGACGAACCGCCTCGGCGGTGGGAATACCCCAATTGCGGAACGTGGAGGCGATACGAGCCAAGGCGGGATCATTCATCCGGTACATTTCAACTTGTGACCACGAGGTGCCACCCGCACCGGCGACATCAATGGCAGCAACCCCGGCTGAAACCAACCGGCGGGCTGTTTCGGCGGATATTCCCCAACCGACCTCTTTGGCGATCACGGGTACCGGCAGGGCTTTGCACACGGCTTCGATCTTTTTCAGCAATCCGGAAAAATTGGTATCCCCTTCTGGTTGAAGGGCTTCTTGAAGTGGATTGAGGTGGAGAAAAAGCCCGTCAGCCTGAGCCATCTCGATGGCGCGCAGGCAGTGATCTACGCTGTATCCGTAATTCAGTTGAACGGCGCCAAGATTAGCAAACAAGAGGATATCTGGTGCAACAGAACGAACCTGAAAAGTAACCTGCTGCTCAGGATGTTCCAGGGCAGCGCGTTGTGAACCCAGCCCTAAGGCAATCCCTTTTTCCTGAGCCGCCGCTGCCAACCGCAAATTAATTTGGCCAGCGTGGGTAGTGCCACCGGTCATTGAGGAAATCAACAGTGGGGCACGAAGTGATTTACCAAAAAGGTTCAGGCTGGTATCAACATCGGCAAGGTTGAAATCGGGTAAGGCTTCGTTGAGGAAATAATAGCGCTCCAATCCAGTGGTACGGCTTGAAGTGACATCCTCCTCTAGATTAATGCGGATATGATCGGCTTTGCGATGGGTGAGAGGTGAAGGGTTGCTATCCATAAACTTTTTACCGCACATTCAAAGTATTTTGAGTATACCAAATATCCCTTAACTGGCAGCACTTTATTTTACAAAGATTGTACACGCTTTGGTGAGATAGCCATCCTTCAAATTCAAAAACAAAGACCATTTATCCTTTTTGTAAAATATGTATCTTGAGAGGTAAAAATGATACAATGGTCTAAAAACGGAGAATGGAAGGAATGACAACCGTTTCAATTCAAGACCTCATGAACTTACTACCCCGTTATTTTATTCCGGCACAGGCGAAAGGTATCGCAGCCCGGATTGGATTTGATCTTTCGGGTGAAGGTGGTGGTTATTGGACAGTGGTGATCGAAAATCAGACCTGTCGTATAGTTAAGGAGAAAATTGAGCCTCTCGATCTTACCCTTTCGGGTGAGGCGGATGTTGTTTTGGATATTTTTAGGGGGCGTTTGGATGCCATGCGGGCTTATCTGATGGGAAAGATCAAAATGGCCGGCAATATGAGCCTGGCGATGCAATTGACCGGTTTGTTTAAACCCGATAAAGACGAATTGAGAGCGCTGGGGGGAAAAGTGGATGAATCGGTTTAGTACAACCCCCAGCCCAAATCTACCCCCTCTTCCATCATGGAAAAGTCCCAAACTTCCATTCCCAATTCGATTGATACAGGCATGCCAAGTCCTTCTTCGGCTTTGACACGGGTCATGTCAATCAGGGCGGGACCGTAAGGGCAGAAAGGGGTGGTGAGAATCATCTTGAGACGGGCCTGATCTTCTTGGATTTGAAAATTGCGGATTAACCCCAACTGAATGACACTCAGCCCAATCTCTGGATCCATTACCTGATTTAGGGCGTCTCGCAATTTTTGGCACAATTCGGGATGGGTCGCTTCAGCATCCCATACCGGACGATTGGTTCCAGGGGTTCCAAATTCTTCATTCATGGTTTTGAGTTCCAGCCTTTTCCAGGGGGATAATGTAAGTACAGTGATGATCTCCGCTCAACACACATTGGATTTTTTGGGCGGGGAGCGAAAGGACGGTTGAAATTAAGGTCTGGTCAACAGTGCAAACTTCGGGGTGAGCTTGAGTAACATGGAAGTATGGGCAGGTGATCTCGTGAATTTGATAGGAGTCGCCAATTTTCTCCCATTCGATGATAAAACCCTCTTCACTAAGGAGTTTTTTCAAGAATTCCAGTTTTTCTTCCAGTGTCATGTTTTGGGTGGCACGAAGATGGTCTTCGGCCAGATCGCGCGCCATTTCTGTAAAAATCGTTTCCACCGCGGAAGCAGGTAAAGTTTCTTTTAACCTTCCCAGCAAGCGATTGGCAAGCCTGAAATAGCGGGTGGGAAATTTTTCCAATCCGCGTTCGGTAAGAAAGTAGACCAAACGAGGACGGCCGACTCCGTGGCGTTCTTCTTCAGAGGCAACCAGTCCATCTGCGAGCATGCCGTTCAGGTGGTGACGAACGGAAATAGAATTTATTCCCACCGCTTCCGCCAGTTCGTTAATGGTGGAGCGGGGATTATTCAGCAGGGTATGCAGAATTTTATCGCGAGTGCTTTTGACTTCCATTCTTCACCTTTTTGCTACCCACAAAACTACCTGACCTTCTTTAGTTTGAAGTATAACAAGGGCGAATAAAATTGTCAATATATAAGAAATTTATGATAAATATTGACCCTAAACTACCTTTGTGCTATAATCCTGCTGGTGTTTGGATTATACAAGATTTTTATGATGATATTGAAATAAATTCAATATTCATTACACTTTAACAAAAATGTCGAAGGAGCAACTTTGAAATGACCGATGAACTGATCATTCGTAACCTGAGAGTAAGTATCGAGGGTAAAGAAATTCTTAAAGGTGTTAATCTCACCTTGCCTAAGGGGGAGGTTCACGCGATTATGGGCCCAAATGGTACGGGAAAGTCCACCCTGGCCTATACACTGATGGGGCATCCGGCTTATGAGGTGACGGATGGGGAAGTTCTTTTCAAGGGACAGAACATCCTGGAACTTGAACCGGATGAGCGATCACGCCTGGGTATTTTCCTTGCATTCCAATATCCGGTGGCAATTCCCGGGGTAACTGTGGCGAATTTTCTCCGCACGGCGGTCAATGCCCGTCGTCGAGCGCAAAACCCGGAAGACAAAGGTATCCCGATTCCCGAATTCCGCAAAATGCTCAAAGCAAAAATGGAATTGTTGAAGATTGATCCGTCATTTGCCGGGCGATACTTGAATGATGGTTTTTCGGGCGGTGAAAAAAAGCGGGCAGAAATATTACAAATGGCTGTGTTGCAGCCGGAAATTGCCATATTGGATGAAACCGACTCCGGTCTGGACATTGATGCTCTGCGGATTGTCGCGGAAGGCGTCAATGCCTTGCGGGGAGAAAATTTAGGTGTGCTGGTGATCACCCACTACCAACGCATCTTAAATTACATTCGCCCGGATGTGGTGCATGTGATGATGGATGGCCGAATCGTCGAAACGGGAGACGCCGAACTTGCTCTGCACCTCGAAGAACATGGTTACGACTGGGTGCGCGAAAAAGTGGATAACGGCACACCTGCCTGATTGGGAACTGGCTTTTTTTTACTGGCTAAGAGGAGGCTAATATGAGTGTAGATCCGCAAACGGATTTTCTGGAACAGTTAGGTGAATACCGCTACGGGTTTCAAGACCCGGATATTTCCGTTTTTAAGACACGCAAAGGCCTGGATGAAGAGGTTGTTCGTCAGATTTCAGCAATGAAAGGTGAACCGGAGTGGATGCTCCAGTTTCGCCTGAAGGCACTCAACCATTTTTTGCAACGCCCGATGCCGACCTGGGGGGCGGACCTTTCCAAGCTGAACCTGGATGAGATTGTCTACTACGTTCGCCCCGCAGAAGCAGCCGGGCGTTCGTGGGATGAAGTTCCGCAGACGATCAAGCAAACCTTTGAACGGCTAGGCATTCCTGAGGCTGAACAAAAGTTTCTTGCCGGGGTGGGTGCTCAGTACGAATCGGAGATGGTTTATCACAGTATTCAGGAACACCTTGAAAAACAAGGGGTTATTTTCCTGAGTATTGAAGATGGACTACGCCAGCACCCTGATCTCTTCAAGCAGTACTTTGGTACGGTCATTCCGATTGAGGATAACAAGTTTGCCGCGCTCAATAGTGCGGTTTGGTCGGGTGGGTCTTTTGTGTATGTACCCAAAGGGGTCAAGGTGGATTTGCCATTGCAAGCGTATTTTCGCCTGAACGTTGCCAATATCGGTCAATTCGAACGAACTTTGATCATCGCCGATGAGGGTGCACAGGTGCATTATGTCGAAGGTTGTACAGCCCCACAGTATACGACCGACTCGTTCCACAGTGGTGTGATTGAAATTGTTGTTAAAAAGGGTGCCCGTGTGCGTTACACAACCATTCAAAACTGGTCAACCAATGTCTATAATCTCGTCACTCAGCGGGCAATTGTGGAAGAAGAAGGCACAATGGAATGGGTGGATTGCAACCTCGGTTCTAAGGTGACAATGAAGTATCCCTCTTGTTACCTGATGGGACCCGGGGCACATGGGGAGATCCTCTCCATGGCGTTTGCCGGGCCGGGGCAGTGGCAGGATGCAGGCGGCAAGGTTGTTCACTTTGCTCCGCACACCAGCAGTAAAATTACCTCCAAATCCATCAGTAAGGGCGGCGGTCGAGCATCTTACCGTGGCTTATTGAAGGTTTATAAGGGAGCTGAGGATGTCCGTTCAAATGTTGTGTGTGATGCGTTGTTGCTCGATCCGCAATCACGCTCGGATACCTATCCTTATATCGAAATTGATGAGCAAGATGTGACCATCGGTCATGAAGCTTCAGTTTCCAAAGTCGGGGAAGAGCAGTTGTTTTACCTGATGAGCCGCGGATTGAGCGAAGAAGAAGCCACGACGATGGTTGTTTCAGGCTTCATTGAGCCATTGGTCAAAGAACTGCCCATGGAGTATGCTGTTGAGATGAACCGATTGATCCAGTTGCAAATGGAAGGTTCGATTGGGTGATCCGATATCTATCGGAATGAAATTGCAACGAAGAGAGGATTGAATAAACCTATGACCAAAGAAACTCCGAAGATCGTCACCCGAGCTCGTCGGCGGGATGAATCTGCCGTAAGGGAATTTGCTTTTACACAGGAGATGGTTCGCTCGGCAGGAATGAGCGAGTTTATCCGCAATTACCGAATGCAGGCGTGGCAGACTTATCAATCGCTGCCTATGCCTGCGGTGAAAGAAGAGGCTTGGCGGCGCACAGACCTGCGCGGGATGGAATCGGAACGTTTCCGTCTGCCACAAAAAGAAGCCTATTTGGATTTAGCCCCTTTGCCAGCAGAATTGATGCGCCCGATTGCTGACGGTGAGCATGGAGGACAAATTATCCTGATGCCTGGTGGTTCGCAAGTCAACCTCTCGGCAGAACTGGCGCAAAAAGGTGTAGTTTTTACGGATTTACGGACAGCCGAAGAGAAGTATCCACAAATTTTGGAGAGAGTGCTGAACAAGGTCGTCAAACCTACCGAAGGTAAGTTTGCTGCGCTCGCCGCTGCACTGGCGGATACGGGTGTGCTGCTTTACATCCCCCGAAATGTGGAAATTGATCAACCGCTGCATAGTCTGTTGTGGGGGCCGGGTGTACATTTGGCACACATCTCCCATATCCTTGTCTGGCTGGAAGAAGGTGCGCGGGCTACATATGTACATGAATACGCATCTCCTACCGAGACGGGGCAAACCTTGCATGTTGGATTGGTGGAAGTGCATGTCGGTGCCGGCGCAAATTTGCGGTTTGTTGAACTGCAATCCTGGGGCGAGAATGTGTGGAATTTCACCCATGAACGTTCGCAAGTGGATGCCGATGGCTACCTTGACTGGATTTTTGGCGCGATGGGCGGCCAGTTGACCAAGAACTTTGCCGATTTAGACTTGATCGGACGCGGTGCCAGCGGGCGGATGTCGGGTTTCTACTTTACCGATGGACAGCAGCATCTGGATTATGATTCGCAGCAAAATCATCTAGCGCCGAATACCACCAGTGATTTGCTCTTTAAAGGTGCATTAATTGACCGCAGCCGGGTGGTTTGGCAAGGCATGATTTATGTTGCCCCGGGTGCGATGAAAACGGATGGGTATCAGGCCAACCGGAATCTGGTACTCAGCCGAGATGCACGGGCCGACTCGATTCCGGGATTGGAAATTCTGGCGGATGATGTGCGCTGCACGCACGGTGCAACAGTTGGCAAAATTGACCCCGATCAGGTCTTTTACCTGCGTGCGAGGGGTATCTCCAAAGTTGAAGCCGAACGCCTGATTGTGGAAGGATTCTTTGATCCGATCATGCAGCGTATTCCTTTTGAAGGAGTGAGGGAACGCTTCCAGGAGGCGATTACCCGTAAGATGGAAGTGTACCACGGTTGATTTTGCAGTTCTTTTAAGAGAAAAAGGCGACCCTTTCCGGTTCAGCACCGGAAAGGGTACGCCTGTCTGAATGGCTTCGGTTCAGCGCTGATGGTTTGTGATAAAATTAACTGATTGATAAAAAATCTTGTCAGTATGGAGCAAGATATGGCTGGAGTTCCTTTCATTAACCCACCGGAACCGGAAACAACTTTTGAGGTTGGGGATACAGTTGAGGTCTATTGTGACCATGAAAAGGGGGGGCAGCGTATACGCGGTTGGTTAAAAGGGATTGTGGTACAGGTTGACCCGAAAATGGTCGCTGTTCAGTTTCGTACCAACGTCTTTTTGACAGATGGCTGGATGGTGCCTGACCATATCCTCTGGTATCCCCAAAATTCGCCTCATATCCGCTTCCCTGTCAAAAAGGGATCTCGGGCGGAGATGGCAAACCAGGATTAACGGTTAACTTTAATGGATTGAAAGAGGATTCGATGACCACCACCCTTACTGAGCGGTTGGATGTGATGCGAATACGTGAGGATTTTCCCGTCCTCAAACGAGAAGTTGCACCTGGAGTTCCGCTGGTCTATCTGGATTCGACGGCAACCTCCCAAAAACCACTGGCGGTTATTCGGGCAATGAACGATTACTATGAAAGAAGTAATGCCAACATTCATCGAGGCGTACATACCCTGGCAGAGGAAGCCACCGCTCAGTATGAAGCCGCGCGAGAAAAAATTGCCGAATTTATCGGCGTACGAAAAAGCCGCGAAGTGGTCTTTGTTCGAAATACTACCGAAGCGATTAATCTGGTTGCATTCAGCTGGGGGCGTAAATTTCTACAACGCGGCGACCGGGTTTTGTTAACGGAGATGGAACATCATTCGAACCTGGTCCCCTGGCAAATTCTGGCCCAGGAGAAGGAAATCCTGCTGGATTTCATTCCGGTTACCACCGATGGCCTGCTGGATTTGGAAGAGTTTGAACGGCTTTTGAACCTAAAACCGAAACTGGTTGCAGTGACTCAGATGTCAAATGTACTGGGGACGATCAACCCGGTCAAAAAATTGACTCAACGGGCTCATCAAGTCGGTGCGGTAGTGCTTGTGGACGGCGCGCAATCGGTGCCGCATTTGCCGGTTAACGTGCAGGATTTAGAAATAGATTTTTTGGCGTTTTCAGCGCACAAGATGCTTGGTCCTACCGGTATTGGGGTACTTTTTGGTAGAGAGGAATTGCTCGAAGCAATGCCACCATTTTTAGGCGGCGGGGACATGATTAAAAAAGTTCATTTGCGTAGTTTCAGCCCGAATGAATTGCCCCATAAATTCGAGGCCGGTACCCCGGCTATTGCAGAAGCGATTGGCTTTGGTGCAGCCATAGATTACCTGAAACAGGTTGGCATGGAACGGGTAGCGGCTCATGAGCATGACATTATCTCGTATGCCCTGGAAGCTTTAAGTGAGATTGAAGGCTTGACTCTTTATGGTCCGTCCGCTGATCAGAAAGGGGCAGTGGTTTCTTTTACAATGCGGGGTGTGCATCCCCACGATGTTTCACAAATTTTGGATAGTCAGGGAATTGCAGTTCGAGCCGGGCACCATTGTGCGATGCCGCTTCATGAAAAATTTGGATTACCAGCGACAACACGAGCAAGTTTTTACCTGTATAATACCCGCCAGGAAGTAGATCAACTGGTGCAAGGACTCGCAAAAGTAAAGAAGATATTTGGCTGAAAGGCTGAACCTAATGGATGATCTTTATCGCGAAATAATTATCGAGCGGTATAAAGAACCCCTTTATCGCGGTGTACTCGAGCCACATGATATTTCTTTCGAAGATGAAAATCCCCTTTGTGGTGACCATATTCGCATTGATTTGCGTGTAGACGAAAATTCGCGGGTGGTTGAGGCTGCCTTCAGTGGTCATGGCTGCGCCATTTCTCAAGCTTCGGCAGATTTGTTATTGGAAAGTATCATCGGCAAAACGTTGGATGAAGTTAAGCAACTATCCAAACAAGATGTGTTGGAGTTGTTGGGGATTGAGCTGGGCCCAGTCCGCTTGAAATGCGCCCTGCTCCCACTCAAAGTGATAAAAGCGGGGGTATATGGGCTGGGTGAGGCCAGTGATAGTTTGGTTGAGGAGTGAGAGAGGGTATGTCCGAACCGATTGACTTAACCGATTATTCCTTTTACGCTGTCGCAAAAGTGGATGATTTACCACCTGGCGAACGTCTGTTTGTCGAAATTGGGGATCTTTCCATTGTGGTCTTCAATATTGCCGGCAAGTACTTTGCCATTGGCGATGTTTGTACCCACGATGACGGCCCATTGGGTGATGGAGAGCTGGACGGGCATCAGATCATCTGCCCTCGTCATGGTGCGCGGTTTGATGTGCGAAATGGCAAGGTACTTTCCCTGCCAGCGGTGGTAGATATTCCTACTTATCCCGTCCGGGTGACCGAAGATGATATTGAGGTCGGTGTACCGGATTAAAGGTGAAAAATCAAGAAGCCCCGCATTGATCTGGCGGGGCTTCTTTGTTTTGAAGGTTTTTATATATTGCTATTGTTGATTGGACTGGCAAATGTTCCCACAACCCGAAGGATGTCAAACCCCTCAGCATACGGCCTTTCGCAGATGGCACCATTGCGAATGAGAGTTGAACGGGTGATGTCGGGGTCAAAGTAGTAGCGATTCTGATAGGTTTTATACTGTTGGAGGGCTTCAATTTTCTTCGCGACAGCAGATTCGCTCACTTCTACCAGAAAACTGGGGAAAAACCCATAACTGCTGCGAATGACATCAAAACCCAAGACAGTTGTTCCTCGAAATGCCCGCAGGGCTTCTTCTGTGAGGGTAGCGTGGTCTTGATGGATATCGGCTCTGGTATGGACAAAAATCAGATCTGGTTTGAAGGAACGATTGATCTGAATCAGGTATTCCAGTATTTCCTGTCGGTAATGGGGAAAACGGCGAGTTTCAAACTGTCCGAGGATGGCTTTTTCCGCTGGGATGCCCAAAACAGCCATGGATTGATAATGTTCTTCAACCAGATTTTTTAGTTCCGGATTCTTCTGGTTATCCGAAAGGGTCACGCAAAGGATATCCGTTTTATCCACAATCTGTGCCAGCAAAGCCCCGCACCCAATCTCGATATCATCCGGATGAGATCCAAGAAACAATACCCGACGTCCGTAAAAAATCAAATCCTGTCCCATAGGCTACTTGGTTGCCAGAATACCGCCAACCACTTTGGTCATGACCAGTTTGCCTTCTTTCTCCAAACGGCGAGTGGCGGTTTCTTCGATTTGTGTCATGATGCGGTTAAAGTCTTCCTTATCCTGGAAGAACGATTTCCACAAACGGCG
This sequence comes from Bellilinea sp., assembly GCA_026003615.1. Lineage (GTDB taxonomy): Bacteria > Chloroflexota > Anaerolineae > Anaerolineales > Anaerolineaceae > Bellilinea. The sequence continues at coordinate 586,300 of BPHQ01000001.1, forward strand.
GTCTTCAGAGAGAGAGGCGCGGGTGTATTCAATGAAGGGTTCAACCGTTTCAAAAGTTAGAGGATTTTCAAAGATGTGCAATTCGGTTTTTGCGAAGGTGTTCTTGATTGTAGAGTAAATCTCGCTAGCATATCGCGAACTGCCCGGCATGGGTGGAATGGGTTTTTGAGTGGCTTCCCGGATGATGTCATAAAACAACAGCTTGTTTTCTGGCATTGGCCCGGAAGTGAAGAGTACCCCGCCGGGTTTCAAAACGCGATGCATTTCCCGAATGGTGAAGGGGATATCCTCTGCGTAGTAGATGGCGAAACAGCAGGAAACCAGATCAAAGGTGTTTTCGGGAAGGTCGAATGGCTTATTGAAATCCAATTCTTTGAATTGAACGGTGGCATTACGGCGTTCATTTTCTGCGTTGGCTTCACTCAACAACTCCTGATTTACATCCACACCTAAAATGTTGGCTTCGCCGTTCAGATGGTCGTAATACGAAAAGCACTGTTTTCCAGCCCCACAGCCAACATCCAGAATTTTTTGTCCTTTGCGGAGAGGTAAAATTTCCAGCATCCATTGGTCAATATTGCGGCTGCCAAATTTTGAGTGAATATCAATTCTCTTGAGTAAATCTTTGGTCGTTTCCTGATAATCGTATTTCATTTTCTGGGCTCCTCTCAAAATATGGAATAAGTATAAAGGAGATAAATGGATTGTCAAGAAGCAGCACAAATTATTATAATTAGAACATGGAAAAGGTTCGCCCAATGCAATCCGTCCTCGCTTTTTGGGCAAGGAGCTTAAATTGCCCGGTGTGCGATCAATTGGGGTTAGATGTTATTCGCGAAGCGGGCGTGCCGGATCTGCTTCATTGTAATAATTGCACGACAGAGTTTGAAGTGTCTGAAACCGGAGATTTCATTCGACTGATTCAGTACCCGCAGATTTTGGGAGTTGAATTGTATGGTGTTTGGATGCCCTTTGGGCTGGTAAGTGAGAAGATCAAAGCAAAGATTGAAAAGGATGGTTTGAACCTCCCGGCGATGATCGCTGTTACAGGATCTGGCAAGCCCATGAGCCGAACGAACTTAATTACAGATGACTTAAGCAGTCGAGGAGGTTCTTTGGAACCTCCTCAGCGAGCAGTAGATCAGGCTAGAAAACTGATTGAATTGGGAAATACACCGGCAGAAGTACGTCAGATTCTGGAAAAAGACCCGCGCCTGAACCCCATTCAAATTGACCGGATTATGGAAATAATTGAGCAACCCGCACGGACGAGATCTCTTGAAAGGATATTGACGCTGATTGCGGTAATCATGGGTTTGGTAGTTATTGGTTTACTCATCTATCCAACCGGAGTATTTGAACGCGCTTTGATAGCAGTCAACGGGTTGATCAATGGGGAAAGGCTGGAACTGATACCACCGCCTCCAACAGTGACGCAGTATGCACGGCAGGGACGTTCGTTTGGCTGCCCTCCCACTCAACAGGGAGCCGCAGCCTTGTTCGGGGGAAAAGCCGATCACTGGCACTTTGATGGCAAGAATTGGATTTATACCGATTTAAAAGGTATACGGGTTTATGTACCGGAAGGACTTTCAGCACGCTATTCCTATGTGACGCCGATACTGGAAATCAAGTCGGTTGAAGGTCCAGCGGTGATTGATCCAATTATGGCGGTTTCGATTGATTGCTATCATTAAAACCAAGTGAAAAATCATCGCTGGTCTTCTTTGTTGAGGGTGATTTCCCTCGGTTTGATCCTTGCCGCAGGCGGGTTGGTTCTCTATGCCGGGCGCCAGTTTCATCACTTTCAAAAAATACTGCCGCTGAATAGCCGGTGGGGGGTGGTGAATGTAGGTGGGTTATCGGTGGAAGAAGCCCGTCAACAGGTCATGGCGGTGTATCTCGGTCCGGTCGAATTAATGTACCAGAACGATAAGATTCATGTCTCGGCAGAGGAACTGGGTTTTCATCTCAACCTGCCGGATCAATTGCAAAACTTACAGACAGATAATCCTGGTCTACCTTTCTGGGCGTACCTTTGGAATAAACCACAGCCACCGGCGGATCTTCCGGTTGAGGTTTGGCTGGATGAAACCCAACTCCGGGCATACCTGCAAGACGAAATCGCCAACCGCTACGATATTTCTTCTGTTCCACCTCTCCCTATTCCGGGCAGCAGTCAGTTTTCAGCGGGGGTTTCAGGCAGATATCTGGACATTGAGGCTTCCCTGCCTCGATTTCAGAGACTGTTGAAGGATCCGATGAGTCGGCGGGTTGAACTGATTGTTAATGAACATGCTGCCAGTTTCGTAGAGAATGACCTGTTGAAAGCGGTTCTCATCACTGAATTAAGGGAAGCTAATTTTGATGGGATTGCCGAAATATATGCTTATCATTTGACAGAAAATCAAGAGCTGCATTTTGCAGTTGACCATGGCCAGGAAGTAGCGGCGGATATTGCTTTTTCGGCTGCGTCCACGATTAAGATTCCAATTTTACTGACCGCTCTGATGCAGATGGAAACGCCCTTGCCCGATGAGTTCATCCAATTGGCAGAGCGAATGATGGTTTTTTCGGAAAACCCTCCGGCGGATCAAATCATGAATACCTACATTGGTTCGACTCTGGCGCCGTTGAAGGTGAGCGAAGTTTTACAGGAAGTGGGTTTTAAGAATACATTTCTGGCAGGGTATTTTTATCTTGGGGCACCACTCTTGCAGCGATTTGAAACCCCTGCCAATCAACGCGCCGACATTAACCTCAATCCAGATGTGTACAACCAAACCACGGGCGGAGACATGGGACATTTGCTGCGAGCAATTTATTCCTGTGCCGAATCAAATCAAGGTGTATGGGTAGAAAACTTTGCTGGTAAACTTACATCCGAGAAATGTACCTTTGTGCTTGAAATGATGCTGCGTAATCGGATTGGTGTGTTGGGGCAGGCTGGTTTGCCGGAAGGCGTTCCTTATGCGCATAAACATGGCTGGAGCGAAGAGAGTGATGGCCTGCTTCATACCATTAGTGATGTGGGCATTGTTTTTGGGCCACAGGCGGATTATGTACTCGTCATTTTCCTTTACGATCCCGTGCAACTCTTGTTTGAACCCGCCAATGCGCTGATGGCACGCTTAAGTCAGAGAATTTTCAACGCGTGGAATCCGAATTTTCAGGTGGAATGGAATTTTGGTAAGGTCCAGTATCGCTAAATTCATTAGCAAATGCGAGGCAGGATTTCACCTGCCAGCATGTCCAGGATGCGGGTAGCCCCGATGTTGGTTTTCAATAAAACGCGTCCGGGTTCATTACGAGTGACTTCCCCAATGCGGGAGGCCAATTTACCATAAGGATGATGGTGCATGGCGTTTAAAGCCGCCTCGGCCTCTTGTGGGGGTACAATGGCTATGATCTTCCCCTCATTGGCAATGTACAACGGATCAAAACCCAGCATCTCACAGGCGGCTTGAACAGCGGGGTTGATCGGGATCTTGTTTTCGTAGAGAATCATTCCCACCTGGCTCTGTGCTGCAATTTCATTGAGAGTCGTAGCCAGTCCACCGCGAGTCGGATCTCGGAGAACATGAGTGTGAGGTGCGGCTGTTAAAAGATCCTGAATTAAACCATTCAGTGGGGCTACATCAGACTGGATTTTGGCAGAAAATCCCAGTTCACCGCGTTCAGCCAGGACGGCGATGCCGTGATCCCCGATGCTACCGGAGACAAGAATGACATCCCCCGGTTGAGCCTGATGGCCATTGATAATTCTGCCTTTAGGTAAAAAGCCAATGCCGGTTGTGGTGATGAAAAGACCGTCGGCTTTGCCTTTCTCAACCACTTTGGTATCTCCGGCAACAAATTGAACACCGGCTTCCTGGGCAGCCAGACGCATGGATTCTAAAATCCGAACGAGGGTTTGAACCGGTAGACCCTCTTCCAGAATAAATCCGGTGGTTAGATAGAGAGGTTGCGCACCGGAGACCGCAATGTCGTTGACTGTACCGCATACGGCAAGCCTGCCAATATCACCCCCCGGAAAGAAAAGTGGACTGACGATGTGACAATCCGTTGAAACGATCAACTCGCCACTTGCTTCGGTAAGGCGGGCAAAGTCGTCACCACTTTGTAAAGCAGGACTGCTCAGATATGGGAGGAATATCTCTTTGATCAAATTGTGCGTCAGGCGTCCACCGCTGCCATGGCCTAATATGATTTGTTCATCATGTTTGAGTGGAAGGGGACAAAACGGGCCTTCCATTGTGGGAAAGGAGTTGTCTGCCATGGGGGTCATCCTTCCTTTGACAGCGTAGAACTGCGGGCAAAGCGGTAATAGGCAGCGCATGCCCCTTCGGCGGAAACCATGGGCGCTCCCAAAGGGTTTTGCGGAGTGCATGGGTCAGCAAAAGCGGGACAGTCGAGGGGTTTTTTGAGACCCTGTAAAATTTGCCCGGCAATGCACAAGGGTGATTCGTGAGTTTGAATGGCAGCGACATCAAAACGCAACTCGGCATCAAATTCGGCAAATTCGGGGCGCAATCCCCATCCGCTGAGCGGAATGCGTCCAATTCCTCGCCAGTTGCGATCAACCGGTTGAAATACTTTTTGGATGATGGCTTGAGCCGCGGGATTACCCTCCGGTTTGACCACACGGGCGTATGCGTTTTCAACCCTGACTTGATTGTTTTCCAGCAACTTGACCACCGTAAAAATTCCACGAACCAAATCCAGCGGTTCAAAGCCGGTTACAGCCATTGGGACACGGTACTGCTCGGCAATGGGCAGATAATCCTGATATCCCATGACCGTACAAACATGACCGGCAAGTAGAAAACCCTCTACGCGGTTGTGCGGGGAAGAAAGGATTGCGTGCATGGCGGGAGGTACCAACACTTGCGAGACCAGCACCGAGTAGTTCTTCAGTCCAAGCCTTTTAGCCTGCAACACACTCATGGCGTTGGGTGGTGCGGTTGTCTCAAACCCGATAGCAAAGAAAACAACCTGGCGATCTGGATTTTGCTGGGCGATTTTGACAGCATCCAGGGGGGAATAAACGACCCGCACGTCGGCTCCGCTGGCACGCAGAGCAAAGAGATCCCGATTAGAACCCGGAACGCGCAGCATATCCCCGAAAGAACAGAAAATCACTTCCGGACGGGCAGCAATGGCCAGGGCTTTATCAATCAATTCCAATGGTGTCACACAGACAGGACAGCCCGGCCCGTGGACCAGTTCGATTTCCGGTGGGAGAAGTTGATCCAGACCCGACTGCATAATCGCATGGGTCTGGCCACCGCAAATTTCCATCAAAACCCAACGGCGGGTCAAAATGCGACGGATTTTTTCGATTTCGGCCTTGACCTGACTTTCGTCCCGCAAAGTCTGGTTTAACAAACTCAAGTCCATAGGAAGTACTCCTAATCCGCAGCGGAAGTATTCAATTCTTCGTCAAGTACTCCGGCATTACGAAGAAGCTGGAGGGTTTCGAGGGCTTCCTGTTCATTTAACAGGTTGAGCGCAAATCCGGCGTGGATGATGGCGTAATCGCCGACTTTGGCTTCGGGCAGGGTTTCGACACAAGCTTCACGCAGGACACCGCCGAAATCAATCTTTGCCATGCGCAAACCAGCCTGCTGATAAAGTTCAACAATTTTTCCGGGAATTCCAAGGCACATTTCACTATCCTTCCTGACTGAAAGAAGAAAATTGGAGCTGATGAGCAGCTATTAAGGCCTGTCCGAGGGCAATTCCGCCATCATTGGCAGGCACACGCTGGTGGGTTAGAACTTCAAAGGAGGAATTTTCAAGGAGGGGTAGGGTTTTTTTAAGAAGTAATTGGTTTTGCCACACCCCCCCGGACAAAACTACAGTTTTGACCCCACTAATCTGCCGAATAGTTTGGGCTGCTTCAAGGATGAGGTGAGCCACCGCATTATGAAACCGCCCGGCAATGATCGGCGGGGGAATACCTTTTCGCCAATCGGAGAGAATGGCCTCCCAAAGCATGAGCAGATCAACTTCATCCTTGTTAATTGAAAAAGGATAAACCCCCAATTCGTTTTCATCCGCCAGATTTTCCAGTTCAATGGCGGCCTGTCCTTCATAAGTAACTCGATCGCGAATACCCAATAAGCCAGCAACAGCATCGAACAGCCGCCCCATGCTGGAGGTGAGGGGGGTGTTGATCCGGCGTTCTAATTGAGTACGCAGCAGAGTTCTTTCTTCTTCACAGAGGGTTTTCACGGCGGGGAGGTCTGCTTCCCACTCCAAACCGGCTGACCAAAGGTGCGCCAGGGTAATTCGGCTGACCCGCCGAGTGGCTGCATCACCTCCCGGCAATGGGACGTACTTGAGGTGTAGCAATCGCTGAAAGCCGGCCTGGTTACCCAATAAAAATTCACCACCCCAAATTGCACCGTCACTTCCATAACCGGTACCATCCAGAATAACGCCAATGACCTGTTGTTCGAAGGGGTATTGGTTATCTGCCAGACAGGAGACTAAATGAGCATGATGATGCTGAACTTGAATGAGTGGGAGGTTTTGGCTTCTGGAACGTTGGATGGCGTAACGGGTTGCGAGATAGTCCGGGTGCTGGTCACAGGCAATGGCTTGGGGTTTGATTTGGAAAACCCGCTCGAAGTGGGCGATACCTTCCTCAAAGGACTGAAATGTTTCGTAGTTCTCCATGTCACCGATGTAGTGACTGAGGAAGGCATATTGGCCACGGGTGAGGCAAAAAGTGTTTTTTAGTTCTGCACCGACCGCCAGCAATGGTGGTAATTCTTGATGAATGATCAGTCCATCAGGTGCAAAGCCGCGCGAACGGCGGATGAAATAAGGTTTTGAGCGATGGGATTGAATCACTGAATCATCCACCCGCATGTGAATTTCGCGATTGTGGAACAGGAAAGCATCTGCCAGCGAGGCTAGCTGACGGCGTGCCTGATCATCGCGGTAGGCAATTGGTTCATCACTGAGGTTACCGCTGGTCATCACCAGGACAGATGGATAGCCTTCTTCTGGTTCGGTCAACAGGAGGTGCAAGGGGGTGTATGCCAGCATGAATCCCAAACGCTTTTGACGCGGTGCAATAATTTCGGGTAAACGCTGGGGCTGGCGGGTTTGCAAAAGAACAATTGGCGCAAACCGTGACTCGAGCCATTCCTTTTCCTGAGAGTTGACCAGACAGTATTCCTCGATGGCTTTGAGGTCAAATGCCATCAGTGCAAATGGTTTATCGCTGCGTTGTTTACGTTCCCGCAGCAATTGAACGGCTTTCTCATTTGTGGCGTCGCAGGCGAGATGAAAACCACCCAACCCTTTGACAGCGAGTATTTTGCCCTGTTTTAGCCATTGGCGGGCAGTCTGGATGGCATCTTCTTTGAAAGCAATTGGCTGACCCTCCACTTCAAACCAGACTTGCGGGCCACAATCTGGACAGGCAACCGGTTGAGCATGAAAACGACGGTCTGTGGGGTTTTCAAATTCCTCACTGCAGGAATGGCACATTGGAAAGGCAGCCATGGTGGTATTGGGGCGGTCGTAGGGTAAACTTTGAATAATTGTAAAACGCGGGCCACAGTTGGTGCAATTGATAAATGGATAGTGGTAACGCCGGTCGAGTGGGTCGAAGAGTTCCCGGCGGCAATCAGCGCAAATGGCGGTATCCGGTGGGATAGGTTGAAATTGAGCAGGGTCGCTCTGGCTGGAAAGAATGAGAAAATCGTTCGAATACTCAGGTTGGGTGGGAATTATCTGCAACGAATCAATGCGGGCAAGTGGCGGCAGGCGGTTTTGTAGTTCGAACAGAAATTGTTCCAGGTGATTGGAAGTACCTTCCAGATGGATTTCCACGTTGCCGGATGTGTTTCTCACCCAGCCTTTCAGGCTATTTTTCTGAGCGAGGCTGTAAATAAACGGACGAAAACCAACCCCCTGAACAATTCCGCGAACCAAAACTCGAACTGCCACGCCTTCCACATTCATTGTTGACGGTGCTGTTGAATCACCTCATCCAGCCAGTTAATCCAGGCAGACATTCCCTCGCCGGTTTTTGCAGAAACCGGAAAAGTGCGCAGACCGGGGTTGAGAATTTCTACTCCCTGTTGAAAATAGGCCATGTTGAAATCGAGGTAGGGCATCAAGTCCATTTTGTTGATGATTAAGACATCAATTCCACGGTACATATTGGGGTACTTGTAGGGCTTATCGTCTCCTTCGGGCGTGCTTGCTACCAGTAAGTTTCGATGAGACCCCAACTTAAATGCTGCCGGGCAGATCAAATTGCCCACATTCTCAATGAAGACAACATCAATACCTTCCAAAGGCAAGGATTGCAGACCCGCATGGAGCATGACGGCGTCCAGATGACAGTCCCCTCCGGTGTTGATTTGAACGACGGGTAAACCCAAAGCGGAGACTTTATCAGAATCGATGGTTACCGGGGCGGTATCCCCTTCAATGACTGCCATACGGTATTTAGCCGAAAGGAGTTCGAGTGTTTTGAGGATGAAGGTGGTTTTACCGGCACCAGGTGAGGCCATTACATTGATTGCAAACGTGCGGTGACGATCAAACCATGCCCTATTTTGCTGGGCAACCTGATCGTTGGCATCCAGAATTTTTTCAACAACCGGAATGCGGGTAGAGGTCATATGGCTGCTCCTTCTTTTTCAACGATGATGGATTCAACATAAAACTCTTCTCCACCGATGACATCCAGGTGGAAGCTATTACACCGAGGGCAAGGGGAGAGTGAATCTTGGACTTCAAATTCCATTTGACAATCCACGCATCTCAGTCGGGCTGGCACCCTTTTGAAATGCAGGTTGGCATTCTGACAAATTGTATTTTCAGCAATCATGTTCCAGTAAAACTGAACCGAATCATCTACAATACTGGATAATCTACCGATCACTAAAAAAATATCCGTAACACGCTCAGCATTGACCTGATTGGCATGACGAAGAGCAATCTCCAATACTGATTCGGTTACGGCAAGCTCGTGCATGATTGTAATTTTACCATTAAGATAAATCCGACTAAAAATCCCTGAAAAGATCGTTTATCGTGTTTGAATGTCTGTTTGGCGGGATGATTGGAGAATCAGGTCCATCAATTGAAGTTTTATGGTAAGCAGATTGCTGGCTACCACGTTGGCAACTCGACGCATAATCACATAGCCAAGGCGAGGGTCTTCTTCGCAGAGCCGGTTTAATTCATCCCCATTCAGAACGAGCAGGGTGGAATCCTTCAATGCAATGGTGGAAGCTGTACGTTGGCGGACGACAGGAGTCAATTTTGACCAACCAATGATGTCCAGTGGCTCAGCTGTGGTGATGCGTACAATTCCTCGGCTTGGAACAGCAATATCCACCCCAATTTCTCCGGAAAGGATGATGTAAATATTATCTACACGATCACCCTCACAAAAAATTGTTTCCCCTTCCTGATATTGAACAATTGAAGATATAGCCGCCAGGGCTTCGATTTGCTGGGGTTTAAGATCCAAAAACCATGGAATAGTCCGTAAAGTTTCAATGAGGTTGGACGTGTGCATAGGGTCTAAATCGGTAATGAGATTATCTACGTTTGTAACACTGAACATAGCCACAATTAAAGTGTCCTGCGTCATTATTCGAACGGGTAACTTGTCATCAAAATGGATCTGACTTTCAACCAAACCATTCCATGACTCGTTCTACAGCGGGATCAAGGAGCTGGCTGGCAAATGGCGAGAGAGATTGGCTGAAATTGAAGTCATAACCCCTTACCGATAATAAAGCTGCCTGTGGAACGGTGTGGTAGAGAGCCGAACATAGTGCCAGACAGGTTGAAGGGGTCAGGTGATGGGTAAAGGGCGAGGGTTCAAACTGGGGACTGAGTATGGTAAAGGAAATTTCCTGTGGAATACTGCCGGTATGGGCATCTATAAAAAGTACCCGTTCAACCCGGCTCAACCATTCGGCATGTTCAGGGATTAGATGAAGTGCAAATCCAATCGTAAGGGAAGAGGAAACTTCGTACAGGAACTGGTCTGGCACCTCTGGCAGTTGGACACCGCGATTCTCGGCAACCTTTCGGAGGATATGCCAGGCGATACCATCATCCTGTCGGTCCAGGTTCCCGTAACCCAATAAGAGGATTTTTGAGGCAGCAGGTTCCTGCTGAGATGGATTGGCAGAAACCTGCTGCTGATCTTCGTTTGAATAATTGAACATCCTACCGTGAAATCGTTTTTATGAGGTTGCCTTGATCGTCCAACAACTCGACCATGATGGGCATTTGACCGACAGCATGGGTGGAGCAGGAAAGGCAAGGATCATACGCCCGCACAGCAGCTTCAACACGGTTGAGCAAGCCTTCGCGGATTTGTTGACCATTGATGTAGGTTTTGGCAACACTATCCACGGCGTGGCTCATTGCCCAGTTGTTATTACCGGTAGCGACAATCATATTAACCCGCTCCAGCTGACCGTTGGGTTTTGCCCAATAATGGTGCCATAAAGTGCCGCGCGGCGCTTCAATCACCCCAACCCCTTCACCTTTAAAGTTCTGACGGGTGTTGAGAATATCGGTGCTGAGAATATCGGGGTCTTCACATAAGTTCCGGACGTTTTCAGCAGCGTAGAGGGCTTCAATCAGGCGGGCATAGTGGTAGTAGAGGGTGTTCTCAACCGGTTTGCCACTATTGAGGGCTTTGAACTCGCGGAGTTCGGCGTCTGCCAGTGGTGTGGCAATCTGGTCACTGGCATTCAGGCGGCCAAGAGGACCGACGCGATATACTCCCGCGGGATAGCCCATTTTTTTATAATAGGGGAATTTCAGGTAAGACCACGACTCGACATGCTCGGCTATGTAATCCAGATATTTTCGGCCGTCGAATAGTTCTAATTGTTGCCCGCTGGCATCAATCAGCCGGACATTTCCATCATACAATTCGAGGGTGTTCCCCTCTTTGACCAGACCGAGATAACCGGTTGGAAAGACAGCGAATTTATCAATATCCTCGCGGTTCTTCTCCGCCCAGCCCTTGAAGATCTGGATGCCCAATTGAATGGTAGCGATAACCTCATCCAGTCCAGCCAATATGGTATCTCTTTCGGAGACTTTGAGAGCCTTATTGACTCCACCGGGGACGGCAAATACGGGGTGGATTCGTCGTCCTCCAAGAATGTGGATGATTTCCTGTCCGTACTTGCGTAAGTTGACTGCTTTCAAGGCTAATTCGGGATTGGCTTGAATCAAGCCAACAACATTGCGTATAGCCGGATCGGCATCGAATCCGAGGAGCAGGTCCGGACCAGCCAGTTCAAAGAAGTGCATGCCGTGGCTTTGAATGATCTGTCCCATGTGCATCAGTTCCCGCAACAATTGAGCCGGGCGGGGCGCGGGAGATCCATATACTTCATCACCGGCTTTTGCGGCTGCAAGGTGATGCGAAACCGGGCAAATTCCGCAAATTCGCGGCGTGATGGTTGGCATCTCAAAGACCATGCGGCCTTCGCAGAATTTTTCAAAACCACGAAACTCATTAACGTGGAGATATGCCCGCTCGACATTTCCCTCCGGGTTGAGATGAATGGTTACTTTGGCGTGGCCTTCAATTCGGGTTACCGGTTCAATGGTGATTTTTTGAGTAGTCATTTCAAGTTCCTCCTTTAGTGCCAGTGCAGCTTGTCATCTTTCAAAACTGGCTTGCGGCCTTGTGCCAGTTCTGAAAGGACGTAGAATATGGTATCTGCATCCGGCGGGCAACCCGGCACAAATAGATCCACCGGCACAACCTCGTGGACGGCCCGGACTCGGGTTGGGCGAGCCAGTTCCGGGTCATCGGGAATTTTTCCCTCAGAATCGGTGCTTTCGGTTTCTACATAGGCGCGGCGCAAAGTTTCTTCGATCGTGAAGAAGTTACGCATGGCCGGAACGCCACCAAAAACGGCGCAATCGCCCAGGGCAACCAGAATTTTGCAGCGTTTGCGCATCATTTTGGCAACTTCTTCGTTGCTGGTGTTGTTAATGCCCCCTTCCAGAATGCCCACATCCACTCCGCTTTCATCTGGATGTTTCAAGTCCGTAATGGGTGTGGAGCGCAAGTCCACTAACTCTGCAATCATGGCAATGCGCTCGTCCATATCCAGTAGTGACATATGACAGCCAGCACAACCTGCCATCCAATCCGAAGCAACTTTTGGTTTACTCATCATTAAATCTCCTTCCAGTTTTCAGATCATAACATTCAGGCGGGAATGCTGACGGGAGAAGGCCGTTTTGAAATCGCGTTTTCCCAGTCGTTTTCTAACGATGTGCCCAGTTTTTCAGCAAGTGCGGATAGAACCGCTTCATTCGTCCAAACGGTTTCTGCTGGTTGAAGGGCCTTAACAGCGGTTTGCAGCCGACCATCCAAATTGATGTAGTGCCCATCCTGTTCCAACCAGTTGACAACCGGAAACACAACATCAGCCATGGCTGTCAGGCGGGAGTGGTAACTGGCTTGAACGATGAGGGTGGAACATTTTTCGAGCTGTTGCACAAGCCTCTCTTTTGGCTCTTCATCACCAAGCGCAACGTAGGCAATCGAATGGCCGTTCAGTTTGAAGGGTTTGTCGAGGGCCAGTTGAGCAGCGCCCAGTGCATTTGCTCCGCCTTTGATGCTGATCATCTCCGCTGCGACTGTATGGCTGAGGGTGATCAACAAGTCCATTCCTTCATCGTTTATTGCGGCTGGATCGTAGATGATGATCGGTTTCTCACTGTTGGTCAACTGGAAAGCTGCTTCTAAAAGTAAATCTGAAGCCACTCCACTAACATTGCTCGCCTTCAGCACTTCTTCATCCGGTTGACCATTGAAGGGGACTTGATTTTGGCCAAGTTTGGCTACAGCGGCGATCAAACCTTTCAGCAAGGCTGCCTGAGATTTCTTTTGCGGGGTTAATGCACAATGAGCCAGCTCGCCCAGAGCATTTTGATCTTCATCCACCACAATCAACTTGATTCCTTCGGGGAACCGCCGGCGAATGAAGAAACCGAATACCTCATGCTCATTGATAAGATCGGCTCCCATTACGAAGAAAGCATCTGCCTCGTGAACCCGATCCAATTTACTTTCGAAAGGTTTCCCCAGTTTTTCAGCCCATTTCGAGAGAATTGCTGTTCGGCTTCCCTCTTCGGTGCTTGTAACCATATCGCTATGCAATCGGTCGCTAAATAGCTGGCGGAAGAGGTGGAGGCTCTCCAGCGGTAAACGGGTTGATGCAAGGGCTACGATACCACTGCCGGCATCTGACTTGACTTTATCGGCGGCGGCTGCCAGTGCTTCTTCCCAAGAAACGGGCTGGAGACTACCGTTTTTACGTAACAAAGGTGTTTTCAATCTTTCGCGTTCATCGAATGCCGGATAAAAGCGCCCGACTTTGCAGGTTACACCTTGATTGACCGGGGCATCCCAGTTGCCATCAATCCGAATCAGTTGTTGATCGCGAGTGAGGATGTCCACACCACAACCAACTGAACAACCCACACAGAGGGTCAGGTTGTGGTCAACGGTGGTGTTTTGACCACGATAGGCGCTACGACGGTCAATTAACGCACCCGTGGGGCAGACCTGTATACACATTCCACAAGAGACACACGAACTTTCTCCGAGCGGCACATTCAGATCCGCGATTACGAAAGTCTTAGCACCGCGTTCTTCCACACCCAGCGTATTTGCTCCAACCAGTTCTGAACACGCGCGGATGCAGCGCCGGCAAAGGATGCAGCGGTTGTGTTCGAGAATGAAGTAGGGATGCGAAGCATCCACCGGATAAGGCTGCCAGTTGGGCTGCAATGGCCAGTGGGTCATTCCCTCGCCGTAAGCGGCATTTTGTAATTCGCAATCGCTGCCGCTCACCTGGCAGTAGGGGCAAAAGTGGTTGCGCTCACTGAAAATCAAAGTGAGGACAAACTTTCTGGCTTTGCGAATTTGCTCAGAGGTAGTGCGAACAACCATATTATTGGTGGCCGGTATAGTGCAGGAAGCCTGCAGCGTGCGGAAACCTTCAATTTCAACCATGCACAACCGGCAACCCCCATAAGGTTTCAGGTGGGGATGATCGCACAGGGTTGGAATGTGAATACCGGCTTTTCGGGCTGCGTTTAACACTGTGGTGCCTTCCGGCACTTCGATTGGTTGACCATCAATTGTAAGGGTAATCATTCCAGACACTCTCCTTCTCGATGATTATTGATTGGTTGATTGATTCATTCATTGCTCCGCATAACCCATAACGGTAAAAACTTTACTCAACTCACTCTTCCGCTAATTCGACCTTTACAGCCGTAATCTTGAATTCGGGGATTTTCGCGATTGGATCCAGGGCGGCAATGGTCAACTCATTGGCATTGGCTTCCGGAAAGTGGAAGTTCGCATAAACCATGCCTTCCGGAACACGATCGGTAACCCATGCTTCTGACACAATACTCCCACGCCGCGAGGTGATTTTGACCATGCGGTTGCCGTTGATACCAATTCGTAAGGCATCTTCTGGATTCAATTCGACCAATGGCTTTGGATAAACCTCCATCAAGCCCTTGGCACGGCGAGTCATTTCACCACCATGCCAGTGATACAGGACGCGGCCAGTGTTCATCAGCATTGGGAATTCGGCATCTGGTTTTTCGGCTGGTGGTACATCGGCGGTGGGGGAGAAAAGTCCTTTACCGCGTGTGAATTGCCCAATGTGCAGAATTGGGGTACCGGGATGATCGTATCCCTTGACCGGCCAATGGAGATTTTCACCCCGATCCAGGCGTTCATAACTGACCCCCGCATAAGATGGTGTTACGCTGGCTACTTCATCCATGATCTCGGCGGGTGAGCGGTAATTCCACCCGGATTGCGGGGTTTTGGCAGGTTTTCGGTCACTCAGTGCAATCACCCGTTGCGCCAGATTGCTGATGATTTCCCAATCCGGGCGGGATTGACCAACCGGTTCAACGGCCTTTCGGACACGCTGTATCCGCCGTTCAGTATTGGTAAATGTGCCTTCCTTTTCTGCAAAGGTCACACCAGGAAGCAGCACATCGGCGTAGGCTGAAGTTTCGGAAGGGAAGATTTCCTGTAATACCAGAAACTCCAATTCCTCTAAACAATGGCGCACATGATTGACATCAGGATCGGTCATAACCGGATTTTCACCGAGGATGTAAAGTGCACGGATCTTGCCTTCACCGGCTGCAGGGATCATTTCGGTAACGGTCATACCGGGTTTGGGAGAGAGTGGAATGCCCCAGGCGGCTTCGAACTTTTCGCGAGCCGCATCGGATGCGACCGGTTGATAACCCGGATAAACATTGGGCAGCCCGCCCATATCGCAGGCGCCTTGCACATTATTCTGACCGCGCAGTGGGTTCACACCGCCGCCCGGCACACCCATGTTACCTAACAGCATCTGTAAATTGGCCAGGGTCAAAACGTTCTGAACGCCGACAATGTGCTGAGTGATACCCATTGCCCAGAAAACGGCCATGGGTTTACAGGTTCCCATGATCTCGGCAGCCCGATACAACTGTTCCAAGGGGACACCGGTAATTTCAGAAACTTTTTCCGGCGGATAATTTTGCAGGTTAGCTTTGAATTCTTCGTAACCTTCGGTACGCTCGGCAATGAACTTTTCGTCAGCCCAGCCTCTTTCGAGGATGATGTTCATCAAGCCATTGAGCAGGGCGATGTCACTGCCGGGTTTCTGCTGCAAATGCAAAGTGGCAAAATCCACCAGGTCAATCCGGCGTGGATCAGCAACAATCAACTTGACACCGTGCTTCAACACCGCCTGACGAATCATCGTGCCAAAGACCGGATGCTGTTCGGTGGTGTTTGAGCCTGTTACAAAAATGGCTTGAGCATTTTCAACAATGTCCTGCATGGTGTTGGACATTGCACCAGAGCCATAAGCAATAGCCAGGCCCGCCACGGTGCTGGCATGGCAGAGTCGGGCGCAATGGTCAATATTGTTGGTGCCCAATACCTGCCGTGCAAATTTGTTCATCAGGTAGTTTTCTTCGTTAGTGCATTTTGCTGAACTCAGCACCCCAATGCTATCGGCCCCGCTTTCGTTGCGAATTTGATTAAGTTTTTTGGCAACAATATTGAGGGCAGTTTCCCAATCCACGGCTACCCAATCACCGCGGTTTTTCTTGTCATTGCGGGGTTCACCTTTCAGCAGATAGTCACGCACCATTGGCTGAGTCAGGCGATCCGGATGATGGACGTAGTCGTAACCATAGCGGCCTTTGACACATAAGCGCATACCATTTACTGGCGCTTCGGGCGTGGAGGTCACGCGGATAATTTTACCGTCCTTGACATTCAAATCGAACTGGCAGCCAACTCCACAGTAGGAACAGGTAGTACGAACGGTTTTATCGGCTGCACCGAGACCGACAGACATTTTATTGTCCAATGCGCCGGTAGGACAGTAAGCGACACACGCTCCGCAGGATTCACAGCGAGCTTCTAGCATGGTTTCATCCAAGCCAGCAACGATGCGAGCCTCATAGCCACGTTCGGAGAGACCCCAAACAAAACGCCCCTGAACTTCAGCGCAAGCGCGAACACAGCGTCCGCATAAAATGCACTTGTTCAAATCAACCCAAACGAATGGATTGGGATCGCTGTTGACCTCATAGCGGGGTTTTTTAGACATGAAGGCTTTCATGTCCAAACCGTAGGCTGTTGCCCAGAATTCCAATTCGTTCGGGTGTTCGTCCTTTTGGGCGTAACCCGAATCGTAATAGGTTGAGAGAAGCAGTTCCAGAATTGTGCGGCGAGATTTTCGCAGGCTTTCCGTTTCAGTTTGCACTTCCATGCCATTTTCTACCGGTAAGGTGCAGGAAGTCATGGGTACACGTCCGCCCTTGACTTCAACAATGCAAAGGCGACAACCTCCATAAGGTGAAAGGTCTTTGTGATAACACAGGGTAGGGATGGTGATCCCGGCTTTTTCAGCGGCTTCTAATACCGTTGTGCCTTTGGGAACATCCAGCTCTATACCATTGATCTTGACCTGAACCATAATTGAAATCCTCTTTACAATAAATGGCTTACTTGCTCCATCTTTTCAAGAAAATGAACCAGTAAACCAAACCGACCAAAACTGCACCACCGATGATGTTGCCAATGGTGACCGGCAAGAGATTATTGACGAAAAACCCTTGCCATGTCAGATTGGCAAATTTTTCGATGGTAACCCCGGCATCAACCAGTGCTTTGGATTCCCAAAAGGAAGGCGGGGCAAATTGTTTGATGAACAAGCCCAATGGGATGAAGTACATATTGGCAATTGAGTGTTCAAAACCGCCTGCCACAAAACCACTGATGGGAGGTATGATGGCGAGGATTTTATCGGTTGTGGAGCGGGCTGAGTAGCACAACCATACCGCCATACAGACCATTGCGTTACACATAATGCCGAGTGCAATGGCCTGCACAAACTCCAGGTTGACTTTACTGTTGGCGATGTTCAATGCCGTCAAACCAATCGAACCGTTTCCAAAAGTATATTGGCGGGTTAGGAACATAATGACTGCAGTGGCAACTGACCCCACAAAATTCCCGAAATAGACAATTACCCAATTACGCAGGAGGGCTTGCAAGGATACTTTACCATTGGTAAAGGCCATAATAATCAGATTGTTTCCGGTAAACAGTTCCGCCCCACCAACAATTACGAGGATAAGGCCGAGGGTGAACACCAATCCCGTCAGCAGGCGGGCAACACCGTAAGGCAACGTGGAAGAACCAGCGCTTACCGTCGTGGCAAAAATGGCGCCTAAGCCAATAAATGCGCCGGCCAAAATGGACAAAGCAAATAATGGCCAGAAGGGAAGATTGGCTTTTTTTACACCAATGGCTTCTGCTTTCTGTGCCATTTCAGCAGGCATAAGAGCATCAATGGAAATTACATTGTTTTCGACAGCCATGACTTTAATAAACTCCAATAAAGTTTTTGGGGGTTTCAGGGTTGAAGAATCATTTCCTCCATCTTACATACTCCGGCTGGACAAATCTTAAGCCGGATATGGGCTTCCACCTCTGCACGGAAGTGATTCAAAATATCACGCAGGGGAGTACCGGCTGTTTGTCCCAGGCCGCAGTTGGATAACATGTACAGGTTTTCGGAAAGTTCTGCCAGTTTGTCTAAATCGCTCAAAGAAGCCTGACCTTTGGAGATTTTATCCAGCATTTCCCACGCTCTTTGGGTGCCGATACGACAGGGATTGCACTTCCCGCATGATTCGACCCGGAAGAAATTCAACAGGACCTTTGCCAGATCCACCACACAGGTATCCTCATTACAAATTAACAAAGCGCCTGAACCCAGTGAGACACCGGCTTTGGCG
The DNA here is from genome assembly GCA_026003615.1 of Bellilinea sp. Classification (GTDB taxonomy): domain Bacteria; phylum Chloroflexota; class Anaerolineae; order Anaerolineales; family Anaerolineaceae; genus Bellilinea. The sequence continues at coordinate 604,678 of BPHQ01000001.1, forward strand.
TATGAGTCGAAGTCCATTGGGGTATCCTGCAAGGAGGCCGGAATGATCGAGCCGCTTGACCCACCCGTCTGTGCTAATTTGAAGGTGGGCCCATTCTTCATACCCTTCGCATATATGGCAATGACTTCGCGGAGAGTGATGCCCATGGGGACTTCAATCAAGCCGGTCACGTTGACATTCCCCAGAATGGTATATACCTTTGTGCCGGGGCTGCTGGCTGTGCCAAAACTTCGATACCAATCTGCCCCGTTGTTGATAATGGGCGGAAGGTTGGCGAGGGTTTCAACATTATTAATCAATGTTGGTTTACCCCACAGACCAAAGGTGGTTGGATAAGGCGGCCGAGAGCGCGGCTGACCGCGTTTCCCTTCGATGGATTCAATCAATGCAGTTTCTTCTCCGCAAATGTAGGCGCCAGCTCCGGCGTGGATGTGAATATCAAAGTTGAAATCGGTGCCAAAGATGTTCTTACCCAAAAAGCCCATCTCGCGGGCATCCCGGATGGCTTTTTTGAGGCGTTCTTGCGCAAGTAAATATTCGCCTCGGACGTAGATATACCCTTCATCTGCCCCGACAGCGTATCCGGCTATTGCCATGGCTTCGATCATGCTGTGGGGATCACCTTCCAGAATCAGCCGATCCTTAAAAGTTCCGGGTTCGGATTCATCCGCATTGCAAATGATGTACTTTTTGTCGGATTTTTCGCGGGCTACAAATCCCCACTTTGTGCCGGTGGGAAATCCCGCGCCACCGCGCCCGCGCAGACCGGATTTCTTAACCAACTCGATCACCTCTTCTGGTGTCATGCTGGTGAGTACTTTTCCGAGCGCCATGTAACCATCGTTGAGGATGTAGTCCTCAATGCTGGTTGGATCAATGATGCCAGCCCGGCGCAGGACAATTCTCTGTTCGGCAGGCAATGTACCTTTGCGGGCATGTAACCAGGCGATTCTGCCACTCAGTTCGCGCACGGAGGCAACCAACTCTTCGGCGACACGCCCTTTGTAAAGATGCTCCTCGACCAGATAGGGGACTTTTTCCGGTGTGACTGGGCCATAGATGACCGCTTCTGGATATACGATGACCAATGGGAGGGCATCATGCCGTCCGACATCGCCTATCATGGTTAAGGAAATTTCGTCCTCCAGACCAAAGGCTTTGATTTGCTCTTGGAATGCCTGAAAGACTTCCTGCGCTCCAAGCTGCATGCTGATGGGGTCACTGGAGACCAGTACCATTGAGCGAGTCAATTTCATTGGACACCTCCTTTACACATACCGGGCTAAAATCTCAGGAACCTTTCGGGCATCCACATTTCCGTAGATGTCTTCGTCAATGACAATCACCGGGCCGACCGAACAAACTCCCAGACAACTGGTGGTGATCAGCGTCCACTTACCGTCTGGAGAAGTTTCGTTGGGTTCCAGTCCCAATGTTTCTTTGAGGGCTTCAAAAACTTCCCTTCCGCCAACCACGTGGCAGGGTGCGCTTTCGCAAAATTGAATGACGTGTCGTCCGCGTGGTTTGGTCGAAAGCATGTGGTAAAAGCTGGCCACTCCAAACAAACTGCTTTTTGGTTCCTTCAAACGGCGGCTGATTTGTTCCATGGCCTCAGTTGGTATATAGCCTAACCGGCGATTTACCTCGTTCAGGATAGGAATTAACTCCTCCTGCTTTGCACCATACTTTTCAATGGCAGCGTTGACCGCTTCCAGTATCTTTTCGCTGCTTTTGGTTTCAACGCTCATGCTTTTCCTCCTTTGTTCTTATTCGGACGACTGTAACCGGTTGAGTTATTCAATGACAACCGCATTGAAGTTACAGACTTGCATACAAATACCACAACGGATGCAGGTGTCTGGGTCAATCACATGGGTTTGGCGGCGCTCACCGCTAATTGCGTTGACCGGGCAGTTTCGGGCGCACACCGTACAACCGGTGCAGGCATCGGGTAGAATTTCGTAACGGATAAGAGCACGGCAGACTTTTGCCGGGCAGCGTTTTTCGTAAATATGGGCTTCGTACTCATCTCGGAAGTAGCGAAGCGTGCTGACCACCGGGTTCGGTGCACCTTGACCTAATCCGCAAAGACTGTTGGTGCGGATTTCCTGACAGAGATTTTCGAGCAATTCAATGTCGCCATCCTGCCCTTTGCCGTCGCAAATCCGGGTTAAGATTTCCAGAATTCGGCGTGTACCGACCCGGCAGGGGGTGCACTTTCCGCAGCTTTCATCCTGGGTAAAGTCCATAAAGTAGCGGGCAACATCTACCATGCAGGTGTCTTCATCCAGGACGATCATTCCGCCGGAGCCCATGATCGTACCCGCCTGAGCCAGGGATTCGTAATCAAGCGGGAGGTCAAGATACTCAGCCGGGACACAACCGCCCATCGGACCGCCGATTTGGACAGCCTTGAAAGCCTTACCATCTTTGATGCCGCCGCCAACATCATAAATAATTTCGCGAAGGCTGATTCCCAAAGGAACTTCGATCAAACCGGTGTGATTGAGATCACCGGCCAGTGCAAATGTTTTTGTACCTTTGCTTTTTTCGGTACCGTAACTGGCGTACCATTCCGGCCCTTTAAGAATGATTTGCGGGATGTTGGCGTAGGTTTCAACATTGTTCACATTCGTTGGTTTGTTCCATAATCCCTGCACAGCCGGGAATGGGGGACGTGGGCGTGGTTCGCCACGGCGGCCTTCGATCGAGGCGATCAGCGCAGTTTCTTCACCGCATACAAACGCCCCGGCGCCCATGCGTACTTCAAGGTCAAAGTCGAAGCCACTGCCAAGAATATCCTTGCCTAACAAGCCCAGATTGCGGGCTTGCTGGATAGCGATGTTGAGGGTGGATACCGCCACCGGATACTCAGCACGGCAGTAGATATACCCCTGATGAGCGCCGATGGCGTAGGCAGCAATGATCATCCCTTCGATCACGGAATGCGGGTCACCTTCAAGAACTCGGCGGTTCATGAACGCACCGGGGTCTCCTTCATCGGCGTTACACACCACATACTTAATTTCACCCGGTGCCTGGCGGGTAAACTGCCACTTTTTACCGGTAGGAAAACCAGCCCCACCGCGCCCGCGCAGCCCGGATTTGAGAACGGTATCAATGACTTCTTCCGGTGTCATTTCGGTAAGGACTTTGGCAAGAGCTTGATAGCCATCTTCGGCGATGTAGTCCTCGATATTTTCCGGGTCAATTTTTCCACAATTGCGCAGGACAATACGAACTTCTTTTTGAGTGGGGGCGCCAAGTTCTTCATCCACTATTTTGGTGGTGGGCATCTGGAATTTATTGACAACCCGGCCCTTGAGGAAATGTTCCTCAACAAGATAAGGGACATCATCAGGGGTCACACCGACGTAATGGACCCCCTCCGGATACACCATCATCTCCGGGCCTAAACTGCATCCACCAATACGAGAGGTTTCCAGTACCTGAACTTCATCAATCAGACCGGTGGCAACAAGTTCATCTTGCAAGGCATCCACCAGCTCATGGGCACCTTTTTGAAGACATTCTGGATCTACACAGACTAAGACGTGTGAGCGATAGTATTTCATAGCTGTCAACCTTTAGCCCAACATACATGATTTACCAATAAGCACCTTACACCTGAATGACGTATTCTTTCAATACATTCCCATTCTTGACGTGTTCTTTCATGATCTGGCGGGCAACATCCGGTGAGACTTTACCATAAGTCACTTTGGGTTGGTCTCCTACCACTACTTGAACAATCGGTTCTTTTTCGCACAAACCGATACAACCGGTTTGAGTGACAATTATCCCTTCGAGATTCTCGTTCTGAATGGTTTCAAGAATAGCCTTCATGGCGTCGCGGGCTCCAGCGGCAATACCGCAGGTGCCCATTCCCACAATTACTTGAACCTGTCCGGATGCAGTTTTAACCTTACGTTTTTCCAGGGCTTCTTCGCGGATTCTTTTTAGATCGTCTAGACTTTTGATGGTCGGCATGGCAAATCTCCTCTCTCTACGGATTGATGAAAAAGTTCATCGGGTTAATGGACAGATGTAGTTTGAAGTGAATGAATAGTGTTTTCCAGCAATTCTCGCAAATACGAAAGAACCAGTGGATCGGAAAGAGGGATATCCTGCAATTCCTGCTTAATTTGCTGATCATCCAATTCGAAAGTTTCCCGATCCACACTGTAATGAAATACCCAGTGTATTTGTGGATTTCCTACCAACAAGGTGAGAAATGTTCCGGCAACATCACCTAGCGGCATTCGGTCAATGTGGCTCCGTTGAAATTCAACTTCTACGAGTGTTCCTTCACCGGGTCTGGATTGAATTCTTAACCAGCCGTTGCATGCTTCGGCAGCGGCTTTCAGGAGAGGAATTCCCAACCCAACCTTGCGGGTGGTGCGGGTAGTCACAAAGGGGTCGGTTACTTTTTTGACCATTTCCTCGTCCATTCCTTTACCATCATCCTGAACACTGAGATACAATCGGTCGGCAGCAGTGTCTTCATGGATGGTGATGGTGATGTTTTTTGCGCCGGCGGAGATGCTGTTCTCGGCAATATCCAGCAGATGAAGGGAAAGTTCTCTCACTGCTTGTTATCCTGAATGGTACGTAGAACCTGAGGGAATTTATTCGGGCGCAGCCGCCCAACAATTTTGTCATCTACGACTACGACAGGCGCTTGACTGCAAGCGCCAACACAACGGCATACTTCCAAAGTTATTTCACCATCGGGTGTGGTTTGGCCGGGTTCAACGCCCAGCAGTGACTTGGCTTTGTCAATTAACTGGGGCATACCGCCAACATAACAGGCAGTACCCATGCAGAATTTGATGGTGTGCTTGCCGCGCGGAGTGGTGGTGAAGAAAGAGTAAAATGATACTACCCCATGTACTGAACTGACCGGGACATGCAGTTTGTCTGCCACGTATTGCTGCATGGCTTCAGAAATGAAACCAATCCGGCTTTGAAGTTCGTTTAGTACAACCATGGTGGCACCGGGCAGGTTCTTGTTTTTCTCCAAAATCTCATCAATCAGTTTTTTTTGTTCGGGGTTTGCCAGAGGATCATTGGCCGGTATGGAAGGTTTGGTGTTTAACATAGGTTACTCCGATAACAAATTGGACGAAAATGGTAGAATTAATCGCGGCTAATCACTCAAAAGTGTACTCAGATACTTATCGTAAAGTAATTACCAAATGTCATCATTCCTTGTGAAAGTTGTAACAAACGAAATTGCCTGTTTATACCTCGGTAAGAGTGGTGCTGGAGAGGATACGATGGGAGCGGCCCTGATCGCCGCGCAACGCCAGACGAATTTCTTGAAGGGTGGGGGAATGGAGAGTGAACTGATTCAGCCCTAAAATTTCATCCAGACGATGAGCATCGCCGCTCTGGATGAGCAGATAATTTTGTAAGGCTGGATATATTTTAACCGCTTCTGCCGGTTTTAGGTGACGTGAAATTTCCATTATTTCTAATGGAATATCGGTTGGGGGCATTCCCAGAATGGGTAACAAACCGTTGGCTGTGCGGTTGACGTGGGCAGGAATAAACAATCCATCCAGTTTTGTCACCAGATGAAATGCTTCTTCCAGACTCAAATTGATTGAATTGAGAAGCAACCTCTCTTCTCGCCGGATGAAATCACCATTGGCATCTACGATTAACTGATCACCAAAATAGTCGGCACGGTTGGGAATTTCCGGCAGGTGTCGGTCAACAATCTCCTGCCAGGTCATTGCTTGTTCAAGGGTATCGAAAAGGCACAGGGAGTGAACTTCTTCCCGGGTTTGAACTTCCATACCGGGCAGTACGATTAAATCAGTGCCCTCAGCAGCCTTTTGCACTGCGGATATGTTTGCCGTTGCATTGTGATCGGTTATAGCAATGAGAGAAATACCCTTTTCCAGGCATTCCATGACGATCAAGGGGGGCAGCATTTCAATCTCCGCACAGGGGGAGAGAACGGTATGAATGTGCAATTCTGCCCGATAAGTTTTCAAAAAGAACCTCCCGGTTTGGGAGTGTAGATTTCTTTGGCGATTAAGTCAGCGGATGCCCAATTCCCATAACCTGCCCACTACCCGGTAGGTATCCTGTTGACTGGACAAAAGAGTTACCCCTTCTTCATTAGCCTTTTGGATGGTTGCTTCATCGGGCTGTGCCCCTTCGGTGATAATGATGGCACTCAATTCCAGCAAGGCAGCCACGGCTACGATATTACTATGGGCTTGCAGGGTTACCCACAACCCTCCACGCGAGGCTCCAGTCATGACACAGGATAACAAGTCTGCCGCATAACCGGTAGTTGGGTGAATTTCATGGAACGGTTTCTGTTCGGTTAACACTCGTAGATCAAGCGACTGGATGATTTGTTCCAGATTCATATCTTTTCCTCCTAAGATTTGGCAGCATGTCCTTCGCCGACGGTGTCTTCTTTTTTGAGGAAGATTTTCATCCGAAGGCGGGTGCCTTTTCCCCATACCGATTCCAGTTTCATAATGTCCACACAGCGGGAAATGTTGACCAGTCCCATGCCAGCCCCAAAGCCGAGTTCTCGTACTTTCTCGCTGGCGGTGGAATAACCGGGTTTCATGGCTAATTCCACATCTTGAATGCCCGGCCCGCTGTCATAGACATCAATTGAAATCTGGTGAGGTTCTATTTCAACCCGAATTACTCCACCCTCTGTGGTGTGGATGATCAGATTCATCTCGGCTTCGTAAGTGGCAATTCCACAGCGGCGGGCAATTTGCGGGCTGGCACCCATGCGGCTGAGCGCTCGTTTGATTTTTGAAGAAGCTTCTCCGCCATGAGTAAAATCGCCGGCTTTGATGTTGTAACGCAGTATCAGGCTGGTTCGTTCGGATTCAATATCTTCGAATAAGTGAGAGGCGCGATAGCGGCGGACTTCCTCGGTCTGATAATCCTGTTGAAGGGCTTTGAGCAATCCGCGGGTGATGTCTCCCTTCGTCAGGATGCCAATCAGTTGGCCTTCCTTGTTGACCACTGGTAGTCTGCCAACTTTGGTGCTTACAAAAACTTTCAGGGCTTCCACTACCGGGTCGTCACCCTTGACGGTGAAAGGATTGCGGGTCATGTAATTTTGAATTTCCGACTCGAGGTCAGACTTAATCAGGCAGCGAATCAGGTCTTCGATACTGATAATCCCAATTAACTTTCCCTCTTCGACGATTGGAGCCCCAGAAATTCTCGCCACGCGGAATTGTTCCAGCACTTCTTGCATTTTCATGCTGGTGGTCATCGTGATCGGATTAGGGGTCATCACTTCTTGAACTTTGATTTCGTAAGCCAGTTCTTCGACCCGCGTAATGTTTTCTGCTTCCTGATCACTGATGAGGCTGGATTTTTGAAGAGGGGTTTGTTCGGGCATGGCCAAATTGATAATAGATTAATTGGCGAAACAATCCTGATCGCTGACCGGTCTTTCAAGGCAGCTCAAACCGGCTTGATAGAGAATCCCGCAGGCTTCAAACATGCCATAGGGAGTGCTGATGAGCGGAATGCGCTCGTTTTCTGCCAGTTGTACGGTTTCTGCCGGTGGGGTTTTCCCGCGGACAAGGACAATTGCGAGAACATCCGCCATCATTGCTGTGCGCACAACTTGCGGGTTACACAAACCTGTGAGTAAGACGGCCTGAGGTTGAATGGAAGCCAGCACATCGCTCATCAGGTCGGCTCCGCCCGCTCCTTTGATTTCGATTTCCATATTAACTTTGGAATTGAGAACTCTGCCGTTCAGTTTTTGGACGATTTCATTCAGTTTCATGACATTGCCTGTTGGGGAGAAGGTTCTAACGGGGTTTTCCCGAAAGTTTGTGCGTTAATCTAGTTAGTCAACATTAACATAATTTGAGCAATTTGATAAGTGTTAAATTTCCTATCCTTAAATCCCATTTGTCACGCAGAAGAACCGTTAAACATCGGACAAAAAAGACAGGACATGTTAAAATGATAGACCATATAACAAGGGAGAGGATGTAGACAAGTATGGAAAAAATCATACCTTCGGTAAAAGGAACTCGCGATTTTTATCCTGAAGAAATGGCCATTCGTTCCTGGCTGTATCAAACCCTTCGGGAAGTCTCGGAATCTTTTGGATATCAGGAATACGATGGACCTTTTCTAGAAAAAATTGATCTTTACGCTGCCAAATCAGGCGAGGAACTGGTCAAAGAACAGGCATTCGTTTTCCCGGACCGGGGAGGCGATTTAATTACCCTGCGCCCTGAGTTAACCCCTTCTTTGGCGCGCATGGTGGCTCAGCGCCAGAGGCAGTTGACCTTTCCCCTGCGATGGTGGTCGTTTGGGCCGTTTTGGCGTTATGAACGTCCTCAAAAAGGTCGGACACGTGAGTTCTTCCAGTGGAATATTGATTTGATTGGGGCGAATTCACCCGAATCGGATGCCGAACTGGTGGCGATTTGTGTGGCGTTTTTCAAAAAAACCGGTTTGAAGCCGGATCAGGTTGGGGTTTTTGTCAATGACCGGCGGTTGATGGATGCCGAGTTAGAAAATTTGAGAATCACCAACCCGGAAATGAAAAAACAGGTGTTCCGTTTGATTGACCGGCGAGATAAAATGCGCCCGGAGGATTGGGCGGCATATGCCATCGAGGTTGGATTGAGCGTTGATCAGTTTGAGGGGTTGAAAGCCATCCTCGATAATAAAGAACTATGGAAGAACTCCCCTGACATGCAGCGCTTTTTTGAAGCCTTGCGAGCGATGGGAGCGGATGAATATGTTCACTACAACCCTCAGGTGATTCGTGGATTGGAATACTACACCGGTACCGTATTTGAAGCCTACGATCTGGCGCGGGACGGGCGTGCCATTCTAGGCGGGGGACATTACGACAATCTGGTCGCGGATGTGGGGGGAGAGCCGCTACCGGGGGTGGGCTTTGCCATGGGGGATGTGATGATCGGTCTGGTTTTGCAAAAATATGGCTGCCTGCCGCCCTTGGGAATTTCCCCCGCTGATGTGTTGGTGACAGTCTTTGATGAAACTTTGTTGATTGAATCTCAGAAAGCGGCCCGCCAATTCCGAGAAATGGGATTGAAAACAATTGGCTATACCGAAGTGGTACGGCTGCCGCGTCAGTTGAAATTTGCCGACCGCATGAATATTCGCTTTGTGGCTATTGTAGGACCGGATGAAGCCGCGGCCGGTCAGGTTACCGTGAAGGATTTAGTCAGAGGCGAACAATTTACGACCACTGTTCTCGATGCCGGTGAGTTAATCAAGAAAATGCTTGCATAAAGCCGCATGGCTGTGATAGAATTCGGATGCTTTACGGTGGCTGTAGCTCAATGGCAGAGCACCTGACTGTGGATCAGGTGGTTGTGGGTTCGACCCCCATCAGCCACCCCTTTTTTTAAGAAATCATCTTTCCGGTGGTTGTCCCCGGAAGGGGATGGTATGGGTTGCCTCCCATCAGCCCCCTTTTTTTAAGAAATCATCTTTCCGGTGGTTGTCCCCGGAAGGGGATGGTATGGGTTGCCTCCCATCAGCCCCCTTTTTTTAAGAAATCATCTTTCCGGTGGTTGTCCCCGGAAGGGGATGGTATGGGTTGCCTCCCATCAGCCACCTTTTTTTAAGAAATCATCTTTCCGGTGGTTGTCCCCAGAAGGGGATGGTATGGGTTGCCTCCCATCAGCCCCCTTTTTTAAGAAATCATCTTTCCGGTGGTTGTCCCCGGAAGGGGATGGTATGGGTTGCCTCCCATCAGCCACCCCTGAATTATTAAAGGGGTATGATGTGCCGGTGATTGTCCTCAAAAGGGGATGATCAGGTAGGGGTAGGATATACTTGATTGCCTTCTACTACAATCTACTGGATGAACTCCTCGGCATAATGACAGGCTACATAATGATCGGATTGGATTTCTCGTAAGGGCGGTTCTTCCTGCGAGCAATTGGGGCGCGCAAACGGGCAGCGGGGATGAAAGCGGCAGCCCTGAGGAGGGTTAAGTGGGCTGGGAACATCTCCGGGTAGTATCATTCGTTTGCGGCGGATACGCGGGTTAGGAATGGGTATTGCCGACATCAATGCCTGAGTGTAAGGGTGAATCGATAAGCGAAAAAGTGCTTCGCGGTCTGCCAGTTCAACAATTTTTCCTAAATACATGACCGCAACCCGGTCAGAGATATGTTCCACAACTGCCAGATTGTGAGCCACAAATAAGTAGGTCAAACCAAATTCCCGTTGGAGATTTCGCAATATGTTCAACACCTGGGCTTGAATGGAAACATCCAGGGCTGATACGGGTTCGTCTAGAACAATAAATTTTGGTTGAAGGATGAGGGCACGCGCAATTCCAATTCGCTGCCGCTGACCTCCGGAGAATTCGTGCGGGTAACGCATCGCGTGATAATCTTCCAGGCCGACCTTCTTCAAAACCGCAAGGACTCGCTCGAATCTTTCCTGTTCAGTACCGATATTGTGGATTTTCAAGCCTTCTGCAATCGACTCGCCAATCGGGAGACGAGGATCAAGTGAAGAGTAAGGATCCTGAAAGACAATTTGAATATGACGGCGCATCTCTTTGAGAGCATTGCCTTTTAGATTCAGGAGATCTACCCCATCAAAATAGACGTGACCGCTAGTGGCCTTGATTAAGCCGAGCATGGTATGACCGACTGTGGTCTTTCCGCAACCCGATTCGCCCACCAGCCCAAGTGTTTCGCCTTTGCGAATTGTAAAACTAACTCCGTCCACAGCCTTCACATGGGCAACTACCCGTTTCAATATACCGCCGTAAACCGGGTAATATTTAACTAAATCCTTAACAACAACCAAATCTTCCGACGAGGCAGGACTTTTTTCAAGATATGCGTTCATCCATTACCCTTTCTAACCTCAAGGTTTGAGCGGTGCAATGTGACCATTCCCATCCTGATATAACCAGCAGCGCACATAATGATCTGCCTTTCCAACAGATTGTAAATCCGGCTCAAATTGGTGGCAGATCTCCAGTCCATAGGCTTCCCGAGCGGTGCAACGCGGGGCGAAACGGCAGCCGGGTGGTAGATCTACTAAATTGGGAACATTACCGGGAATGGTAGCCAATTCTTCTTTGATTTGTCCGAGGACGGGGACAGATTCGATCAAACCTTGCGTGTAGGGATGACGAGGTGTGCTGAACAGGGTGTTCACATCGGCTTGTTCGACAATTCTCCCTGCATACATCACTGCAACTCGATCTGCCATCTCGGCGATTACGCCCAGGTCATGGGTGATTAAAATCACGGCTGTACCGGTGCGGCTGCGCAATTCCCTCATCAAGTCGAGAATTTGGGCTTGAATGGTTACATCCAGAGCGGTGGTAGGTTCATCGGCAATCAACAATTGCGGATTAAGCGCCAGTGCCATTGCAATCATCACCCGTTGAGCTTGTCCCCCGGACATTTCGTGAGGGTAGGCGTTGATTTTACGGTGAGCGTCAGGAATTCCGACCATTTGGAGCAGTTCCAGGGTTCTTTGTCGCAATTCTTGTTTGCTCAATGAACTGTGGATCTTCAATATCTCACTGATTTGTTCACCGATTGTAAACACGGGGTTGAGGCTGGTTTGCGGTTGTTGAAAAATCATCGAGATATTCTTACCGCGTACTTGAGCCATTTCTTTTTCGGACATTTCCAGCAAATTTTTGCCATCAAACAAAATTTTTCCGTCTACAATTTTTCCGGGTGGTTCAATTAAACCCATTATGGAAAGGGAGGTGACACTTTTTCCACAACCCGACTCGCCCACCAGCCCCAAAACTTCCCCAGGATAAACTTCAAAATCTACCCCATCAACGGCTTTGACAATCCCGTCATCCGTGTAGTAATACGTTTTCAAATTTTGAACTTGCAAGAGCGGCGGAGTATTTTGATAAGTCATAATCCATTCTTCCTGCCGGTTATTTTTGGTGAGTCAATCGCGGGTCTATGGCATCCCGAAGTCCATCGCCTAACAGGTTGAATGCCAGCACCGTGATCATGATTGCGGCACCCGGAAAGAAAACAAGATGGGGTGCGGTGAACACCTGATTGCGTTCCGTACCCAGCATAGTTCCCCATTCTGGAGTGGGCGGTTGGGCACCCAAACCAAGGAATGACAGCGCGGCTGCATCCAGAATGGCGGTGCCGATACCCAATGTGCCTTGTACAATGAGCGGCGGAATGGCGTTGGGCAAAATGCGGCGTAGCAGGATGTGAAAGTGACTTCCACCCAATGCGAGAGAGGCCGAAACATAAGCCTGTTCTTTTACGGACAATACACTGGCACGGACCACCCTTGCGTAGACGGGGATAGCCACAATGGCAATAGCTAGCAGGGCATTTTCTAAACCAGGGCCAAGGACTGAAACGATGGTAATGGCTAACAGTAATGAGGGGAATGCCATCAAAACATCCATCAAGCGCATGATGATGTTATCCCACCAGCCGCCAAAGTAACCGGAAACAGCACCTAAAATTGTGCCAACCAGGATGGCAAACGAAACCGTCGTGAAACCCACATACAGTGAGTAGCGTGAACCGTATAACACGCGGCTGAATTGATCTCGGACATTTCCGTCAACTCCCATCAGGTGTTGAGGACGATCTTTTGGACAGCCGAAGAGGTGAATACACGGGCCTTCGCGCTTGCTGACGTTTTCGATGCCGATCAGCGGTTGAATCGGGTCATAAGGGGCAATTACCTCGGCAAAAATGGCGATAAGTATTAAGAATCCGAGCAGGGTCATGCCAAAAATGGCCGAACGCTGACGGAATATGCGCCGCAAGGTCAGCCGCCACAAACTATTCGAGCGGTAATCTTTTTGTTTGATCGAGTTAACTTTCAGATCAGTTACCATTTTTTTACCCTGTCATCAATTTACTCGAGGCGGATGCGCGGATCAATAAATACGTAGGATAGATCAACAATCAAATTCGCAATGACATAACCAGCAGCAATCACAACGGTGAATGCCTGAATAATAGGGAAATCACGGGCGGTAATGGCTTCAAAGAGAATCCGACCGACGCCGGCCAGCCCAAAGATGGTCTCGGTCAAAACCGCCCCGGCAAACAAGGTGCCAACCTGAATTCCAATGATGGTCACAATCGGCAAGAGTGCATTGCGAAAGGCATGTTTGAAAATCACCGTACGCCGCAGGAGACCTTTTGCGCGAGCTGCCCGGATGTAATCCTGCTTGAGAACTTCCAGCATGGAAGATCGAGTCATGCGGGCAATGATGGCCAGCGGGATGGTGCTGAGGGCAATAGAGGGGAGAATGAGATGTTGAACGGCATCCTTCAGTACTGTCCAATCTCTGGTGATTAAGGAATTGAGGATATAGAGGTTGCTGATGAATTCCACGATGTGAAAACGGAGGGATTCTTTGGGAAAATCCCAACCCAACACTTGATAAAACGGAACGCTGACCACTCCAGCCGATAGTCTGCCGGTAGGGGGCAACCAGAAGGGGGTGTCCTTTAATAAAAGGGCAAACACATACGCCAGGATTAATCCCAACCAGTAAACCGGCATGGAAACGCCAATATTCGCTCCAACCATGGTGATAACATCAATAATCGAGTTCCGCTTAACAGCAGACAAAATGCCCGCCGGAATACCTACCAGTACAGCAATCATCAGCGAAGTCAGGCCCAGTTCGATAGTCGTTGGTAGCCGTTCAATAAGGATGATGGTGACTGGCCGGCTAAAACGAATAGACATACCGAAATCACCCTTGAGGATATTCCCCATGTAAATTCCCAGTTGAACGGGGATGGGTTTATCCAAACCATATTGGGTGCGAAAGCGGTCACAGACTTCAGCGGTTGCTTTTTCTCCCAACATGGCTTTACAAGGATCACCGGGGATGAGACGGGAAAGCGTAAAAGTAACCACCAGGATTCCGACCATGACCGGAATTGCCAGTAACAATCGGCGAATTGTATAAGCGATCATAGGATTCCCTTACAGAAAACTACACAACTTCGTGTGGAAAAAGTCGCGCGGGACAGGCGAACCTCAATTGGGGAGGAGCGTCTATCCCGCGCGTTGGTCAAATCATCTCACACAGTTGAGCCTATGAGGAAAGAATTACTCTTCAGCGGGGGCGTTCATCAGACCCCACAAGTAGCTAAAGTACTCGAAAGCACCTGTGTTACCGATGTGCAGCGGATGGGCTGCATCCCAGGCAACTACCCAGGACATCACCACATCATTGGCATCGAAGGCTGAACCGTCATGGAATTTGACGTTGGGGCGCAGTTTGCAGGTGTACTCGGTGAGGTCTTCATTGGGAGTGCACTCCGTGGCAAGCGCCGGTTTCACTTCCGTACCGCCGACCTCATAACCGAGCAGGGATTCGAGTACCTGTTCGCAGGCACGCAGGCTTTCACCATCGGTTTCGTCGCCGCAGTACAGAGAGATGGGTTCAGCATTCTGCATCCAGACAAAGGTCGAACGGCCGCCCGGATCCATGACGGCGAAGTATTCATTGCCTAGTGGGCTGGCGTGTCCGCCAACAACATCCGCGCGATAGGCGACTCCCGAACCACCGTGGGCAATCGGTACCATCGGTACCAATTCTTTGATTTTGTTGTTGGCCTGCTCGTAGATGGGGGTGGCTTCATCGGGATCGGCGATGCGGGCGCCCTGTTCAAGCAGTTCGTAAATTTCTGGGAATGGATTACCAAATTGAGGATTGGCTCGGCCGAAGTGGAAGTCGAGGAAGTTGGTGATATGGGGGTAGTCAGCGCCCCAACCGAGCAGGTAGAAACCGTTCAGACGACCGCTGGTGGACTCATCAATGAAGGCGCCACTCTCCATGACAACGATTTCGGCGTCTATGTTGAGATTTTCCTTCAATTGAGCCTGAATGTCGGTTGCAACCAGACCGGGTTCGGGCAGATATCCGCGAAATACATCGCGGTAATAAATTTTCGTCTGGAATCCATTAGGATAGCCAGCCTGAGCGAGCAGCTCGCGGGCTTTTTCCGGATTAAACTCGTACCAGTCTTCACCGACGCAACCATTGGGGATGGAGCAGGGGGTGAAGTGGGTGGCGACCGACGATCCAGCCGGGTAGAAGTTATCCACGATGCGCTGGCGGTCAATGCCCATGGCAATTGCCTGACGAACTTCGAGTTTGTCAAAGGGCTCAAAGGTATTGGTCATGCCCAGATAGAAGGTGTTGAGCGCTTCCCGTTCGATCAACTGGAGGTTGGGGTCGCTTCGGATTACTTCAAAGTCATCGGGGCTTGGATTGTCAATGCCATCAACCGTGCCGGATTGGAGTTCCAACAGTCGGGCAGCACCTTCAGATGCCCAGCGGAAAACCAGGGTTTCGGTTTTGGCTTTCTCACCCCAGTAATCATCAAAGCGTTTAAAAATGATGCTGTCACCGCGCTTCCAGGAATCCAGCACATACGGACCGGTGCCGATTGGTTTTTCCAGAATTTGTTTGTTGGCCATAGCGGCTTCAATCCATTCTTTCGGTTGAATGGCAAAGGCTGTGAAAGCCGCTTTCGACTCAAAAGCGGGATCTGGAACACATAAGGTGAACCGAACGGTCAGTTCATCAAGCGCGGCGATTTGCTTGATGATTCCGTTGTAGTTATCGCAGGTTTCCAGGCCATAAACCATCGGTTCAAAGCCTGCCTGAGGTGGGGCGGTGGGCTGTTCAGCCGGCGGCTGCTCAGGCGGGGTGGTAGGTTGTTGGGCGGGGGGCTGCTCGGTAGTTGGCGTGGCGGTTGGCTGACAGGCAGCTAAAACCAGGCTGGCAACCACCAAAACTGCCAAAACCCAAAAGAATTTTTTGGCTTTCATCACTACTCCTCCTTGGATTTATTTGAAGAAATGAATCAGATGCGTTTAAGAACGGGTTGGGTATATCGCTGGGGGGTAACCACCTCCTTTGGCGAGAGTAGATGGATAAACAGGGAATCTAACAGTCAATTATGCGTTAATTCTGCCAATAACGCAACCTTTTTGGGTCAGAATTTCATCAAAATAACCGGACGAAGATGAAACCAACCAGCCCTGCCCAGAGAATGTAATAAAGCATGGGCATTAAAGTGTAACGGATGATACTGCCTTCTCTTCCACTGAGGCCGACAACCGAAGCGGCTGCCACGACATTGAGAACACAAATCATGTTTCCGGCGTTTGCTCCCAGGGCTTGCAAGGCTAAAACAACAAAAGGAGAAAGATTGACCTGGCTGGCAACGCTGACCTGAAATAGGGAGAACATCATGTTGCTGAAGGTAGCACTACCTGCAAGAAACGATCCGAGGCTGCCGATGAGTGGGGCAATAAGCGGCCAGTACATTCCAACGAGATCTGAAGCCTGACGGGCTAATTCGATTGGCATGCTTTCCAACCCGGCTGAATTGATTCCGGAATTGATGAAAATTCGTACCATTGGCAATGCACCGCCCAAGGCGATTGCGCTACTGATCAATCGTTGCAGGGATTGGGTAATGACCCCCCGACGATTTTGACTTTGTATTTGAAAAAACCAGAACGAAAAGAGCGCCACAATGACAAAAATAGTACCCGGTAGATAAAGAGGCTCTAACGAAGTGCTGATTCCCGTTCCGAGAAGATTTTCGAAGCGTATGGAAATGCTTTGCAGAAAGGATTTCAAAGGTAAAAAGGGCAGACGGGTAAGTACTAAGAGGATGGTGAGAAGTAGGTATGGTATCCACGCCTTGCCGAGCGGCATGGGATGTTCAATCATTTGTACTTCTTCTTTTTGGTCATCAAAATCCCAGATGTGTGTTGGAAGGAGGAATCCCTTACGGGCAGAGGGTATCACGATCAACATGGCAACCAGCGCGCCAATCAAAGTCGGAAATTCCGGTCCCAAAAACAAAGCGACCACATAAGCGGGCAACAGGAAACTGATACCTGCAAAAAGGGCAAATTTCCACATTACCAGACCCTCCCGCCATGATTTATTCCTGCCGAAGAAACGGGTGAGCAGTAACACCTGAAACAGCGGGATCAGTGTTCCAACGAAAAGATCAATTTGGACGGATTGAGCGGCAACCGTTTCAATCACCTGAGGTAGAGTTAACCCGCCGGTAGCCTGAGCCACCAGACTTGCCATTTCGCCGCCTTGTTGCAACCCGCGGGTCATGCCGATTTGAAAAGTGGTTCCAAGAGCACCAAAGGTTACCGGACTGCTATTGGCCGTCAAAGCCAGCACGACCGCAGCAAGTGGAGGAAAACCAAGTGCAACCATCAGAGGGGCGGTGATCGCCGCTGGTGTACCAAAGCCGGCTGCACCTTCAATAAAAGCGCCGAATAACCATGCAACAATAATCGCCTGAACGCGTCGGTCGGGTGAAATGCTAAAGAACATTGCCCGAATTCGCTCCATCGCGCCTGCAACAGTCATGGTGTTCAGGAGCAAGATGGCGCCAAATAAAATCCATAGGATCGAGAGGGAAATGATCAAACCTTCGAGGATGGAAGCAGCGACATGAAAAAAGGGTACTTTCCAGACTAGCAATGCCAGAATTGCCGTAATCAGGAGACTTAACGGCATTGCTTTACTGGCCGGTAAACGCAATAGAACCAGCAAAATGAAGATGGCCAAAATGGGTGTGAGTGCGGTCAGAGTGGCTAATAAGTCCATAAAATCCATCCGGTGAAAGTTCAAGTTTGATTAGATGGGCTATTTTACCAGTAGTTCCAGACTTCTCGATAAAATTGTAAATTCATTTACGGTAAGGAGACGGTATAATAAAAAAGCAATCAGGAGCGAGATGAGGGTGGATAAATGATGGAAAAAACCAAGATTCTGGTCGTTGATGATGATCCTGCGATTCTTCGCTTATGTCAGCGGATTTTGGAGCGACATGGTTATGAAGTGAATACGGCTACCTCCGCAAGGGAAGCACTTCGGCTGGCGGAAGGCACCTTCTATGATTTGTTGATCACCGATATCCGCATGCCAGTTATGGATGGATTTGAGCTGGCATCTCGCTTTCGGCAAATTCATACGGAATCAGCCGTAATTCTCATCACAGGGTTTGGGAGTGTTGAAACCTCCATTCAAGCCTTGCGAAAGGGGGTTGATGGCTTACTGGTTAAGCCCTTTGAATCTTCCAAGGAATTGATTGAAACAGTTCATCATGTTCTTGAAAACCGCCGCTACCAGATAGATTCCGCCCGTCTACGAGTATTGAGACCATTATTTGACGTCATGGAAAATATTTACAGCCGGGTTGAACTGGAACCACTCAAGCAGTATTTGCAGGATCTTTCGGGAGATTTATTGCACGCGGCGGAGACCGGTGTTTATAAATTTGAAGATTCTTCAAAGACCTGGAAATTAGTGTTTGGTTGTGACTTGAATTTACTGGTTGAACCCCATCAGGTGGATTGGGATCGAATCGGAAGCACCTCGGAAGATGAACGCCTGAGGATTATCCAAACCGAACAATTGGATGATGTTATCCTTAAGAATTATTTACTCCAAAATGATCTGGATATCCTGCTTGTGCCGGTATTTCGTGAAAAGGCAAAGTTTATCCTCTACTTTTTACGTGCAAAAGGTGCAGAAAAGTTAAGTGAAGCCGACATTGAAATGGCAGCCATATTTTCAAGGCAAGCCGTCATTGCCATGGAAAATGCCCTTCTTTATAAAGATTTGGAGAGAATGTTTGAGCAAGCCAAAGAATCTCAACGGGCTATTCTGATGGCTGAGAAAATGAGCGCACTGGGCAGATTAATGGGAAGTCTGGCGCATGAGATGAATAATCCCTTACAGGCTGTCAGAAATTGTTTGCACCTTTCCCTGCGGGAAGATATAACCCAAGGGCAGAGGCAGGAATACCTCAGACTGGCCGTATTGGAGATCGAGAGATTATCTGCTTTGGCTCAAAATGCCTTGTCTTTTTATCGCACCAATCATCTTGAACGGAAAAGGGTGGATTTATTATCGGTTATTGAATTAGTAAAGGAATTAATCAAGCCTCAACTGATCGCAAATGGAATCGAGGTGATCCAAAATTTTCCTTCCTCGCCTGTCGAGGTGGAAATGATTCAAGACCATATTCAACAGGTTATCCTGAATGTGTTGCTTAACTCGATGGAAGCCTTGAAAAGCCTTCCGCCGCCGCGTAAAATCTGGCTTGATTTGATGGATCATCAATCTGATTGGGTCATCCTCTGTGTGGAGGACAATGGCAAAGGAATACCACCCGATTTAGAAGAGAAGGTGTTTGAGCCATTTTTCTCAACTCGCCAGGGTGGAACGGGATTGGGTCTGGCGGTGTGTTATGATCTGGTTGTGGATATCCACAAAGGGGATATTCGTTTTGTAAAACCCACCTACGGAACCGGCGCACGGTTGCAGATTAGCTTGCCTCGATAAGGATGATGACATCTATGCCCAGAATTTTGATTGTAGATGACGAAGATGCAGCCCGAGTTACCCTGTTAAGAATTTTACAATTGGAAGGCTTCGACGCCGATGGTGTTGAAAATGGAACCGCGGCTCTCCAAGCACTGACACGGCTCAATTATGACTTAATGCTGCTGGATTTGCGCATGCCCGATCTTTCCGGTATTCAAGTTCTGGAAGAGACAGCTATTAAATACCCGCGATTGAAGGTCATCATTCTGACGGCGCATGGAAGTTTTGAAACAGCGGTTCATGCTTTACGATTGAAGGTGGCGGATTATTTGCTCAAACCGGTTTCACCGGAGGTCATTTTGAATAGTATTCGCAAGGCGTTACAGGATGTTGAACCCAATCAATCGAGGGGGGTGGTCCTGGAACAACGACTGGATTATCAAGCAGATAGTGTTCTGACAGGTGAAAACACACTGTTGCGCCTTTCGAATGGTGTTCAAATTGATTTAATGCGGCGTGTTATTTCGTGGAATGAAATTACAATCCATTTAACACCAAATGAAGGAAAATTGCTTGGGGTTTTGCTGACAAATCATGCGGTCGTCATGCGCCATCAAGATCTGGTGCGGATGGTTTACGGTTACCGGCTTGGGGCAGAAGAGTCAGCCAAAATATTGCGTCCAATTTTTTCGCGCTTGAACCGAAAATTGGCTAATTTGCCGGGGGGCGATCAATGGATTCGCAATGTGCGGGGTTCCGGCTATGTTTTGGAAATTGAAGAGCGTGAAAGCGGGGTAATTCGTTGAGTTTATTTCTGCCACGGCAGGTGGGTGGTTGGCATGCGGGGCGGATTTAGCCAGGCGAGCCAGCCGGTTTGATGGCGTTTCTCAACCGGTTGTCTTTCAAAACCAACCAGAAGCAGGCTGGCACCAATACAAATTGCACCCAGCCATTGGAAGATATTCAGGGTTTCACCCAACCATAATCGCGCCAGAACTACGGTGACCATTAATTCGCCCAACCCTAAAAGCGCTGTTTGTAAACCGCCCAGTTTCTTGACGCCCATAAACAGAGTGAGACGGGCAAGAAAAGTAATTGCACCCATGCCGACTAGCGGCAGCCAGGAAGGATGACCTGCTGGCAGCTGTCGGTCAAAAAGCAAGTAACCTGTCAGAACAGTGATTGCCATGCCTAGCAAGGTGTAAAAGGTCACGGTGGGGGGTGGGGCTTCGTACAAAATTCTCTGGTTAATGATCAAATGCAGGGCATAGAAAGCGGCAGAAATCAGCATGAAAAGTGCGCCGAGCCAATCCATTGAACCAGTATTGCTATTCAGTAATAAGTAAGCGCCGGGTAGTGCAAGGCTCAGGCGAAAGAGAGTTAATCGCGAAATGGTCTGGCGGTCAAGCAGCAGCCAGAAGGCAACAAAGAGTGGATAAAAAGAGTAGAGCAAATGGCCGATGCTGGCTTCCAGGCGGGCGAGTGCAACATAATAAAAGATTGAACCAATGCCATTAATAAAACCTGCCAGAAAACAGCCAATCAAACCAACGGGATAAATATACAAATAGGGTTTTTGAAAAAGCATAACGACGGCAAGGAGACTGACTGCCAGCGTTGTCCTCACTGCAACCACTGCCAAAGGGGAAAAACCGGCGAGCAAAGCCTGCTTGCCAAAAATGGGCAGCAACCCCAATAAAATGGCTGAGGATAAAGCCGCATTAATCCCCTGAGAGTGGATTTTTCTTTCCATGAGGATGTGTAAACTCTCGGCGCCGGAGGATTACTTTAAGAATGCCCGTACCTCGTCCAGCAAATCATCGCTCATAAAATCCCCTTTCTGCATCAGTGTTTGAATGTGCCCGCGCAAACGCTCTTTTTCTCCCGGACTCAGTTCCTTGGCCGTGATCACAATGATGGGTATCTCGGCGGTGTTTGGATCAGCCTTGAGAGCTTCCATGACTGCAAAACCGTCCATTTCTGGCATCATCAAATCAAGGATGACCAGATTGGGACGCTGGGTGCGGATAAGTTCAACGGCTTCCACACCATTAGCGGCCTCAAAGAGTTCATAATCTCCCTGAGATTGTAAAATTCTCCTGATCAGCCGGCGAACATCCGGGTTGTCATCCACGATTGCGATGCGCGGGAAGCGATCAATGGCTACTTTACTGAGGGCAGCCAGTAAGCCTTCTTCAGCGCTTTCCTCCATTTGCTCCGACGGTAGGACAACATCTTTAGACCATCCTTCACCGAGGATGTTTCGCTCGATTGGCATTGTATGACCGCTGACATTGATCACCACGCTTTCGTGGGGGGCAATTTGTCCAGAACGCACCAGTTTTATCAATCCGGCGACGGCCACCCCTGCCGCTGGTTCGACCGAAAGACCTTCCATTTTTGCCAAAAAGTGCATGGCGCGAAAGGCTTCCTGATCACTGACCATTTCGAATGTTCCACCGGTTTGCAGAATTTGCTTACGTAAAAGAGTGTAAGTGCGGCCGGGGTCACCGGTTGCTAATGTCGCAATCAAGGTATGGGGCGAGCGAACCGGAGTCGCATTCTCAAGCCCCTGACGCCAGGCATGAACCATTGGGGCGCAACCTTCCACTTGAATCACGGCAATTTTGGGGATGCGGTCAATAATGCCCATACGATAGAGTTCTTCAAAACCTTTGTAAACCCCCAAAGGTCCCATGCCACCGCTGACTGATTGAATATACCAGTCAGGAGTTTTCCATGGAAGAACGGATAATCCTTCGGTTGGTTGAAGAGAATTGCCTTTTTGCGCGGTGAATTGCTCGGCGATCTCGAAAGCAATGGTTTTCATGGACTCCACACTGGTGATACTCTTTGCGCCGGCATCCAGATACAAACCGCGCTGGCGGGCAAATTCTGCTGCAACCTGTTTTGCCTGATCATAAGAACCGGTTACTTTGATGACCTGAGTGCCATACAGCGCTACTTCGCGCATTTTTGCAGCTGGAACCAGACTGGTGAGAAAAGCCCATAACTTAATACTTGCCCGAGCTGCGTAGGCAGAATAAGCAATGGCAACATTCCCGGTTGAGGCAATGACAGCTTCCGTAATTCCTGCTTCTTTCAGTGCAGAGATAGTTACGGCAGCCTGACGGTCCTTGAAAGAGGCGGTAGGCCCTTGACGCTCGTCCTTTAGATACAGGTTGGGGTGACTGAGGATCATCCCTAAATTCAAAGCCCGAACCAGCGGAGTGCCACCTTCATTCAGGCACAGATCAGGGTTGGGGTTGAGGACGGGCAGCAATTCCCGGTAACGCCAAATGTTGAATGGACGGTGAGAAATCAAATCTGGCAGGTTTTTGCCAATTGTTTCATAATCATAAACGGCTTTACGCCAGACACTGCCACACTTTGGACAGGTAGATTGAAGCGGTGAAAAGGGGGATTGGTAACCACAATCCAGGCATTCAATGGAAAACGATAAATTCATCAATGGATAATCCTCATGGGGAATTAAACCTGTATTCGGTGTAAAGCCTGCTCAAGGTGGTTGAGCAAGTCTTTTTCCCGCAGGTAACTTTTATTGAGCATATTCTGGCTGAAGCTAGCCAGTTGATGATGTTGTTCTGGTGTCAGGTCAGCACCTGTGAGAATGATGATGGGTATATTGCGGTATTCGTTATCGGTGCGAATTTTTTCGAGCAATTGAAAACCATCCAGCCCCGGCATAAAGAGATCAAGAATAACCGCATCCGGTTGGATATTGTGAATCATCTGCAATGCTTTTTCGCCATCAAAAGCGGCAAAGATTTCAAAGTTTTTCTGCTCTGCAAGGGTTTTCTGGATCAGACGCTGATCTTCCAGCGAATCATCCACAACCAGAATGCGATGAATCCGGTCCAGACGGTTCAGGCGGTAAACCGCATTGACGAGATCTTCTTGCAGGAAAGGTTTAACCAGATAATCAGCAGCCCCAAGACTGAATCCTTTTTCTTCTTCTTCCAAAATACTACAAATTATTACCGGAATGTCTCGGGTTTGGGGATCATTTTTCAAGGCATGAATGACCTGCCAGCCATCCACTTCGGGCATCATAATATCCAATGTGATTGCAAAGGGTTTGAGAGATTTGGCTTTTTCAAGGGCAAGTTTTGGCTGAGTAAGGGGAACGACTTTGTAGCCACTGGTTTGTAAAAAGCGTTCATATAATTTTATGACTTGCAGATCATCGTCAATGGCCAGAATAACTTTTTCGGTTTTGGATAAAACCTCATCCGATTTCAATTCGCTGGTCTGTTTTTCTGGCTGGTGGACTGGCAGGGTAAAGTAGAATGCGCTGCCTTTACCTACCTCACTCCACAACAAACCAATTCGGCCGCCGTGCAGTTCAATGAAAGAACGGGAAATGGAAAGCCCCAAACCCGTACCACCGGTTTTTCGGGTTGGAGAATCGTCCACCTGAGAAAATGGCAGGAATAATTTTTCCCGTCCTTTTTCGTCAATTCCCTGTCCGGTGTCGGTAACGACAACCATGACCTCGGGTTTGTTATCAGGGCTGATTGACTTCTTCGCTTCGACTGTGATAGAACCGGCGTCGGTAAATTTGGCGGCATTGGAGATAAAGTTCAGTAAAACCTGTCGGATGCGAGTATTGTCCGCGATGACAACCGGCAAGTCCGGCTCTACCTGATGATGAAGTTTGATGGGTTTGTCTTTTACCAACCCCACTGCAGTGGACATGACAGAATTGACCAGATCAGCAATGTTGACTTCTTCGAATTGCAGCTCCATTTTTCCGGCTTCGATTTTCGAGAGGTCGAGAACGTCGTTGATCAGCCCGAGCAGATGCTGACCGGAATTATAGATTGAGGTGAGATCCTGCCGTTGGAGGTCGTTGATTGGCCCGTCAATTCCTTTAAGGATTACACGAGAAAATCCAATGATTGAATTTAATGGGGTGCGTAACTCGTGGCTCATATTGGCGAGGAATTGAGATTTCAAGCGGTCAACCTCGCGCATTTCCTGATAGGCTTTTTGGGCGAGTTCGTAGGCGCGGGCATTTTCAATCGCCACGGCAATCTGGTCGGCAAGAATCTGTAACACACTCAGATCATCCTCCTGAAAGGCATTTGGCCGCTCCGATTGAATATCCAATGCACCGATGACGCGCTCGGCAATGCGCAGGGGAATGCCCAATTCCGAGCGTGTTTCTGGTAAGTGTGGATTGGGGAGGTATATTGGGCTTTCAGCAACATTATTGACCAACACTGGCTCGCCCGTATCGGTTACCTTACCAATGATAGATCGTGAACCAACCGCAATTCTTTGACGGCTTTGCATCACTTCCTGTGCGCCATGACCGCTGGCTTGTTGAATAATGGCATGGGTACCTTCATCGTTGACCAAAAAGATTGCCGTGTGATAAAAACCAAACCGCTCTCGAAGGAGATTGACAATACGATTGAGCAGTTCATCTTGAGAGAGGACGCTGGTCGTATCGCGGGCAATTTCTGCGGCAGCCTGAAGTTCGAGGGCTCGACGTTGAGCTTCCTTGAGCAGGCGTTGTCTTTCCAAAGCTACTGCCACACCGCTACTGGCAACATTCAGTACGCGGACCTCCTCCATGTCATAATTAGCAGGCTGACTGGAAGTGACAGCCAGGACACCGACGATTTTCCCCGCACTAAACATCGGTACAAAAATGCCAGAAGCCACTCCCATATGGTGGAGGGTTTGTTTAGAAATGGGATCCAACCGACTATTTTCAAGACTGGTTAAGACGATGGGTTCCTCTCGCAATTCTTTGAGGATCGGCAAACGATTGGTGGGTTGGCGCAGATTCACCCAATCCGAATTGTCATTAACTGAGGCGCTGGCAACAACTTCAAACTCCAGCGGATTGCCTTTTTGATCGTTGTAGATTTGGATGATTGTCACCCGTTCTGCGCGAGCAGGCAGGATTTCAGTCATGACGAGATCAACCAAATCGGTAGCGTCTCCTGCCTGGGCAATGCCACTGCTGATTCGGTAATAGAGTTCCGTTTCAGCAAGGGCTGCCTGAGTTTGTTCGAACAGGCGCATGTTTTCAATCGCGGTAGCCATTTGATCCACCAGCGGTGGAAAGGTGCGCATTTCTCGAATGGTAAAGAAGTGCAATCCCTCAGAAAGAAAGAGTAGTGCGCCTAATTGTTTTCGGGCAGCCCACAGCGGTAAAACAGCAATGGAGCGCACTTTCATTTCTTCCAGTGCCGACCGAGTAGCGGGTAGAATGGCTAGATCATAGATGTCGTTATGAAAAGCTGGTGTTTCAATGGAAAGCAGAGGATTATAGATGGTGTAATCCAATTCGCTGCCAATTATCGGCGGAAGGGGACCTCTTCCAGAATGCCAGGTTGCGGCAATTCGCAGCAGGGGTGTACTTAACGGGTCAGATTGCTCAAAGAGCACCAGAATGATCCGATTTATTTTTTCATCGGTGATGCCGCCGGCTATCGCACGTACCATCTCATGGTAATCGCCCGCCAATGCCAGATTGTGACTGATTTTATAAAGTGTTTCAGTCTCATCCAGTGAGGATCGCAATTGTTCAAGCAGATCTTGTCGTACAAAAGTATTCGCCAGAGCATCGGCAGCGACTTGCAGGACACCGATTTCGTCATTTTTCCAAATTCGATCCGTTTTTTGCTCTAGTGCAATAAAACTTGGAATGTCCCGGTTGCCCGGCACAGCCAGTATCAGTATGGATTGAATGCCGCGCTGACGGAGGAATTCTCTCTCCCGGCCTTCGAAATCTTCCGGCTGTCCCATAAACCAGCCTTTTTCTTTCAGTGCAGCCGCCCAATTTGGGAACAAAGCAGCAGAAAGCGGCTGACGCACAACCAAATCCGAACCGGGACGGAGCTGTGGCGCAATCCAATGGTCTGTCACAATCCAGTGCAAGCCCTGTTCATCTTCTCTTGCGCTGGCAAAGTAAATATAATCACACTGGGCTGCTTCCCCGAGGAAGCCTAACATGCCGGGGATACCGCGGATGCCGCTTTCCGTCAATGTAGCAACAGCCTGAGCAACATTGGCTTGATAACGTTCGCGCTTTTCAATTGCTTGAAGGGCGCTCGTCACTTCTTGGAACAGATTGGCGTTTGCCAAAGCAATGGCTACCTGAGAGGCGATTGTTGAAAGCAGGTCGGCTTGAATATCGGAATAAGCGGCGCCATGTTGAAACTCTTGCAGATAAATAACTCCTAAAACCTTTTCGGCAGTGACCATGGGGACAGCAAGCACGGCAGTTGGAAACGGTGGATCCGCATGAATTCCTTTAGCGGCGAAGGCGTTTGCCACATCATCCTGAATGCGTACAACCTCCCGATTGCGAACGACATAACTGATCAGATCATTTCCCAATGGTTGAGGTGGTAAGGGTTGATGAGTTGAGTTAACCGTGTGAACTGGGAATGTCAGGGTTTGCTGATCGGCATCCAGCATTGCTATGGTCAAATTACGACAGTTTAAAAGTTGAATCAGTGCCTGCTGTAAAGTTGCGATAATCTCATCTTTATCGGTCAACCGGGAAATTTGCTGGCCAATCTCGTTCAAGGCTGCCAGGTCTTTGTTGCGGCGCAGGATCTCTTGTTCCGCACGAACTCTCTCGTTGAGTTCCTGTTGAACGGCGGCATACAACTCCGCATTTTCGATTGCAAGGCCAAGTTGATTGGCAACTTCCTGTACCAGCAATAATTCTTCTTCGCTCCACCGGAGTTTTTCTTCATCCCTCATAATTTTCAGGATGCCGATATCTTGTTGCCGTTTTTTGAGGGGAACGGTGATAATGGCGGGGCTTTCGAGGACGGATTTGGTATGCGATTTTATGGATAGGGGCGGGGCTTTTTTTGCTTTCGATTGGAGTTGAGTACTGGATGGGGTTTGGGGTGGAGGTGTCTTATCCGGCTGGCTGGCGGCTTTCTTTACAGAAAATTGTGGAGTGGTGGGAGGAGTTTGTGTAGATTGATCATCCAATAATGGTTGGGCAATACCATGAAAACCGCTCTTTTCGCCGTTAGGGTCAAGTTTTTTGAAGATTGTCAGGCGGATCGGTACAGGGCTGCCACTTTTGGATTGAAACACAACGGGCAAGTCAACTGGAAATAAATCCTGTTGCAAGGCATTTTGTAATTCGGCTTCCGATTCTCGGCTTAACCCAAATGAAGTAATTGGTTGGCCGATGACCTCATCCGGTAAGTAACCGAGACTGGCTTTAACTGTATCTTCGCAGGAAATAATGCAACCGCTTTGATCGGCTTCCCATTTCCACAGGGATTGAACCGGTGGCAGCGCAGAGTGAACGGCGGGGTGCTCGACAGCGTCTTCAACGATGTTGGCAAAGAGATTTTCAAGCCGGTTGAGCAATTGCTTTTTCGACATATTGGAGGATCTCCTGGGCTAATTCGCGATATTGCGTGGCAGATCGGCTTTTGGGGGCATGATAAATAATCGGCAAGCCGGCGATTGAACTCTCCCGTAGACGGGTATCAACCATAATAATGGTTTCCAGCACACCATTACCAAAATTTGTGCGCAATTGTTCGCTGAGAGTTCGATGAATCCGGTTGCGGCGATCGAACATGGTCAGTAAAAGTCGGTAAGTAAGGCCGGGATTGGTTTTCGCACGAACACGACGGATTAAGCTCATCATATTTTTCAAAGCATATATCGAAAAATATTCGGCCTGAGTGGGAATGATGAGCAATTGTGAGGCTGTCAGGGCATTGACCACCATCGAACCCAAAAAGGGGGGACAGTCAAAAATCACATAATCGAATGGCAGGTGGCTATTGTTAAAAGCCTTTTTAAGGGTATATTCGTAGTCCGGGTGAGCCGGTAAAATCCTTTCACTGAACCCTAGATCATGATTGGAAGGGATCAAAAATAAACCCGGAATACCGCTTTCCCGCCATAGTTCATGGATTGGAGATTGTTGAGTAAAGGTGTTCAGTATGGTTGCATGTCCGTTGAGGGGGTCTGCGCCCAAAGCAAGAGTAAGGTTTGCCTGAGGATCTAAATCTACCAGCAATACTCGTTTTCCCCGATTCAACCAGTGCAGCGCCCAATGAAAGCGCAGTAGTAGTCTTGGCAACGCCGCCTTTTTCATTGGTGATGGAGATAAAATAAGTCATACCTGCCTCTCTCTTTTCGATCCGTTTGATCCATTGTTTCGTTTTTGAGAAGAAGAATCATTTTTCGTTGGCGACGATATGTCTTCTTTGTTTTCTTTCCAAATTACCTCGGCATGACTGGCGTTCAGAGTGCGTTTCAACTCTTGAACGGCGATTTCTATCATCGTGGTTGGGTCATTTGTGGAGCGAATCTTGCTGGTGATTTCCAAAACACGGCGCTCTCGCTCCGCGCGGCGGATAGTTTTTTCCAGCAAACGAGCATTTTCCAAAGCCAACCCAACCTGATCAGCGACTGCTTGAATTGAACGAATTTCCTCTTCGCTCCAAACCCGGTCGGCAATCTGGTCGTCTTCTATATGAATTACACCGACGGTTTCACCTCTCAACCTGACTGGAACGGCGAGGGTAGCCGGCAGATTTTCCTTTGCTGGTTGGATGACAATATCTCCGGAAAGCAACGCAGCAGAGATTTCTTGTTCTTGAATCCCTTCCAATGCAATCAAGCCGTGAGGGGTTGCACGGTAACCAAGTATCGGACGCTCACCAGCTTCCTTGCCCCATTCCTGGCGCAAATAAAGGCGGTGAACTCGTTGAGATTCCTCCAGTGCTTGCAAAGTTTCGGTATACAATCGGTTGTTAAGAATAGCAATGGCAATTTGATCAGCTAAAATACTGAATAATTCAATGTCTTCTTGGGTGAAAGCGTTGGGTATTGTGCTTTGGACATCCAGAGCGCCAATTACCTCGTTGTTCGCCTTGAGGGGCAGCGCCATTTCGGATCGCGTTTGAGGTAAATCGGGGTTATTGAAGAAGACGGCATCTTTACCAACGTCCGTTGCGATACGGGCTTCGCCTGTGCCGGTTACATAGCCTACAATACCAATCTGCCCGACTTTGAGACGGTGCTGGCGGGCAAGCATCCGCTTACCGCCCTCTGAATTGGCTGCTCGAAGAACGGCGTATTCCTTTTGTTCGTCCAACAAGAAAACCCCTACGTGGTAAAACCCAAACCGCTCACTGATGAGGACAGTTAATTGATTCAACAGACTTTCCAGTCTCTGAGTTGAAACAATTCCACGGGCTACATCGGATACGGTTTGCAGCTGACGCGTTCTGTAAAGTAACGCTTCATTCTGCTGGGCAAGTTCCTGCGTTCGCTCACGAACGCGGTCTTCCAGAGTATTGATCAAATTTTTCAACTGGTTGGTCATGAAGTTAAATGCCTGAGCCAGTTTTCCAATTTCATCCCCCGTTTCTACTTGTGCTTGAGCATCCAGCTCGCCGGAGGAGATCAATTCGGCGGTTTGCTGCAACCGAACAATTGGACGACTGAATGAGCCAGAGACGACACTGGCAATCAAGCCGACCAACCCGGCAATCAGGGTGGAAATCAAGATGGACAGTCTCCCCTGCCGAGCAACCAAACCGGCAAAGGAGGTCTGTTCGCGAACAAACACGAGATACCATGGCTTGCTTTTCAAGCGAGTGATTGCTCCAAGTTCCGGATGGTTGGGATCATCCGAATGAAACTCACCAGTGAAGAAGGGAGAGTTCAAATAATTTTCCAAACCTGCTGAAAGGGCAACATCATTCGTGCTCATCTCGTAAAGAGGTAGATTTGGAACCCGGTTGGATTGAATTAATTTTCCCATCACGTCTGAGGGCAGTGGCATGACCAGTTTGTAAATGTTATTGGGAATAAGGGTATCTGCCAGGCGCAGAAAGTTTTCATCTAGCAAGATGGGATAGGAACGGATGCCGACTAAATTGACTTCTTGCTGGAGCAATTCCTGCAAGATCAGGGCATCGAATTTGGCGCGTAAAACACCAATCACTTGCTGGCGTTGATTGCGAATCGGGCTGGAGAAGTAGATGTAGCCATTGCGTGATTGCGGGTCAAAAATCACAGGGGAAGCATATACCTGGCCGGTTGTCATTGGAAGTGTAAAGTAATCGTATTTGGATTCATCCTGCCCAATTTGGAGGGGGTTAATATCCAAAACGGCTTTGCCTTCCCCATCTACCAAACCATACGAACGCAGATACCGCTGCTGACGCGAAGATAATGAACGCAGGGTCAGGCTGGCAGCTATTTCCTGAGAACTTTCAGCACGATATAAGGGTGAAAGCGACAAGTAGTTCGAAAAGACGCTTAAGGAAGCTTCGCTGGCGATGGATTGTTTATTTTCCTCAAAGAAGGAATCAACTTTAGAGGCAGTCTGCTGGGCGGCCAGCAAAAGAACTTGATTAGTTTGATTGCGCAAAGCGTCTTGAAAGAAGCGAGAATTGATGATAGAGATAACTAACAGGGGGACAATTGCAATTGCAAGAGAAATTGTGAGTAGCTTGATACGTAGTGTGGCGGAGAGAACTTCCAGCATCAACAAGATGATGTAAACCATCATCAGGATACCCAATAATACCGGTATATATAACTCGATTTGCGGCAATCGAATTTGCGGAACCGGGAAGAAATTACCGGAAATCACGACCATCAAGGCTGAAAAGAAAGCGAGGGTAATACCAGTATCCCTTCGCTGACCTTCGAGAGCCCCGGTAACCAGCAGGGTCAAAACCAGAAAGAGAATTATTGCAAGCGGCAAAGCGACATTAACAACGAGGGCACTGTAAGCAATAGCAACAATGGAAAGTGATGGGGCAAGCAAATAGGTGCGTTTCTCCGCTACATTATTCTCGGGGAAAGCCGCGGAAAAGAGTGATGCCAGAAAACCGGCCGCGCTGAAGAATGTAAGCGTAAAAATTTGCCAGTAAGGTTGATAAAAAGACGTTAACAGGAGAAGGATACTTGAAATTCCAAGGACAATTGCGGAAAGCCGGGCAATCCCTGCGGCAAACCGATCGCGACGATAAGAAGGCTCAGTGCCTTCTTGTGAGATTATCCTCATAATATTGCTTTGATAGCCAATGTTCATGAAACCTCCAATGGAAAATCCCCTTGGCGTATCTCTTCCGGAGGAAGAATCTGGACAACCACTTCTCTTAACCCTAGTTTTTGTCTGAGCTGCTGGGCGGTTGTTTTAAGAATGTGATCGAAATCCGTACTGGAACGTACTTGCGTGGCAAGGTCGCCTACCAGATGTTCCCGTTCGGCACGGAGTTGTAATTCCTCTAATAAACGGGCGGTTTCCAGGGCAGAACCCAATCGTTCGGCAGTTGTGTTGAGAAGTCGTTGAATTTCTGGAGAAGGTTGACCGCCTTTGAATTTGACATTGAGCATCCCAATTACTTCTCCGCGGCTTTGAAGCGGCACATTTAACACATGGGGATCAGAAATGGTTTGGGAGGGATTGTTAACTGTGCTGATCGGCTCCACCTGTTTGCGGTTTGGATCGTAACGGAAACCGCGAGTTTTTCGACTGGTGCGGATGTAAACTCGCCAAGACTTGCGGGTTTCGGTTCGGTAACCGCTCTCCAAATCGGCAACGGTTTGCTGAAGCTGGTCAATCAGCCGGATGCGCTCTAAGGCAACGGCGAGCTGGTTGGCAATAATTTGTAACGATTGAATATCCACTTGTGAAAAGGCTTCTGGTTCGGTGGATTGAATATCCAGTGCGCCTAACACCCTCTCTCCGATTTTGATGGGCAGGGCAATTTCAGAGCGGGTATGAGGGAGCAATGGATTTTTGAAGTGGACGGCATCTTTACCAACGTCTAGTGCAATGCGAGCCTCTCCGCGGGCGACCACATTCCCAACGATACCCTCCTCGCCCTTTTTCAGTCGGTGTCCCTGGGCAAGCATTTTTTCACCAGCCTCTCCCAGCGCGGAAACCAATACCGCATATTCATCTGCCTCGTCCATCAGGAAAATACCGGCGTGATAGTACCCTAATCGGTCGCGAATCAGCTGGATCGTGTTACGAAACAGGTTTTCCTGGCTGGTTTCCATGGAGATTTGATGGGCAATTTCTCCGGCGGTTTCCATCAGGCTGGTTTGCCGAGTGAGCAAGCGAGTACGCTCCTCAATATGGGCTTCCAAATTTTTTCTTTCCTCGCTCAAAAGTTGAGAAAGTTCTTTTTCAGAGGAGGCGGCCATGCTGTATGCCTTGAGAAGGTAACGATTAATGACTGCCAATGTCCAATTGGCAAGAATGAAGGTCGCAATCCATCCAATAAAGGGAATGATTTCAAGAGGTTGTGGTTCAAGACCAAACGGTTGGAGTAATCCAAAATGGAGAAAAATACCTGCCAGTATGATGAGTACCAGACTTACAAAAAAGGAGATGATTCCGGCGCTTTCGTTCCAAAACACAAAGGCAATTTGGACTCCAGTAAGCAAGAGGAGAAGTCCAAAGCTTTGAGTTTGACCAAGAAGAATAACTGTGATTCCAACCAACAGATAGAAGGCTACCAGAAAACCACTCCGCAAGGCGGTTGAAAGTTTTCGACGAAATGTAACGAGAAGTAACAGGGCGAGCAATGGCGCAAGCGCCAGTGGAATAAGAGGCTGCCGGTCAAGTGCATTCTGAAAAGCAATCCACAGATAAGCAGCCAGCCCGATAATGCTGGTGAGGTTTAATATGGGTTGCAGAGCGCTACTCAGATCAACACCATCACCCGGCTCACGAAACGGGGAGGTAATGGAGATAAAGGGGCGGGTAGGAGAATTTTCGCTCATTCTATAACTTCCTCCATTCGATCTTCAGCCGGGGGGATTAAGTGGACACTCACCTCAGCAACATTGGGAAGATGACCAATTTCAAGAAGTGCGGCTTTGAGAATCTGATCAACGGTGTTCGCTCGGGAAAATTCAGCCGTCATCTCGCTAAGCCGTTGCTCTTCCAACGCCCGGCGCTGGGTTTCTTGAATCAAACGGGCGTTTTCCAGAGCAATGGCGGTTTGATTGATAACGCCATCAATAAACTCCATTTCCTCAGTCGTTAAGCTTTTACTGCCCACATCGAGGGTCAGGTTTCCAATCGCCTGATCACGAATGGTAAGGGGGATGTGGATGAGATTGGATTCTTTGCTATCCTGAGCTGCAGCAGGATTTTGATAGGAATATTCCATCTTGCCATAGATTGCAATGGTATCTTCCCAAGATTGCATGAGATAAGCTCGGTTAAGAGCGCGAATTTCTTCGAGATTTTGCTGGGTTTCCTGAAACAGGCGGGCATTCTCCAGGGCAGTGGCCAACGAATCGGCTATCCCCATCAAAATGCGAATATCATCCTGATCAAAGGCTTCGGGTTGTGTGGATTGGATGGTCAGAGCCCCCAAACAAACTCCACGGCTGATGATTGGGAGTGCCATTTCGGAACGGGTGAGCGGCAAGTAAGGGTTGTTGAAACGAACGGCCTCTGCACCGGTGTCCAGGGCAATTCTTGGTTCCTTGCGCGCGGTTGCCCAGCCGATCATCGAATTGCTTCCAACAGCCAGTTTATGACCAGCAGCAATCATTTGACGGCCGGCATCGCCGGTCCCGGCTTTCAGGACGGCAAATTCGCCGCGTTCATCAATCAGAAAAATACCGGCATAATACAGGTCAAACTCTTTTTGAATCAAGTCAACGGACTGTTGAAGGAGTGTTTCGGGGTCGAGAAAGGTGTTGACCGCCCTGGCAATTTCTGCGGCGGTACGAATCTGGTTTAGACGGCGTTGCAAGGCGGCCGTTCGTTCTTCAACATTTTTTTCCAAATTGAGGCGGGCAGCATTTAATTGCATGGTCAATGTGCGTTGTTGCAATAATGAACTTTGTAAACCATTCAAGATAGTATAAATAGAGATCAAAATAAAGCCGCCCACAAGGCTGAAATGAATGGCAACATTGACCCAGTTGGAGAAACTCATCGAATTCAGTAGAGTTTCCCTTAGAGGTTGGCTCATTCCGCCGTAATTCATTCCATATGCCATTCCCACTACGGTTGCAAAATTCAGTAAGATGGCAAATACTCCGGCTCGCACTCCCCACAATAACCCGGCCAGGAAAACAATCGCTAAAATATAGGCAACAGCATTCCGCGTAACTCCGTAAACAACGAGGTTTTGAACACCCAGACCGTATAAAACGAGCAGAATGACCAGAGTGCGCAAGTTGAAAGCTAACTTTCTGAGGAACGGCATTGCAAGTGCAACAACTAATGCACCCGTATATATGTAAATCGAGAGGCGATCTTGAAATTGGATTGCCCGTTGTACGGCGATGTAGTAAATAACCGTACTCCCCAATGCAATAAGGAGAAGCGTAGATTGTAAAATGCGCTCTCGCCAGACAGCTAATTCCCCTAAGCGGGAAATGTGAGAAGGGGTATTGGCAGGATTGATTTGGCGGATGAAGTTCATTGGCCGTTTTCCTCCGGGTGGTGACCGTTGTTCTGGTTGCCGGAGCTGGACACGATGGTGTCCTTACGCTCAAGTGATGAACCTTGTAGAACCGGATTGATCTGTATCTGGGCTTTGCGTGCACCGACGACCCGGCTAATTTCATTCACCGACGTACGAAGAATGGTTTCAATATCCACTGAACGACGGATTTTACTGGTAATTTCGTAAAGCATTCGCTGGCGTTCGACTTGCTGACGAATTTGATCTACCAGACGGGCATTGGTCAAAATTGCGCCGAGCGAGTCCCCCAAAGCACCAATGATTTCTTGATCGTTTTCGTCGAATCGTTCAATCTGTTCACTTTCGAGCGAAAGTACTCCAAGCAACTCATCTGAAAATAGGACTGGCACCGCCAGGGCTGAGCGTGTTTCAGGGTGGACTGCTGGCGATGGCTCATTTGGTGAAAGATGACTGACTCGCATCGGATATCGCTCTCTGGCGACAAGTGCCGGCAGGTAATTGCTGGTTTGGATGTTGAATTGATTAATTTCTAATCCCTCAAACCCGATGGCAGTATGCAAAAACAGGTTGCCATCTTGATCGGCGAGATAAAAGGCTACTCGTTCCTCACCCAATGCCGTTCGCAGGTTATAGACAGTTCGTTGGATGGCTTCGCTGAGATTGGTGCTGGTTGAGGCGGCTGTGGTCATTTGGTGGAGTAAGCGATGTTTGACCAGATTTTCCTGAGTGCGTGCGTATAGATTGGCATTTTCCAATGCCATTACCAGTTGATCGGCGAGAATTTCCAGCGTGTGAATATCCTCGGTTTGAAACGCGTTTATCCGGTCGCTTTGCACATCCAATGCACCGATCACCTTGTTCGCGGTTTTTAGCGGCACAACCAGCTCTGAGCGTGTATCCGGGAGGAGGGGGTTGGGATAATAATTAGGATTTTGACGAGTATTGTTGGAAACCACTGTTTCGCCTCTGGCAACGGCCTGTCCAACCAGCGACCGCGATCCAACAGCCAGGCGATGTCCGACGGCTTTCATTTTCTGCCCAATATCTCCAGAGGCTTCATGTAACACGGCATATTTTCCAGTCGGCTCTACCAGGAAGACAGAAGCATGATAATAGCCAAACCGTTCACGAATCAGGTTCGTTGCATTGACCAGAACCTGTTCTGCCTGCAAAGACGAAGCAACATCGCGGGCGATTTCAGCTGCAGTGAGGAGTTGTTGAGCCTGACGACTGCTCAGATTTTCCGTTTTCTTCAATTCGGTAATATCCTGGGAAATTACCAGCAAGGCATATGGGTTTTTATTGGCTGGATCTGTGTTGGAAAAAAGCGGAACACGAGAAACTAATTCCCAAAGTGTTTCACCATTATCAGCCTGGTATTCAACCAATTCTCCAATGACGGGTATGCCCGAAGAAATTACCCGCATATCCTTCTGGTGACGAATGCTGCCAGTTTCACCGGGGATTAACTCCTCGTCGGTGTAACCATTTATCTCACTGGCTGATGAATACCCAAGGCTGGCGATGAAGGAATTGGAAACCCGTAAATAACGGCCGTCCTGGTCTTTGAAGTAAATTTTCTCCGGTACGTTTTGCAGCAGGGCGTTTAGCAGGGTGTGTTCCTGATCGTATGCCTGTAAGGTGGAAGTCATGCTTTCAACCAGTTGCGCGTTGCGGATTGAGATTGCTATTTGAGGGGCAATGGTTTCCAGCAAGATCAGATCCTTCTCAGAAAATCGTTCTTCTTTTTGGGTGTCCTGCACAATGATTGCTCCCAGCACCTGACCGCCCAGCATCAATGGTACACCCAGCCAGGATTTGGCTGGTTTACCGATGATTTTTGCGCCTAAACGCATGGCATCTCGCTCAACATCCGAGACGGCGTACATGTATTTATAAGCGTTCCAGCTGGCTGGTAAATCCTTGGGTTCAAATTTCAAAGGTAAAAGAAGCGATTTTCGATTTTGGATAATATATGAGGTCAGTCCTTCACCCAGCGGAAAGGGCGGTATGGAAATCATCTTGCCATCTTCATAATGGTAAGGGAAGTGGATCGTTTGTTTGGTCTCATCGTAAATTGCGATGGAAAAAGATAAATCTGCGCCAATTTGCTCGGTTACTTTTTGATGCACCAGTTGATAGAGGGGTTGAAGATTGAATTCGTTGCTGATGGCTTGACTGATGCCGGTCAGGGTTTCATAAGCAGACATTTGACTCCGCAAATTGCGGATATTGCCAAGTTTTTCCAAGGCAGCGCTTACGGTTTGTGACAGGTGAATGAAGGGTTGAAGATTCACCGCTGAAAGTGGAGTCGGTTTGCGAGAGCCAATGACCAGAAGTCTGATAATTCGTTGATTGACCAGTAAAGGGAATATTGCAATGGAATTACAATTGCGGCTTTCAAACAGTGCAAATAAATCAGATATTTCGCTGATTTCTTCTTTCTGCTCAAGAATGATACAATCTTTCCCTGAAAACAGGGATTGAGGGTTCTCTACCGGTACAGACGTTCCTTTGAGAGATTTTTCGCTAAAGCGTGCCTGTCGGTCGAGGAGATGGTTCAAGCGCAGGTTGTTCGGGTAGACATCAAACAAGGCTGAAACATATTCCACTTTGGATAAAGTTTCATCAAGAATCTGAGTAACCTGAGTCTCATCATTAGCCTGATTGATTTTTTGGGCAGCATTATATAAAAGGTTTTCTTCCTGGCGATCAAATTCAAATGGTTCAAAGTTGAAGTCACTGGAAAGGTTGTCCCGTACTTTCTCTTCGGAAGCCATTTCCAAACCGGATTCAACCAGACCAATGGCCGAATCGGCTTTTTGAGAGATAGCCTGCCGTTCTACTTTACGATAGAGACGTCCCAGTTCATTGCGGAGAAGATTTAAAGCAAAAGCCAGTTTTCCAATTTCATCTTTGCTTTGAACGGTGAATTTTTGGCTCCAATCACCGTTGGCGAGTTTTTCGGTTTGTGATGAAAGATTTTCAACCGGTACGATAAAAACCTGAATGAACAACCAGATCAAGGCGGAAGCCGTCAACAGACTTATTCCCAATCCTGCCCAAAATACCGGTTGTTCCAGAATCAAATCGAAAATAGATTGCTCACTGGTGGTTGCTAATAGCGACCCAGCAATAAGAGTCGAAGAAAGTGCCAACAGCAGGGGGAGGGCTGCTAAAATGACCAAAAAGGATATGGCCTTTCGCCTGATTCGTTTGGAGAAAGAAGGAGTTGTTTTTCGGGACGGAATAGATGGAACACTCATCTGAAATATCCTTAATCCATTTCCCAAACAGGTTCACCGGCCAGTATTCGTTGAATCTGATCCGGAAAACGGTCGGGATCAAGTGGTTTTCCCAAGAAGCCGTCAAAACCGGCTTTACGGGCTTTGTTCATTTGTTCAAGGCTGGCTTCGGCTGTGACAGCCACCACCGGAACATTCTTGAACCGTTCCGACTGGCGAATTTTATTGAATGCAGAATAACCATCCTCATAAGGAAGGCGAATATCCATTAAAATCAAGTCCAGACGCGGGAGAGTATCTGCAAATTCGACCACTTCATAGCCGGAAGTTTTCCATTCACAGTGGATGCCTAAAAATCCCAACATGCGAGCAATCAGCACAAAGTTGGATACATTATCTTCCACGACCAGAACCGTAATATCTTTTAGTAGATTTCCGGTTGTACCGGCCGCGGGAACAGGTTTTTGTGGGTTTGGATTTGTAGTGGTGTTCATAGTTGCGTGACTCAATTACTGGTTAAAAATTGGTTGACCTGCTCGATGAAGGTGTCAATGTCAATTGGTTTCTCAATATAACCATCACAACCCGCGCGTAAGGTGCGTTCCTTGTCGCCGCGCATCACATTGGCGGTGAGGGCGATAACCGGGATGTGACTGGTCTTAGGAGTGGCCTTAATCTGCCGGGTGAGGGTGTATCCATCAATTTCCGGCATATTGATGTCCATTAGAATCAGATCCGGAATGCGTGTTTGGAGCAATTCCAAGGCTTTATGGGCGTTATCGGCTTCCAGTACCAAAAAGCCTTCATGTTCCAGCAGACGACGAACCAGCATTCGATTGTCAAAATTATCTTCGATGTAAAGGATACTCTTTCCCGCGGTCATCAGAATTCGGCCTCCCTGGAGGTTTAGGACACAGTATGGCTGGAAATTATTTAGAATAATCCCGGTTAAATTATAGTATTTTCTTGGGCCTGGCTCATCATCCCTTGCATTATTGTTAAGTTATTGAAAAATAAAACAAACCGACTGGTGCAAGGAGCTTGCCAGTCGGTTTAGGATTATGGAATTCTAAGAGCGGGTGATGGGACTCGAACCCACGACATTTTGCTTGGGAAGCAAACGTTCTACCGCTGAACTACACCCGCATTGTGATGAGGATTATATGCAGTTGGGCAAAGAATGTCAAGCACCGCAATTTGCACTATGGTATAATTTTTGATTGATCTGTGAACAAATTTACAAAATCCTTTATGGATTAAGGAGAACAATTTGGCTTTCAATCCTTTCAACTGGCTGATGGGATTGTTTTCTCTGGATATTGGCATTGACCTGGGTACGGCGAATACGCTGGTCAATGTTCGCGGGAAAGGAATAGTCATCAATGAACCATCGTGGGTGGCGATTGAGAAACGAACCCGTCGTCCATTGGCGATTGGATTACAAGCAAAAGAGATGGTTGGACGCACACCTGCCAATGTGATTGCGGTGCGTCCATTGCGCGATGGGGTCATTTCGGAGTTTGAAATTACCCAAGCCATGCTCGGTTACTTTATTGGAAAAGCCCATCAACAATCCGTCGTGCCAATGCCCCGCCCGCGAGTGGTTGTGGGTATTCCTTCCGGTGCAACGGAGGTGGAAAAAAGAGCTGTCTACGATGCGGCAATGTCGGCTGGAGCGCGCGAAACTTATCTTATCGAGGAGCCTCGCGCTGCTGCTTTAGGTGCAGGTTTACCCGTTGCCGAAGTACAGGGCAGCATGGTTGTAGATATTGGCGGCGGTACAACTGAAGTGGCAATTATCTCGATGGGTGGAATTGTCGTGTCGCGTTCCCTGCGGGTAGCCGGTGATGAAATGGATCAGGATATCATCCAGTACATCCGAAACAAGTACAATCTGTTTATCGGAGAACGAATGGCGGAACTGGTCAAAATGCAGATTGGTTCGGCTTACCCTTTGCCGGAGGAAAAGACAATGAGCGTTCGCGGACGAAACCTGGTCAGTGGATTGCCCGAGACACTTGAAATTTCCTCGGTTGAAATTCGAGAGGCTATTGCCGGTTCGGTTCAAGTAATTGTGGATACGATTAAAGATGCGATTGATGAAGCCCCTCCAGAAATTGTAGCAGATTTGATTGAGACGGGTGTCTGCCTGGCAGGCGGTGGAGCGCAATTGCAAGGATTGGTTGAACGATTGTCCGACGAATTACATTTGCGAGTATGGGTTGCAGAAGATCCAATGACCTGTGTTGCCCGTGGGGCAGGAATGATTCTCGAAGATCTGGATAAATATGCCGATTTTCTGGTGGGTTTGGATCGTACAGGCAACCGATAATCAACCCTTGTTGTTGGGGTTGTTGTGTTAAAATGCTGAAAATGAAATGAAAACCACCGGGTCTGGATTCTGGCAAACCACAACACTCTTGCTGGTAGGGGTTGGGCTGGTGCTTTTTGCTTTAAGTGGTTATTTGTCCCCTTTGGTTGGGAGCATACTATCACCGCTGGTTAATATTCAGGAATGGCTGGCGACCCGCTATATGGCTGTTTATGAATTTATCACAGTTCCACGGGATGTGGCTACGCTCAGGGCTCGCAATCAACAATTGGAGCAGGAAGTTACCAGCTTGCAAGCTCAAATCATTGAATTGCAGCAGCAACTGCGCGAAGCCCAAGTGTTATATGCTTTGCTGGATTTTGCTCGCTCAAATCCGCAGGGTGGTCAGTATGTCGCAGCTGCGGTGATCGGTAAAGACCCCAATCCTTTTCTAAAATATGTGTTTATTGATCGCGGTTCGGATGATGGATTGCGGCGTGGAATGCCGGTAATCACCAATCAGGGTTTGGTTGGGCAAATTGATGCAGTTACCGCTACTGCCGCAAGAGTCAGGCTGATTACCGACCCTTCCTCAATTGTGAATGTGCGAATCGAACCCCACCGTAGTGAAGCCCAACTGGTCGGCTCGGTTACCGGGGATCTGACGGTTGAGATGGTGTCGCAGGAAGCGCCCCTTGCACCCGGTGACCTGGTTCTGACTTCGGGTTTAGGCGGAACATTTCCGGCAGATTTGCTGATTGGACAGGTGATTTCTGTTCGTAAGCAATCCAACGAGCTGTTTCAATCCGCTGCGGTTCAGCCTGTGGTTGATTTTTCCACCCTCCAGGCTGTTCTGGTCATCACTAATTTCCGGCCGGTGGATTTTACACCGCTCATACCTACTACCGTACCGTAAAGCTCAGATGTTAGTCTCTATCCTGGGCATCCCCATTTTCACCATTCTACTGATGTTGCAACTGGCAATTGTCAGTCGTTTGCCGTTGCTGCAGGGAACAGCAGATCTGTTGATGTTGTTTGTGATCGGTTGGGCGCTCCATGAGCGGGTCAAACAGGCCTGGCAATGGGCTGGAGTTGCAGGTATTCTGGTCTCGTTGGTTTCTGCAACTCCTTTTTTTGCGCCTTTAATTGCCTTCTTGATGATAACTGCCATTGCCAGACTTTTACAGCGGCAAGTTTGGCAAACCCCAATCTTAGCCATGCTGCTGATGACGTTTATTGGCACCATCCTCTATCACGGTATCACGTATTTTGCGCTGTTTTTCAATGGAACTGCGCTCCCTATTCAGGAGAGTATCTCTCTGGTAACATTGCCAAGTACACTGTTAAATTTAATTCTGGCTTTACCCGTGTTTGTGCTTGTCAATGACCTGGCTCATTGGTTTTATCCGGTTGAGGTAATTTAGTTCCCGAAATGGACGAGAATTCCCCTTCCTCTGCACCTCAATTGCTCAGCGGTTGGCGTTTGATCATGACCTACCTTGTGATTGGTGGGGTTATCGCGTTTTATTTGTTTCGATTGTTCACCATACAAATTCTTCAAAATGAAGCCTATTTGATTCGAGCGGAAGATAACCGGACGAATGTTGTCCGGCTGCCAACCCAACGGGGTTTAATATTTGACCGCAACGGCACGGTCCTGGCCCGGAATATCGCTTCCTACAATGTGGTGATAACCCCGGCAAATCTTCCGACAGATGAGGGGGCTGTGCAGGAAGTTTATCGCCAATTGTCTGCATTAATCAATGTGCCCGTTAACAATGGGGAGATCAATGAAGAAACGGTGCGCAACTTTACACCGTGCTTCAATGATCTGGGAATCGCCCAAATTGTGTTCATCGGTGATTCACTGGCACCTTACAGCCCCGTTCGGGTTAAGTGCAATATTGACGAAACTACTGCCATGGTGATTCGTGAAAAGAGCGCCGATTTACCGGGGGTGGAAATTGAAATCGAACCGATCCGCGATTATCCTACCGGTGTGCTTACTTCGACGATTGTTGGTTTTTTGGGACCCATTCCGGCAATCGAGCAGGATTACTGGGAAAGCCTTGGTTTTGTTGCTAACCGGGATAAGGTTGGCTACGCCGGCGTGGAAAACAGCCTGAATGATATTTTGATGGGGAAAAACGGGCGGCGGGTTGTGGAAGTAGATAATGCTGGAAAAATCATTCGTGATGTTGAACCCCCTGTTGAACCTGTGCCGGGGAATAATATTCATCTCACGATTGATGTGCGTTTACAGGCAGCAGCGCGGGCAGCACTATTGAACAATATGCAGTTTTACAATATCCGTGTGGGTGATCCTGATCGTTATACTCAGGGGGTTGTGATTGTGATGGATGTCCGCACCGGTGAGATACTTGCGTTGGTTTCTCACCCCACCTTTGAAAATAATCGTATGGCGCGGTTCATCCCGGCATACTATTACGAGCAGCTCACCCGTGATCCGGCCCGACCGCTGTTTAACCATGCTATTTCCGCCGAACATTCACCGGGTTCGGTTTACAAACTGGCAACTGCCATTGGAGCGCTCAACGAAGGGGTGGTCACCCCAGAGCAGGTACTTTTCGATCCCGGTGTGATTAAGTTGGAGCAACGGTTTGCTCCGAATGATCCCCGGCCTCGGTTTGAAGAATATGTTTGCTACACCTACAAGACTACCGGAGAAGGTCATGGAGACGTCAATTTTGTCAAGGGGGTGGGTGTTTCATGTAATGTGTATTTTTATAAATTGGGCGGCGGATATCAGGATGAGGTTCCAAACGGGGGTTTGGGTATATGGCGGCTCAAAGAGTATGCGCAGGCTTTAGGCTACGGTCGAACTTTTGGAATTGAACTACCCGGTGAGGCTGACGGGTTGGTTCCTGACCCGACATGGAAACGACGTACCGTTGGTGAGAACTGGGCAACGGGAGATACTTACCTTGCTGCGGTGGGTGAGGGGTATGATCTGGCGACACCGTTGCAGGTTCTGGTTTCCGCAGCTACGATTGCCAACAATGGCCGGATGATGAAACCGACTCTAGTCAAGGAAATTACCAATAGTGCAGGTGAGGTCATTCGTCCGTTTGTTCCTCAGGTAATCTGGGACATCACCAAGGATCCGGTTATCAATATCTATGATGAAAATTTCTTCCAAACTGGAGAAAAGAAAACCGTGCAGCCGTGGGTTTTGGAAGAAGTACGTAAAGGCATGCGTTATACCACTGTTGAAGGTACGGCAGCGTTGATCTTTGCAGGAGCCACTTTTGAATCGGCTGGTAAAACCGGCACGGCAGAGTATTGTGACAACGTTGCGCGTGAAAAAGGATTGTGTCAACGGGGAAACTGGCCATCTCATGCGTGGTATGTGGGTTTTGCGCCATATAATAACCCCGAAATTGCGGTGGTAGCCTTTGTGTATAACGGTGGTGAAGGTGCTGTGCTGGCTGCTCCCGTTGTACGAAGAACGATGGAAGCTTACTTCGAATTAAAACAGATTGATGAAGGCGAGTAATTTTCCAAAAAGCAGTTGTTCATTTTAGAAACAAAACCTCGCAGGCTTTGCTATAATCAATTCTTATGATTACAAGAACGACGAATCAGGACGAAAGATCCGGTTATAAAGCCGATAACGAGAAGGACAGCCCAATTATGATCAAGGGCATTCGCGAGGGGTTACTTGTCACTCTTGGCGAAGGGGATTGGGATACGTTACAGGAGCGTTTATTAAGACAAATAGAGGAAAAGGGTGCCTTTTTCCGGGGGGCACGCATGGCTGTGGATGTGGGTAATCGGATACTTCATGCAGCCCAAATGGGAGCCTTACGTGATCGGCTGTCTGACCGAGAGATTTCTTTATGGGCGGTTATCAGCCATTCGCCCGTCACCGAACAGACAGCGCAAGTTTTGGGGCTGGCAACCCGCCTATCTACTCCAAAGCCCGAACGAGTAGTAAGGCAGCTGGATACCCAACTGCCCGGTGAGGATGCTATTTTGATTCAAAGAACACTGCGCTCTGGTTTTCGGGTTTCAACCCATGGCCATGTGGTGGTGATTGGGGATGTCAACCCCGGTGCGGAGATCATTGCCGATGGAAATGTAGTCGTTTGGGGAAGACTGCGTGGTACAGTGCATGCAGGTGCTCAAGGAAATGAACAAAGCATTGTGTGTGCATTGGAAATGAATCCCACTCAACTTCGCATAGCCAATATTTTTTATTCATCACCTGTTAAGAAGAAAAATAAGGGTGCTGAAATTGCCCGAATTTTTAAAAATGAAATAATCACAGAAATCTGGAATGTAAAAGGGAAATAAGGGAGGAGAATGGCAGCAAAAGTACTTACGATAACTTCAGGAAAAGGCGGTGTTGGAAAAACAACGA
Organism: Bellilinea sp.; assembly: GCA_026003615.1. Classification (GTDB taxonomy): domain Bacteria; phylum Chloroflexota; class Anaerolineae; order Anaerolineales; family Anaerolineaceae; genus Bellilinea. Next base: position 649,445 of record BPHQ01000001.1, read on the forward strand.
CCACCGCAAATATCGCCGTTGCCCTGGCGGCGTTGTCCTATAAGGTTGTATGTATTGATGCAGACATCGGACTGCGTAATCTCGATGTGGTTCTCGGATTGGAAAATCGGATTGTCTACGATGTTGTTGACGTGGTCGAGGGACGTTGCAGGCTGCGCCAAGCCATGATTCGCGATAAACGATTGCCGGAATTGTACTTAATTCCGGCTGCCCAAACGCGGGATAAGAATGCCATATCGCCAAGTGACATGGTTCGTTTGTGTGATGAATTGAGGAATGAGGTTGATTGGATTTTGATTGATTCACCAGCGGGAATTGAACGCGGTTTTCGCAACGCTCTAGCCCCTGCGGATTTGGTGGTGGTCGTCACTAATCCAGAAGTCTCGGCGGTGCGGGATGCTGACCGCATCATCGGTTTGATCGAAGCCGAGGAGAAAGGACCGGCTCGCCTGATTTTGAATCGGGTCAATATGAATCTGGTCAAACGTGGAGATATGCTTAATGCGGATGATGTGCTCGAATTACTGGCGGTTGAATTGATTGGAATTGTACCGGAAGACGAGGCGGTGGTGGTATCAACCAATCGCGGGCAGCCGGTTGCGCTGGATGGGAAAAGCAAAGCCGGCCTGGCATTTCAGAATATTGCTCGCCGCTTGAATGGAGAGCAGGTACCGTTTCTCAGTCTCGACGAAAAGGATGGATTTTTTGCCCGCCTTGGCAGGATGTTCCGAACAGGAGGTGCTTGATCATGGCTGGCTGGTTGGAACAACTGCTCGGTAAAAAAGATAAAAGTGCCGAACAAGCCAAGGAACGGCTAAAACTGGTCTTGATTCACGACCGGACGGATTTAACTCCGCATCAATTAGAAGTGATGAAAAATGAATTGTTGGAAGTGATCTCGCGGCATGTTGCGATTGACCCTTCTGCAGTTAAGATAGACATGGCACAGGATGGCCGTGAACAGCGGTTGATCGCCGATATTCCCCTCAAGCCTGCGAATGCCCGGCGGAGATAACGAAAAATTTCGATGTTAAGACGAGAAGTTTGGCGTCACTTTGATTACTGGTTATTTGGGGTGGTTTTAATCCTTTGTGTGTTTGGGATTGTCATGATCCGCTCGGCGATTGCCGGTAATGAAGAACTGGCTGGCTCTGTTCAAAGCCAATCCATTTATGTAGCGTTGGGAATGGGGATTATTATCGTTACTGCTTCGATTAATTATCGAACGTGGTCGTCTCTTTCTCGATTAATGTATATCTTTGGTGTAATCATGTTGGTTGGCATCAACATCATTGGCGAAGCCGCCTTCGGATCTACCCGCTGGTTTCGAGCAGGGGTTATCAATATTCAGCCATCCGAATTGGCTAAAATCATTATGATTATTGTGCTTGCAGATTATTTTTCCCGCACCGCCGATCAGCCTAAAAATTTGCTCTGGATTGGCAAGAGCGCATTGATGACTTTTGGGATGGTGGTGTGGATTTTATTGCAGCCCAATCTAAGTACCTCTATTGTGGTAATTGTGATCTGGTTTGCTTTAATGTGGATCAGTGGCTTACCAACCCGTTACATCATCATTTTTGGAATACTCGGTGTGGCCATATTTGCTCTCTTAGTTGGTCTATTGGCGGCAGGAGTTGATGTGCCTTTCATAGAACGATATCAGGTCAACCGTATTGTCAATTTCCTTTTCCCTGATCCAAATGCCCGCCACGGTGAAACCTATAATATTGAACAAGCCCTGATCACGATTGGAAATGGAGGATTGTTCGGCAAGGGATACGGGGCCGGCACGCAGGTTCAATTACGTTTTCTGAAAGTGCGTCATACGGACTTTATCTTTTCGGCCATGGCGGAAGAGTTCGGATTTGTTGGTACCACAATGGTTATTGGACTTTTGGTTTTCGTGGTCATTCGTTGCCTGCGGGTAGCGCAAAAAGCGAGTGATACCTTTGGTAGTTTGATTGCCTATGGTATCGCCATATTGATTTTCTTTCAAATGGCCGTTAATATTGGGGTCAATTTAAATGTATTGCCGGTTACGGGTTTAACCCTGCCCTTTATCAGTTATGGTGGTAGTTCGTTGATTTCATTGGTACTGGGGATTGGGCTGGTGGAAAGTGTCGCGGCTCATAGCCAGACCTTAGATTTTTAAAGTTCACAAGGAGCATTATGGCTGAATCACTCTCTCCTGTGCGGGTTCGTTTTGCCCCTTCACCAACCGGGCATTTGCATATCGGCGGAGCACGCACAGCACTCTATAATTATCTGCTAGCCCGGAAAACTGGCGGTCAATTTATTTTGAGAATTGAAGATACTGATCGAAAGCGTTATGTCCCGGGAGCGGAAGAGGAAATCATCCGGGGGTTACGCTGGCTGGGGCTGGAATGGGATGAAGGCCCGGACAAGGGCGGTCCTTACGGCCCCTATCGGCAATCACAAAGGAAAGAGATTTACCAGCAGTATGCCAGACAATTAATCGAAGAAGGAAAAGCCTATTATTGCTTTTGTTCTCCTCAACGATTGGAAGCCGTTCGTCAAGGGCAATTAAGTCGGAAAGAATCGCCACACTATGACGGCACCTGCCGTCGGCTTAATCCTGACGAAGCACAGGCACGGGCATCAGCCGGTGAACCCCATGTGATTCGCTTCAAGACCCCCCAGGAAGGAACAACTACCGTTACCGACCTCCTGCGCGGGGAGATTTCCGTTGAAAATCGGGTTTTGGACGACTACATTCTGGTTAAATCGGATGGATTGGCGTTGTATCATCTGGCTGCGGCAGTGGATGATCACCTGATGAAAATCACCCATGTCATTCGCGGTTCGGAGTGGCTGCCGACTTTCCCTCTGCACGGTTTGATCCACCGTGCGTTTGGTTGGGAGGAACCGGTTTGGGTTCATCTCTCGGTATTTCTCAAGCCGAGTGGCAAAGGCAAGATGAGCAAGCGCGAATCGGCAGAGTTGATTAAGGATGGTTATTCCATTTTTATTAAAGACTTGCAAAGCCTTGGATACCTGCCGGAGGCGGTTGTTAACTGGATTGCGTTGATGGGATGGAGCTACGATGATCATACCGAGTTTTTCACCATGACCGATTTGATTGAAAAATTTAGTTTGGAGCGGCTAAACCCCGCTCCAGCAGCGATTAATTTCACAAAATTCGATCATTTCAACGGCTTACATATCCGTCATTTGTCCGTTGACGAGTTGGCGGTGAGGGTCAAGCCATTTCTGACCGAAAAAGGGTATACCGTTTCTGATGAAATACTGCTGAAAGTGACTCCCTTGATTCAGGAACGCCTTCATACACTCGATGAAGCCCCAGAAATTGCCGGTTTCTTTTTCGTTGACGAGGTTCAACCAGCGGTTGAAGAATTGATTGTAAAGGATATGAGTATTCACCAGTCTTATGAACTGGCAGAAAGAATCCTGCAGATATTAAGAGACTTGCCGGATATGAAACTTTCAACTGCCGAACCTGCAATGCGCCAACTGGTAGAAGAAACCGGTCTGAAACCAGCGCAAGTTTTTGGGTTAGTGCGCGTGGCAGTCACGGGACAGAAAGTCAGTCCACCCTTGTTTGAAAGCATGGAAATAATTGGTAAAGAAAAGGTAATTCACCGAATGGAAAAGGCGGTTGCCTTGCTGAAGCGAATGGCGGAACAAGCCGCAACGCAAGCCTAGACAGCCTCAGGGAAAAGTGATAGAATGTGGCACGTTAGATTTGGGGGCTCGTCCAACGGCAGGACAGCAGACTCTGGATCTGTTGATAGGGGTTCGAATCCTCTGCCCCCAGCCTGATGGCGAAAGCACCCTTGCTAATAGGGTGCTTTTCTCTAATCTGCAGGAGGTTTTCAAGATGACCGATCAAACCCAAGAATCCAGCAACTTCATCCTTGATGCAGTGAGGGAAGATCTCGAATCGGGACGGTTTAATTATGTGCGAACCCGTTTTCCACCGGAACCGAATGGATATTTGCATATAGGCCACGCCAAAGCGATTTGCATTGATTTTGAAACAGCTCAGGCGTTTGGCGGGACGACAAACCTGCGCTTTGACGATACCAATCCCGTCAAAGAGGATGTGGAATATGTCGAAGCGATCAAAGAAGATATCCGCTGGTTAGGATTTGATTGGGGTGATCGGGAGTTTTACGCCTCGGATTATTTTGAGCAATTGTATGAGTTTGCTGTTCAATTGATCAAGAAGGGAAAAGCTTATGTATGCCATCTCAGCCCCGATGAAATCCGCGAATATCGCGGAACACTGACCGAACCGGGGCGGGAAAGCCCTTACCGCAATCGAACAGTTGAAGAGAACCTGGAACTCTTTGAACGAATGCGAAAAGGAGAATTTCCAGAAGGGGCGTGCGTGTTACGAGCCAAAATTGATATGGCATCTGGAAACATCAATATGCGCGATCCGGTCATGTACCGCATCATTCATGCACCCCATCACCGCACTGGTAACAAGTGGTGTATTTACCCAATGTACGATTTTGCGCACGGCCAGTGTGACTCAATCGAAGGAATCACCCATTCTCTTTGTGATTTGGCTTATGAAGACCACCGCCCATTGTATGAGTGGTTTATCCGTGAGTTAGGTATTTTCCCCAGCCGACAGATTGAATTTGCCCGGCTCAACCTGACTTATACAATTCTCAGCAAGCGATTCTTGAAACAATTGGTTGAAGAAGGGCATGTCCGTGGGTGGGATGATCCTCGTATGCCGACCTTGCGCGGAATGAGGAGGCGGGGTTACACTCCCGAAGCCATACGGAAATTTATTAGCATGGTTGGGGTTTCCAAAAAAGAGAGCGTGGTGGATGTCGCTTTATTGGAAAGCGCGGTGCGGGATGACCTTAATTTGCGGGCTCCGCGGGTTATGGGAGTAATTGACCCGGTAAAACTGATTATCACCAATTACCCCGTAGGTCAGGTAGAAGAGTTGGAGGCCATTAACAATCCAGAGGACCCCGCTGCCGGAAGCCGAAAGGTGCCTTTTAGCCGTGAACTTTACATTGAACGGGATGATTTTCGGGAAGAGCCCCCGCCAAAATACTATCGTCTTGCTCCCGGCCGGGAGGTGCGATTACGCTGGGGTTACATCATAAAGTGTGTGAATTATGTCAAGGACCCACAGACCGGTCTGGTCAGCGAAATCCATTGCACCTATGACCCTGAAACGCGCGGCGGTTATGCGCCGGATGGCCGAAAAGTTCAAGGTACCATCCATTGGGTGTCAGCACCCCACGCATTGGATGCCGAGGTGCGCTGGTATGACCGCCTTTTCACCGTTCCCAATCCTAATCAGCCGGAAGAGGGGAAAACCTTTTTGGATTATTTGAATCCGGAGTCCATGAAGATTATCAAAGGATGTAAGGTGGAAAAAAGTCTGGGAAATGCAAAGCCGGGTGACCGGTTTCAGTTTGAACGGAAAGGTTTCTTTTGTGTTGACCCGGATACGACCGATTCGCTGCTGGTCTTCAACCTAACCGTTACCTTGCGGGATACCTGGGCAAAAATTGAACAGAAACTGAAGTAATTATTTTTTTGAGATACCAGCAAGGTGCCCGATGTATCATCGGGCACCTTTTTAATCTTAGGAATTTATTTGAAAAATAGACTATTTATTTACTAAAACAATAAACAATCTATAATATTATTATTGGTGTTTGCATGGATGATGAACCTTTCTTTAAGTTTAATCAGTTTGAAGTTATTTGGGTTGGCCGTTTTTTCTGTGTAGTTTTGCTGTTTTTGATGGGGGCATTCTTTATCAATCAAATTGAAATTCTTTTTCAACAACCGGATATCATTGAAAATTACTTTCCTGTCAACCTGTTATTTCAATTTGGAATGATTTGTGGATATATTGTTGCATTGAAAAAAGAAAAAGCAGGTTCTATTCTAATTGTAATTTTTTCATTCCTGTTTCTTTGGACCCTGGGCATTCCTAAAATGTTCTTATTCTTTTTCATTATTTTGATCTCGCCCCTCTATTTTTTTGCCTATCATTGGTTTCGTGAATCGAGAGGAGGATCAGCAGAATAAACGATTGGAGCGGTAAGGGGGGCTTTTTGAGGTATGCGGACAAAGAAAAAGAGAATTAACCAGGTTAACAGTCCAAACAAAGCTGAAACCAGGAAAGTCAGGCGGTAGCTCATCCAGTCTGCTAACCAGCCACCCAGTAAAGGTGCAAGAATTGCACTGGGGGCGATAAGAGTATTGGCCAACCCCACGTAGGTTGGGCGTTCCTGTTCCGTTCCAAATTCAAGGCTGACGGCAATACCAATCGTCCAGAACACCGAGCTTGCCATACCGGCAAAGACCATAATGGGGTAGAACCAGTTATAGTCAGGAGCAAGCCAGGCTGCACCAGCGGCAATTACAGCGCATAATGCTCCAGTCATCAATACTGGCAGTCGGCCTTTACGATCTGCCAGCCAGCCGAAAGCTATATTGGAGACTACCTGAACAATAAACAGGATACTGGTCATGACACCAGCGGCTACCTCGCCCATTCCAAGGACTTTTACGGCATATACCGTATAAAAAGCGGCTGCCATGGTGGCGAATTGGAACAGGATTCGGCTGATGATAAACCAGCGGAACGGTTGATCTTTTCGGATAATCACCAGCACTTTTCGCCAAAATACTTTTTGATCGTCTCCTTCCGGTGCTATCGGGTGATCGGGTTCGCGACTGAGCGAAAGAAAGACCCATGAGATTACCATCATTCCGCTGGCGAGCAGAAAACAGACCATAAAGTTGGTGGGAAAATCAAGGCGTTCCAGTATAAAGCCGGCTAAAATCGCACCAATTCCACCAAGGAGATTGGCCGCGGCCGACTGGGCTCCAAAAAAAGTAGCCCGGAGATTATGAGGAATGATTTTACCAATGAAATTCTGCCAGGCATTCGCGGTTAATCCACCCCCCACTCCTTGCCAGACGAGGAGCGAGAATGCAATAATTAGGGTAAGGCGGTTATCAATTGCCGGAGACCACCACGCCAGTAAGGCCAGTCCTAAAAATGGGAGACGCTCTTGCACCGTCATAAACAGTACAAACGGCTTGAAACGTCTCATTCGGCTTACCCAGCGAGCCGTCATCAATTGCGGAAACTGCCAGCCAACGGCGTGTATTGCGGGAACCAGCCCGATCCATGTGGCTGAATCGGTAAAGTTGGCGATAAAGAGAGGAATAACTGTGCTGAATGAGGCTAAACCGAGGGCAAATCCAAAAAAACCTCCGTCAATCAGGTTGACAATGGTGTTGAATCGTAAACTCTTTTGAAGGAGATTTTCCTGAGTCATTACATCCGATTTTCACAAAAAAACCCCGGAATATACCAGCCTCATCCGGGGATACTGCCGAAAGAAGGGGTAAGATAATTAGAACTCTTCTTCTTCGTCGTCAATCCAATCTTCGTCTTCTTCTTCCAGATCCTCTTCCAGGTCTTCCCATTCTTCAATTTCTTCTTCGTCCCACTCATCCTCATGTTCACTCTCGGCAGTGGGGGAGTAGGTGAGACAACCTGAGTCGGGGTCAATTTCCACTAGGGCAGCACTGCAATAACCATCATCCAGGAAAGCACAATCAATATAATGGCAGCGGATTTTTGGCATTCGTTCCTCCTGAGGAGTTAAGATTCATTGCCGCTCGGCTCAACCAGTCTCTTCACCGTATAAACAAACAAAATCACCATTGCGACGGCTGAAATCACGCAGAACGGACAAATCGCTTTTATAACCGCAATTTCAAGGTACGTCAAGTAGGCTGAATAAATAACTCCGATTAATGTTACACCAAACAGAAAATAGTCGGTATATTTCTCCATCCACGGGTTGCGTTGTTCAATCCACAGCAAGAAGAGGACGAGTCCGTAAGCAGCCATGCCCAAAACGGCGATTGGAATTCCAAAAATTTCGGAATAAATACTGGTATTTACCGACCAGCAATCGCCAACTCCCTGAATACACAAAGACCTGTTGTTACTTACCTTTAGGATTGTCAGGTAAATCGAGTCGATTAAGCCAATTAATGCTGTGAACCATGCAGCCTTTGTCCAAAGCCTCATTCAGGTTTCTCCATTACCGGTAATGGTTCGTCGTCCAATAGCCACGCCTGAACGGTTTCTCCGGCAGGCAATGATTTTACACCCGCTGGAATAATCAGTAAAGCGTTTGCCTGCACTAAGGAATATAAATTTCCGGAACCCTGATGACCTGTGAGGCGGGCTATAAAACCTTCTTGTGATTTGTAAACAATGGCACGCAAATAACTCTCTCTTCCATCCGAAAGTACGGGATGCTCAAGAATGACCGGCACGGTGACAGGTGGAGTGGGTTGCAGTCCGGAAAGTTTTGCAATGATCGGTCGAACGAATACCAAAAATCCCACGAAGGCAGAGACCGGATTTCCCGGCAGACTGATAACCGGAATACCCTCGTAAGAACCGAAGGTGAGGGGTTTGCCGGGACGCATATTCACACGCCAGAGTTTGACCTGACCGTGTTCTTCAAGCACCTGCCGGACAAAATCGAAAGCACCAACACTCACCCCGGCCGAGGTTAAGATCAAATCAGCACCGGCATTTTTTGCCATCTCGAACCGTTCCAATACAGCCTGATATTCATCCCTGGCAACTCCCAGACGGATGACTTCCGCACCTTCTCGCCGGGCTAATAGTCCCAATGAATAACTGTTCGCATCGAATATTTTTCCCGGTTGTGGAGGAATACCAGGCGTCAACAGTTCGTCACCGCTGGAAAAGAGGGCAATTTTGGGCTTTCGGATGACGGGAATGCGGTCAAGCCCAAGTGTTGCCAGCATGCCAATATCCTGTGGTTGAAGTTTTCGGCCTTTGGCAAGCAATTTTTGTCCTTTTTGGACATCTTGTCCCCGCGGACGAACATTCTCTCCCGGCATGGGAAAACGGTAAAAAATCACTTCGGCGGGGAGGGGTGCTGAAGCGTCCCGATAGGGGTAGTTTGTATCCTCGACTGGCAGAACCGCATCCGCCCCTTCTGGTAACGGTGCACCGGTCATGATGCGGACAGTTTCACCCTTTCCAAGGTGGAGGGTGGTCTGCATCCCAGCGGGAATATCACCCACCACAGGTAAAGTAAAATTTCCTCGCGTACCGGCACGAAGATCTTTTGAGGCACAGACCGCAAAACCGTCTACACTGGAATTAGAAAACAAAGGCAAGTCAAAGGGTGAGTGGATATCTTCTGCAAGCGTGCGGTATAGTGCTTCAGAAATTTCGGTTGGTTCAGCTGGAAGAGTGTCGAATTCGGAAAGAATTTGTAACAGCGCTTGATTGACCGAGATAAGTTCTGTCATGGAATTGTCTCCGTGATCAACCCGGATTGGTGCGATGAGCTTCCAGTACATTTGGAAGATTTTCAATACGGGTCAGGACTCGGCTGAGCTGATTGATATCACTGATTTCAACCACCATACGAATGGAAGCCAGGTTGTGGGTCACTTTCAAATTAATGTCGAGCAAATTTACTTCTTCGTTGCTCATGATCATTGAAATGTCGTTCATTAATCCCTGTCGGTCATATGCTTTAACCAAAATATGAACCGGGTAGGTCTGGTGAGGCTCCCCCCAGGTTACTTTGACAATTCGTTCTCTCTCTTTCAAGCGCAGTACGTTCGGGCAGTCCTGACGGTGAATTGTCGCTCCCCGTCCGCGTGTTATGTAACCAACAATTTCATCCCCTGGGGCCGGATTGCAGCAGCGAGCAAAGGTGGTTAATAATCCTTTCAACCCCAGTACCGTGACACCATTTCCAGAAGGTTTGCTTTCTTTGGGCTGATGTAAAGTGAAAATAAAGGGATCTTTCCTGGCATTTTCATCACTGATGCGGTTAATTACCCTACCCAGGCCAATATCCCCGCAGCCAATGGCAACATACAAATCTTCCGCATTTTTGAAGTCAAAATCTTGCGCCAGTTTTTCAACATCCACATCTGCAATCCCAAGGCGGCGTAATTCTTTTTCAAACATGGCTTTGCCCTGGGTAAGGTTTTGTTCGCGATCTTGCTTTTTGAACCATGCCCGGATTTTCGATCGGGCGCGTTGCGTTTTGACCAATCCCAGTGAGGGATTAAGCCAGTCACGGCTTGGCCCTCCCTGCTTAGCGGTGAGAATTTCAACCTGATCACCGGTTTTGAGGGTGTAGTCTAACGTAACCAGTTTTCCATTGACCTTGGCTCCCCGACAGCGGTTGCCAATTTCTGTGTGGACATGGTAAGCAAAATCAATAGGGGTTGAGCCAGCGGGTAGGTCAATAATATCTCCGCGAGGAGTAAAGACATAAACCCGGTCCTGGAAGACATCACTCTTCATGCCTTCCACAAATTCCTGGGCGTCTTCAATTTCCTGACGCCATTCCATTAACTTACGCAGCCAATTTATGCGTTGTTCATATAATTCGTCTTTAGGTCCTCGTTCTTTGTAACGCCAATGAGCGGCAATACCATACTCAGCGTTCTGGTGCATTTCCATTGTGCGGATTTGCACCTCCAGAGGCTTTCCGTCATCGTAAATAACTGCTGTATGCAGGGATTGATAAAAATTGTCCTTGGGTGCGGCAATGTAGTCGTCAAATTCCTGTGGGATGGGGCGCCAGTGAGTATGGATCACACCTAACGCGGCGTAGCAGGACGGGATATCTTTAACAATACAGCGGACGGCGCGCAAATCGCGAACCATTTCAAAGGTTTTCCCTTTTTCAATCATCTTTTTATAAATGGAGTAAATATGTTTCGGTCGTCCGCTGATTTCGGCTTTGATCCCATTTTCACGCAGGATGGTTTGCATCCGTTGAATAATTTGTTGAATTTGACGTTCGCGGTCTTGACGGCGTTCAGCCAGATTTTCGGCAATCTCCCGGTACTTTTCCGGGTTGACATAGCGGAAGGCCAGATCTTCGAGCTCCCATTTTATTTGCCAGATGCCGAGCCGGTTAGCGAGAGGAGCAAAGATATCCAGGGTTTGCTGGGCGATGCGTTTTCGCTTTTCTTCTGGCATGTAACCCAGGGTACGCATGTTGTGAAGGCGGTCAGCCAATTTAATAAGGACAACCCGGATATCATCCCCCATAGCCAAAAAGACCTTACGGAGGGTTTCGTTCGTCATGTCCTTGCGGCGGCTTCGTGTTGTGATTTCAACCGGTTCAGGAAGCAGGTCTTCATCTGCAATGGCGCTGTCGCGATGCTGGTCACCGCGGGAAACTCGAGGAAGATTGGTTAATTTGGTAACACCATCCACTAATTTGGCAACTTCATCGCCGAATTCCTTACGGATGTCATCAAGGGTCACAATGGTGTCTTCGACCGTATCGTGAAGCAATCCGGCAATGACAACCGCCGGAGGAACCTGCATCTCAGCCAGAATGGCCGCAACTGCCAGACAATGACTCACATAGGGTTCACCGGAAGCGCGTTTTTGGCCCTGATGGGCGGCTTCAGCAAAGCGATAAGCGCGCATCACCATCTCGCGGTCAACCACGGAGTAGTTTTGTGGCAGAATTTCCATCAGGCTGTCAATTTTCATGCTAAGCCCGTTCTTGCTGGTAATTTATTGTAGTAAGTATACCTTTTCCCGCCTGACTTTCAAGGTGTGAATTGAACATTAAACCTTTACATTCAGCGGAGAATGACCATTGTTGTGGCGAGCGACGAGATTAGCCAACTGAGAGAGATCAATTTGGGCAAGACTGTCGAGGATCAGGTTTGCTTCAGAAAGGTCCAATCTTCTGCTGATCGGGTTAGGTATGGCTACACAGAAAAGACCGGCTTGTCGGGCGGCTTTGATCCCATTCGGAGAATCTTCCAGAACAACAGCCTCGGCAGGTTCTACTTCCAGCATTTGGATGGCTTTCAAGTAAAGGTCGGGGGCGGGCTTTACATTTCGAACATCTTCTTTGGTGAGGATGAAGCGGAAATAGGATGTTAACCCCATACGTTCAAGGTGACCCTGCACCCATGCGCGCGGAGAGCTAGAGGCGACTGCTAAACCGATGCCAGTGCTTTTTGCTTCATTCAGCAAGTTGACCACACCCGGAAGAGGTTGTAATTGATTGGCTTTTATAGTGGAGCGTTTCTTTTGCTCCTTCCAGAGGATAGCGTTTTCGGTTAAGATGCCCGCGCGTTGATGAAGAATTGCGGCAGCATCGAATGCTGCTGCGCTGGTGCCGAGGCAAGCCACCCATTCTTCAAATTTGAGTTCTGCCCCAAATTCCCGAAACATTTCCTGCCATGTTTCAAATTCGGGGCTTTCGGTATCAATGATCAATCCATCAAAGTCAAATATTAAAGCGCGAATCGGTGAAGTCATGATGCTTATCCAGAAATAACCTGTTTAAACTTGCACCCTGCCTTTCCGCAGAGTGCGTTGACAATCATACCATAAGGCCGGGGTTATTTGAGCAATTCCTGACCGGCAAACTGACGCTGTGGGGAGAGGATTTGGAGAATACTCTCGTCTTCCGGCAAGGTTTTGTTCAATACCAATCGAGCCAAAAATTCTCCCACCCCAGGTCCGAGCATGAAACCCTGCCCACACATACCCACTGCCAGCAAGAAATTGCGCGGGTTATTGGCATAACCGATGATCGGAAAACCATCAGGAGTCATGGGATAAAGACCTCGCCAGGTACGGCGAACACGAATATGTTTCAGCCGTGGCATTACTTCAATCATCCGGCGCGATACCATTGGGAGAAATTGACTGGTTTCTTCCGTATCGGTTCCCCAGATATTTGGGGAAGGGGTAATGCAAAACACAATCTGCCCTGTGAGATGCTGGTAAAAGTAAAAATTGGAAGAACCTGCTGCCGGGCGGATGTCTACAATCATCGGATTGAGAAAGCGGGAAACCGGTTCGGTGATAGCTGCTTCATGCGAATCGGGAAACACGGGCAGATTTATTCCGGCCAGTTCGCCGACCTGACGCGCATGCCCCCCCGCCGCATTGATGATAATATCCGCTGTATAAATAGAACGATTTGTGTGGACAGCCGTAATTTCATCATTTTTCAAGGTAAATTTCTCAACTGTTTCGTGAAAGTGAAACTCGGCGCCCAACCGGCAAGCGTGACGGTAAAAGGCATGAATTGCTAGCATTGGAGAAGCACTACCATCTTCTGGAGAGTATGTGCCTCCAATCAGATCGTTTGGGTTCAAATCGGGTACAACTTCCAGTAATTGTTGTTTATCCAACCAGTGGATATTCAAACCAAAAGATTGTTGCTTAACCAATAAATCTTTGAGGATTTTTTCTTCATGTTCACGGTAAGCCACAAAAACATAGCCACCGCGATACCACTCTATGTCATCTCCATAGGTTTCTTTCCAGGTTGAAAAAATGTCAATACTCCGTAAGCAAAGACGAATTTTGGCAGGATCAGAATGGGTTGCTCGTATACCGCCAATGGCGCGTTTGTTTGATTCCTGACCGGGGCTGGCGGCGCGGTCAATGACCAGAGTTCTCAGCCCATTTTGGGCTAGAAAGAAGGCTGCTGGTGTACCAATTGAGCCAGCACCGATAATGATGACATCATAGTGTTTATGGTTCGATTCAATCATGGATTTCATCCTCGTTTTCCGGGAGGATTCCCGCAAAAACCCCAAGAGGAACTTCAATAAAGAGCGGTCGCCGCGTATTTTCAGTAACCTGTTCAAGGGGAACGCCCTCTTCTCGAAAGAGGCGTAAGATAATATTGCCGCAAGTTTTTGAGCCGCAGGCGCCCATGCCAGCCCGCGATATGGCTTTGATTTCATTGATGTCGCGATAACCTTGCCGGATCAACTGGCGAATCTCCCCGGCAGTTACATGCTCGCAGCGGCAAACGATCGTTTCATTCTGGATTGCATCGGTGTAGCGGTCGAGCGGTCGGGTTACTTCGGGTGGCTGAAGACGTATCCCTGCGATGCGGGTGGCGATGGAACGCGGTGCCTGTACCCGTACGATTAAGGTTCTGTCATTATTGGGAATCGAATTGATTCCGACCAACGGGACATTGCCCAGTTCCATTCCATTGGTGTCAATCACGGTAATGGTTTGTTTTCCTTCCAAACTTTCCCGGCTAAATTCATAGGGAATGGACACAATCGGATTTTGTGGATCTTTACGGCTATTTACAAGAGTAATGGCAAGACCCGGGCAACCAGCCACACATTTTCCACAACCTTTGCAATTGTAATTGTCGCCAATAAAATGCGGAACACCGCGAATATCGTCGGTTTCGATGACGATCAATTCCAATGGACACAGGGTTGTACAGGGATTACACGGAATTTCCTGCTGGCAGTGGATCACTGGCACGATACCGCTATCCAGTTCGGGTAACTGCTCCGAATATACTTTACCGGGTTTTGATTTGAGGATTTCCCCGGTGTGGTACCATTCTTTTGGGATTTCAACTTGTGAATGACCAAGGTGACGGAGGATTTCCAGCCCCTTAATTTTTCCCGAAAAAATGGCAGCGGATGCCTCGGCAATTTCTTCAGCATCCCCGGCTACAAAAGCAGGCAGGTTGTACCTGACGGCTTTTTGATAGAATTCGTTAACGGGGTCGAGACCGACTGCAATCAGAACGCAATCACATTTGAATGATTTTTCAGTGCCTTGGACTGGCTTGAATTTTTCATCCACCTGCGCAATGGTTACTGATTCGACCTGATTCTTCCCGTGGGCGCTTAAAATGGTATGAGATGTGTAAATTGGCACGCCCATGCGTGCCAGTTTATCTTTATGGACTTTGTAACCTCCACACTCTGGCAAAGCTTCAACCAGGCCGACCACCTCAATCCCGGCTTGCAATGCATGATAGCCGGCAATCAATCCAACATTTCCCCCGCCAACGATAAATAATCGTTCACAAGGTTTAACCAAGTCACGATTGACCAGGGTTTGAAAAGCGCCTGCGCCGATGACTCCCGGCAGGGCATTTCCATCGAAGGCCAGGAATTTCTCGCGAGCACCGCAAGCTACCAGAAGAACCTGTGGTTGAATCAGAACATACTCCTGATTGTTTTTCAAAATGCCTACTTTTTGATCTTCAAACACTGCCAGGGCAGTGCTGTTCAACCAGATTTCGACAGAAGGATATGATCTAACCTCTTGTTCGAGACGAGTGGCAATATCAATTCCCCGTGTTCCGGCGAAAACTGCCTCGCTCGAACCAAAAAACCGGTGGGTCTGTAGGACGAGTTTTCCCCCAAGCCGATGTTTATCGTCCACCAGTAAAACCGGTATGTCGCGTTTTCCCAATTCAATGGCAGCGGACAGACCAGCCGGCCCGCCTCCGATGATCAACACCGGATAGCACAGTGTTTTGATCTCCCTCATTGGAGGAAGAAGATTATCTTTTGGCAACGACGGTAGACCGTTTATTGGATATACTCTAATCCCCTCTTTGACCAGCTCCATGCAGGATTTGACGGGTTTTCCGTCAGCAATAACCATACATTGGGCGCATTGCCCGTTAGCACAAAAAATTCCCAGAGGAGAGCCGTCTCTGGGATGGTGTCCGAATATATGAATGTTATTCGCAATCAAAGCGGATGCAATGGTTTCGCCTTCGTGGGCGGTGAGAGGTTGGTCCTGCCAGTAAAATGTGAAGTTTCTTTTTTCAATTGCCGGCAGGATGGGGTGCTTTTGAATTCTCCTTGAAGACATGGGTGATCCTTTTCTGAGGTTAAGGATTTGCCTGCCAATGCCACATTGATTGTAACAGGAGCGATACATCCTATCTACTGAAATATGGCCGCTTTTTTACTCACGAGTGTCACCATTCCTTTGAAGGAATCTTCATCGAATGCCAGAAATCAAAGAAAAGCAGAACATCAAAACTGTGTTAAAATCGTACAGACAGCTATCATTGAAGAGATGTATTTTTGGAGGGTATCAACATGCGCAGAATTGCTGTGTTAACCAGCGGGGGGGACGCACCCGGTATGAATGCTGCCATTCGGGCAGTGGTCCGAACGGCAGCGATTCGTGGATGGGAAGTTTATGGGGTGCGTAACGGATATGAAGGATTGATTGATGGAAAGATTTTTCCTCTTGGTGCTAGAGATGTGGGAGGGATTTTACAGCGCGGCGGTACAATTCTCGGCAGTGCTCGCTCACCCGAATTCAAGACCGAGGCCGGGCAATTGAAGGCGATTCGTTCCTTGAATCAATTTGGGATTGAGGGTCTGGTAGTGATTGGTGGAAATGGCTCTCAGACCGGTTCTCTGGCACTGCACCGGCATGGTTTTCCGGTTGTGGGAGTGGCTTCAACCATTGATAACGATCTCTACGGATCAGACATCACCATTGGAGTGGATACGGCATTGAATATTGCCCTTGAAGCCATTGACCGCTTGAAAATAACGGCATCTTCACATCAACGCGCTTTTTTGGTGGAAGTAATGGGGCGTGACTGTGGTTACCTGGCTTTGATGGCGTCCATTGCCGGCGGTGCAGAGGCTGTTGTCATCCCTGAGGTTGAAGTAGACCCGGAAGAGATTGCACAACGATTGGTGCGGGCTTATGAACGCGGTAAAGCCCACGCAATTGTGGTTGTTGCCGAAGGCGCTAAGTACAACGCTACCAAGCTGGGCTCCTATTTCGAAAAGCACCGCGAGCGTTTAGGTTTTGATTTAAGGGTTACCATTCTTGGGCATGTTCAGCGCGGAGGTGATCCTGGGGCGTACGACCGGATTTTAGCAAGTCGTCTAGGGGCAGGCGCGGTGGAAGCCCTTGAAAGGGGTGAATACGGTGTGTTGGTGGGTATGATTAAAAGTCAGGTCACCACGACCCCGTTGGAGGAAGTGGTCAGCAATAAGAAACAAATTGACCTGAAATTGTTTGAACTGGCAAAAATGCTGGATTAATCGCCTAGCGTTTCCAGCGCAAATAGGCCTCGATAAAGCCGTCCAACTCACCATCCAGGACGGCTTGTGTGTTTCCGGTTTCATAATCGGTGCGATGATCTTTGACCAGTTGATAGGGGTGCAGGACATACGAGCGAATCTGGCTGCCCCACTCAGCTTTTTGATATTCGCCACGCAGGGCTTCCAGTTCTTTTTCCTGCTGCTCCTGTTTTAATGCCGCCAGGCGGGCTCTCAGAACGCGGAAGGCATTTTCGCGGTTTTGGGTTTGGGATCGCTCATTTTGACAGGTCACTATAATTCCGGTGGGAAGGTGCAACAAACGCACCGCAGTGGCGTTCTTTTGCACATTTTGACCCCCCGCTCCGGATGATTTGAAAATGTCAATGCGGACATCCTCTGGATTGATGACGATTTCATCATCATCCTCAATTTCTGGGAGGACTTCCACTAAAGCAAAGGAGGTGTGACGACGATGGGCTGCATCAAAGGGAGAAAGCCGGACGAGCCGATGAACTCCTTTTTCGGATTTCAGGTAGCCGTAGGCATATTTTCCATTGACAGCGATTGTAACGCTTTTGATGCCGGCTTCTTCCCCTTCGGTCATATCCAGAATTTCCGTTTCGTAACCGGAACGCTCTGCCCAACGCAGGTACATGCGTTGGAGCATGGCCGCCCAATCCTGCGAGTCGGTTCCACCTGCTCCCGCGTGAATTGCCAACAGAGCGTTGCCCTTGTCATACGGCCCGGAAAGAAGGGTACTCAATTCCTTTTGTTCGAGGATTTTTTTCAGGTCTTCCACCTCTTGTTCGATCTCCGGCAACAAACTCTCGTCTTCCATTTGTGCCAGATCGAGCAAATCTGTGATTCTCCTTTCAAGTTTTTCCCACTCCTGAACTTCTTCCCGTAGAGCGGAAAGTTTTTTCATCAGTTGTTGGGCGTGGACAGGGTCATCCCATAAAGCCGGATCTTCGGCTTGTTTTTCCAGCAATTCTAATTCAGACTTCTTGTTAGCGAAGTCAAAGATGCTCCATAAGATCATGGATTTGACGGGTATACTCCGTCAGCTGATCAATTAATTCCTGCATACTTCCTCCCGTAAATCAATGCGTCAGGCAAGAATGCCATCCACAAATGCCTCGCGGTCGAAAGGTTGAAGGTCGTCCGGCTGCTCGCCCAATCCGGCAAACAGGATCGGAATACCCAATTCTTTTTGAATGGCAAAAGCCATGCCACCGCGGGCGGATGAGTCCAGTTTGGCGAGGATAATTCCAGTGATCTGCACGGCTTCTTTGAAGGCTTTAGCCTGCTGAAGTGCATTTTGTCCGGTGGTAGCATCCAGCACAAGCCAGGTGGCGTGCGGTGCGCCTGGCAGCGCCTTGCCGCTGACACGATAGACCTTTTTTAATTCTTCCATCAGGTTGTAGCGGGTATGCAAACGACCGGCTGTATCAATAAAAACGATATCCATATTACGGGATATGGCTGCCTGTATGGCATCGAAAGCAACTGCACCGGGATCAGCGTTAGGTTGTCCGCTGACGATGGGCAAGTTGAGGCGTTCGGCCCAAACTTCCAGTTGGTCTACGGCTGCTGCACGAAAGGTATCGGCTGCACCAAGCAGGACTTTTTTGCCATGTTGGGAATATTTTTTCCCTAATTTGGCAATGGTAGTGGTTTTACCGGAGCCATTCACTCCGACAATTAACACCACTGCCGGTTTGTAATGGTCCAACTCAATCGGCGGGGCGGGGTCAAGGCGTTGAATCAGTTCACTGCGCAGCAGATTGCGCAGTTCGCTCGCTCGTATGATGCCCTGTTGGGCTGCTTTTTTCTGGAGGACACTGAGTACTTCCTGGGTGGTCTGAATGCCCAAATCAGCCTGAAGAAGGAGCGCTTCCAGTTCTTCCCAGGTGAATTCATCAATCTCGGTCGCTCCAAATACGGTTGCCAGTCTGCCAAAGGCGGCTTTACTGGTTCGGTTGAGAGCCTCTTTCCATTTTGAGAACAGTTCTGCCATAGCGGGATGATTATATCATAAGGGGATTGGGAGGGGAGTTCTGATCTTGTTGAATTGCCAGCTGGCCGCAACCGGCTTGAATATCAATGCCGCGCCGGATACGGATGGTGCAGGGAATACCATTGCGTTCCAATTCGGCTTTGAACGCCATGGCACGTTCGCGTGTACTGCCTTTGCCGGTGTATTTTTTTGTGGGATTGAGAGGAATCACATTGACATGGCACAATAAACCTTCCAAAAGCCTGGCGAGTTTACGGGCGGTTTCCACAGAATCATTCACATTCTGGATCAAAGCCCATTCAAAGGTGATGCGGCGGCGGGTTTGGGCAACGTAATCCCGACAGGCAGCCATCAATTCGTCGAGCGGATATTTTTTGTTAACTGGCAGCATTGAAGTGCGTAATTCATCATCGGCCGCGTGCAGGCTGATGGCCAGATTTATCTGCCGCTGTTCTGCTGCAAAGCGCCGGATCATAGGAATCAGTCCTACGGTTGAGATGGTGAACCTTCGCGCACCTAAATTCATACCGAAAGGGTGGTTGAGCCGATCAATGGCTGCCATGGTTGCTTCGTAGTTGTGGAATGGTTCACCCATTCCCATTAAGACGATATTGGTAACCGATTCGCCTTCCTTGTGGAGCAGGTTTGCATAATAAATGACTTGTTCCACAATCTCACCGCTGGTCAGGTTGCGTTTGAAGCCCATTTGACCCGTAGCGCAGAATACGCAACCCATTGCACAGCCCGATTGGGTAGAGATACACAATGTCCGGCGTTTTTCATACTTCATCAGAACCGCCTCGATTGCCTTCCCATCCGGTAAATTGAAAAGGGTCTTGGTCGTTTCCCGGTCAGAGGAATGGAGCACCTGAATCGGTTCTAGCGAAACAAATCGAAAGGTATTTGCCAGTTGATTTCTCAACGAAACTGGCAGGTTGGTAAATTCTTCTGGACTTCGCCAATAATTTTTATACAGTCCTTCCCAAATTTGGCGTGTACGGAAGGAGGGTTGCTGCCAATCCTTAATTAAATGCTCAAGGTCGGCATAATCAATATCGTAAATCAGGGGTTTCGAAGAGAGTGGTACTACTTCAACCATTCAAGAATTAACACCCACCAATTCACCAAGGGAATTGGCAATCCAATCTGGTTTGGGTTGAAATTGCTCGGCTTCAGCCCGTGTGGTTACACCGGTGAGGACTAAGGCGGTTTTGCAGCCAGCGTTCACCCCTCCTATAATATCGGTGTCCAAACGGTCACCGATCACAAGGGTTTCGTGGGGTTGCGTTTTCATTTGTTGGAGCGCCAATCGAAAAAGATGAGGATAAGGCTTCCCCATAATTTGAGGCGGTGTTCCACTGGCTGCTTCAATGGCGGCCAGAATGGAACCGGCACCGGGGGTTAACCCTTCGGGGGAGGGAAAGGTTTTATCCGGATTGGTTCCAATAAAGGGGATACCTTTTTGAATCAGGAAAGATGCCTTGCGTAATTTTTCGTATGTAAACTGGCGATCTAACCCCGCTACCACAGCCACTACACCATCTTCGGAGTAATGAAAACCGGCTTGTTCGAGGGCTTCAATTAAGCCGGTTTCACCAATCCAATAAACTGCGCCCCCCTCAGGATACAATTGTTTGAGATAATGAGCCACTGCCATGGGCGAGTTGATAATCTGTTGAGGGCTGACATCCACCCCAAAGGAGCGCAGTTTATCCACATACTGCTTGACGCTGCCGGTAGCGTTGTTGGTGGCAAAGGTGAATTTTAGCCCAAGGCTTTTGATTCTTTCAAAAATCTCGGCGAGGTTTCCAATGGGTTGTTTCCCCCGCCAGAGGACGCCATCCATGTCTAAAATGAGGGCTTTGATTTGCGGAAAATAATCGAGGAGCATGTCAACAAGGGTGATGTTTCCGGCAGGGTCAATCGAAACCCTGCCAGAAAGAGGTTATTTTTTCGGTGGGGTCAGGACCTGATCCACCAGCCCGTATTCAACGGCTTGCTGCGCATCCATGTAAAAGTCTCGTTCGGTATCGCGCTCGATAACTTCCAGCGGCTGGCCGGTACATTCGGCGAGAATTTCGTTTAAGCGGGATTTCAAGCGCAGGATTTCTTTGGCCTGGATTTCGATGTCCGAAGCCTGACCGGAAGCGCCACCCAGCGGCTGGTGCATGTGGATGGTAGCATGGGGCAGGGCATAGCGCTGTCCTTTGGTGCCGGCTGCCAGTAGAACTGTTCCGAAGGAAGCTGTAACGCCAACCGCTACCGTGCTGATTTTATTGGGAATCATCATCATGGTATCGTAGATTGCCATGCCTGCGTAGATCATTCCGCCGGGGGAATTGATGTACATTTGGATACCCTTATCAGGATCTTCTTTGCTCAGGTAAAGCAATTGAGCAACAATCAGGTTGGCAATCTGGTCATCAATTGGGGTACCAACAAAAACGATGCGCTCTTTCAATAAAAGTGAGTAGATATCGTAAGCACGCTCGCCGCGGCCGGTACTTTCGATGACCATAGGAATGATGTTTTGAAAAGCCGGAATGGTCATGGTTTCTCCTTTGGCTGGTCGAAAAAATTTGAGGTCTATTCCTCTGCAGGCTGATTTTGACCTTCTTCGTGAACTGGATCGCTACTGGTCTGAGATTCGGTGGTCGCACTTTCTTCAGCAGGTTGTTCTTCGGTGTTCTGACCGGTTGCAATGGCTTTCAACCGATCCAGAATCATTTGGTTCAGCCTGCGATTGATATTGTAAATCAATACTTCCTGGGTGAGTTGGTTTTGTTCAGCCTTTGTGGGTTTTTTGTTCATTGGGATGGATTGTAAATCACGAAGTGAGTCTTGAATGGCTTGTTGATAATTTACTTCATCAATTTTGATTTGTTCCACATCGGCGAATTTTTCCATGATGAGGGATCGTTCCAGTCGCCTTCGAGCAATCGGTGCGAGTTCTTCCCGAATGAAGCTTTCACGGTCTTTGTTGACCATTTTGAGATAGGAGTCCAGTTCCATCCCCTGTCGGCTAAGGTCGTGTTGAAAATCCTCTAATAAATGTTCAATTTCGTGTTCAAGCACCTGTGGTGGGTATTTGATGGTTGCCTGGGCTTGCAGCCGCTCAAACAGCTGATTGAAAAAGGTCTCATCGGCCTTTTCTTTTTTAGTGTTTTCTAATTGTTCCCGAATGGCTTTCTTAAGATCATCCAATGATTCAAATTGACCGACGTTCTGGGCGAAATCGTCGTTTAATTCAGGCAGGATGAGGGATTTAACACTTTGAACGGTTACCTGAAATTCGACTTCCTTTCCACGCAGAGATTCATCTTCTTCCTCCTGCGGGTAGGTGTAAGTTACTGTGAAAGCATCCCCCTCTTTCTTGCCAAGTAAATTTTCGGAAAAGCCGGGAAAGGGGAACGAGCGGTTCTCCATCAGATCACTGCCTAAAATGAATTGGGCAGGCCGTTCAGGGAAAACCATTTCATCCTCACCTTCTGGGGGATGTGTCAGTTTTCCGGAGAATTTGACATAAACCAGATCACCTTCCTGCGCGGGACGGTCAACCGGTTCAGCCGTAGAGTAATTGGTTTGCAGCCTTTTGAGGAAGTCGGTTATCTCGTGTTCTTCGACGGCTTCCGGTGTATATTCCAAACGAATGTCCTTGTAATTGCCCAAGTCAACTTCCGGTTCTAATGGCACAAGGAAGGAAAATTTCGGAGGATCAAGACTGAGTATTTTTTCCAGATTACCGGCTGCACCGGGTTTTATTTGGGCTTCTTCTAAAATTTTTGGATAGTATTCGTCAATCAAGTCTTCAATGGCTTGCTCAATCAGAGCCTCATCACCCACGACCCGTCGTACCACATCATAAGGGGCTTTACCGGGACGAAAACCGGGGATGCGGGTTTTTTCAGCGATCTTGCGGGCTGAGCGGCGTTTATATTGTTCCAGAAGTTCGCTCTCAAATTCAGCAATCACATTGACCTGATGGTCATCACGAGGTTGGATTTCGAGTTTCAACTTGATCATCCTTTACAAAGATTTTTATGTGAGTGGGGAAGGCGGGACTTGAACCCGCACGCCTTTCGGCACATGATCCTAAGTCATGCCTGTCTGCCAGTTCCAGCACTTCCCCGCTGGTTTGCGCGCCAATTATACCACCTATCATCGTTGAAGAGTATAACGGCTGGGGATTTTTCATTTTTCAAGAATATTTATTCTATCTCTGAAAACAGGCTGGTATAATTGCGCCAATCATTTTTTTTCATCGAGGAGTACTATGAGCCGCATTATTAACCCGGAGAGCGCCGGAAAACAACGAAATCAACTAACCAAAGGGGTTGTTTTGGCGATCCGGGAACTGATGAAGCAAGAACAGGCCGATGAAACCACCCGCGATCTGGCAGCGTTCATTGGTCTGGCATTGACTGAAATTGGGGAAACCATTGATGTTTCGGTTCAGGCATGGGAAAAGCGTGGTTACTGGGTAAAGGCGGAGCGCTTTCGCATAGAGTGGGATTGGGTCAATCAACTTGGACGTGCTGTGCTGGAGGCACTTAATGACGAGGATTGGAATCAATTGGCTTTGCTCTCTGTCCGAATTGCTCAAAAATTACAGAAGATTCAAGTTGCAGAACGCAACCGGCTAGGTACCCCTTGGAAAGGGGCCTGGCAGCGGCTTTTAGAAACAAAATAATAAAAATCGGGCTGGGCAGAAGTTTATTTGCCCAGCCCGATTTTATTGATCCATGTCCCTTATTTTTTCTTGAGAATGATGCGGGCGTCCACCACTTTCAGCCCTTTGCCGGATTCGTAAACCAAGACAGGATTGGCATCCGATTCGCTAACCTCATCAGCCAGATCGAGAATCATGGTCGAGTACTGGCAAATTACATCAGCCAGTGCATGACGATCTCGCGGAGCTTCTCCGCGTACACCGGCAATAATGGGGGCACCCCGAATCTCGTCCAACATGCGTAAAGCCTGACTGGAAGTGACCGGGGCAACACGGAACGTTACATCCTTGAGAACCTCGACAAAGATGCCGCCCAGACCGAACATCATGGTTGGGCCAAAGGTCGGATCATTAACCGAACCCAGAATGACCTCAGTTCCCCAAGGGGCCATTTCCTGCACGGCAATTCCATGAATGTTAGCCGTTGCCTTGTATTCCTTGGCGTTCTTCATGATCGTTTTGAAGGCATCGCGAACGCCCGCATCGTCCTTGATATTGACTCTTACACCACCTGCATCTGATTTGTGCAGGATGTCGGGAGAGACGATTTTCATCACAACCGGATAGCCAATTTCACGGGCCAGAGCCACAGCCTCATCCTCGTTGCGTGCCAGGCGGGTGGGTGTAACGGGTAAACCGTAACACTCGAAAACTTCCTTGGCCTCGATCTCGGTCAGTGAGTCACGGCCTTCGCTGCGGGCTTTGTTGATAATCTTCAAGGCTCGTTCGCGGTCCTGAGCCAAACACGGCATGGCTTCCTCGCGGACAATTTCTTTCATGCGGGCATACTCTCGCAAGGCGGCAATGGCATTGACCGCCAGATCGGGAGCTCCATAAGCCGGAATGCCGTTTTCAACCAGCCAGCGCATGGCTTCTTCGGATCTTTCACCGCCCACAAAGGAGACGGTCACCGGTTTATCGGTTACGCCGGATTCCACGATTGCCTGCTTGATTCCTTTTGCAATATCCAGCGGATCAGTCATGGCGGTTTCACAGTATAGTACAACCATACCATCCACCCATGGGTGGGCAAAGGCAAAGCGAATGGAAGCCTGATACCATTCTCGACCGGCCATACCCGTGAGATCAACCGGGTTTTTAGCCGATCCGAATTCAGGCATGTGCTTCTTTAACTCAGCCTGCACATCGGCGGGGGCAAATTTGAGCGGGACACCCGATTTTTCGGCGGCATCGGTGGCCAGCACGCCAACACCACCACCGTTGGTAATGACCAGCAGATTGTCGCCTTTCATCGGCGGTTGGAGAGAGAGGGATAAGGTACGGTTGAACAAATCGTTCAGGTCAGTTGCCTGTACCACGCCGGCTTGCTGGAAGGCAGCCCCATACACTTTTGCGGCACCGGCCAGGGACCCGGTATGCGAAGCGGCAGCAGCTGCTCCATGCGCTGAAACACCCGCTTTGAGAGCGATGATCGGTTTTGTGGCATTACGGGCGGCCTCAATAAAACGTCGTCCATCGCGAAAACCTTCAATGTACAGTGAGATACAGGAAGTATTTGGGTCTTCGTTCAACCAGGTGATCAGGTCGGCAAAGTCCACATCGGACATGTTGCCGATTGAAATGAGTTTATCAAAACCAACACGGCGGATGTAACTGGCAGCATCAATAGCAATCAGCAATGCTCCGGATTGGGAAACCAGCGAAGCCTTACCTTCTAAAGGAAGGAAGGGGGCAAATGAACCGTTCATCTTGTCGGAGTTTGAAAGCACCCCGACGATGTTTGGCCCCAGCACGCGAATCCCATAACTGTTGGCTTTTTCAACCAGCTCGCGTTCAAGTTCTTTCAAACCAACTTCACTGAAACCGGAAGTAATGACAATCATCCCTTTTGCGCCTTTAGCGCCCAACTCATCAATGGTGGATAAGACCGCTTTCGCCGGAATGGTTATGATGGCTGCATCAATCTCCTCAGGGATGTCACGGATAGAAGGATAAACCTTTAATCCCAAGATCTCCGTTGCAGAAGGATTGACGGGGTAGATTTTTCCTTGATACCCGCCTTCGATTAAGTTTTTCACAACCGTGTAACCAATTTTTCCGGGTGTTGCAGATGCCCCCACCACAGCAATTTTACTGGGCCTGAGCAGGCCGTTTAAAGCTTTATGATCCACGAGCGTGCCTCCTGATAGGATTATAAGATGAGGATTCGAATTCTGTTCCTTCTCCAAAGGTTGAAACGGCAAAGGTCAGAATGGTGCAAGGTTGTCAGTCAAACTGATATAAGGATACCGCATTTGTGATGAATTTTAAGTTAACAAAAATCCCTTTTTTGAGGTATTTTCATCATAATTTGAGGAATTAACCGGCTTGATATACCTGAGGATTGGCACAAAAAGTCAATTTTTCTCCCCCTAAACCGGCAATCAGATTTTCGGCGGCGATGAATGCCATTTTTTGACGAGTGAAAGTACTTGCGCTGGCAATGTGGGGTGTGATGATAAGGTTGGGAAGTTGTAACAAAGGGTGGCCGGCTGGGATGGGCTCCGGGTCAAACACATCCAGTGCGGCTGCAGCAAGTTTTTTTGACTCCAATGCCCATTGAAGTGCCTGATGATCTACCAGGCCGCCCCGCGCCGTATTGATAAAAATAGCCCCTTCTTTCATTTGCTCAAAACGCTGACGATTGATGAGGTGATGTAATTGGGGGGTGTAATAGGTATGAAGGCTGATAAAATCCGACTCCTGAAGGAGTGTATCCAGATCCTTGTATTCGACATTAAGGGTCTTCTCGGCCTGTTCATCGCGTTGAGGGTCGTTGTAAAGGACTTTCATGGAAAATCCTCGGGCACGGCGGGCGACCGCTTGTCCAATTCGTCCAAAGCCAATGATGCCCAAGGTGGCGCCATGAACATCTACACCGGTGAGTACATTTGGCCCCCATGCTCGCCAAATGCCTTGATGGACTTCACGGTTGGCTTCGACAACCCGCCGGGCAGCTGCCATTAACAGTGCCCATGCAAAATCGGCTGTGGTTTCTGTCAGTACCCCTGGTGTATGACCTACCGGGATACCCCGGCGGGTAGCGGCATCCACATCAATATTGTCAAACCCCACTGCCATCTGGCTGATGACCTTAAGACGGGGAGCGTTTTCTATGACCGAAGCCGTGATGGGATCGGTAAGCATGGTTAAAAGACCTTCTGCTTGTTGAACTTTCTCCAAAATAACATCCGACGGAGGAGGGTTTTCCCCCGGCCAGATTTCGACTTCGGCAACTTCAGAAATTTTTTGGATCGCCGGCTCAAATATCTGTCGAGTCAACCAAACGAAGGGCTTATTCATGGGACGATTTCTCCAAAGCAAGTTGGATTAAGTCTTGTATGCGCGGTGCAAGTTCACCCGGGTTGGGGTGCAAACCTTCGACTAATAGGGCATTTTCAAAAAGCAGTTCTATTGTAGCAGGGAGAATCGGCGAATCAGGAGGTAATTGAAGCATGGATGTCAATATCGGATGCTGAATATTGAGTTCAAGAATGGGTTTCGGAGGTTCAAATTTTTGATTGAGCAGCCGGTACACCTTTTGAATTTCCGGCTGGAGCGCTCCATGTGGCATGACCAGCCGTAGAGGGGACTGAAGCGGATGGTTTGAAAGGCGAACATCTCTGACCCGCTCACCCAATACCCGCTTGAAACGTTCCACAAGGTCAATGCCATTATTATCCGCTTCAGAAGCCGGCGAGGTTTGGGTAGATTTCTCTTGGGGTAGTTTTAGATCCTCGCCGGCAGCATTAACCAGATCATGACCGTTATAGCTTGTCATTCTCAATACAACGAATGGATCGAGAGGGTCGGTCATAAAAAGGACATCCATGCCGCGGTTGCGGAAGATTTCCAGATGCGGGCTGTTTTCAAGACTCTTTTGATGATCCCCGATTAGATAATAAATGCATGTCTGGTTTGCGGGAGATTTTAAAAGGTAATCGTCCAGCGAAATCCATTCCTGCGGGTGATTGAGCGAGTGAAAACGCAGGAGAGGCTGCAAAGCAGTTACGAGGTCGGCATCAGTGGCGATGGCTTCCCGAATACTACGCCCGTGAGCCACCCAAAAACGATGATAATCTTCCGGTTTGTCCTTCGCGAGAGTCTTCAGGGTTTCAATAATTTTGTTGGTCAAGATCCGTTTGATTTGTGCCATGACCCGGTTGGACTGGATTGACTCGCGAGAGACATTGAGGGGGATATCTTCCGAATCTACCACACCATCAACAAAGTGGAGGAAGGCAGGCGGCAACAAGTCTTTACAGTATTCCTGAATCAGGACTTTCCTGGCGTAAAGTTTTAGCCCCTCTTCTTTCCTCAACCCAAGGGGATTGCGTTCCGGGTTGGATGGAATGTATAACAGTGCGTATAGTTGCACAGGCGCATCAATGGCAAGGTGAAGTTTAAGGAGATAATCTTGAAAATCGAGAGTAAACTGACGGTAAAAATCTCGATATTCCTCATCTGAAACCTGATGAGGGGGCTGGCGCCATAAAGAAGTGCGACGGTTGATGGCTTCTGTTTCGTTACCAATGTAAATCGGATAAGGGATGTAATCGGAATGTTTTTTGATAATCTGGCGCAGCCGATTTTCGTCACAAAATTCGGCTGCATCTTCTTTTAGATAAATTTTTACGGTCGTTCCTCGTTCCGGTTTATCGGCTGGTTCAATAATAAAGCTTTCTTGACCGCTTGAAATCCAGCGAGCCGGAACGTCCTCGGCACGGTAAGAACGCGATTCGACCTCGATTTTTTCGGCTACCATGAAGGCTGAATAAAAGCCAACCCCGAATTGTCCGATGATATCATTGAGTTTGGTGTCTCCTTTTTGGGCAGACTCTAAAAACGCTTTGGCTCCCGAATGTGCAATCGTGCCGAGATTTTGAGCCAGTTCCTCCGCATTCATGCCAATCCCGCTATCGCGAATGGTCAAAATGCGCTGCTGTGGATTGCACTCGATCCAGATAGCCAATTCTCTTTCGGGATCCACAATTTCGCGATTGATCAGGGTCTCAAAGTGAAGGCGAGTTAAGGCATCCGAAGCGTTTGAAATCAGCTCTCGTAAGAATACTTCTCTTTCCGTATAAAGAGAGTGGATCAGGATGTTCAGCAACTGGCGCGTTTCGGCTTTGAAGGGAGTGGGCTGGGAGAAGATTTCTGAAACGGGTTGAGACATCTCGCACGTCCTCCGGTTTTGGTCTAAAAATGACGACCTGATATTACCCGAATTTTGTTAGATTTCTATCAAAATTCGAGAATAATTGAAGCATAAAATAGAAGTTACAACCTGTTATCCGGGCTTTTTACCGTAAAGCGCCATGTTTTGTCTAACGATCAGGTACGGTACTTTCAAAATCCCCAAATCTGGGAGGAGGGGATTGGAAATTTCGACATCGTAAAGAGAGGTGAAAGCCTCACGAGTAACATCCAGATATTTACTCACGGAGGATAGTGCTGAAAGGCGAAGGTGACCATCAAATCGAAAAGTATCTACCCAAAGGGTGACAGGTTCCATGATGCGATTGGGTTCGGTGGGGTCGAAATCGGGTGATTCTTGATGAGGTGGGATCAAATGATAAGCAATGATCTGATTGGCAAAGATGCTCAATTGGGTATGGGATATTGGTTTTGGCTTTGTTCCGCCTGCTGGAAAGAGCATTTTTGCGTTGAACAGGGTCAGCACTTCGGGAGCCACATTGGTTCGCAGCCAGGTGCTGACCCGTATGGCTTCCTTAACCACCACTTCTCCCCAAAGGAATTTACCGGGAAGATATACCATCAGTGGAACGACTTTTTCATCGGGTGCCGGCTTGATGGTGTGTTTTTCTGGTGTTGTCATTTTTACCCCTTATTCTAAACCTTGACTGCATAGCGTTCTTTGATGGCTGGAATGAGGTATTCATTAAACGCGCGGTCTTTATCGTATTCTGGCGACCATCCCCAATCCTTTCGGGCCGCGGTATCGTCCACATCCGCAGGCCACGAATCGACAATTGCCTGCCGGCTGGGATGGGGCTTGAAGGTGATTTGAGCCTTTGGAAAAGCCTTCATCACAATTTCATAAATTTCCTGAGCGGTAACGCTGAAACTGGTCACATTGTAAACCAGATGTTTCAAATTTTCTTTGGGGGCGCTTTCCAGCATTAAAAGCGACCGAACCGCATCCGGCATGGCCATGAAAGGCAGACAGGTGTCAGGACGGACAAAGCACGCATAAGGGATGCCTTGTGCGGCATGATGAAGCATTTCCGGGCCGTAGTCGCTGGTACCGCCGGTTGGAATGGTATCTGCGCTGATGAGGCCAGGAAAACGAATACAACGAAAATCAATTGTGTTGGGGGTGTGGTCGGCAGCCAGCTGACGGTAGTAGCGAGTGTAATACCGGCCTAAATGCTCACAATATAACTTATTGCAGCCATACATAGTGGTAGGTTCAAGCCACATCCACTCCTTAATTTTTCCCGCAGTGAGTTTGGTTTCCAAATTGGGTAAACCATACGCGGCGATTGACGAGGGGTAGATGAATTTTACGGGGCGTCCCTGCCAACCGGACTGTTCAACCGCCAATCGTAAGAGATTAAGAGTGCCTTCAACATTGACTCGATGGGCGGTTTCGGGATTGTATTCTGCTTTTGTCGAGAGGATAGAAGCCAGATGATAAATCGTGCGGATTTCGAACTCCGCAACCAGTCTGCCGAGTAACATGCCATCCAGAATATCCCCTTGAATGGAACGCAGGCAATACGGACGCAGGGAGTCATCCAGTGGCTGCACATCCAGTGCAACAACATCTACTTTGCCTTCTCTGCCAAGATGAGTGATCAAACCATGACCAATTTCACCGTTTGCACCAGTGACCAGAACCACTTCTTTTCGCATGGGACTCTCGCTTTCTCCGGGAAGGAAATAGGTGGGAATGGGGAAACAAAATCCTTAGGACTGGAATCAGTTTCCTTAAACCACACCTTAATTGTATCGGTAAAGTTCAACCTGTCACCTTACAAACGTCATTATTTTTGGTTGTCAAGGGTTAGTCTGCTGTTTATGGGTGTATTGCGGAAATTCCCATTGTGCAGACCTATTCGGTTCATCTACATCCACTTTCACCTTTAACGACGTAATGGTAATTCAAAAACAGGGTTTCGAAATCTTCTCGAAACCCTGTTGAAAGGCTAATGGTGAGTCTTAAAATCTCATTTCAAGGTTGAGTCAATCAAGCGCTGGCATTTTGCTTACGAAACCAGGTGCGCCACTCTTTGTTTTCCCACACCACCAAAATTGGTGCTGCCACGAAAATTGAGGAGTAAGTTCCACTGAATAAACCGACCAGCAGAATGACTGCAAATTCTCGCAGGGTAACCCCGCCGAACAAGGCTAGCGCAAGCAACATAAACTCCACTGTCATCAATTGGGTGTTGATGGAACGCTGCAACGTTTGAACAATGGAGTGATTGGCCAGTTTTTCAAAGGGGAGTTTGCGTAAAAATGCACTGTTTTCTCGGATTCGGTCAAAAACTACAATTTTATCCTGGGTGGAAAAACCAATGACCGTCAGCAAGGCGGTAAGGAACAGAGAGTCCATTTGCCATCCCCACAGGACCGACCCAATGCCGGTGATGCTGAAAACCACCAGTATATCGTGGAGCATGGCAATGATGGCGCAAATTCCATAACGGAAAGCGTGGGGGATTCCGCGAAAAGCGTAGGTGATGTAAAGTACAACCGCTAACGCCGCTACGGCAACCGCAAGGGCTGCCCGGTTTGTTACCTGAGCCGCAATGACCGGACCGACACTGTCAAAGCGGTTGACCGTAATTTGCTCAATCCCGAACCTTTCTTCCATTGTGCTGACAACTTTGTTTTTGGCTTCCTCATCCATGAAAGGAGAGCGAATGACCAGAAGATCCCGTTGACCTGAAGGGCCGGCAGCGGTTTGAACCTGTACTTCTCGGAAGCCCAATTCATTGTAAATTTGTACAACTTCCTCGGTGGGAGGCAAATTGGTGGTGGGGAATTGTAGCTCGAGAATGGTGCCGCCGCTAAAGTCAATTGCAAGTGGCAGTCCGTTGATGGCCAGGATGATCAGGCCGGGTAGAATTACCAGCAAAGATAGGGCAAAAAAGTAATAGCGTTTTCCAAGAATATCTAACATGGTGTTTGCCTCTATATTCCGAATAATTCGGGACGTTTTTCGGGTTCCTTGATGGATTCAAGGAATAGACTTAACAGTGTGCGGGTGACAAATAAAGCCGTAAAAAGGCTGACCGCAACGCCCAGTGCGAGGGTAAGGGCAAACCCCTTCACAAAACTGGCCCCAAAAGCAGATCCAAACCAGAACAGAATACCACTGGTAATAAGTGCGGCGATGTTCGAATCGCGGATGGAAGGCCAGGCACGCCGCCAGCCAAGATCAATTGCCTGCCGTACGGTTCGGCCATTCCGCAGTTCTTCTTTCAATCGCTCAAAAATGAGAATATTCGCATCCAATGCTGAACCAGTACTGAGCAAGAAACCCGCAATGCCCGGTAGAGTCAGTGTAACCGGGATGGCTTTGAAGATGGCAAAAGTCAATAAGGCGTAGAAAATCAGCGCCAGATCCGCAACAAAACCGGGCACCCGGTAGTAAATTGCCATGAATAACATGACTATGGAAAAGCCAATCAAACCGGCTATCAGCGATTTCTGAAGGGAATCCTGACCAAGGGTTGGACCGATAACGCGAATCTGTTCGATGTTGAGTGGGATTGGAAGAGAGCCATACCGCAATTGAACGGCAAGGGAGTTAGCGCTATCAGCGGTGAAACCACCGCGAATCACACCCTGTCCATCTTTGATGGGTTGTTCAATGACTGGCGAGGAAATTACCTTTTTATCCAGCACGATGGTCAAATACTTGCCGACATTTTGAGTGGTCCATTCTTCAAAAATTTTGCCGGCTTCCGGGTTGAATTCAATGGCGACTTCGTATTCGTTTAGTTGGCCGCGAACGACCCCTACCGATTTCAAATCCTTACCGGTAAGGATGGTATGATAGCGGATTTTGCCATCTTCTTCGGTGGGCTGGGTGACGGGTTCGGGTAAACCGAAATCAGTCAAAATTTCAGTACCGGGAGGTAAGGGGGTGTTCCCAGTATCAACAAATTCCAGTTGCCCAACCTGTCGAATTGGATTGATGACTTCTTCAGTATTTGTGGCTCCGGGGAATTCACCGACTATGATTCGTTCCCCCGCTGTTTGAAATACCACTTCGCTGACACCTAACGCATTGGAGCGATTCTCCAGAATCGCCGCCGCATCCTGTAAATTTTGTTGAGTGACGGCGATTTCCGGTGGAACACTCAGGATGACTTGCATTCCCCCCCGCAAATCCAACCCGAGTACTGTTTCCAGCTTTTTCTCAAAGGATCCAATTTTGATTCCCGGATTGTTGGGCAAATCTACCCAAACTGCCAGAGCAAAAATTAGAAGAATAATGATCAAATTGACGAGACGACGATTCATTAATGCCAGGCCTCCGATTCATACAAATGCCAGCGCTCTGCTGGCGATGGGTGAGATTATACTCCCATTAGGGCAGGTTTGGTAGGGAGGCATTCACTAGGACGAATATTTTGGATTTTCACTTGACAGTTTTAATTGGGTGAAGGTACAATAGGGCGGCTTTTTGAATTGGAAATTTGCCGGAATATGGCCAGTGTGAACAGGAGTAACAGGAATGGTACCACTTCCAAAGCGGAAATTATCAAAGGGACGGCGTGACCGTCGGCGGGCACATGATGCACTGCAGAATACCAATCTGGTTCAGTGCAGTCAATGCGGTGAAATGCGATTACCGCATACCGTATGCCCGAATTGCGGATATTACCAGGGTCGCGAAATTATCAGCATGGAAAAAGCCGAGAAGAAGAAATAATTTGAGGCATGGTTTTTGATGTTTGAAAAAGGCTGCCCGAAGTGGCAGCCTTTTTGTGTTTACTAGAGCGCCCAGGCCAACATAAAGCCGAGAATCGCCAAAATCAAGCCGAGATGCAAGAATAAATTGCTCTCAATGAACCAGCCGCTCAAGAAAAATTGCAGGATGAAATTCAATAAGATCAAAACCAATCCGATCAACGGCAGTAATCCCTTTCGATTTGCCAGAAAGGAAGATACTTTATCCAGAAAATGCGAGAGATTTTCAAGCATATCCTTATTCAAACCTCGCTTTTCGCAGGAGCAGGGCGTTTCAGGTAAGGGCGATAAGCATTCAATAAACGCCCCGGCAGTGAGCCTTTGATTTTGATGTATTCTCCAAATGGATGACTTTCCTCTACTTTTCCGAATTCATGGAATTGAGCGATTAGCTGTCCTTCGCGATAGGGGATGTAAACGGTTACCGGCGCAAAGTTTTCGAAAAGAATGTTTTCAACTTCGCGCAACAGAGTAGGCAGACCTTCGCCAGTTTTTGCTGAGATAGCCACAGAACGGGTGAATTGACTTAATGCACTGCGAATTGCTTCTGTGTCGGAGATGCGGTCCACTTTATTCAACGCGGTCAGGGTGGGTATGTCTTCGCAGCCGATATCCAGGAGAGTCTGTTGAACGGCTTTCCACTGCTCCCAGGCATTAGGGTGGGTCACATCCAGCACATGCACCAATAAATCGGCTTCGGTAATCTCTTCGAGTGTTGCTCGAAAGGCGGCAATCAATTGGGTAGGTAATTTTTGAATAAAGCCAACCGTATCGGTAAAAAGGACAGTATGACCGGCAGGTAGTTCAACCCGGCGGGTGGTTGGGTCGAGCGTGGCAAACAATTGATCGGCTACATATACATTTGCTTTGGTGAGAGTGTTCAATAAAGTGGATTTGCCGGCATTGGTATAACCAACCAGTGCAACGATGGGAATGTTGGAGCGGCGACGCTGTTCACGATACCGCTGGCGATGAGCGCGTACTTTTTCCAATTCTTCCTTCAAGCGGGCAATTCTTCGCCGAATTTCGCGGCGGTCAACTTCCAGCTGGGTTTCGCCAGGGCCGCGTAGGCCAACACCGCCGGTTGAGCCGGTACGCCCACCACCGCCACCGGTCTGACGGGCAAGGTGGGTCCAGGCTCTGGTCAGGCGGGGCAGTCGGTATTCGTAATAGGCCAGTTCTACCTGTAAAATACCTTCGCGGGTGTTGGCGTGACGGGCAAAAATATCCAGAATTAAAGCCGTTCGGTCAATCACCCGTACCTGATCGCCAAAACGTTCTTCCAATTCGCGTTGATGACGGGGTGATAGCTCAGTATCGAAAATGACCAGGTCTGCCTGAGCTTCCTCAACCAACATCTTGATCTCATCCACCTTGCCGGAACCAATGAAAGTATCCGGGTTTGGTTTATCTAAACGCTGGGTGATCTCGCCGAGGACTTCGACATCTGCAGTGTCTGCCAGTAGAGCCAGTTCGGCAAGTGAATCTTCCAGGGGGAGCAAACCAGGATCTCCGACTATGTCCACCCCTACAAGAATGGCGCGTTCACGCGGCGGTTGAGTAGGTTCAGCAATTTTTTTTGCCATTACTTCTTAATCCAATTAATCATACGGTCAATCGCTTCTTTCAGGCGGTCGGTAGCAACCCCCAGAGAGATGCGGATATATCCCTCGCCGTGTTTTCCATAAACAACACCCGGTGTAACACTTACTCCGGTTTCTTCCAGCAATTGAGAACAAAAGGCAGTGCTATCGGTATATTTCTCTGGCAAGTGCGCCCAAATGTAAATGGCAGCGGGGGGTGTTTCCACCGTAAAACCGGCTTCGCGTAAACCGTTGATGGCAATATCCCGACGGTACTGGTAAATTTGATTGCGTTCTTCCAGCCAGGTTTGATCACCGGTCAGTGCAGTAATTCCAGCCTGTAAAATGGCTTCAAAGTGCGAGGAATCCACCTGACTTTTGTAGGTGTGCAGGTAACGGATGACTTCGGCGTTACCAACTGCCATTCCTAAACGCCAGCCAGCCATGTTGTAGGTTTTGGAAAGGGAATTGAACTCGATGGCTACTTCTTTTGCACCGGGCACCTGTAAAATACTGGGTGCTTTATAGCCATCGAAGCAAATATCTACATAGGGAGCGTCATGTGCAATCAAAATCTGGTGTTTTTTGGCAAAATTTACAACTTTCTCAAAAAATTCAAACGGTGCAATTGCCCCGGTTGGGTTGTTGGGATAATTCAGCCACATTAGCCTGGATCGTTCCAATACCCACTCCGGGATGGAGTCCAGGTCGGGTAAGAAGTGATTTTCCCTCAACAAGGGCATTGGATAAATTTGCCCCCCGGCAATCTGGGTGCTGGACTGATAAACCGGATAACCGGGGTTGGGTACCAACACAATATCACCTGGATTGATGCAAACCTGAGTAAGATTAAAAATACCTTCCTTGGAACCCAGCAAGGCAATTGCTTCTTTCTGCGGATCTAATTCAACCTGAAAACGATTTGCATAATAAGCGGCGATAGCTCTGCGAAAAGCCAGAGTGCCGCCGTTTGGAGTGTATCCATGGGTGTCTGGCCGACGAGCGGTAGTTATTAAGGCTTCAGTGATAAATTCTGCGGGTGGTAAGTCTGGGGATCCCATGTCAATACGGATCACATCCTTACCAAGGGCTTTTAGCTCCGCTATTTTTTGGCTCAGGCTGGCAAAGAAGTAAGGTCTGAACGATGCAATTCGCTCAGCCGGACGAAAGATGGACTTATTCTGATTCATAGGCTCCAGTTTTGTTCGAGGAGGTTAGTAAAGAAGCGAATAATCGGGCGGTTTTCAGGTCAGGCGGTTCAACATGGTGAGGGACAAGGATGTGAAATGTGGAACCAGGACACTTTTCTTCGTCATAGCCATTGGATTCTACCCAAATGGCTCCCCCATGGGCTTCAATAATTCCTTTGGCAATATGCAACCCCAGCCCAGGCCCGCCACCTTTGAACTTGGTTTTACCGCTTGAGTGAAGAGCGACATTACCAATACGGGAAAATTTTTCGAAAATGATCAACTGGTCTTCGGTATCAATACCGATGCCTTCATCAGTGATAGATACTTCGATAAAACCGGGTAATTTTCGACCATTGATGATGATTTTGCCATGATCGGGTGTGAATTTGATGGCATTAACCAATACATTTCGAAAGACTTGTAAAAGCCTTTCAGGATCGCCAAAGGTTAATTCATCATAACCCGGGAAAGGGTGAATGATTAGTGTTTGATGACGCTCTTGAAGAGCAGTATGTAATTCGGCTTGAAGTAGTTGTAATAACCGATTGATCCATACCGGCTGGATATTCAGGCTCAGCAAGCGGTTGTCAATCAAAGAAACATCAATCATGTCATCTATGATGGTGCGCAGACGTCTTGCCCCGTTGGAAATGCCATCCACCAAAGTAAGATAATGGCTAACTCCATTTTGTTGCTCCAGCATTTCACGAAGCATGGCAGTATAACCTTCAATGAGGGTCAATGGAGTTTTTAGCTCATGTGCAGCCACGGCAATAAAGTCGGATTTGCTTTTATCCAGTTTTTCCAGATTTTGGCGGGTCTGTTCCAATTGAGCACTCAGGTGGCTCACTTTGGCTTCCATTTCCAAAACGGCACTTTTTTCAATGATGTAATGGAATGTAGGGAGAATTGTCGTCACCATCCCCAGTGCTTGTGTTTCGTCGAGGACTTCCTGACAGGTTTCGATGGTGATTTGTTGAAGCAGGATGGTGAACTTTAATAAGCTGCTTGTGCTTACCTCCAGGTCTGTTAGAGTTAATGAAAGAGACCAGTCGGTCAAAACCGAATCCAACCATGCCGGATCGCCGGTTTCAACGGCCTGTTCAAGTTTTGTGAAAAAGGACTCGATTTGTACTCGCAGATCTTCGCGTAATCCTGCCCCGCGTGCCATAGATTGAATTACGCGATTGATCCAGATTGGTTTGATGGTTTTCAACAATTCCAATTCGTTCATCAGGTTAAGTTTATGCCATTTTCGGGGATTTTACCAAGATTTATTCATAGGTGCTTAACCAGTTATGAATTGTTTCTCCAACGATTCCCAGACTTTCCGCTGAAACTTTGTCAAGAGTATCTTGTTGAGTGTGCCAGTGAGGGTAATCAAAGTCAATGACATCCACTGCTGCAAATCCTCGTTCTAAAAAAGGGGTGTGATCATCGAGAATACTGTATTTATACTGTGGAATGAAGTACTTTTCAAATCCCAATTTTTGGGCAGACTCCCAAATTTGGCTGGCAAGTTGCGGGTTGGAATTTCTTTCCAGGAAGATATTCAGATCAGCATCTCCGATCATATCCAAAATCACAACGGCGGTTGGATTAATGGAAATCTCTTCGACAAAGGCGCGAGAACCCAAAATCCAATCCCAACCGGGAATATTCCCCTGATCTTCGGCATCAAAGAACACCAGCCAAATTTCAACAGGTAAATCTGGCGGTAGGCTGCGAGCCAGTTCCAGTAAAACAGCCACACCCGAGGCACCGTCATTTGCACCGGGGACGGGTAGATTGTGCAGGGCGGGATCAGCATCTTGATCGCTGAAAAAGCGTGAATCATAATGTGCGCCGAGGATGATCTGCTTACCGCCTGGTTTGAGCCTTTTGGCAATCACGTTGGTGAGCGGATGTCCCATGCGTTGGGTTTGGTGTAATTCCACCTGCCAGCCTGCCATTTGGGTTTGTTCAAGAATATATTCGATTGTTTGCTGATGAGCCTCGCTGCCGGGAGTTCGCGGTCCAAAGGATAACTGTATTTCCACATCTCGGAATGCGCGCGTCTGATTAAAGCGATAGGGGGGAGAATGGCTACCCCCAAACCGATTGCTGACCAGCAAGCCGGCGAGCAAAAGTAATACTAAAAAGGTAAGTGATATAAGGGGAGATTTCTTCATGGAGTTGATATGGTTTTAATCCCCATTTCTTCAAAAAAGGTATGCAAATCCTTTAGGGAACGTTCCACATAAGCTTGAGCACGAGCGCGTTTTCCTTTGATCGGTTCTGGAAGCTCGGGTAGTATGCCAAAATTGGCTTTCATTGGCTGGAAGTCCCTCATCAAGGCATGGGTAACATAATGACATAGCGCTCCCAACATCGTTGTGCCTGGCAGAATCAGCGGTGGTTGGTTCTCGGCCAGTCTGGCAGCATTGATGCCGGCCAATAAACCGGTGGCGATGTTCCCCATGTATCCCTCCACGCCGGTAATCTGACCGGCAAACAACAGGTTTTCTCTTTGCCGGGTTTGTAGAGATGGTTGAAGCAATATCGGTGATGCAATGAAAGTGTTGCGGTGCATTTGACCATAGCGGACAAATTCGGCATTTTGTAAACCGGGAATCATTCGGAAAACCCGTTTTTGTTCCGAAAAGGTCAGATTGGTTTGGAATCCGACCAGATTGTAAAGCGTTCCGGCCAGATTATCCTGACGTAACTGGACAACGGCAAAAGGGCGCTTTCCGGTACGTGGATCTTTCAATCCGACCGGGCGCATTGGTCCGTATGCAAGTGCCAGATCCCCCCTTCGAGCTAGGATCTCGACCGGCAGACAGCCTTCAAAATAACGGTCCATACCTGCCCGAATACCGGATTCGATTTCCATTTCAAATTCACGTAATACAATGCGTTGGGCGCTGCGCAACGCCTCGATAAAGGCAAAATATTCATCACGGGTAAGTGGACAGTTGATGTAATCTCCTTCTTCTTCCTCACCAATACCGTAACGTGAGGCTTTAAAAGCAATGGAGAAGTCAATCGAGTCAACATGGACAATAGGAGCAATTGCGTCGTAAAAATACAGGCGGTTCTCTCCACTGAAGTTTTGAATGGCTTCTGCGAGAGCGGGTGAAGTTAGCGGGCCGCTGGCGATGATGACGATGCCATCCGGGATTTCTTTGACTTCCTTCCGAATGAGATGAATGCGGGGGTGATTAGTGATCCGCTCCGTGACCATTTTTGCAAAGGCTTCACGGTCAACGGCTAATGCGCCGCCAGCTGGTAGAGCAGTGGTCTCAGCACATTCAAGCAGCAGCGAGCCAAAACGACGGATCTCTTCTTTCAGTAAGCCGGAAGCGCGGTCAATTAAGTTCGAACCGAGCGAATTGGAGCAAACCAGTTCGGCGAGGAAGCCGCTCACATGCGCGCCTGTTTGAATTTCCGGGCGCATTTCGTAAAGGAAGACCTCACAACCACTTTCTGCTGCCTGCCAGGCTGCCTCGCTGCCAGCTAAACCACCACCGATAACTGTAATTTGTTTCATTTTTCAGTTCCCAATCTAAATTCTACCATGCTTGAAGAAATTTACCCTGGCATAAAACTTGCACCAAATTCGGATGATCAGTATACTCAATTAGGGAGAAGGGTGTAATCATGTTTCAAATCCAAAGTCCCAGTATTCGTACGGTAACTACAGCCCATCTGACCCAAACAATGACCCTCTTGAATCAGACAGTGGGGGAACTGTATCAGCAAATTCAACAAGAGCTGACCAATCCGGCACTCGAACTGGTAGAGGAACGCCGCTGTCCGAATTGTCATCGGGTGCTGGCAGCGCATGGTGAGTGCCCGGTGTGCAGCCGGCCGGTCAGTATGCAGGCAGAAGAACCGGTAGTTTTTGTGTCACCGCGGGATGAATTTTACTCTTCCGGTAGTACCAGTGCGGATTTGATCCCGGATGAACCGGTTTCTCCCATTGTGGAAGAATTACCTGTGTTTATTTTGCGGCAAATCGCGGTTGAATTGGAGGGGGAGGAACGACGAATCGCGGCTTTTTTCTTAACCCATCTGGATGAGGATGGTTTCCTGACGATTTCACCCGTTGAAATTGCACAGTATTTTCATGTTCCCCTCTCCAAAGTGCTGCGGATCAAACAACTCATTCAACGCGCTGAACCGGTCGGGGTTGGTTCGGCCAATCCACAAGAGGCATTACTGGTACAGTTGGATGTTCTGAATGAAACAAAACCTATACCCGAATTGGCTCGCTGTATCATTGCTGAGGAAATGGAGCTGCTCACCCATCGCCAGTATTCTGAAATTGCCCGAAAATTGAACGTATCTCAACATCAAGTTCAAGAAGCGGTGCGGTTCATAAGTGAAAATCTAAATCCTTTTCCGGCGCGTGCTCATTGGGGGGACGTAAGAAATCCATCGCCAAAAGCAGGAGAGGTGTATTATCACCCAGATATCATTATCAGTTACCTGAATAACTCTCCAGAAAACCCGCTGGTTGTGGAAATTATCCTGCCAATTCGTGGATACCTCCGAGTCAATCCACTTTATCGGCAAGCTACACGGCTTGCCAGTGAAGAAACTCGAATCGGGATGAAAAACGATTTGGAACGGGCGGCATTGTTTGTCAAATGCTTACAGCAGAGGAATTACACCATGCAGCGATTAATGCAAAGGGTGGTGAGTATTCAACGAGAATTCATTCTTCATGGTGACCGTTACATAAAACCGTTGACCCGTGCTTTTCTGGCAGATGAATTGGGTGTCCATGAGTCAACCATTTCACGGGCTGTATCCAATAAAACGGTGCAATTGCCCAATAAGAAAATCATTCCTCTGGCAAATTTCTTTGACCGCAGCCTGAATGTGCGGACGGCTTTGCGGGAAATTATCTCAAGGGAGAAAAATCCTCTGAGCGATTCCCAATTGGCTCATCTGCTTGCCCAACAAGGTTATGAAGTTGCACGGCGAACAGTCGCAAAATATCGAGCAATGGAAGGTATACTCCCCGCCCATTTACGCAGAGCTACTCAGGTTTAGGTATGAGAGAGGTAATCAGTCGCCCGATTCAGGCTTTATTTGGAAATAAAATCAATAAACTTGAAACCCATACCGCTATCCAAAAGTTGTTGGAGTTGATTCCTGAACCAGCGCTGGTGTATGATCCAGAAGGCAACCGGGTTCTTTTTGTCAATAGCGCATTTTTGGTACTTTCAGCCTATTCGCAACAGGAAGTCATTAATGAGAATTTGGAGAATTTACTGGAAAACCCAACTCGAGATGAAATCCTCAGGGAAGACATTACTTCGGGATTATTGAGAACGCGTAATCGCCTGGATATACCGGTAGAACTACGTAAAAGCCTGTTGGATCAACAAACTGGATATCTTGTCTTGAAGGTGATTCCCCGAACGGATCTTCAATACCTTAGCGGCGACTGGCAAAAACGCTTGATCACCACATTTCAAACAATCCCACGTCTGGTGGAAATTTCGACGGAAAGATGGATGGAAACCATCCAGCGTTTATTGGAAGTGTTGAAGGGGTTATTTGAAACAAATTTGATCTGCATATACCAGGCGGGTGCCGATTTCCCTGAGCTGCGAAAATTAATCAGTCTCGAAGAGTTGACCTTATTCCCGGATACATTACCATCCAGCGATCTGATACGTCTTTCATCGCCAGTGTTGTGGACACCGGGCAAGCGGATGATTACTCAGTTGCATCGTTCAGCGAGAATTGCCGGTGTTAATTATGTGGCGAGTGTTTCCGTCGGTAAAGAAAATGCGCTGGAAGGCCTGATTGTTGTAGGAGGCATGGAAACTCAACCGCCGCCTCTGTTGTTAGAGACGATGGAAGTGCTGGCGATTTATGTTTCTCAGGTGA
The DNA here is from genome assembly GCA_026003615.1 of Bellilinea sp. GTDB lineage: Bacteria > Chloroflexota > Anaerolineae > Anaerolineales > Anaerolineaceae > Bellilinea. The sequence goes on from BPHQ01000001.1 coordinate 691,712, forward strand.
TCAGCCGTTCTGTCTTGGAAGCAAATAATCGGAGAGAAGCAGCTCGAAAAGAATTTCAGCTTCACCTGTATACATCGGTTTATGAAGAAGTGCAAGAGGGGATATTGGTGGTTAATCCGGATTCGGTGATTATTGAGATCAACCCCGCTGCAGAATTATTGTTTGGTTATACTCGAAATGAGGTTCAGGGAGAACGGATTGAAAATATCTTAATCACCCCAGATCGTTTTCTACCAGCTCTTGCCAATGTGATGACAACGAAGGCATCAACTTTGCTGGAGAACATTACCTTACATCGGCGGAACGGACAAACTTTTGCAGCAGATGTTCGAATCGTACCAATTCAGTACGACAGTCACCTTTCGGGAGTTGTTCTTTTGGTACGGGATATTAGCGAACATGAGCAAATTCTGGCACAGTCTCGCCAGTTAGAACAGCGGGCGTTTTTAGGGGAGTTTATGGGGGTATTTGCCCATGAGGTGCTCAATCCGATCAATAATATTTCCACCGGATTACAAATCCTATCCCGTCGGCTTGCCAGTGAAAATTCCTTGCAAGACCTGGTAAGTCGTATGGAAAACGATTGTGAACGCTTGCATCATCAGATGGAGGCGCTAAAGACCTATGCAAAACCCTATGAACCCAAACAAGAATTGGTGGATATCCCCCAATTGCTGAATCGCATTGTTGAGCGCTGGCGTCCCAGAATGGAAAGGCTGAATATCCGCCATGTATTCCAATCGGCTGAAAAACTACCCCCGGTGATAGGGGACTGGCGCGCGCTCGATCAGGTGTTTAACAATCTGATCAGTAATGCAATTGATGCCATGAAAGAGAATGGTGGGGTTTTGAGCGTCAAGGTCAGTCTTTCAACAATGGTCTCCAATCGTCCACACCTTGAGATTGCCGTTTCAGATAACGGGCCGGGAATTCCGGATGATATTCGAGAAAAAATCTTTGAGCCTTTTGTGACAACCAAAGCCAGTGGTACGGGATTGGGCTTGTCCATTACCAAACGAATTGTTACTGCACATCGTGGTAGTATTACATTCAACAGTTACCCCGGGGCTACTGTATTCCGAATCTTTTTACCCGCCAGCGAGGAAACCTGAACATGTCCATTACAATCCTTGTCGTTGATGATGAAGCCAATGCGAGAAAAAATATCTCGGATTACTTAACCCCTTTAGGTTACGAAGTAATCGGTGTGCCGACTCTGAGCGATGCCCGCACATGTCTGCAACGCGGTAATGGGGATGTTGTACTCCTCGACGTGTCTTTACCCGATGGATACGGGCCGAGTCTGTTGTATGAAATGCAGAACATGCCGTACCGTCCCCCCATTATTATCATCACAGCCCATGGTGATATTGATATGGCAGTGGATGCGATGAAGAACGGCGCCCACGACTTTTTGACGAAACCCATTCAATTGACCCAATTAGAAAATTCAATTCTAAGAGCCTGCGAAATCGTACAAATGCGCAGAGAATTGGCTCATTTTCGTCAAAGCCAAAAACAGAGCATTTCTTTTGTGGTTGGCAAAACACCTTCTATGGAATCACTGCTCAGTCAAGCGCAGAAGGCTGCCCAGGCTCAGGTGTCGGTATTGATTACCGGTGAAACTGGCTCAGGAAAAGAGGTATTGGCGCGGTTTATCCACAGCACAGGTCCGCGCTCGAATAAGCCCTTTATTGCCATTAATTGTGCTGCAATTCAGCCTACGGTTCTGGAATCGGAACTGTTTGGTTATGAGGCGGGCGCATTTACCAGTGCTGAAAGGCGGAAAAACGGATTAATGGAAGTGGCGGATGGGGGTATTTTGTTTTTGGATGAAATTTCTTCTATGCCGCTGGATATTCAAGCAAAGTTACTGAGAGCTATTGAAGAGCATGCTTTCCGTCGAGTGGGCGGAACGAATTTGATTCAGGTGGATGTTCAGGTGCTGGCCGCCTCAAACCGAAACTTAAAAGAGATGATTCAAGAAGGTAGTTTCCGTCAGGATTTGTACTACCGGCTCAAGGTGGTGGATTTACACCTGCCGCCCCTCCGTGAAAGGAAGATGGATATTCCTGAACTGGTTGGCTTCTTTATTCGGCAGTATAAATCCAAATTGGGGGTCAACGTGGATGATATTACTCCGCGGGCAATGCAGGCACTGATTGAGTATGATTGGCCTGGCAATATTCGTGAGTTGAGTCATGCCATTGAACGTGCCATGCTCTTTTGTGAGGGACGGGCAATTGATCTACCGGATTTACCGGCAGATATTGCGCGTCTGAAGGGATAAGCATTTTCTGGCACAATTCTTGCATCCTACCCTTCCAGCAGAGATCAATGGGAGGAAGGGTATGATGATTTTTGAAATGACCAGAAATGACTTTTTGTTGACCACGGCTGGGGTTGCTTTGGCACTTGGCGTTGTCATGTGGTTGATCGGCGTGATTGTGCTGGTCAGTCGGGTATTGGGTGGAGAAATCAAGCGTATCGCCGAACAGACTGCTCGTTTGGCTCAAAAAGGAATAGCCGAAGAGGTTGCCGGTTTGATTGGTAACGCTTCCGGGCTGATCGAATCGCTCAATCAATTAGTTCGCACGACAGCCGGTATCGGCGTGTTTCTAATCATTGCTGGGATGTTGATGATTGCAGCTGCCTTTGGGCTTGCATTTCAAATCCAGTAATCTTACTCCCCGCCTTCTCCAAACCCCAAAAAAAGGAGCCCCTATGCCTTCAGCAGATCTCCTTGAATTTTTAAGAACCAGCCTGCCCGTGGAAGATGTACTGGTCGTTTTTTCGGCTTTGAAAAGAGACCATCTTGTGTGGGAAGCGATACAGAATAGCTCAACGAATCCGTGGTGGAGTTCTGAGTATAAGACCAAAGAAGACTGGCAGCCTGCCAATCTGGTTTTGAGGATTTTAAACAGTCGAATGGAATTGGCTGCATTACAGGGTGACCATTTTCCCTCCATTGAGCCTTCCATTCGAAAAAAGGCTTTGGAAACTTTTGAAAGTTTACTGCGCAATACCTCAAAACCGCACAATTTACGCGAGGCAGGTTTGATTGCCCTGGCATTACGGGAGCGTCGGCGAAAAACTCAAACATGGCTTGGTTTGATGGACGAGTTGAAATCTATCCATCTGAAGAACAAAAATTCACTGATGGAGTTGTGGAAAACACCTCTTCTTTGTTTGTTTGGCTTGATTCCTGATCGGGATGACTTTTTGAAGGCGCTCTTGAGCAAAGAGGATTTTTGGCTTTCCAAAAGGTGGATAACTCACATCTTGTTGGGAAATCCTTTGGGGGAAGACGAAATCAAACACCTGTTCATGATGATCATGGCTGAGATTCCTCTTTCTCAACAGGTTGAGTGGCTTGTTTATCTCAAAGCGTATGATGAACCCCAACTGGCTGAATGGCTGGCAAATCAGATACTACGTGAGAATCGCTTGAAAACCGGCAGTTTGACCAGTACCGATTTGGAGACTTTGCGTCAAAAATCGTGGGTCGAGCTTGCTGGTGAGGCGCTGGAGTTACAATGGACAGCCACATTACATCAGATTGCCGGACATCCTGCTCAATCAGAATTATTCCTGAGCCGATCGAAAAATTTATTACAACACTGGCTGGGGGGAATAACATTGCAATTGATTTCGGTTCTAAAGAGCGATGGAAAAACCACCGAAACATTGTGGGATGAGTTAGAACCACTGCTCAGTACTCAACCCTTGCCCGAAACCTTGATGGAAGAAGCCGTGTGGGTTAAACCGCCCCTTTCGCTCATGCGGCGATTGAACGAATTCAACTTGCCGGTGCTGGTTCAGGTGTTTTTGAAAGGGAGTGGAGCAGCACTGGCAGAGAGAAAAGGGGAACGAGATGTTATTAAAGAGGCTGTTCAAGAATGGTTAAAGCAGCAACACTATGAAGGGAATCTTTTAGGGGGACAGTTTGTCTTTGAATATTCACCTTTTGAACTGCTGGAAGTTTTAGAGCGGCTGAGTTTGTTTCAAGAAGCTCTGGAGGTGGCTCAAGTTTTCTTAAAGCAACGGGTGAAAGATGTTTCGTTGCTGACTTGGACGGCACAACTAGCCCACCGCCTCGGTCAGTACGAGACCGCTGTCAAGCTTATCCGCGAGGCTATCTTATTGGACGAAACCAACCCCGAACATTATCGGGTTTTTGCAAAAATGCTTGAAGACCGGAATGAATGGGAAACGGCGTTGAAAATCCGCCAGGAAATCCTGAATCGTTTTGAAGGCGTATCCATCGAAGACCGGTTAAACCTGGTGATCTGCGCCATTGGAGGAAAGGAATATGATCTTGCGGTACAAGCCTGCCAGCAAATTCTTGAACAGGATAGCGATCAGGGACAGGCGCATACTTTGTTGGGTATGGCACAATTTGGGCAGGGAAAGTTGGAAGAAGCTCAAAACAGCCTGACGAAGGCAACCTTGTTGATACCGGAAGATCCCAAACCATGGCTTGAACTGGCTCGATTGTATGATCACTTTGGTGATCCTCAACGAGCGTTGGAAACTTTGAGGGCAGCTTTATTGAATGTACCCGACTCGGCTGAATTGAATCTTGCGATGGGGAGGTCTTGCCTGGCTAATGGACTTTCAGCAGAGGCCTTGCCTTACCTAAAACAGTCTGCCCGGCTGGCACCCGAGTCAGATGAGGTGGCTTTGACTTTGATCAAGACACTTGCCTCGCTTGGTTATCTAAAAGAAGCGTTGGAAGTAGCCGAAAGAGCCCGCTTGAAGTGGCCATCCCATCCGGAGCTGGCCCATGAACACGGCTGGATTTTATTGCAGGAAGGGGAGGTCAACGAAGGAATTGCAATCTTGGAGGTGGCAAATCAGTTTGAAGGAGCAAAACCGGAATGGTTTGTTGAGTATGCCAGGGTTTTGTTAAATGGTTTGGAATTGAAACGGGCGATCAATCCACCAAATGTACCGGTGGGGATTTTGGTGAAGGCTCAAAAAGCACTTCAGCGGGTCTTAAAGGAATCACCAGATCATTTTGAAGCGCTGTTACTCAAATCGGAGATCCATTTGAATTTGCGGGAATGGGAACAGGCTTTACCCGGATTTCAGCGGTTGATTGAATTTGAACAGGCTGCGTTGCCCGAATGGTATTGGCGAATCCAATCTGGGCTTGGGGTGATTGCTTTTCATTCAGGTGAAAATGCAATGGCGCTGGCTGCTTTACAAAATGCCAGTCAGGCTTTTCCTGAAAATATCGAAATCAAGAAGTTGCTTGCTGAAGTATATTACCGGCTCAACCTCAACGACTCAGCCTTCGAGGTGGCTCAACAAGTGAGGAAGCTCCAACCGAATAGCGCAGATGATTTGATTTGGTACGCAGACTTGATGGAACGCTTAAACGAAATTCAACAAAGTATTGAGGCTATTCAAACCCTAAAGCAGTTGGATCCCCAAGAAGTAAATTATGCTCTGAACCTGGCAAGACTTTGGATGAAAAACGGTAATCAAGGAGAGGCTGGCGAAGAACTGAGATCATTGTTATTGAATCATCATATTCTGCCAGACCAACTAAAAACAATGGCAGAGATAGCCCTGAAAATCGGCGACATGGAATTGGCGAAGAAGAGCCTTGAAAAAGCCATTCAACTTGGGCATGAACCAGATTACTTCCTCCACTTCCACCTGGCTTTGTTGTATCGGCGGATAGGCGAGGTCGAGGCTGCCAATCAAGCCCTGCATACCGCGCTTACCATCAATCCAAACGCGGCAGAGGCTTATATTTTCCAAAGCGAATTGCAAAAGATGATGCAACGGCCACAGGCAGCCATAGCTTCTTTGGAGAAGGCTCTAAGAATTTGTGAAACTCAAAGCGGGAGAGAATTGGATGATTCCAGCGAAGAAGATCATTTGCTCTGGGGTTACGAGCCGGCAACCGCATTTATGGTACATCGTCTTTTTGTGCCATTATGTTTGGAAGCAGGTGAGTTGAATCTGGCTTTCTACCATGCCGAAAGTGCATTGCGCGTTTGTCCGTCCTCGCTGGAAATGGCATATCAGGTAGCCGATCTTGCACGCCGGCTGCTTAACTCGGAACGGTCAATGCAATTGATGAATGTGGTTGAACAAAGCCTTCCTGTTGGTTGCTTCACCAGTTTCACCAGCGAGGAGGAAGCAGAATGGTTGGCTGGGCTGCATGCTTTTCAAGCTGAAAGTCAACTTGAAGCCGGTGATTTGATAGAAGCAGAAAAAACCATTCAGAAAGGTCTTGTCCATCAACCGGATCATCTTCACCTCAAGGCTGTTCGCAGCCGTCTAAATGCGAAAAGAGGCAAATTTACCGAAGGGCTCAATGAATTCCACCAGGTTTTATCGAGGATCGAGACAGAAAAAAGCACAATCATTCATGAGGGAAAACCGGCGGTTTTATTGACCTTAAGTGAGGCCGCTTTTGATCTGATGGAATGGCCGGAAGGTATTCGATTGGCGGAAAGATACCTTCAGGAACACGAAAATGAACCTGCTGCTTATTTATGTTACGCTAAGGGAATTATTCGGGCGTTGGAGTGGCAAAGGCTGAGTCAGATATTGGGGATTGTAAGCCACGCTCTCAGGCCAGGGGACTTACCGGAACTTCACCGCCTAGCCAAAGAAATGCTGGAAAGAACATCCCGGATGACTCGCTCTCGTTTGGTGGATCATTGGGTGGCAAGGGCTGAGGCATTAATTCACCCGGATCACCATCGGATTCAAGACTTGAGTGCTTTTGCCACAACGGATGAAGATTTTGCATGGCTGGTGGAGGCACATTTGCGCGGTAATAACCCCAGCGGTGCAATGCAAATGGCTGAAATTTGGCGACAGCACCCCTTCGTTCAAATGCTGGCGGCACTGGTTTGGGAGGATGAAGATGGCGAGCGAGCCCTGGATTACGCTCGACATGCCGTCGAACAGGCACCTTTTCATCCAGTTTATCAGGTTGTGTTAGCAAGAGAAGCTATTAAGAATCAGGATTATGCTCAGGCTTTTGAAGCCATTGAGATTGCACTGGGAATTTGGGAAAACGAGATCAATTGGCACATTATGGCAGCGGATCTTGCCGAACGATGTGGAGAGTTGGTGTCTAGCCGTCTCCACCTGGAAAAAGCATTGGGGCTCAGTCCAAAGGATTACGAATTGCTCATCAGACTTGTCCAACATTATTTGATTACCAGTAATTTTGATCAGGCGATTCAACTGCTTCAAAGCGTCCTTGATACTTATGGTGAACGCAGTGAAATCTGGTTATTGATGGCACGTGCCTTGCAAGGGTGTAAGGACGAAAAAGCCGCCTTACGGGCTGCAGAAAAGGCTGCAGAATTGGATGAGACCAATGGAAAAGCATGGATTACAGCGGGGGAAATTGCACTCCAGTTGGGTGACGAGAATAAAGTGATGTATTTCGCGCGGCAGGCAGAAAAAATAGCTCCCACAGAGGCAGGCACTCGTTTGCTAACGGTGAAAATCCTGATTCGTCAGGGACAGCTGCGCGAGGCTTTGGCTGAATTGAATCGAGCAATAGAGGAAATTCCCGGCCAGTGGGAACTGGAGTTTGAACGCGCAAAGTTGATTGCCGATATGCAAGGAATGGCAGCGGCTCAGGAACTGCTTCAGAAGTTGGTTTTGAACTACCCGGAGAATGAGCAAATTTTATGGCTCTATGCACAAACCTGTTTGAAAACCGGAAAAATCAAACTGGCAGAACAAAGTGGTTTACAGGTCTTAAAACTAAACCCGGGCAATGTGGAGATCCATCGGTTATTAGCGGAAGTGTTCGAAGATCAGGGTCAATTGGATCGAGCAGTATTCCATTTGAGCGAAGCCATTCGACTTCAACCGACTCATCTGGAAACTTACCTGAAACTTGGAGAAGTGTACACAATCCGAAGGGAATTCAATAAAGCGTTAGCAATTTATCAGCAGGCAATTCAGCTTGCCCCGCAAGATTATCGCCCGTATTATTACTCCGCACTGGTTTTGCGGGATGGCAAAGACTATCCCGGTGCCGAAGTAATGTTGCGAAAGGCAGCCGAGCTGGCGCCAGAAGATGTCAATATTCGCCGTCAACTTGGTGCAATCATTGCACTGAATCTGGTTCATCATGGACAGGAGGCGAAAACATGCCTGTAAACTTAAACGACAATGGAGATCCAACTCTCATTGCAAAGGGAAGAATAAATCGTAATACCGCGTTAACCTTATTGAATTGCGCACTGGAAAGCGGTGAATTACGGTTTGCCCGTCAATTGGTGCTATCATGGCTTACGGCTTATCCCGGGGACCTGGAAGTTAACACCATTTTAGGGAAGTTATTTTTCCTTGAAAATAAACCTGGTCAGGCTATTACAATTTTGGAAAAAATTGCCCGACTTGACCCGGAGGATATTCAGGTACAAAAACTGCTGGCTTCGTGGTATGCCAAAATCAACGACGAGAGAAAAATTCGTGCATTGATCCGGGTATATGTTTTGGGGGAGAGATTGGATGTTGATCAATCCATGCCGGGGTGGGCAATTATTCTCAAAAATGCCCAAAAGGCATTGCAAGAAAACAATTTAGAGACCGCCGAGGTGAACATTTATCAGGCCCTGGCGCTGAATCAAGATGAAGTCCTTGGAGCTATATTGCATATCAAGTTGCTCAGGGCTTTAGGAGATTCGGCTGGGATGATGCGATTTGGGGAGTTATATCATCAACGCTGGCCGGAATGCCTGGTCTTTCGGTTGGGGCTGGCAGAAGCCAATTTACTGGCTGGTAACGAGACACAGGCAGTGGAGATGTTGCATCAATGTGCAGCAGAAGATTCGACAGGGTTGGTCAGTAAACGATGGTGGGGTGAAAATCATCCTTATTTGCCTTTATGGCCGGTTCGATATGAGATTCCATTTGGTTTGCCAATTCCGGCGGGTATTGCAGGAAAATTGGGGTGGAATCGGTTAGCCCCGGCAGGTGGTGAACCTCCAGTTTTTGATCAAGACCCCACAACAGAAGAAAATAAAACCGTTTTGACGGAGGAGGAAATTTCGCATAGTCATGAATTAGATAGACAATCGGATGATCAATCTCCCGAAGGCGAGAAAGAGGGAAAAATAACCCGAAATGAGAAGACACAAAAAAAGATCCCCACCTGGTTGAAGGAAACGGAACAGGAATTTGAAAGACTGGCCAAACGTCTTAAATCTCCAACCGTAGCAAAGGCGGATGGGCGCTTTCCCATTTATGTAATTTTTTCTTCTCGCAGTGGATTGCGGGCGAAATACGGTGAACAGACTACCCAGGTTCTTCATCAGGAAATGAACCGGCTGGCAGACGCCATCCGTATGCGGGCAGGGTGGGGTGCTACTGTCTTTTATCCGGATGATCTCGAATGCACTGGAAAATTAGGCATATCCACAATATCGGGAAATGATCCATGGAAAATGAAACTATCATTGGCAGATTTGGATCAGGCATTAGCCAAGAAAGGTGGACGGATTGGGGCTTTATTGATTGTGGGCGGTCCAGATGTGGTTCCCTTCCATCGCCTGCCAAATCCAACCGATGACTCAGATGAGGAGGTTCTCTCCGATAATCCATACAGCACTCTCGACTCCAATTACTTTATCCCGGAATGGCCGGTTGGTCGTTTACCGGGCGAAACAGGCACCGATGCCGGCCTGTTACTGCAACAAATTCGGAGCGCGATCCAATATCACCAAAGAAATGGTAAAACGAAGAAAACGATCAAGCCAAATCAGCTTTTGTTCGAGCTGCTCCGCTGGATATTTTTCTATCGTTCTCCCCAACCTTCCCAGTCCAGCAAAAATCGGTTCGGATATACCGCGGCAGTATGGAAACGCTCGTCGGTGGCCAGTTTTAAACCGGTAAGTGCAGAAACGGCTGTGTTGATTTCGCCGCCTCATGAAACGCGAACCTTCGACCCGGAAAAACTGGTGCGTTCCGAATTGGGATTTTACAATTTACACGGTTTGGCTGAAACAGCCGAATGGTACGGTCAACGAGATCCTCGTGAAAATTGGAACGGCACAGAATACCCGGTAGCCCTAACATTGGCAGATTTACCCAAAAATGGTCACTCACCGCGAATTGTGTTCAGTGAAGCCTGCTATGGGGGATACATAGTTGACAAGGAAGAGAAAAATTCGCTGGCTTTACGCTTTCTTTCCATTGGAACAAGAGCAGTAGTTGCCTCGACCGGGATCGCGTATGGAGCGGTCAGTCCTCCGCTGGTAGGGGCAGACTTGTTGGCAAACCTTTTTTGGAAAGCAATTGCGGAGGGTTATTCCGCCGGTGATGCATTGGTACAGGCCAAAATTAGCATGGCACGAGAAATGAATAAACGACAGGGCTTTCTGGATGGGGAGGATCAAAAGACACTGATTTCGTTTGTGCTTTTGGGAGATCCTTTGGTTACTCCTGATTCGCAGGGGTTTAAGCCGAAAAGATTTGTTCGCAGCCGTACACATTGGACTGTCAAAACCGTCAGTGATCATTCTAATGGTGGGGGAGATGCGAACATTTCAGAAGAATGGTTACAGCAAGCCAAGGCAGCAGTAGAAGCCTATCTACCGGGTGTGGATTTGGCAGAAGTTCGTTATCGCATGCAAAAGGTTGGACTTGAACCAAACACTTCGGATGAAAAAAGTAGTTCGGGTTATGAAAGTGGTAGTACTATGATAAGCCGAAGACTGGTTATTTTCCGGAGACAAATTTTCATTGGTGGTCGCACTCATACTCATTATGCGCGTGTGACGTTAAGTCCAAATGGAAAATTGCTCAAAGTGAGTATGTCTCGCTGAACCATTCCCGTGCTCCCATCTCTGTGGCAGGATCCATCCAAAGGGATGGGTCCTTGCGATTAAGGGAATTGTTGCTTGCTAGGCAGTGTTCCTGTATAATCTAAACCATTCCTCATCTCAATTAATTTCATCAGGTTGGAGCCAAGACTTATGAAGAAAAAATGGACTGGCGCGGAAATTCGACAAATGTTCATTGACTTTTTTGTGGAAAGAGGTCACACCTTTGTTCCTTCCTCATCGCTGGTTCCGGGTGGTGACCAAACCTTGCTTTTCACCAACGCAGGTATGGTGCAATTCAAGGATGTGTTCCTCGGAACAGATCAAAGACCGTACACCCGCGCTGTAAATTCTCAGAAATGTATGCGTGTAGCCGGAAAACATAATGATCTGGATGATGTAGGCAGGGATGATACTCATCATACATTCTTCGAGATGCTGGGGAACTGGTCCTTTGGGGATTATTACAAAAAAGAAGCCATAGCATGGGCTTGGGAACTGCTGACGGAGGTGTGGGGTCTTGAAAAAGAGCGTCTTTGGGCAACCTGTTTCAAAGATGAAAAGGGTGAGATACCAACGGATGAGGAAGCAGCTCATTATTGGTCACAACAGCCGGGCATAGATCCCTCTCATATTCTCTACTTTGGTCGAAAAGATAATTTTTGGGAAATGGCCGAGACCGGTCCCTGTGGCCCTTGCAGCGAAATTCATTATGACCGAGGGATCGAATACTGCGACCGTCAGAACGAAGAAGGTCATGATTGCCGGGTAAATGGGAATTGCAAGCGGTTTCTTGAATTGTGGAATCTGGTGTTCATCCAGTACAACCGGTTAAGCGCCAATCGGCTTGAGTCGCTGCCTGCTCGCCACGTGGATACCGGTATGGGGCTGGAACGAATTGTATCAATTTTACAGGATCAACCTTCGAATTACCGTACCGATTTGCTCTTTCCCCTCATGGAAAAAGTGCGCGAATTGACCGGTCATAGCGAGGCTGAACGGGATGCGAATATTACGCCGTATCGCGTAATTGCTGATCATGCCCGGGCGGCGGCTTTTCTGATTGCAGACGGGGTTGTACCCGGCAACACGGGTAGAAATTACGTCTGCCGGATGATTATCCGGCGGGCTTCTCGCTTTGGCAGCAAAATTGGTCTGGATGAACCATTTCTTGCTCAAGTAGCGGAGGTGGTCATCGAAAACTATGGGAAAGCATATCCCGAATTGGTGCGTAATCGTGAGGCGATTCTGGAGGCTTTGACCCGTGAAGAAAAGCGCTTCAAGCGTACAGTCGAACAGGGACTGGCGCATTTAGAAGACCTTCTCAATGAAGTCAGGACCAGCGGCGGAAAAATATTGGATGGCGAAAAAGCGTTTGATTTATATGCCACTCATGGCTTGCCGTTGGAACTTGTCCGCGATATTGCCCTTGAGGAGGGATTGGAAGTAGATCAGGCTGGTTTTGCGCGCGCAATGGAAGAGCACCGCTTAGCCTCCGGAGCCGGAAAAGCCTTTGGTCCCCTGGGTGGGGAGAATGTGGATGTATATCGAGGAATTCTGGAAACCCTGCAAGCCAGTGGTCAATTGGGGGCCGATGGTGTCCGCTATGACCCCTACACCTCGCTGGAAGTTGAAGGAAAGGTGCTTGCGCTGTTACGAGAAGGTCAACCCGTACAGGAGGTGATGACCGGGGATATGGTGGAGGTGATCCTGCCGGCTACCTGCTTTTATGTTGAAGCCGGGGGACAGGTTTCAGATACCGGTACAATTGTCTCGGTTTCCGAACCCCGCTGGGAAATTCGGATCGAGGATACCCGCAAACCGGCAGCCGGTGTTATCGTGCATGTAGGTGAGGTCGTACGGGGTAAACCAGCAGTTGGTGATCTGGCCATAGCGGCTGTAGATGCCCAGCGTCGGCGGGATATTATGCGCAACCACACTGCAACTCATTTACTCCACGCCGAATTGCAGGCTGTTCTCGGTAAACATGCTCGTCAGGCAGGGTCTCTGGTTGCCCCCGATCGCCTCCGGTTCGACTTCACTCATCCAGAAGCATTAACAGCAGAACAGTTAGAACGAATCGAAGCGGGAGTTAACCGCGCCATTTTTGAAGACTTACACCTTAACATCCGATTCAAACCGTTGAATGAGGCCATTGCGGAAGGCGCAATGGCACTGTTTGGTGAAAAATATGCCGAGACAGTCCGTACAATTACCATTGAGGATGAAGAAGAAATTCTTTCTTACGAATTGTGCGGCGGCACACACGTTGAAAACACGGGTGATATTGGTATCTTCCTGATTACCAGTGAAGGCAGTGCGGCTGCCGGCGTGCGCCGGATTGAAGCAGTGACCGGCAGAGAAGCTTATGCGCTGGTTCAGCGCCGGTTTCGCACCCTGAAACAAACCGCTCAAATTCTTTCATCCTCGCTGGATGAGGTTCCCAATAAAGCGGAGAATTTATTGAGAGACCTGGATGAAGCTCGCGATGAATTGTCTCGTTTGCGTAAACAACTGGTCTCTGCTGAATTTGAGCAGGCTCTGAACTCGGTGCGGGACATTCGAGGGATAAAAGTGCTGGCTGCCCAACTCTCCAATGCCGATGCAGAGTCACTCCGTCAAATGTGTGATCGCTACCGGCAAAAGTTTGCAAGTGGTGTCATTGTGCTGGCAAGTATCGAAAACGATAAGCCATTATTAATTGGTGCAATCAGCGACGATCTGGTCAAAAAAGGCTGGCACGCTGGTGATTTGATCAAAAACGTGGCTGCGGTTGTCGGAGGTGGCGGTGGTGGGCGTCCCAATCTGGCACAGGCGGGTGGGAAGGATGTAACCATGCTGCCGCAGGCCTTAAATAAGGTTTACGATTGGGTTCAAACCAAACAGACGGGCTAAATTAATCCTCTCCGTCGCCAGTAATTTCCCAAAGGATGATTTCAGGAGGGCAAAGGAAGCGCACACGCGGCGCACCAGCGCCCTCCATTCCTATCCCACGGGTGATATACAAAGTCAGACCATTCAACTGGTAGCGGCCTGATGAAAAGGTTCGCCCGTAAAGCGATGCAGTAAAAAGGGCACCGATAAGAGGTAATCGGACCTGACCACCGTGAGTATGACCGGAAAGTTGCAAATCTACGGCTGTTTTTGCGGCATTCGGGGCAAGGTCGGGAGTATGGTAGAGCAAAATGGTGAAGTTATCCTGGGTAGGAGGAAGCAATTTTTCAAGGCGCGGTGCATCCACGAAAGGGCGATGAGTACATGAAAGACCGATCAGGTGAACGGTTTGCTGGTTGATCACAAGATCTAAACGTTCTTCTTGTAAATGGCGAATAGGCAAGTGGTCATAAAAATCAGGCAGCATTTCAGCAAGATCTACAGCCGGACTGCCTGCCACAGCATAGACCCCGAGGGGGGCTTGCCATTCTGACAGGATTTGGCGGGCATGTTCTAATGCCAGCGGATCCCGATTATAAGATAAATTAAGAATATCGCCGCTGAATACGATGATGTCGGGCTGAAGTTGCTTAATCCATTCCTCAAGTCTTCTTTCCCGTTGAGTGATGCGCTCAATGTGCAAATCACCCAGATGCAATAATCGAATTTTGGTGCCTTTTTTTAGTTTTGGGGTAAGCAGAGTTTGATAGGTTACCTTAAGACGATGGGGTTCAATCCAAAAGCCATAAAAAACCAGCAGGCTGCCAATCGCCTGGAGTATGAAATTTAGCGGAGAAGGCAACAGCGCAAACGGCAATCGCATCAAGGCGAGTAAAAAAGTTGGGGGCTGTGGCGGGCCGAAGGAACGCTGAAAGACTGGCAAGAGAGCCAGCATCAACCAATCGAGCAAGAAAAACGCCCAAAGTGCTATTGCATTGGTCCATGCCATTCGTGCTGGCAGCCAGGCCAGTCCGAAAAGAATTAGTCCAAAGAGGATCGGTGGAATTTTTTGAATGGCATCGTAGCGGCGGAGAACAACATCAAAATCATTGCCAATCTCGCCGGGGAAATTGCGTCTGCCAGAAAAGTCGCGCGCTTCAATCATAGCTTCTACTTGACCCGCTGCCGGTATTCCTCCAGAGCTTTGATTAATTCCCGGCAAAAATCGGGAATATCGGCGACCACTCGACCCCAAACGATATTACCGCTTCGGAATGCTGCTTCATCCCGCCAGATTGCACCGGCGTTGAGCAAATCATCCTTGATTCCCTCACTGCCCGTTGCTTCATGTCCCCGCACAATACCGGCGCTGATGCCAACCAGCCCGGCATGGCAGATCATCGCCACAATTCTATTATTCTCATAGAACCAGCGGGTCATTTTCTTAACCGTCTCATAGCGGCGCAGTTTATCGGGAGCCCAACCGCCGGGGATGACAATCGCATCGAAATCAGCGGGGTTTAGGTCTTCAAAACTTACTTCGGATTTACCCTGCAAGCCATTTTTGCCAATAAAGGTTTGATTGGCTTTGGCCCCGGCAACAACAACTTCCACACCCTCTTCACGTAGACGCATCAACGGAACATAAAATTCCAAGTCCTCAAAACCTTCACCAATCAAATAGACGACTTTCAATCCTTTAAGTTTCATAAACTGTCTCCTTGAATTATTGTTAGAGTGATTATAACAAAACCCCGCTCTGGATGGGGAGCGGGGCGTTAATCTATATAAAAGCGGTTGGTTAGTTCTTGGCTTCTTCGGGCAGCCAGCAGCAAAGCACCAGCTCTTTGGCGGCTTTGACTTCATCCAATCGGCCAACCGGTGTTGAGTGAGGAGCTTCTCGCAGTAGTTCTGGTTGTTGATGGGCTTCTTCCGCAATTTTCAGCATGACATCCGCAAACCGATCCAGAGTTTGTTTGGTTTCGGTCTCGGTCGGTTCGATCATCAGGGCTTCTCGAACGATCAATGGGAAGTAATTGGTCGGAGGATGGAAGTTGTAATCCATCAATCGTTTGGCAATGTCCAAAGCGTGGACTTCGGGAGCATCGTCCCACACGCCTTCCACAACAAATTCATGTTTGCAAATGCGGTCATATGGAACTTTGTAAGTTCCGCGCATACGAGCCAGCAGGTAGTTTGCGTTCAAGACGGCATACTCGGATACTTTTCGCAGCCCTTCTGCTCCGTGGATAGAGATGTAGGTATAGGCTCTTACCATCATCCCAAAGTGACCATGAAAGGCTTTGACTCTGCCAATGCTCTGGGTGGGTTGGTAAAACCCGAAAACGGGGGGTAATTCCTCGTCTCCCTCTTCCAGTACCTCAACGATGGGGCCGGGCAGGAATTCCTTAAAGGCCGCTTTTACGGCTACTGGACCCGAACCAGGACCACCGCCGCCATGAGGCGTTGAGAAGGTTTTGTGCAGGTTGATGTGCATGATGTCAAAACCCAAATCGGCGGGGCGGGCGATTCCAAGCAGGGCATTTAAATTTGCACCATCGCCATATACAAGACCGCCGGCTTCGTGGACAATCCGATTGACCTCGACCACCTGCTCTTCAAATAGTCCAAGTGTATTGGGGTTGGTCAACATCAAGCCGGCTACGGTCTCATCGCAGGCTGCTCGAAGGGCTTCAATATCCACATTCCCACGCGAATCGGAAGGGATGTGGACTACTTCATAGCCGCTCATTGCAGAAGTGGCTGGATTGGTACCGTGTGCAGAGTCTGGCACGAGTATTTTAGTGCGTTTGGAATCTCCGCGAGATTTGTGGTAAGCCCGGATGATCATTACTCCCGTAAATTCGCCCTGGGCACCTGCAGCCGGTTGAAGGGTGACCGCATCAAAACCGGTAATTTCCTTCAAGTATTCCTGCAATTCATACATCAACGCCAAATTTCCTTGCACGGTCTCAATTGGCTGGAGCGGATGGGTATAGGCGAAACCGGGCAAGCGCGCCATTTCTTCGTTGATCTTGGGGTTGTACTTCATCGTGCAGGAACCCAAAGGATAAAAGCCACTATCAATGCTGTAGTTAAGATGGGAAAGATGCATGAAGTGGCGAATCACATTCAACTCAGAAAGTTCCGGCAGGGGTAAATCCTGTCGCACCAGGTCTTGAGGAAGTTCTGCAAGCGGAACATCCGGCTGTGGGTAACGAACACCCACCCGGCCGGGGGAGGAAAGTTCGTAAATTGTGGGCTCAGTCATGGGAGTACTCCTTCAAAGCCTCACAGAGGATTTCAATATCTTCGCGGGTGTTCATTTCGGTGACGGCAAGCAGCATGTGATTTTTCAAAGCGGGGTAGTCATTGCTCAAATCGTAGCCGCCGAGAATGCCGTTATCGAGTAAATATTCGTTTATTTCTTCGACCGAATCGGGACATTTGACAACAAATTCGTGGAAGAACGGGGTTTTGAGGTCAACCTCAAAGCCGGGAATCTGGTTGATTTGTTGAGCCGTGTAATGTGCCTTGTGGTAGCACAATTCCGCTACCTGCCTCAGGCCGGTTTTACCAAGCAAACTCATGTACACGGTTGCCGCCAGCGCCATGAGTCCCTGATTGGTACAAATATTCGAGGTTGCCTTTTCTCGGCGGATATGTTGTTCACGTGCTGTGAGCGTTAACACATACCCGCGACGTCCCTCTTTATCGGTTGTTTCGCCGACCAATCTGCCGGCCATTTTCCGGACGTAGTCTTTTTTGGTTGCAAAAATCCCAAGGTAGGGGCCGCCATAAGAAAGGGGAATGCCCAATGGTTGACCCTCTCCACAGGCGATATCGGCCCCCATTTCACCGGGGCTTTTGAATAATGCTAAAGCCAAGGGGTTGACAACCACCGTGAGCAAAGCGCCGGATTCATGTACCTTTTGAGCAAAATCGGTCAAGTCCTGAATCCTTCCAAAAAAGTCAGGATATTGAACGATCACCAGGGCGGTATTGGCATCCACCAATGGGAGTAAGTCTTCGGCGGTTTCAAAGGGTTTCTCGACATCATCACCGATGACTTCGAGATTTTCATAACCATTCAGATAGGTGCGTAACACAGCCCGGTATTGGGGGTTGACTGACGGCGAAACGACAAAGCGAGTGCGTTTTCCCCGAAAATGATGGTATGCCAAAACAGCAGCTTCAGCCGTAGCGGTTGCCCCATCATAGTGAGATGCGTTGGAGGCATCCATTCCGGTCAGGTTGGCGATGAGACTCTGATATTCAAAGATTGCCTGTAAAGTGCCCTGAGAAACTTCGGGCTGGTAAGGGGTGTAGGCTGTGTAAAACTCACCCCGACGGAGAATCGCATCCACCGCAGCCGGCACATAATGGTTGTAAGCACCAGCTCCGAGAAAGCAGATCAAGTCGCGAGTTGTTTCATTGATACTGGCAAGTTCCTGCAATTGAGCAGCAACTTCCATTTCAGATAAAGGTTCTGGGAGGTTCAGTCTCGGAAAACGGTATTCGGCTGGAACATCTGCAAAGAGCGATTCGATGGAAGGTACGCCGATAACTTTGAGCATCTCCTCCCGTTCGGAATCGGTATGGGGAGTGTACATTAGTGACCTCGTTCCTGACAGTAGGCTTCATATGCGGCTGCATCCATCAAAGCATCCAGTTCGGAAGGGTCCGACATTTCAATTTTCATCATCCAGGCAGCCCCATAGGGATCGCTGTTGATCACCTCAAATTGGTCGGTGAGAGATTGGTTCAATTCAACCACTTTACCCGAAACCGGAGCGTTGACATCCGCAGCCGCTTTAACCGATTCAAGCGTGGCAACCGATTGGTCTTTACTGACCGTGTCGCCGGGATCCACTTTGAATTCAAAATAAACGATATCAGACAGTTGTGATTGGGCGTAATCCGAGACCCCAATGATGGCAACGTTGCCTTCAACTTTGACCCATTCATCGGTTTTGGCATATTTCAAATTGGTTGGAACATTCATGGGAAACCTCCTGTCAGAAATTATTGGATAAAACACAGAGGACATACCCTACAAAGGCATGTCCTCTGTTATAGACCTGTGAGATTCATCCCGAATTTCGAGATTTGCTCCATGGGTGCACAAGGTGCTTTTCAGAGGAGAATTCATCCGGGGTCCTTTTACCTGAGAGATTCGGCGAATGAATAAACCGCCTTGCCCCTTCGGTGCCAATTGGGATTTGGTCTCTTCCCCGAATGCGGGAGAATAAGATGATTATTTTCTAAAAAGATTATACCAAAAATGAATGGAGATAAATATCCCAAATGCCATTGTAATTTACCACAGGGAGGGTTGAGTTTGAATTTTTCTGCCATTGAGAAGGATATAAGGCGATACCCGATGCACGGGAATGCCCAGATGCCGCAATTCAGATTCCGATGTGATTTTTGAATTTTGGCGAAATTGGAGGATGCGCCGGGCCGTTTTTGGACCAATCCCCGGTATTCGAATAAGATGGGAAAAGTCAGCTTTATTGATTTCAATCGGAGATTGCAAGAAATGAGCTTGCGCCCAAAGTGTTTTTGGATCATGATCGAGTGGTAAATTCCCGGAAGAATTGTAGAAGAAATCCTCAGCAGTAAACCCATAATCCCGAATCAGAAACGAAGCCTGATACAGTCGAAAAGGTCGTAAGGGATGTTCTGGAGGGAGGTTTTCCAAAGGGGTGTTGGGGATGGGGGAAAAGCGGGAGTAATAAATGCGGTTAAGTTTTAGACGGGAAAATAATTCAGCAGAGGTTTGAAGGATTTCACTATCGGTTTCGTTGGCTGCTCCAACTACCAGTTGGGTAACAATAGAAGGCTGGTGCATGTTTTGTTTTGCATCCCTTAAAGATTGCCGGAGATCATTTGCCCATTGAAGAAGCTGTATTAAGTCATCTTGAAACTTCTTGTGGGGAGCGAGGTCATTCAAGCGTTCCTGATTGGGTGCTTCCAAATTTACCGAAACGCGTGTGGCGAGTTGCACAGCGCGGTGTACCTGATCTTTTTCGGCGCCGGGCATTAATTTGAGATGAAGATATCCATGGTAGTGATACTTCTTTCTGAGGATTTCCGCAGTATCCAGCAATTTATCTTGGGTTCTTATCCCGCCGCCCACCACACCAGAACTAAGAAATAGCCCCTCTACAAGACCAGCTGCGGTCATTTGAGAAAAGATTTTAGTCATTTCAGCCGGTTGCAAGGTGGCACGGCGCAGGTCGCGACCGGCACGAAATGGACAATACAGACAATTCTTCTCACACGCTGAAGTGAGAAGCGTTTTGAGAATGGGGGTTTGACCGCCGCCCGACTTTTTTGCCCAAAAAATTTGTGGTACATCCTTCAAGTGATTTTTGGGAGAATAACATTCAGGGGTAATTTCATAAGATTCTTCTAACTCAAACTCGGTTTGATGAGAGAGAAGATGAAAATTGGTCAGAGCGGTAGTTTCCATATTTTAATTATAGAACATATATTCATATTAATCAATACGAATTTCCATGAGAAGTTATAATCAGGTTGGTTAATTTCCATCAAGAGAAGTAAAAATAAACTGTTATGGATTTGGCTGAGAATTTCAATAAATTTTGGACGATTTTGGTTAATTGTTTTTTTCGATTGCTGTATCATCAATTTTCTTTTATGTATGACTGGATTGCCGCGATTGTTTCTGGAGGAAAATGGATCGAATGGGTCATGGAAAGCCGTAATTTCATTATTGGCGAACCGATTTTGGAAATTGGATTCGGTCCCGGTCATTTACAACAATATTATTTACAAAATAGAAACCAAATTTTCGGACTGGATGAGAGTTCCTTTATGTGCCGTTTAGCGAAAAAACGTTTGCAAAGAAAGGAGTTGAATACTCAAAATTCTGGTTTATGTCGGGGTATTGCACAACAACTTCCTTATGCAGATCACTCTTTTTCAACTGTTGTAATGACTTTCCCAACGCAATATGCGCTGGACGAAGAAACCATTGGTGAATGTTGGCGAGTTTTGCGCTCCGAGGGAAAAATTGTTATTTTACTGGCGGTCCGTTATGGGGGTAATTCGCTTTATAAGCGATGGATTCGCTGGCTGTTTGGTGTTACCCATCAGAGTCCAGGGAATGAAAATTTACTGGCATTATGGATAAAACATTATGAGGCAAAGGGTTTTTGTGCAAGCAGTCAATGGTATTCTCATGGGGAAGATCGCTTATTGTTTATCCTGGCAGAAAAAAAGTCAACTCCCTTTGCGAATGGGTAAAAAAACTGTAAAATCAGTGTCATGGAAATTCAAATTGCAGTTGCCAAAGTCACCAAATTTGGTTCATCAGAAAGCGGTGATTCGGTAGAGATCATTGAACGGCCTAATGGCGGCTTATCGGTGGTCATGTGCGATGGACAGACCTCTGGCAGAGAAGCTAAAATGATCTCTGGCATGGTCGTCCGCAAAGTGATTGGCTTGATTGCGGATGGTATTCGGGATGGAGCTGCCGCTCGTGCCGCTTCTGATTTGCTCTATACTGAACGGAATGGGCAATTCCCGGTCTATTTGAATATTTTAAGTGCCGATTTACAAAGTGGAACGATTGTCCTTTCGCGGAATAACCCCACCCCTATTTTTGTTGCACAGGACAATCGCATTGAGTGTCTGACGGGTGAATCTCAACCAATCGGTACAGCCAGGAATATCCGTCCTCTTATTTCGGAGATTACTTTAATGCCGGGGACTACAGTGGTCATGTACACCGATGGTATTGCCAACGCAGGGCTGAACACTTCTGGTTTGGGGTTGGATATTTGCACGGCATTGGAAGCCGTGATGGATGAAGAAAATCCGACCGCGGATCGAATCGCTGACTCGATTCTGGGGCAAGCCATCCGGCTGGATTTGGGGAAACCCAAGGATGATATGACCATTGCGGTATTGCGCATACTACCATATGGTAAAGACCAGATTCGAAGACTAAGCGTTCGCCTACCCTTTACTCCCACTCATGATGAATAACTTCTGGGGCTAGACTGACTGATCCGAAGGGCAAGTAAGAGGAAAACCAATCCAATCCCATCAAAAAGAATAAAACGCGATACTGTTGCCCGCAGGATAGTTTCGGTAGGGGGGAGAGAGGAATATAATAGGGTTTCACCCACAAGTCCGATGAACTGCATCAAGTTTGCTTCTAATAGGGATAAGCGGTTTCGAATCGGATTCCAGCAAGCGAAAACATAAGGAACATTCCACATCAGGAACAATATCCCTAATCCTTGAACCAGAACCTTTCCAGGGATGCCTTCCAATTGAAAAGATGGGATGTAGGGTGACGGGTTAAGGATGAAAACCAAAGCGGCTTGCAGATTCCAGAATAATACAATTCCGATAAGAATGGATGACAGGTATCGTTTTAGCGGAGGAGGGATCATTGCATTTTCTCGAAGGGGTAACTGGTTGTAAACATTACAAAAAAGATAAACGAACCAAAAAAAAGTGGATCGTGTAGTACAATCGAACTTGTTTATTAAATCATAATAGATTGAAGAGAATATGAAAATAAGTGTAGTCATTTCACCTCATGGCTTTGGTCATGCATCCCGGGCAGTTGCTGTAATTCAGATGCTGCACCGAACAATCTCGGACTGCAAATTTGATGTGATCACCAACGTACCAGAATGGTTTTTCAAGGATTCATTTAGGGATGAAAGTTTTCATTATATTCCTTTCGATACCGATGTCGGGGTCGTGCAAATTTCGCCCTTTATTGAAGACTTGCCCGGAACAATTGACCGATTGAAGTCTTTTTTACCATTTCCAAACGAGAAAGTCTTCTATCTGGCAAGGTTATTTGGAGAAAGCAAGAGCGACCTTGTCTTGTGTGATATTTCTCCCCTTGGTATTGCAGCGGCTAAGCTGGCAAGGATTCCTTCTGTGCTTGTCGAAAACTTTACCTGGGATTGGATTTATGAGGGGTATCTTGAATTGGAACCGCGTTTTGCGGATTATATCCCCATACTCCGCGAAGCCTTTGAGATGGCGGATTATCACATACAAACCGAACCAATTTGTGAAAATAAATCCTCGCAATTGATCAGCCGACCGGTTTCCCGGCTGTTGAGAACGGAGCGTAATGAATTACGTCAAATGTTGATGGTTGATCCCAATCAGCCGTTGGTTCTGATCACAATGGGGGGTATTCCTCACCTTATTAACCACTTGTATCCTCTGGAAAAATTTTCTCGGGCTGTATTTGTTATTCCCGGAGCAAGTGAGCAATATGAACGGCGGGGGAATCTCATCCTGTTACCTCATCACCATACCTATTACCATCCCGACCTGGTAAATGCCAGTGATGTGGTGGTGGGAAAACTGGGTTACAGCACTATTGCGGAGGCATACCAAAGCGGGGTGCCTTATGTTTACATTCCCCGCAATCATTTTCGGGAAACAGCTCCTTTGGCGGCTTTTGTGGAACGGGAATTGAGTGGTATCAGAATTGATGAATTGGATTTCATCAAAGGAACCTGGCTGGATGTGCTGCCTTCGGTTTTGTCTCTACCAAAGAAACGAAGAGAAATGATGAACGGCTCACAACAAATTGCTTATTTTATTGCTGAAAAATTGGGGATAGAAGTCCCCCAAACCCCATAAACTCGATAATTATTCCAGCCCTGTGATCCATTTTTCCAAAAAAGGCTGGAACTTTACCGGATTGAATTCTGTAAAGGCATATCGAGCTGCCTGGTTTTGCTGATAGGGGTCCTGCTTGAAAAAGTTACGCAATTCGTCTTCGGATTCGGCACGAGCAATTACAATCCCTCCCGTGCGCGGGTTTTTGGGGCCGGAACATAACAGGTAACCCTGATCATACCCTGTTTGTAAGAAGGCGCGATGAAGGGGTAAAATTTCGTCAATTTTTTCAATAGGCGCAGTATAGTGAATATCAACCAAAAAGTGCTTCATTTTTTCAATCCTTACCAGAGGTGGATATAATTTCTTTATGGCCAAAGTTGATGATAACACAAGATCTGAAATTTCTAAATCGTTTCCGGTTCCAGCGAAAGAATGCAGAGCGGAAATTACAGTATCCAATTCCCGTTTCATTGCCATTGCAGCTCCTGCTTTTACGGTTGAAGAGGCGCGTCATTTCATTCAACGCATACGTATGGAGTTCCCGGATGCAACTCATCACGTCCCCGCCTATCTGATTGGTCACGGTTCAACCATCATTGAACATTGCCATGACGACGGCGAACCAAGTGGCACTGCAGGCAAGCCAATTTTAAGTGTGTTAAAGGGAAGCGGTATCGGAAATATCGTTGTAGTCGTTGTTCGTTACTTTGGGGGAACGAAACTGGGTAGCGGGGGGCTGGTTAAGGCTTACCAGCATGCTGTCAAAGCCGTGCTGGCCGACCTCCCGTTCGCGATACAGGTAAAAGCATGTGAGTTGGAGTGTGTTGTGGGTTATACCGATTATCAAAATTCCCAGCGTTTAATTGAAAGATATGACGGTAGCATAATCGCAGAAAATTTTGCTGAACGGGTAAGCCTTCAAATTCAGATTCCCCTATCGAATAAACCCGATTTTGAACGTTCCTTGCGCGATTTGACTAGCGGGACAGCAATAATCCATACACTCAAGCCTGAAGTATTTGTTCTTCGTCCCGCTTAAGATGGTTTGCCTTGCCTGCAATATCATCCATAAACTCATGTTGAATAAAACGTCGGCGATAATTGATCAATCCAAGCAACAAAGCAAATTCAAAAATGGCGTTCAGCGAAGCAGAGAACTGATCCAAATAAAAGACCAGTAAATTAACAACCGTCAGAGAAGTAGTGAGAACCAAAACACCGATCCTTATGGCCAATCTATCGCGTTTCATGATCAGTAATATTCCAGCAACGAGTGAAAAAAATCCAATTACTGCCTGACTTGCAGATTTGACAATTAACCATTCGGGTGGAAGGTTTGGGGGTAGTGTTTTTATGATCTCAAGAAAACGCTCTGGTTGCCCATGAATGGTCTGCATGGATAGAAAGGTGAGGTTAAGTAAACCCATTATGGAGATAAAACCATGCCAGAATAAACCACCAATCAATAGGAGATGTAAGCGCGATTGGGAAAATATCCGTTCGACTTTTGCTACCAGTTGCTCTAATCGGTAGTTGAGACCAGATTTGGGTGAGATTGGGTTGGTGAGCAAGTCGCTCTTAAGGAAATTAAGCAGGGAGTGCGCCAGGTGAATCAGTGTTTTATCATCCGAGGTATTAATAATGTGATTCAAGCGCTGAATGAGGTAAGATTTTTCTTCCTCGTCCAGGTCTTCGTCCAGTAATTCTTCCATCATGCTGAAGATATGATACAAATCTTCGCGAGTGGTAGATGGTTGGGGCTTTCGAAACTGGTTATAAACCAAAACGGTCAGGAGAAAACTTGCATAGATCAGCGGGGCAGCCGGCGGGTAAAAGTAATCGTTATTTTGGGTAATGAATTTGCCAATCTCATCTATAAAAAGACCAAAACCAATCCCGCTCAACAATGCCGAACCGAATAACGCCCAGCGATTGGCGAACATGATTGGTAACAAGGCGGCAGCAAACAAAATCAAGCCACCCCAAATGACATGGGCGATGTGAAGTGTACCAAATTCAACGCGGGGGTAGTTCGTCAGCTCCAGGAATAAGCGGATGATCAGCACGGTGGCAGCAAAACTGATCAGGGATATCAGTAAATATCGTTCAGCAAGCAGCTGTCTAACCGGGCTTTTTTTACGGAAAGATGATTGATTCACGCAGGCTCATCCTGATTGAAGGCTTCAACGGTATTATATTATGATTCATCTTGTGATATACTCCGAGATGAAATCCTCCCAAAATTTATCCAATAATTCCATTTCTTATTCTTAAGGTGAAATTATGGACACAATCAAAATCAATCACAGCGATGAACCCATTCGCCTGTTTAAATCCGATTTTCTGGAATTTTTTACCCATATCTCACCCGTTGTTGTGGTCATTATCTGGCTGCCGGTGGCGGTGTTTTTCTTGATTCGGGGAATTTTGATCAAGCCACCTTCTATTTCTGGATTTTTCATACCGTTCGGATTCATTTTCGGTCTATTTTTATGGACTCTTGCGGAATATATCTTGCATCGTTTTCTTTTCCACTATAAACCTAAAACACCCCGTCAAGAGAAGATATTTTATCTCTTCCACGGTGTTCATCATGAGCAACCTCAATGCAAAACCCGCCTGGTTATGCCACCCGTGGTTAGCATACCCCTGGCGTTGATTTTCTACGGCGCTTTTTACCTGATATTTGGAATTTTATTACAAGCGCCGTTTATGACGGCGATGGTTTTTTCGGGATTCATCATCGGCTACTTATTGTACGATATGACTCATTATGCCACTCATCACTGGCCGATGCGCAGCGGGGTTTTAAAGGCTTTAAAACGGCATCATATGCGTCATCATTACAAAACTCCGAACCAACGATTTGGAGTTTCTTCACCGTTATGGGATTATATATTCGGAACCCGCGGGGATTGAGGGGTTGATTAAAAGTAAAAACGGCTGCCCGTGTAACGGCAGCCGTTTTTACTTTGAAGGGGGAGTTATTCCTTTTTTGCCAAACCCTGGCGCGCCACTGCCTCGGCCGCGGCTTTGACAGCTTCTTCATCAGCAAGGTAACGGCGTGAAACTACATTGAGTTGCGCGTCTAGCTGATAAGCCAGCGGGATGCCGGTGGGGATGTTCAATTCGGTGATGTCCTCGTCCGAAATTTGGTCAAGGTATTTGACTAATGCCCGCAGGCTGTTGCCGTGGGCGACGATCAAAATTTTTTCGCCTGCTTTCAGCCGCGGGACAATTTTTTCATTCCAGAAGGGCATGACCCTTTCCAGCGTCATTTTTAAGGACTCGGTAGAGGGCAGTAGGGACGGATCTACTTTGGCGTAACGCGGGTCAAAACGAGGGTGGCGGGGATCATCTAAAGAAAGAGCAGGAGGAGGAGTTGCGTAACTACGCCGCCAGATGTGAACTTGTTCGTTTCCGTATTTGGCGGCGGTTTCGGCTTTATTCAATCCTTGCAGTGCGCCATAGTGTCGTTCATTCAACTGCCAGGCACGTTCCACCGGCAACCACATCAGGTCCATTTCATCCAAAATAATCCAAAGTGTGCGGATGGCGCGCTTAAGCACCGAAGTAAATACATAATCGAAGGTAAATTTTTCAGCCAGCATTTGTTGACCGGCAAGACGGGCTTCCTCTTTGCCAATCTCGGTCAGGTCAACATCGGTCCAGCCAGTAAATCGATTCTCCAGATTCCACAGGCTTTGCCCATGGCGTACAAGAACAAGGTTCTCTTTCATGGCTTACTCCTGATTAATTCAAGGTTGGTGGGAAAACATCTGAGCAGATTATAACCGAGAATTGACCGATTAGCGTAAATTTTCACGATTGACTCGACTGGAAATTAATTTCAACTGCCGGGCACGCAACATCGAAAATAGTAAGAAAATCAGAATGAGCAGGGCAACCGAGCCGGCGATGTTTGCAACCATCGGCGAACCATTTGGTTTGAAAAGAATGCCGGAAAATGCCCAGACAATTACCAGCGGGTATGCGATGGCTTTACGAAAGTGAATCATGGAAATTGCCAGTAAACCACCTACGATGATCACCAACGCAGTCCACACCTCGGGGGCTATTCCAAATCCGTTCCAATTCAAAGTGTACAGTAAGACGCTCGCATTCGCAATTGTGGCAACAGAAATCCACCCCAGGTACAAACTGAATGGAAAGTGAATGAGGGTGCGATCGGCGGGTGATGTTTCCTGAACCCCGATTCCAAGCCGCAAATAAATTGCCAGCAATGAAATCAGCAGCCCGATCATTACCAGCATGGAAAGAGGAATTAAGCCATAGTGCCAGGCAAAAATCCAGATACCATTGAAGAAGTTGGCGGCGATGAACCAGCCTCCAATCCGTTTAATGAGAGGATTTTTCTGCTGTGATGGGAGTATCTGATATATTGCGAAACCGATTAGGGAAAGATATATCAATCCCCAAATGGCAAAAACATAACCTGCCGGAGTAAATAATACCGGGTAGGAGTCAGATATTTCGCCGGTTGTGCGATTGTTGATCGGTAAGGCGTTTGCCAAAGCGTTCACCACAATCGTGAATACGAGGGATATCAGGTTTAACCAACGGATAGTTTTCATGTGATGTATCCTAAAAATAATTTATGAAATAAGGGTATCATAAAAGAAATCATTCGGGGATAGTTTGTGTATGGTTAAGATAAGTTCTTAATGCCTATACAGGAGTGCTGTTTTATGTTTGTGTTTTTTTCAAAATTTTTGCCTCTGCTAATCTATCCCCTCGGTCTGGCTTGCCTGTTGATGCTGCTCAGTCTGATTCTAAGGATACCGTCAAGTTGGCGGAAACGGTTGGTTGCTTTTGCATTCATCTTGCTCTGGCTGGGTGGAAACCGTTGGGTGGCTTATAGTCTGACTTACTCGCTGGAGAGAAAAATTGTCCCCCCGTCCGATCTGCCGAAAGGAGATGTCATTCTTGTTCTGGGAGGGGGGACAGAGTCTCTTGATGCACCCCGAAGCGGAGTTGAAGTCAACGGGGCTGGTGACCGTGTTCTTCATGCCGTTCGATTGTATCGTCAGGGAATTGCTCCCTTTATATTATTGAGTGGCGGGAATATTGAATGGTTAACCTCGCGGACAACCACACCAGCCTTTGAGATGAAAGAGCTGATGCTCTTTATGGGTGTGCCAGAGTCTGCGCTGGTCTTGCAGGATCAATCTCAAAACACAGCGGAAGATGTAATGTTTTCTGCCCGTATCATCGAGGAGCGTGGGTTTGAAAGGATTATTCTGGTTACATCGGCACAGCACATGCCCCGGTCGGTTGAACTCTTTCGGGCGCAAGGGATTGATGTGATCCCCTCGCCCGCAGATTATTCGATTACCGACGCGGAATGGCGTAGTTTGTGGCAGGCAAATTTACCTGCTCAATTGATAAATATTTTACCGAATGCCGGTTATCTTTCGATGACCACATCCAGCCTGAAGGAATATCTTGGGATTTTGGTTAACTCTTTGAAGAGTCTTATCAAACTATCATAACCGGATCAAACTGTGCCTAAAAGCTTTAGTCGCAGCAAGGCCTTAATGAAAGGCAAAGGCGGTAAGGATGCCAGGATTTTTACATCCTCAAAGAAGGTTTGTTCTTCGTCTAAAAATCCAAAAACCCGTTTAACCGGATTATTGCGGAATAATTGGGTAAAAATGTGATGCATCTCATTCCCGTGACGTAACATTACTTGCAGCATGATGCTGTCAAACAGACGGTAGCGTGCCGGAGACTCCGGCAAATTGAATGGGTGCCCGTGTTTGACCAGCGAATTAATAATAGCATCGCTATCTTTCTGAATCCGTAAAAATGCGTAACCGCTGGATGGTTTTACGCGGCCGCCAAGGGTGCCAATGGCTAAAATGCGTTTCCCTAATTGTCGGGGTAGCGGTTGATCGGACATGGGAATTACACCATTTTCAACTGTTCTGGTTTTGTACTCGCCAATTTTCAAAACTTCCTCGATGTAATGGTGAAGCGCGAGATCGTATTCCTCGCTGGCCAACAAAGATGGCGAGAAGAGGGTGTATTCCACTAATGCTTCCCGTTCTGAAAACGGGAGAATATACATGAAGCGCATCTGTCCATTTTGGGGGGTGCGAAAATCGAAGAGAACGGGGACTTGGGGGTTGAAACTGGGGCGGTTGGTCTCAATTTCCCAACCCCGAAAGTGTTGCATTAAGTAATGGTACCGCTTGGGGTCAGTTTTGAGCCTTTGGGGATTATAAAGACTGCTGAATGCCCACTTACCTCGATATTGATTACCATTAATCTTAACCAATGCAGAATGATCATCTTCGCTGATATCTTCCACTTCACCATATTCGAATTGGACAGTTGGGGACCCATTCAAAATACTATAAGCATGACGGTAGAAGTCAATACCTCGAATCAGATAATAGTGGTAGGGAGAGAGTGTGAATGTGGCTGAAAAGTTTGCGCCGATGAAAGCCAATTGCTCCCAGGCGCGAAATGTGGCCGATGGATAAGGACTTGGATGAGCTGACCAGAAACACCAGGTGCGGTCGTTGGTTTGCTTTGGGGTTCGATCAAGGATCAAGATTTTTTTGTGGGGGAAAGCCTGAAGCAATCGAAGTGCCAGACTCAGGCCAGCTGCACCACCGCCGGCAAGGATGAAGTCAAACTTTTCCATGGAAATTTGATGAACCTTTCTTTAACACCAGTTCTGATTTTTCTTGAGGCGTAAGAAAGGATGCTTCCAAAGCATTTTGCTGTAATTGCCAGATTTGTTCATGAGACAATCCGGAGAGGGGGGCAGCCACATTATATTCATAGGGTAAGGTGATTGCGCTGATACCGGGATCATCCGTGTTCAATGTAGCGCAAATCCCTCGGTCAAGAAAAAGCCGGACGGGGTGGTCGGCATAACTTTTCACTGTTGAGGTTTGAACATTACTGGTCAGGTTGACTTCAACACCGATGCGTTTTTTTGCCAAAAAATCTAACAGCGTTTCATCTTTTGGCGCTTGAACAGCATGACCAATTCGTTCTGCACCCAATAATTGAATGGCTTGCCAGATACTATGAGAGCCGGCACTTTCCCCTGCATGCACAGTAACATGCAAGCCAGCATTGCGAACCAATTCAAAATGAGACTGATACCATTCCGCGGGGAAGTTGGCTTCATCACCGGCCAAATCTACCGCAACGAATGCCTCGCGGCGGGAAAGGATGGCCGCCAACTCCAGGTGGCAAATTTCCGGTCCGTAGGTTCGGCTGAGAATTCCGATCAGGTTGATGGGAATACCAGTTTCACGGCTGGCGGAGCGGGCGCCGTCCACTACGGCATCAATGACAGCCACGGGGTTGAGATGATGGGGTTCTGCCATGAACCAGGGTGAAAACCTCAGTTCAGCATAATCAATGCCTTCTTTGGCCAAATCCTCAACGCACTCCCGGGCAACCCGGTAACATGCGTCTTCATTGACGAGAATTTTTGTCATCCACTCGAACCGGGATAGAAACGCCATTACGCCCGGCTGCGCATCGGTAATCTGCACATATGGACGCAAACTCTCGATGTCTTGGGCGGGAAGGGGCAGGCCATAGGTCTGCCCCAAATCCAGAATGGTTTCCAGTCGAACACTGCCATCGAGATGACGGTGAAGATCAATTAACGGAAAGTTGGGATTAATGTGGCTGGCTGTCATGGATCAGATATTTCTTGAACCATCTCGCAATGTGATTCAACCGTAAAATGCGCCGATCGGTCCTTCCGCCACGTGAAAGCCCGTGGAATTCCTCGGGAAAACGCACCATTTCGGTGTCTACCCCCAATCGCTTGAGCGCTACATATACCTGTTCTCCCTGCTCGATGGGGCAGCGCAGGTCCATTTCATTGTGAATGACGAGGGTGGGTGTTTTGGCATTGCCGATATGGGCAATGGGGGAACGCTGCCAGTAATATTCTAATGCCTCAAAGGGCGGTTTGTTGTTCAATTCTTGTTGAAAAACCCAATTGAAGTCGCTGGATCCCCACATGGAAATGAAATTGCTGACACACCGTTGGGTAACTGCGGCCTGGAAACGGTCGGTATGCCCAATAATCCAGACCGTCATGTAACCGCCATAACTTCCACCGGTAACTCCCATTCGGGCAGTGTCAATATAGGGTTTTTGTGCGACATAGTCTGCCCAGGCCATCAGATCGGCGTAATCGCGATCTCCCCAGTTGCCGTGAATGGCGGCGGCGTGCTGCTCACCGTAGCCGCGTCCGCCTCTTGGATTACAAAAATAGACCACGAACCCCTGGGCAGCCAGATAGTAGAACTCGTGCATGAATAGTTTACCGTACTGGGTTAGGGGACCTCCGTGAATTTCCATGATCGAAGGGTACTTTTTGTTGGGGTCGAATTGAGGCGGTTTGAGAATCCAGCCTTGCAGTTTATTGTCATCCGGTCCTTTGAACCAGACTTCTTCAATCTCACCCAGGTCAACTTTGTCGAGAATTTCTCGATTAAATCGGGTCAGGATACGCTGTTGATTTGAGGTCAAATCTATAATCATCACCTGACCGGGATCGGAGAAAGTGCCGTATAAACCAGCAATGCGGGTGGAAGCCTGATTAATGGAGTGAGTATGAAATACCCCTCCTTCGCCGACAACGGTTTCAAGTCCACTTCCATCTCGCTGGATTTTCATCAGAATGCTGGAACCGTGCAGAGTAACCGGGAAGTAAAGCGCTTTACTGTCCGCGCTCCACAAGGGTGGATTGGTTACGGCTCCGCCGATGTCGTTGATTGTCCATGCGCTGACATTTAAATCAAAGGCTTCCGTTAGGTTTTTGGGGGGGTGTGAGCCATCAGTTGGAATAACCCAAAGCCCGATATTTTTGAAACCCTGGCCAATCCCTTCTTGACCATAATATGCCAGCCAATTACCGTCCGGCGAAAATTTTAGCGAGAATTTATTGCCGGGTGGAGTCTCCAGCTTGCGAGGCTCTCCACCGCGCGCAGGAATCAGGAAGATGTCGTCCAAATCGGGATTTGAGTCAGGATCGTCGCTGCGGTTGGAAATATACGCAATCCATTTACCATCCGACGACCAATCGGGGAAGTGTTCATCCCAAACCGGGTGATCCGTTAATTGGGTTGCTTTCCCGTTCAGGGCATCAATGACCCACAAATGCCAGCGTTCATGAGGTAAGTAGCCGTAGCCATCCAGTTTGTAAAATAAGCGATTGTAGTGCCGGGCAGGGGTAGTGATATCTTTGAGATCCGGGTTTTTTTGTCTCTCAAGTACTTCTTTGTCAATCTTTCTGACTGTGCAAAGGATTTTCTTACCATCTGGCGACCAAATTATCTCGCCAATTTCGCCGTCTAACTGAACCAGTGGACGGGCTTCGCCACCATTGAAGGGGATAAGGAACAATGCTGGCGGTTTGTCTTTATTCTTGCGATTGGAAAGAAATGCAATTTGGGATCCGTCAGGTGACCAGACCGGGTGATTGTCGCTTTGATCGCCAAAAGTGAATTGGCGTGGTTGTCCCCCTTCGACAGGAACAAGCCATAAGTTGGAATATTTTTTTTCGGTTTTTTTCTCAACTCTTTGCAATGTCAGGATAACCTGTGTTCCATCGGGAGAGATTACTGCCCCCGAAGGCACCTGAAAACGATAGAGATCTTCCGCGGTGATGAGTCGCTTAGCCATGAAATGCTCCTCAATTGATGAATTGGTTGTTGAAAGGGAAAATGGACTTAAGTAAGGGACAAAATTGAATTTGCAAGGAAAGATGCTCCACGTTGCTGGCTGAACAACGACCAATTTTGCAGGGGGAAAGCATAATCCCCTGATAGTAATGAATTAATTTTACCCTCGATTTCTTCCAACAAAAAGTCATTCGGGTTCAGCACTTGTCCAATGCCGAAAAGTTCTGCATCGTGTGCAATGGCAAACTGATCACTAAAAATCTCTCATGTTTCTAGTGAAATTAACTTAGTTACTTCAACCGGGATATGATGAAATTAAGCGCTCAAAAAATTTTTACAAAACCTTTTTAATTCATCAATAATTTCCAGATCTTTCTTTTAAAGTCAACAGGATTTTTTCCTGATCCACAGGGATGCGGTCAAAACGTACCCCAACGGCATGATAGATCGCATTGGTAATTGCCGGAATGGTTGGAATCAGCACGATTTCACCGACACCCTTTGCACCAAAAGGCCCTTCCGTAACCGGGTGTTCAACAACGATGGGAATGATCTCCGGTGTCAATGTGATCGAAGGCATTCGATAGCGTGCCAGCCGGTCGGTGATCACACGGCCTTGTTCGACAATAAAGTTTTCGGTCAGCGCGTGGCCAATTCCCATGATCGCACCGCCTTCGATTTGGCCGCGCAAACCGAGTGGATTAATGGCCGTGCCTACATCATTTGCGATGATCAATCTCAACACATTAACTTCCCCCGTCAGAGTGTTGACTTCCACTTCGGCTGCCTGGGCAGCAAAGGAGAAGGCGAAGTGCATATCCCCCCCTTGTCCCAGGGGACGGGTTGCAGGTGCCCAGTAGGTATAAGAGGCGAGCGGCTGTCGTCCAGATTCGAGCATTTGCTCGGCTAAATGCGATAAGCTGACCTGCTTGCCGTTGACCTGTGCCAGACCTTCAATAAAGCGGATTTCCTGTGGGGGAACGTCATAGCGTTCGGCCAGTTCGCTGGTCAATAATTGACGGAGTGCGCGGGCGGCATGCCGCACAGCATTACCGGTTACAAAGGTCTGACGCGAGGCAGTGGTGGGACCGCCGTCAGGTGTCAGGTCTGTGTCCATTAAAAGTACATCAATCTGACGCGGATTTTGGTTAAGCTCTTCGGCGGCAATTAATTGCAGGACGGTTGGTAAACCCTGCCCCAATTCGGCAGAGGAGGAACGCACCTGAAAAGTGCCATCCCGACGAAGTTCGACCTCTGCGCCGGCTTTATCAGGTGCTCCACCGCCTAAACCAGTATTCTTATAGCCCACGGCAAAGCCCCATGCCCGAAGCCGATGGGGTGCCCCCTCAACCGGTTTGGGGATGAAGGGATTCCCTCCACTTAAACGGTTCATTTCGGCTTCAACTCTCTCGATGCACTCCATCAATCCAACGCTTTCCCGCAGAACTTGACCAGTGTTGGTGATACTGCCAACCTTTAAGGCGTTTTTCTTGCGTAATTCAACCGGGTCCATGTGAAGGACTTCAGCCAGTGTGTCCATCATGGATTCAATCGCAAAAGCAGACTGCATAACGCCAAAGCCGCGGAAAGCCCCAGCGGGCGGGTTGTTGGTGTACATGGCGTAGCAATCTGCTTTGACGTTGGGAATTTCATAGGGGCCGGAGGAATGGGTTGTGGCGCGGGTTAACACTTTTTCACCCAGCGAGGCATACGCCCCCGTATCCCCAAATAATTCGGTCTCGACTGCTGTGAGAGTGCCATCCTTTTTTGCGCCAACTTTTACGCGGATTTGTGTGGCGTGGCGTTTCGGGTGAACAATCAGGCTTTCCTGACGATCGAAAAGCAATTTGACTGGACGACCGGTGGCTCTTGCCAGTAAAGCGGCATGAATCTGGCCGGCAATGTCCTCCTTTCCGCCAAAGCCGCCACCGATTAATTGGCCGATGATGCGTACCTGCTCTTCCGGCACTCCCAAGGCGCGTGCTACCTGATTGCGATCAGAATAGGGGATTTGTGAGCCGACATAAATTTCCATGCGTCCTTCAGGAGTGAGTCGGGCAATACTACACTCCGGTTCCATAAAGGCGTGGTCGTGCATGGGTGTGTGGTAGGTATGTTCCAGTACCACATCTGCCTGTGCAAAGCCTTCTTCAACATCCCCTTTACGGACTTTGATGTGCTTGAGCAAATTTCCGTTTTTATGAATGCGAATGGCATCATCTTGAATGGCTTTAACCGGGTGGTCAATGACCGGCAAGGGTTCAATTTCCACTTCAATTAAGTCCAGTGCCTTCGAGGCAATCTGGCGGGTTTCGGCTGCCACAATGGCCAATGCGTCGCCTACGGTGCGAATTTGTTCATCAATTCCCACCATTATTGGCCAATCTGGAATCACCAAACCGTGATTTTTCTCGCCGGGAATGTCTTTAGCGGTGAGAACAGCGACAACACCGGGTAATTTCCGGGCTTTTTCAATGTTGAGTTTACGTAATATGCCGGAGGGAACACCTGCCCGTTTTACCCGGGCATGCAGCATGTTCTCAAATTGAATGTCATCGGTGTAAATGGCTTTTCCGGTAACCTTTGCGATTGCGTCTGGGCGGGGTTGTATCCTGCCAACTACGCGGCCAGCATGGTTGGAAGGATCAATGGGTGGGTGAGGCAGCGGCTGGCCGGTTTTCAGGGTGAATGCTGCCGCTTTGATTGCGCCAATTATCGAGGGATAGCCTGCACAACGGCACAATGTATCCTTGAGGGCATATTTTATATCTTCTTCGCTGGGGTCAGGATTTCGTTCCAACAAGGCATAAGAAGTCATGATCTGGCCTGGGATACAAAAACCACATTGGACAGCGCCGTATTCGATGAAAGATTGCTGTAAGGGGTGAAGGGGTATGAGTTGACCATCTGCCGTGGGGGTTTTATGAAGGTCGGACAATCCTTCTATAGTCAGGATATCCGCACCATCGGCTTTGGCAGCCGGAAAGGAACACGACAAAACCGGTTCGCCATTGAGAATCACGGTGCAGGCTCCACATTCGGCTTCACCACAAGCAACTTTAGTACCGGTTAATTTGAGACGATAACGAAGCAGGTCAGCCAGCATTTCGCCGGGGACCTCCGGTAGTTGGTACGTTCTCCCATTGACTGTCAGCGTGATCAAATTCGGATCGCTCATACGGCCTCCAATTCAAATGCCCGTTGCCAGGCTTTTCCAATAACTTCTTCCAGTAGCACTTCGCTGAGATGATGCCGATAGGCGGCACCGGCGCGCATGGCACTGCTGCGGAATTGGATGGATTGGTGAATGGCTTCTTTTGCGCGTTGGAGAGAAATTGAGTCGGGGGGATGACCAATCAATTCATGCTCTACCCGGGTGGCTCGGAATGGCACCGGACCAGAGGGACCGATTGCGATGTGAATATCGTGGATTACCCGGTCATCGCGTTCCATCCATACTGCCATGTTCAAAATTGGCAAGGCAACCCCTTGGGGACGCATCACCCTGCTGAATGCTGATGATTGCCCGGATTGACGCAGCGGCAGATAAAATCCAACGATGATCTC
Organism: Bellilinea sp.; assembly: GCA_026003615.1. Taxonomy (GTDB): domain Bacteria; phylum Chloroflexota; class Anaerolineae; order Anaerolineales; family Anaerolineaceae; genus Bellilinea. The sequence goes on from BPHQ01000001.1 coordinate 728,295, forward strand.
GGAACTCAGATCGAGAGCAGATTGGCCGGGTCCCTTGAAGAGAGTGTGAATGGGCTGTAAACGACGGCCGCCATCATTGGCAATTTCAACCTGGGTATCAAATGCAAAGAGTGAAATCATCCCATCTGCTGCTGGCAAAGCGTGAGCCACGTTTCCGCCAAGTGTGGCCGTGTTTCGCACCTGCGGGCCGCCGATCAGTCCGCAGGCTTCGGCAACCGCAGTGGCGTGATAACGAACCAGCGGCGATTCGGTGATAACCCTGACGGGTACAGCTGCACCAATAAAAAGGTGCGCCCCGACTTCTTCCAGCCGCAACAAGTCAGGAATACGGGTTACATCTACAAGGGTATGAACGGGTGGATGATGTCCCTGTTGAATTTCCAGCAGTAAGTCGGTGCCCCCGCCGATTGGGCGGGCGGGTCCTGGGGCCGAGGTTAAAAAATGAATTGCTTCTTCAATGGAATGAGGAATGACATATTTCTGCCAGATGTTCATCGGATCGGTGGACTCCTTTGGGAAGGCGGCACTTTTCGACGGACTCTTGCAGGTCCGACGCCGGTCCGGCGCTGAGCCGGTTTCCGACCACCGATTCTTACTTTTTATTTTACGATATTTTTCGTCGAAATTAAAGTGCTATTTTCGTGATTTGGAATTGAAATGACAAGAAGGAGTTCATGGATTTGCTTTTTCGCGGATGCCGGCCATCATCAAGCCCAATTCTTCAGTTGTGGCTGCCTTACCATCCACAATTCCAACAATTTCGCCTTCATAAATCACGGCAATTCGATCCGAAAGGGCGCGTATCTCATCCAAATCCTCCGAGATGAGCAATGTGGCGGTGCCGGCTTCTCTTTGTTCGAGCAGGCGTTGGTGGATGTATTCAGAAGCACCGATATCAACCCCGCGCGTAGGCTGGGAGGCGATAAGCACTTTGGGTTTTCGAGAAAGCTCACGGGCGAGAATCATTTTCTGAATGTTTCCACCGGACAGATTCTTAATCGGGGTGTCAATGGTTGGGGTCTTGACATTAAATTCCTGAACCAGACGCTCAGAAGTCTGTCGGATGTTGCGAAAGTTAAGAAATGTGCGTGAGGAAAAGGGTGTTTTGGCGTGATCTTCGAGGATGAAATTGTCGGCAACGCTGAAATCTTTGATCGCGCCATCTTTCATCCGTTCCTCCGGGATATAAGATTGACCATTGGCAATTCTTACCGAAGGTGAAGCATGAGTGACATCCACACCATTGAGGATAATACGTCCGGATTTGACCGGCCGTAAGCCGGCTAAGGCTTCGGCCAATTCTCTTTGACCGTTGCCCGAAACTCCAGCCAAACCTAATATTTCACCGCTGTGAACTTCTAATGAAATGCCTTTGAGGGCATCGGTACCCCGATCGCCGCGAACAACCAGATTTTCAATTTTCAGCAAAACATCCCCCATTTTGAGAGGGGATTTTTCATATTGAAGAATGACTGGCCGGCCAACCATCATCTGGGCGAGTTCGGTTTTTGTGGCTCCTTCGGTGGCTCGTGTACCCACCACCTTGCCATCCCGTAAAACGGTAACCCGTTGACTGATGGCAAGAACTTCGTGCAATTTATGGGAGATGAATATCAGCGCGTGACCTTCGTGCGCCATACGGCGCAAAGTGATAAAAAGATCATCCACTTCCTGAGGGGTCAACACTGCGGTAGGTTCGTCCAGCACGAGCAAAGCGGCACCGCGATAAAGTGCCTTAAGAATTTCTACCCGTTGTTGTTCTCCGACCGATAACTGCCAGATGTAAGCATCCGAGTCAACTTTCAGGTTGTATTGCTGGCACAGCACTTCAATCCGTTTTCGGACACGATCAAGGTCTAAAATAACCCCACGGGAAGATGGTAAACCGAGCGCAACATTCTCCACAACGGTCAAATCCGGCACCAGCATGAAGTGCTGATGAATCATCCCAATCCCGGCTGCAATTGAGTCTTTGGGAGAATGAAAAACAACTTCCTCGCCATTGATGAAAATTTTTCCCTCGTCCGGGCGGTACAAACCGTATAACTGGCGAACCAGCGTGCTTTTACCGGCTCCATTTTCTCCGAGCAGGGCATGGATTTCGCCTGCCTTAACATCAAAATTCACGTGATCGTTAGCCAGAACGCCGGGGAACCGCTTAACGATTCCCTCCATGCGCATTTCTTCAATTTTTTTATGTCCGGTGGGGAGTAAATCACTCATCGTTCGTTTCCGGTTTTGAGGTGGCTTGAATCTGGAATCAACTCAAGCCACCTCATTCAATCAGGATCTATTGCTTCGGACCGCTGAGTGGGTCAATTGTACCGTTCATGATGCCGTCAATGGTTTCCTGCGCTTTGGCTTTGATGTCATCCGGCACAGGGACTTTATCGTTGTAGACCAGTTTCAACCCGCCGTTCTTGAAAGTAAGGGTGTAGGCCTTGCCGCCCAACACACCCGCTCGAACGGATTTTACCATGTCTCGAATGACAATCGTCCAATCGAAGACCTGAGTGGCAACAACGGTTTCCGGTCCGACGGGTGTTTGCTCCCATTGGGTGCCAAACCAGTAGGCACCTTTATCTTTGGCTACACCGATGGCACCAACCACCGATTGAGAAGAACCGGTCAGCATATCGGCACCGGCGGCGATGTGAGTTTCAGCAGCAGAAGCCATCAGGGATACGTCCGAGAAAGACCCGGTAAAGGTAACATTGACCTGAATATCCGGTTTTGCGTTTTTGGCGCCGGCTACAAAGCCGTCAACAAACAGTTTGGCATCTCCGGCATTAACCGGACCGCAAACACCCAGTACACCGGTTTTGCTCATCAGGGCTGCGATAGTTCCCAGAACATAGCCGCCTTCTTGAGATTCAGCCTGATAGGCATAAACATTATTGATACCCTGGGCCTGAAAAGTATCCAGCGAAGTTCCCCACGCAAATGCGGTTTCGGGGAAGTCCGGTGCAATTTGGGAAAGGGAGGTGCCATACTGGGAGCCGTGAGCTATTACAAGGTCATATCCCTGCGACGCATAGTCTCGAATAGCGGCTGCGGCATCCGGAACGTTGAACATGCCTTCTGAGTAGGCAATTTCAAATTTTGAGGGTCCGCCTTCTTCTTCCTGGACCTTCTTGAGGGCTTCAAAGAAGGATTGGCTGAAAGCAAGGTCGGTGATCGTGCTTGGCATGACCACTGCAACGCGGAACGGTTTTTCTTCCTGCGCTGGCTGAGTGGGTGCTGCTGGCTGAGCGCAGGCACTCAACAACAAGGACACAAGGGCAACCAGCAGAGCAATCCGCACAACAATTTTTTTCATTTTGTACTCCTCCTGATTAGGAAAATGGGTGAAACAATTAATTGGACACTGGCTTAAGGTGGTTTGTTAAAAATTTTTTGGATCACCTCCTTCTTGTGATTCTGAAAATCTGCCCGGTTAATTCTCACCGCGTTCGAATGGTTTGGTCAGTGCCTGCGGCTGACGGGCGCGTCTTCCCGAGAAGGTCAATGCGATAATCGTGAGGATGTACGGCATCATCACCGCAATATCCGATGGGATATTGATACCTTTTACCTGAACCCATAACTGCAAGGCATTCACAAAACTGAACAACAATGCCCCGCCTAATACACCCCAGGGCCGCCATCCCCCAAAGTAGACCAGCGCAACGGCAATAAAGCCCATCCCGCTGGTCATATTTTCCTGAAAGAGGTTGATCAAGGCCAGAGAAAGCGAAGCCCCGGCTATTCCTGCCAGAATACCCCCAAGGCAGACGGTAGTATACCGGATGAGGGTGACATTAACTCCAAGCGTGTCGGCAGCCTGGGGGTTCTGACCGACAGCACGCACTTTCAACCCAAAAGTGGTCTTGTTCAAGATAAAATTGGCTATTGGTACCAGCAGAAAGGCGCCATAAACCAGTAAATTGTGATTGAAAAAAATATCCCCAAGATAGGGAATTTGACCCAGTAATGGGATACGGATGGGCTGGAAACCTCGAATCGACTCAACCCCGCCGAGGGTGACTTTGAAGAGCAAAGTAGAAAGACCCAAGCCAAATAAGTTGAGACCAATACCGCTAATCCCTTGTTCTGCTTGTAGAGAAACACTGACTACTGCCATCAACAAACCCATTAAGAAACCAGCGGCTGCTGCGCCTAATAACCCCAGAAGTAGATTTTCGGTTTTCATTGCGATGTAAAAGCCGGTATAGGCTCCCATCAGCATAATCCCGTCCACTCCGAGATTGAGAACACCAGAGCGTTGGGCAAAGGTTTCACCGATGGCGGCATAGAGATAAGGGGTTGCCAGACGAATGCCGGAATAGAAGATTCCCAACAAGACGGGCAGGGTAAACAGTTCAGCCACGGGTTTCCCTCCTGCGAGCGCGGCGGCGAGCCCAAATTTCGCTGCTAACGACAAAAAGAACAACCAGTCCCAAAATAACGGTGATAAGCGCAGAAGGAACCTGGGTAGCCCGCTGCATTCGATCTGCGCCGACCAAAAGACCGCCAAAGAGAACTGAGGCGGGTATGGCTCCTAACGGGTGTAATTTACCAAAAAGGGCGGCCACAATTCCCGAAAACCCATAACCACCGGAAAGCCCTTCAATCATCCGGTGATGAACACCGGTGACTTCCACCCCGCCAGCCAGACCGGCAAACGCGCCACCGAGTATCAAAGAAAGTGCTTGATAGAATTGAACCGGAATGCCAGCATAACGAGCCGCATCCGGGTTCAAACCAACTGCCCGGATGCGGTAACCAATCGTTGTGCGCCAGAGAAAGATATAGACCAAGACGGCCATAATCAAAGCCAGTATGGCACCGCTGTGCAGCAAAGTGCGTGGCATTAACCGAGAAAGCCAGACTGCCTGGGGGAGTAAATCTGACTGAGCAATTTGAGTACCGCGTTCAATTTCTGCGGGGTCAATCATTGGCCCGCGCAACAAGTAGTTGGAGAGCTGGAGGGCAATGGCGTTCATCATGACCGTGCTTAAGATTTCATTGACACCCAGCCGGGCTTTGAGAATGCCCGGAACACCCCCCCAAATCGCACCACTGAGGGCAGCAATTAATAAAGTGAGCGGCAATAGAATGATGCGCGGCAAATCAGAAAAACCGATTGAAAAGGCAGTTGCAGCCAGAGCGCCGACTATCAATTGACCTTCGCCACCAATGTTAATCACTCCACCGCGAAAGGCAATGGTAACCCCAAGGCCTACCAAAAGCAGTGGAGTTGCTTTTACCAATGATTGAGTAAAACCGGAAACATTTCCAAAAGCACCCTGAAACAGCGTTCCATAGGCTTGTAAGGGGTTTACCCCTAACGCGTAAATCATCACTGCTCCGATGAGAAGTGCAACTGGCACGGCCAATAGGGGGAGGAGTGCCTCAATGGTACGATTGAGTAGTCGAGAGTATTCAGTTTTTGATGGCATCGAGGGAATAACCCTTTCCTGATGGCGGGTTAGGGAAAAAAGATAGATGTCATACAACCACTACTGCGAATCAGTATAGCAAAAAATGCTTGTATTTCCAAATTGCATTTGTCACGAATTTTGAAATTTTAAGGTTTGAATATGAGAGACGAATTGAACAAAAGGTCAAGGTTGTGTTTGAATTTATCCAAATCCGTCTCGGTTAATAATGGGAGTATGGTTTCTTCGTTGAGCTGGTAAGGGGAAAGCAGGCGCTTTAGATATTTACGGAATAAAATCAGCCCTTGGTCAATGCCATGGAATTCGATCATTTCATTCAGATGGGTATCTATCCAGAGTTTTACTTCCTTTTGAGATACTTGCTGGCGATCTCTATAACTGAAAATCCAGGGGTTAAACAGCGCAGCCCGTCCGATCATGACCCCGTCACACCGGGTGTGGGTTTGAATGCGCTGAATATTAGCGACCGATTGCACATCTCCATTGGCAATTACCGGAATGTGGAGAAGGGTTTTAATTTCTGCAATGGCATCCCAATCCGCCCGGCCGGAATACCCTTGTGCCTTCGTGCGACCATGAACAGCGATCAGTTGAGCGCCACAATCTTCAACGATTCGGGCAATTTCCAGATAATTGCGGTTGTGGTCATCCCAACCCAACCTGATTTTGGCTGTTATGGGTATGGGTAAATTTCTCACCAGATTTTGAATAATTGAGGCTACTTTATGAGGTTGGGGTAATAAACCGGCACCTGCTCCGCGACCGGCTACATGATGAGCGGAGCATCCCATATTGATATCCAGGATATCGGGTTGAAATGGGATTAATTGGCGAGCCGCATTGAGAATACGATCCGGGTCATCGTCGAAAATTTGAAAAACAACCGGTCGTTCAAACTCGTAGTAAGCAATTTTCTTCTGAATGCGTGGAATACCAGCAAGCACATCCATTGCATTGATAAACTCTGTATAGGACATTGCCGAACCCGATTTTCGCACCAGCGAACGAAAAGGACGCTCTGAAAGACCATCCATTGGCGAGAGGATCAGGTTGCCAAAAACCGGTATATTTCCGACAAAGAATGCTGCTGGTGAGTTCACGTTCATTCCGTAAATATAATAGTTAGAGAATGATTGTTTATGGAGGGAACATTGTATCAAATAACAGAGCAATGTGTGGGGTGTGGCGTGTGCAAGTTATGGTGTCCGGCAGGAGTAATACAAGGCCGGAAGAAAAAAAGACATATTATTTCGGACGGTTGTATTTCATGCGGCGTCTGTGGCCGGGTGTGTGGATTTGGGGCTGTGCTGGATGATTCTGGGAACCCCGTTGCGAGAAAGGTTTTGAAAGAGTGGTTTAAACCAGAATGGGATTATTTTCGTTGTAATGGGTGTGGAAAATGTGTTGAAATTTGCCCCACAAAAACCATAAAGATGATCACCGTTGAGGAAATTCGAGAAGATCGTCCTGTACTCTCGCGGCCAGCATTATGCATAGGCTGTCAGTTTTGTTTGAATTATTGTGAGACAAAGGCAATTCACGCTTCTTCAATTTGAGTGGATTTAGAAAAGTGTTAAAATCAGTGTAAATGTTTATCCAAGGATTTGATATGGATTTTCCCATTTTAGGTGATTATCAAAATATTCTTGATATTCGTAGCATACCCTTTACATCCCGGGGGTCGAGATTGTGTGTAGTGGCGGAAGGTAAAGGTATCAATTTGCGGCTAACGGACCGATTGCGCTCTCAGGACATTGCTTCGAGGCTTGGGCAAAATCTTCCTGCCCTGGTTGAGGAAATCCATTTTTTAGATGAGGATGGTAAAACCCTGGAGTATACCCTCATAACATATCCCCATTGTCTGGTTTTTGAAACGAAAATCGGTAAGTATTATTTCATCTTCGAAGATGGAGAAAATATCTTAATCGCTCTACCTGCTCAACCCTGTGGGTTGAGCGGGAAAATCAACCTTGGGGAGATGGTGATTGACCGGCGTGGTGGAATAGCAGTTGCACAAGGAGAAGATCATACCCGGCTGGTTTACTCGACCAATCGTAAGATCCTCTATCATAAAGTGGAAAAACCAGATGGTATTGGCTGGAAATTCAAATTGATTGTGGGTGGCGGAAACCAGGGAGGCATTCTATTGCATGTTTCCACGCGGCTTGGTTTATCCAGATATATCAATGATCCCAAAATTATCCTTAATCGCTCGGCTCAAAGCTGGCAGGATTGGTTTTCGCGTATTCCTAAAGTTGCCACGGCAGATTATCCATATAAAATTGCGTGGTGGTTAATGCGTTCCGGTCTTGTTTCAACCCGTTACTACTTAAGCCGCGAAGTGCTGGTTTCTTCTAAAAAACATTCGACGACAATTTGGCAATGGGATGCCTGTTATTATGCAATGGCTTACCGCCATATTGATCGGAAATTAGCCCAGGATCAATTGCGAATATTTTTTGATCATCAAGCTCCGAACGGAATGATTCCGGATGGTATATACGAAAGTGGAGTGATCATCAAGCGAGATCACTCCTCTGAGGCAGATTGGTCTCACCCGCCTTTAATGGCCTGGACGGTTTGGAAACTTTATGAACGGGATGGGGATGTCGAGTTTCTCAATGAAATTTATGATGGATTGTCTCGTTGGTTGAACTGGTGGCTTGAATTATATGCTCACGGTTTGAATCTAGCTGCTTCCGCGGGGCATTCTTTGTTTGCCGAGGATATGGATGATCCAGTGATTCTAGAGGAGATGCCGGGAAGTATCTCACCGGAAATGAGTGTGTTTCTCTACCTGCAATTGGACTGTATGGCAAAAATTTCTCATGTAATTGGCGAATTTTCGGATGAAGAATACTGGAATCTTCAAGCTGAAAGAATACTTTCTCAGGTTAAAGCAGATGACGAATCTGGCAAAGGGGGGTTATTCTGGATGCAACAACAAGGACGACCGGTTTGCTTACCAACTCCACTGAGCTTAATAGGGTTATTGTGTGGGGATTGCAAAGCGGAAGTGACGAAGAAAATGGTGGAACACTTTTTGGATGAAGAGGGGGTTTGGAAAAACTTTCCGCTACCGACAATTTTCATTGAAGGTGAGGACATCGAAAATCAAAAATTGTGGCGCAGCCCCGAATGGATGAGTGTTTTTTATTTACTTTTGGAGGGTTTGGAGCGGTGTAATCTGACCGAAATTGGCAATCATCTTTGCCGGCAGTTATTGGATTTGTTGAGTAACCGCTACCCAAATGGCCAAAAAATTATCCATGCGCCAATTTACGGTTGGGCTGCAGCCCTTTACATCGAACTTGCAGTTCGGGCTGCTCAGGTTGAACCCCAAAAAGTTACTTAATTTGACATTTATGACAATCCAGTTGGTCACCGATGGGGTCGGGGGTGGGAGTTGCTCGCAGGTCACGATAGCCCGATTCGATCATCCACTGACATATGATTGGACCGCCGTGTGGGTCTGGACCGGGTCCTCCAAAGCCTGGGGGTAGGCCAGAAAATCCTCTGAAATAGCCAAAATCGCCGGTTAACTGATCCACGGCTGCTTTGGAGAGTTCACGGTCTCCAATTGCAATTGCGTGGATGTGGATAGGAGAACCGGGATAAAGTTCATCCAAATCCCTTAACCAGGCGGCAAATCCGGCAACACGCAGGGCATGAATCAGGGACGGGATATCATCCCAAAGGATGGTGTAGGTGCCTTTACGCATGACGGAAAGATCTACTGCTCCGCCACCTGCATGAGTACCAAAACTGGCATCCACCTGCCGGGTGTAAGAACCCTGGGTGATGGCGTAGCCAAGAAGGTCAATTTCGCCTTGATACAACTCCGCGGCGTGTTTAAGCATCGAGTAGGTACGCTGATTGAGTAAAAACCCATTGACGCTAAGGATGGTGTAATCCTCTTCGGGTTTCTGGCAACCTTCCGGCTCCGGGTAGAACAACCGGGTAGGGGTTGAAAATGGCAACGGTGTGTATGTGAGGGTTGGGGTATAAAAAGGAGCGGTTGTATCAGGCGAGGTGGTAAATGATCGTTTGAGGGTATGTGATGAGGTGGGCGAGAGGGTTGGCGAATTCGGCAATGGAGCGCTGGTGCAACCTGCCAGCAAAATCAGAATGAATGAAAACCAGATGATAGGTTGAGGTGATCTGGATGACATCGAAAATAAGTAGAATTGGTTTGATTAATCTGATTAATCAAAAAGCGCGGAGTGATAGATGGTATCTGCTCCGCGCCCGTCAAGAGTGACAAAGGGGGATGAGAGATTATCCGCCGGTGGCTATCTGGTCATCCAGCAGAATTTGAATTGTCTCCTCGTCCAGTTCTAACATAATCGGCAAGACGGGCGCGGGTTGAGTTGAGGTAGTGATATCAACCTCTTGGATGCTATTTTCTTCAACGGGATTCATTTTTAAACCTCCAACAATATTTCTCCATCATCCTAACAGCCTTATACACAGGAGTCAAGGATGGTTTTTAGTACAATTTGTGCAACATTTCACGGGCTTGAACAATCTGGGTTTTGACCGATTCGGAAGAAGTGCCGCCAAATTGCGAACGTCGTTCTACCGCTAAGTGCGGGTCGAGTAATCTGTTTAATTGACCCGGGAGACGTTCATGGATTTTGGCAAGTCGCTCAGCGGAAACCTGTAAGAGGGTAATCCCCTGATTCGCGCATTCCTTAACTAACTCACCGACAAGACGGTGAGCCTTTCGAAAGGGGATGCCTTGCAGGACCAGAAAGTCGGCAATTTCGGTTGCCAATAGCGTGGGATCCAAACCAGCGGATAGTTTCGATGGATTAACGACTAGACTTCGAAGAATACCGGATATAACCGGTAAAATCAAGCTGAGGGAATCAAAAGTGCTGAACACGGCTGGCTTATCTTCCTGCAGATCTTTATCATAAGCAGAGGGTAGGTTTTTAAGCACGCTCAAAAAGCCGGTTAATTTGCCGATGGTGGTACCAGCTTTGGCGCGGGTTAATTCCAACATATCAGGGTTTTTCTTTTGAGGCATGATGGAGGAACCGGTGGTGTAAGCATCCGGCAATTCCACAAAGCCAAATTCCGTGGTGGAGAACACAATTAGCGCTTCGGCAAGCCGGGAGAGATGAACAGAAACAAGGGAAGCAAAGAAAAGGAAAGAAGCGGCTGCATCTCGACTGGAAACAGCATCTATGCTATTGGGCATTGGTGCGTCAAAACCCAGTTTTTGAGCCAGGCGAAAGCGATTAATCGGGTAAGGGCAACCGGCTAAGGCAGAGGATCCCAACGGACACAGGTTGGCTTGCTTCAACAGGAAAGCCAGATACTGCCGATCGCGTTGGAGAGGGTAAAAGTGGGAAAGCCACCAGTGGGAAAGGAGGATGGGTTGAGCACGCTGCAAATGCGTATAGCCAGGAATCATCAAGCCCAAATCGGTTTCTGCACGGTCAATCAATGCCTGTTGAACTTCTCGGAGGGCATTTTCCAGAATACCGCCTGCTTCGCGCAGCCAGAGTAAAAAATCGGTCATCACCTGATCGTTGCGGCTGCGTCCGGTATGCAGTTTACCAGCCGGTTCACCGATTAATTCAAACAAACGGCGCTCAATGGCAGTATGAACATCCTCATCATCAGGTTTTATTTGGAAAGATTGATCTTGAATCTCACTCGAAATTTGTTCTAAGCCTCGTTGAATTTGTTGATGTTCTTCCGAAGATAACAAACCAATTTCTGCCAGTTCTTCAGCCCAGATGCTGGATGCTCTCACATCAAAAGGGGCAAGCCGCCAGTCGAACGCAATGGATGCGTTCAACTGGGCGGCAAGTATATCGGTTTGAGAAGAAAAGCGTCCTCCCCACAATTTCGTCACGGTCAACTCCTGTTTCAGTCTCGCTTGAATTTGGCGTAGTCGGGTTGGTCGTATTGAGCCGGCTTCTTTTTGTGAATCTTGCGTAGAGCCTGCACTTTCATGGGAAGACCAAACAGTGTGATGAATCCCTGCGCGTCTTTTTGATTATAAACATCATCCTGACCAAAGGTAGCAAAGTCTTCCCGGTATAAACTTTCTGGACTGGTTCTTCCGGCGATGATGATGTTGCCCTTGTACAATTTGAGTTTTACTGTGCCGGTCACCGTTTCCTGTGTCTTGTTAATAAATTGATCAAGAGCCTCGCGCAAGGGGGTAAACCATTGTCCGTTGTAGACCAATTCCGCATAGCGGTGAGCGATGACTTCCTTGAAGTGAAGAGTATCCCGGTCAAGGCAAAGGGCTTCCAATTCCTGATGGGCTGCGAGAAGAATGGTTCCACCGGGAGTTTCATATACACCGTGTGATTTCATACCAACCAGCCGGTTTTCAACCAGGTCCACTCTTCCAATGGCGTGTTTTCCGCCAATGTCGTTCAGAGCGGCGATAAGTTCGTGTGGAGGCAATAAGTTACCGTTCAATTTGGTTGGGATGCCTTTTTCAAAATCAAGGGTGATGATTTCCGGCTGATCGGGTGCGTTCAGTGGAGAGTTGGTCATCTGGTACATGTTTTCTTCCGGCTCGTTCCATGGGTCTTCCAGTAAACCTCCTTCGTGAGATAAGTGCCATAAATTTTTATCTCGGCTGTAAATGGATTTGAGGGTAGATGATACGGGTATATTGTGAGCCTGAGCATAAGCCAGGGCGTCTTCTCTTGACCGAATGTTCCACTCTCGCCAGGGTGCAATCACTTTCAAACGAGGATCTAACGCCATTGCGGTGAGCTCAAAACGCACCTGATCATTCCCTTTGCCGGTGCAGCCATGAGCGATGGCATCCGCTCCTTCTTTCTGAGCCGTTTTTACCAGATGGTAAGCAATTAAGGGCCGGGCAATGGATGTCCCTAACAGGTATTTCCGCTCGTAAATTGCGCCAGATTTCAAAAGCGGCATTAAATAATCGCGGGCAAATTCTTCTTTGAGGTCATCAATGTAGATTTTACTGGCGCCGCTGGCTTTGGCTTTGGCTGGTAATCCTGAAAGTTCTTCACCTTGTCCGATATCGGCGGTATAGCAAATGACCTCACAACCGTAGTTCTCAATCAGCCAGGGAACGATCACTGAGGTATCCAGCCCGCCTGAGTATGCCAGCACCACCTTTTTGATTTTTGATTTTCCGTTCTTTTTCATGTCTTTTTCTCCTTTTTTTCTATTGGGAATAAAAAATGCCCTCCACGGTTGGGAGGGCATTGGGTTACAGATGTATGAATCGGATTCTTACCGGGTAACTCCAAAAACGCCAACCACCCCGTGGATATTGGGGACAGTTAGCGGACGACGGAAGCGGAGCTCGGAAGAAAGATGATTCATCTCAAAAACCTTCTTATTGCCCATGATGATACGCAAGTTTGAGCAATTTGTCAATCATCAATTTTGCAAATTATCGGTTGTTCGTTGATGAATGTGGGCGAGGATGGTGTTCATTATACCACCGTTGAGGTAATACTGGATTTCTTTGGGTGTATCCAGGCGGACAATTGCCGGGAAGGAGATAATCTTCTCCTCCGAGCGGGCTTCTACGATGACCTCTTTTCCGGAATACAAGTCTGGTGTAATGTTTTTGATGGCAAAGATTTCATCTCCTTTGAGGCCGATTGTTTGAGCATTCTGGCCAGGCTTGAATTGAAGGGGAAGTACGCCCATACCTGCCAAATTGGAGCGGTGAATGCGCTCAAATGACTCTGCAATGACAGCTTTAACACCCAGTAACAAAACCCCTTTGGCAGCCCAATCTCGACTCGAACCAGTGCCATATTCTTTACCGGCAAGAATGATCAGTGGGACACCTTCCGATTGATAACGCATCGCCGCATCGTAGATGGTCATTTGCTCCCCGCCAGGGAAGTGTCGGGTATAACCACCTTCTACGCCTGGAACGAGCAGGTTCTTCAAGCGGATATTGGCAAACGTACCCCGTGTCATCACCCGGTCATTTCCACGCCTTGACCCGTAAGAATTGAACTCTGAAGGCGGCACGCCTTTGCTGATCAGGTACTGACCAGCCGGGCTATTGACGGCGATACTCCCCGCCGGTGATATGTGGTCGGTGGTGATTGAATCGCCGAGCAGAGCCAAAACCCGCGCGTTGAGTATATCTTGACCGCCAGAGGATGGAATATTAAAAAAGGGTGGTTCTTGTAAGTATGTCGAGTTTTCGTCCCAGTGGTAAAGCAGATCATTCCCACTTTGAATCTGGTTCCATAACTCACTCATCTGGAAAATGGCAGCGTAGGCTTCCGCAAACATTTCGGGACGGATGTGGCGGTGAATGTGTTCTTCCACTTCCTGAGAAGAAGGCCAAATATCCTTGAGGTAAACCGGCTGGCCGTCATTGCCAATGCCGAGCGGCTCATTCAGTAAATCCATATCTATTGTGCCGGCCAGAGCGTAAGCCACAACCAAAGGGGGAGAAGCCAGGAAGTTGGCACGGGTATGAGGACTGATGCGTCCTTCAAAGTTGCGGTTGCCCGATAAGACGGCACCTACCACAAGATTGTTTTCCTTGATGGCTTGCACAATCTTTTCCGGTAGGGGGCCAGCGTTGCCGATACAGGTCGTGCAGCCATACCCGACCAGATAAAATCCCAATGCTTCCAGGTCATCCATTAAACCGGCATCGGTGAGATAGTCCGTAACTACCCGTGAACCGGGCGCCAAAGAAGTTTTAACATAAGGTTTGACTTTTAACCCTTTTTCAACCGCTTTTTTAGCAAGCAAACCAGCGCTCATCATTACAAAAGGATTAGAGGTATTGGTGCAAGAGGTAATGGCGGCAATGACCACCGAACCATGTTTCAATTCACTGGTTTTGCCGTTCGTTGGGATTATCGCTCTACGCCCAAGTTCTTCTGGCGAAATGCCAAACCCATTTTCGGCCTTAGGTGCTGTAAGAGACTTCTGAAATACACTGCGTACTTCGGTAAGGGGAATACGGTCCTGCGGGCGGCGTGGACCTGCGACCGAAGGTTCAATCAGGGAGAGATCAACTTCCAGGACATGGGTGTATTCGGGATCAGGGGTAGATGAAGAGCGGAAGAGCATTTGTGCTTGATAATAAGCCTCGACCAATTCCACCAGTGGTTCAGGCCTGTTGGTCAGGCGAAGATAATCAAGGGTTTGGTAATCCACGGGGAAGTAAAGGATAGTTGCACCGCTCTCTGGAGCCATGTTGGCGATCATTGCCCGGTCTGCCAGGGCGAGATGATCCAGACCCGGGCCGAAAAATTCAACAAATTTATCCACTACCCCTAATTTTCGCAAGGATTGGATGATAAAGAGAGTCAGGTCGGTTGGGGTCACACCTTCGCGCAATTGACCACTGAGACGAACGCCAATGACATCTGGCGCGACAATCTCAATAGGCTCACCAAGCATGGCGGCAACGGCTTCAATACCTCCAACACCCCAGCCAACCACCCCTAAGCCGTTGATCATGGTTGTGTGTGAGTCGGTTCCGACGAGTGTGTCCGGAAAGACGATGACAGAATCATTCTCTTCACGGGTCAGGATTACTGTTGCAAGATATTCCAGATTGACCTGATGAACAATTCCGGAAGCTGGCGGTACGATCCGAAGGTTTTTGAAGGCTTTTTGCGCCCAGTGGAGAAATTCGTAACGCTCTCGGTTTCGTTGAAATTCCAACTCGGCATTTAGCCGGTAGGCATCTGGATTTGCGTAATAATCCACCTGAATCGAATGGTCAATGACCAGATCAACTGGTACAACGGGATTGACTTTGCGAGGATCATCATTCATTCTTGCCAGGGCAGAGCGCATCGCGGCAAGGTCGTTGACCACAGGGACACCGGTAAAATCCTGAAGCACAACCCGGCCAGGGAAAACGGGTATGGTAGGGCGAATTTCTTGGTGTGGCTGCCAGTTGAGCAAATTTTGCACATCGGCGGGACTGGTTTCACCGCTTTCTTGCTTGCGAAGAACTCCTTCAAGCAACACACGGATGGAAAAAGGAAGGCGGTTTAATTGTTCAATGCTGGCGCCAGCAGCATTGAAAAGAGGAAAAAAAGAATATTCTTTATCGTTTACCTTTAGGATTGCCTGCTTGGAATGTTCAATGGTCATGGCTGCCCTCTCTTGGCGAATGAATCGGATATTGTGGGATTATAATCTCAACATTTTTGGACTTCAAGTTTTTGATCATTCCTGATTGCGGCAGGATTATAATTTTGGTGATGAACCAATCAACCGAGTCCCAAATTCGTACCAGCAGTGATGCTGATTTGGCCTTTGCGGTAGTTGTGTTGGCGTCCTTCTTCGCGACATTCAGTTCGATGAAGGCAGCAACACCGCTTGAAATTATCCTGATGATTGTGTTGGGAACCAGTTATCTCACTATTGGTATTTATGGTTTCGCTTATTGCTCGAAGTCGCAAAAATTAATCCTGAGTATTGCTTATTTCATCATTCAAATTTTGCTTGGAGCCTGGATTGTTTATTTGGGAAAAGGTGCGGGGTTTAATGCGATGGTATTATTGCCGCTCGCCGGACATGCGGTTATTTTGCTTCCACGAAGAATCAGTTATTTTGCTCAGTTTTCTATTTTGCTTGCTTATGTTGTGGCAGTTTATGCTTTTTCGGATAATTTACAATCTGTTTGGGAAGGTTTACCGATTTTTTTTGCCGGTTTGGTTTTTATCGTTGTTTTCACCCAAATGGCATTGAATGAAGAGGCTTCGCGTCGTGAAGTGGAACGATTGGTTGGCGAGTTAACTCATGCAAATCAGCAATTGCGAGATTATGCGGCTCAGATTGAAGATCTGGCAATCATCAAAGAACGCAATCGGCTGGCACGAGAAATTCATGATGGGTTGGGACACTACCTGACCAGTATTCACATGCAAATTAAAGCAGCCAGCGCCTTGCTGAATAATGATCCTCAAAAATCAGCCCAGCACCTTCAAAAGGCAATTACACTCACGCAAGAAGCCCTTTCGGATGTCCGTCAATCCGTCGGGACACTGCGCAGCCAACCTCATCAGGATATTCCCCTGGAAAAGATCATCCCCCGATTGCTTGAAAGTGCAAAATCGTTTGGAATTGAACCCGAACTCCGTGTTATTGGTGTAGGGCGGGAATTGAGTGCCACTACCTACTGGACACTTTTCCGCGCAGTTCAGGAGGGGATTTCAAATGCGTGTAAACATTCCAGGGCGCGGAATTTATCGGTTTGTCTGGATTATTCTTCCCCAGATTGGGTTGTTTTGACCCTGCAAGATGATGGCGTGGGTGTTGATAATTTGAAAGAAGGCTTTGGTCTGATGGGATTGAGGGAGCGTGTTCAAATTGTGGGTGGAGATTTCCAACTTTTGGAAAGTCCTTCAAAAGGATTCGGTTTTAAGATCAAGGTGCCAGCATGAACTCAAAGATAAAAATTCTCCTCGTTGATGATCAGGCACTCTTTCGAGAGGGCTTAAGGACACTACTTGAATTACAGCCAGATTTTGAGGTGGTAGGGGAGGCATCTCAAGGTGAGGAAGCCCTGCGGATGGCAGTCAGTACCAGCCCTAATGTGATTTTGATGGACTTGAGAATGCCGGTCATGGATGGGGTGACGGCTACGAGGCGCATCAAAGACAGTTTGCCTCAGTGCAAAGTCATCGTTCTGACGACTTTTGACGATGATGAAGATGTTTTTGAGGGTTTGCGGGCGGGGGCGGTAGGATATTTACTCAAAGATGTTTCCTCGGAGAAGTTATATGAGGCCATTCGTTCGGCAGCGCGAGGTGAATACTTTTTGCTGCCCTCCATCACGGCAAAGGTTATGGCTGAATTTTCTCGAATGGCCAGACCGATAAAAACACCTCTGGAGGATATTGGAATTAAGTTGTCGTCACGGGAATTGGAAGTGTTGCGGTTGGTTGCTCAGGGTGCCAGTAATAAAGAAATAGCCGAAACGCTGGTGATTGCAGAAGGCACAGTAAAAAATCATTTGACAAATATCCTTGCAAAACTGGAAGCACGTGATCGGATGCAGGCAGTATTAAGAGCCCGTGAATTAGGTTTGATATAGCAGGTTTGGATTGTGACTGAAAATGTGACCTTGGCTGGATGCACTTGCCGATGATCAAAGTTATGATTTGAGAATTACCGGGAGGAAATTGTGAGTGAGACTGCGCCAGAACGCAAAAATCCTCGAAGGGAATTTCCTTACATTCTTGGGATAGGATTTATTTCAGTGGGTTTAGCAATCCTTTTTGAACAATTCTTGCAAACTGGCTGGTTGGTTCTGGTTATTTTACCCATCAGCGGGGCTATATTATCCGTGGAAGCTACTCGGACAAAAAAGTTGGGCTTGTTGATCGCGGGAGGGGTGATTTTTGGTTTGGGGGTTGGAGGGTTTCTATTTTTCAGTACATCGCTAACAATCACCCTTGAGCAGCGCATTGGCTGGTTGATCCTGGCTTTTTCGGCTGGTTGGGCATTAGTTACAATTTGCTCCAGATGGGTCACTTCCCAGCGGGTTTGGTGGCCTCTGATTCCGGGTGGGATTTTGTTCTTTATTGGATTATGTTTCTTAGTCACTCCCATGAGGGTGGTTGATTTTGTCTTGTTCATTGCCGGAGGAGTTGGGGTCATTTTGTTGGTGTGGGGAGTATTCTGGCGTATTTTTGGCTTGATTATTCCGGGCAGTCTACTCGTCGCCATTGGGCCAGGGATTTATTTTGCATGGGGGACCGACATGGCAATTAATGCTCTTTCCAAAACAGGAATGATGATCGCCATATTTGCGCTGGGCTGGGGGTTGATCATCCTTTTCTCGCGAGTTGTCACAACCAAATTCATTTGGTGGCCATTAATCCCAGGCGGGGTTATGGCGGTGGTTGGTTGGGGGTTGTACATTGGAGGTGATCCCGGCAATGCTCCCTCCTTTATTGCAAACACGGGTTCAATCGGGCTGATTATCTTTGGTTTGTATCTACTTCTCTTAAGAAAAGGCATTCATCACTGACCTGGCAGCTATTTCAAACTGCCATTACTTGTGAGAATATTCGATCTTTTGTAAAAAAGGTTAACTCTCTTCAAGCCTGAGAAGTTTTGCGCCTGTTCAATCCTTCGAATGTTTGATAAGATTGACGGTCGGAAAATTTTTATAGGTTCGAAAGGCTGCAAATGAAAGTCCAAAGAAATAATATTCGCAATGTGGCCATCATTGCCCATGTTGATCACGGTAAAACGACCCTGGTAGATGGTTTGCTTCGCCAGGCAAGGGTATTTCGAGAAAATCAACAAGTTCAAGAAAGGGTGATGGATTCGAATGATCTGGAACGGGAACGAGGAATCACGATTTTAGCGAAAAATACCGCTGTTCTTATTCCAGACCCCAAAACAGGAGAGATGGTCAAAATCAATATTGTGGATACCCCCGGCCATGCTGATTTTGGCGGCGAGGTAGAACGGGTGATGAATATGGTGGACGGGGTTTTGTTATTGGTGGATGCTGCGGAAGGTCCCATGCCTCAAACACGCTTCGTCCTTAAGAAAGCGCTGGAAATGGGACATCAGGCGATTGTTGTGATTAATAAAATGGACCGCCGCGATGCTGAACCCGACCGGGTTTTGAATGACACCTTTGATTTATTCATCGAATTGGGTGCCAGCGAGAGCCAGGCAAACTTTCCAGTGGTTTATGCTAATGCCATAACCCAACAGGCTGGACTGACACCGGCATTGTCTCCTGATTTACAGCCTTTATTTGAAGCAATTCTCAATCACATCCCCGCTCCTGAGGTGGATTTGGATGCTCCTTTTCAGATGTTGGTTACCAACCTTGGTTATGATGAATATCGTGGTGTTACCGCAATTGGGCGAGTGAGTGCTGGAAAGGTGACAAACGGCCAACCAATTGCGCGGGTTACGTTGCAAGGGGAAATATTACCCGAGCGAGCCAGATACCTTTTCGTCTTCCAGGGACTTGAAAAAGTAGAAGTGGATGAAGTTATGGCGGGTGATATTGGTGTAATTGCCGGGCTGGAAGGCGTGGAAATTGGTGAAACTTTAGCCGATCCGGAGCGGCCAGTGGCTCTACCACCAATAAGGGTTGAGGAGCCAACGGTAAGGATGACTTTTGGGGTGAACACCTCGCCTTTTGCCGGTAAAGAGGGAAAGTGGAGTACTTCGAGAAAATTACGTGAGCGGTTATTTGCTGAATTGAGGAATAATGTTGCCCTGCGGGTTGAAGAAACCGAAAATGCAGATACTTTTCTGGTCTCTGGGCGAGGTGAATTGCATTTAGCCATCCTGATCGAAACGATGCGCCGCGAAGGGTATGAATTTCAGGTTTCAAGACCCGAGGCCATTCTAAAAGAGGGCGAAGATGGGGAAATTTTAGAACCGTATGAAGAAGTGCATATCGAAACCAGTGCGGATACAGTTGGAGCAGTGGTGGAAATGTTAGGCGCTCGAAAAGGTCAGATGATTAATCTGGTCAACAACCCGGATAACACCGTCACTCTCGTTTACATCGTTCCGACTCGAGGGTTGCTGGGATTTCGCTACCAATTCCTGACGGCAACGCGGGGGATGGGTGTGATGCACACCTTGTTTCATGGTTACGCTCCCTTTGCCGGCCCAATTCCGACCCGCAACAGCAGCTCGATTGTAGCCTGGGAAGCGGGAACGACAACCAATTACGGCTTAAAAAATGCCGAAGAGCGCGGCATTTTATTCTATGGCCCGGGTGTTGAAGTCTATGAGGGCATGGTTGTCGGTGAAACCCTGCGTTCCAGTGATCTGGTAGTCAATGTGTGCAAGAAGAAACACCTCACTAATATGCGTTCATCGAACAAGGATATCGAAGTGCGCTTGACTACACCCCGTACAATGAGTCTGGATGAGGCTATTGAGTACCTTGCGGAGGATGAGCTTCTTGAAGTCACCCCGAAAAGCTTTCGCATCCGCAAGAAAATTCTGGATACAGAAGAACGCGGAAAGCAGACAAAACGAGCCAAAGAATTATATGAGGTCGGTTAATTTTCGGATAAGATGGCTGGGCTATTTGTTTGCAGTGGTACTGAGTAGTTGCGCAAGTCCAACAAATCATCCGGTGGATGAAACTCCAACCCTGCAAGAAATAACCCCTATTCCTGCTGAAGAAGAGACCATCCCAACAAAAATTTTTTTCACGCCTACATCAGACACGCCTCAACCGACCCCAGCGCCGTTCATATTACCTACCTACACTATTCACGCAGTATATGATGCTACCCAAATGAAAGTCAGCGTGAATCAGTTGATCCAATTTACTCATCTATTCCACCAACCGCTCAATAAGATTTTTTTGATTGTTGAACCCAATCGGTTTCTGAATGGGTTTGTATTGAACCGGCTGGAAGACCAAATCACGGGTCGGAAATTGGAATGGGAATTACAGCAAAACTGGCTGCAAATTCAACTGGATGAGCCAATGTCCTTTCAGCAATCAATTTCGATTGTTGCTGAGTACACCTTGCAATTGCCAGAGATTCCGCCTCCTTCTGAAACAAGGAAGCCTCAAATTTACGGATACACTCAGCGTCAAACCAATTTGGTGGACTGGTACTTGTGGCTACCCCCTTTTGACGAGGAAACCGGTTGGGTTATTCACCCTCCTTCATTTTTTGGAGAATATACGGTATATCCATTGGCCGATTTTGAGGTGTATTTTGATGTGGTCAATTCCCCGCGGCAAGTGGTCGTAGCAGCCAGTTCAAGCCCTGTTGTGGAAGGTCAAAACCACTGGGAATATCGTTTCACCGGTGCCAGAAATTTTGCAATATCGATCAGCGCCGATTTTGAAGTGAATAAAATTGAGGTGGATGGGGTAAAAATCAGTCACTATTTCTTCCCGTTGTATCGGCACCAGGGAGAAGTGGTATTAAACCACACGATTCAGGCCTTTCAGTTGTATTCCGAATTATTCGGTGAACTGCCACGACAGTCCATCAGCGTAGTACAAGCCGATTTTTTGGATGGGATGGAATTTGATGGGTTATTTTTCCTGAGTAAAGGATTTTATGACCTTTACGATGGAACCGATCAAGGATATCTGACGCTGATCACCGTGCATGAAACTGCCCATCAGTGGTGGTATGCCGTGGTTGCTAATGATCAGGCTCAACATCCCTGGCTGGATGAAGCCCTTTGCACTTATAGCGAACGATTATATTATGAACGTTATTTACCGGAGTTGGTTGATTGGTGGTGGTTCTATCGGGTCAATTTTTACCAGCCAGAGGGGGTCATTGATTTACCGGTATATGAATATACCGGTTATCTCGCCTATCGTGACGCGGTTTACTTACGCGGGGCTGAATTTTTAGAAGAATTCAGAAATGCGCTCGGAGATGTTTCGTTTTTTGAAGGATTGGCACGCTACTATGACAAAAATACCGGTCGCATTGCTGCGCCTCGAGATTTTTTTGCGGCATTCAATCTGACAGAAGAAGAAATCAGGGGAAACTTTAATTCATTTTTTGGGTCAATACCGTAAGAAATTTCAAACGAACCCATTTAGGGTGAAGATTCCTAACCCCATTCCTGCGCAGGCTTCGATGCCCGAGGAACTTCCCCATTCTAAAACCTCCTGAACAGTATCTTCATGGAAGGGATTCAGGCCGATCATCGTCTCAAAAGCGTGCAGCAATCTTTCATCAATTTCGCCATAGGCGGATGCTTTGATCAAATTCAGGCTGATCGTTGTGGTTCGGTTTTCAATGGCTTGAAAGAGCACCTGACGAAGTTGCTCGATTTTCTGGTCCTTAAAACCCACCAAATGGCCTAAGGCGTAGATCCATCCCATCAACAAATCATCTCCAGAGGGGGTGAGACCTCGTCCTCGCCCGACAAAAAATCGAATGGGATGTAAACACGTGGCAGGTGAAACGAATGCATACCGAACCATCTTTTCCAACGCTAACCGGCTTTCTGGATCAGGGGGATTAAGAGCAAGGGATTCATCCATGAATGCAAGTACTTCGTCTAGCAGGTCCACAGAACGACCTAATCGGGAGCGCAAGATTGATAAGAAATGGATGGTTTGTTTCAGATCTGGTGGAAGAGACATTGGCTTTGATGATTTTTTTGATGAGTAAATTGTTGCTGCCTTGGTTTGGATTATGATCGAGGAAATATCAAAGTGTATACTGTATTCTCCCAGGTGAATTGATTCGCCGGGACTGACCGATGGAAATTCCGTTTGGGTATCGAGGTTTAGGGTGAGAGGGTTGCCATATCGGTTGGGCGAGATAAACACGATGGAACCATCGGTGAGTTTGAGGAAAATGCCTTTCGAAGTAATTCCAATCACTTCACCTGAGCGATTTTTTGATAAATTTTCGGCTGCGCATAAACCGATTTGAAGAGCGTTCAACAATTTCACAATAGTCCTTTGCGATAATGTCTGACAATTTTATGAGGAATGTCAGTTGACATGGAGATGGTTTTATATGATAATTTTGATAGTCGTTCCTGTGTTTAACTGCACATTGTAACCTCGATTTTCAGATTATAGGGTATTGAGAAAATCAATATGGAAATGATCTCGTTCTGCACAAGCAGAATGCACTGGCTGCAAGCGTGGAAAATGAAAAACCAAGGGATATTTATGCCCTTTATCAAAAGGTAAATAATCTCTCTGAGAATCCTGATCAGGGAGATTTTTATTTTCACCAAAGCACAGCAATCACCAATTCCTTCTTAAAAATCACCCAAATAAGGAGAAAAGATTATGAAATTGATAGATTTAACTATTCCGCTCGGTATTGGTACCCCACCCTGGCCGACCTATGAACCTTTGCAGGTTAAGTACTTTAAGCGGCTTGCCCCGAATGGTGCCAATGGTCAGGTGCTGACCCATTCCAATCATCTTGGTACGCACCTGGACGGTGAAATTCACTTCCACACCCCCGGAAAAGACATGGCATCACTGGACATGGATTTTCTGGTGCATGAGGCAGCCATTGTTGATCTTTCGGATGTATGCGGTGATTACGATGTTTATACCAGCAAAATGGTCGAGGAACGGGTGGAAGTAAAAGAAGGAGATATTCTCATTATTCACACCGGCTATCACCATTTTGGATGGGATCAACCGCACGCCAATGAGGTGCGCTACATGGTGATGCACCCGGGCCCGGACCGCGAATTTGCGGACTGGGCAAAAGCCAAAAAACTCCGTTGGATCGGTGTGGATTGCGGCAGTGCTGATCATCCGATGAACACCATTATTCGTGATTGGATGCCGCGTCAGGCGCGTCAAGCCGAAAAAGTGTTCCGAAAGAAATTCGGTATGGGGCTGGCGGAATTTTTTGACGATAGTAAGTATCAGTTGATGCACCTTGAAATGTTCCCTTACGGGATCATTCACGCTGAATGTATTGGCGGGGATATTGACCTTTTGTTAAATCGCCGTGTCACGGTTGGCTTCTTCCCGTGGCGATTTGTGGATGGAGAAGCCAGCATTGGCCGTTGTGTGGCCATGGTCAACGATGACGAGTACGAAGAATTGATGAAAAAGAAAGCCGAACTTCCCAAGACGAAATTCGGTGATGCTTTCAATCCCGCTCATATCGAGAGCATCAACGCGATTTCTAAAGCCAATTTATCCTAAATCCACTTCAATTCTAATTCTGGAGGAATACGATGAGATTACCAACCCCCGAAAAAGTCAGTGAACCAAAGATCACCTTCGATGTGGAGGAGATCGAACCTATTTTGCAGGCTCCGCCTATGGACCTCAAACCCTGGCCGGGTGCTATGGTGACCCTGAAAGACGGGCGGGTCATGTATATTCGTGAGGCTAAGCTGGAAGAAGCCCCAATGATGCTGGAATACATGAAGAAGGTCATGGAAGTGGATCATGACTTCTACGATATTGTTGGCGCTCGTGTCTATGCCGAAATTTTGGGGTGGTATCGCAAACGCCTCAAGGATCCTTATACACTGGTTGGGTTGATTGACGGTTTGTGGGCCGGTTTCGCGAATGGGCGTCTCCTGAACGAGGACATTAATATCAGTCTGCACACGATGGCGCTTATTCGAGGTGGCCGCATTGGAGCGGTAATGTACTACGCCAAAGCCTATTATGGGTTTGAAATTTTAGGCAATAAAGAGTGGTGGGCTACGTATGAAAGCTATAACGGGTGGATGCGCTGGGGGATCGGTATGGCACAACCGAGTTACCCGTGGCCGGAATATCAACACGAATTGGGCGGAGCCCGCGTGTATTATGTCACCAAGAAATACTGGGATAAGGTCGTAAAAGATTACATCCGCCAGATGGCCGGCACCGACTTGGTCTTCGATGTGCCAGAAGAAGTTATCAAAGCGAACGAGGTCATGCGGGTACCGGACGAAGTTTTGGTTTAGGGGTCGAAAAATTGGAGAGCAGAGCCAGCCCGGCTGGCTCTGCTCATTTTTGGACGATGAATCAAACGATACAATATCCGAGAAATGTGATTTGGCGGAGAGCCTTGACCACAATTGGGCGACTCCTCTTGCCTTGTCTGGCCGAAATTAAGATCAATGGTCTTGAGCGCCTGCCCATGAAAGGGCCAGCTATTTTGGCAGGCAATCATGAAAACATCATCGAAGTTCTTTTAATGGCGGTTTATTCCCCCGCCATTGTTGAATTTATTGGTACTGGTGATGTGCCGATTGATCCAAGATTTGCTTGGCTTGCCCATTTATATCAATTTATCCCGGTTAAGCGCGGGAATGTAGATCGGAAAGCAATTTATGCCGCCGTAGAGGTTTTAAAGGCTGGCGGGGTGGTGGGGATTTTCCCTCAAGGGGGCATTTGGGGTGCTGATATTCAGAGCGGTAGAAGTGGCGTGGCGGTGTTGAGTTACTTATCGGGTGCACCGGTTTACCCCATTGGGTTTGGCGGCTTAAGAGGTGCATTAACAAAGATGATTCGCTTAAAGCGGCCGCGAATATCAATAAGGGTGGGCGATCCTCTCTGGATGACGGGTGGGGAAAAAACTCAAGCCCCTTCGAAAAGTGAACTTGAGCGTTTTTCATTACGGGTCATGTCGCGAATTGCCGAATTGTTACCGGAGGAAGAACAAAAAACTTCTCGAAAAGAACACGAATACTTTGATATCGAGGTTTTCGTTCGAAAAAACGGAACTCTGTCAGATCAAAAAATAATTCTGGAAGAAGAAACGCGGCTTGGGTTGGGTATTTTATTCCATTACCCGGTTCTGCTGGATACTTTCAAACGAAATCTGGGTTTACCGGTGGGGTGTTTGCAGAAAATAGGCGAGCCAATAGCAGGTGAAGAGGTGATTACGGCAACCGACTCGATCCTCGATTATCTGGAACGGGAAAATCCGGGATTTTTTACTTACCGTTTTGGGGTGGAAAGAGGGATTTTGATAAGAAATTCGCTCCAGACCCTAAATCAACATGCCAAACAACACCAACAGGATCATATTCTGCTTATGCCGATTTATGAGTATTTTGAGAATGGTAGATCAATTCGGCTTTACGGAGTCGACTCGCTTCACCCGCTGGTTTGAGATGCTGGTTGCTTTTCCCTTAAGTTGAAATTTCGGATCGCCATGGAGGCGATAGTCTTACCGATGCTTAAAGAGGCGGTTGCAGCTGGAGAAGGGGCATTCAAAACGTGAATCATACCAGCTGCTTCAACTATCCGAAAGTCATCTACCAGCGCTCCATTCGGTTCCAGTGCCTGAGCGCGAACACCTGCGCCACTGCGATGAACATCATTCATTCCTAAATCCGGAATCAACTTTTGCAAAGCAGAAACAAAAGCTCGTTTAGAGAGAGAGCGATAAAATTCCTCAAATCCCATCCTCCAGTACTTTAATCCCATTCGCCAAAAACCAATGAAGGTGGCATAAGTCAAAATATCTGTTATGGAAATATCGCTCAATTTATAACCTTCTCGTTTGAATGCCAAAACGGCATTTGGGCCGGCTTCAATGCCGCCGGTTACCCGGCGGGTAAAATGTACCCCAAGGAATGGGAATCGTGGATCGGGTACGGGGTAAATTAAGTTCCTGACCAGATAATGTTTTTGGGGGACGATATCGTAATATTCCCCACGGAATGGAATAATCTGTAAACCGGGATTGACTCCGCATTTTTTGGCGATTCGATCCGAATACAGACCTCCACAATTAATCAAATAGCGAGTCCTGAATTCACCATTTGTGGTATTGAGAACGAGCTCATCTCCTTTGCTAGTCAGCGATTGAAAGGTGCTATTAGTGAAAATTTGACCACCTTCTAATTGGAAAATTTCAGCGTATTTTTCGACAACCTGGACATAATCCACAATTCCGGTCTGAGGCACGTAAATGCCGGCTAGACCGGTGGCGTGAGGTTCATACTCTTTGATTTCGGCTGGTGTCAGGCGGCGTAGACCGGTCAGCCCATTTGCTTGCCCGCGTTCGAACAAGGCGTCAAGGCGGGGTAACTCATCCGGCGTGGTGGCTACAATCACTTTGCCACAGTTTTCATGGCGGATATTATGTTCCTGACAGAATTGATATAAGGCCTGTCGGCCTTCAACACAATTACGGGCTTTGAGTGAACCGGGCTTGTAGTAAATGCCAGAGTGGATAACACCGCTGTTATTCCCGGTTTGATGAGCGGCAAGTTTTTTTTCTGCTTCAAGCACCGCAATACTGGCTGAAGTTTGTTTTGATAGGGCTAACGCTGTCGCCATTCCGACAATCCCACCCCCAATGATTGCGATGTCAAAAGTTCTGTCAGTCATTTGTCAGCCTCACCGAAACTAGGATTTTGGGTAATGAAGATAGACTTTGTAAAATGATTATACCCCTTTTGCGTAAATCCTTTTTCACCCCGGTGGTGGTGATTTTCAGGTGATATCCGAGTGATTTCTTAATTCAACCAGGCTGAAAGATTAGCCTGAGTTGGGGTAGATTTCATCAAGTGTTTGAGAACCGCAATTTCCCGCCTATAAAGGCGGGTCAGTTTATATAGCAGGTGAGCGGTTGTCTCGGATTCGAGTAGATCCTGTTTCTCGTGAAGGGGAATTTGAAGCAAGGAAGCCGCCATATACAATTTGATGAGAGGATCTTCGGGGAGGTCGAGATGGTTGATTTCAACGTGTAATTCTTCATCGGAAAGCTTGTTGAGGGTCTGCAAATAACGATAGATCCACGGTTGAAATGCCCGAACGCCACGTGCAACGGCAATCGTGTGCGGTTCTTCCATTGGGAATATCTCAACCATGGCAGTCAGATAAGGGAGGTCATAATTCAGGGAATTAATTTTGAAACGTTCCTCGCCAATCGTGAGGATATTCATGCGCCCATCTTCCAGTCTTTCGGCTTGAATGATATTGGCGGTGCACCCGACAGTGTAAGGTTTTGCGAGGGGACCTAAGGCTTCCAGGCCCTGTCTGATCAGGACAACTCCCAATGGTTGATTTTCAGAGATGCAACGCTGAATCATCAGACGATACCTTGCTTCGAAAATGTGAAGCGGCAAAGGCATACCCGGGAATAAAACCGTATGTAGAGGAAATAAGCAAAGTTCGCGCATAATTTTTTATTAATTTCTTCTCTAACTTTAAAGCCAATTAAGAATTGTTACCAGTACTTGTATGAGGTTTCATCTGCGTTATAATCACGTCATGGAATACGAACGACCCCACATGGATTTTCCGACCATTTTTCGGCTGAGAGTTATTGGCGCAAATCAGGATGATTTTGCCACATTTGTGATGGTAGAGGTGCGCAAGCATGTTCCTGACCTAACCGAGGATGGAATCGAAGCAAGGCCGAGCAACGGCGGTAAGTATCTTGCGGTTAAGGTTTCCTTTGTGGCCGAATCGCGCGAGCAGCTGGATGCCATCTATGCACATCTCAGTGCTCAGGATCGGGTGATCTACTTGCTTTAATCAGAAGTACAAATCACATTGGCTGGTTTGTCAGGACTTATCGGGCTTGCATCCAACGGCCGCTGACCATCTTTTCAATGCCTAAGATCCCCCGATTGAAGAAAAGAGCGAGCAGACCAACAAAAATTGCACCAATCCAGATTTTATCCATCCTGCCGGCTTGAGCAATGCCCTCGAATAATAAAACGCCAAGGCCGCCGGCTCCAAACTTGGCGCCAATTGTGGCTATGGCCACCGAGATAACACTGGCTAAACGCACGCCAGCTAAAATAATCGGTAAAGCAAGAGGTATTTGAATCCGAAGTGCCATTTGAAATCGGCTCATTCCCATGCCGCGCGCTGCCTCAATGATAGAAGGATCAATACCCCGAAAACCTGCCAGAATATTTCTCAGTAAAATGATCTGGCTGTAAATCACCAGAGCTACCATCACTGAACGGGCATTCAACCCAAAAAATGGAATAAGAAAAATCATCAGGGCAATACTGGGAATGGTGTAAAGAATGTTATTGAGTGGAATAAGGAAGTTAGCTAAACGCGGAAAACGATGGATTAACCACCCCAGAGGCAAGGCAATCAAAAATGCGATACCTACTGGTAGAATTGACAACTGGAAGTGTTGGAATGTCAATTGCAGGATATAGTCGAAATTATTCAGCAGGTAATTCATTTTCTAAGTCGAGAGACAGCCGACTTTCCGAATTTCCTCAAAAGTGATAAAGCCAATCGGATCACCTTCGTCGGTTATTACAACTGCGGTATCTACCCCAGGAGAAAGCATTACTGAGAGAACCCGTTTGAGGTCGGTACCGAGGGGCACTTGCGGCAGTTGGTCGGGTTGAATGGCCGAATCAAGAGACTTCATTACTGTTTCAACGCGGACCAGAGATAATTGGCGGATGCGATCGTCGGTATTTAGTAATTGACGGACAAAATCACTGGCGGGGTTGGCCAGCAGGTTACAGGGAGTATCTTTTTGTATCAGCCGACCTTTGTCCAGCACAATGATTTCATCGGCTAATTTCAGTGCTTCCTCGACATCATGAGTCACAAACAGGATTGTTTTTTTCAATCGGCGTTGCAGTTCGAGCAATTGATCCTGTAAACTTTCACGGGTGATGGCATCAATTGCCCCAAATGGTTCATCCATCAACATAACCTGAGGGTCAGCGGCAAGAGCGCGTGCCAGTCCTACCCGTTGTTGCTGCCCTCCGGAAAGTTGTGCGGGATAGCGATTGCGGAAGTCCAAAGGAAGATGAACGAGGTCGAGCAACTCATCAATACGTCTTTCAATACGCTGCCTTTCCCACCTCAGTAATTCCGGGACAACAGCAATATTTTTTGCAATGGTTAGGTGAGGAAAAAGACCGACCTGTTGGATGACATAGCCGATATTGCGGCGTAATTGGTTCACCGGCATGGATTGAATGTCCACCCCATTCAAAAATATAATTCCACTGGTGGGTTCGTGCAGCCGGTTGACCATTTTGAGTAAGGTTGTTTTACCGCAACCGGAAGGACCCAATAATACTACCATGGCTCCTTCCGGTATTTCCAGTGTGATATTGTCAACGGCAGGTGCAGTGGCGCCAGGATACTGTTTACTGACATTGACAAATTGAATGCCTGCCATATCCAACTACTTGACCAATCCTTGTTGTTGTAAAAATTCCCTTGCGACATCAGCAGGCTCGCGTTGTTTGCCAGATACTTCGTAGTTCAATCGTTGCATGACCTCGTCTGTGAGCAAGGGAGCTAAACCGTTCAAAATTTCAGCAATTTTGGGATTTGCGTCCAACACATCCTTGCGGATCACCGGGGCAACCTGATAAGGAGGCCAAAGTCCTTTGTCATCCCGTAAGATCACCAGATCAAAAGCGGCAATTTCTCCATCGGTCCCAAAGGCTACGGTTACGTCCGCTTGTCCTTCATTGATTGCCTGATAACGGAGGCCGGGGTCAACCGATTTATATTCCTTGAAATTGAAATCGCCATAAACCTGACGCATCCCCGGCAAGCCATCTTCGCGTTCTTGAAATTCAGGGGGGCCAACCATGACAAGATTCGAGGCCTGAGCAACCAGATCAGAGACGGTCTCAATCCCCAATTCCTGAGCTCTGCTGCGTTTCATTGCAACAGCCTGAGTGTTGTTCATGGGGGCAGGATCCAACCAAACCAGATTGAACCGGCTAGCGTATTCGCTTTTAACCGTGTTATAGACTGCGACAGGATCGGTGTTGACAGGAAGTTTAAGAACGGTTAATAATCCCGTCCCCGTATATTCAGGGTAAAGGTCAATCTCATTGGACTCGAGAGCTTTTTGAGCAATAGGGGTCCCGCCGAGGTTTAGCTTTCGTTCAACCTTAAAACCATTGTCCTCCAGCAATTGGGCGTACATTTCACCCAGAATAAATTGTTCAGTGAAATCTTTGGATGCTACCCGAATTACTGTTTGAGAGGGGGTGTTCGCGGTTGGCGAGCAGGATGCCAGGACGATCAAAGCCAAGAACGCACCCAAAAGGATTTTTAAGAAATTCGGTTTTTTCATGTGACACCTCGTTTTGATTTCCTTTCATAACTTAATAGGTTGGAATGTTTTTTGAAGCAGGGCCAGCAGCCCTTCTACGGCTAATGTGATCAGGGCCACCGGAATTGCCCCCACGAAGAGAATACTGTAATCGTATAGGGCAAAACCACGTGTAATGTAAATGCCCAATCCGCCACTACCCACAAAAGCCGCCAGAGTTGCACTGGCAATAACGTCTACCGCCGAAATGCGAATGCCAGTCAGGATTACAGGGATTGCAAGGGGAAACTCAACCTTGATCATTCTTTGAATAGGCGACATACCCATGCCGCGGGCTGCTTCAATAATGGCGGGTTCAAGCGTACGGAACGCGGTATCGGTATTGATCAGCACGGGCGGCATTGCCAAAACTGTCAGGGCAACGATTGCGGAAGTGGAGGTCAATCCCAGGTAGGGAATCATTAAAAACAAAATAGCCAAGCTGGGTACGACCCGTAAACCATTTACGATGTTCATAAGGGTCAATGAGGCAAATCGTGATCTGGACGTCCAGATACCAAGAGGAACACAAAGTATAACAGCAATTCCAACGGCAATTCCAGCCAATGCCAGATGGTCCACAACCGCACCCCAAAATTCAGTTTGGCGTTCGATGAAGTATAAATAACTTTGCCACAAGGTCTGGATGAGCGTTTCTACCAAAGTTCGCTACCTGCCTCACCTTTGAAGGGACCAATCAGGTTCGAGGTAATCCATCCACCATAAAAATTACCGGGCTGCGGTTTGACCAGTTCTCCTTCAACAAAACATTGATCCATCCATTGCGGATAAAAAGCAATAAAGCGGGCGATGGACGAGAAAGGCGGATTCGGATGGGGGTAATACCAGGCTGCGTTATGGGCTATTTTTCCAGGGGTTTTGATCGTGTAATAAGATGCCTGGCCTTTCCATTCACAAAAAGAGCGGCGAATAGAAGGTACGAGATACTCCATCAATACATCTTCTGGCGGGAAATAATATACAGGCGGGTGACTCGTTTCCAAAACTCGAAAGGCTTTCCGGGTTTCTGCCAACTTAATTCCGTCAAAAATAACCATCAGGTGAAGATTGGTTGCTTCTACCCGCGGCGGACGTGGGTATTCCCAAACTGATTCTGGTTTTAGAAAAAATCCGGGATTGCTGCTCATTGTAAAAATAACCTTACTTTTTTATTTTACGTTCAAAAATTCTCTCGTCAAACTATTGTATAAGAAAAATATAATCTCTTAAATCTTACTTGTTGATAAATTTTAGCATTATAGTAATATATATAAAAATAGTTCTAAAGTTGGAGACAGCAATGAAAACCAGTTGGGGTAAAAAACTTCAGTATTATTTTGATTATTTGTTCTCCCTTGGTCCTGGGGTGTTGATTGGAGCGCTGGCTTTATTTACAGTAGTTCTTTCACTTATTACTGCCCTGGTTCTTGTGGTGGGCCGATTATCACCAGGAGGTGAACCCCCCTTTGACTTTATTGAGGGGTTATGGTTCACGTTTCTTGCCAGTTTGGGTGAAGGGTCTGTAGCGGGGAGAGAGTCCGTTTGGATATTTCGATTCTTAACATTGGGACTTACCCTGGCGAGTATTTTTATTGTGTCGAACCTGATCGGTATTATTTCAAACGCCATTAGCCAAAAAATTGAAAATTTACGACGGGGTAAATCTGCCGTAATCGAAAGAGATCATATTGTGGTATTGGGATGGTCCGAACAAGTTTTTACGATTATCCCT
Organism: Bellilinea sp.; assembly: GCA_026003615.1. GTDB lineage: Bacteria > Chloroflexota > Anaerolineae > Anaerolineales > Anaerolineaceae > Bellilinea. The sequence goes on from BPHQ01000001.1 coordinate 760,952, forward strand.
CAGTTATTCATTGCCCAGGAAGGGAAGAAAAATCAAAAAATTGTCTTACTCGGTAATCACGATAAAGTTGAAATGGAAGATCAAATCCGAAGTCGAATAGGAGCAGAGTCTCTCCGAAAGGTGGTTTGCCGGAGCGGCAGTCCTATTGAAATGAGTGATTTGGAGTTGACCAATCTGAACGAGGCAAGCGGCATCCTTGTCCTTACACCGGAGGGCGAAAATCCAGATGCCGAAGTGATAAAAACAGTGCTTGCGATAACCAAAAGCCATGACCGAAGGGGGCGTCCCTTTACAATTATTGCCTCTTTAAGGGAAAAACAAAACCGGGCATTGGGTAAGATTGTTGGTGAGGGAGAGGTTGAATGGATTTATTCCGGTCAGGTGATTGCTCGATTGCTGGCGCAAAGTTGCAATCAACCAGGGCTTTCGGTAGTTTATTCCGATTTATTAGATTTCACCGGGGATGAGATTTATTTTGTTGAAGACGCTGCTTTGATTGGCCGAACCTACCGAGAGGCATTAAGCACGTTTCAAAAAGGAGTGGTTATTGGACTTCAAAAAGGTGATCGGGTAACACTTAACCCGCCTATGGAATCAATAATTCGCGCTGGAGATCAACTCATCGTGATTTCCAGCGATGAGCATGGATTAGTTCGTGGTGAACGCACCCCAATCCATGATGAATGGATTGTCTCTAATCACTTTCCACCACGATCGAGTGAAAGTGTCATCATCCTGGGTTGGAGTGACCGTGGGTATGAATTGTTAAGGGAATTGAACAATTATTTTCAACCAAAATCAAAGGTTTGCATCGTTACCGATAAATTCGATTTACGAAAGGAACTCGAAGAAATCGCTTCAGACTTCAATATAAAAATCAGTTTTGAACAAAGATCAATTCTGGATCGGTCTGAATTGGATAGATTGAAATTGCCAAAATACAATCACATAATTTTGCTCAGTAATGAGGATCAAGCCTCGTCCATTCAGCAAATAGACTCCAATACTTTATTTACATTGTTGCATGTGCGAGACATAATCGAAAATGCTCATTCCAAACCCTCCATTGCGACTGAAATTTTAGATGGCCGCAACAGCCGGCTTGCGGAGGTTGCAAAGGCGGATGATTTTATTGTAAGTGACCGTTTAATTAGTTTGATGATGGCTCAAATTGTTGCTGACCGCCGAAGAAATGCCGTGTATGAAGATCTGTTCAACCCGCAAGGCTCAGAAATTTACTTGAAACCAGTAACTCAATATGTAAAAACGGGTGTTGCCTTAAATTTTTATACATTGCTGGAATCGGCTGCCCGAAAGGGGGAAACAGCAATTGGCTACCGATTATCCTCACTCTCCGAAGATGCGAAACGGTCGTTTGGGGTCAAGATCAATCCTGATAAGTGGGATGAAGTGGTTTTTACTGAAAAGGATAAGGTAATTGTTTTAGCTGAAAAGTAATATCGAACGCAGAGAGTTGAATTTGGCTCAAATCCTGCACCATAATGTCGGGGTTTGGATGTATTTGTTATTCAATATCACCATGGTTAAAATTTTCTGTGCTAACATTGTAAGAAAGCGTACACTTGGCTGTGAATTCAATCATGTCCGACTCTGTGGACCGGGATATTCTGCTTCGTGAGCCGGGTAATGAAGAGGAAATGATCTCCTCGGCGTTACAGCGTGCTTTTGCGTTGCGTTATCAAAATCCTACAGAGGCTCTTGAGATCCTGGAAACGACAAAAAAATGGTTAGAAAAATATCCGGCCGGAACGGATGATGAGCTTAAACGATTTGCGGATTGTCACCAGGCGCTGGGAAAACTATATCTGCAAATGGGGTATTTTGATCAGGCGATCAGCGCTCTTCAACAGGCTCAATCCATCTACGAAAAGGTTGACCTTAAGAAACAATTGGCCTGGGTGTATGTGTTATTGGGGCAAGTTCATCTGTATTTATCCAGTTTTGTAAACGCTCTTCAATATACTCTGAGCGGTTTGGAATTGGCACAGGAAGTTGGGGATCGAGTTGTAGAAGGTCATTTATTAATCAATTTGGGAAGCGTTTATTTACAAAGAGAAGAATTTACTCGTGCGCTCCCATATATTTTGCGGGCTTCGAAAGATGCTGAGATCAGTCAGGATTTGTACCTGCAAGCAGAAGCTTTGGAAAAATCCTGTCTGGTTTATAGCGGGCTGGGGAATGCCGGAATGGCACTGAGTGCTGGCATCAAAGGTCTCAATTTATTCGTAGACTTACAAGAAAAATGGGGCGAATCCAGAACCCTTAATTCCCTGGGGCGGGCTTATCAGATTATGAAGGATTATCCAAAGGCGCTGGAATGTTTTGAAGATGCGCTCAGGATTTCCCGACAGATATTATCGCCTTTTGAGAGCGTTGTGTCTCTCGTCCGAATTGGGCAAGTGTATGCTGAACAAGAATTACCGGGTCAGGCGCTAGAGCCGCTCCATGAAGCGCTACAAATCAGCGAAAAGATTAAGTCACGAGGGCAGCAGGTTCAATGTCACCAGTTGCTTTCTTCGGTTTACCGGCAGGCAGTCCAATTTCAACGCGCGCTGGCTCATTATGAACGATTCCACGAGATCAAAGAAGAAGTCTTCAACGATGAGTCGGAAACAAAATTAAAAAACCTGGAAGTGGTTTATCAGGTGGAAGAAGCCAGACGAGAGGCTGAAAGAGAGCAATTAAAAAATATCGCCTTAGAGCAAGAGATTCAGGAACGTATTCAAGCACAACGCGCATTGCAATCCGCTAACGAACAATTGCAGAAGGAGATTGCCATACGCGAGCAATTGATTGGTGATTTAAATGCATTTGCCCGTATGGTAGCCCATGACTTAAAAGCCCCTTTGCAGAATCAAGCGATTCTGGCGCATATTATGGAATTGAAATTAAAGGCGATTAATGCTCCCGATGAAATTTTGCAACTCAACAATCAGTTACAACGAATTGTTCAAAAGCAAGCCGAAATCATACAGGAACTTTTGACACTGGCGAGTTTGCGTAGTCAGGAAGTAGTATTGGTTCCCCTGGATATGCAAAGGGTTGTCGAAGAAGTTCTGACCCGATTAAATTTCGTGATCGAAGACAATGCAGCACAGATCAGTATGCCCCATCAATGGCCAATTGCAATGGGGCATGCCCCCTGGGTAGAAGAAGTGTGGGCGAATTACATCACCAATGCCATCAAGTACGGCGGTACACCACCGATTGTGCAGCTGGGGGCTATTGCGGATGGGGATGGTTTTATCCGGTTCTGGATTCAGGATAACGGGGATGGGATAAGCCCGGAAAATCAGGCAAAATTGTTCCAGGATTTTAGCCGAATTGACCGCAGCCGAGCAGAAGGTCATGGATTGGGGCTTTCGATTGTTGCTCGGATCGTTGAAAAAATGGGCGGCAGAGTGGGGGTTGACAGTCGCGGCAGACCCGGTGAGGGAAGCCGATTCTGGTTCACACTGCGCGCTGCTGAGTAACTCACTAATTTGAAAGTGGCTGTAAGGTATTTGTAAGTTTTTGTCTATTAAGTTTTAATAAATTCTGCCTATAAATCATATAAGAGTTCCTGGATTAATACGAAAACGGTTAGGGTCAATCTAATCCGGGCAGAACAAGGAAAACCGTATTTAAATCCGTAACGACAAAGGCAAACCCGGCGAAAGCCGGCGACGCAAAGCTATGGGTCTAAGGGCTTTTATGCCTATGACTGCCAGGCCGCCGAAAACGCGATTCCATGCATCCAATTACAGGCAGGGGAATCCTGCTGTATTTATTTAAATTGGCCGTGGTCGGCTTTTACCGGGCGCCTTTGTCAGAAAGAGATTGGCATGAGGCGCTCTTTGATTTTTACGCTGGTAATGACGATATTCTGGTGGATTGGAGTAACTGTTTTTTCTCTCCCTCAACCGGTTTCGGCGGATTCGGGCGGATTTCAGGTCTTTCTACCACTCTTAACCAATGGAAGTTTCAATAATGCAAATTCGGAGCCGGAAGCGAGCTTTCCCAGCCTGACCCAATTTGCGGACACAGTTAAGAATGGGGAAAACCGCATTACCGGTTTGTATGTAGAAAAACTGCTGGCAAAACCGGTTGTCCCGCAACCCTCGGGCGATTATGAATTTATCTCGAACGATGCGGATGCAATTACTCAATTCATGTTAACCACTCCGGGCGTGGTTGGCCTGCTGGCGCACAATCATCTGGCGGGCAAGTTGTTTTTTGAAATTAAACCGGGAATGCGGGTTTTCCTGTTGGATGGAAAGGGCAAGACAACGGAATACCAGGTCATTGAGATTTATTCGTATCAGTTGGTCAATATTGATGGGGTGGAAAAATACCAGGATTTAGAGACTGCCGATATTATAGGCACTGCCCAGCTATTTGCAAAATTTTACATGGGTGAAAAACATCTGACGCTGCAAACTTGTATTTCGAGGGATGGAAATCCATCTTGGGGACGGCTATTCATCTACGCCATTCCGGTCAATTGAAGATATACTAATACAAATTACCGTTCATTGGAGTAGCCTTAATGTTTTATTACGTCATGCAAAGCCCCATAGGGGAACTTTTGTTGTCTTCTGACGGGGAATTCCTGCGCAGGCTGTCGTTTTTTCCGTTTGAATTGCCATTGGAAGGTCGGAAGGAGATACCCCTTTTTAAGCAAGCCCATCAGCAGTTAGAAGCATACTTTGCGGGGGAATTAAGGTCTTTTGATTTACCGATATATCTTGAAGGGAGTGCCTTTCAACGAAAAGTTTGGGGAGAATTGATCAAAATACCCTACGGGACGACGATTTCCTATAAACAATTAGCTGAGAGAGTTGGGGATATAAAGGCCATACGAGCTGTAGGGAAAGCCAATGGACAAAACCCCCTTCCAATCATTGTGCCTTGTCATAGGGTTGTTGGATCCAACGGGAACTTGATTGGTTATGGGGGTGGGGTAGAGAAAAAGTTATTCCTTTTGAAATTGGAAAACAGTTTGTTGTTTGTTTAATTTTTTCCAAATATATGACAATCATTCAACGGGTTAGTGATGTATAACACTAACTCATAGCGGGGGAATTCAATACAATACATGTGACTATTGCAAATAATTTGCAATAAATTGATACGAGGTAATTTTATGGAATTCAATTTGGTAAATGCTGCGGAGTCGCAAATTCACGCCACGGGCGGCAGAATGACCACTCAGCGGAGGATGATTTTACAGGCTCTCATTGAATGTGCAGATCATCCCACTGCGGAAGAAATCTACCAAAAGGTCAGGGAGAAAAATCCAGCCTTGAATCTATCTACGGTTTATCGAACACTGCGCTGGCTGGAAGAACATGGGCTGGTCAATGCTCGTCGTTTTGACGATGATCCACGGTTGGAGCGATTTGACCCGGTGGTTGAGCAAGGAGAAGATCATTTTCATTTTCGATGCAAAAAATGCAATCAAATCACCGAATTTGATACGCCGCTCATTGAAGTTGTGAAAACCCAGTTTGTGGATTGCTTCGGCGGAAAAGTTGAAAATGCCACACTGGTCTTTTATGGTTTATGTGCGGAATGCTTAAATCTTACATAATCTTTTTGAGGTATTTATGGCTGCCTGTCACGCTATGCAACAAACCAATCCATATCTCGGTGGTCGTTATATCGCACTGGTTGGGAACCCAAATGTCGGAAAGTCGGTATTGTTCCACCGCCTTACCGGTCAATATGTGATGGTTTCAAATTATCCGGGTACTACGGTTGAAGTTTCACAAGGGAAATTGCGAAAAATGGAGGGGGTGACTCTCATTGATACACCGGGGGTCGTCAGTTTTCCCTCTCGCAGCGAGGATGAACAGGTCACCGAACGGGTCTTATTCAACAATGATTTACGCACGGTGATTCAGGTGGGCGATGCAAAAAATTTACGTCGAACATTGCATCTCACCATTCAACTGGCCGAAATGGGTGTGCCTTTGATCCTGGCTTTAAATATGATGGATGAAGCGCGTATGCGAGGTTTGGAAATTCGTACTGAGGTTATGGAACGAGCCTTTGGAATTCCGATTATCCAGACCGTTGCCACAAGGGGTAGCGGAATTGCAGAGGTTGAAAGGTCAATTCGGTCTGCCAGACCGGTTAAACTTGAAATTCAATACCCCCCGGATGTGGAACAAGCGATAAAGGAGATTGAGCAACTGGAATTCGACCCGCCTATATCCAAACGGGCCTTCTCTTTATTGTGGTTTGTAAAGGATGCGGTCTGCGAAAAATGGGTTGAGGAAAATACTGCGAATAAAGTTCAGGATCAATTTTTCAAAATTCGCAACGATTTGATTGAAAAATATCCCGAAGGGGTGGATCTTCTCATCCAAACAAGCCGGGAAAGTTTCATAGAACAGATGGTGCGAGACTCATTACAAGAGGCAAAGAACTCGAATCCCAACGGGAGCCGTTTGAGTCGCTTGACTATTCACCCTGTATGGGGTATTCCCATCCTTTTGTTGGTTTTGTATGCCATGTACTGGTTTGTGGGGGTTTTTGGCGCAGGCACGTTGGTCGGTTTACTGGAAGAACAGTTGTTTGGGGAAATCATCAACCCATGGTTGATCGCTGTGAGTGAAAAAATCATTCCATGGGAACTGGTCCGGAATTTTTTGGTTGGTGAGTATGGTCTTTGGACGATGGGAGTGACTTATGCGCTGGCTCTCCTTTTGCCAATCGTGCTGACCTTCTTTATTGCCTTCGGAATCTTGGAGGACTCGGGTTATTTGCCTCGTGTGGCGGTATTAAGTAACCGCCTGTTTTCGACGATTGGGTTGAATGGTCAGGCGGTTTTACCGATGGTATTGGGGCTGGGTTGTGTGACGATGGCAACCATGACGACTCGCATTTTGAACAATCGGCGAGATCGTATCTTGGTCACCTTACTGCTGGCGCTGGCAGTTCCTTGTTCGGCCCAATTGGGGGTCGTCATGGGGATGTTGGCAGCAATCTCTTTCCAGGCCACGCTAATTTGGGTTGGGGTGATTTTCCTGGTCTTAATACTGGTTGGATGGCTGGCTGCGAAGGTTTTTCCGGGAGAAAGGACGCCTTTGATAGTCGAACTCCCCCCGTTGAGAATGCCGGTTTTCACGAATGTGATCTTCAAAACCCTAGCCAGATTAGAGTGGTATATCAAAGAAGCTGTGCCTTTGTTCTTATTGGGGACGATTATTTTGTTCGTACTGGATACGATTCACCTGTTGCCAGCCTTGATCGAAACATTCAAACCAATTGTTACTGGCTGGCTTGGATTGCCTCCCGAAGCCGCTTCTGCTCTGTTGATGGGGTTTTTGCGACGAGATTTCGCTGCAACTGGCTTTTTTGTGATGCAATCGCAAGGTCATTTGAGTGATTTACAAGCCCTCGTATCCATTACGACGATAACCCTTTTCATCCCCTGTATTGCCTCGGTATTTATGATGATTAAAGAGCGGGGTTGGAAAATCGGATTGGGCATGGTGGCTTTTATCATCCCCTTCTCAGTTTTGATTGGGGGATTACTGATGAGGTTGTTAAGTGGATTTGGGTGGGGTTCCTGATTATGAAACCAGTATCAAATGTCAATTCTGAAACCCAGTCTATGGATCTGATCCGATGCTCTGTGTGCGGTATGGAGTATGATCCTTTGGAAAACCCTGCCTGCGGTAATTGCCCGCTTCATCGAGGCTGCACGATGACTTGTTGCCCAAGATGTGGAAGCTCGAATATCCATATTCAGCGATCATGGGTGGTGGGGATCGCAAAAAAACTAATCTCTGGAGGCGGACGTGTTTCATCATAGAAAACGACAACGGTGTGCGCGCGGCTACGAGACCAATGATCATTGCCTGGCATTATGTCAGGTTGTTCCGGGACGTGAAGTGGTCATTCGAGAATTGGAAAGATTACATCCTCCTTTTCGTGGGCATTTGCAATCCTACGGTTTAATTCCCGGTCGTTGTGTTCGTGTTATTTCCCAAACACCGGTCACGGTTATTCAAGTAGAACAAATGGAATTGGCTTTTGAAAAAAGTGTAGCGGAAGGAATACTGGTTGAACCAGTAAACGATTGAACACTTAAGATATCTTAAAAAATTCTCCCCTTGTATTGACAAGGGGATTATAATTTTGCTATACTGAAAGTGCTTTCATAAAAGTACTTTCAGTCTTTTTGCTAAATTACTCTGTCTAAAATTACCCCGTTAAGAATGCTTTCCCGAAAAAATACCCCCACCATTTATGATGTCGCCCGTTCAGCGGGAGTGAGCATTTCCACGGTGTCGCGGGTTCTTAATAATCCCGAACGAGTCAACGAATCCACCCGATTGCATGTCCTGGCTACCATTGATGAATTGGGTTTTATCCCTAAAGCCGAAGCTCGTGCCAGGGCGCTGCGATCTTCGGGGAGGGTGGGTGTGATTACTCCCTTTTTTACTGCGCCATCTTTTGTCCAGCGGCTGCGGGGAGTTGCCTCTGTTCTTACGGAGTCGAACTACGAACTGGTAATTTTTACAGTAGATACCCTCGAACGATTGCAACACTATCTGGATACTATTCCATTGACTCATAACCTGGATGGTTTGATTCTGATCTCTGTGCGGGTGGACGAAAAAACCGCCGAACGAATCATTCAACATAAATTAGAAACCGTTTTAATAGAGTATCCTCTCAATATGTTCAGTAGTGTGGAAATTGATGATGAGGAAGGCGGGAAAATGGCTGCCCGTTTTCTTAAAGGCAAGGGTTACTCAAACTTTGCCTTTGTGGGGGAAACGAACTTCCCAAAATACGGAATTAATCCGATTAGTTCTCGTTTGAAAGGTTTTCAACAGGTATTATCCGAATCAAATGTCGAATTTTCGGATGACCATATTTGGGAAACTCCGTACCATGTGGATGCAACCCGTTTTGTGGCTTTGGAAAGATTGAAAACTGCAAAATTGCCAATTGCAATCTTCTCGGCGACTGACCTTCAAGCCATTGGGGTAATCAAGGCTGTGAAGCAATTGGGTTTACGCATTCCGGATGATGTGGCTATTTTAGGTTTTGATGATTTGGACATTGCCGATTACATGGAACTCTCCACTGTCCGTCAGCCCTTGGATGAATCCGGACGGGTAGCCGCTGAGCTGCTGTTTTCGCGCATGCTTGACTCAACCCGTCCGATTCAGCATATACGATTACCGTTGTCGTTGATCGAACGCGGGACAACATGAGTTGGAATGATTAAACCCCTGAAAGGAGGTGATCGGTCGAAAAGAATGAAATTGTAAGAATCTGGAGATGGCCAAATTGGCGTGTTGTTCAGTCCAAATTTTGAAATTTTGGAGGAGAAAATGAAAAACCGTTTCTGGCAAGTTTTGGCAATTTTGATGGTGGCTGCGCTGGTACTGGCTGCCTGCGCGCAACCGACGGCTGAACCGACTCAACCGCCTGCCGCGGCTGGTGGTTCCTATCTTGACCGCGCATTTGCAGGTGAATTTAAAGGCACGGTTGTAACCATGGCCGGGCCGTTCACCGATAACGATGCGGTCAAGTTTGAACAATCCATCAAGAATTTTGAAGATCAAACCGGCATTGACATTCAATACGAAGGTTCAAAGGAATTTGAAGCATCCATTTCCATCCGTATTGATGGTGGCAATCCCCCCGACATCGTAGACTTTCCTCAACCGGGTTTGCTGGCGACCTTTGCGGCCAAGGGCAAAGCCATTGATGTCAGCACCTTCCTCGATATGGAAAAATTGAAGAAAAATTACAATCAATCCTGGTTGGATATGGCTATGATGGACAGCCCCAATGGTAAGATCATGGCAGGTGTGTGGGGCCGTGTCAATGGCAAATCTTTGGTGTGGTATCCGAAGAAAGCTTTTGACGAAGCCGGCTACAAAATCCCTACCACCTGGGAGGAACTGCTGGCATTGAGCGAAGAAATTAAGAATGACGGCGATGCTCCATGGTGTGTGGGGATTGAGTCGGGTGCTGCCACCGGTTGGCCAATGACCGACTGGATCGAAGAAACGATGCTGCGCACCACTTCGCTTGAAAATTATGATAAATGGGTGAAAGGTGAATTGAAGTTCGATTCACCCGAAGTGCGCAATGCCATTGAAAAGGTCACCGAAATCTGGTTCACAGATGGGTATGTGTATGGTGGCCGGCAGGCAATTGCCACTACCTTCTTTGGGGATGCCCCGAAACCCATGTTTGACAATCCGCCCAAGTGCTGGCTGCACAAACAGGGCAACTTCATTACCACCTTCTTCCCCGAAGGTTTGACCGCTGGTGTTGATTATGACTTCTTCTACCTGCCGCCGATTGACCCTGCTTACGGGAAGCCCGTCTTAGTGGCTGGCGATATCTACGCGATGTTCAATGACCGCCCCGAAGTCCGTGCAGTCATGGAATACTTTACTACCGGTGCATCGGTTGAAGGTTGGGTGCGTGCTGGTGGTGCGATTTCGCCTCATCTCGATTCCAGCCTTGACTGGTACTCCAATGAAGTTGACCGCGGCGTTGCCGAGATCATCCTCAACGCCACTTCCGTGCGGTTTGACGGCTCGGACCTGATGCCCGGTGCGGTGGGTGCTGGTTCCTTCTGGAAGAGCATGACTTCATATGTCTCCGGTGCAATTGATCTGGATACTGCGCTGAGAGATATTGATGCTTCCTGGCCAAAGTAAACCACCAGTAAAGGTCTAAATTCGCTTTACAATCTATGCAAGTTGGAGGGGCAGGTGATGCTGATAGGGGATAACCTGCCCCTCTTCTCCCCAGAAAATTATATAATTTTTATTAAGGACAGGATTCCTTCTTTAGAGAAAGGAGCGCAACATGCAAAACCAGCCAAGATTAACTGCGGGAAACCAATTAATCAATTGGTTGACCACCGGGGTGGGGAGATTACTGGTTTCAATTTTTGTCCCATTGGTCACCTTTCTGGTGTTATGGCGTGGTTTCATTTTTTTGAGAGATAGCAACGCCCCTCAATTGATCATCGTCCTGGTTGCAATTGTTTGGGGAGTGGGAGGGGTAGCGCTCCTGTATGGGGTATCTAACTGGCTTGTGGAAAAACTCTCAGGGGAGTGGGTCCGCCGACTTCAACCCTTTATCTTCATCGGTCCCGCTATCGCGATTCTTTTCTGGTATCTGTTCTTGCCGACTATCCGGACGTTGGTATTGAGTTTTCAGGATGGCTTGGGGAGAAGTTTTGTCGGGATTGAAAATTATATATTTGCGTTCACTGACCGGGTCATGTTGGAGGCTTTTCGCAATAATTTATTGTGGATGATTTTGGGAACCGGGTTCAGTGTTGGATTAGGGCTGCTGATCGCGGTACTTGCTGACCGAACACCGCTGGAAAAGGTCTACAAAGCCATTATCTTTATGCCAATGGCTATTTCCTTTGTCGGCGCGGGTGTGATTTGGAAATTTGTCTATGCCTATCGAGGCGAGGGGGTCGGAATTCAGGAAATTGGCTTGCTGAACGCAATCGTCATAGCCTTTGGCGGGAAGGCACAACCCTGGCTCTTACTCCCTCCGATTAATAATCTATTTCTAATCGTGATTATGATTTGGCTGCAAACTGGCTATGCCATGGTGATCTTATCCTCAGCCATTAAGGGCATTCCTTCGGAACTTTTAGAGGCTGCGCGGGTGGATGGAGCCAACGAATTTCAGGTGTTCTTTCGAATCATGGTACCCACAATCCAAAGTACCCTCTTAACTGTCACCACAACCATTGTTATTTTCAGCTTGAAATTGTTTGATATTGTACGGGTTATGACGGGGGGAAATTACGGCACGAATGTGATCGCCAATGAGTTTTACCTCCAACAATTTACGTATAACCACTCTGGCAGAGCATCGGCGATTGCGATTGTGCTTTTGATTGCAGTCATTCCAGTGATGATCTACAATCTCCGCCAGTTCCGCGAAAGGAGGGCATTCTGATGAGCGGTGCAAACACCAGTCAAAAGGGTCAAAAGCGGCTGGGCAGCATCTTTGTAAACGGTGTGCTGATTTTGATCTGTCTTGTTTGGTTAATTCCTACCATTGGGGTGTTCATTACCTCTTTCCGCAACAGCGAAGATATTTATAGTAGCGGTTGGTGGACGGTATTCCCTCATCGCGGATGGGTCAAAGTCGAAGAAATCCGTGTGCCTGAGGACGTGGATGTGGATCAGCCTTTCGAGATTGCCGGCGTCACTGCGGATTTCAATACCCTTAGACAAGGGGTTACTACACCGGATGGTCGAAGGATCACATGGATTGGCAATAAACGCTCGCGTTTGGTGGTTGTGGAAGAAAAACGCTGGGTTGGTTTCTCGGCACGTCTGACGCTGGATAATTACCGGGACACGTTGAGTGGTAAAGAGATTCGTTTTCGCGATGCTTCCGGGAATGAAATTACCCGAAAAGGGAACAATCTGGGCGGCGCGTTTCTAAATTCAATTGCTGTTGCTGTTCCATCGACAATTATTCCAATTTTGATTGCTGCCTTTGCAGCCTATGGCTTTGCATGGCTTAATTTCCCCGGTAGAAAATTGTTGTTTACATTGGTTGTTGCTTTACTGGTTGTTCCTTTACAAATTGCTCTGGTACCAATATTAAGAGATTACACCCAATTAAATCTTAATGGGACATATCTTGCTATGTGGCTGGCACATACCGGATTTGGGCTACCACTGGCGGTGTATCTCCTATTCAATTACATCGGATCGCTTCCACGAGACATTCTCGAATCCGCCTTTATTGATGGTGCCTCACACTTTACCATCTTTACGCGTTTGATTCTACCGTTGTCCATACCTGCACTGGCATCTTTTGCCATCTTTCAATTCTTGTGGGTATGGAACGACTATTTGGTGGCTCTGGTCTTCTTGGGTGACCAAAACCGGGTGGTTACCAGTGCATTGGCTGCTATGGTTGGAGAGAAAGGACAGGACTGGCATTTGCTTACATCCGGTGCTTTTGTCAGTATGATTTTACCTTTGACGGTATTTTTTGCCTTGCAACGTTACTTCGTGCGCGGTTTGATGGCGGGTTCTGTGAAAGGATAGAACAGAACAGAAAGGAATCGGATGCATGAATCTTTCCAGAGAGGCGAAACGAACTCTGGATCGGCTTCAACCGCGTCTCAAGGCGCGGTTTGCCGATTACATTACCGCTCATTCGCGGGATTGGCAAGTTTTTGAAAGTCGTCTTGAGCAGCATTTTGAAGATCTTTTTCGTATTCTTCATCACCTTTACGGGACGCATTACGATTTCTTTTATCATCTTGAAGAATTACTGGAAGTGCTTGGTGATTACTGGATCCAACGAAACCCAGAATTGAAAACCTTAGACGCCGAGCGGGAAAATCGTCCGGATTGGTTCCAATCGAATCAAATGCTTGGGGGGGTGTGCTATGTGGATTTGTTTGCCGGAACCCTCCGAGGTATCCAAGAAAAAATACCTTACTTCAAAGAATTGGGATTGACTTACCTGCATTTGATGCCATTGTTTCGCTGCCCGGAAGGGGAAAATGATGGGGGTTATGCTATTTCCAGTTACCGTGAGGTCAATCCTGCGCTTGGCACCATGAAGGAGTTGACCGACCTGGCCAGAATGCTGCGTGCAGAGGGAATCAGCCTGGTGTTGGATTTTGTTTTTAATCACACCTCTAACGAACATGAATGGGCGCTCAAAGCACGTGCGGGAGATCCCGACTTTCAAGCGTATTATTATATGTTTGACGATCGGACGATGCCGGATGCCTATGAACGAACCCTGCGGGAAATATTTCCCGAAGAGCATCCAGGGGCATTCACCTATTTCCCGGATGTGGGAAAGTGGGTATGGACGACTTTTCACTCTAACCAGTGGGATTTAAATTACTCTAATCCGGTGGTTTTCAACCGTATGGCAGAGGAGATGCTCTTCCTTGCCAATGCCGGTGTGGAGGTCCTGCGTCTCGATGCGGTTGCCTTCCTCTGGAAACAATTAGGAACAAATTGTGAAAACCTGCCGGAAGCCCACCTTCTAATCCGGGCCTTCAATTCAATAGCCCGGATTTCTGCGCCTGCATTGATCTTTAAGTCTGAAGCCATTGTTCACCCGGATGAAGTGGTGCGCTACATTCACCCAAAAGAATGCCAGATTTCCTACAATCCCTTGCTAATGGCTTTGTTATGGAATACACTGGCGACCCGTCAGACCGATTTACTTACCTTTTCCATGCAGGAACGTTTTAAGATTCATCCGCAATGTGCGTGGGTGAATTATGTACGCTGCCACGATGATATTGGATGGACATTTTCCGACGAGGATGCAGCACAACTGGGTATCAATGGATTTGATCATCGTCGTTTCTTGAATGATTTCTATACCGGTAAGTTTCCAGGAAGTTTTGCCCGTGGCCTGCCTTTTCAGGAAAATCCGCGCACCGGTGATGCCAGAATTTCGGGTACATGTGCCTCTTTGGCCGGTTTAGAAAAAGCGATCCATGAAGAAACCGAAAGAGAAGTTGAACTGGCTTTAAGACGGATACTGCTTATCCATAGTGTGATTTTGTCTATTGGTGGTATTCCACTGATTTATCTGGGAGATGAAATTGCCACCTTGAATGATTACCGCTATCGTGAGGATCCGGCCAAAATTCGCGATTCACGTTGGGTGCACCGTCCATTTACTGATTGGGAGAAATATAACCGACGGTTTGATGAGACGACTCAGGAAGGAAAGATTTTCACCCGACTGAAAAAATTGATTGATCTGCGAAAAACTATTCCAGCCTTTAGCGGTGCAGAAACAGATATCCTCAGTCTTCGATCGAAACACCTGTTTTCTTATGTGCGTCAATTGGGAAATGAACGAATTTTATCCATTGGTAATTTTAGCGAGCAGCCCCAAATCATTGACGGTAATGAAATCCGCTTGCACGGGTTAGGATATAACTTTGTTGATTTGGTCAGTGGGCAACCCTATTCAACGATCAACCCGTTAATGCTGGAACCTTACCAGTTTGTTTGGTTAAGAGTTGTTTCCTGATCTGGTTTGGACAGCCAGCTGAGCGATTCTCACAATGACTTGAACGGCTTTTTCCATCGATTCAACGGGAACAAACTCATAGCGGCCGTGATAGTTATGCCCACCATTGAAGATGTTGGGGCAGGGTAATCCCATGTAGGACAACCTTGCGCCATCGGTGCCGCCGCGCACCGGGCGGATGATGGGTGTGACTCCCACATCCAGCATGGCTTGTTTTGCCAGTTCGATAATGTGCATCACCGGCTGAATTTTTTCTTTCATATTGTAGTAACTATCACGTAAATCAATCTTGATTCGTTCGGACCCGATAAGTTCGTTCTGGTATTGAACAGCACGAAGTAATAAGGCCTTCATTTCCTCAAATTTTTTGCGGTCATGTTCACGGATGATGTAGCGCATCTCGGCGGAATCCACATTGCCATCAATGTGGGTTAGATGGAAAAATCCTTCGTAATGATCAGTATGTTCGGGCCTCAGGTGGGGCGGTAGCATCTGGTGCAAATTGATGGCAATTTGTAGAGCGTTAATCATCTGGTTTTTAGCAGTACCGGGGTGAACATTCCGTCCCTGAATAAATATTTTTACATTGGCAGCGTTGAAGTTCTCGAATTGTAATTCGCCGATTTCCCCCCCATCCATGGTGTAGGCGAAATCCGCGTTGAATTTCTGGACATCGAAGCGGTCAGCCCCCCGCCCAATTTCTTCATCTGGGGTAAAACCAACCCGGATAGTGGCGTGGGGTATATGCGGATGTTGAGCAAGGTATTCAACAGCCGCCATAATCTCCGCGATACCGGCTTTATCATCGGCACCCAATAAGGTGTTCCCATCGGTCGTGATCAGTGTCTGACCGATATATTTATTAAGAATTGGGAAATCTTCCGGAGAAAGAACGATGTTTTTCTCCTTGTTAAGGATTATATTGCCCCCCTGATATTGAATAATTTGCGGATTGACATTTTCCCCAGTCATATCTGGGCTGGTATCCATGTGGGCAATGAAACCGATAGTTGGCGCATCCATGACATTGGCTGGCAAAGTTGCCATGACATAACCGTTTTCATCAAGAGAAATGTCCACCAGCCCAATTTGTTTCAATTCTTCAACCAGAAGTTTGGCCAGGTCCAGCTGTCGGCTGGTGCTGGGGAAGGTATTCGAATCCGGGTCGGATTCGGTAAAAATTTTCGCATAGCGAATGAAACGATCAACGACGCTGGTTTTCAATGTGTTTTTCTCCCAAGAAGTTTGTTCGGTTTGATTATACCGCAAGAAGAATTATAATTTTTTTCGGTTGTGGAAATTTGTGGGATAATTGAGATTCGATCATCTAAAGACCAATAAAGTTGGACAATCTTTGCAAGAAATGGCTCAAAAACATATGAATCAATACCCAATACCCATGGTGCCAGGCCCAACAACTGTACCTCAAATCATCCTTGATGCGATGAATCATGATTATCCATCGCCAGATTTGGAAAAAGAGTTTTTGGAGCTGTACAACCAAACCGAAAATCTCTTGCAGGTTTTATACGAGACAAAAAATCGGGTTGTCATTCATACTGGTGAAGGAATGATTGCTTTGTGGGGGGCTTTAAAAAGCACACTACTGCCGGGAGATCGAGTTCTTGCACTCGCCAGTGGTGTGTTTGGCTATGGAATTGCGGAGATGGCCGCTTCGCTTGGTGCAGAAGTGAAGATTTATGGTATCGAGTACGATCAGACTTTTGAGGATTTGGATGAGATTGAAAGATTAATCAAGACATTTCGCCCAAAGATGATCACCGCTGTTCATTGTGAAACCCCATCTGGCACACTCAATCCCCTTGAGAATATTGGTCTCCTCAAACGGCAATATGAAGTTCCCTTGTTTTATGTGGATGCGGTTGCCAGCCTGGGTGGGACGGCGGTTAAAACCGATGAGTGGGGGATAGACTTGTGTTTGGGCGGCTCACAAAAAGTGCTTTCTGCACCACCTTTGGCAGCGTTCGTTGCAGTCAGCCAGACGGCATGGGAAATTATCAAGCAGGTTGGTTATGTAGGATATGATGCCTTGTTGCCATTTTGGGATGCACAGGAAAAATTTTATTTTCCTTATACTCCAAACTGGCATGGGGTTGCGGCGGTGCATCAGGCTGCTAAATTGATTTTAGACGAAGGATTGGATGAGGTTTTCAAGCGGCATGAAATGGTTGCTGAATATTGCCGGAAGGAGTTGCAATCCATGGGGTTGCGGTTATTTCCGGCAGAAAATGCAACGCCTTCGCCCACTGTAACAGCAGTTTACATCCCCCGAAAATTTAATTGGGAAGAATTGGATCGCCGTTTTCGCGGCATGGGATTAGTGGTTGGCGGATCGTATGGCCCTTTGGCTGGAAAAATTTTCCGCCTTGGTCACATGGGAAGGCAGGCAAAAATGGAATTGATGGAAAAGGCGCTCAGAGTGATCAACGAGGTGGTGAATCATTCATAACCCCAATGCTTTTTGAATTGCTGAGCGGAGTATATCGTATTCTGGCACTCCCTGAAATCCCCTGCTAGTGGGGTAAACGCGGCAGCCCAGAAAATAGTTTTCCTGCTGGTTTGGAAACAAATCTTGCCCATTAATAAAAAAAGAGGGTGAACCGGAGAACTTACGCCTTTTGGCTTCTTCTTCATTCTCGATTTTGACCAGATGAATTTCCTGGGTGATTCTCAAGTCATCGAAAATATTTTTAAGCAGTTCCAATCCCTTCCGCCAATTGGGACAATCTTCAAAGTATAACAATTCTATTTTTGTGGTCACTTTTTATCACCTCGCTGTCAGACCTTTATTAGACTTGTGTTTTTAAGCCAAGGGTGGTAGCAATGATCATCTTTTGCATTTCACTGGTGCCGGAGTAAATTTTTGTTCCAATGGCATCGCGCAAGTGCCGTTCAATTTCGAAATCTGTCGTGTAGCCATAACCACCAAAGATTTGGATGGCATCTAAAAAGGTTTGTACAGCAGCTTCACTGGTGACTAATTTTGCAATGGACGCCGGCATAGTTGGATCTCCGTGTTCCAGTTCCCAGGCGGCTTTATAAATCAGCAGGCGGGCCGATTCGAGCCGGACCTGCATATCCACAATTTTACCGGAAATTGCCTGATAAGAAGAAATAGGCTTGCCAAACTGTACTCGTTCGTTAGCGTAACGGACACAATCCTCAATTTGACGTTGCATTGCGCCTAAAAAAGGTGCCAGGATGAGTGCTCGTTCCCAGAACATGATTCGGGAAAAAATACGCGATCCACTGCTTGGGCTTCCGATCACGTTTGTGGCGGGAATACGCGCATCGCGGAAGATGACATCGGCCATTGGGGAAGTCCTCGATCCCAGCTTTTCCATGTGGGATTCCACTGATACACCGGGCGTATCCCCTTCTACGGCAAAACAGGTTACTCCCGCAAAACCGTATTTTTTGTTGATCGTGGCAAAGGTGATGAAGAAATCCGCTACAGGAGCGTTGGTAACAAAAGTTTTACTACCATTCAGGATAAAATCGTCTCCCTCCTTTACGGCTGTAGTGGACATGGACATCGCATCCGAGCCGGCAGCCGGTTCGGAGATCGCATGGGCACCGACCCACTCTCCAGAGATTAATTTGGGAAGGTATTTTTGCTTCAATTCTTCACTGCCAAACAGGAGTAAAGGCATCTCAACTGCCCAAATATGGGCGCCAATCGAGAGGAAAATACTGGTATCTTTGCTGCCATAACCAAAGCCTTCTAAAACTCGAGCAACAGTAAGTGCATCCAGCCCTAAACCGCCGTACTTCTCGGGGATAATCATACCGAGCAGACCAAGATCGGCACAGGCCTGCCATTTTTCTTTGGAGAAGATTTGGTGACGATCCTCTTCAATCAAGTTTTGATTCATTCTTTTTTGGGAAAATTCAATGGCTTGCTGATACAGGTCATTCTGTTCTTGGGTCCACTCAAAATTCATTTTATTGCCTCTTTTATCGAAGTTATCCACAATTTATTGTACATCACCCATTCATAAAATTTCTTGGATTTGTCTAATAATTTACGAAAAAACAAAAATTGCATGTGTTACAATCTTTAGAGCCATTTTTGTCAATGGATATTACAGATTTCGGAGAAATAGATGAAAGTTTCATTTTTACATTATTCTGCCCCGCCGGTAGTTGGCGGTGTAGAAAATGTGATGGCCAGTCAGGCAGAATGTTTATCAAATTTTGGTTATGATGTTGAAATTTTATGCGGCAGGGGACAGCGCTGGCATCCGCGGATTGAGGTAAAGTCTTTTCCTCTTTTGGACTCACGGGATCCTCAGATTCTTGAATTTAAGAAATTTCTTGACAAAGGTCAAATACCTTCGAATTTTGAGGAGGTGGTAAGTCAAATTTACAACTGGTTGGTTGAAGTTCTTGCTGATACCAGATTATTGATTGCGCATAATGTTGCATCCCAGCATAAAAATCTGGCTTTGACGGCTGCTCTCTACCGCCTGATTTCCTCCAGACAAGAAAAATTAGCGGTCATTTTATGGCATCATGACTTTGCATGGACGGCCAGCCAATATAAGAACGAATTATATCCATCATATCCCTGGGATTTATGCAAAAAAGATTGGAAAGGGGTAACGCATGTAGCGGTTTCTGATGCACGTAAGCAAGATTTGGTGCAGTTAACTGGCATAGCAGAGGGGAAGGTAAAGGTCATACCGGCAGGAATCAATCAGAAGAGCTTGTTAGGGTTGACGGATGAATTGTATCAATTCGTTGCTCAGAATCATCTTCTTTCGGCCGAACCTTTCATCTTGATGCCAATACGGGTGACCCGCAGAAAAAACTTTGAAATGGCTTTACGCATTACCGCCAGCCTTAAACGCATATTTCCCATGGTGAAATTGGTGGTAACCGGGCCGACTGGCGCCCATAATCCAACCAATGAGCAATACTTGAAGGAATTATTGGAATTGAGAAGGTTGCTCGATCTGGAAAATCAGGTCTTCTTCCTGGCTGAATATTTTCCGGATGGTATTTCGGAGGAGTGGATTGGTTCTTTCTATCGTATGGCAGATGTTTTGTTATTAACCAGCAAAGAGGAGGGATTTGGTATACCCATTTTGGAAGCCGGCTTGAGCCGTTTATTAATCTTTTGCAGCGATATTGCTCCGCTGCGAGCATTGACGGATGGTCATGCCCATTTGTTTTCTCTGCATGATTCTCCGGAAATTGTGGCTGAAAAGATCGCAGAAAAATTAAATAATGACTTGTTGTACGCTTTTCGGGCAAAGGTGAGAAAGGAGTTTACCTGGGAGGCAGTCTATACCTTGAAGATTGCCCCTTTAATCAGTGAAATTTTCCAACAAAATGATGGATGAGGTGATTGGATGTACTCTCAAAGAATTTTCCGACCTTTCCGACGATTAGTTGTTCCGGTTTTTGATGAATCGCTTCACAAAAATATCATCAATTTTTGTCACTTACTAAATGAAATCTCGCTTACTTTTTTGGGTGTGATTATAGTTGACCCCTCCTTGTCCCTCTCAGCAGGGAATACGAGAGCGAGAAAATTGCGAAAGTATGTGTATGAATTTGTTCGTTCACATCATGTCGAGGCACAGGTTACAGTGAGCGTGTCCTATGATTATGGGGAAGCCATCAATTCCTACCTCCAGGATCATCGAACGGATTTAGTGATATTCGATTGGGCTTCACTCCCGAAAGACCAGCCGGATTTGATTGAATCTATCAAAAAGATAAAAGCCAATGTTGCTGTTATTCATGGAAACTTTACAAAACAATATCCAAAAATTGGCATTCCACTCCGCGGCGGGCCTCATGCTCAGTTATCCCTTAGATTAGCCCTTGCCATGCAACGATCGGAGTTGAATGCCATTCATCTGTTTTTACCTGAAACCAGCGCAGAAGTTGTTGAAGCACCATTATTGGGTATTTCGAGAATTTTACCCAATTTACCTGAGGTCAATTATCAACGCAAAGCATCCCGAAATCCCAATCAGGACATATTAGAACTTTCTCGCCAATCTGATGTTACCATTGTGGGAATTGGCGAAGCGGGTGTTGAACGGCGGGAAAGTTTGGGGAAAGTAGCCGATCAGTTACTGAAAGATTCTGGACGGGATGTTGTTGTGGTTAAGTCCCAACAGGAAATTCCGCATCAGGGGGATGATTGGAAAAATGAGACCATTGGTTCGACAGCCATCTCGATTCTTGTGGACAAATGGTTTGCGGAAAATACCTTTCACGCCAGTGAATTTGATCGTCTTGCGGATCTTGTCCGGTTGAAAGAAGAGAGAGGGTTGAAGATCAGCCTTGCTTTACCGGCACTCAATGAGGAAGAAACGGTTGGGAACGTAATTGGTACCATTCAAAAATGGCTTGTAGAGAAACATCCCCTGCTGGATGAAATTGTTTTAATGGATTCTAACTCTTCCGACCGAACCAGAGAAATTGCTCAATCCTTTGGCATCCCAGTATATATTCATCAGCAGGTACTGCCTCAATATGGAGCCAGAGAGGGAAAAGGGGACGCCTTGTGGAAGAGTTTGTATGTAACCAATGGTGACATCATTATCTGGATTGATTCGGATATTGTGAATATTCATCCGCGATTTGTGTATGGTGTGGTTGGACCATTGTTGTTGAATAAGAATATTCATTTTGTCAAAGGTTTTTATCAAAGACCGCTGAAAACTGGTCGGAGGGTTCAATCCACTGGCGGAGGAAGAGTAACGGAATTGACCGCCAGACCATTGCTGAACCTGTTTTACCCCGAACTTTCGGGAGTGATTCAGCCGCTTTCTGGAGAGTATGGGGGAAGACGGAAGGTGCTGGAAAATTTGACCTTCTTCACCGGTTATGGCGTGGAAACGGGTTTATTGATTGATGTTTTTGAAAAATACGGCCTTTCGGCGATTGCGCAGGTAGATTTACTGGAGCGGATTCATCACAATCAAAGTCTGACAGCTTTGAGTAAAATGTCCTTTGTGATCATCCAGACAGTTTTGAAAAAGTTGGAACAACGTCTCAAACAACCTCTGTTCGAAGAGATCAACCGTTCGATGAAAATTGTTCAATATGAAAGCGGTAATTATTATCTTGAAGTGAAGGAAATCATTGAACAAGACCGTCCGCCGATGATTACTTTGCCTGAATACCGGGCGAAATTTTATCCAGACAAAGAAGCAGAGACAATGAGGTAGGTTTTATGATGAGTAGAACGGAATTATGGCTAGTAAGGCATGGTCAAACCGATTGGAATGTTGAAGGACGCTACCAGGGACAGGCTGACATGCCCCTGAATGACATCGGAAATAAACAAGCGTGCGATTTAGCAGAAAGGTTAAAGGGGGTCCACTTTAGCGCAATATATTCCAGCGATCTGAAACGAGCTTTTACGACCGCAAAAATTCTGGCAGGAGAGAAGGAAGTCCGGGTTGATCCGCGATTGCGCGAAATTCATCAGGGGGAGTGGGAGGGTCAGTTGTTCTCTGTGATTCGTCAGCGGTATGCCAATTTTTTTGAAATTCGCAGAGAAAATCCCCTTGAAAGTCGTCCGCCCGGCGGGGAAAGCCTCAAAGAAGTTTCCGAGAGGGTGAGTTCTTGTGTGAATGAAATTGCGTCACGTCATCCGGGAGAGCGGGTTTTGATTGTATCTCATGGGTTGGCTATAGCAACACTTGTCGCAACTTCACGAGGATTGCCGCTTTGGGAGGCGTTCGAGTTGATTCCGAATAATGCTGAGCCGGAAATTATTTTCTGGCCGCCCGAATTGAACGGAAGAGGAAAATGATCAAAACAATCCCAGAAACAACTCAAAATAAACTCAAGCATCTCTTTCAATTGATCTATCCAGACAAATCCGATTGGGATATCTTTGAGCAAATACTCAAAATGGCAGAAGAAACTCAAGTGTCATTGGCGGATCAACCAAAACCTACACCACTTGATCAATCGGATGTGGTATTAATCACTTACGCCGATCAGTTCCGGCGTGAAATGGAAAAACCCCTCCACACTTTGCGGGATGTAGCCCAGCGCTTATTTTATCCAGCGATTTCATCCATTCACATTCTGCCTTTTTTTCCTTACACTTCTGATGATGGTTTTTCGGTAGCGGATTATTCAACCGTAAACCCGGATTTTGGAGATTGGCAGGATATCCGTGCCCTTGCCTCAAACTTTCGGTTGATGTTTGACGCAGTTGTCAATCACACTTCAGTGAGCCACGAATGGTTTCAAGGCTTTCTAAGCGGCGATCCTCGATATCAGAACTTTTATATAACCGCAGACCCTCGTGATGAGTGCCTGAGATTGGTGGTTCGTCCACGGGCTTTGCCGCTCCTGACCGAATTTCAATCGAGAAAGGGGAAAATTTTCGTCTGGACCACTTTTAGTGCCGATCAAGTGGATTTAAATTATGCAAATCCGCGGGTACTATACAAAATGACCGAGGTCCTCCTGGATTACATTCGCAAAGGCGCTCAATTTATCCGGCTGGATGCGATTGCCTACTTGTGGAAGGAAATTGGTACAGCCTGTATTCACCTTCCGCAGACTCATTGGATCATCCAATTTTGGCGGTTACTTTTCGATGAAGTAGCTCCCTATGTACGAATTATCACTGAAACGAATGTTCCTCATCAGGAGAATATTTCCTATTTTGGTGATGGTCATAATGAAGCTCACCTGGTTTACAATTTTGCGTTACCCCCTTTGATTCTATACACGGTTCAAACCCAAAATACACAGTATTTGTCCCGGTGGGCGGATAAACTTGATACTCCTTCCGATCAGACCGCCTTCTTTAACTTTTTGGCTTCTCACGATGGTGTAGGGGTTAACCCAGTACGGGGAATTTTGACTAATTTGGAAATTGACCAACTGGTTTCCCGAATTCAACAAATTGGAGGGCTGGTGAGTTACAAGGCAAATTCGGATGGAACTCAATCTCCTTACGAGCTAAATGTGAACTATTTTGACGCAATGGATGATCCAGAAATTCCGTGTTCCGAAGAAGTGATGGTAGCCCGATTTCTCACCGCTCACTCTGTACTGCTAACCCTAAAAGGTTTACCGGCCATTTATGTGCATTCGCTAATTGGTTCTCGGGGTTGGAAAGAGGGGTTCAATTTGACCGGTGTAAACCGCACCATTAACCGGCAGAAACTTGCTGCTGAGGAAGTCCTTGGTGAAATTGAGAATCCGGCCAGCAGGCGCGCGAAAATCTGGAGTGGATTAAATCGAATGTTGAGGGTCAGGAGGAGAGAAGCGGCATTTCACCCATTTGCCGATCAGCAAGTGATTTTCGGAGATGAGCGGATTTTTAGCCTGATGCGCTTTGATCCTCAATCTGAGCGGCATGTGTTCTGTGTGCATAATTTCTCCCAAGACGAGATTAAAGTCAACTTACCAGATGATACATACCGATGGAAAGATTTGCTTTCCGATGTGGGGGAGGAGTTCAAAAAAGTAGTCCGGCTTTTACCCTATCAACACAGGTGGATGGTCAGAAGCAATTTGTGAAAAGGAGTTTTTCATCATGAATAATATGTCTTTGAGAATTGGTTTTGTTTCAACGCGATTTGCTGGTACAGATGGGGTTAGCCTTGAAACGGATAAATGGGCTGTTATTTTTGAAAGAATGGGGCATACCTGTTATTATTTTGCCGGTATATGTGATCGCCCATCGGAAGTCAGTTATGTTGTACCCAATTTGTTCTTTCATCATCCTGAGATGGAAACCCTCCATGAGGAAGCTTTTAATCAGACCATCCGTTCTCCTCAGCTAACCCGCAAAATTCAAGAATACAAGGCTTATTTCAAAGATCACCTTCAAAAATTTGTCAAACAATTTGATATTAATTTGTTGATTTCCGAAAATGCACTTTCTATTCCCGTTAACATTCCACTGGGTATGGCACTTTCGGAGTTCATTGCCGAAACCGGATTTCCGGTGATTGCTCACCACCATGACATGTATTGGGAACGCAAGCGTTTTCTTGTAAATTGTGTCTGGGACTATCTGACGATGGCTTTTCCGCCGGCTTTTCCCAGTGTAAAGCATGTTGTCATCAATTCGGTGGCTGGCCAGCAATTAAGCCTGAGAACGGGGGTTTCCTGCCGTATTGTACCGAATGTGATGGATTTTGAAACTCCTCCGCCTCCATTGGATGAATATGCACAATCCCTCCGGACAGATCTGGGTCTGGAGAAGGATGAAAAGTTAATATTACAACCAACTCGTGTTGTTCAGCGTAAGGGGATCGAACATGCTATTGAATTGGTTTCTCGTTTGGATATGCCTGCCCGTCTAGTCATCTCTCATGCAGCCGGAGATGAAGGGAGGGAATACGAACACCGTGTTCGGGATTATGCGAAGCGGATGGGGGTTCGTACTTTGTTCGTTTCGGATATCATTCAGGAAAAACGTGGCAGCACACCCGACGGACGCAAGATTTACACGCTCTACGATGTATATCCCCATGCGGACCTAGTAACATATCCTTCCGAAATTGAAGGGTTTGGAAATGCTTTTCTGGAAGCGATTTACTTCCGCCGCCCAATTGTGGTTAACCGCTACTCGATTTACGAAATTGATATTAAACCCAAAGGATTCCAAGTCATAGAGTTTGATGGTTTCATAACCGAGCAATCCATTCAACAGGCACGCCGTGCTTTACAAGACGAGAATTTTGTTAAAGAGATGTGTCAAATTAATTACGGGGTTGCGCGAAAGCATTACTCGTTTTCGGTATTGGATATGCACCTGAGGGCACTCCTGACCGAGATTTTTGGTATTAATCATGAACCATTATGGATGAACAACCCCGCGTAAGGAACGTTCGAAAGGTGGGTAACAAACGCCATTCTCAGTAATAATGGCTGTAATTAATTCCGCAACGGTAACATCGAACGCCGGGTTAAATACATCTGTTCCTCGTGGGCAAATCGCCTTTCCTTCCAGATGAGTGATTTCCTCCGAATCTCTTTCTTCAATGGGAATCAAATCTCCGTTTGCAATACTCAGGTCAATGGTTGAAGTGGGGCAGGCAACATAGAAAGGTACTCCATGGGCTTTGGCAGCGAGGGCAAGATTGTAAGTGCCAATTTTATTGGCGGTATCGCCGTTAGCGGCCACGCGGTCACACCCAACCACGACAGCATCAATCCGAAAGCGTTTCATCACAAAGCCCGATGCCCCGTCCACGATCACTTTGAATGGAATACCTAGCTGCTGAAGTTCCCAGGCCGTCAATTTTGCTCCCTGTAAGCGGGGACGGGTTTCATCCACAAAGACAAATACTTTTCGTCCGTGTTCGTGCGCGGTACGGATGATTCCCAGGGCTGTGCCGTAATCCACCGTGGCTAACGCGCCAGTATTGCAGTGGTGAATGAAATTGATTTCTTCCGGCAGGATCTGTAAGGCGTTCAAGCCGATTTGTTGATTGATTCGAACATCTTCGTCGGTGATTCGCCTGGCTTCATCAAGAACCAGTCTGCGCAGCTCTTCGATAGTCCCCTCCGCCTCAGCAACTTTTCTTATGATTCTTTTCAATGCCCATTGGAGGTTTACCGCGGTGGGTCTGGCTGCGGTCAGTTGCTGAGCGGCGTTTTCGATATGCCGAAGAAATTCCTCAGTTGTTTGGCAATTGCAGCGAAAGGCGGCGAGTGCCAGACCAAATGCAGCGGCAGCGCCGATTGCCGGTGCGCCGCGAACAACCATTTTTCGAATTGCCTCAGCGGTTTGTTGTTCGTCTTTACAAATTACATACTGGATGCGGTGAGGCAGTGAACGCTGATCTAAAAGAACGAGGGTATTTGTGCTGTCGTCCCATTGAAGCGTGCGATAGGTATTCATCTATTTTTGCTCCGAATTGTTGGATTGTTTTTCAGATGACATTATAATTTGTGCAATTATTCCAATTCCATGGAGGTGTCTGGATGTACCGCTTTCCCTCAGACGAATGGATTAAGGCAATGATGCAAGAATTAAATCAGAGTCAATCCTACAAAGATGCTGCCAAAAATTGGGAGGGGGATTTTTATTTTATCATTGAGCCGGGTGGAACACTTTCGGAAACGGTCGTTCTTTATATGGATTTATGGCATGGGGAGTGCAGAGATGCCTTTATGGTAGGGACATCCGACGGATTGAATCCGGCTTATGAATTAAGGGGTCCGGTGAATGTTTGGAAAAAGGTCATGACCAAGCAATTGGACCCCATGCAAGCGATGATGACAGGGCAGTTGAAACTTACCGGGAATATGGCCATGGTGATGAAAAATGTACGGGCAGCCAAGGAGCTGGTGGAATCCTGTACCCGGATACCCACAGAGTTTCCTGTTTAATCCAGAAGAGGTCAAGGGATAGGTTCCCTTGACCTCTTCTAAGTGGTGAAATCGTGGGTTTATTGGCTGCAATGACCCGGACCGATTAGTCCGTTGTTATAGCTATCCAATACTTCTGCCTGTGCAATGGCTGCATTGCGTACCGAACGACTCAAGGTTGAAGCAGGGGTATAGGTATTGAAAAATGATTGGGCGTAGCTCAAAGCCGCGTCCACATTGGCGGTGGTGGAAGCTCCGTTAAGTATGTTCAATTTTGCCGCAAGATAGGCATGGGCAAGAATGTAATAGGCGTTTCCTCCCGAAGGTGAAGTCCACAATACCTGATAGTTGGTAATGCCGCTCAAGAAGAAGGTATTATCCTCTCCAAGCAGAGCCCAAGTTGAATCATAAGGGGCAGGGCCGTATTTCGAGTGTGTTTTCCAGTAACCGGGGGTCAGGGTGCAGGCTCCGGCACATGGAATGTCGAAATTCACTGTGAATTTGTCGCTGCCCTTGGAGCCGCTGTCGTTGGTGACAAAGGTAGCAACATTGGCCAATTCATAGGTTCCACATTGCTCAACACCACCGACATTCATTGTGTAGGAAAAGGTTTTGGGAGATTCACCTGCGCAGACTGTACCCAGCGTACCAAACAGGTTATCTTCAACGGTGATACACTCATCCGTTTCCGTGCTGGGATCGCCAAAGGAAAACGGAATTGTAACGGAACTCCCTGGCACATCACCGCTTGTTTCGACTGTTGCCGTATTAGTTCGGCTACTGCCATCTGGCAAGGCGGCTTCGTAGGTACACACCTTTGTGAATCCGGCTGGCAGTGTGAAAGGGAAGGATACCCCACAGTTAACATTTGCGACAATCCCGCCACTGATGACATCCGTCACAGCGGTTATGGTGGCGGGTTCTGACGCTGTATTTTGAAAGGATATAGTGCCGGTGACCTTCCAGTTGCTATCCTCGGCACTTGCTTGAACCGTAACAGCATAATTTACTGGAAACACCTGTCCCGGCGCCAGGGTAAGGGAGGTTTGATCGCCTTTTTTGGTAATCGTCCAGTCCCATTGCCGCTCGAATGAGGTTTTTGCGTCTTTCTTTACAATGACGATTCCCGTGGTGGGGTCACCACCGCTTGCTGCAACGCGGTGATTGGAAACCTGCAATATTCCAATTACAATCAGGGAAATCAGAATTGATCCCAATAGATACTTCCAAATTTTATTCATTTTTTTCTCCTAAAAAAAATTAAAAGAAACAGATGTACCGCCACTGAAAATATTATGATAATTAATATTTATTTAGTCAATATACTTTGTCTTATAACATCCTTATAATATTTTGAGTCTTAAGATTATTTCAACGATATTATTAAGCACAAAATACTTCATTTTTTGATAGAGGAGGCAGGCAACGATGTGGTATTTTTCTTCACCATTAATTGTTTTCGGTGACGATGCGCTTTCTCACCTGGCTTCATTGAATGGATCGAGAGCGATGATCGTCTCCGATACAACGCTGAAGCAATTGGGTTTTGTGAGTATGGTGGAGGAGTACTTAATAAAGTCCGGTATGCAGACGGAGATTTTTGACCAAGTGCAGCCCGATCCAGATCTGGATACGGTGAAAAAAGGAGCAGAACGAATGCTCGACTTTCAACCGGATTGGATAGTAGCAGTGGGAGGGGGTTCGGTCATTGATGCTGCTAAAGGAATGTGGGTTTTGTACGCCAGACCGGATGTTCAACCGGATGCGATCAATCCGATCGAAACTTATGGACTTCGGCAAAAAGCACGGCTGGTGGCTATTCCCACTACATCGGGTACCGGTGCCGAAGTCACCTGGGCAGTTGTCCTCTCCGATAAAGAGGCTCGAAGAAAATTGGGATTGGGCAGTCGTGAGGTTGTTCCCGATGTTGCTATCATAGACCCGCTACTTATAAAGGAATTGCCGTCCAAAATTTCAGCTGACACCGGTCTGGATGCCCTGACCCATGCGATTGAAGGATTTACCTCAACCTATCATAATGACTTTACCGATGGTTTGTGCCTTTATGCGGTAAAAATGGTGTTTGATTACTTGCCCAATGCTTTTCGAGGAGATGCTGAAGCCAAGGAGAAGATGCATTACGCGGCGACCATTGCCGGGCTGGGTTTTGGCAATTCAATGGCAGCGCTGGCTCATGGGTTAGGACATGCTTTGGGAGCGGTCTTTGATATCCCGCATGGCAGAGCAGTAGCCCTGTTTTTGCCTTACACGATAGAGTACTGCGCAAACTCTCCCGGAGCGGAGACGCGATATCTGGACTTATGCCGGTTTATCGGACTACCAGCGGAAGATGAAAAACAAGCTGCTAAAATTTTGGCTGAAAAAGTGCGCGAATTGGAGAAAAATCTCAACCAGCCTCTAGGCATAGCTGATTTAGGGATTGATCGGTCTGCATTTGAAGCCGAAATGGAACGATTGGTAGATAATGCCCTTAATGATACCCAAACGATCATGTCCACCCGAATCCCAGATGACAAGGAACTACGCTATTTGTTTCAATATGCTTTTGAAGGAAAAACCATAGATTTCTAAGGAGTAAACATTGATGTTTGGGAAATTGGTCAAAATCAACTTGAGCAACGGCCAAATTCATCGAGAGCAAATTCCCCCTGCATGGATTGAAGGCTTCATTGGTGCTTCTGGTCTGGCATCAAGACTACTATGGGATGTGTTGGATATAAATGGTTCGCCACTCGATCCTTCCTGCCCGTTGTTGTTCGCAACTGGACCGCTTACCGGTACTGCCGGACCGACAACGGGGCGATTTACAATTTGTGGACGATCCCCGCAAACGGGTTGGTGGGGTGAATCGAA
This sequence comes from Bellilinea sp., assembly GCA_026003615.1. Taxonomy (GTDB): domain Bacteria; phylum Chloroflexota; class Anaerolineae; order Anaerolineales; family Anaerolineaceae; genus Bellilinea. The sequence goes on from BPHQ01000001.1 coordinate 791,222, forward strand.
TATCGGTGGATTTGTAGGACCGGAATTGCGATTTACCGGAATAGACTTTTTGTGGATAGAAGGTGTTTCAGATCGGCCAGTATATATTTGGATTTACAATGACCAAATCGAAATTCGGTCTGCAGAACATTTGTGGGGCAAAGCAGATACTTACCAGACGCAGGAGATCATTCGCCGGGAAGTCGGAATACCCCAGGCAAAAGTTGCCTGTATTGGAGTGGCAGGTGAAAATCTTGTGCCTTTTGCCGGTATTCTTTCGGATCATGGAAGACTGGCGGCTCGCACCGGTATGGGAGCGTTGATGGGTTCCAAAAAATTGAAGGCGGTTGCAGTGCGAGGCACTCAGCGATTGGTGATGGAGCGGGATGAGGAATACCGCAAATTGAGGTTGGCTGCAAATAAACGTCTGCTTGAACAAAACATGACGGCTGTGCTTCGTTCTACCGGTACGGCAGGTGGTGCTGAGTATCTTCAATTCCTTGGAGACATGCCTCAAAAATACTGGACCGCAGCAACGTTTGAAGGTGCTGAAAAAATCAGTGGGGCAACCATGGCAGAAACGATCCTGAAGGGAAAAACTGCTTGTCAGGGTTGTGTGATTTCTTGCGGGCGTGAAGTGGAGAATTTACATGGAAATTACCCAACCAACGGGGCTGTGAAAGGACCGGAGTATGAAACCATCTGCGCCTTTGGTTCCCAATTGATGGTGGACAATCTGGCGGCAATCACTGCGCTTGGTAATCTTTGTGACCGCTTGGGAATGGATACGATCTCGGCGGGCAATGTGATTGCTCTGGCGTATTTGCTTTACGATCAAGGCAAATTGACGGAAAAAGATAGCGGCGGCTTATCGTTACGCTGGGGAGACCCTGCACCTTGTTTTACCCTGTTGAGACAGATGGCTGTTCAAGAGGGTCTGGGAAAATTGCTTGCTCGGGGAAGCAAAGCATTGGCAGCGGCATTTGGAGAGGAGGAGTTGGCCGTTCAGGTCAATGGACTGGATGTGGCCATGCACGATCCGCGTGCTTTTTCGGGGCAGGCACTGGCCTATGTGACCTCACCCCGTGGTGCATGCCATAACCAGAGTGATTACTTTAATGTCGGCCTGGGCGGGACGATAGATGAAATTGGTATTGAGTTCACCGACCGCTTCAATCCGGTGGGCAAGGGTGAACAGGTGGCACGTCATCAACACTGGCGGACGGTTTGCAACAGTCTAACAACCTGCTTTTTTGCGGTTGTTTCACCGTCCGAAATTTTGGAGCTGCTCAATGCTGCCATGGGTTGGGATTGGGATATTCCCACCCTGCTTAAGACTGGTGAGCGAGCGTGGAATATGAAGCGGTTGTACAACCTGAAACTAGGCTGGAAACCGGAAAACGAAAAACTGCCCAAACTGCTTCTTCAACCTCTTGTGAACGGTGGACAGGAAGGAAATGTGCCTGACCTCTCAACGATGCTGGAAGAGTATTATCAATTCAGCGGTTGGGAAAGGATGAGTGGATACCCTCTTCCGTGGAAGCTGGAAGATTTGGGTTTGAAGGATTTGGTTGTTAACTAATCCCCATTTGAGACTGTGGAAACACCGGCTAAAACTAAACCAAGAAAATTCGTCCGCAGCCTATAAATTGTTTGGGCTGCGGACGAATCGGTAATGAAAAAAGATATTCAAGACTCCAGTAATTTATTTACTTCTGGTATTTTCCTCTATATCCATGAGCAGGTAAATACCTTCAGAAATGGCTTGCAATGTGACAAAAAGAAACAAGCCCGGAATCAAAATCAAGAAAGCCTGCACAAGGGTAGGGACCAGTTCGATGAATAAATTATTGGATGATTGGGTAATGGTCACATAGATTGCGCTGACAAAAAATACCAGAAACAAGCCGGCGACGACTAACACAACCCATGAGAGGATATTAGCCCAATTGGCGACTCGAATCATGCGTTGGGGACGATGATATAAATCACTTATTTCAACAATCGTGTTGTCACTCATTTCAGACATGGAATCATTCTCCTTTGGTAGAAATATAAGTTTATTTTATTCTGGATTACGAAAATTCACTTCACAAGCCTAAGTTTTTTCCATAAAAGGTTGTGCTAGAATTTCATCAAATCATATCATGAGGAGAATCGTCAGTGAAACCGGTACGAGCAATTCTGATTGGAGCGGGTCAGCGTGGGGCAGAAGCCTATGCACCCTATGCATTGAAGCACCCCAACGAGTTAAAGTTTATTGCTGTTGCCGAACCTGATGAAGAACGCAGGCGGAAATTTGCGAATGTTCATGCCATCCCTGAAAAATATTGTTTTACAACCTGGGAGGAGATAATGGAACAGCCTCAACTGGCAGAAGCAGCCATAATCACTACCCAGGATTGGCTGCATACCCGGCCTGCAATTGCTGCAATGGAAAGGGGTTATCATGTCCTGCTTGAAAAACCGATGGCAACCAGCCTGGAGGAGTGTCAACAACTGATTGAAGTGAGTGAAAGGAATCAACGGCAATTGCACATCTGTCATGTGCTGCGTTACACTCAACACGCCAGAAAAATGCGGGAGATAGTTCAATCGGGTGTGTTAGGGGAAATTATTGATGTAGACCACCGCGAGAATGTATCTTTCTGGCACATGGCTCATTCTTATGTGAGAGGAAATTGGAGGAACCGTCATCAATCCAGTCCGATGATTCTGGCAAAATGCTGCCATGATCTGGATATACTGCCATGGATATTGGGGCAAAAGCCAATTTTATTAAGTAGCTGTGGGGAATTAACTCATTTTCGATCAGACAAAGCGCCAATCAACACCCCTGAACGGTGTGTGGATGGTTGTCCAATTGAGAGAGAGTGTCCATACTCTGCCATCCATATTTATATCGAGATGCAGCCTTTTTGGCATTCATACCGGGAGACCTGTACCAATTTCTTCAATAAAGCTATCCTTGATGCGTGGCTGAAAAATCCGGCTTTAATCCGGAATTTTTCTCGCATTTTTCCCTTTCTCAGGCAGATTACTGATTACAAAGGCTGGCCCTTGACGGTTCTTACACAAGATCCATCACCGGACAAAATTAGAGAAGCCCTTCGTAATGGACCCTATGGGCGATGTGTTTACCACTGCGATAATAATGTGGTTGATCATCAAGTGGTCAGCATGCAATTCCAGAAAGGTACAACGGTCACATTGACCATGCACGGTCATTCTCATGTTGAACACCGCTCAACGCGAATTGAGGGAACCAGGGGGAGATTGATGGGTGTACTGGGAAATGGCGGCGGTTGGATAACGGTTGAGGAACATCGGAGCCGAAAAAAGTTATGTGTGGATACCAGCCCACCGACGGGAGAAGGACATGGCGGCGGAGACAGCCAGTTGATGGCAGAATTTGTGGCTCAGGTACGGGCGGGTGGGTATTCGGATGCGATTAAGGAAGCTGCGCGGGAGGCTTTGTTCTCTCATTATCTGGCATTTACCGCAGAACAAGCACGGATAGAAAAAAAAGTTATCACAATTAACCCAGAGGAAATTTATTCACAATAATTTCCAGATCTTAAGAATGGTATTTTGAGCAGGAGGATGAAGGGGGATTGGTTTATTCGATGAATTTTGAGTATCTATAATTCAAACGAGTAATTGACTAAATTACTCAATTTTTGTGCTTGAAATCCATATCATTTATTGTAAAATAAATAAAGATAATCAACAATTGTCCGCCTGATACATACTTGTAAATGGCACACTTACCGTGATGTGAGGGCGCAAAGGCTAGGGGCTGACGTATTCAGATCGTCAGGCTTCTGAAAGTAATCCTTTGTTTGGCGTGTTTTTCTGAAGAGAGGGAGGTGAACCAAATCGTCAAATCCAATATTTTCCTGCACTATTCAAAAAGTCATTTCCAAAGAGGAGGAACAATGTTCAAAAAATATTTCTTTTCAGGATTGTTGATTGCGGTCATGTTGGTTACCATGATTTCACCTGCAATCGCAGACGATGGCACGATAGAACCGTTGTACCCAACCTACTCAACCGAAACTGGTGCAATGGTTGATGAAACGCCGCAATTGTGGTTTGTGGAATTTAATGGATCACCCACAGCGGATGGCGGGCGTCTTACAACTGTTCGGGCTGAAAAGCAAACCTTCCGACTGAAAGCACAACAAAACGGCTTGGAGTTTAGTGAAAGATTTGCTTACGACAAATTGTGGAATGGTATTTCAATTGAAATAAGCCCTTCGGAGCTGCCCAAGTTATTCCGCATTCCAGGTGTCAAAGCGGTGTACCCGGTTGAAACCTATACCTTACCAGAGCCGGTTGAAAATCCCAACCCGGAATTGATTAGTGCTTTGGCGATGACCGGGGCGGATATTGCTCAAAGTGAATTGGGTTTTACTGGAAAAGGAATCAAAGTTGCGGTGATGGATACGGGAGTTGACTTTGATCATCCTGACCTGGGCGGTTGTTTTGGGCCGGGTTGCCGAGTCTTCACCGGCTATGACTTCGTAGGTGATGCTTTCAATGCCGATTCAACCAGCCCCAGTTACAACCCCGTGCCTCAACCGGACCCAATCCCCGATGACTGCAATGGACATGGTACTCACGTAGCCGGCATCATTGGGGCAAATGGTGTGATTAAGGGTGTTGCTCCGGATGTGATGTTTGGTGCTTACCGGGTGTTTGGCTGTGAAGGATCCACAACAGCTGATATCATGTTGATGGCGATGGAACGCGCTCTCGATGATGGGATGCAGGTTCTGAATATGAGCATTGGTTCTGCATTCCAGTGGCCGCAATATCCTACTGCTCAGGCTGCAGATCGTTTGGTCAAGCGGGGAATGGTTGTGGTGGCTTCGATTGGCAACAGTGGCGCCAGTGGTGTGTATTCCGCAGGCGCTCCGGGTTTGGGCAATCAGGTGATTGGGGTGGCATCGTTCGATAACACTGACATCTTTCTGAAACTGTTCCTAATCAGCCCGGATGATACACCGATTGGCTATGGGGTCGCCTCATCAGCACCTGAACCGCCGACCTCTGGCACGTTCCCAATGGCACGCACCGGTAGCATCACGTCAACAGCAGATGCTTGTACTGCTCTCCCTGCCGGTAGCCTGGATGGCAAAATTGCGCTGATCCGGCGAGGTACTTGTACTTTCCACGCGAAGTCGTTGAATGCAATGAATGCTGGTGCGATTGGAGTGGTCATTTATAACAATGTTCCAGGAAGATTCAGTGCAACTGTGGCGGGGACACCCGCTATAACCATTCCGGTGGTTACAATTTCTGATACGGAAGGTGCTCTCATTGATTCACGGCTTGCGAGCGGAGATGTTTCCATGACATGGACCGATCAAGAAGGTTCCTTCCCCAATCCAACCGGTGGTTTGATTTCTTCTTTCAGTTCGTACGGTCTTTCTCCTGACTTGAACGTGAAACCGGATATCGGCGCACCTGGCGGGTTGATTTACTCCACCTTCCCTCTTGAGCAAGGTGGATATGCAACTTTGAGCGGAACCTCGATGGCATCTCCCCATGTGGCCGGCGCAGCCGCACTCCTTTTGCAGGCGCGCCCCAATCTACCGGCTGGTGTCGTAAGGACAATTTTCCAGAACACGGCAAATCCAGCGCTATGGTGGGGTAATCCCGGTTTGGGTTTCCTTGATAATGTTCACCGCCAGGGTGCGGGTATGTTGGATATTCCTCAGGCCATTCTTTCAACCGTGAAGGTTGAGCCCTCGAAATTAGCTTTGGGTGAAAGCGAAACTGGACCTGCTGTGAGGACGATTACCATTGCTAATGAAGGAACTTCTACGATCACCTTTAGCCTGTCGCATCAGCCGGCGTTGGGTACGCATGGAAGCACCTTTAGCCCATCATTTAATGCCAATTTTGCCTCAGTTGTGTTCAGCGCAAACGAGGTAAAAGTTGCACCGAAGAGCAAAGTACGGGTGAACGTCACCATAACCCCGCCGGTTGCTCCATTGAAAGGACAATATGGTGGGTATATTGTCGTAACCTCTGAGGATGGTCAAGTCAACCGTGTACCATATGCCGGTTTTATCGGCGATTACCAGTCCATTCAAGTGTTGGCGCCTACACAATATGGCTTCCCGTGGCTATCGGCGTTGATAGCTGGTAATTTTTACTATCTTGATGATTTAGAGTGGTGGTTCTCCATGGAGGGGGATGATATTCCCTACTTCCTGGTTCATTTTGACCATCATTCTCGTAAATTCAAGATGGAAGTCTATCAGGACATGGAAAAAGGCCCAGACCGCTTCTGGTACAATGCTTATGACGAATCGTACCTGCCGCGAAATAGTTCTGCTGCTGGTTTCTTTGCCTTCCCCTTTGATGGATTTACCTATGCCGGTTCCAGTGTGTTTGAAGTGCCGGATGGTATATACTATGTCAAGATTTCCGTCCTCAAAGCACTTGGTGATGCCAATAACCCTGCTCATTGGGAAACATGGACTTCACCCCGCTTTGAAATTGACCGGCCTTAGCCTATAAATGAAAAGGACAATCGGCCAGAAATTTACTGGCCGATTGTCTATTTAAAAACCCTTCCTTTGGAGGGGGCAAAATTGGAATAATGACCGATGCAAAATCAAGATTGGAGGATTATCCTTTGATTGAAACATCATCCAGAGAAAAAATTTTTTCCTCCTTCAGCAAAACAGGACTGGCCTGGACAACCGGTCTTGTTTTGCGTTACCCTCAGGAAAACTAGATTCGAATGATCTGGCTGGCTGCTCTGCGAAGGCGATCTCGTATAGCGAGTCCTAATCCTTCCTCACCAAAGTCGGTCGTTAGGATGACCTCAACTCCCGCCTGTTCAAGTGTACGCAAACCGGCAAATAAATTCCGTCCAATTTCTTGAAGGTTATTTACGGAACCCAGCGAAATTACCTCCAGTTGGTGGAAGGATTCGTAATGGTGAGTTTCTTCATTGACTGTGAGAATACCAATAGGTTTTTGTACTTCTTTTTGTGCTTTCAATACAAAGTCCAGCATTACTTTTATGGCGCTTGCGCGGTTCCCTGAGGTGTTTTCAACAAGAATCAGAGTTGAATTGGGCGAGTAGTGTCGTTGCAATAAACCTGGTGAAGGGAGCACTTCTTCCATTTCGGGGGATTTCGTTGCAAGGAGAACTTTGCCGATTATCCGCTCGATTTCTTCGCGAGGGATACCGCCCGGTCTCAGAATAACTGGCGGGTTCTGAGTCAGGTCGAGAACCGTAGATTCAAGACCAATAGAGCAATCTCCACCATCCAGCACAAGATCAATTCGTCCGCCAAGATCCTCTAAAACGTGCTTGGCCTGAGTTGGACTGGTATGACCGAAGCGATTGGCTGAGGGGGCAGCGATTGGCACCCCGCATGCTGCCAGTAAAGCCTGAGCAACCGGATGAGACGGTGCCCTCACAGCAACATTTTCTCCGCCGGCAGTTACATTCGGCGGAATGATCTCCTTTCGCGGAAAGATGAGTGTCAACGGACCTGGCCAAAAGTGGTTCACAAGTGCTTCGGTTTGGGGTGGGAAATTCCGAACTATGCTTTCCAGCCAGTCTTTGTTTTGAATGTGGACAATCAAGGGATCATTAGCCGGCCGTCCTTTTGCTAAAAAGATGCGTTGGACAGCATGGCTATCCAAAGCATTTGCGCCTAATCCGTAAACAGTTTCTGTTGGAAAAGCCACCAATCCGCCTGTATGAATGATTTGGGCGGCTTTGTGGATGATAGCCGGATCGGGGTGGAGGGGATCTAATTTCAAAATTTCAGTCATGAATAGAGTTTCCTAGTGTGACTTCCAAATACCGCGGCGCATAGCAATGGCTTCTTCCTGAGCTTTGATAAAAAGGTCTTTGCAGGCACTGTCCGGCGGGTAATCCCTTTGGCGGGCAAATCCCAAGCGAACCAATTCGTAATTTACGAAAATTTCACCAACGAATACGTAGCGCAGCAATCTGCCAAAACGGTCTGTGTCGGAAATATCCCAATAAAGCGTAACGGTTTGATTATTTACCAGTTCGGCATTGTATTGCATGGCTTCCTCAGCCAGTCGTCTTTCGTCAGAATCGAATTCGGGTGCATTGATTCCAATGTATCTTACACTCACATTTTGATTATTCATTTTGATCTTAATTGTATCGCCGTCAATGACCGAAATCACGGTAGCGGTTTGATTTTCTTGAGGTGATGGTATGCAGTTGAATTCGATTGTCGGTTCTGTTTGAAAAGATGGATCAAGACCATTTAAATTGCAGCCTATAGTACCAACAACCAGAATAATGTTGATGAAAAAGAAGTGAATGAGAATTTTGCCTTTTTCGAGGTTCATCAAATCACCGAATTGGCTTATCTTGTAACCAACGAAATGGTATTATAAGCCATTAAATCAGCGAACGCGGTTTTAAGAGATAATGATGAACAAAAGGAACTCCTTGCAAAAAAGGTTGTATCAGATCATTTTTGAGCATGATACCTGGGAGGGACGGGCATTTGATGTTATTCTGATCCTCCTGATTATATTCAGTACGGTTGCGGTGATGGCCGATAGTATGGCGGACATATCGGCGAGGTATGGTTATTACTTGTTTATACTGGAATGGTTATTTACCATTTTATTCACAATTGAATATCTTCTCCGGCTTTACAGTTCTCCCAATTCGATATACTATGCGCGTAGTTTTTACGGTTTGATTGATTTACTGGCAATATTACCCACTTATGTCAGTCTTATTTTTCCCGAAAGCCGTTTCTTGATCGTGATTCGAGTTTTGCGGGTGTTGCGTATTTTTCGGATTTTGAAATTGGTGGAATATGTCGAAGAATTAGAAGTCTTGCGGAGCGCCTTTCAAGCCAGTTGGCGGAGGATTTTAGTCTTTCTCACAACAGTCTTAGCGATTGTATTGATCGTGGGTTCATTAATGTATCTAATCGAAGGACCTCAGGCTGGCTATACCAGCATTCCGCGAAGTGTTTATTGGGCAATTGTTACCGTTACAACCGTTGGATATGGAGATATTACCCCTCTAACCCCATTGGGTCAAACGCTGGCTGCTTTTTTGATGATTCTGGGTTATGGTCTTATCGCAGTGCCTTCGGGGATTGTTACAATCGAATTGGGAAAAGAAAAACAACGCCGCCAGCGATTAAATCGGGTTTGCCCCAATTGTAATCATCATGGACATGATCAAGACGCCCATTTTTGCAAATTATGTGGTGCTGAACTTGAATCTGCCTGAGGTGTAATAGTAAATTGGCGGGGGTTAATCAACACGAATTTTGAAATTTTCCTATAAAATTTCCCTTATTATTTCTGCCTTAAGGAGGTTGTGATGGCGATTGTCCACAACAAAGGGGAAAGTATCCAGCGAGAAGCCCGTAAATTGAAACGAGAATTAACTCTCTTGCCTTTATTTGGTTTAATTTACTTTACGGTATGTGGGGGCGCATTCGGAATTGAGCCTTTGGTCGGATTATCCGGTCCTGGCATGGCATTGATTTTGATAGTCCTGACTCCGTTAATTTTCAGCATTCCTAACATGTTAATGGTACGTGAGATGACCTCGATGATGCCGGTCGAGGGAGGGTATTATCATTGGGTAAAACAGGCATTTGGTCCTTTTGCCGGCTTTATGGCTGGATGGATGAATTGGGTGGTTTCCTGGGTGGATGTGGCGATTTATCCAGTTTTAGCGGCTTATTATCTGGGTTATTTTATTCCCATGCTTCGTACCGGTACGGTAATTAATGGCATGGATATACCGGCGTGGGTTTTATCATGGCTGGTTGCACTGGTTCTGATTTGGATCATAACCGGATTGAACATTCGAGGAGCAAGACTTGCAGGCATGACGGCAAATGGGTTGGGGGTAATCATGATTATCCCCTTGATCCTAATGTCTGGCTTGGGAATATATCAATGGATCAGAGGTGGAACAACGCTTTCGATCCCACTACTACCGGAAGGAGAAACCATTACCGGTGCCCTCAGCGTAGGACTTTTTGTGGTGATGTGGAATTTTATGGGATGGGAACTTCCTACTGCGGCAGGTGATGAGATCGTCAATCCAAAACGAACTTATCCGATAGCCATGGCGCTTGTCTTAATTGCGGCTATTGCCACATATTCTCTGCCGGTTACTGCAGGTTTATTCGGTGGGGCTGGTGAGGATGGGAAGTATCATTTATGGGGGCAGGAAGAACCGGAGGTCGGGGCGGGTATCGGCGCGCTTATGGCGGAATATGGGATTGATGAAAATAGACTGGTTGAATGGGGAGTAGATCCACGTGCTTCGGTGGGATGGGAGTTTCCCGATATTGCCCACGCAATTGCCGATAAAGTAACGGGTGTCAGAAATAGTCCGCTTGCCAGTATTTTGGGATTATTGGTCACAATTTCGGCAATTTTGAGCATGATTGGATTGTTCATAGGGAATGGTTTGGGCGGAACCAGAGTTCCATTTGCGATGGCGGAAGATGGAATGATGCCAACTTTTCTAACAAAAGTTCATCCAAAATACGGAACTCCGTATGTCTCAATTCTACTTTGTGGTGTGATTTATTCCATCTTTTCACTGCAACCGTTTGCATTCCTGGTGGTTGTGGATGTCTTTCTGAATATGATGGTATTATTTGTGCAATTTCTGGCTTTATGGAAATTGCGCTTTTCAAGACCGGATATACCTCGAAAAAAAATACCGGGTGGATTCATTGGGCTCTTTCTGGCAACGCTGGGACCTTCAATGGTGATTTTTCTGGCTATTTACAGTCAACTGGTGGAAGAAGGGCTCAATTCCCTTTGGCTGGCGCTGGCCTTCATTGTGCTTGGTGCGTTACTGTACATGCCGATTCGCAGGTTTGTCAAACCAGGGATACCGGATGTTGACCCGTACCGATTGGAACCCGAAGAAGCATGATTTGAGAGAATAAAGAGATGCGCACAATCCTCACTATTTGATAGAATAATGATGTTGAATTTTAAATACGAAGGAGAATTGGTCCCATGTTGGTCGGAGAGCGAATGTCAACCCCAGTATTAACGATTGAGCCGGATGTGCCTGTTCAGGATGCTCTGGCGAGGATGCGCAAAGATAAAGTGCGCCGTTACCCGGTTGTGGATAAACGCGGGAAGTTAATTGGTATTGTCACGAACACGGATTTGATGAATGCTCAACCTTCTGAAGCAACTACTTTAAGCGTGTGGGAAATCAATTATCTGCTCAGCAAGATTACGGTTGAACGGGTGATGACTAAAAATGTAATCGTTACCCAGGAAGACTGTCCCATCGAAGAAGCAGCTCGGATCATGGCGGATAACAAAATCGGCGGGCTTCCGGTCATGCGCGGTGATAGTCTGGTTGGTATCATCACCGAGACAGACCTGTTCAATATCCTGTTGGAAATGCTTGGGGCAAGAAAATCGGGAGTTCGGTTAACGGTGGAACTGTTGGATCAACCCGGTAAGCTTCATCAGCTTTCTGGTGCGATTTATAATTTGGGCGGCAATGTGGTCGGTTTGGGAACCATGCTTGGCGAAAGGGTTGAAACTCAAATCGTAACGATCAAGGTCAATGGGGTTAAGCTGGAAGATCTGAAAAAAGTGGTTTCTCCAATTGTTGAAAGGATCATAGATATCCGCGAGACCGGCGTGGCTTAAGGGTATAAAATTAAGATAAACACCAAAATTGGGTTCCTCAAGGAATGTGAGGCACCCAATTTTGGTTTTAATTGGGCACATCCATTTTGTTGGATATGTGAAATTGGGTACTATTCATGAGCGCGCAACTTTTGTATAATAAATATGGTACTGTATTTCAAAAATATGGTACAGTAAAGATTTTCCTCAGACCAGTACTGGTGGAGGGCGCTATGTTTTACGTGATAGTAACCTTATGGGCGATTGGCTGTGTGGCTTGCTGGCTTCTTCGTAGGGTTCAGAAAAAGGTGTTAACAGCAACCTGTATCGCAATTCCGCTCGTGGGAGCCCTCGTATCTTGGGTTCTGATGAGCTTGCATTCTAAGGGAATTGCAATTGCAACCCTGCTAGTCAGCATATACTTCTTTGTAATTCTTCTTTCATCCCTGCTGACTTATCGAAATCAGCAATCCCTTTGATGGAAGAAATCTCAAGCCAGCAGCGTAAATAATTTGTAAGCCGTCATAATGACGATTACCATGCCGAATATTTGTTTAAGCCTTGCTGGGGGAACAAAACGGCTGGTGATTCTGGCTCCCGTGAAGGCAAAAACTGTTCCAACTACCAGTAATGTGAGGGTTAAGTTCAAATCCCAGCTCGCATTCGCTAGATGAGGAATCAGGGCGGAAAACGAAGGGGGTGTTACAGCGAAGGCATTGATGCCCGCCGCTTTTTTGGGTTCAAAACCGACAATTATCAGGGTTGGCATCAAAAGAAAACCCGGCCCCACTCCTAAAAAGCCTGCTAATATGGAAATTGGAATCGCCAATAACAAGGCAAGCTTGAAATTCTCACTGCTCTGTTGTTGATTTTTAATCGGTCGAAACAGTGTATAGGCCAAAAATGTGACCGCCGCAAAATAAATGATCAAAATAATTGTCTGTGGGATGATTTGCGCCAACAAAGAACCAACCGGTGCAGAAAGAGTGGTTACCACAGCAAGTGTGATGGCTTTTTTCCAATCGACAAAACCACTTCTGGCGAAACCAAGGGTCGCAAACAATGCGGTTAATCCATTCAACAAGAGAGTCAGGGGTTGGACCTGGTGAACAAAATCACTCATAAAAAAAGATAAGAACGGTGAGGCGGCAAAAGCCACCCCTAGCCCCAACATTCCACTTAGCAGGGATAGAACGGCAAGCCCGACCACGATCCAAATTGTAGTTTCCATGTAATCCTCCTCAGAGTAAGTCTACGATGATTTTTATAGCAACCATCCACAGGATTATCCCGATTATTTTTTTGAGTTGTGTATTACTGAGCCGGGTTTTCATCAGATAGGACCCCAGGATAGAGCCGCCAGCGGCAGTGATGGCTGTCAGGCTGATAAAAACCGGGTTGATATTTTGCAGCGTGGCGTGGCCCAAAAATCCTGAGAATGAAGAGGCAACAACCACTAATGCGGTGGTTGCAGAGGCAATTTTTGCTTCCAGTCCGATCCAATTCAAAAAAGGCAAAACAAAATTGCCCCCGCCTACCCCTAATAATCCGCCCAAAAAACCGGCAATCCCGCCGGTCAATGAGCCCAAGAACACAAGAGTTTTGGAAGTTTGGAGATTGGTGGAATGGGGCGGACGATAAAAAAGCATCATTGAGCCGGCAAAAATCAAGAAACCCGCAAATAAAGCAAGTAAAACGGTTTTGTTTGTGATTGAAGTCAGACGGGCTCCAAATGGAGCAACAAAAACGGCTGTGATCATAATGGGTAATCCAATTTTCAGATTAACCAGACCATTACGCCAGTAATTTATTGTGGCAAAAAGCAGGCTGACTACATTTAAGAGCAGGGCTGTGGAAGTTGCCTGTTCAAGAGGAACTCCCAGGTAATAGAAAAGGGGAACAAAGAGAAAGGCCGCGCCCAGCCCGGCCATGGCAAGCAATCCTGAAAAAACAAATACCAGAATCGCACTGATTAAGTAGATTTGAAGTGACATGAGGCTATCTGCCGTATCCTGAGCAGGGAATGCACACATGGCGATTGCCATCGACTCTTAAGTAAGCAAGTGCAGTTAATTCACCACACGAATCACAAGGGCGAAAGCCCATCACTTCAGGCAGCCAAGTACCTGGATACTCGAATATCTCACCGATTTTCAGGATTTGCTCCTCCGGTGCATTCCAGACCAAATTAACCAGTTCCATTTGTTCCTCCAAAGGAATTTCATTGGGGGTATTCCGGCTGCTCGTTTTTGCATAAATGCAGAGGTAGCAATTTGTTTTTGTAATGCGCTGGTGAACACTACTCGAACTGCACGATTTGTTTCTTTTTCGATCAGGGTAAAAGCCAGTTTTCCATAAGGTTGTTTTTGGATATTCCCTTTACCGAATGTGCATCCTGTTGTGTACTGAACCCCATCTCCAAAGCACATTCCGCCATGTTCTTCACCAGTTTCAACGATACCGAATAATTCGGTTCCACCAGAACGACGAACACGGAGCTTATTCAGAGCTGCTAAACCAACCCGTACCCCAGCAACGCTAGCCCAACAACGATGTCCGTGAAATTCAAGTGCTTTTTGAAGGATTTCTTTATCGTCCATTCCGATACTCCTCGTGATCTAAGATTTTTGAATTTGAACACTTTTACAACGCACTAAATCCGGATTTTGTCGCTAAATTACATTCAAAATGTTGAATGTAATATTAGCACGCACACCGGAGCGTTCAAGTGATTTATGGCAATATCATTCAATTACAAATGTCATCTAATCCGAAAAGAGTTTTTATCAAAAAAGGACAGTCCGATTTCTGGTAAAATGTTGTTTGTAAAAATGAAAATATGCTCTAAAGGAGTTGTGCATGAAGGTTTACATCACGGGAATCAGCGGTTTTTTGAGCATTAATTTGGTACGTTATTTGCTTGAACGCGGTTATACCGATATTGCGGGGATTGATCTGGTTGATTTTACCTATCCCGAAAGGGATAAAATATCTTTCTTAAGAGGGGATATTCGCAACCCAGAAGATGTACGAAAGAGTATGGCAGGGGCAGATGTGGTTATTCATACGGCTGCTGCGTTGCCTCTTTATACTCCTGAAGAGATTTACTCCACAGATGTGGAGGGAACCCGCATTGTTCTTCAGCAAGCCCTGGAATATGGTGTTAAGCGGTTTATTCACATTTCCAGTACAGCGGTTTATGGCGTGCCGGATCATCATCCATTGTTTGAAACCGATCCGCTCATTGGAGTTGGACCTTATGGAAAAGCCAAGATTCAGGCTGAAGAAATTTGTCTGGAATACCGCGAAAAGGGCATGTGTGTGCCGATCTTACGTCCCAAGTCTTTCATCGGGCCGGAGCGTCTGGGTGTTTTTGCCATCTTTTATGAATGGGCAAGCGAAGGTAAAAATTTTCCCATGATTGGATCGGGAAATAATCGTTACCAGTTGCTTGATGTGGAAGACCTGTGTGATGCTATTTACGCGTGCATGACGCTGGAAGAGGAACAGGTTAACGACACTTTTAATATCGGTGCAGCTGAATTTACCACTATGAAGGAGGATTATCAAGCTGTGTTGGATGAAGCTGGCTTTGGTAAACGGATTATTCCTTTCCCTGCCGGTCCAGTGGTGGTGGCGCTGAAGATTTTGGAGTTGTTGAAATTATCTCCTTTGTACCCATGGATTTATGAGACAGCCTCAAAGGATTCCTTTGTGTCCATTGAAAAGGCTCAAAAAATCTTGAGTTTCCAACCGAAGTACTCCAATAAAGAGGCATTGCTGCGAAATTATCGTTGGTACCTGGCGAACAAAGACACCTTCAAAGAAGGGGAAGGGGGAGTTACCCACCGTGTCCCCTGGAAGCAAAAAGCGTTAAAAGTTGCCAAAGTTTTCTTCTAAAAATTCCCTCTAAAGAATAACAAAACGCCTTCGAAAAATTAAAACGAAGGCGTTTTGTCAGCAATTTTTGGGGGTGGTTTATGGTTTTCGGGAACGGTATTTCAAGATAAATGGAAAAGTCAAGAGGGCAAGAATTTCTAGGCTAATGATCGCAACAAATAACCCTAACCGACTCTGGTCGTATAAATAACCCATCAAGACCCCGCTGACAAACCATGCTGCACCGTAAAGTGTGTTGAAAATTCCATAAGCAAAGGCTCGTTTACCGCCCGGAACAAGGTCGGCAATGGCAGCCCTCATAATCGTTTCGTGGACCGCCATAATAACTCCCCAAACAACAGCCGCAAATATGCTTAAGACATATGAAGTGGAAAACGCCAAAAATGGTAGCGGCAGAGAAATGACAGGCACGATAGCCAGGGAAGTTAATCCGATTTTGTCGTAAGTCTTGCCGATAATCAGAGCTGCAAGGGCATCAACCCCCATTGCTATAGCGTAAAAAAGGGCAATTTGGGCAGCGGGTACTACACTTTGGGTGGCCCAGTGATAGGAGATAATTTGGAAGTTAGCAAATCCCGCTACGCTTAGAAAGGTGAAAGCGGAATAAAACCAAAAAATCTGAGGCAGGGTGGAATTTTGAATACGAGCAGTCTTCGACGTTTGTGAGGCGGTTACCTCTAATTCTTCGGGTTTGGGAACACGCAATCTTGCCAGGAGCAAGACAAGCAAAGTAAGCAAGGCGGGAATCCAAAGGATGCTGAACCCATCCCGATAACTTTGTCGCTGTGCAAAAACAACCGCAAAAATTAACGGACCCAGGAAAGCCCCAACCTGATCCAGTGCTTCGTGAATACCAAAACCCCAGCCGCGTCCCACCTGATAACTGGCATGAGAGAGCATGGTATCTTTGGCTGGCGACCGGATTGCTTTCCCGATCCGTTCGAGAATAAGGAAAATGGCAGCGATTTCCCACCGATTCGTGTATGCAAGAAAAGGAATACTGATCAGAAGACCATACCCCAGAAAGGTTGCAAACCAGTACGCCCGAGTACGTGAAGCAAGATAACCGGAGACCAATCTCAAACCATAACCCAGAAATTCTCCTAAACCTGAAACCAATCCAACTGAAGTTGCGCTTGCTCCAAGAAATGCGAGATAAGCTCCACTCACTCCACGTCCAGTTTCGTAGGTAATATCACCTAATGCACTGACGAGACCGAACAACAGAATGAATTGAATGGCGCGGGTGCGTTTTTCAGGTGTTTTTGAAGTTGATTCAAGGGTCATTGGGAGGATTCTCCTGAAAAAAGCAATGCTTCCTGATCTGATCCGTAGGGAAAACAAAAAAGCCGCTAAGCGGCCTTTTTAGGGTATTCGTGGCGGGAGCGACGGGATTCGAACCCGCGGTCTCGGCCTTGACAGGGCCGCATGTTAACCACTACACCACGCCCCCCGAACGGGCAAATATTATCACACTCTCTCTTTCCCGTCAAGAAAAAAGGTGCTTTTGGAGGTGTGGAGCCATAAATTTGTCCCATCTCTCAATTGGACCTTGTCTTTGAATTATGATAGATGTATTTCGAAAGTATTGACCAGAATTGAGAGGGGATGAAAGGCATTTTGGATCAATTCCATTTGTTCAGGATGATCATTTTTTTGCTAAAGGGATCAAAATTGCTCGTAAGTAATAATCATCGAGCATCCCAACGGTTGGCTATATGTTCGAATTGAACGAAAAAACCTCTGACGATTATTTGGCATCGTCAGAGGCAATCGGCTGATTCTGGCGGTTTGATTATTAACCAGCGCCCTCATCGCTTGAATAAAAATAGCATACCATGCTTAATTACTGCCGCTGATCCACTCCTCATTGCTTTGTTTCCACTCAACAAGTTCATTTGGGTTAAACCAAAGCGCAATTTCAGCCTGGGCATTTTCAGGGCTGTCTGAAGCATGGGTTAGGTTTCTGCCTACCTCAAGGCCAAAATCATGGCGAATAGTACCAGGTGCTGCTTCGGTTGGGCGGGTTGCTCCCATCGTTTGACGAACAGCGGTGACCGCCTGTGGGCCTTCCCACACCATGGCCATAACCGGTGCAGAACAAATATAGCGGATTAAGCCTTCATAAAAAGGTTTTCCTTTATGAATGGCATAATGTTGCTCTGCCAGATCGGTGGGAACCCGTAAAAATTTTGCAGCAACTAGTTTTAACCCGCGCTGTTCAAGACGCTTGATAATCTCTCCAACCAAGCCCCTTTGCACGGCATCGGGTTTTGCAAGTACGAAAGTGCGTTCCACAATGTCCTCCAATGGGTTATTTTCTTATCGCAGCAATTCCTCTGCTTTGGTGTAGGCCTCAAGGGCTTCTTGCAAGCGGTTGCTGCGTAAATAAGCGTCACCCAGTGCCTGCCAGATGGTGATATCTATCGGATATCGGTAAAGAGCGTCTCTAAGATCATGGATGGTTTCTTCCAAATACTGCCCATCCTTGATCAATTGATTATAAGCCTGCAATGCTTTCTCAAGCTCGTGAGCTTGAAGGGCTGTTTGGGCAATGACTAATATCTCTGCCGGGTTGCTGGATTGAAGGGTGGGGGATGATGGTTGAGGTTGCTCCTTTTCAGTGGGCAGTGTTTCAGCACCTGGAGATTGAAATTCCGGTACCCAATCCGAGGGCACTGGAGGTTGTTCGGATTCGGTTTCCGCCTCCTCTAAATCTTTTAACCAAGAAGGCACTTCTTCCTCAATTTCCGTAATTGGTGTTTCTTGGGGCAACTCATCCACTGGTTCATTGATCGGTTGCGGGGTTGAAGGAGAGACTGCTTTGAGGTGAACTGGTTGGGTATCTTCAACCGTTTCGGCTTCTTTTTCTTCAATCTCAAAGGATGGCAGGTCGGTTTCTGTTTCAGAGGAGGTCTCTGTCACAGATTCTTCTGTGATTTCCGTGTGCAATTCTTCTCTAACCCATTTTGGGAGATCTTCCTGACGCTCTTCAGGTTTTGTCAAAAGGGTTTCTTCTGCTGCTCCTTGTTTTGCGGCAAGACTTTCTAACCAAGCAAAGGTGTCATCTTCTGCTAATTCTTCCGTATCTGAGGAAGGAGATTGTTCTCCATCTTCCACTGGCAAAAGGGGCTTTATGATCTCCGATGAAGTTTCAAAGGAGGTTTCTTCTTCCTGCATGGACTCCATCAGCCAATCGGGTAACGGTTCAGGTGTTTGATCGGAGACGGCTTGTTCAATTAGGTTATCCTCGATGGCTTTACCCACTTCACCCTCTTCACCATGGTGAGTCTCCTCGGTAATTTCTTCTTCCTTTTCCACCAAATCCGGTTCAGGAAAGATGGTTTGAATTATCTCCGGAGTGGTTTGATCCGTGGGAGTGACCTCTTCCTCTTTGTGATCAAAAGCGGAAGTTTCTGGTGATTCTTCAACCAGTGATTGAATCCAATCCGGCGGGGTATCTTGACGTTCTTCAGGTGGGGTCAACAATGTGGCTTCATCAGCTCCCTGACGAGCTGCAAGGCTTTCCAACCACGCCATGGTAGCATCCAAGTCTTCTAATTCAGGTGCCGCTTGAGATGATGGCTCATCCGGTTGAGGTGAGGAGGATTGTACCTCCAAAGATTCCAATGGGTTTTCCTCAATGTGGGGTGCTTCACCGGTGAATTCTTCGGTTTCGTTTTCGGACTGTTGAAATGTGCCGAGTTCTTTCAGCCAATCGGGTATTGTTTCAAAATTTTCTTCAATCCGGGTATCTTCTCCATGGATCTCTTCTTCCGAGGTAAATTGCGAATAGGGGGGCAAATCCGTTTCATTGCTTTCGAGGGATTCCTCAAGTGGGCTGGCGGCTTCTTCAGTGGATTGAACTTCTTCGTGAAGGGAAATCCCCGCTTCTTTTTCGAGAAGGTTTTCTTCTTGCGAGGGGAGAATTTGCTCTAACCACCCCAAATCTTCTTCTGTTTCTTGCTCCTCAACCGCTGTTTCCTCTGGTGCGATTTCTTGCAGCCATTCCGGAATTTCGCCAATTTCTAAATCTTCTTCAGGAAGATTGAAACCGGCCTGAACAGATTCATCCACCTTTTCTGTTGGAGTCCAACCAGCTTCCTTCATCCAATCGGGAATGGTTTCTTCTTCAGAGGCTTCTGGAATTTGGGATTCAAAAATTGGGGAGGAGATTTCCTGGAAAGGCGCTGGAGTTTCAGGAGTGGTTGAAAGATCTGGTGTGGTTTCTTCCATTTCAGCAGAAGGTTTGATTTCGCTAAACCAGTCCGGAAGTGACTCTTCTTCTTCGTCGTTGAAATTTACACCGGCGGTTTGTGCCCACTCCGGCAGAGCAGCTTCTTCTTCGATAGTTTCAATTTCTAATCGGTCAAGTGTTACGGCATTGTCAGGTACATCCAGGCTGCTGATTGCATTGGGAGGCAGGTAAGCCAGATAAGGATCCATGGCGAAGACACGCTGTTGATAAATTTTTGCATCTTCTGCCCGGGATGTTTGAGGAAGTGTCTCAGCCAGGATGCGATTAGCTTCAAAACAATAGGGAAGTTTAGAGATCAGCCGACTGCAAACCTCGATGGCTGCCACAGTTTGGCCAGAGAGGAAGTACATGCGGGCTAAAATGACTTCCAGATCAACGCGCAATGGGTCTTCTGCAAGCGCGGCACGGATTTCTGCAATGGCTTGCTGGTATAACTCTCCCCGTGCATACATGCGAACCAACGCACCGCGGGTCAGTCGAATTTTTGGGGGTTCGACACCATCTCGTCTGCCGTATAGACGGCGGAGTTCATCTTGAACCGCTGTATTGGAAGGTTGGGCTTCAAAGGCTCTTTCCATGTGCCAGATGGCGGCATCCAGGTTGCCTTCGTCCTCACGGATAATGCTCATCCCAATTTGCGAAATGAAATCATCCGGCACGGCTGAAAGGATGCGCTGGAGCACGTCGGCGGCTTCAGCATACCGCTGAGATTCAAGAAAGGCTTTTCCAAGGAGGCGGTAGGTGTCTATGTGTTTTGGGTAATATTTGAGAATATGACGGCAATGAGCAATTGCGGCAGAGGACTCGCCGCGATCAATCATCGCTTCAATTTCACGGTTATATGCACGTAATGGAATTTTAGCCATAAGCCACCTCCCAATGGTTAGTATGCCCCAAGTTTTAGGATTCTGCAAGTCATTTGAAAGACGAGGTAAAAAAGGAACCGCATCGGGAAATCCGCGCGGCTCCTCTTATGTAAAATTTGGAAGGGGGTTACTCACCCAAATAATCGCGCAATTTGCGTCGGATGGTTGGGTGGCGTAGCCGGCTGAGGGCTTGTGCCTCAATTTGTCTGACTCGTTCACGGGTTACACCCATCTTTCGGCCAACTTCCTCCAGGGTGTATGCTTGTCCATCCAGCAAACCATAGCGAAGTTGAAGAATGCGCACTTCACGTGGTGGAAGTGTGTTCAATACCTCCTCAAGATGCTCCCGCAATAAATTGTAGGTGGCAGTGTCATCGGGTGGTGGCGCTTCGTCATCTTCAATAAAATCACCCAGCACAGAGTCTTCCTCATCATCGGTTGGGGTTTCCAGTGAAAGCGGCCGACGAGCTACTTGAATCATGTTCTCCACCTTTTTAGGGGGAACATCCAGTGCAATAGCCAGTTCATCCACGGAGGGCTCTCTACCAAGCCGCTGAGTCAGTTGGTGTTGAATACGCAGGAGTTTATTAATTTGATCACCCATGTGCACCGGGACGCGAATAGTGCGGCCTTGGTCAGCGATGGCGCGAGTTACTGCCTGACGTATCCACCAGGTGGCGTAAGTGCTGAATTTGTGACCACGGCGGTAGTCAAATTTTTTGGTTGCGCGAATTAAACCGATGTTACCTTCCTGAATCAAATCCAAGAAAGGAACACCCCGCCCCATATATTTCTTGGCAACACTGATAACCAGGCGGGAATTTGCGGTAATCAAATGTTCACGTGCTGCCCAGCCGTCTTCAATTAACTTCCGCAACTCGTGACGACGGCGACTGCCAACATTCCCGCGAGCCAGTTCCTCACGTGCCAATCGGCCACGCTCAATTCGTTGAGCCAGTTCTACTTCTTCTTCCGCGGTTAGAAGCGGAACTCGACTGACCTCCTTGAGGTACAAACCGATTGTGTCGTCGGTATCAATGTTTTGTAAATCATCGAAGACTATCTCGCTGGCTGCTTCCTCTGGTTCTTCGATTTCCTCATCCAGCGCCAATTCGTCTTCAGCTGGTTCAGGGATGAGAGATTCATCCTCGATGTAAGGAATACCAGCGCTCATCAAGGCAGCAAAAGCTTCCTCTAATTGTTCGACATCCTGTTCGGCTTCCGGGAAAAAGTGAAGGATGTCATCAATTGTGACGTAGGACTTTTGCCGGCCCAACTCAATCAAACGAGCAATGGCTGGATATTCGTCTTCTTCTTCATCTATAACGTTAATCAGCGGATTGTCCATACGTTTCACAAACTTCCTTTTTCGAGAAAAGTATCTCAGTATTCTTTCTAATTTTTTATGTTTATCCAGCATGGTTTTATCTGCTCGTGTATTCTATTTATTCAGAATACACTTTTTTACATTGAAAATCAATACCTTGTACTACTCGGCGCTATCTGGCGCAGATCAAACCGCTGCCGGATCCTTACTCATACAACACCCTGACAAATAAACGAGCGGATATCCTATCCCGCCCGCCGCAGTTGGTGGTTTCAGTAATTATGGCAGTAAGTAGCCGCATAACACTATATAACAAACCGAAAAGAATTTCAATAGGTTTTTGAAATTCTAATCAAACTTTAATCTACTCAGTAGTTGATGGGTTTTTTATTACTCCAAGAATCCTAATATTTGTCCTGAAAACGGGTGATTAAATTTGATTGACATTTGCGCCAGTTGTTATACAATGATTTAGTGCGTCTTGATGATATTCAGACGCATTCATGGGTTAATCCCCCCAAATTCCCTTATCAACCTGGAGGCAATATGGATATTCTCGGTCTTTCCAGGCACGGCCTGCAAACGCCGTTCGAGCAGATAGCCGTGCTCAGTGTACTTGTTGTTGCACTGCTTAGCCTTTTGTATGCCTGGCTGCTGCGCAACAATGTGTTAACCAAAGACAAAGGTACCGAAAAGATGCAGGAAGTGTGGGAGGCCATTCGTCAAGGTGCGGATGGTTATCTTCAGCGGCAATTGAAAACCATTTTGCCGGCAATTGCGCTTCTTACGATTGCTTTGTTCCTCAGTGTTGCCGTTGTGGAACCCAGTTTAGAGGCACAGGAAGAGTTTGGCCATCTTGGGGCAACCAATGTCACGTTGATTGTGGCGTTTGGGAGGACCATTGCGTTTATCATGGGGGCAACTTTTTCACTGATCGTTGGTCAATTGGGAATGCGAATGGCCATTCAAGCCAGTGTCCGGGCGGCTTCTGCTGCGCGGCGGTCTTTTAATGAGTCGCTTTCCATTGCGTATTACGCTGGCACGATTACCGGAATGCTAACTGATGGTTTGGGATTGATGGGGGGGACATTAATCTTTATTGTCTTTGGTCGGGCAGCACCCGATGCTTTACTTGGGTTTGGTTTTGGTGGTACTTTACTTGCTCTTTTTATGCGGGTTGGTGGTGGTATTTACACCAAAGCTGCTGATGTCGGAGCCGATCTGGTCGGCAAAGTTGAAAAGGACATCCCTGAAGATGATCCTCGTAATGCTGCTGTTGTGGCGGATTTGGTGGGAGACAATGTTGGTGACTGTGCCGGGATGGCGGCGGATATTTTCGAAAGCTACGAGGTAACCATCGTTTCAGCCCTCATTTTGGGGTTAGTGCTTTATCAGGCTACCGGGCAAATCCATTACATTGTGTATCCTCTGGTCATTCGTGCTATCGGGGTGATTAGCTCCATCATCGGTACCTTTACCGTACCGATTTGGGAGCGTTTTCCAATTAAGTTTTTACGGGCGCATGATGCCGAAGAGGCCATGTTCCGATCCTACGAAGTTTCCAGCATCAATACTGTGATCTTCTCGTTTTTGCTGGCAATTTTGTATGCAGGTGACTGGCGGTTAGGTTTACTGACCACCATTGGCGTTGGTTTGGCAGTAGCTTTCAATCCGCTGACTTCCTACTTTACGGCAACACGCAAAGCTCCCGTCCAAGAGATTGTGAAATCTACTCGCACCGGCCCAGCCACCACTATACTTTCGGGGCTTTCGGTTGGGATGGAGTCGAGCGTTTGGGCGTTGATCGTGATTGCCATTTCATTTACACTGGCAAAATTGATCTATCAGGCAGATGGAGCGAATTTCGTTTTGTACGCCGTTGCGATGATTGGCATCGGGATGCTCAGCCATACGGGAAACAATGTGGCGATGGACTCCTATGGGCCGATTTCGGATAACGCCAATGGCATTGCCGAAATGGCCTGGCACGATATGAATGATCCCGAAACGTTAAAAGCCCGGCAGATCATGGCAGACCTGGATGCGGTTGGAAATACTACCAAGGCGATCACCAAAGGTATTGCAATTGCCTCAGCCGTCATTGCTGCGGTTAGTCTGTTTGCCTCTTATATTACCGATGTGAACCGCGCGAAGAGCGGGGTAATGGAGGCTATTCGCATATCGGATACGACCGTTTTCATCGGTTTCTTGTTAGGTGGTGCGCTTCCCTGGTTATTCAGTTCTTTGTCAATCCGGGCTGTATCGCGAGCGGCCAGTGAAATTGTAGAAGAGGTGCGCAAACAGTTCCGCGTACCGGGCATCATGGAGGGAACGGTCAAACCCGATTACGCCCGCGTGGTCTCCATTTCAACCCGTTCTGCTCAAAAGGAACTGATTCCTCTCGCTGTGATTTCGATAACAATGCCCTTGCTGGTTGGACTGGTTTTACAAGTGGAGGCGCTGGGTGGTTACCTGGCTGGGGTGATCTTAAGTGGTCAACTATTGGCTGTCTTTATGGCAAACGCAGGTGGCGCTTGGGATAATGCGAAAAAAGCCATTGAAGATGAGCCGCGCAATTTAGAGCAGAATACCGGAAAAGGCTCCGAGCGTCATAAGGCGGGTGTGGTAGGGGATACCGTTGGTGATCCGTTGAAAGATACTGCCGGCCCGGCATTGAACCCGATGATTAAAGTGGTCAATCTGGTATCTCTGCTGGCTGCGCCGATCATTGTCAATTTCCAATTGAATTCCTTTGTTGGGATCGTAGTTGTGGTTATCCTGTTTGCTGGATTTATCTGGGCAATCTGGCAGAGCAAACGGCCTGTACCGGATGTAGATAAGCCCATTTAGCAGAATTGATACAAAATAAAACGAGAGCGGAACTAAATTCCGCTCTCGTTTTTTAATCGGTGTAGCGTCATTTTGAAATCTTCAGGATACGGGGCTAGAACTTGGAGGGGGCGCTGCAATGCAGGATGAAAAAACTCGATTTTGTAACTATGTAAGGCAATTCGCCGAACTGGAAGGTCTTGGCAAATTTCACGATAATGCGACGGTAAATGAGGCCGCGCCTCTTTATGAGAAGGGGGATTGTTCCATGGAAAGTAAAGCGGATCGTTTAGCAACCAGTATCCCGCAGCGGAAATGTGAGCGCGGATTTGATGCGTATAGCCAGATTGGGGTTCGGCCTCTATCAAAAGTATATTTTTGGGTAACAGTTGAATGACCCGAACAAGGGTTGAAGCGGATTTTCCCTTTTGAAAATCAATAACTGTTCGATGAGCGCGATCTCCATTGATGCGTAAAGGGAACTTAATTTCAACGGTATTTGTCAGTGGAGGGCCGATAGCGAACAAATGATACACTTTCTTAATCTGACGATTTTGAAATTGTTGGTTAAGAAATCGGTGGGTGTGTGCATCTCGGGCAAACAGGTTTACACCACTGGTTTCTCGATCCAGACGATGGACAACCCACAATTTTCCAAATCTCTCCATCAAGAGGTGATGCAAATCGGGCAAATGTTTTTGATATCCATCAGGAATGACACGTAAACCGGCGGGTTTGTTTACAACCAACAAATGTTCATCTATATAAAGAGTGTCTATCTTAATTTCCTGGAACATGGGTACTTTAGAACACAAAAACTGAACCTGATGAAGAAATGACAGGGCGTGGGTATAATTTGATTATCCCAATCATACCATTTTGCGGAGGATGATGATGCACATTGTTCTGGTTCATATTCATATCAAACCAGAATTTCGAGAGGCGTTCATTCAAGCAACCCTGGAGAACGCACGTAACAGCATTCAAGAAGAAGGCATTGCGCGCTTTGATTTTTTACAACAAAAAGAAGACCCCAACCGGTTTACGCTGGTTGAGGTTTATTACACCGAATCCGATCAGGAAAAACACCGCCAAACCGCTCACTATCAAGCGTGGCGAGAAACGGTGGCAGAGATGATGGCGGAGCCGCGCCAGGGAGTTCGCTATTCCAATATATTCCCTGAGGAGGGGGCGTGGTAAA
The DNA here is from genome assembly GCA_026003615.1 of Bellilinea sp. GTDB lineage: Bacteria > Chloroflexota > Anaerolineae > Anaerolineales > Anaerolineaceae > Bellilinea. Next base: position 817,249 of record BPHQ01000001.1, read on the forward strand.
CGAAAGGTTTGTTTTTGATTTTCAAACGGCACAGAGAATTTTGTTTGGAAGTGGTTCCGCAGAGCGTCTTGGCGCTTTAGCGTCTGAATTAGGTCGTCGGGCTTTGTGGATTTCAATCAGCCCGCGCAGGTTTCACCAAACTCTGGAACAATCCTTAAGCGACGCTGCTATTTCGTTTCGCAGGGTGATTTTTCAGGGTGAGCCTATTCTAAGCCGAATTCTTGAGCTGGTTGAGCAGGTCAAAGAAGAGCGGCCAGAGGTAATTGTTGCCACTGGTGGGGGAAGTGTAATAGATTGTGCCAAGGCAGTGGCTGCCTTGGCAGTAAACCCGGGTGACCCTTTGGATTACCTCGAAGTGGTTGGAAATGGAAAACCATTATCAGTTAATCCGTTGCCGGTCATTGCCGTTCCGACCACGGCTGGCACCGGCAGCGAAGTAACCCGAAATGCAGTGATTTCGCTGCCTGAATATAAAGTCAAAGTCAGCCTGCGCAGCCCTAAAATGCTCCCTTTTATAGCCTTGATTGATCCATCATTGACGCTGGATCTTCCGCCGGCTGTAACGGCAAGTACCGGCATGGATGCCCTGACTCAAGTGATAGAACCGTATGTTTCTAACCGCGCAAATGCCTTTACGGACATTTTTTGTGAGGGAGGAATTCGGAAAATTGCCCGTTCCTTACGAACGGCTTTTTACGAAGGGCATAACCTTTTGGCACGGGAGGAGATGGCATTTGGTAGTTTAATGGGCGGGTTGGCTCTTGCTAATGCTGGTTTAGGCGCGGTACATGGTTTTGCCGCACCCCTGGGTGGGATGTTTGAAGCTCCACATGGCGCTATTTGTGCGCGTTTATTGCCAGTGGTCTGTCGTGTAAATCTTCAAGCCTTGCAAGAGCGTAATCCGAATCACCCGGCGTTGGGACGATTTCAAACACTGGCAGGCTGGCTGGTGGGGCATCCTGAAGCGGATGTTTGGCAAGGTGTTGAGTGGTTAGAAGAGTTATGTAAGGATTTGGGTATTCCTCCTTTACGAGATTATGGCGTTCAGAAACGTGATTTTGCGAGTATCATTGAAGGTGCCAAACGGGCAAGCAGCATGAAAGCCAACCCGATTGAATTGACTGATGATGAACTTTTTCAGATACTGGAGAAGGCCTATTGAAATTAGAATTTACGCTGCCTCAGTGAAGTAACTGACTGCAATGACACCAGGGCCAGCGTGGACAAGAATAGCAGGGGGCAGATCATAAATACGAACCGTTGAGATTCCCAATTGGTTCTTAAATTCTTCCGCCAAGCTTTCGGCTTCTTCCTCCGCGTCGCCATGCATGATGGTGAGTAAGGCGCCATCGTGGCGAGGACAGTCAGAGTAAACCAGTTCTTTCAATCGTGCCATGGCGCGCCGTTTGGTTCGCTGGCTCTCCACAGGTTCGGTTCGACCATTTTTGAATTGGAGAATGGGCTTTACCTGTAAAAGACTTCCTACCAGCATTTTTGCACCACCTATGCGCCCACCTTTGTAGAGATATTCAAGCGTGTCCACCACAAAATAGACCCTTTCCCGTTGGCTCATGTCTTTGACTTTGGCGATAATTGTGTCAGCATCCAGTCCTTCTTTTGCCCAGCGATGTGCTTCCAGAACAATTGAGGCCAGTCCCGAGCCAATGGTACGTGTATCCACTATTCGAATATCCCGTCCAGGAAACTCTGCGGCAGCAACTTCGGCGCTTCGGTAGGTTCCAGATACATCAGCAGAAGGGGTTAAGACAATGATTGTATTGCCATTCTGGGTGTATTTTTCATAAATGGGGTGATACAATGCCGGCGGTGGAGCGGCTGTTTTGGGCAAGGTGGTTGACTCACGCAACCTCTTCAAAAAAGTCTTGCTGTCCATTTCGGTGTCATCACGATAGGTTTCATTACCAAAAACAATGATTTGCGGGATATACGGTATCCCCAATGCCTCGGCTTGGGCAACTGGAATGCTGGAAGTCGTATCTGCAACTATTGTGACCATGAATGATTAGTCCTTTCTCGATATTGATCAAAAGATAAAAAAATAGCATCACATCCTTGTGATGCTATTATACAACGAGAAACCTGCCGGATTACTCCTCAAAAAGAGGCTGCTCCCAATCGCCATAAAAAGCAAATTGATTGATTGGTTTTCTGGTTCGTTCTTTTCGCTCTTTTTCCTGTACCTCGCCTGGTAAATCTTCCAGATTCCCGGGGTAACCCACTGCAATCATAATCCGTGGGGTGTAACCTTGCGGGATGTTGAAAAGTTCCCGTGCTTTATCAGCATCAAATCCAGCCATAGGCCGGCAATTTAAACCCATTGCTGTGGCTTGCAACAACAGATTCTGATTGGCCATGCCTAAGTCGTGCAATGCTTTTGTGTTTTCTTTACCGTCCGGGCGCAAATCCTGACTGATTGCCATTAACAACAGCGGTGCATGGTTTGCCCAAATCTGATTATCGGGATTGAGGCAGGAACGTGCTTTTTCCAATTGTTCTGGATTTGAAGGTTCGAAAACCAGATACACCCATGGCTGGCGATTACCACTCGATGGGGCTGATCGAGCCGCTTCGAGTAAAAGAAAAATCTGTTTCCACGATAGCAACCGACTGGGATCGTAAACTCTGGAAGATCGGCGGGATTGTATCAAGGGGTGGATTCCGGGGTGAGGAAATTCACTCAAGATGGTTGTTTGTTGTGAAGAAGAGGTATTATTTTGTGTTTTCATAATCCTTTCCACAATTGTATGATTTTCTCTATATATTTTAATCGCCAGGTTGTAAAATTGATAGCAATTGTATGACGCCCTATAGAACCCATTCAAAGGACTAATGGATATGGTTCCGAATAATTCTGAAATCAAGAGTGCTTCGCTTGCTATTGTGATTTTTGGGGTTACCGGGGATTTAACCCGAAGAAAACTGCTCCCGGCTTTATATGAATTAATGAAAGCCGATAAACTGCCCGAAAAACTGCATCTGATTGGTTTTGCCCGCAGAGATTGGAACGATGAGGTGCTTCGTGAAAAACTTCAAGCCGGTATTGAAGAACATGCGCGCAGTAAGCCGATTGATCCACAAATTCTGGAACGCTTGCTGGCCAGAACTCATTATGTTCAATCCACATTTGAGGATTTTCAAGGTTACCAGAAACTAAACGAGCTGACCAAAAGCAATCGGATCCAAAATGTGTTATTGTATCTTGCAACACCGCCGGAAGAGTATCTTATCATTGTGGAACAATTGGGAAAAAGCGGCCTGAATAAACGAGAAAATGGCTGGACCAGAATTGTGATCGAAAAACCGTATGGAAGGGATATCGAATCCGCCACCGTATTGGAACAGGCTGTTCACCGTGTTTTTTCGGAAAAACAAGTATATCGCATTGACCACTACTTAGGAAAAGAAACCGTTCAAAATATTCTTGTATTTCGATTTGCCAATGCGATTTTTGAACCCCTTTGGGATCGCCGTTACGTTGATCATGTTCAGATCACCGTTTCTGAAACTGTTGGTGTAGGTACACGAGCGGGTTATTATGATAACGCTGGCGTCATCCGCGATATGTTTCAAAATCACCTCTTGCAGCTGGTAACCTTGACGGCAATGGAAGCGCCTGTTGGATTCAATGCGGATGCCGTGAGGGATGAGAAAGTAAAAGTTTTGAAAGCGTTGCGCCCCTTGAAAGGGAAAGACGCTATCCAAAATACCTATAGAGCTCAGTATGTTTCCGGTACAATTGAAGGAAAACGGGTGCCGGGTTATAAAGATGAAGCAGGCGTTCCGCCCGATTCTGTCACCGAAACTCTATTGGCTGCGCGTTTATACGTTGATAACTGGCGTTGGGCGGGTGTGCCTTTTTATGTTCGCTCTGGTAAAAGACTGCCAAGCCGCCTGACCGAAATTGTCATTCGATTTCGCCAGGCACCTTTATCCTTATTTGACTGGCATAATCTGGCGGGTGATGCTCCCAATACCCTGGTGCTTAGTCTTCAACCCGATGAAGGAATCCGATTGGAATTTGGTGCAAAAGCCCCGGGGCCTGTCAATCAAATTGCGCCTGTCAATATGGAATTCAATTATCAGGAAACTTTTGGTACGGAGCCGCCTGAAGCCTATGAGCGATTACTGCTGGATTGTATTCAAGGAGATGCGACTCTCTTTACTCGTTCGGATGAGGTGCTCAGTCAGTGGGCATTTACTTCCAATATTTTAGAAGCGTGGCAGCAATTTCCGGTACGAAATTTGCCCGTTTATGAGGCAGGCACCTGGGGACCGCCGGGTATGGATGATTTTATCCAGCAAGACGGTCGGCAATGGCGAAACCCGACCAGCGGTTAGGTTAAGCGGGTTTACCGCAGTTGGGGCATTTCTGCTCATTATCTTTTAGAACGAAACCGCAAAAAAGGCAGGTCTTCGGTTGAAGATTGCCTAATGGTGCGCCGCAGGCAACACAATGAGGTTCCCCAACAGGGTTGGGAGTGTTGCAATATTCACACACCAGACGTCTGAGCCTTTCGGATAATTCTTGAGTGCTATTAAGGGAGCGGGCTGTTTGGTCAATTACCTGCCAGATTTGATCAATCAATTTAATTGATTCGATATCCTGAGCAAGGTCATCAATCCGGTGGAGTAAGTTTAAAGGGTTGCGCAAAGCAAACAGAGCGGTTTTCCCCAAACTGGCCGCGACTCCCCACCAGTTTTGTTGGCCAATCTGAACAATGATGCCATCCTGATGAGATTGAATCGAGACAGTGATAGCCGTTTGTCCACCGGAAGGGGCGTTGGGACGGGTACCAATTTGAACAATGATTTTATCGCCACTGCCAATTTGCTGGGCGCGAAAGTTGCCTCGGTTAAATGCCGCAAACAAACTGCGCGAAACATCCACTGGCGTGATCGTACCATGATAAATTCTTTGCAATGGATCAGATCGGTTATAATCGGCAGGTATACTCATGACTCAGGCTTTCTAAGATCAGGTGAAATAATGCGTTTGATCGTGCGACGTGGGTTTTTATTATTGTTTATTATAACGATGATCGTGCTATTTGGGTTGCTGGGGGTTTCGGAATCCTCTGTACAGGCTCAGATTCCCACGGTTGACATTCCAACTGTCACCAGCACTCCCAGTGGGCCGATTGTATCGGTCAGGGCTGGCAGTAATGAACCATCCATTAACGTTCGCAGCGGGCCAAATGCCTTATATCCCCGCGTGGGAGTTTTATTGATCGGTCAGACGGCAGTGGCGAAGGGCCGCTCACCGGGTGGTGATTGGATTTTGATCGAATATCCCGGCGCACCGGGTAATGTAGGTTGGGTTTATAGTGCCTTTGTGAATATCACTCCTGGTGAATTGCCCATTGTAGAACCTCCACCAACCCCGACACGGGACATGACGGCGACGATAGACCCTACTCTTGCGGCTCAATTTATTGTCACAGTTGCCCCAACGCGCTTACCAACCTTTACGCCGCCACCGCCGCTGGCGATTCCTACTTTTCAAAATCCGTCCGCGGTGGTTGTACCTGGAGTACCAATGGGGTTGATTATCGTTGTTTTATTCACAGTTGGTGTTTTGCTGGGAATATTCTCCTTTGTTCAGCGTCGCTAAGAGGTAAAAAATTGAGTCAATTCCCGGAAACAATTGGAACTAATCCGATGACCAACGGGCGAATGACAAAACTGCACCCTGGCGTTGGAATTTTTTAGAAATTGAACCACCTCGGTAGCTCGCTGAAGTGGCACAATGTCGTCCTCACTGCCGTGAGCCACAAAGAAATCAATGCTCATTAGACCAACCGGAGGTTGATAATTCTCCGGCAAGAAGGGTAGAAAACCGGAAAGCACCGCAACTTTGCGCACTTGAGCAGGATATTGTAAAGAATATGCAAGGGCAAGAGCAGCCCCTTGACTGAATCCCATCAGGTCAATGGGTAGATGGCGGAGAGAATAATCGCGCCGAAGTTGTCTGACCAGTTCATATAAGGCTTGTGCTGGTTCAAGAAAAGCCTGTAAAGTCGCTTCTCTGCCTGGGCGGTGACCAATCCAGCCAAAACCACCTTCGGGGGTTGAAATCAATCCGCGGGGAGCGATTATCCAATATTCGGGAGGAATACCCCGCTGAAAGATCTGCATAGAATTTTCATCTCCTGTCCATCCGTGTAACATAAGAAGGATCCTGGCGGAGGATTGAATGGCGGCGGGGCGTACCCGAAGAACCCAATGTTTGTAGAGGATAATTTCAGAGTCAGTTATCTCGTTCACGTTTGACAATCCACTCCAATAAGCTCAGGATGAACACGATCAAGACAACCGGAGTTAAACCGGCAAGGAAACAAAGAAATCCCAAGGCAAGCGCTCCACTCCCATAAAAGTAAAGGATCAAGCCGCCACCGACAAGAAATATCAGCAAAATTCCGCCAACTATCAAGCGGACTGTGGTTTGACGGGAATAATGGCGCAGGTCATCGGGCATCGGCTGCTGATTATTCGAGATCTTCTTCCAACAATTTACCAGGTGGGCGAGCCTCGCGAAAACGGCGGACAATTTGATGGTACCAGGCAAGTGATTCGTGCAGTCGGGGCAAAGTCTCTAAAACGCTTCTTTCGCCAGCTTCCAGTAATTCGCGGGGGTTGACTTGATCCAAAGGGGCAATATGATGGACATCAGGACGGATGATCACGTCCGGCTTTTCGACCTGTAAACGCAATTCAGTCACCATTCGGCTGGTTATATCCATGGAATTAACGAAAATCCGCAACGATTGGGCAAATCTGGATTGAGTAATTTGATGAAGAATGGGTCGCGGGAGAGGAGGTTCAATAGGTACACTCAATTCTGGCATTTCGCGCCAGTCTTCGGGAGAAGGAGAGAGACAAACCGCCACAACGGGTAAATGAGGTGCCAGCCAGCGGGCAACAGCAACTGGCACAGGATCGAGGACGCCCCCATCCACCAATTCCATGTCATTCATGAACACGGATGGAAAAACACCGGGAATGGCAACCGTAGCCAGTACAGATTGAATCACATTTCCTTTATTCAAAATGATTTCCTGCTTAGAGCGGATATCCACTGCCGTTAGTGCCAAAGGAATGGATAAATCGGAAAAGTGTTTCCCTTCCAGATAAGTATTGAGGAAGTTGACCAGTCCTGCTAAACCAAGCAACGAAGGAGGGTCATTTGGCTTGCGGGCGAAGAATTCTTTTTTATTGACCATCCCAAGTTCCTTGATAATCAAATCCAGGCTGACACCGGCCGCATAGACCGCACCGACAATCCCCCCTGCGCTGGTACCCGCAATAGCGCGAATCTTGAATCCTTCTTTTTCTAATTGTTTAATGACACCGATATGGGCTATTCCTTTGACCCCACCGCCGCCCAAAGCCAGTGCAATCTCAGTCATCGAAGTCTTCCTCCACGAAATTTTTTAATCAAGCCTTGCAAAGTATAACAGAGAGGGCTTCTTTTAATGCGATAATGTCGTTTTCATCATTATAAATTTGAAGTGAAAAGCGGATTAAGTGCTGTCTCCGCCACCGAGTGATGGGAATTTCAATTTTAAATTCCTGATATAACCTGTTCTGAGTGGTCACTGGATCTATACCCTCAGGTAAAGGAACTGTACCCATCTGTGAATACCATTGAGGATCGTCGGGGTATAGTGCAAATCGGCCAGTGACCTCTTCAACGACTTGCCGCATAAAAGATGCCAGTTCGTGGCACTTCCACCTTAATTCTTCCCAACCGAGTTGTTTTTGGAATTGGATGGCATCTGGTGCTGTTAAGAAAGCAGCAATATCGCGGGTACCGCTCCACTCGAGGTAATCAATAAAAGTGGATTCACCGGGAGTTTCACTTTCCCAACCCCACGAGACGATTAAGGGTTCAATCAGGTGTTGCACTTCAGGACGGGCATAAATGAAAGCAGATCCTTTTGGTGCAAAGAGCCATTTGTGGAGATTGCCCACATAGAAATCAGCGCCGATTTCTTCAAGGTTAAGGTCAATTTGACCGGGAGCATGAGCACCATCAACAATGGTGAGAATTCCTTTTTGTCGGGCAAGATTGCAAATTTTTTGAACCGGAAAAATCATAGCGGTGGGGGAAGTAATATGGCTGATGAAAATCACTTTCGTATGATTAGAAACTCCAATCCACAAATCTGCGATCAATTGGTCCGGGTTTTTTGCTGGCAGATTTATTGGCTGATTGATATACTTGAAGCCGTGTTTTCGAGCAAGAAATCGCCATGTCCGATCCATTGCTCCATATTCATGGTCAGTACTGAGAATTTCGTCTTGACTGGTGAGATTCAAACTGCGGGCGATAATGTTCAAGCCTGTAGTGGCATTGGTGACATAAACCAGATTGCCAGGCTGGGTGTGGAGATAATTACTCAAGGCAGCCCGTGACTGTGCCAGAAGAAATTTTGCCCTCCGTCCAAGAAATTCGACGGGCTGAAGCTCCAGTTCCCTTTGCCAGTATTGATATCGTTCAAAAACGGGTATTGGGGTTGCTCCAAATGAGCCATGATTGAGAAAGGTGATATCCGGTCTCAGCAGGAATAAAGAGCGATAATTTGATTGGTGAAAGCTTGTTTGAGAATTCATTGGATTGATCTCCAACAATGAAATTCCGTCTATTCTCTATCTTACCACCACAAACCCCTTCGCAAATGAAACGCAACTATTCTCATTTCTATGCCGATGTAGTCTGGTTTGGGGTGTTAAATGGTAGTGCGCTTTCGTTTTTGAGCGTATATGCTACACGGATTGGGGCAAGCGCTCACCAAATTGGTTTAATCAATGCGGCTCCGGCGATTATGGCACTGTTGTTCTCTTTACCATTTGGTGCTTGGATTGAGCCTCAGTCAAAACGCCGGGCAACATTAATTACTGCGTTTTTAATGCGAGTTTTTTATTTCCCTCTTTTCCTGATTCCTTCTCGTTTACCGACCGAGTTTCAAGTTCCAATCATCCTTGTGATGGTCTTCTTGATGTATATACCAGCCACTGGTCTGGGTGTGGCTTTCAATGCATTATTTGCCGAAGCAATTCCAATTCAAGACCGTGCCCAAATTGCGGGAATTCGCAATGTATTTTTCGCAATCGTTTCGATAATCACATCATTAACTTGTGGTTATATTCTCAATCACTTTCCATTCCCAATGAATTACGAGGTGGTTTTTGCACTTGGCTTTATCAGTGCCATGTTATCAACCCTTCATCTCAGTTTGATTCGTTCATCCGATGACGAAAGATTCTCTCTTGAAAAAAAATTCCAAGCAAAGGGTAATGTAGTAAAGAAAGATTATCAGACCAATATTCATCAAAAAAATGATGTTATCCCTTCAAATAGCCAACTCCACCTTGAAATTCTCAAAACTCCTTTTCAATCGGTATTATGGATGATGTTTTCTTTTCATTTTGCGCAATACCTTCCACTTTCTTTATTTCCTATCTTTGCGGTAAAAGTTTTGAAAGTGTCTGATCAAGTGATCAGTATAGCCAACGCGATCTTTTTCCTGGCGATGCTGATCATTTCCAGTCAGGTCTCTCGTTTAGCCTTGCGCTTTGGAAATCAAAAAATTACCGGGCTTGGATTGCTCTTTCTTTCGGGGTATCCATTTGTACTGAGTCTTTCCCATAGTGCATTTCCTTACTTGGCTGCACACCTGTTGGGTGGGACAGGCTGGGGTCTGGCAAGCAGTACCATGTTTAATTTTGTCTTGGAAAAGTCTCCTTCAGAAACCAGGTCTGCCCATCTTGCGTGGTTCAACGTATTTGCCAATGCGGGAATTTTATTGGGATCTCTAATTGGTCCATGGGTCAGTAGCCTTCTTGGAATCCGATGGGCTTTGTTGGTGTTTGCTATTTTCCGGTTTTGGTCGGGGTTGAACATAGTCCGCTGGAAGTAGATGTGTTAAAATCGCTGTTATGTCTGTGAAAGTTGTTGCTACCAACCGAAAAGCGCGTTTTGAATATTTTTTGCTGGAAACCTATGAAGCCGGTATAGCCCTTCAGGGAAGTGAAATCAAATCAATTCGAGCCGGACAAATTAGTTTGGCGGAAGCCTATGTTCAGACCGATGGTAAAGAAGCCTGGCTGATCAATGCTCACATAGCACCCTATGAACAAGCCAATCGGTTCAACCACGATCCACGGCGCCCGAGAAAACTTCTTCTTCATAAGAGAGAAATCCGTGAGATTTGGAACGCTGTACGCCAAAAGGGGGTGACTATTGTGCCCGTGCAAGTGTACTTGAAAGAAGGCAAAGCAAAGGTGGAAATTGCTGTGGCAAAAGGGAAAAAGTTATATGATAAACGTCACGAGATAGCCAAGCGCGATCAAAGCCGTGAGATTGAAAGGGAAAGAGGGCGTGATTATTGAGTTGCTCCTTATCCTGTTCATCAGGGTATTGATATGCTAGGAAATAATTTTCTGGCATTGGCAGTTACTTTTGTTTTGGCATTGCTATGGTTGCGCCTTAACGATTATCTTGCTCATCGAGGATGGATCAGTTCTCATCTAAGCAGGAAAATTATCCACGCCGGCACAGGCCCGATCTTTGTGTTGTGTTGGTTGTTCTTTACCAACCAACCATCTTCCCGCTGGCTAGCCGCATTGGTGCCATTTGCGATTACGGTTCAATTTTTTTTGGTTGGCATTGGTGTTATCCGTGATCAGGCAGCGGTAGATGGAATGTCGCGCAGCGGGGATCCGCGCGAAATTTTGAAAGGCCCGCTTTTTTACGGAATTGTTTTTGTAATTCTAACGATTGTTTATTGGTATGACTCTCCAATTGGTATCACAGCCTTAATGATGATGTGCGGTGGAGATGGGTTGGCAGATGTGATTGGCAATAGGGTTGCCAGTAAATCACTTCCTTGGTCGCCCAGAAAAACCTGGTCAGGAACTGCCGCCATGTTTTTTGCCAGCTGGGTGTTTTCTTTCGCGATTCTTTCTGTGTTCATCATCGTTGGAAATCTACCTCAAACGTTGTCTTCCCTCATCGTACCGCTTACTGTAATGGCTTTGCTTGCCACTCTGGTTGAATCCCTGCCGATGAAGGATATTGATAACCTCACCGTGCCGCTGGTTTGTATTGCTTGTGGGCATCTATTTTTCTAACCGAAGAGGGTCCTGATGATTCAAATTGATGGAAATCACCTGGATATTCACGAGGTTGTTTCGGTTGCACGATATGGCGAAGAAGTGGGGATAGCCCCTTCGGGGATAGAAAACTTAAGGCGTTCCCGAAAAGTACTCGAAAGGATTATAAGATCCGATCAAGCTGTATATGGGATAAACACAGGCTTTGGAATATTTTCGGAAAAACGAATACCGCTTGAGGATAGCAATCGGCTCAGTCGAAACCTGATCCTAAGTCATGCTGTGGCGGTTGGAGAACCTATGCCGGGTGAGGTGGTTCGGGCTGCAATGTTAGTGCGAGCTAATACACTGGTCAAAGGGTACTCTGGAGTTCGGGAAGAGATTGCCCAAACATTAATCGAAATGCTTAACAAAAAAGTTACCCCGCTGGTTCCTCAACAGGGTTCGCTTGGCTCATCGGGAGATTTGAGCCCGTTATCTCATTTGGCGCTGGTGTTTACCACGGATGAAGCCGATCGGGAGGAAGAATCGGGTTGGGCGGAGTATGAAGGAAAGATTCTAACTGGAAAAGAGGCGATGCAGCGGGCTGGAATTCCCCGCCTGATTCTGGGCCCGAAAGAAGGACTGGCAATAAATAATGGAGCAACCTTCAGTGCCGCGCTGGCAGCCCTGATTCTTCATGATGCCTATCAGTCTATCCGGATTGCAAATAAAATCACGGCTTTAAGTTTGGAAGCATTATTGGGTTGTTCTGCTGCTTTTGATGAGCGGATCCATCAAGTCCGCGATCAGGACGGTCAAACGCGAATAGCCAAAGAAATTCGCGAGGAAATTATCGGAAGCACCTTTATTGATGCCGCCTGCCGGGTGCAGGATGCCTATTCTCTGCGATGCGCTCCTCAGGTTCATGGGATTATTTTAGAAACCATCGAATTTGCGGAACGTATCATTCAAAAAGAGCTGAATGCGGCAACGGACAATCCACTCTTGTTTGAACCGGATGCAGCGCTCTCTGGAGGGAATTTTCACGGTGAGCCGATTGGATTGGCAATGGATTATGTGGGTATTGCCCTGGCGGAACTGGCTGCAATTTCTGAACGGAGAATTTTCCGACTGCTGGATGCCAAGCTGAATGGAGGTCTTCCTCCAATGCTGGTGGATTCACCTGAGGCAGCCGGGCTTAATTCGGGTTTAATGATGCCCCACTACACTGCTGTGTCTTTGGTTTTGGAAAACCAAACTCTGGCACATCCGGATAGTGTTCATTCGTTACCGACCTCTGGTGGACAAGAAGATCACAATGCGAATGCGATGACCGCAGCCCGCCACTGCTGGCAAATTTTAAATAACACGCAACGAGTTTTAGCGATAGAATTGTACACGGCTGCTCGCGCAGTTGATTTACGCAAGCGACAAATGCCTCATTACCGATTGGGAGAGGGTACTCACCGTTTGTGGTCTTTCTTGAGAGAAAAGGTGCCTTACCGGCATGGCGATACCTGGTGGGCACCTGAGATTGAAATTGTCGAAAATCTGGTTAAAAGTGGAGAGTTGGCGAGATAAACTCTTATATGCTTTTAATTCCCTATTGATTGACAAATTGGATTTTTCTGGTTATCTTTTTGACTATGAAATGGGCAGAAACTCGTTTTTCTAGAAGAGATTTCCTCAAAATGGGTCTTCTAGGGCTGGGCAGTCTGGCAATGCGGCCATGGAGGATTTGGGGAGAGATGCTCCAGCAATGGCCAGATGCTGAGCGACTGGGCAGAGTATGTGTTGGAAAAGTTAACCTTCGCAAAAAGCCTTCGGCTGAAGCAGACTCACTGGGTGAATTGTACGAAGATTCGGTTGTAATCTGGCTTCGTGAGGTCATTGGAGAAGCACCATTGGGAAGGCAAAATCGCCGCTGGGTCGAAACGCCGGATGGTTTTATATACGCACCCAGCCTTCAACCGGTCAAGTATCAACCTAACCAGCCCGTAACCGAATTGCCAATCACCAGTATTGGGCGTGGCATGTGGGTGGAGGTGACAATTCCTCACACCCAAATATTTTTAGAAAACCGCGAACCGGCTTCGCCATGGTTGAAATACACAATTGAATACAACACCGTTCCGCGATTGTATTACAGCCAAATCTTATGGGTGGATGATATTCGCACAAACTCGCAGGGTCAGGTTCTTTATCGGGTGAATGAACGGTTTGGTTCTTATGGAGATGTATTTTGGGCTGCGGCGGAAGCATTCCGCCCACTTGAACCGGAAGAACTTGAACCGATTCATCCTGATGTTGAGAATAAACGAATTGTAGTGGATGTAACCCCAACTCGTCAGATTTTATCCTGTTATGAGGGGACCCATGAGGTGTATTCCTGTCTAATTTCTTCGGGGGCGATCTGGAATGCTTCTGGAGAGGTTGTGGAGGCATGGCGGACGCCCATTGGTGCCCATCCAATCTGGCGGAAGTCGGTATCTATTCACATGAGTGGTGGGCAAACCGGAACAGGATACGATTTACCGGGAGTTGCCTGGACCACCCTCTTCACCGGGGAGGGTGTTGCCATTCACTCGACATTTTGGCATAACGATTTCGGAACACCCCGCTCGCGAGGTTGTATTAATTGCTCACCGGATGATGCTCGCTTTATTTTTCGATGGACCTTGCCAGTTGTTCCCCTTGACCCCGGGGATGTGCAGGTAGGTATGCCAGGCGGTACCATCGTTGATGTAATTGAAAAATGAGTATGGAGAGGATATGGTGACCCTTAATGTTTCGGCAGGTTTAGCTTTTTTAGCCGGATTGGCTTCTTTTCTCTCACCCTGTGTATTTGCATTGATTCCTGCTTACATAGGATATTTGAGCGGCCGTTCCGTAGCTGCTGCCCAAACCAATTCAGGCCGGGTGAATTCTTTGTATACACTTTTGCATGGATTTGCCTTTATCCTCGGATTTAGTGCAGTATTCTTAACACTCGGTCTGACAATGTCAGTGGTGGGGAGCTTGTTGTACGACTTTCGTTCGGTTTTGGCAAAGCTAGGCGGTATCATTGTGATCATTTTTGGTCTTCACATGACCGGGTTATTACGCCTGACCTTTCTGGAATATGACCTGCGCCCGCAGAGTAAAATTCACCAGAATCGTAGTTTACTTTCCTCTGCTTTTCTGGGGGTTACATTTTCTGCTGGCTGGTCCCCCTGTATCGGGCCTGTTTTGGGGATGATCCTTACTCTGGCGATAAATAGTGGTTCAGTGAACCAGGGATTGGTTTTGTTAGGTTTTTATTCCGCTGGCCTGGCAATCCCATTTCTACTTGCTGCACTGGGAATTGGCTGGGTAACCGACCTGATTCGTAAACACGGTAAAGCCATGTTTTATATTGAAAAAGCCATGGGCGTGTTGATGATCGTTGTTGGAATCATGTTGTTTTTGGGTGTCTTCAATCAATTAGCCCAATTTGGTACATTTATTGATTTTGGACTTTGAGGCGCAATCGGGTGAACTGGAAAACAGTAATTTTGCTCATGGGTGGTTTATTGTTTGGTGGTCTGATTGGAGTATTAATTTTTTGGGGCGGAAATCCACCAATCAATACTCAGCGGGAAAGGCAAGTTCCACAAACCGGTCAACCGTTTCCAGATTTTTCGATCGAGTCCCTCGACGGGGAAAAATTAACTTTTTCTGAATTTATTGGAAAACCCATCATTATCAATTTCTGGGCGACGTGGTGTGATCCCTGTAAGGCGGAGATGCCTCTCTTTGAAGCAATTTACCGCCAAAACTCTGGGTTGGTTGTCTTGGGGGTAAACTATAATGAACCTGTTAATGTCATTCGGCGATTTGTTGAAGAACAAGAGATCACATTTCCAATTCTGCTGGACGTAGAGGGTAAAATTGCCCAGAAGTTTCAGGTCTTTGGTTTTCCAACCACCTATTTTGTGGATCGGGATGGTATCCTTAGGGGTGTGCAGGTGGGACAATTGGATGAGAATTTGCTTTCTTCCTACCTGGAAAAAATAGGAGCAGTCCCATGATGGTGGTTACTGTTTTTATTAAGCAAGGCGACCCGGCCGCAGAACGGGTTGTGGGTATGTTGAATCGCCTTAAAGATGAATATTCATACCAGTTGGCGGTGGTACCGATTGACCAGGATGAAGGATTGAGAGCGGCTTACGAAAAAGATTCACCAGTAGTTCAGGCTGGACCGTACCGCCTTGGCTCTCCTTTTGATGAACAGGATTTACGGGTAACCTTGGGAGCTGCACTGGATCGTGCCAGACATTTGAATGCAATTGGCGACAATACCTACGCCAGACGCATACAACGAGGCCGAAAAGTCAGCATGGCCGATCGAGTTTCGTTGTGGTTAAGCAACCGCTATATGCTATTGATAAATTTTTTTCTCTTTCTTTATGTTGGATTGCCTTTTCTTGCGCCGGTGCTGGCACTAAATGGAATTCAATCTCCGGCGAGGGTACTTTATACAATTTACAGCCCCTTATGTCATCAATTGACTTTTCGTTCGTGGTTTCTTTTTGGAATGCAGCCTTACTACCCGCGCAGTCTTGCTCAGGTAGAAAATTTGGCTTCTTACGAGCAGTTGTTTAATGTATCTCCGGCAGATTTAGCATTTGCCCGTCAGTTTACGGGTATGGAAGAAATTGGATTTGGAGCAGGCAGGATTGGCTACAAAGTTGCCCTTTGTCAGCGGGATGTTGCCATCTATGCCTCATTATTGGGTTTCGGGTTGGTTTTTTCCCTCTCTGGCAGGAAAATCAAGTCGTTGCCCTGGTATCTTTGGATTATTTTTGGTTTGTTACCGATTGGTTTGGATGGATTTTCTCAATTACCCAGCCTGCTTTCTTTTTTGGCCGAATTGCCGGTTCTTCGGGAGAGTACACCATTGTTAAGAACCATAACAGGAGTCTTGTTTGGTTCTACGACTGGCTGGTATCTCTTTCCGATGATTGAAGAGAGTATGCGGGAAACGAGAGCATTATTAACCCAAAAACAAACCGTCGTTTCTCAAATTCAATCGCAGGGGTAGAGACGGAATGCCCTTTGTTGAAATCAACGGCTTGGAGTATTATCGGTTTGATTTATTGGGGAATGAGGTCATTCAGGCTGTTTTTACTCGAAAAGGTGGGGTCAGTCCTCAACCGTGGGCATCGCTCAATTTGGGTGGGACTGTGGGAGATAGTCGGGAGAATGTGATTGAAAATCGCCGGCGCATCTTTGATGCCTTGGGAATTGAGGTTGAATCGATTTTTGACGTATGGCAGGTTCATTCGGATAAGATTTTGTTGTCGGAAAAACCGCGTCCACTTGATCACCCTCATGAAAAGGCTGATGCTATTGTGACAAATAATCCTTCGATTACATTATTTATGCGCTTTGCAGACTGTGTGCCGATATTGTTGTTTGATCCGGTTCATCAGGTTATCGGTTTAATTCATGCTGGTTGGAAGGGTACAGTACAGAAGATTGCAGCCAAAACCGTTCAGTTCATGGCTCAGCAATTCAATTCAAGTCCGGCTGATATATTAGCCGGGATAGGACCTTCGATTGGTGTTGATCATTACATCATCGGCGATGACGTTGTTCAAGAAGTCAATAAGTCCTTCGGATCACAGGGGAAGATAGTTCTCCATCCTGTCAATGGCTCCATTCATTTTGATTTGTGGTCAGCAAATGAAATCCTCTTGAGGGAAGTTGGGGTAAAATCCATTCAGGTTGCGCAGGTATGTACCGCCTGTGACCTTGAGCGTTGGTTTTCTCATCGAGCCGAGCAAGGTAAAACAGGTCGTTTTGCAGCGTTAATCAAATTACGAAAATCCTAAAGGGTAACCTGACAAAATGCCGCTGAGTGCAGAGCAAATACAAATCAATTACCTGAGAATTCAGGAAAAAATTCATCAAACGGCATTGAAGTGCGGCCGAAAACCGGACGAAATTCGAATTGTGGTTGTTACTAAAAGCCAGCCATTGGAGGTCATTAAAGCCGCCATAGAAGCCGGCATCCGAAGTTTCGGCGAGAATTATCCAGAAGAAGCTGTAGGAAAAATCAATGCAATTCGAGATGTTGAAGGTGTCGAATGGCACATGATTGGCCATTTGCAGAGCCGAAAAGCGAAGCTGGTTTCAACTTATTTTGACTGGATGCACTCTCTGGATAGTGTGAGGATCGCGGAAAAGCTAGAGCGACTGCTTGCGGAACAAAATAGGTCATTAAAGGTTTTATTGGAGTTCAATATTGGTGGAGAGATTTCCAAATATGGTTGGTCAGCCAGTAATCCAAGCCGTTGGTTTGAGTTACTACCTGAAATCGAACAAATTCAACGTTGTCCCCATTTGCAGATCTGTGGTTTGATGACAATGCCTCCCTTAAGTACTACCCTGGAAGAGGCGCAAGGTTATTTCCGTAAATTGCGTTTACTCCGCGATTTTTTACAGGAAAGACTGAGTTCTCTAAACCTGACTGAGTTATCCATGGGAACCAGTGCGGATTTTCCGGCGGCAATCCTTGAAGGGGCAACAATGGTTAGAATTGGTCAGGCGATTTTAGGGCCAAGAGATTATTCGAGAGGTTGAACGATGATTGATTTATTAATTACTTTGATTCAAGCCATTGGCAGCGTTTTATTTATTCTGGTAATTGTTAGCGTTGTGCTTTCTTACTTTATGTCACCGTATCATCCTATTCGTGCAAATCTGGATCGGATTGTAGAGCCGTTGCTCAGCCCAATTCGTCGGGTTGTGCCGCCTGTAGGCATGATTGATTTCAGCCCTTTGATTTTGATTATTTTGATTCAAGTTGTGGAGACTTTATTAATTTCCCTCCTGGCTTCGTTGAGGTAAGGTTATGCCAGACCTGAAAAGAAATCGTTTTCATGATGCAAAATCGGGCTCAGCTATCACCGTCAGTATACGACTGAACGCAAAGAGCAATAAGATCGAAAAAGTGTTGCCCGATGGAACATTGCAAATTGGATTAGTCAATCCAAAAGATGACTCGCCTGTTGATACGGTTTTGATTGAGTTTTTGTCTGAATTGTTTGAGATACCCCCACAACGATTTGAAATTATTGGCGGGAAAAATTCCCCCAATAAATTGATCAGCATCATTGGTGTGAGTGTAGATCAGGTTCAGCAAATTGTCAGGCGAGTGGCGAAGATTCCATCTTGAAAATTCTTCAATTTTCACAGATAGACATAAACCAGAGAGCATAGTTGGCGGTGTCTCGCAGTTCAATTTGGTGAGAATACAGCAAAGGGTAAATCTGATTGACTACAGCCTCTTGACGATGATGTCGTAAAAACCACATCGCAGCAATCTTCTCGTCTTCACTGCCATTTGCCAAAGCATCCAGAAGAAAGGGAATAGCTGGATCGCCTTTCGAGATGCCCACTCCACGTTTTGCGGCAAATGCTATCAGCCAGGCAGTATCGGCGGCTTCCTTTTGGCGCGGCGGAATGTAGGGATTGGCTTTTTGACGGTTTTCTAATGCCTGGCCGGCGGCATTGCGTACAACCCATTGACTATCCTCTACGGCGATTTTTTCTAATAAATCTACGACCCAATCGTCTTGAATCAAGGATAACCCAAAAACTGCTGAACGTCTGACCAACAAATCTTCCGATTGGGTTAATTCTTTCAGGCGGGCATGACCCTTGCGGATATCCATCGTCAACGTTTCCGCCGCTGCCAATCGTAAGGATTCATCTGCAAAATGGATACAATCCAGAATTGCTTTTTCTGCCTCGGAATTGTCAAAACAAGCCAATGCAAAACAGGCAGCAATTCGAGTTTCGGGCTGAGCATCATTTAGCAGGGAAATTAAGTTGGGAATTGTTTTGGTATCTTGTAAGGCACCACATCCCAGGGCAGCCAGGGATCGCATAGTTGAAGATGTATTATCAATTAATTGCTTGAATAGTATCGTCAGCGTTGAATCGTTGGAGGATGCACAACCGGCTAATATGCGCACTCGTAGTGAATCTGGAAGCATTTCATTTTGAAGAAAAGAAATTCCTTTTTTCAGTACCAGCGATCGAGCCGGATGATTGGATGGTGTATCCTTAATCCAACGCAAGCTATTAAGAAGATTGGTATAGAATGGCGATTCATCTCTTTGCAGGTAATTTTCCAGCCAATTCTCTGGATGAAAAATGGTTAGGTAATGATAATACTCTTCTTCAATGGATGAGTGCATCCGTTGCGGGGGTGAGATTTGACTGGCTTTCGCTTGATAGCCTGCAAGGTAACCCACCCATATCGGGGAGGAAAATCTGAGCCGATCTCCCTGATGTTCGGTTAGAATACTGGCATCGAGCAGAATGGATAATATTCGGCCACCAGATGTTACAGCCTTTGCTCCTATTTCTTTTTGTAAAGAGGGTGAATTTGTAGTTTTTTCTTCATCCATCAGTCTGGTCTCTTCTTCGTGTTCGAGCCGAAAGCCAGATAATAATTTTTCGGCATCCGAATAATCCAAACTTGAGGATTGTTCCTGAATCATTTGATTTGCAATGACGCTCATTGCCGCAAGGGGGACTCGGTAGTGAGTCGCTCGGTTAAGAAATGCTGTTATGGCAGCATATTCTTCCACTCCTTGCAGGTCGCCCGTGAATGCTCCCCACACCTTAATTGTCCATTGGAAGGGTGTGTAGAATAGTGGATCATAACCAAGCCAATTTGTAACCAGCAGATTGTCTAAAATTTCCAGATTTTGTTGTTGGGAAGCAGTAGCTCCAATAAGATTGTTCCATAAAACTCCCCAGCGATTAATAAAACTGGTTAATTCATCTTTTGTCCAGCCTGCTATTACAAAAGGTTCAAAGCCGATTAGATTCAATCCGTCTATGTATTGATTGCTTGCAGAAACAACCAGTCGAATAGATGGGTATTGAGAGACCAGATCGTTTAAGTATGACTTTATAGATAGAAATTGTTCCTTGTTTAATTCATCCAGACCATCGAAAATACAAATTACTCTACCCTCCTGAAAGACGCTACGAATGAAACCGGGGATCTGAGGTAGAGAAGTAACGGGTGCGGTTGAAGAAAGTGCTTTGATAACAGGTTCTATTAAATCTTTTTTGTTGATGTTATGATATTCGAGATCGAGGATGTGAAGATAGATTGGAAAATAATCCCCCCAGCTGGCTGCTTTTGGGTCTTGGCGGGCAATAAGAGAGGTCAGATAGGCTAGCGCAGTTGATTTACCTGAACCTGCATTGCCAAGCAGCGCCAGATGACTGCCTCCCTGAAGGGCTTCAAACAGAGTCAAACGTGGCCAACCGAATCGCGTAGCAAAATCTGGAAATTCTGGCAAAAAAGGGAGAATACGAGAAACATATCGTTCGACGGAGATGGGAGTTTGTGGATCAATTGCGGGAGGTGGTGCCAGTAAGTGAGGTTCGACCACAATTTCGTCCAGAGAAAATAAAGAAGCGCTCAGATGGTTTCGTTGAGCCCGACGAAGAGCATCCTGCCGGAGTGCACTTTCGACCCCCGACATCCTTTTCTTTCGATTGGCTTCAATAAGTTGCTGGATGGTCTGTCGGATGAATGGTAGACCTTTCCATAACCGGTTGATTAACAGCCAAAAAAGTGTACCGCCGATGAAGCCCAACCAAAAAGAAAGGCGATCCAGTGCGAAGTTATCAAAACCAAACATAATGGTTTACCCTGCGTAGATAATTCTGCCGCATGAAGGGCAGTAAAAAATGGTTGAGGGAGATCGGGCAGACTGGCATTGGGCAGGGGTTAAACCTGCGCCACAAGCGCTGCAAGATGAATCTTCGACTGACGCCACAGCAATGCCTTGTTTTTTCTCGCGTAGCTTTTCATATTCGGCAAGTAAATTGGGTGAAACCTGAGAAAGGATCGCCTGTTTTTCGATCAACAACCTTTGTTGATCGTTTTCAAGGCGGCTTTTTTCGCCGATCAATCCAGCGTGGCTTTGAGCAACTTCGGCTTCCACCTGTAACAGCACTTTTTGAAGCTGGTCTTGTTCACTTTTTGCCTCTTCCAATCGAATCATGATTTCAAGTTGCTGATCTTCCAAGTTGGCAATACTGCGTTTCAGGGAAGCCACCTCGCTTTGTAAATCTTGTAATTCTTTCGGAACCTTAATTCTTCCGGAATACAGGTTAGATTCACTCTGTTCCAGTTTTAACCGACGGGAGTTGACTTCATGTTCAATTTTTTTCAACTCCTGTTGGATTTGTTTAAGTCTTTCTGCAGCCTGATGGTGCTGTTCTTGAGTGATTTTTAGGCGGATGTCGTTTTCAATCTCTTGCAAGATTGAATTGATGCGTTGCTGAATTTGATCCAGCCTGGAATCCACTTTTTGAAGTTGAAATAAATGGAAGGATTGACTCATAAGCCTGTTGGGGATGCTGGTGTTAATTGTAGTCATTCATAATGAATTGCAGAGACTTTTCTTCTCAAGTATACTTCAAATCAAGTTCCCCTATGTCTCAAAAGTCGTTGCGATTTATCATCCTTTTTGCTGTAATTTTAAGCGGGCTGCCGTTTCTGGCAGGTTCGCTTTTCCAAAACGATGATTATCTCTACACTGGTTTGTTGTTAAATCCGATAGACGGATTCAGTTACCTGGCGAAAATGCAAATCGGCATGCGCGGGGAGTGGCAGTTTCACCTGCCTTACACTGCCAATGAAGGACACGGGGCATTCCTGTTCATGTTTTATATCCTGCTCGGACATATCGCAAGGATTTTTTCAATTGAACCGATCATAGTATTTCATCTCGCCCGTCTGGCAGCAGGATTCGTTTTATGTTGGGGAATTGTGTCATTTCTTCGGTCAATTCGGGTCAAGTGGATTGAAATTACGTTAAACTATCTCTTGTTGATGATTCTATTCGGTTCGGGAATGGGGTGGTTGGCAGGTCCATTGGGCGTTTTTACAATGGACTTCTGGGTTGCCGAAGCCTATCCCTTTTTGAGTATGTTGGCCAATCCACATTTTCCATTGGGGATTGGATTATTGTTGTTTTTTTTCTCGGGAATACAAAACAGCCGAGGGATTAAGTGGTTTGACCCGTTTTTGGGAGTAATCCTTGCGATTGTAATGCCATTTGGCGTCGTGGTGGGTGTAGCGGTAAGTGCGGTCTTTAATTTGCTAAGATTGATCCAGCGTGAGGAAATCTTCTGGAAGTTGCCTGTGGCTTATGGGTTGCCTGCTGGGTTGATGTTGATTTATCAATACATTGCAATTTTATCCGATCCTTTATTGAGGGAGTGGAATGCACAAAATCAAACACCCACACCATCGCCTTTTGTATTTCTTATTTCATTTGCCCCGCTGATTTTTTTTGCTCTGATTGGATTCGGATTCTGGTTGATACGGGATCGTAATTCAAATCTAACCTTAAGCGCGGCCTGGTTATTGGGCGGGATTGTTTTGGCTTATATTCCATTTGCCCTTCAAAGGCGATTTTTATTGGGGTTCTTTATTCCTGTTGGAGTATTTGCCTTGCTCGGTCTGGGCAGGATTGCCGGGGAACAGGCAAATAAATTTCTGAGATGGTTCTGGCTGATTTTCCCGCTTACTTTCCTTACAAACCTTTTTTTCTTATTAGGTGCTTTTCAGGCATTTTCTCAGCATCAGTATCCTTTATACCTGACCAAAAATGATCAAGCGATGTTGGAATGGATGCAACGAGAGGTTTGTCCTACAAAAGCTGTCTTTCTGACACCTGCCGAATTTGGACTCCTCATTCCGGCTTATACCGATTGCCGGGTAGTCTATGGTCATCCTTTTGAAACGGTGAATGCGAAAAAAATCGAGACCTGGCTTGCAGAATTTTACGGCGGCAAAATCAATTTGGAAGAATTGAACCGGTTTATCATTCAATATCAGGTGGATTATATTGTTTGGGATCAAAGTAGTTCCACCCAAACTCCAAATATGATCGAAGACATGCCTGTTATCTATCAAAATAATCAATACCTCATCCTTCGAGCAAGGGGTAATTCTTGATGCTTAGTAAGTGGCGGTGGTTGGTTTTGCTCCTTCCCCTATTACCCTGGTTAATTGTTTCCGTGAATTTTTTCTTTCCGAGATATTCGGAATTTTCAGATATGACTATAACACACCTGCCAAATGCTCTTTATCTGCTGCAAAGCATCCGGGATTACGGAACAATTCCATATTGGTCTGATTTGATTTTCAGCGGTTATCCATTCGCGGCCAATCCCTTAGCGGGTTTGTGGTATCCTCCAGCCTGGTTAGCATATCTTCTTCCTTTGCCTTTCGGTTTTAATGTGATGGTGATTCTTCACCTGCTATGGGGGGCGGTTGGTTTGGAACGTTTTCTGAATAATTTCAAACTGCGAAAAGAAGCCAGTTTGCTGGGAGCATTAGCTTTTTTGTTAATGCCTAAAATGTTTGCTCATTTTGCAGCCGGGCATATCACGCTGATTTATGCAATCTGCTGGACGCCATGGCTATTATTCAATCACACTGCAAATCAGCAAAAATCCCGCTGGCTTATCTCTGCGGCTATACTGGGGCTGATTATGCTTGCAGACGTGCGCTGGTTGGCTTACGCAGTAATTTTTTGGGGTGGATGGGTGGTATATACGTTGTTTGAACAGGTAAAAAGTGCTACTTTCAAAAGGCAAATCAAGAAAGTCTTTGAAATTCCACTGGTGCTGGTTACAGCCCTTCTACTGGCAGCCGTTTTGTTGTTGCCATTGATTGAATATACCCGACTTTCCACGCGATCTCTTATGAATCAAAGTGATATTGCGGTGTATTCATTACCCCTTGAAGAGATATTAGGTTTGTGGATACCGGACTTTGGTGGTTTCGCAGAGTGGATCCTGTACCCCGGTTCTGTTGTTTTTTGCCTTGCAATTTACTCAATATCCATCCCTGGCGTTCGTAAGAAAACCGTATACTGGTGGCTGGCGATTCTTCTCAGCCTACTGCTTTCCTTTGGTAAATCGTTACCCTTCTTTTCAATCCTGTCAAATTTACCCGGTCTAGATTTATTGCGAGTACCTACTCGTTTTTACTTTTTAGGTGGAATGGGATTTGCCGTCCTGGCGGCATGGGGTCTCAATGACTTGCTCGAAAGAGAGAATCTGTTTCGACCTGATCCGGTCTTTTTTATGACACCTTTTGCTGCCTTTTCGGTTTTCTTTGGAATGGGGTTCCTTGTAATGGGGCAGAAAATACCTCCTAACTTAATCTGGGGATTTTTTAACCTGTTGAGCGTTATTCTTCTAATTGCTTTGTTGGAGCGAAATAGAAACTTGATCGTTCAGGGCATAAAAATATTGGTCTTGCTCATAATTGTGGATTTATCGTTGGTTAATCAACAAAGCATTCAAATAAGAAACAGGGTGGAGGTTTTTTCCGAAAATCAGTCGGTGGTTGAATTCTTGAAATCGCATCCTGGGGAATTTAGAATTTACACACCTTCTTACAGTATTCCTCAACACATTGCGGCATTCCAAAATATCAAAATGGTCAACGGTGCCGATCCCTTGATCCTGAACTCCTACCAGGAATTTTTTATCCGGGCAAGTGGCGTATCTCTTGATCGTTATAGCGTGACACTCCCGCCTTACCCGAATGATGATCCAAAAACGGACAATCGAAATTACACACCTGATCTGGAATTAATGAGCCTGCTTGGGGTACGATTTATTGTGT
The DNA here is from genome assembly GCA_026003615.1 of Bellilinea sp. Lineage (GTDB taxonomy): Bacteria > Chloroflexota > Anaerolineae > Anaerolineales > Anaerolineaceae > Bellilinea. The sequence goes on from BPHQ01000001.1 coordinate 842,075, forward strand.
CGGAGTTTGAAATTCCGACATTACAAAACCATCAAGTTGCTCAGTTTTCAGAAAGCCGGGTGTATGATAATCCCTATTTCTTTGGATTGGGATGGGTAGAGCGTGAAGGGCAAAGGCTGCCCATAAATCAGCTCAAAATTCAGCCGAACAGGCTTGAAATAACTGCCCAAGGGCCGGGCAGGATGTTCATTTCTCAAGTTATTTATCCCGGCTGGATAGCAGTAATGGATGGTCAACCGATATCATTCACTTTGAAGGAAAATCTATTCCCCATTATTAATTTGCCTGATGGAGAACACACCATACAATTAGAATTCAACCCGAGGCTGGTATATATTGGAATAGGAATAAGTGTTTTGGCATGGTTTAGTTTAATTATTTATTTTTTCTGTAAGTGTTTCCATGAGAAAAGGCGAAAGGATTAACCTCTTTTTATTTTGGTTAATAACAACCACAATTACATCTCTACCCTATATTGTTGGTTGGCTTACTTCTAATGGCAATTTTGATTTCACAGGATTACTAATTGGTGTAGAAGATGGAAATTCATATTTAGCAAAAATGTTGGCCGGTGCTAAGGGAGCATGGTTATTTAAGACACCTTATACTGCTTTTCCGCAACAAGGGTTTTTAGCATTCCTCCCATATCTTCTGTTAGGAAAATTATCAGGTCCGGATGGAGATTATCAAACAAGAATTATTCTTTTCCATTTGTTTCGCATCATGGGGGTTGGTTTTTGTAGTTATTCAATTTATAGGTTTATCGGAATATTTACTCAAGAGGAACGAAGCCGAATATTTGCATTGATTTTATCTGTGTTAGGAGGGGGATTCGGATTTTTGTATTTTTTGGGTTTCAAGGAATTGTGGTCATATCTGCCATTAGAATTTTATTCTCCTGAGACCTTTGGTTTTTTATCTTTCCTTTCAATTCCTTATTTGATTTGGGCAAGGGGTTTCTTGTTTTTAGGTTTAGCAAAATATTTAGAAAATAGATCAAACAATTTTCTGAAAGAAGGTTTAATCATTGGGATTTTGTGGAATCTACTCGCTTTAATGCAACCCCTTACTGTACCAATTGGTTGGTTAATTCTCACAGTTTATTGTCTGATTGAACTAATCTTAGCCAAATGGAGAGGAAATATAGATATCAGAAAGTCTTTATTTGCTGACTTAATGAAGTTGATCGTGATCGTTTTGATTTCTTCTCCTCTTGTAATTTATACTTTCTTTGCCTTTCAAATTGATCCATTTTTGAAATTGTGGCAATCTCAAAATATCATCCTTTCTCCATCGTTTATTGAGTATATGCTGGCTTATGGTTTACTGATTCCATTTGCTTTTCTCGGTATGCTCAATAACAGAAGACGTTCAGAATTTCGTTTCTTGATCGTATGGGTTTGTATTCTCCCATTACTCATTTACACTCCCTATCAATTACAGAGACGCTTAGCTGAGGGAGGGATTGTTGTATTAAGTATCCTTGCAATAGATGGTTTATCCAGAGTTCGAGACAGGATCGGTAAATTTGAAATTTTCTGGTACTCAATGAATTTTATTACCACTTTTATCCTTTTATCAGGATTGATGATTGCAATTTTTTCAAAGGCATTTCCACTTTACTTGGATAAGGAAGATGTTCAATTATTTCAAAATGTACGAAAATTAATACCAGACCAGTCGGTTGTTCTTGCAGATTGGGAAATTTCAACGTTACTTCCAGCGCATGCTCCAGTTCGGGTGATCATAGGACACGGTCCGGAGAGTATTCGAGCGAAACAGATTAAAGATCAACTAGATTTCCTTTACATTCAAGGTGACATGTTTGAATTCTATACCTTCTTGATAGATGAAGAAGTGGACTATTGGATTATTCGGAAATCGAAAATTCCTGAGTTTATGAAAGTCGGTTCAAATAATGTGGAGTTTCTCCATGAAATTGCTCAAAACAATAAATACATCATATATAAGGTCAATCCACTGGTTATGAAGTAAGGTATGTATCGAATGAGATTCTTACCACAAAGGATAAATCACATTATTGTATTTGTTTTTTTTGCTCCGTTTGCTCTTTATTTAATTCCCTTGCTTGAGGGTAAGGTGATTTTCTGGGGGACTGCGGGATTGCAATTTATCCCGTGGCGGGCTTATGGGTTTGCATTAATAAGCCAGGGTGTTTTTCCCTTTTGGAATCCCCTTAATGGAATGGGAGCGCCCCTGTTTGCCAATTATCAAACTGCTTTTCTATATCCTCTCTCATGGATTTTATACCCGTTTTATTTATTTGGAGGAACGCCAGCGTTGGCATGGGGATTTACATTATTGGTGCCGGTTCATTTGGGCATTGCCGGAATAGGTATGGCTTTATTTCTTAGAAAAATCGGTGTCAACCCGCGTGGGCAGATAATAGGTGCATTGGCTTTCAGTCTTTGCGGCTATTTTGTTGCGCGTGCCTCCTTTTTCAGTATGATTTGGGCAGGTGTCTGGTTGCCCTGGTTGCTTTTGGCAATAGAAGGAGTGGTAAGTTCCGAACAATTCCTTCAAAAATGGCGATGGATGATTGGGATTGGGCTAATAGGCGTCAATCAATTATTGGCGGGGCATGCCCAATTGACCTGGTATTCATTTGTTTTTTCTGGATTATGGGTAATACTTCGTGTAGCCAAATTTCGAAATTGGAAAGTTAAACTTGAAAACGCAACTTTAATATTTATGGGATTCGTGTTGGCATTTTTGTTGGCAAGCGTTCAACTGGTTCCAACTTTAGAGTATTTATCCCAATCGCAGCGTTCAAGTGCTGTGAATTATGAATATGCCGTAAATTATTCCCTGTGGCCGTGGCGTCTGCTTGGTTTCTTTTTACCAGATTTATTTGGAAATCCCGGAACCGGAAACTATTGGGGATTTGGGGCTTATTGGGAGGATGCAATTTACATTGGCCTGCTCCCGGTATTATTGGCTCTGAATTCCATCATTTCACATTTCCGTGTAAAACCAACCACTGATTTTGAATTTGAAAAACGAAGGTTGGTGGTGTTTTTATGGGCGGTGATTATAGTTGTATTAATCTTGAGTTTAGGAAAAAACACTCCGGTATTTCCGTGGCTTTATCACAATATTCCAACATTTGATATGTTTCAAGCCCCAACCCGCTGGATGTTTTTAGCCGTTTTTGCATTGGCGATACTGGCTGGTCTTGAAGCCCATTCGTGGTGTTATCCATCGGCTGCGGGTATCAAGAGATTTCGATTAATGATTGCTGCAAGTATTGCAATTGGAGTAGGGGCGGTTGCTGCCGGTTTCTTGCTGCCGCAAATTGAAAAGACTTTTATTCGCTCTTTTCTCACCTTTGGAGCCTTATTGTTTTTGTTTTCTGTCTTAGCGCTTTACACTCCTAGGGATGGCGCACCCACCTTTAGAAAACAAACCTTATGGAATAGTTTGGTAGTTGGGATTGTGATGGTGGATTTATGGCTGGCAGGTGCTTTCACCAATCCATTTATTGATGCGCAATTCTTTGAGGATCCTTCACCTTCTTCTAAATCCTTGGAGAGATTTGAGCGGACATATATACCATCTTCAGTAGAAAACCGCTTGAAATTTGAAAAATACTTAATTTTTCGTGATTTTAATGCCAACTTGAATTGGGATGAAGTTAAGTTACTTCCCTTGCCAAATATCAATATGTTGGCTGGTATCCCAATGGTAAACAATTTTGACCCGCTGGTGCCCTCTCGCTTTGACCAATGGATGAATTGGATGGACAACCTTTCCTATGAAGAGTTAAAAGGTTACCTTGAAAGAAACGCAGTGGGGAATATTATTGTACTGAGGGAAAATCTTGATTGGGGTATTGTAACTCTAAATCCTCGCGCGAGAATCTCGTGGAGTGGATGCCAAAGGGTGGATAATTTTAATGAAGATATTCAAAAGTTAATGGTTCTACAACCGTTGGTATATTCGAATAGCGGGGAGTGTATAATTGTTGAGGCAGAAGATCAATGTAATGTAAAACCTGAAATTATAGAAAAAAGTGCTACGATTGAGGTTCAACGTGATGAGGTTAATTTGATCGAAGTCGCTGTAAACGCCGTTTCCACCGGCTGGGTACGCATTGCAGACAGCTGGTATCCGGGATGGAAGGCTACCATTGATGGACATCGTGCTTCGGTTGAACGCGTTGATTATCTTTTTAAAGGCGTATGTGTACCGGCAGGGAAGCACACATTAATTCTTCAATATCAACCAACTGCGTTTCCTCACGTTGTTTGGATCAGTTTGGGGACATTGCTGTTTTGCTTGGTCTCCTTGGTATTTCCAATTAAGGTGAGAGAAATGCAGTCAGTCCAGAGGAGTCATAAATGAATCACAATATTGAAAAGGTCCAATCCTTTTCCACTCGGGTATTGGAAAATCTTGAAAAAGTGATTGTGGGTAAAACCCACACCCTTGAGTTGGTCATAATCAGCTTGCTTTGTCAGGGACATCTTTTGATTGACGATGTCCCCGGTGTTGGAAAAACGATTTTAGCCCGAAGTTTGGCAAAGAGTTTGGGAGTAAAGTTCAGCCGTATTCAGTTTACCCCGGATATGCTCCCAAGCGATGTTACCGGTGTGTCTATCTTTAACCAGATCACCCGCGAGTTTGAATTTCGGCCGGGCCCGATTATGGCGCAAATTGTCCTTGCGGATGAAATTAACCGTGCCACTCCGAAAACGCAATCCGCATTACTGGAGGCTATGGAGGAGCGTCAGGTTACTGTTGATGGAGTTACCTATCCATTACCGGTTCCCTTTCTGGTATTGGCCACTCAAAATCCAATTGAATATGAAGGTACATTCCCTTTACCAGAAGCACAATTAGACCGATTTTTAATGCGGATTAAGGTTGGCTATCCCTCGCTAAGTGATGAGATGAAAATTCTTGAGCTGCAACAATTGCGTCATCCAATTGAGGAATTGGAAGCCGTTGTTGAAGTTGATGAGTTGTTGGAGGTTCAGCAGATTGTACGAACGGTTTATGTATCCCGCTCTCTGCGGCAGTACATTGTGGAATTGACCCGAGCCACGCGTGAAAATCAGGATGTTTACCTTGGCTCAAGCCCAAGAGGCAGTTTGGGTTTGTTTCGCGCAGGTCAGGCGAGAGCTGCTATTCATGGAAGAGACTATGTATTACCAGACGATATAAAGGTTTTGGCAGAAAACATCCTTTCTCATCGAATGGTCATTCAGCCTTCTGCAAGATTGAGGAACTTAAGTGCTGATCAAATCGTTCACGAACTGATCACATTAGTGCCAGTTCCAGGTGGAGATCTTGCTTTCCAGCCAACCAAGGCATGAAAATCCGTCCGCCTTTTTTAGTGTTTATCATCCTGCTCGGCGGGGCTTTTGTTGGGGCTTATCTGACCCAGCAACCAACCGTTTTTGTGTACTATCGAATTATCTACCTTTTACTTACTTTGATAACAATTTCTTTTTTATGGGCAGTACTGGCTTTACGGGGGTTGAGCGTGACACGAGGTGCGCGCGTACTCAGGCTGCCAGTAGGGCAAATTTTTGAGGAAAGATTTGAAGTTCGCAATGAGTCATGGTACGGTCGCTTATGGATTGAGGTTAAAGACTTATCTCCCTTGCCTGGAAAACAGGGTTCCAGAGTAATATCGGGAATTGGCTCCAGGCAAAGCCGTTCCTATTTTTCCAGAACATTGCTGATCCAGAGAGGGGCATTTCGATTAGGACCGACGATCCTGATTTCAGGAGATCCTTTTGGATTTTTTGGAGTGAATAAAGTCATCCCATCAGAAAAAACTCTTTTAGTTTTTCCGTACATGGTGAATTTACAAAAGTTTCCTGAACCAGGGGGAGAATTACCCGGTGGACGGGCTTTGAGGCGGAAGAGCTTGGAAGTCACTCCTTATGCGGCTGGTGTCAGAGAATATGCCCCCGGCGATCCTTTGAACAGAATCCATTGGAAAACAACCGCACGGAAGGATCGTTTGATGGTGAAAGAGTTTGAGCAGGATCCTCAGGCAGATGTTTGGATTTTGTTAGATGCCCAGGCTGACACTCATTCAGCACTTGCCGACACCCAACGAATTGATAAAAGCAATCATTTCTGGGTAATTCCTCAAAAACTGATCATCCCTTTACCTCCAAATTCATTTGAATATGGGGTTTCCTGCGCGGCTTCAATTGCAGATTACTACCTGAGGAGGGGCCGATCGGTAGGATTTGCCTGTGCTGCCCAGACCATGAGTGTTTTACCTGCCGAGAAAGGTATCCGGCAAATGGGTAAATTGCTGGAGACGCTTGCATTTCTTCAACCGGAGGGAATTCTACCCCTAACCGGTCTCATTGAAGGTCAGGCAACACAAATTCCCAAGGGGAGTACCGTCGTTCTAATTACGGCCAATTGCTCCGAAATCCTGCAATTGGCTATTGAGATCCTTTTGCGCAAGGATTTAAGACCAGTAGTCATAGGGATAGACCCGGTAAGTTTTGGGTCACATGCCAATGAATGTGGAGTTTTCGAGAGGTTGAGAGTCTTCGGAATCCCCACCCGCATCATCCGAAATGGTGATGATCTTCAAAAAGTCCTGGAAAATGATCGTTTATAAAAGACTTACTAAAAAGACTTACTATTTTTCTGCTGGTTTGGGAGCCTGGACGATTACAGGACCAACCTCGCTTTCCAAAGTTTTATGAGTGCCATCGCAAAAGGGAAATTCTTTTGACTGAAAGCAACGGCAAAGAGCAACACTTTCGCCTGCTTCTAACTTAACCGTAGTGCGTTTATGTCCATTGCGCAATTCGGTATTGTGTTCTGCCATTGTTTTCCTCCGTATTATTTTTGTTGATGTCCTTTCTCTGCTGAAGGATCCTCCCGCAGCAATTCGATGGCATGGGGCAGAACCGGTAAAACATATTCGAGGTTTTCTACTGCCCCTTTAGGACTACCGGGTAAATTGATGATCAGGGTTTTTTTACGAATGCCGGCTTGCTGACGGGAGAGCATGGCATGGGGTGTGATTTTCATACTATATCCCCTCATTGCTTCAGCAATGCCGGGTGCGGTTTTATCTAAAACTGCCAAGGTAGCTTCGGGGGTCACATCGCGAGGAGCAAAACCTGTTCCACCAGTTGTTAGAATTAAGTCAAAATTACCAGAGTCGCACCATTTGATCAGGTAAGACTTGATTTCATCAAATTCATCGGGAATAATCGCAGTAGAGATGACATGGAAACCAGCGTCCGTGACCCTCTCAATAAGAGCCGGTCCGGAGAGGTCTTCACGTTCGCCGCGGTAACTTCGGTCAGAAATGGTGATAATACCAACCCGGATCATCTTTCTCCATCATCCACACCGGTGAGTTTGCGCCATTGGCCGTGAATTCCATCCTCAGTGACTCCAAAGAAGTAGCGATACCCCTGAGGTGTCCGAAGGATGAGATCAAAGCGGGTGATGTTTCCCTGCTTGTGCTTCCTCAATAATCCATAATCCCCCAACCACTTAATTTTCGCGGGTTCAAAGGTCTTAACGGTTTCACTGTAACGATCAATTGCATAGTGCCAGAGCTTGCGTGCTGATGCGCGGGTAACATTCTTGACTACGTTACCGTTGCGAAGGTCGCGCATCGTAAAGTAAAGTTTACCCTGCCGTTCTTCAGGCGGCAGAACCTCAACTCCGGTGCGGGGCTCTACCCCCAACTCTCCGCGGATAGTTTCTGGGGATTGGATGGAAACGGTTGAGTTAATATCATTGGATGCAGGTTGAATTGCGGTTTTGTTGCGTAATACGAGGTTGACGATTTCATCTCTGACTGCCAATCCTGTATCGGCCTCATCCCGAATATAGATTTTATTGTCATCCACTGCATAAGGTGGTTCTTCGCCTCGTGGAATTAAAATCCGAATAATTTTCTTCCCTTTATAATCCAGGGCATCAATCGAACAGTGTAAAGGTGGGCTAATACGGTTGTTGATTTCTTTTTCCAGAGTATGGATGCTTTGTTCCACGTCCTGAATGCCTGCCGGTGGTTTTTTAGGGTCTGCGCTGATTCCAATATAAAGCGTTCCGCCATTTGTATTAGCGAATGCGCACACATCCGCTAAAATTGCATATAACTTACCCCCTCGCACGGTCATGCTTTCGTGGAAGTCCTGAATGATATTCGGGCCTTGTTCCTGAGCATTTTGAACGAAATCAAACCGTGTTTCCTCTTTATGTTGGTGGGGGCGCGTACGAGAAAAATCGTTGCTTTTGAAGAGGTCCAACAGTGCTTCAAATGTACACTCTGGCAAAAGGACATCGGTTGCTCTTTCGCCAACCCCCAAATTTTTTTTCCGAGTTGGGTCAGAGGTAAGACGATGAGCATCAGAACCCTGAATGCAGTGCATTCGGCGTGGATATTCTGGTTTCGTACCGTTGAAAAAGGCCGCGGTTGTGCGTGGTCCTTTTTGTTCAAGGTCGGTTACTTCAAGGGCGTGAAGGTTAGGGTCTTGAGTGAATGCGATTTTGGTTTGCCCGCCAAAGTTGAACCCCCGCATGGCCACCCCATTGCTCGAATTGGCATGGGCTGCAATCACCAAACCTCCACTTTCGTTGATTACTCGATAGACCGTGAGAACATCCTCCGTGGCACCTACGGTTTGAGAACCTTCATCAATTTGATCTGGTGGAATATTAAGCGTAAGAAGCAAATGTTCCAGTTCTCGAATGGACTTATCCGGCGGGAAAATGCAAAGAATGTGAAATCCGAATGTGGCTGTAAATTCAAAACCGGGTAATACCTGGATTTTTGCCAGTAAGCGGTGATATTCTTCTAGCCGCTGTTTTTCGGCGGGCAGGAGCCGCCCCAACTTGTCGAGGAATTCAAGTGAGCGGATTTCCTCTACCATCTTGCGATAGCCAGCAACGGTATTATGATCGGTGATCGCGATCATATCCAAGCCGCGGGCTTCAGCTTTTTGTAAAATATCCAAGAAAGATACTTCGGGTTGTTGATAATCACTCGAAGCAGGGGTGTGAATGTGAAGATCAACGGTAAACCATTGAGAGTTATTTAGGGATTGTTTTTTAGCCAAACATATTCTCCTGTTTGGAAAAAGATTAAGAGGAGGATTTTAATTTTTGAATCAAGTCTGCTGGCATATAAGGCTTGAGTAAAAATTCATCTGCACCAGCAATCAGGCATTCTTGTTTTCGGTCTTCACCTGAGGTCATGATTACGCGGAACTTTCTGTGTTGAGCACCACCCTGGTGAATACGTCTCAGTATCGTCAATCCATCGGTGTTTTTAAGGTTTATATCCATCAATACGATATCAGCGTCGGATTTATGGATTTGAGAAACCAGGTCGTCTTCATTGTTGACTTCTAAAACATTTACCTGAAATTTCTCAATTTCGAGTAAGGTTTTCAACAAGGAACGCATCGAGAGATCGTCTTCAATGATCAGTACTTTTGTCATGGATCTGTCTTTCTTTAAATTTGGGCAGGCTGCTCAATTTTTTGTTCTAGAGCATGTTCCAAAACTTCATCTACTCTCTCAACAAGAATAAACTGGATGGCGTTATGCACTTCTTCGGGCAGGTCTTCTAAATCTGCCTCATTACCTTTGGGGAGGATGATGGTCTTTAAACCAGCGCGGTGGGCAGCGAGCACTTTTTCTTTTATGCCTCCAACCGGTAACACCTGTCCGCGGAGCGTAATTTCACCCGTCATGCCAACATCTGAACGAACTAATCTACCGGTAAGCAAAGATACAAGGGCGGTAGCCATAGTAACCCCTGCTGAGGGGCCATCTTTTGGTTGTGCACCGGCTGGAATGTGAAGGTGAATGTCGGATTTTTCGAAAATATTTGGATCAATACCCAATTGAACGGCTCGCGATCGTACATATGAAAGGGCAGCCTGAGCCGATTCCTGCATGACTTTTCCTACTGAACCGGTTGTAATGAAACCTTTGCTACCCGGCATAATGGTAGCTTCAATAAACAACACATCTCCACCAACCGGTGTCCACGCCAGACCTGTCGCCACACCCGGGACTTCAGTGCGACGTTGAATTTCCTCAGTGCCCAGGTATTTGGGACGACCCAGTAACTCGCGTACGGTATTTTCATCCACAACCTGCCGTGTGATTTTCCCTTCGGTGATTTTTGTGGCTATCTTGCGGCAAATTGAGCCGATTTCCCGTTCCAGGTTGCGTACCCCGGCTTCACGGGTGTAATGTCGGATGATGGTCATCAGTGCTTTGGGCGTAAATTCGATTTCGTCTTGGCGAAGGCTGTTTTCCTTTAGCTGGCGAGGGATGAGGTAACGTTTTGCGATTTCGAATTTTTCGCTATCGGTGTAACCGGAAAGTTGAATAATCTCCATGCGGTCCAGCAATGGACCAGGAATGGTTTCCATCTGATTGGCGGTGGTGATAAACATCACTTGGGAGAGGTCAAAAGCCACTTCAATGTAATTATCACGAAATTCCTGGTTCTGTTCCGGGTCGAGCACTTCCAATAAGGCGGATGCCGGGTCGCCTCGAAAATCGAAACTGAGTTTGTCAATTTCGTCCAGCATGAAAACAGGGTTACGAGTTTCGACCCGACGCAATGCTTGAATAATACGCCCTGGCATTGCGCCAATGTAGGTGCGACGGTGGCCACGGATTTCTGCTTCGTCTCGAACACCTCCTAAGGAAATACGAACAAATTTACGTCCCATTGCCCGGCTAATAGATTGCCCCAGGGAGGTTTTACCAACGCCGGGAGGGCCGATAAAGCATAATATCACTCCCTCACGTTGACGGCGAATTACATCCGTTGTGGTTTCCTGCGCAAATTCCGATGCTCGGTCTAATCGCAATTTTCGTATAGCCAAGTATTCAAGGATTCTTTCTTTGATGTCCTCTAAACCATAATGGTCCTGATCCAAAACCTCTCTGGCGTGAGCAATGTCCAGATTATCCTGGGTGGTTTTGGACCATGGCAATGAAACAAGCCAATCCAGAAATGTGCGAATGACACCGTATTCCGCCGCTGCGGTGGGCAGGCGAGAAAGGCGGTCTAATTCACGTTGAGCCAATTTTCGGGCTTCCTCAGACATGCCGGCTTCTTCGATTTTCTTGCGAAATTCTTCCACGTCGGCAGCCTGTTCATCCGTTTCACCCAATTCCCGCTGGATTGCTTTTAATTGTTCCCGTAAAAAATACTCGCGTTGGACTTTGTCAATTTCGGAGCGGGCTTCTTTTTGAATTTTTTGACTTAACTCCAACACTTCGCTTTCGCGGGTTAAAAGCGTGACCAGTTTATGCAGTTTTTCGGTAATTGAATCCAATTCGAGGATTTCCTGGGCATCCTCAATATCCATTCGCTGAAGGTTGGCAATCGTATAGACAGTTTGCAGCGGATCCGTAATTGAAGTTACAGTTGCCACCAATTCACGCGGCATGGAGGGAATCATTTCGGCGATGTGGGCAAATTGATCACGGACATTGCGAGCCAGGGCTTCGACTTCTAACCCGGTTTCCTGTTTTTCGGGAATGACCTCTATGCGTGCTTTGAGGTATGGTTCGGTAGCCACAAACTCAATAATTCGAAAACGAAACAGACCCTGTACCAGTAAACGGATTGTCCCGTCTGGGGCTCTGAACATTCGATGAATTAAACCAGCAGTCCCAACTGTGTAGAGATGCTCCGGGTCAGGGCTTTCAATTTCGGGGTGTTTTGATGCGACCAATCCCATAAAACGATCGCCTGTGACCACGTCATCCACCAACCGAATAGAACGCGGTTGTCCAATTGTCAGGGGAACCCCGGTTTGGGGATAAACAACCAGACCCCTCAGTGGGAGGATGGGTAAAATCTCTGGTATTTTGATGATTTCTTCGGGTTGATTATTTTCTGATTGTTTATTGATCGGTTCCTCTGTGAAAACTTCTTCTCCCCCTTCGTCCGAACTCAGGAGGACTTCTTCGTAACCTTCTTCAGTGTCAAATTGAAAATAAAATTGATTTAAGTCAATGTTCCATCTTGATGCTGGCATACCAAATGTTTAATCCTTGATGATGTGGATTTGCTTAGGACGGGCTTTGGGAAGTTCTATTCTCAATAATCCCTGCTCATAGACGGCTTCAATTTGAGAGTCATCTACTGGAATGTTGATGTGTAATTCTATGTTGAATTCACCATAGGGAATTTCCATTTGATGAATGGCACGAGGTGACTCATAAGAAAAGCGACGAATCCCCTGGACGATTAGCGTATCTTGATGGAGCAAGATAGCTAAGTCTTCTTCTTTTATCCCAGCGATTTCCATGAGAATGATGATCTTGTCCTCGGTTTCATATACATCAGTGGCTGGTTGCCATTTGTGAGGATGGTTATTGTTCCAGTTATTCAGGTATTTTCCAAAAGCGGGAGTTGCTTCGTCTAATCCGCTAAAACTGGTTTGAGATTTTCTTGACTTGAAATAAATGGTCACCATCGAACCTCCACTAAATAAAAAACAACTATTACAATGCTTGCTTTGCAGCATTAATTACAGCATCGTAATCAGGTTCTGCCCCGATGGTAGGCATGTATGCAGCATAGATAATGCGATTATCGCGATTTACAACAAAAACAGCCCGCCTCAATATTCGCAACTCCTTGAGTAGAACACCATATTTTTTACCGAAATCAACATCCATATGATCGGAAAGAACCATAACCTGATCAATGCCAGCTGCACCGCACCACCGTTTTTGGGTGTAAGGGAGATCCGTACTGATAACAAGGATCGCAATATCTTTGCTTAGATTGGCAGCATCCTGATTGAAACGTCTGGTTTCGCGATCACAAACTGATGTTTCCAACGAGGGTACAGAAGCGATGATACGAACTTTCCCATCGGTCGCACTTAACCCCGAAATGGTTGACCAATCTTGAGCGTGGACAGTAAATTCAGGTGCGACATCACCCGCTTGAAGGTCTGGTCCTACAACCGTCACATCTTTACCGGCAAAACTGATTAGTCCATTCCTTTCAAGAAAAGTCATCTATTACCTCCTTTGGCATTTTGAGCGCCCCTGGTGAGACTCGAACTCACAACCAACGGATTAGAAGTCCGGTGCTCTATCCATTGAGCTACAGGGGCAGTTCGTGGAAGCGGAACCGTGAGGTAGTCACCCAGAAAAATTGGAGATGTCAAATTATTTCTTTCAATTATAGCACAGCCAGTAAAAACACCCCAAAGGTTGTATCTCAGCTGACCGATTATCCCCTCTGAACAGGTCGAATTCCCTGATAAACGGTGGTGCCGGAGAAGGTTTGCAATATTTTATCCGCCGGTCTGCCGATGATTTCGGCTAGCTCAACAGGAGTTAACGGTATATTTCCATTTGAAAGAAAAACCCGAAAAACAGCATTTACGAGGGATGTATTTTGAGATAAAAAGCCGGGTAATTTTGCACAATGTACCATTAAGGTATGCTGAAGGCCATCCACTTGGGTTACTTCTGCGGTTTGGGGATTTACCCAGTCTATCCAGCTTTCTTCACCCATCTTTTCAAAAACGCTCTGATGTTCGGGGCATAAGAAGCTCAAAAGGAAAACCCGCCAGTTTTGATCATGGCTTTTCCACCACTCAAAGTCTATATGAAAAGGAGTTTGAAGGGTTGGTTTTATGAGGCTGAAGCGACTGGAAATGCTCATTTTATCAGACCTCTGAGTCTTGGTCGCTTAGGCGGTAGTACAAATCGCCGAGATGGAGGATATTTCGCTGATTTGCCAAAATTGAAACCAGTACACCCGGCGGACAGCGCCGAACCAGATTGACTGCCGCGTAAAGTTCTTGGGCATGAACATGACCCTGAGGAGATAGTTTGACCATTTCCCGCATCATGCTGAGAATTGTTTTTTCCAGAGGGGTTTTATATCGTGAGCCAGTTTCCCAAACCTGGTCAAGAGCCGCCACGTCAGGAATGGCGATAGCCATTCGCTCATCGTATTCATTACCAGTCTGTTGCTTTAGCATGGTCAATACCACTCCACCATCCGTACCTACTAAAACAGTACGTAGCCACTCTTTGGTTGATTTTTTCTTTAATGCCCTGACGATGACTTTACCCGGCTCTTTACCTTGCTTAATGACAAACAAAGAGCCTGGGATCAATTCTTTTTCTTCGATCCATTCCCTCAAGCCAAAAACATAACGATTGGGACGCACTACCCAACCAGGAAATTCTTTACCGGTTTCTTCATCCACAAAAAGGAAACGAACCCGAGGCGCTTCATACGCCGTTGGGAACAGTCGAGCAATACTTCTGGAGAGCGGAATTGTTCCAGATCTCCAGTGAGGGAATATTAAACTGACTTCAATTTCTTCGGCTTTGCGGGGTAAATCCCCTTCGGGTTCCAGTTCATCAAAAACCAGACGGTTCAGCGCTTCAATCTCTGGTCGGGCGAGGCTGGTATCTACTGATACAGGTTGATAGCGTAAATAGAGGGGTATGTTTTGTACTCCTTCTGGTTCCAATCGGCGTAAGAACCAGAGGGTCTTACCAGCGGGTCCTACTTCATCGAAGCGGCTATCTTCTTGTAAAGCCAGGTTCATGGAGAATTCGGTCAGTTTCCGATTCACATCGGTTGGAAGTTCGATCTGGTCTAAGATCACCTCTGTTGGAAGAGGGCCTCCTCCAGCCATCTCCAGTACAGCCTCGGCCAAGTTGAGATGCCCAACGCTCACATCTACCAACAGAGAACGGGGAAACCACGCTCCTGCAATTTGAACAAGGTCGGGAACGGTTTCAAAGGTGCGGGTTAGGAGACTGGCAATCTGATCCGTATATTTCTCCAAAATCAAATTGGCGTTTAGAGCTGGTTCGGTGATTTCGCTTTGAATGGATTGATTGAGAGAATGATCAGGTAATGAGGCAGCAAACTCCTTTATGCTCCCATCTTCCATCTCAACTTTGATCACCTCAAAGGGGGGTAGGTTGGGATTAAACCCCGCGCGCAAGGAAAGTACTTGCCCTTTTGCCCAATTGAGTGCAGGAAATTGAAGCCGCTCACCCGGCTGATATGTATTTTGAGGTTGATAAATTTCACCTCGGGCAGACTGGAGCTCCAACAGGCGCTTTGTTTCACGACGAATTCGTTCTCGAATTAAGACTTCGGCTAATTCTCTTGCTGTGAGAGGAGTTTCGATTTCCAGAAGGTGGTTATAAAGAAATTCGAGATCTTCTTCTTGAATTTCAAATTTTTCCCAATATGTCTCTTGCAGGTTTTCTATCTGAACTGGCATGTTCCTGTTGCTCGATGGATTAAAATTAGTGCATCACAAATTCATGTTTATTAATTATACCCTGTTAATTATAAATGATAACAATTTTATGGGTAATCCTTTTCCAGCCAATCCAAGGGTTCTACCTGAACCCCATTTGCCCAAACTTCCCAGTGAAGGTGAGGACCGGTGGCTCGCCCCGTTCCACCAATTTCTCCAATTAATTGGCCAGTTTCTACAAAATCTCCAACATTTACTTTTGTTGCGTTCTGATGCCAAAAACCACTATAAACCCCCCAGCCGTGATCAATAATCGTTGAAATACCTCGTACAGTTAATTCTCCAACATAGACTACCCTGCCGGGTGCCGGGGCATAAATATTAAGATTGTTTGCGCACACACCATAATCCACCCCGGTATGAAAATAGATATAACCGCTATTGTTGTAAGAACGGCGGCTGCCAAACCATGAACGTATGCATGGTTCATCTACCGGTACACGAAATTTATCGTTCCAGTAGCGTTGCGGGGTAGCCGATTTTGTAATGGTTCGAATCAATTCATCTTCGGGTTGGGTGATTTCTGGGTCCAATGTCGAGGGATCCACAGTTAGAGGGACATCCTGGGGGTAATAACCTGGCTCCAGCAAGATGGGCTGTTCGAATTCGAGTACGGATTGATCATCATCCTGTGCTTTCAGGGATAATGAAGCCAAGCCCGGTTTTGCCATGGCATGAATCCCCTGAATTGCCACATACTGATTTTCCTCTTCCTGAAAAAAAGACAAGGCAACGTTGTTCAATGAACCCGAAAGAATTAGCGGTCTTGTGGTGTAAACCCTTACGATTTGTGTTTTTCCCTGACGCAACGGCAGAGGAGTAATTTCAATATTTTTTATTAACGGGGAGCCGAATAATCCACCATTCTCACCGGGCAAATCACTGAATATCACTTCATGACTCAGGAAGCGGGCAGTAGTTTCTTTTTGATTGTAGATGAGTAGTTTCCAGGGGTTGGATAAAAATCGAGCGGCAGTTTCAAGGGGTGTCTTTCCCTCGCCAAGGGTGCTCAATGGTCTTAATTCGGATGGTTGCCCTTGCTCAGGCAAGATCAGGGTTGACCCGACGTAAATTTGCGAAGGACTGGTCAATTGATTCAACCGGATGATTACCTCTTCCTCTACTTTGTACTGACGACTGACCGTTCGTAGATTTGCTCCCAAAGGGGCGGCCGTAAGCCTTAATGTCCCCGTAATCCCTTCGTAACCGGGAATTTTGATTGGGGTGCCTACTGGTATTAAGTCCGGATTGGAAATTTGGTTTGCCGCGATCAAATCTTGAGGGGAGATTCCGAATCGTAAAGCAATTGTGTTAATCGTATCGCCGGTTTGAACAATATAAACCGGTAACTCCGCCGATGATTGTGCCTCAACCTTTGGAATGGGAACGATGAGGATGGAAAGAATAACAAATATTCGAATGAGTTGAAGAGGTTTAATCATGCACCAATTTTACCCGATCACCCGGTCGGAAGTCGAGAAGGCGGTTGGGATGAGTTTCCAAAACATAGCGCGCGGGCTGAGCAGGGGCATAAAAGGGAGCCCATGGACGGGCGAGTTTCGCATCCACAATTTCAAAATTCGAATTAATCCAGATGGCGGCGATGGTAAAGTGCATGAAAAACATGTGAATGGATGAATTGGTTATCCCATCTCTGAATTCGTCAATTAGGATACCTTCATTTTCCCCCAAAAATTTTTGAAACATCAAGCCGCGTAACTTTGACCAAAATGAATCACAAATACGGGCTTTGATGGGGGACACCTCGGAGTGATTTAGATTTTGGATCTTAACCCACCTGGTCATCGAAATTAGCGTTAACTATTTTTACTTTCTGCTTTTGCAAGCACTTTTTCAATGCTTTCCAGTAATTCTTGAGGTCGAAATGGTTTACTAATATAGTCATCCACGTGGGCGATATGTAAACCAAGGACACGGTCAATGGCCTGTGCTTTTGCGGTAATCACAATAACGGGAATGTTTTTCGTTTTCTCATCTGATTTGAGATTTTGATAGACCTCCCAACCGTCCATATCCGGCATCATCAAATCCAACAAGATTAGATTGGGTGGATCCTGTCGCACCATTTCAAGGCCAATCTTTCCCCCCTGCGCACCTTGAACTGTGTAGCCGCGTCGGCTCAAGATCATGGAAACAAGGTCAATCATCTCCTGATCGTCTTCAATATAAATGACCGTGCGGTTGAGACTTGAATTCATCATTTTTCTGGCTGATCTTCTTGAAATATTCATCATGAGCGAATTTATTTTTCCGCCCTTATTTTAGTTTACCACACCCAATCCAGAATTCCAAATTAAAAAGATTAGAAATTGTACAGAAATGAAATGATCAAAAATCTTATTACGTTTGATCATCTTTTCACTTGCCATAGATGAGATAATTCGCTATACTTTCGCGTGGAGGCAATTATGAGCAAACAACGCATCGTGCTGGTTGATGATCACGAAGTGGTGCGCCTTGGCTTAAAAGCTTTACTGGAACATCATCCCCAGTTTGAAGTGGTGGGAGAAGCAGGTACCGCCAAAGAGGCTTTAGAAAAAGTGGCTCAACTTCGACCGGATGTTGTCCTGCTGGATATTCGCTTGCCGGGGGCTTCGGGGATTGAGGCTTGTGAAGAAATTACCCAAAAATATCCGGAGACCAAAGTGATCATGCTGACCTCCTATGCGGAGGATGAGATGCTGTTTTCTGCGATTCGAGCGGGTGCTTCTGGTTATGTATTAAAACAAATTGGTGGAGAAGATTTGATTCGCGCAATTGAAGCAGTTGGCCGTGGCGAGGCATTATTAGATCCTGCTGTGACGCAGCGTGTGTTTCAAGAAGTGCGTCGTGCCGTCAAAGAAGAAGAAGCCTCTGCTTTTGCCAATCTAAGCCAGCAAGAAAAGCACGTGTTATTGCTGGTTTCCGAAGGAAAAACCAATCGAGAAATTGCAAAAGTGTTGTTTTTGGGAGAAGGTACGGTAAGGAACTATGTAAGCAGTATCCTCTCAAAATTGGGCGTCAGCAATCGAGCCGAAGCGGCTGCCTATGCTGTGGAACATAACTTGAAGGAGTATTTATAACTCTTCCCAAACCTGTTTCATGTACAGAGCATCTTCTTCTAAAACGGGGCTTTCGCAAAGTATTCTGCCAGAGCAATTCATTTCTCTGAGTGCCAGAAATAAGTCTTTCAAAGAAAAATCGGACTCACGCAAAGGTAAATGATTTTTTTCTCCTTTTGCGCTGTACTCAATTCCAGAAAGGTGAATATGAAGTCTTTGAAGGGCAGGGGCCCCAAGGGCATTTTGATAATCCTTGAGTACCCCAATCCACTCTTGATAGCTGTTCATTGACCCATCACCTGCCCGAGCATGAAGATGAGCAAAATCCAAACAGGGTTCAACATGTTCCACCTGCCGACTCATGATTAATGTGTCCTCTAAAGAACCTAACATGGCAGGTTTTCCCATCGTTTCTGGGCGTAATATTACGAAAATATTTTTTGCTTTAAGCTCCTCTACGCAACCGGAAAGACGTTCAATTGCCTTTTCACGAACCACCTGAGCGGGCTGATTGAAATAAGAACCGGGGTGAAATACGATATCCGTTGCACCAGCTAAAAAACCATAATATGCCGCATCCATCAATCTTTGGCGTGATTTCGGCCATTCCTCGTCGTCTGCGTTCAAATTGATGTAATAGGGAGCATGAACGCTGATGGCGATATCAAGTTGGGCGGCCGTATCTCGAATTTGACGGCAGGTATCCTCAGAAACTCGTACCGATTGCACCCAACCCAATTCAAGAGCAGACAGCCCTAATGAACAAGTCTGTTGAACGGCTCCAATGCTGCCCCCCGGCTTTTTGGGAGTTGAAAGAGGAGAACCTACTGTACCAAAGCGAAATTGTGACATTGCATCTCCTGCTCAAATTTATGGATTCGGGATGATTTTGGATAGCCACCGAAGGAAATGTGGCAGGAATACAATAAAGCCTAACAACATGGCTACACAAGAAGCCATTAAAACTGCTGCTGCTCCAGTGTCTTTGGCGACCTTAGCAAGTGGATGATACTGAGGGGTAACGAGATCAACAAGGGCTTCAAGCGCGGTGTTGATAATCTCGGTAATCCAAACCAGGCCAATAGCGATAATGAGAATAGCCCATTCCAAAGTGTCCAGCCTGAAGAGGAGTGCTGAAATTATGACGAGGATGGTTGCAACCAAATGGAGGCGGGCATTCAATTGGGTGAGCAGCACATGTTTCAGGCCTTGAAAAGCGTGTCCGAAGGCGGGCCGCCTTCCAGCGATAAAGCGTAACATGGTCATTCGGGAAGTTGGTTGATGTGAATTCCGAGATTGGTGAGAATTTCGGCTTGTTTTTTCCACATGACAGCCTTTCGTTCCTCGTTGTCATGATCATAACCCAGTAGATGTAAAATGCCGTGTACAATCAACAGGCTGATTTCATTTTCAAGAGGATGGCTTGCGACTCTGGCTTGTTCTTTTGCCCGGGGAATAGAAATGATTACATCCCCAATATAAGTCATTTGCTCATCAGGATCAAATTCCTCCGCAGGGAAGGATAAGACATCGGTGGGAGCATCAATTCCAAGGTGCAGAGAATTGAGTTCGCGGAGAGTCTCATCCCCAGCCAGGACGATGGTGGTCTCTACTTCTTTTTTAACCTGGGTTTGGTCCAATACCGCCCGGCTGACTTTGGCGACCAGCTCTTCAGGAACTTCGTTCTCATAAGGAGACTCAAATTGGATGTTAATTATCATCTTTATTCTTGAGAGGTTCGGTTGGTTGATTGAGGGGGGTGGGGACAGGCAAGGAGTGTTTTTCGGTTGAATCTGTTGTTTGGGGTGGTTTAATTTCTGGATATTTGATCCGGGGATGATAGGTATTTCGCAGGGTTTTCACGAACGACTCGGTGATCATACTCAGATCACGGAGGGTAAGATTGGTATTATCCAGCTGGCCTTCTTTTTGGCAGTATTCGATCACGCTACGGATGATTTTTCGAAGCTCTTCGTCATCTTTGGGCAATTCAGCCCGGGCGCGGGCTTCTACTCCATCGGCAAGCATGAGAATGGCCGTTTCTTTGGATTGAGGAGGAGGACCGGGGTAACGAAATTTATTAATGTCTACTTTGGAAGGGTCTCCTCCTGCTGCTTTGAGTGCCTGAGAATATTGATAGCGGGTAATCAATGTGCCATGATGTTCAAGAATGAAATCTTGAATTCGGCGAGGGAGGCGGTATTTTTGGGCTAAGGCAACGCCATCCGTAATATGGCGGATAATAATTTGTGCGGCTTCTTCAGGGTCCAGATCGTCATGCGAGTCTATCTTGTTCCCGATCTGGTTTTCGATGAAGAAGGAAGGGTTCAATGATTTTCCGATGTCGTGATAAATTGCTCCGGCGCGGGTGAGGAGTGCGTCAGCCCCAATGGCTTCGGCTGCCTGCTCTGCTAAATTGGATACCTGGAGGGAGTGCTGGTATGAGCCCGGCATCGTCCGTAAAACATGTTGTAATAATGGATGATCTGGTCGTAAAAGATCCATCAATTGAAGGGCTGTGGTGATACCTAATAATTGGGCAAATAGAAACTGGAAGAGGAGAGTCAGACTGGCGGATGCCAAACCATTCAAGAAAGCTGCTCCACTGAGTGTGGCGATGCCCAATAAATCAGTTATCGTGTCTGGCAACCGATACGCCAGAATTATGGCTGTACCAGTCAAGCCAATGGCAATACCAGCCCAAAAATAATTGGCAATGCGACGCCCGCGCCCCATCACCAGCACACCAACCATGCTGGTCATTATGTAATACAGCGTAAGATCGAGACTGTTGGGTAAACCATAAGCAGCCAGAATTGAAAGAATCATCGGAAAAATTAAACCTGCTTCCAGACTGAATAGACTTGCCAGTGATAGGGCAAAAGCAGGAATGGGGTAAATATATGGCAAAACAGTGCGGTTGGGGATGACAATTTTGGCACCGTACAAAAATATTAAAAAGGTTATTGAAAGGAGCAACAGTCCTTTCAGGTTTTCTACCAAAGGCATCTTTCGGCGATTAAAGTAGAGACCGGTGAAAACCGTTATAAGGCCAACTAGAGAAAAAGCCGCAAGCAAATTTTCCTGTTGACTTTGCGGTTGGATGAGGTTGTATGCGGCCAATGCCTCCCACGCCAGGGGTGTGATGATTTGTCCACGGCGGATGATCGTTTCTCCGGCAAGATAAGTTTTGACGACTGGTTCAACCTTGCGCGCTTCCTCTTCTCTTGCCCGTTCGGTCAATTCCTGACTGTAAAGGCTGTTGGGTACTACAAAAGGAGTTACCAGCTCAGCAACAATTTTGGCCTGATCTTCTGGCAGGGAGAAACTGATTAAAGTCGGTACACTGCGACGCGCATCTTCTAGCTGGTCTTCACGAATTGTTCGCCGCATTACCTGTTCCAAAACCGATAAAGATTCTTGTTGGATGGTTTGCCAACGGGAGTCACTCAGTTCTAAAATGGCTTCGGCTGTTTCGGGCGGAATTTGGATGTCTTGAATAGCAGAAAGGTCGGATAATTTTTGTTCGGGTGAAGCAAATGTATCAAAACGGATGTTTGTGATGAAGTTGAGTGTAAGCCGTAATTTTTCAATTTGCCGTCTGGCAATGGCAGGATCCGCAGGCAGGTAAACGGGTGCAACCCGATTACGAGCATCCTGACGGGCTTGGTCGGTTAATATTTCGCTGATGTAGGAAAGATCATAAGGGGCCTGAATATCCTGAGAGGCGACATCGCCAATTTGTAAAGGTGCCAGGGGTTGGCGGATTGCAATTGGCAATACCATTGCTCCCCAGGACAAAATGCTGGTGAGAATCAGTAAAATTAACCGAAAAAGATTTCGATTGATCCGCCTCGCAAATATCCATCCTTGATGATTATTCATCGCCTGTTATTGGGATAAAAATTCCCTCACCAGTCTGCTTACCTGATCCCCGGATGCGCGTCCTTGCACTTTTGGCATGAGGAATTTCATTACCTTGCCTGTATCACCAGGGCTTTTTGCCTGAGTTTCTTCGATTGCGACTTTGATTAATTGTCTCAATTCCGATTCGTCGAGCGGTTTGGGTAAAAATTCCTCAAGTATCTTAATTTCGGCCAACGTCATTTCCTTCAAATCTTCACGGTTAGCCTGTTCTGCGCCTTCCAGTGCCTCTTTGCGAATCTTTACTTCTTTGTGAATGATTCCCATAATCCCTGAATCATCCAGAGCAGAGCCTTTCTCAATTTCTGCATTTTTGATAGAGGCAATGATCAAACGTAACGTTCGTTTACGAGTTTCATCGCCAGATCGCATGGCATCTTTCAGGGAATTCTCAATGTGTTTCTTAAGTTCCATTTTTCCCTCAATTCATGGTGCATTGGAAACCGTTATGTAGGGTTTGATTTTTTCAAACAAGGAAGGTCCAATGCCGGGTACATTCTTGATTTCTTCAATTGTAACAAATCTGCCAATTTTTTGGCGGTATGCGATGATTTCACTGGCTTTGGTTGGTCCAATACCCGGGATATCTTCCAATTGTTGTTGGGTAGCTAAATTGAGGTCAATGATGCTTGGTGAGTTTTCATTTTCGTAAGTTGGTATCCAGAGGGGATCCACACTGTTGAAAGGCAAAACTTCCCCTTTGATTGGCACATACAATTTTTGCCCATCGCTCAAACGAGCTGCCAGGTTGAGCTGATTTTCATCGGCTTCCCCGGTAAGTCCTCCAGCGGCGAGGAGAGCATCCTCTACTCGACTGCCTATCGGAAGGCGATAGACCCCCGGTTGTATTACCTGTCCGGTTACATGAACAACAATATTGGATGGAGTTGAGGTGGGCAAAATCATGATCGGTGTATTTAGTGATGGTGCAGAGACTAGTAAAATCAATCCAGCGGCCAGTAGTCCGATTAGAATCCCAAAAACTATCGTGTAGAGTGTTTTTCCCATAAGGTTGCTGCCAAACCTGAATTCTTGAATATCAGTATAATGAGGTTCGACATGGGGTCAAGTAGTTTTTGGTTGGTTTCCGCAATTTTTATAATAGGGAGAAAATAATGAAAATTTATGCAAAGGAAATTGAAATTGATACTCGTGGAAACACAGACATCATTGATATTACTGGCAAGGTGGAAGAAATTGTCAGAGAAACCCAAGTGCTTTCGGGAATTTGTGTGCTTTTTACACCCTCCAGCACCAGTGGTTTAACGACCATTGAGTATGAACCGGGTTGTTTGCAGGATTTGAAGAGGGTTTTTGAAAGAATTGTTCCCTCTGAAGAAAGTTATGCTCATAATTATAGATGGGGTGATGGAAATGGTCACAGTCATATCCGGGCAGCGTTGCTCGGAGCGTCTGTGACCATTCCCATCCGCAATCATCAATTGATGCTTGGGACGTGGCAACAAATCATTCTGGTGGATTTTGATATTCGCCCGCGCCGAAGACGACTAATGATTCAGGTTTTGGGAGAATAATCTTTTCTTTCAATTTCATTTCCAATTCAAGCATTGCATTGAATGAGGCAATACTGACTTCCAGCATCGCTTCATCTGGTTCGCGGGTGGTCAGCGATTGGAGTGCCAGATTTGGGCGAATCATCCATCGAATTAGCGGGTGATCCAGATGATTTGCAGTAAAACGAATATATTCATATGCCAGCATTGCCAAGACAGGAATAAGCAGCACTCTTGAAAGCAAGAGTATTCCAAAGGGTTGATTCCCCACCACTGAAAAAATGAACACAGAAAGTACCATCAAAGTTAAAAGAAATGAGGTTCCGCAGCGTGGGTGTTCAAGTGGGAATTTTTTGACCGTTTCGGGTCTTAAATCGGCTCCAGATTCAAAGGCGTTGATGGTTTTATGCTCCGCGCCGTGATAGGCAAAAACCCGCTGGATGTCCGGAATTCGACCGATTGCCCAAATATAAACAATGACACCACCAAGCCGTAAGATTCCTTCAATCAAGTTCATCGCAAGAGAAGAAATACCGGTCAGATTTTGTATTGCCTTGCCAATTGCAGCAGGAGTAAGGAAAAACAGACCAATCGCAATTGCTAGAGAGACGGCAAGGGTCAGATATAAAGAAGCACCTTCGATTTTCTCCTCTTCATCGCCTTGTAAGTTTGCTGACCGTGTCAGGTAACGCGTCCCTAATCCTAAAGCATCCCAGAGAAGAATCAATCCACGGAGAAACGGTATTTTGCTTAAAGAAGATTGATAAATTCCCTTTAACTCTTCGGTTTCGATGATGATTTGACCATCGGGAGAACGCATTGCTGCGGCTAAAGCGTACTTACCGCGCATGAGAACCCCTTCAATTAAAGCCTGTCCTCCATAAGAGGGTAATTTTAGTTTTTCAGTGCTCATGCCTTATCCGAAGGGTGGTTAATTTACATCGCCATAATTGTAAAAGAAATGGATTAAAGTTTGAATCCCTTTGTACCATGTGGGGAGATGTAATTTTTCATTGGGGGCATGGATGTTGTCATCGGATAAACCAAAACCGGTCAGTACTGACTCTACACCCAGAATTCGCTGCATATTACCAACGACCGGGATACTACCTCCCTCTCTTTTGTACAGGGGGGATTTGCCCCACACGGAAACAAAAGCATTGGCCAGTGCCTGAGTAGCAGGATGATGAATATCCGAGATCGAAGCAGCCCCATAGGACATCTGGATTAATTCCCAGCGGACGGTTTTAGGCGCTTTTTCCATGAGATATTGTTTGAGCTGATCAAACACAGCCGCGGGGTCTTGATCCGGCACCAAACGAGTGGAGATTTTTGCCATGGCCCACGAGGGAATGACGGTTTTTTGTCCCGGGCCGGTAAAACCAGAATAAATGCCGTTAACGTCTAAGGAAGGACGAGCTCCAATCCGTTCAACGGGAGTAAAACCCTTTTCTCCGTAAAGAGCGGGTACACCGGTTTGGCGCTTGTAATATTCTTCGTCCATTGGTAATTTCGATAATTCGGCTCTTTCTTCATCGGAGAGGGGACGAACGCGCTCATAAAAACCGGGCAGAGTAATTCTCCCGTCTTGATCGTGCATACCGGCAATAAGTTCACAAATGACCTGGGCGGGATTATGAATAATCCCTCCAAACAAACCGGAATGGAGATCATGCTCCGGGCCGTATACTCGCAATTCAAAGTAAGCCAGACCACGCAGGGCATAGGTGATGGTTGGCAAATCGGCTGCAATCATCCCGGAGTCGGGATTGAGGGCAACATCACATGCCAGTAATTCTTTGTGGCTTTCCATAAATGAACTCAAATTGGGCGATCCAATCTCCTCTTCACCTTCAATCATAAACTTTACATTCACCGGCATTTTGCCATTTTTTAAAATAGACTCAACCGCAAAAATTGTGGCGGCCACCTGTCCCTTCATATCAGATGCCCCTCGCCCGTAGAGGTTTTCACCTCGTACGGTTGCTTCAAACGGAGGACTTTCCCAGAGATTATCCGGTTCAGAAGGCTGTACATCAAAGTGACCATATATCAAGACGGTCGGTGCATCTGGGCGGTCGGCACAGGGACATTCACCATAGACGACGGGATGACCCGCGGTTGGGAAAATCGTCACTTTGCTCAATCCAAGTTTATTTAACTTTTCGAAGATCCATTCGGCCGCTGCCTGAATATCGGCTTTTTTTTCGGGGTCGGTAGAAACGGATGGGATACGAACGAACGCTTTCAACTGATCTAAAAATGTTTCTTGCATTGAAACGGCGAATTCAAGTGCCTTTTGGCGGTTGTTCATAAAAAATGCTCCTGACAGAAGATGGTTTGATTATATGATAAAAGTCATAATCCAGAAAGAATTATTGATTCAAACGGAAATTCTGCTAAAATAAAAAAGTAAAGGTTCGGTGGTCAGTTCAAGAAAATCTTGACTGGCGTCGGGTAAATCTGTTTAGCCCGTCGAAAAGTGCCGCCTTCCTCCTCCACCGATCCTATGAAAAACTCCAATTTGCTATCTTTCTCAAAATCGAACAATGGCCGGTACCAATTCCGGTACAAATTCTAAACAAGCCGAAAGGGATTCCTTTCGGTTTTTTAAATTTCATTCTCCTGATCCCAGAGAGTGAGGTGGATATGATTATCAAGAATGGCAAAATTATTACCTGGCAAAACCCCAATCAAATTTTGCACGATAAGGCTTTGTTGATTGAAAATGGGGTGATTACGAAAATAGGTAGATTTGAAGACTTGAAACAAACCCATCCCATGGAAGTAGTGGTTGATGCTGCTGGTCAGTATGTAATGCCGGGCAATATTTGCGCACATACTCACTTTTATGGAGCATTTGCGCGGGGAATGGCGATTCCCGGCATGCCGGCGAAAGATTTCCCCGAGATTTTGGAAAAATTATGGTGGTCATTGGATAAATCGCTCAGTTTGGAGGATGTTCGCTATTCGGCTTTGGTGTGTCTTATAGATGCTATCAAGCATGGCACAACAACCTTGATAGATCATCATGCTTCGCCGAGTGCCATCAGCGGATCGCTGGATGAGATTGCACAAGCCGTTGCTCAAAGCGGTGTGAGGGCTTCCTTATGTTATGAGGTAACCGATCGCGAGGGCGAGAAAGGCGCTGTTGAGGGCATTCGAGAGAATTTGCGGTTTATCGAACTGGTGCAGAGAAATAATCCTTTACCCGGTAAGCTGGCAGCAATGTTTGGATTGCATGCCAGTTTGACTCTATCTGAAGATACCTTGAAAAAATGTCGTGAATCAGTCCCTGAGGATATCGGTTTTCATATTCACGTTGCTGAAGACCCGGCTGACCAATATGACAGTTTATACAAATGCGGCGAACGAGTAGTGGATAGACTTTACCGTCACGGTATTTTGGGTGAACGGAGTATTGCAGTACATGCGATCCACGTGGATGTTCGAGAAGTTGAGTTACTGGCAAAGACCAAAACTTGGGTTACCCATCAACCTCGTTCGAATATGAACAATGCAGTAGGAATGGCTCAACCAGAGGGGATGTTGCGAGCTGGCGTAAGAGTGTGCTTGGGAAATGACGGCTTTTCGAACGCGATGTGGGAGGAATGGAAAACGGCTTATCTTGCGCATAAGTTGTGGAATCGCGATCCCCGCCGCATGCCGGCTACTGCTGTTGTCGAGATGGCTGTTTATAACAATCGTTCTCTTGCTGAGCAGCAATTTAATGTGGGCCCGCTGGGAATGGTCTGCGAAGGAGCGCAAGCCGACCTGATTTTTGTGGATTACCATCCTTTCACTGATTTGAATGAGGAAAATTTGCCCTGGCATATCATTTTCGGTTTTCATGAGAGCATGGTTACTTCAACAATGGTGGCGGGCGAGTTCCTGATGCGAAATCGTGAGCTGTTATCGTTGGATGAAGAAAAAATTGCATTTGAGGCTCGTCGCTATTCTGCTCAAACCTGGCAACGGTTTCAGAAACTCTTTCAAGTATCCTGAAAAAGTCCAAGGAGTAAAAAAGCAATGTCGCCACAAAAAGCGTACACTATCGGAATCATTGGAGGTACTGGCAAAGAAGGGAAGGGGTTGGCCTACCGATGGGCAAAAGCCGGTCATCGCATCATTATTGGCTCCCGGTTAGAGGAGAAAGCAAGGGCAGCAGCCCGGGAAATCACCGAATTGGTGGGTGCTAATGAACCGATTCGCGGAGAGACCAATGAAATTGCTGCTCAGGAAGCTGAAATACTGGTATTGACGGTTCCCTATGCTGCTCATGCGGAAATGTGCGAGCGGATGAAGCCTTTTGCCGAGGGAAAAATTGTCATTGATGTAACCGTACCACTGGTGCCAGGGAAAGTTACCCGTGTTCAAATGCCACCGGAAGGAAGTGCTACCCAACAAGCCCAAAAAATTATGGGGGAAGGTGTGCAGGTAGTGGCGGCATTTCAAAATATCTCGTATGAACATCTCCTTCACGATGAGGAAGTGGAATGTGATGTTCTGGTTTGCGGCGGAAATAAAGATGCGCGCGAAATTGTTTTACAACTCGTGGCGGATGCAGGTTTGGTGGGCTGGAATGCCGGGCCGGCTGAAAATGCGGTGGTTGTGGAGGGTCTAACTTCAATTTTGATAGGATTGAATAAACAGTATGGTGTACCCTCTTCGGGTATTCGGATTACCGGAATTCCACGAAAATCATAAGGAAACTGGATGAAAAAGCTGGAGCTGACACCGCTTGCAAACATCCCCCTCATTCAGGCAGGCGATAACCTGGCCGAAATTGCGTTGGAGGCCTTAGCCCAACAGAACATGGTGTTAATGGATGGAGATATTCTGGTATTTGCCCAGAAAATCGTATCCAAGGCCGAAAACCGGTTGGTTTATCTGCCCGAAGTACAGCCGTCGGATCAAGCGATTCAACTTGCAGCGGAGGTCGAAAAAGATGCTCGGTTTATTGAGCTGGTGTTACGCGAGTCCCGGAAGGTAATTCGTAAACGCCCCGGCACGATTATCGTTGAGCATCGAAACGGTTTCATTTGTGCAAATGCAGGCATTGATCATTCCAATGTGCGCGGTCCTTATGGGGATCCGGATTTATGGGTATTGCTTCTGCCGGAAGATCCGGATCGTTCAGCACAACAAATCCGTTCGGATATTGAAAATCGAAGCGGAGTGAAAATTGGTGTGTTAATTATCGACTCGCATGGACGAGCCTGGCGGCTGGGAACGGTTGGTGTGGCAATTGGACTATCTGGAATGCCGGGTCTGGTTGACTTACGCGGGAATGCGGATTTGTTCGGTTACCAGTTGCGCATTACTCAGGTTGCAGCGGCGGATGAGTTGGCTGCGGCTGCTTCGCTGGTGATGGGGCAGGCGGATGAGCGGACGCCAATAGTTCATGTCAGGGGATTCCCCTATCCGCTACGAGAGGGCAGTTTCACAGAGCTGCCCCGACCAATAGAAATGGATTTATTTCGGTGAAGGAGTCAAATCCTGATGAATGTAACGGTTCTGGCGGGTGGAGTGGGCGGTGCGAAATTGGCGCATGGCTTTGCTCTGTGCCAGCCAGAAATTGACCTGACAGTTATTGTTAATACCGGTGATGATTTTGATCACTTCGGGTTGAAAATATGCCCGGATCTGGATACGGTTTGTTACACTTTGGCTGGACTGGCAAATCCCGAAACGGGGTGGGGGCGCAAAGATGAGACGTTTGAAGCGATGCGTCAAATTGGCGAATTGGGTGGGCCGATATGGTTTCGGTTGGGTGACAAGGATTTAGCTACCCATTTGGAACGAACACGGCGCTTGAAAGAAGGTCAGCGTTTGACTGAGGTTGTGGCGGCGTTTTGCCGTGCCTGGGGTATTAAAGCACGAGTTTTGCCAATGAGCGACGATTCTGTACGTACAATGGTGAAAACCCGCGAGTATGGGTGGATGGGTTTCCAAGAATACTTTGTCCGGCAGGCTTGTGCCCCCACTGTTGAGGAGTTTGCTTTTGAGGGGATTGATCATGCATTACCCGCAGATGGGGTGGTCGAGGCCCTTGAAAGCAGCCATTTGATCGTGATTGCTCCCTCCAATCCATGGGTAAGCATTCAACCCATTTTATCCATAAAGGGTGTTGCTTCTTTGATCCTTTCCCAGAAAGCTGTTGCTGTATCCCCAATCATTCAAGGGCAAACAATTAAAGGGCCGGCAGCAAAAATGTACCGGGAGATGGGAATTGAGCCTTCCCCATTGGCAATTGTTCGCCATTATGGTGATTTATTATGGGGGATCGTGATAGATGAACTCGATAGAAATTTTGAAGCGATGATAGTCTCGTCGGGTATAATGACATTAAGCACACAGACGATCATGCGAAATGAGCAGGATCGTTTCAGACTCGCCAAAGAAATCCTCGCATTTTACAAAGATTTCAATCCAAACCATCAACCAGGAAGGGAGTTTTGACGAATGGGCTTGTGGGCAATTGTCCCCGTAAAACCCTTGCGTCGCGGTAAATCACGTCTTGCAAGTGTGTTATCGGAAGACGAACGGGCGTTGTTGAATTTCACAATGTTGAGCAGCACGTTGCGGACCTTGCGGGAGGTTGAGGAAATTGACCAGATACTGGTAGTAAGCCGAGATCCAGCCGCGTTGTCGTTGGCGAGAGAATATAATGCCCGGACAGTGCAGGAAGACGGTCAACCGGAATTGAATACCGCCCTCCAGCGGGCGACTGTGGTTGCGCAAATGTATGCTGCTCAGGAAATTTTGATCCTGCCGGCTGATTTGCCATTACTTTCGGTAAGTGATATCAAGCGAATTCTTCAGCATACAAAAAATCCGCCGGTGATTGTCATTTCGCCTGACCGGCGGAACGACGGCACAAATGCACTTTATATGAACCCGGCGGGAATTATTGAATATCGCTACGGAGCGGGCTCGTTTCATCAACATGTTGAACAAGCGCGGCTAAAAGGGGCCAGGGTGGAAATTTGTCAGCTCTCCACATTAAGTCTGGATTTGGACTTGCCCGAAGATTTGGACTTGTTAAAACAAATCGAAGCGATGCAAATTGAACCTTGAAAAAATTTTCAAATAGGAGGAAACCATGTCCGAAAGAGTAGCGCTTTATTTGCAAGATGCCCATGATCTACGTGATGGTCTCGAATATGTAAAATATGCCGAGAAACGCGGGTTTGAAGCGGTCTGGCAAGCAGAGAGCCGTTTGGTGCGGGATGCGATTGTACCCATGGCGGCATATGCCGCGGTGACCGAACGGATTAAGGTGGGTTCGGGGGTGATCAACAACTGGACGCGAAATATTGGACTGCTAGCTGCTACCTTCTTAACACTGGATGATCTTGCTCCAAACCGAATTATTTGTGGTATTGGAGCATGGTGGGACCCGTTAGCAAGGAATGTGGGAATAGAAAGACGGAAACCGCTAACGGCAATGAGAGAAACCGTGATTGTACTGCGCCGATTGTTGAATATGGAGCGGGTAACCTTCCACGGAGAGTTTGTGCACGTTGAGGGGATCGAGCTGGATGTTGTCCATGGGCGGCGCGAACCCAGAAATGTACCAATTATGATCGGTGCGACTGGTGATCAGATGATGGAGCTGACAGGCGAAATTGCAGATGGTGCGGTTCTCAATTACTGTGTTCCCCCTGAATATAATATCCGAGCATTAGAGCTGCTGGAGAAAGGGGCAAAAAAGGCAGGGCGTACACTGGATGACCTGGATCGTCCACAACTGGTGGTTTGTTCCGTTGACCATGACCGGGAAAAAGCAATTGATACAACAAGGGAATTGTTGACGCAGTATCTGGCTCAACAGCCGCACATTGCCAAAGCCTCCGGAGTTTCATCGGATGTGGTAGCCGAAATTCAATCTATTTTGGGTTGGCCGGCAACTCATGAGCAAATCCAAAAAGCGAAACATCTGGTACCGGAGGAACTGATTCATCGAATTACCGCTTCCGGGACACCGGAAGAAGCCCGCGCGAAGGTGAATGAATATCGCAAATATGGCTGCACTTGCCCAATTCTTTATCCAGTTGGTGGTGATGTAAATCTCTTGATTGATACATTTGCCCAGCAATAAGTGCGTTGTTCTCCCTCAATCGAATAAAATCCATTTTTTGGAGGTTGGTTCAATGATCAAAGAATACTATCGCCCAAAGACAGTGTCGGAAGCCGAACAATTATTCAAGAGGGGTGATAATAAGTTTGTACCACTGGGTGGTGGTAGTGTGCTAAGCCGCTCCAAAGAAGAGGATCTTTGCGTGGTTGATTTACAAGAATTGGGATTGAACCAGGTTGAAGTGGTTGGGCATAAGGCAATCCTTGGGGCAACTGTGACTCTACAACAATTAATCGAGTCTGATTCCATTCCGATACACCTGAAAGAGGTTATCCGCAGGTCAGCTACCATCAACATTCGTAATCAGGCTACGCTGGGAGGGTATGTTGTTTCGACAGATGGGCGTTCACCTTTAGGCATTGCCCTGATGGCTATGGATGCTGTGCTAATCTGGCATCCCAATCAGGAGACTCAATCTCTTGGGGATTGGTTTTCAATCCGTCAACCTCGTGGTTATTGGATCAAGGGAATTCAATTCAATTTGAATGTTGAACTTGCCTATGAACAGGTTTCTCGAACGCCGATGGATCAACCCATTCTTGCGGTAGCCATTGCTCGTTGGGCCTCTGGTAGAGTCAGAATTGCAATTGGCGGGTTTGGAAAGTCGCCTATTCTTGTTCTGGATGGCCCGGAAGACAGTGGTTTGATCGAAGCGGTAAAGAACGCTTTGAGTGACAGCGGCGATGAATGGGCGAGTGCCGAATATCGTCAGGCGGTAGGCGAAGTGTTGGTGCGAAGAATGATGAATAAAAATGCGTCAGATTATCAGGGGTAAAGAGGAGGCAGCAATGAAGACCGTGTCCTTTTCTCTCAATGGTATTGTTCTGCATTGGGAAGTGTCTGATGGCGAAACTTTGTTGACTTCTCTGCGTCGCGAAGGATATTTTGGCGTCAAGTTCGGGGGGTGCGAGAAAGGGGAATGCGGAGCGTGCACCGTTTTACTCGATGGTAAGCCGGTTAATTCTTGCTCTCTATTGACTGTGCAGGTAAACGGCAAAAATGTACAAACTATTGAGGGGTTGGGAGAACATCCCGACCAGGGCTGGAAAAAGACGCCCGGATTGCATCCAGTCCAACAGGCACTGGTGGAAAGCGGGGCTATCCAGTGTGGTTACTGTACGCCGGCTTTTGCGCTTGCTGCGAAAGCCTTGCTGGAGAAAAATCCAAACCCCAGTGAAGATGAAGTGCGGGAAGCGATAGCTGGGGTGCTATGTCGTTGTACGGGATATTTGAAACCGGTACAAGCCATACTCAAGGCGGCTGCGAAATTAAGGGGAGAATCGGACGAGCAAGATTGGGTTGATGATACTGTTTTTCCCCTTCCGGTAGACTGGCCTTCTGGAGAGGATGAGCCAACGGTACCAGAGAATGAATCGGGCGCCCCCCGTAGGCAGGTGTTGACTCGCCGAAAGGTCTTTATGCCGCGCATGTTTATTACCCCCGAAGTCCGCCAAAAGACGCTTTCGCGAATTGGAAAACCTGAATTGAAAGTGGATGCGATCAAACTGGTTCAGGGTAAGCCGGCTTTTGCAGCCGATATCGAAAAACGCGGAATGTTGATTGCCAAAGTGCTGCACAGTCCCGTAGCTCATGCACGCATTAAACACATTGACCTGAGTAAGGCAAGGGCGTTACCCGGTGTTGCAGCAGTATTGTGTTACAAGGATATACCACGAGTGGTTTACTCGACGGCCGGTCAGTCGGACCCAATTCCTGGCCCGCTGGATACTTTTTCCCTCGATTCAAAAGTGCGCTTCGTGGGTGACCGGGTAGCTTTTGTTGCTGCCGAAACCGAGGAGATTGCTGAACAAGCCCTCAAACTGATCGAAGTGGAATATGAACCATTACCAGCAATTCTGGACGCCCGTGAGGCAATGAAACCAGGCGCGCCAATCATCCATGATGAACCGGAATACGTCAATTTCGGCGAGTCGAATCCCCAAAAAAATCTGGCGGCACAAATCCATATTGACATTGGGGATGTGGAAAAAGGTTTTGAGGAAGCCGATAGGATTTATGAAGCCGAGTATGTGGTTCCAAAAGTACAGCAAGCGCATATAGAGCCACATGTTGTTGTTACCTACTGGGATGAGGATGATCGTCTTGTCATTCGAACCAGTACTCAGGTGCCTTTCCACGTCAGGAGAATTTTAGCGCCGGTATTGGGGTTACCGGTAAAACGCATCCGTGTTATCAAACCACGCATCGGCGGCGGCTTTGGGGGGAAACAGGAAGTGTTGATCGAAGATGTGGCGGCTCATTTGACGATTGCCACTGGCCGCCCGGTAATGTACGAGTACACCCGGGAAGAGGAATTCATTGCTGCTCGCTCCCGTCATCCCATGCGTATTCGCATGAAAACCGGTGTCAAACTGGATGGTACGATTACTGCTAATGAGATGCGGGTGCTTTCGGATACAGGAGCATATGGCTGTCATGGTTTGACGGTCACCGGTAATACAGGTCATAAATCCATGGCGTTGTATGTGGGAGATGGACCTTATCGAAAATCTCCAAATATCCGTTTCTATGCGGATATCGTTTATACCAACACACCACCAGCTGGAGCATATCGGGGTTATGGGGTGCCACAAGGTTTCTGGCCGGTTGAGAGGCACATGGAACGAATCAGCCGGGATTTGGGGCTGGATCCGATTGCCTTCCGGCTGAAAAACGCCATCCGTGAGGGGGAGCTGCACCCATTTAGTACAGCCTGGAGTGAAGGTCGTGAGCCTCGTCCGGAAATCATTCAGACAGTTGGCCTGGAAGAATGTGTCCGCCAGGGTAAAGCCATCATCGGATGGGATCAAAAATTTGGTAATCCAGAATGGCATAGAGTGCCAGGAAAACCCTAT
Organism: Bellilinea sp.; assembly: GCA_026003615.1. GTDB lineage: Bacteria > Chloroflexota > Anaerolineae > Anaerolineales > Anaerolineaceae > Bellilinea. Next base: position 876,890 of record BPHQ01000001.1, read on the forward strand.
TTACGGCGAGGGATTGGAGTCGCACTGGTTATGCAGGGTACGGCAATTCCCTATCTGGACATGGGCGGTGCCAGTATCAAAATGAACGATGATGGTTCCTTTAACCTCCTGGTTGGGGCAACTGATCTTGGCACTGGCTCTGATACGGTATTGGCGCAAATGGCAGCCGAGGTTTTAGGGGTGCCAGTGGAAGATATCATCGTCTATTCATCGGATACCGACTTTACACCGTTTGATAAAGGCGCGTATGCTTCCTCAACTACTTACATCTCCGGTGCTGCTGTTGTCAAAGCAGCCGAGGATGTTGCCGAAAAAATCAAAAAACGTGCTGCGCGGATGATTAAGGAACGTTACCCTAATGTCCAGATTTCCCCTGAAGAAATCCTGCTGGAAGATCGCAAGGCAATTGCACCCAGTGGTGAATATGTAACCCTGGAGCAAGTGGCATTGAATGCCCTGCATCACACGGATCAGGAACAGATCATGGGGATTGGTTCGTATTATTCACCTGTTTCACCACCACCTTTTGCGGCTCAATTTGCCGAAGTAACGGTTGATGTTGAAACGGGGCAGGTTACAGTTGACCGGTTAGTTATGGCAGTTGATTCGGGGGTGATTGTTAACCCGGTGACAGCTTCTGGTCAAATTGAAGGCGGGATGACGCAAGCGTTAGGTTATGCTGTTTGTGAAGAAATGGTTTATGATCATCACGGACAGGCTCGCGAAAGGGATTTAGTGGATTATCATATCTTTCGCGCTAATGAAATGCCTCAACTGGAGACCGTTTTTATTCAAACTTATGAGCCATCTCACCCCTTTGGAGTTAAGGCGGTTGCGGAAATCCCAATGGATGGCGTTGCTCCAGCGGTTGGCAACGCAATACTGGATGCGTGTGGCGCGGATGTTTTCGAAAACCCAATCACGCCTGAACGCCTCTGGCGGGCTTTGAAGGCAAAACGACAAGTTGCTGATCATTAAAACTGGTGAGGAAGGTTATGTTAGCCATTTATCGGGAAATTGCCAGAATCATTGAGGAGGGAAAAGCCGCTGCCGTTTGTACGATCATTGAAACCAACGGCTCAGTACCTCGTCATGAAGGTAGCAAGATGCTGGTTTATCCAGACGGATCATTCATAGGTACGGTAGGGGGTGGGGAGGTGGAAAACCGGGTTATTCAAGAAGCGCTTCAATCCTTGAAAGATGGAAAAATACGCAACCTTCGCTATAACATGGTTGATCCCAAACAAGGTGATCCCGGGGTTTGTGGTGGCACATTGGAGGTTTATGTGGAACCGATTTTACCCAAACCGACTCTAGTGGTGATCGGCGGGGGACACGTAGGCAGGGCGGTGGTTCACCTTGCTAAGTGGTTGGGATTTACGGTGGCAGTCAGTGATGACCGACCGGAGTTCTGTACGCCGGAAGCCAATCCCGGCGCGGATTTGTTTTTTCCCGTGAAAATGGCTGAATTGCCTCAACACTTGAAAATCACCCCCTACACCTATCTGGTGTTGACCACACGCGGGAGTAATGTTGATGTGGAAGGTTTGGAGCCACTGCTTCATACGGAGGCGGCCTACATTGGGCTAATTGGATCAAAAAGACGCTGGCTGGTAACTCGCAAGGCGTTAATTGAAAAGGGGGTCTCGGAGGAATTACTTAACCGCGTCCATTCACCGATGGGTTTAGAATTAAATGCGGAAACTCCGGAGGAGATAGCGGTTAGTATCATGGCAGAAATTATCATGTTGCGCAATGGGGGTACGGGTGAGAGAATGAGGATTTAGGAGGGTGCCATGTGGAAGAATGTGTTCAGCGCAGTCTCAATCGAAGAGGTTTTGAATATCCTTGCCGAGAAAAAGGAGAAAGCTCGTATCGTTGCGGGAGCAACGGATTTAATTTTGGAGATTGAGCGAGGCGTACGCCATGGGATTGAAACCCTGGTTGATGTTTCGCGCATCCCCCATCAGGATCAAATCTTTTTAGATGAGGATGGATGGATCCACATTGGTCCGCTGGTGACTCACAATCATTGTGTTGCTTCAAAAATGATTGTGGAAATGGGTTTTCCGTTAGCCCAAGCGGCATGGGAGGTAGGCTCTCCGCAAATTCGCAATCGCGGAACGGTTGCAGGTAACTTAATCACTGCTTCGCCAGCCAATGACACAATTACGCCCTTGATGGCACTTGGGGCGCGAGTCACCCTCCAATCCATTCGAGGAAGTCGTACCCTTCCGCTGCAAGATTTTTATCAGGGCGTCAGACGGGTGGATTTACAGCCGGATGAAATGCTGGTAGATATTGCTTTCCCCGCCCTAAAATCCAATCAACGGGGGATATTTATTAAGTACGCTCTCCGCCGTGCGCAGGCCATTTCTCTGGTTAACGTAGCGGTGGTTTTAACTTTTGACGGAGAGCACGTGAAGAAATCAAGCATCACTTTGGGAGCAGTTGCACCTACCATTATCCATGCCCCAGAAGCAGAAGAGTACTTATGTGGTAAAACCCTTTCCCTTGATGTTATTCAAAAAGCAGCACATCTAGCGATGCAATCTGCCCGTCCCATTTCGGATGTGCGGGGCTCAGCCGAGTATCGCCGGAGGATAGTGGAAGTGATTACGCGGCGTGCACTCAATGCATTGGCAACCCATACCGAAAGGGAAAATTTCCCTAAACGCCCCGTATTGTTATGGGGAGATGAACAATATCCGCATGGTCATTTGGAAAAGTCCATCCTTCATGAGGAAGGCGTGCCGATTGAAACCATTGTTAATGGCAAGCCCTACTCGATAATCGGCGCTCATCAAAAATCCTTGTTGAGATTCATCCGCGAGGATATCGGACTGATTGGAAGTAAAGAGGGTTGTGCTGAGGGGGAATGTGGCGCATGTACCGTCTTTTTGGACGGTGTTACTGTGATGAGTTGCATGGTGCCAGCCACCCGCGCTCATGGTGCACGCATTGTTACGGTAGAAGGTTTGGCGAGTGATGGGATGCTCCATCCGGTTCAACAGGCCTTTATCCACGATGGAGCTGTACAGTGTGGTTATTGCACACCAGGTTTCTTAATGTCGGCTGCGAAATTGCTGGAAGAAAGACCAACACCTTCTCAAGAGGAAATTCGGCAGGCAATGACCGGTAATTTGTGCCGTTGCACAGGTTATTATAAAATAATTCAAGCAGTAGAAGATGCTGCGCAACTGAGTCGGAAGGAGGGATAACATCATGCCCAACAAATACGGAAATTTACAAGCCAAACAACAGGAAATGATGCGCGAATCGCGTAATTATGTCCACCCAATTTGGCGGGGGGTTGGTTTCATCCTGATCATCTTGACGCCAATATTGGGATACTTTGGAACACTCGCTTTGCTCGAGGAGAACGCGCGCCAGAAATGGTTTGTTATTCCGGCTGACTTACTCGCCAGCGGCGCTGATCCGCTGTTATATATCAAAATAGGGATGACCCTGATTCTGGCTTTTATTATCTACTTCGTTTTTCAGTTCATCAGTATGATTTTATTCCGGCTACTGGGTCCTTCGCGCTACGGCCCTTATGATGTGCCCCCTGTCGGTTATCGAGGTAAAAAATACCGAAGATGAAGCGTTAAAAAACGGAGGTTTTTTATGAACGTAGTCGGCGAATCGGTTATCCGAGTGGATGCAGTTGGCAAAGTAACGGGTGAGACGCTCTACCCGGGTGATTTCAATCTGCCTGGTCAGGCATATATGAAAATTTTATTCGCTCATCGCCCTCATGCCATAATCAAGCGATTAGACACCTCGAAAGCCGAAAAATATCCGGGAGTTCTGGCCGTATTTACGGCTAAGGATGTTCCTAATAATGAATACGGTCTAATTATGCCGGATCAACCGGTGTTGTGTGGCCCTGGTTCTACGAAACCATTTGCTGATCGGGTGCGGTTTGTTGGTGATCAGGTTGCATTAGTTATCGCCGAAACTGAAGAGATTGCGGCGGAAGCCTTGAAGATGATCGAAATTGAGTATGAAGATCTGCCGGTGGTGACCAATCCGTTGACAGCAATGAAAGAGGATTCGATTCTGCTCCACCCTGACAGGGGATCGAATATTTTTGGCCGCTACCGCATCCGTAAGGGTGATGTGGAAAAAGCCTTTCAAGATGCAAATGTGATCGTTGAAGGGTTCTATCAAACCCCAGCACAGGAACATGCCTACCTCCAGCCGGAGGCCGGGTTGAGTTATATTGACGAAGAAGGCAGAGTAACCGTTATAGTGGGGGGACAATGGACGCATGAAGACCAGGAACAAATAGCCCATGCGCTGGCTTTACCTTTGGAACAAGTCCGAGTAATCTATCCAGCGATAGGCGGGGCTTTTGGTGGCCGAGAAGATATGTCGGTTCAAATTGTGCTGGCGCTGGCAGCCTGGCGACTCCATCAACGGGGTATCAACCGACCGGTGAAAATTATCTGGTCAAGGGAGGAATCCATCATTGGCCATCACAAACGGCATCCTTACTACATTCGGGCGAAATGGGGTGCAACGCGGGAAGGGAAAGTGATTGCAGCCGAGATGGAAGTCATCGCTGATGGTGGGGCATACGCTTACACATCAACGAAAGTTCTGGGGAATGCCACTTTAATGTGTACCGGTCCATACCTGATCCCAAATGTAAAGGTTGATTCCTACGCGGTATATACCAACAACCTGCCCAACGGTGCTTTTCGTGGCTTTGGTGGACCTCAAGGAGCCTTTGCTGCTGAAATGCAAATGAATAAACTTGCAGAAAAACTGGCAATTGACCCGGTGGAAATTCGGATGCGCAACTTACTCGACGAAGGTGACCTGCTCTCGGTTGGGACACCATTACCGCCCGGGGTAAGCATTAAAAAGGTCGTGGAAGCCTGCGCAAAGGCTGCTGGTTGGAAAAAAGGCGAAAATGGTTGGTTCCGCCCGGAGGGCTTTCGGGTTGACACTGGAAAACCATATCTTAAGCGAGGGATTGGATTTGGATGTGCCTTTAAGAATGTTGGTTTTTCCTTTGGTGCGCCGGAAAATTGTTGGGCAATTATCGAGCTGCACGGGGATGCCGAGATCGAAAAAGCAATTTTGTACCATGCAGCCGCTGAAGTCGGGCAAGGTTCGCACACGGTACTGGTGCAAATGGCTGCTGAAGCACTGGGTTTGCCAATGGAAAAGGTCGAACTTATCGCTGCAGATACTGCGGTTACGAAGAATTCAGGTAGTGTTTCGGCATCCCGCATGACCTTTATGGCGGGAAATGCCATCCGGGGGGCGGCCGAAAAAGCGTTGAAGGCATGGAGAAATGAGGAACGACCAGCAAGAGCGGAATTCCAGTACCGTCCTCCGAGAACAACCCCCTATGATCCTGAGACAGGCAAATCCGAACCGAATTTTGCCTATGGCTATGTTGCCGAAGCCGTTGAAGTGGAAGTGGACATCGAAACCGGGCAGGTGAGGTTGGTCAATGTGATTTGTGCCGATGATGTGGGCAAGGCGGTAAATCCGCAACAAGTGCAGGGTCAGGTAGAAGGGGCTGTTGTGCAGGCATATGGTTATGCGATTTTAGAAAATTTCATCCAGCAAGACGGGCAAGTTCTAACCAAGACTCTTTCCACTTATCTGATTCCTACTATTCTGGATATTCCAGAAAAAGTTGAGTCAATTGTATTGGAGTATCCTGACCCGCGCGGGCCATGGGGAGCGCGCGGGATGGGTGAAATGCCTTATCTTCCGCTTGCGCCAGCAGTCGGAGCTGCTATTCACAATGCAACCGGCAAGTGGTTTGACCAGTTCCCCTACACCCCAGAAAGAATTTTATTCGGACTGGAGGAATAACGCTTTACCGGGTAATTCAATGTCAGGATTAAAAGTACTCATCCGCGGCGGTGGAGATTTAGGCAGCGGGGTTGGGGTTCGTCTATTTCGTGCAGGCGCCGAGGTGATTTTTGTTGAACTGCCTACCCCATTGGTGGTGCGGCGATTTGTTTCTTTTGCGGAAGCAATAATCAGCGGTTCGACCATGGTGGAAGAAGTGCCGGCACAAAAAGCCTCTTCTGAAGAGGAGGTATATGCGTTATTAAAAAAGAGGATCGTTCCAGTATTGGTTGACCCACAGGCAGAGGCGATTCGATGGTTTCAACCAGACGTCCTTGTGGATGCACGGTTGAAAAAAGCTCCGCCTGAAATCGGTTTAGAGGCTGCTTCGCTGGTGATCGGATTAGGACCGGGCTTTACGGTTGGGGTGAATTGCCACGCAGTTGTCGAGACGAAACGAGGTCCGACGTTGGGCAGAGTTTATTGGAACGGTACTGCCGAAGCCGATAGTGGTTTACCAGAGGGGGTAAATGGGTTTGTAGAAGAGCGTGTTCTCAGGGCACCACAGAATGGTTCCTTTAAACCATTCGTAAGGATTTGTGATTTTGTCAATAAAGGTCAACCGGTCGCTGAAGTAAACGGTATGACTATTTTGGCTCAATTTGATGGTGTAGTTCGCGGTTTGGTAATGGAAGGTTTGCTGGTTACAAAAGGGATGAAAGTAGGCGATATTGACCCGAGAAAAGACCCGCGTTTGTGCAGTCTGGTTTCCGACAAATCCTTAGCGGTAGGCGGAGGAGCGCTGGAAGCAGTGCTTTCTATACCTGCTTTGCGCAGAAAATTATGCGGGTATTAAAATGCGCCTGAGCGAAGGCCTGAGACTGCATCAAAAGAGCCGGCTTGCTATTGTTGGGGCGGGTGGAAAAAGCACAATTTTGTTTAATTCTGCCGCGGAGTTAGAATCACCTGTGGTGCTGGCAGCCACGGCACATCTCTGCGCTGATCAATTAAACCTCGCCACTTCTCATTTTTTTGTTGAAAAACCGAGTGATGTCAATAATATATTTCAAAAAGAATTTCAGGGGTCTCTCTTGTTAACCGGTCCAATTGGTGAGAGAAATCGAACGCGGGGTTTATCTGATGAGGAGATTAACCTTGTTCGGGAAAATTGTGAGCGTTTGGGATTGCCGCTGATCATTGAGGCGGATGGCTCTCGCAGGCTGCCCCTTAAAGCCCCTGCTGAATTTGAACCGCCGGTACCTGGATGGGTCAATCAAGTTGTAGTGGTCACTGGCCTTTCAGGGTTGGGTAAAATACTCAATGAAGAAGTGGTTTTTCGGGCCGAACGTTTTGCCCAAATCACCGATTCGTCCATTGGGCAGGAAATTTCATTAGCAATGGTCATAAAGTACTTGTTGGCGGAAGAAGGCGGATTAAAAAATATACCCCAAAATGCCATCCGGAGTGTTTTCTTCAATCAATTAGATCAGGCGGTTATAAATGGCAAAGAGAGAGAGGCTCCCTCTAAAGGGCTGCTGGAAAAGTATCAGCAAGTGATATGGGGTGCCGCTGCCCGGGACATACCGGATAATCGGGTGGTGGAGCGCTTTGAGCGGGTGGCAGGGATTGTGTTGGCTGCGGGTGGTTCCAGGCGGTTTGGAAGCCCCAAGCAACTTTTGTACTGGCAAGGAAAACCTTTTATCTGGCATGTGGTGCAAAAAGGTTTACGGGCCGGGTTAAGTCCTTTGGTGGTTGTTACCGGTGCATACCACGAATTGGTAGAAGATGCCATTTCGGAGTTTTCAATTGTTCGGGTGCATAATTCGAATTGGGAACGAGGATTAAGTACTTCAGTAAAAAGAGGGCTGGCGAAGGTGGCTGATCAGGTTGGTGCGGCAATCTTTTTGATGAGTGATGTACCTCAGTTACCTGAGCAATTAATAAAAGACTTGATTCACGCCCATCGAACCAAAAACGGTTTGATCTTTTCGACTTCTTGTCGGGGCAATTTTATTAACCCCGTTCTGTTTGACCAACGCTGTTTTGAGGATTTGTTGAATTTGGAAGGCGATCGAGGGGGGAAGGCTTTGTTTCAAAAATATCCAGTGGAAGCAATTGAATGGAATAATCCGGACGAAGTAAAAGACATTGATCGAGAAGAAGATTACGAGTGGTTGAGGAGCTGGAATGGATAAAAATATTCGCGTAGTCAACAGCGTAGCCGCAATCGTTTTGGCTGCTGGGCTTTCAACCAGAATGGGTCAACCGAAATTGCTGCTCGAATGGGGTGGAAAAACTGTGCTGCAAGCCGTATTAACAACACTTCATTATGCCGGAATTGAAAGAATTTATACTGTGATTGGAGCTAATCGTGAGGCAATTCAAAACAATATTAATTCTTTGCCATTTCCAGTTGAGACGGTTTTCAACCCTGATTATTCCAATGGTGAAATGTCTGATTCCATTAAGGTTGGAATCAGAGCCGTTTCTCACGATGCTTCGGCAGTCTTGATTGTGCTGGGTGATCAGCCTCAAATGAAAGGGGAGGTGGTAAGGAAACTTCTTGATTGTTATGGGAAAACCAATGCCAGAATTATTGTGCCGAGTTTCCAATTTCGGCGCGGACACCCCTGGTTGATAAAATGTGGTCTTTGGAATGAATTGGAAAATCTCAACCCATCCTTTACCTTGCGTGATTTTTTACGAAAGTACCAGGATGAAATTCATTATGTTGTAGTAGATACTCCAACCGTATTGCAAGACCTGGATACGCCCGAAGATTACCAGCGAGCAAAGCCCGCCTGACTTATTTATGGAGAAATATTCGGTTGTAGAGATTGAATGGCGGCTTGAATATAACGACTTTGGAGATTATCGCTTGTTTCATTTTCGATCCAGATATCGGGTAAAACACCATGATCACGGACGGGGGGTTGCAGACCGGGGATCTCCCACTCTGCTGCAGTAATATGCAATGACGAACCATCTTGCATGTCAAACACCAGTTGAATGGTATATTTTCCAAAGGTAGGAGAGCCAATTAAAACCGCGCGCTGTTGAGCTTTCAATGCTCCTGCGGTGATTTCGGCAGCACTGGCAGTCGAATGATTGATTAATATAACCAAGGGGGGATGGACGAAAGGACCATCTTTTTCAGCGCGAATGGTTTTGGGTTCTTTGTCTCGGTAGGTTTGAGTCAAGATAGGACTGCCAGCAGGTAAGAATAATTGGGCAATTTTGACGCCCGTATCCACCAGACCACCACCATTATTGCGGAGATCCAGGATGAAAGCCGTGCTACCCTGGGATCTCAAATCTTCAATTGCTTTTTGAATTTCCTCTGGTGTTGTGGATGCCATCAAATTAATTTGAATATATCCAATACTGTCATTTTCTGGTAGTAAATTCCAGGTTACAGAAGGAAGGGCTATTTCCTCCCGGATGATTTGAAAGCGATACTCCGTTTGATCTGCCTCGCGGAAAATCAATAAACGAACCGTTGTCCCTTTATCCCCTCTCAACAGGGAAATGACATCATCCTGAGGAGTTTCGGGGTTTATTTCAATATCGTCAATAGCCAATAATATATCTCCGTCTCGAACACCCGCGACAAATGCAGGTGAATTCTCAAAGGGAAACAATCTGTACCGGTTTTGAATGTCTCGATCAATGCGAGCACCAATCCCCCCAAAATTACCGCGTAATTGCTGACTTTGTAACTCGTGTTGAGGAGGTTCAACCAAAATGGTATATGGATCGTTGTAAGCTTGTAGAAGACCACGTATTATTCCATACTCAATTTTTCTCTGATCGGGCAATGGATAAAAACCATGTTGAACAAGCAATTCATAAGCATGTTCAAAAAGTGGAAATTGGTACTTGGTGACGGAGGAGATTTGTCGGCTGCCTAAGAAGTAACCGGCGGCAAATCCGATTCCGAGGGTGAAAAAAATAATCAAAAATACCGAAAAAAGGTAACGAAAGTCTGATGATTTTGTCTTCACTTGAAAACCCTATATTCCTCGGAAGATATTACTCCAAAACCGGTATAATCCCACAGGATCAATTACCCAGAGGTGAAGATAAGATGATTTTAGCGTATTGTATCATCCAGGCAAATGAAAAATATTCGTTCCGAAGAGTTTTCGAAAACATGGAATTAAGTTCATTGGATCAGGCGAATCGATTGATTCCGGATGGAGTTTACACCACTTTTCGGACTTATGAAAAATTTTATGTATTGGATTTGGAAGGCCATTTTGATCGTTTAGAACAATCGGCAAGGTTGATTCAACGGGAAGTCAAACTGAATAGAGTTGAAATTCGCCGAGTGTTACGAAAATTACTTGAAAATTTTCCAGCCGAAGAAGCGAGAGTGCGTATCAGTATACCTCTTGCATTGGATGATAGCCGTAAAATTGAAATTTATATATTTCTAGAAAACCTTATCGTACCCTCCTTGCAGGATTATCAAACAGGAGTGCGGGTAATTACCATGCGCATGCAGCGCGAGAATCCTAACGCAAAAACTACTTCGTTTATCCATGCTGCTGATGAGATCCGTCAAAAATTGCCGAAGGGGATCAATGAAGTGGTCATGGTGGGTGAAAACGGTAGAATGCTGGAAGGGTTAAGCAGTAATTTCTTCGCAGTCAAGGGTGGAGTTGTATATACCGACGACGGACATGTTTTGGCTGGTATTACCCGAAAACATGTTCTGGAAATTGTTCGAGAATTGAAAATACCCTGCACCTTAGAGGGGGTCTTGTACACAGATGTACCCATTTTGGAAGAGGCTTTTATTACCAGTACGAGTCGCGGAGTTTTACCGGTTTGTCAAATTGATGATCACATCATCGGGCAGGGTAACGCTGGCAAATTTACTCGAATAATTATGGAATGGTATCAGGAGAAAATCAAAAGGATGGCAGAACCGATTTAGTCATTGTCATCATCTATGTTTTCTGTGTTCCCCTCATCTTCGCTGTTGAGATTTTCTAACTCGCCAGATTGCATTGCATGAATAAGTTGCCTGGCCTCTTCGAATTGACTGGAAGGGACATATAAGTGAACTTCGCCTAACGGCCCGACTGTCAATCCATAAACCATGCCAGCGCTTTCTCGTCTTAAAATCACTGTGATACCAGCTGCCTCCAGCATCAGCCGAACCATGTCTGCTTCTAATTGACCGTAGGCTGTAAATATCTTTTGAATTTCATCCGCCATGAGAATTCTCTCCGTTTTGAACAGGGTTCAATATGGCTTGAACAAGTTTGTAAATCTCATCCAATCGTTCTTTGTAGAGACGGTATTGATTGAGTAGTCGTTGACTCTCGGAATCGGTGTATTCTTCTGCCCGTTTGAATTCTTCCGGGAGTAAATCCAGTTTTTCATAGGGTGTGAACTCTCCGCTTCCTTGAAAGACCTGGAAAACCAACTTGCTGATATGCTCCTCGTACTGGTAAAGGATTTCATGAAGTTGGGCAAGATGAGGTTGATTATCAGGAGGTTCTAAATGACTGGTTTTCTGCTTAATAACCATCTGTTTGAGATTTTGTAAATCCGTTTTGGAGGTGTTCATGGAGTGACCTGATTATTTCGACGGTTTAGTTTTTGATAAAGTCGCTCTTTGCGATGTTCTAATTCTGCTCTTTTTTGTTTCTTGATATAACGGGGCAAAGGCGATTGTTCCAGATAACCGAGTGCCAATTCTGTCCATTCAAGAGCCTGGTGGCAGGATTTTTGATGATGTTCGTAGAATTTGGCAATTTCAATGCAAGCATCAATTTCATGGTATTCCACAGCTTTTAACCAAAGCGTGAGGGCTGCTTCGATTTTACCGGTTCGGCGGTGCAGGCTTGCAAAACGGTATAGAGTTTGGATAAAAAAGTGAGCAGGTAATCCGATTTCCAGACTTGCTTCATATAATTGAATTGCACCTGAATAATCCCCCAATTCTTCATATAGTCGTGCAATGGCGATCAGGTCCAAACTCTGTGGATTCCTGGCTGCGAGTGGATTTCTCAACAAATCGGCCAGGTGTAGGAATAAAGCCGATAGGGATAAAATATCCACTTCATTATGATAAAACACACCTTTCAAAGGTGTTGCATTTTGGGTTTGCAGAAATTCAAAATAAATTTGGGGAACCATCCAACCGGGGATTTCTTCTTCGGCGCGGCCGAAATTGAGGATTTCATGTTCCAGATTTCCCAACGATCGGTCATCAAGCCGGTTTCTCCAAACTCGCCGGGTGAGCGAGAGCAAATCAATGTGATGCATGTTTTTAAGAGGCGATTGAAAACCGTTCAAAATGAAACGGTTATTTAGTAAGGGGGCATCAAAAGATTTTCCGTTGTAAGTTACGAGGACTTTATAAGGGGTTAGTAACTCTTCCAACCCAGTCAGAAAGGCTGGTTCTTCGCCCGGCTCTCGTAAGAAAATCTGGGTGAGGAAATAACGGTCATTTTTCCAAAATCCAAATCCTACCAAAAAGACAAAGGTACCCGCCCCGCCTGCTAATCCGGAGGTTTCTGTATCCAGAAAAACAAAATCTTCTATTGAAAGATTGGTCCGACAGAGGGAGACGAGACCATGCAAGCAACGAAGAAAGGTCACGTTGGTTAGAGAAAGCCACGATACCGTGGCGATAATCTATTGGATATTGTTTTTCGGTTATGAAAATATCCCCAAAAATAGTTGGATAATTTTTGCCATCTAAAATTTTCTCAATTGGTATCAATCGTTCGACTTTTAATGTTGAATTCGTTGAATGCGGGGTATTCCCCAATTGCATCCCTAAGGATCGCAGCCGATTGATCAAAGAGTCGTCCATGGGTTTATTATACGCGAAGAGGCATACCGTTCAGAATTTTGAGAATGGCCAGAGTTTCTACCTTGCCAGCGGTTCCATTTTCTCCGCCAACCCCTACACAAGAGGGACAACCATCCAGACAAGAACAGTCTTGAGCAACTTCAAGTGCGCTGGCAAGAATGAGTTCGTGTTTGTCAAAAAGGGTTTCAGATAGACCAATGCCGGCAGCTGAGTTGTCATAAATCATTACAATCGGGTTACCTTCACACATCGGCGATTGAGGGTCACTATGCGACCCTAAATCTCCAGGATCACATAAGACGAAAAGAGGAGCAATTTGGGAAATGAGGTAACGCAAACCCGATAAGCCACTGCGGATGCGAACAACACTCTCTGCTTTATGGTGGCAGGCTGGACACAAAGTGATCAGATTTTCTAATCGGTTGGCAAGTTCGTAAGTGGGGAATTGACGAAAGGGGACGATATGATGAACATGATGGGGGATGTCTTTTTCTGCTGCGCCGCATAATTGACAGGTAAATTGATCGCGTTGACGAGCAAGTTTTCTTTGTTGATCCCAATTTGGCCCATAATTGTTCGGCTTTCCGCTCCACAAATTGAGGTTGGTGAGTAACTGGATACTTTGGGGGTTCATTTCAATCCAATATCCGACTGTGCGCAATGTGCGTGGAGGGAGCTCCAGATCTTCTGTTGCCAAAATTTCTCTGGTTTGCCAAGAAATTTTTCGAAATCCTTTCAATTGGCGAGTCACTTCAATTTCGCCAAAATGAATTTTTCCCCCAAAAATCGAACGGATTCTCTCCTCGGAAATTATTTGAATGTTCTGTTCCATTAATGGTTGAGTGTAATAATCCCCATCGAAAGGGGTAAGGCGGACATATTTCTTTTCGAGTTCCAGGGCCTCAACAAAAAATGTTTGACCCTGATGTAGATAAATAGCATTAGGATGTACCATCCAATCCACACTGGCTTGATCCACCTCGCCAATTGTGGTCAATCGGTCATCCTCTTCAACATGGAGTAAGAATGAATCACCAGAAGTGCTTCGTAAAGAGACATCCTGGGATGGGTATTGGTCTCCCCGCCAGATGAAACGGTCTGAGGTCGGGAATACTTCTCGGTTTAAAACTAATACTTTCAGGTAAGGATGAATGGCTGTCCAGTCAAGATTTCCGAACGAATCATTTTGACGAAATGGTAATTCGAATACTGCACAACGGATGTGCTGGTATAAGATTAAAGGGTTGTTGGGGTTGATCAATGCCACTTCTGGTGGTTTTTCAAACAAGTATTCTGGATGTTTGATGATATATTGATCCAACGGATTTGAGGAAGCAACCAGAACTGCCAGAGAGTCTTGCTTTTTTCTTCCAGCCCGGCCGGCTTGTTGATGGGTTGCGGCAATACTTCCGGGGTAGCCGCTGATGATAACCGCTTCCATTCCCCCAATATCTACTCCTAACTCCAGTGCATTGGTGGAGACAACGGCTTTGGCTTTGCCAAATTTTAATGCTTCTTCTATTTTTCTTCGTTCGGATGGGAGGTAACCACTCCGATAGGCAAAAATTTCTTGGGTTTGTTCGGGATTTTGGCTTTGGAGAAATTTAATTCCTAATTCGACGTTTTTTCGAGTGTGAGTAAAAATAAGGGTTTGGATGCCGTTGACGATCAAATCACCGCCAATTCGAACGGCTTCACTCAAGGCAGACCGCCTTACCCCCAATTCTTCATGAATTATGGGAGGGTTGTAAAGTAAAAAATACTTGGTGCCTTTTGGTGAATGACTGTCCGATATTTGTTCAAAAGGTTCTTCAATCATATTTTCGGCGTGTTCTCTCGCATTTGCAACGGTTGCAGAAGTAAGAATAAAAACCGGCTCTGTCGAATAAAAGCGGCAGATTCGTTTTAAGCGTCGGATCAGGTTGGCAATATGAGAACCGAATACGCCACGGTAAAGGTGCACTTCATCCAACACGAAATACCTCAAACCCCGTAATAATTTTTCCCAATTGGGGTGGTGGGGAAGGATAGCCGTATGGAGCATATCGGGATTGCTGAGTAGAATTCGTGCGCTTTGACGAATTTTTTTTCGCTGCGAAACTGGTGTATCACCATCGTAAATCGAGATAGAAGAGTGTAGAGAAGGGGGAGAAAAACGAAGGAAATTTCTGTACTGGTCTTGGGTGAGCGCTTTTGTTGGAAAGAGCAGCATTGCAGTAGATTCTTCATCTTTGAGGCAATTGTCAATGATAGGAATTTGATAACAAAGCGACTTTCCACTGGCAGTTCCGGTGGTAATGATAGCATTTTTGCATTGGGTAATGATCTGAATGGCATCCCATTGATGTTGGTAAAGAGCCTCAATCCCCTCCGCTGCAAGGGTGTTTCTAAAGGTGCTATGCAGATTTTCAGGTAATGGAACAAATTGCCCTGGATTTGGAGGGGTAACATGAACCCCGCAGATATTTGGAGAGACTGATGGATCGGTCTGCCAAAATCTCACGATATTTTTGATTTGCTCAAAATTTTTTGTTGGCATGGCTAACTTTTGATAAAGGTAATGTATTATACCCTCTCAATTCTGATAAAAATTGGGGAGGGTAATTTGTTTCCCATTTTTCCATCTTTGGCTATACTTTGCTTGTTTGAGGTTAATTATTTATCAGGAGAGTAAGGATGAAACCATCTTCACGCTATCGCTGGTTTGTAGTTGGGGTGTTTTTTGTATTCATGTTACTACATCAAGCCGATAAATTATTAATTGGCCCATTGACCACTCCTATTATGGAGTATTTTCAAATTGACGAAGCAAAAATGGGGTTGGTCTTCTCCGGGGCGATTCTGGTTGGAGGAATTTTTTACCCTCTATGGGGGTATCTCTATGATCGGTTTGCACGAGCGAAGTTATTAGCACTTGCTTCATTGATTTGGGGAGCAACAACCTGGCTGAGTGCGCTGGCGAAATCTTTTGGCGTGTTTGTTGTTACCCGTGCTTCAACCGGGATTGATGATGCCAGTTATCCCGGTTTATATTCTCTGATTTCGGATTACTTTCCACCCAAAACCCGTGGTAAAGTGTACGGATTATTACAAATTGCCAGCCCACTCGGTTATATGATTGGAATGGTTCTGGCAATCACTCTTACCCAGTTGATCCACTGGCAAGGAATTTTTATCCTGACCGGCTCTCTCGGTATTGTGCTGGCGGTTATTATATTCACAACGGTCAAGGAGATGCCGCGAGGTGGTGCCGAACCGGAGCTGGAGAATATCGAACAACACATCCATTACCGCTTTGAGTGGAAAACTGCTTTAGGTCTCTTCCGAAAGAAGAGCCTTCTGTTGCTTTTTACGCAGGGATTTTTTGGGGTATTCCCCTGGCAGGTAATTACTTTCTGGTTTTTCCGCTATCTGGAAACGGAAAGAGGATTCGACTCAAATCAAGTTTTGATCACAATGGTCATTGCAGTGTTATTCTTAGCGGCTGGTTATCCGATTGGTGGTGCATTGGGGGATTATCTATTCAAACGAAATATACGCGGTCGTCTAATGGTATCCGCATTCGGCGTCATTACTGGCGCCTTATTATTGTGGTTCTCCCTGAGCATTCCCGAAAATAATACCTTGTTTTTCACCATTTCCATGGCAATCACGGCAATATTCATTCCTTTTGCAGCTCCAAATGTCCTCTCCACAGTCTATGATGTTACGCTACCCGAAGTGAGGTCCACTGCTAATTCTGTTCAGAATCTCATTGAACAGGGAGGGTCAGCGGTCGCTCCTGCTTTGGCCGGGTTGATTGCGGTTAACTCCTCCTTGAAGGACGCCATTTTGATCATCTGTGTGGGCGCGTGGATCTTGTGTTTTTTGTTCTTTTTAGGTGCGATTTACTTGCTGCCGCGTGATATTCAGGATTTACGCGAACAATTGCTCAAAAGAGCAGAACAAGAAAGAATGGCAATGGCCCAAGGGAATATCAGTGAAAAACTGATTTCCGCTCCTGCACAGGATTAATCATGAGTTTTTGGGTTTTTCCCTTGCTCATTTTGGCGGGATGGCTGACGGGTATTCTTTTGAATTATCTGGCGGATGTTTTACCTCGAACTCGCCGATTGAGTGATCTTCAATGTCATTCCTGCGGGAACAAGATATATCTCCATCAATACTTATTGCTGCGAAAATGCAGTAATTGTGGTGCGCATCCCACATGGCGAATGCGCATCGTGCAGGTATTTTCCGTCATTCTTGTACCGTTTCTATTTTATTTTCCACCTGAACGATTCGGTTTTTGGTTGAGTCTGCCTTATTTTTTCTATTTTGCATTGGTATTTATCATGGATGTTGAATACCGAGTCGTTTTGTATCAAGTCATTGGAGTAGGTGTTTTGATATGTATTCCATTGGGGATTTACTGGAACGGGTTATTGGACACCATCCTCGGCGGTATTACAGGTTTTGGGATGATGTTTATTCTCTATTACTTTGGCATTCTGTTTAACCGCTGGATGTCCAAACGGCGAGGTGAGGAAATCGAAGAAGTGGCCTTGGGCTTTGGAGATGTTAATTTGAGCGGGGTTTTGGGTTTATTGCTGGGATGGCCAAAAATTGCTATCAGTTTATTCTTTTCGGTTGTGATGGGCGGCGTTTTCAGTGGATTGTACTTGTTAGTCAGTGTGCTTGCCCGCCGTTACCGCCCTTTCACTGCAATACCCTATGCACCCTTTTTAGTTATGGCTGCAATAATTTTATTTTATTTAGCATAACCCGATTTAGAGATGCGGCCCGGTTGCCAGAACTTCTTTGGTGACATTCTTGGCAAATTGGGTGCAATTCTCCTCAAATTGTGCAATCAAATTGCGGGCATATTCCTGATAGGATTGCTTGTCACTCCAGTTATATTGAGGGTTGAGAATTTCTGAAGGAACTCCCGGACAAAAAAGGGGAATATTCAAACCAAAAAATGGTTCTTGTCGAAAAGGCACTTCATCCAGATCATGGTTGAGAGCTGCGGTGATCATTGCCCTGGTATATGGTAAGTTGATCCGTTTTCCAATACCGTATGGGCCGCCAATCCAACCAGTGTTGATTAACCAAACCTGGACTTTATGACGCAGGATCTTTTCTCCCAACAAGTCAGAATATACATTGGGATGGAGCGGTAGAAAGGGTGCACCAAAACAGGTCGAAAAAGTAGCCTGCGGCTCGCTGCCTAAACCGGTTTCTGTTCCTGCCAGTTTGGAAGTGTAGCCTGAGAGAAAGTAGTACATTGCCTGTTCGTAATTCAATCGAGCAATGGGCGGCATAACACCGAAGGCATCGGCGGTCAAAAAGAAAATGTTCTGCGGATGACCGGCATATCCCTGACCGAGGCTGTTTGGAATAAAAGATAACGGATAGGCTACTCGAGTATTTTCGGTATATTGATCCGAATCGAAATCAACTACTCTGGAAATCGGATCATACACAACGTTTTCCAATACAGCCCCAAAGCGATTGGTAGCTGCCCAAATCATAGGCTCGAATTTGGGATTCAGGCGTATGGTTTTTGCATAACATCCACCCTCGATATTGAAGATACCTGTATCGGACCAGCCGTGTTCATCATCGCCGATCAATTGACGATTTGGGTCGGACGACAGGGTGGTTTTCCCGGTACCGCTCAGCCCAAAAAACAAAGCCACATCACCATCCTTGCCAACATTCGCAGAACAATGCATGGAAAGCACACCCTGACGCGGCAGGAGATAATTCATAATAGTGAAGATTGACTTCTTGATTTCCCCAGCATAGCCCGTGCCACCAATCAAAACTATCTTTCGCTCAAAATCTATTAAGATTACGGTACCGGAACGGACGCCATCTGTTTTGGGATCGGCTTGAAAGTTTTCGCTTTGGAGGATGATAAAGTCTGGAACGGTGTGAGGAATTTCTGAAACGGGTATGGGAATCAACAAATTGCGTGAAAAGAGGTTGTGCCAGGCTTTCTCGGTAATTACTCTGATGGAAAGCCGATGATTTGGATGGGCACCCGCGTAAACGTCCTGAACAAAAATATCTCGCCCTTGAAAGTAGGCGAGAAATTTGTTGTATATTTGATCAAAGGAGTGGGGAGAGAGGGGTTGATTAATTTTACCCCACCAGATTTCCTTTTCTTGATGCGAATATTGAACAATAAATTTGTCATTTGGTGATCTGCCAGTATGTTTACCAGTGTAAGCAATGACAGCCCCATCACATGAGAGGGCAACTTCATTGCGCTTTATCCCCTCTTCAATTAAACTGGCTGAGGCATAATTCCAATAAATATTGCCGGTGTTTTGAAAGCCATGGTTCTCAATTCCGTAATTTGATGGAATTCCAAAGACCTGCATCAAATGATCCTCTCCTTTAGATTGGATAATTAGGGGGTTTCCTCTGACCAGCCTGAGTACCAGTACCAGACGATGTCCGATGCCGATTTTCCGTGTATTGAGGAGGAGGCATCCTGAATGGCTGCAGGAGGATAAAACCCTTGAGATACAACTCCATCAATCCAGGGGCGTTCATTTACCGCGGTTAGAAAAGCGGTGTAACTCTCGGCTTGAATTTGGATGTCGACTGAAAACTGTTCCGGCGTAGAAAGTGGCGGGAAAAGCGTTTCGATAGCCAGGCAGTTTTCGTCTGGGCAAAGGACATTCTGGGTTGTTGTTGATGGCGGGCTTATTGCGATGATCAGTGGTTTGGTGGTGGTTTCGCGAATTGGAAACAAGACCGAATCCATATAGTCTTGAATTTGGTTGAGCCGTTCTTCTGGTGAAAGTGAAGAAGAATATAAGGAGGGAATTGCAAGTTGAATATAAAGAAAATCTACCATATCCACCCATTCTGGAATGGTTGGATTTTCGTCAGTGAGCAAGAGACTCCAACCCACTTTTCCACCATAGCGCTGTCGGACGGTTTCTAAAATAGAGCGCCACCGTTCGATTGCATCATTCGGAACACCTGAGGCTTTTCCGTTTGGAAGGACCCCATCTGGATAAGCGGGAGCAGTCTGCGGACTTCCCAAAATAAGTGCTGGAGTGTTGGTTTGGGATGCTAAGTCCGCAAAATGGATTGCAAAGGTTCGATATCGTTCAAACCAGTTTTGCCACCAGTTTTTATCCGAATGGGTTTCAGCCCATATATCACTACTGTGGCGAAGGTTGGGATACAGCCAGACAGTCAATTGGCTTTGCTGAGCAGTTTGAATGGCCTGAAGATTATCCCACCAAAGCGAGTCCTTACCGGCTACAGGCTCAAAAACCGGTGTGGTCGGGTTCGTATACGACCATGTTGGCGTTAAGATGGTCGTGTTGGCTTTAAGTAATGCTATTTTATTCATACCCCAAAATAAATAAGGCTGCCAGGTGGGGTTGTAATTGGGACTGATTTCAATGCCGCGAATAAAATCCTTTAAACGAGGAAGGGGTGTGGGTGCGACAATCTCAGTAGGGGTCGAAGTAGTGTTCCAAAAAGACCAGGCATTAATTTCATCCCGCCGAATTTGGGATTCTTCATTGATCACCAAAGTATAACCAGTTGCTCCTAAGCCAGAAGTTGTCAGATCATCCGCATATCCACATTGGTCGTTTCGGCAATAGCGATATTGAAGGGAATTAAACATATTGAGTGGACTGTACAAGACAAACAGCCATTGATTATTCCCCAAAGACCACATTGGGAGTGGATTGGTCCAAGTATAGGGGTTGAATTGGATTGAAACACTATCCTCAATTGGGGTGTTGTTTGGTGCACTCACTAAAAAAGTAATTGCACCGGCATTGCCGGATTGCCAGCTGGTTACTTGATCTGTGATGGTGGTATCGTTGGGGGGAACAATCAATTGCCTGAGGACAAATCCCCCCGCGGAATCGTGTTCTGCGTTCCAAAAACCATCTCCCAAGGTGTATTTATATCGGAAGTCAAAACCAGACGGCAAACGCAAGGTTATGGCATAAGCGTTTTCGGCAACATTGGTAAGCAAAGGAGCACGAGCGCCAACGTTGCTGAAGCCTCCGTTTATTTCTGCAAAAATGTTTCCCAATGAATAAAGATTACCTACCATTCTAACCGGTAACCCTTGCAAGCCAGTCGCAGGGGTTTGAACAACAAAGGTAACATTGACAAATTTGGATGGGGTTAATGGAGTCAGAGCAATTGTGGTTGCGTTTGCGGCAACGACTGCCCCTTGCTGGAATGTCTCAAAGCTACCATCCATACTGTAAACCACTAAATTATGAATTCCCTCGGCAACGTTCTCAACAATAAAAGAACCATCACTGGCGGTAAGGGTTTGAATACCACCGACGCACACCAGAGCATTCGGGAAGGGGGCTTTAGTGCTGGAATCAAAAACCTGTCCTTTGATTGTGCCAGTTAATCCACTATAACGAAAATCAGTCCACGCGGAAATTGTGTCCTCTATGAGGAGCGGGTAGTTTATTGCTGCCATGCGATAGCGAACTTGTTCGCCTTGAGAATTGTATTCAACAAAATAGGGGAAATCCCCCCTTAAGTAGCGATACCGAACCACTGAACCGACCGGGAAAAGCAATTCAAGTTGAAACGAGCCGTCCTCGTTTTTAACCATCGGGTAACGCTGGGGGTTCATGGCCAGACCAGTAACCTCATCAAGAATTTCAAGGGTGACATTGCCTTTTGGCCCATTAACTGGCGGCTTCGTTAAAAACGTAACCGTGGTAAAACTCAGGTCTGGCTGAGTGTTGTTGATCGCTGTGGGTGGTGTTGAAGGGGGAATATTCCACGAGGGAATACTTAAAGAACAAGCGCTGAGGAGAGATAAACTGAATAGAATTTGAAGTGTGATTCGGAAAATTCCCTTTTTGTGTGCCATTCTCATTGAATTTCCTCAGCGATAGGATGTATCATCGAGGAAAAGAGAAACCGCTCGCATGATTCAATTCAGGTGAGCGGTTTTCCCGTCCTCTGATGAGGTGACTTTTTTAAACTTTTGCCTTATTTCTTGCTGCCGGTTTGCAAGACTACCTAAAACACCGTTGACAAATCGCGGTGTACTATCGGCCCCAAATATTTTTGCCAATTCAATGGCTTCGTTTATGGCAACTTTAACCGGCGTACAACCCTCAACGGCAAATTCCCATAAGGCTATTCGTAGAATATTTCGATCAATTACGGCTACTTGATCTAATGGCCATTCGGGGGCATGTTGAGCAATGAAATCATCCAATTGTCGAGTGATTGGTAAAACCCCATTGACGATATCATAGGCAAATTTTACCAAGTTTGAATCGAGTGTTTCGTCTTTCAGGCGCTCTTCCATGGCGGCCTGCGGAGAATGATTGGTCAGGTCGCATTCATAAAGCACCTGCAAGGCTATGCTTCGTGCCTTGGTTCGGGGTTTCATAACACCTTCGTTGTTAATTTTCCAAAATTAAATAAGTTTTTCAACTTTAATTTGAGGTTGAGCCAGTTTCGATATCTTCAACGTGAACGTTGACACGGCCAATTTCCATACCAACCAGTTCCGAGACCGCGCGAGCGACTTGCTGTTGAATTGCCCGACACACCTCGCGCACCTTTACATCTCGGTTGAGAATGACATAGAGGTCAATGTAAACATGGTCGTTTTCGACCGAAATCTTAATCCCTTCACTCATTCCGCGGCTAAAAAAACGCTCAACTTCTGAGGGGATGGTAGCAAGTCGGTTGACGCCAGGTACTCCAAGGGCTGTCAGCCGCGCAACAGAAACAAGCACTTCGGGTGCGATTGTGGTTTTACCGGGCGGGCGGGAATTTTCGGTCATTTATCCTCCGATAAATTGGGGTTTTCTTACCGCACTTCTTTACAATTATATAACCCTTTCAACGAATTATCCATGCAAAAAACAGAAATATTCTGGTCAGAAATAAAAGAGTGAATAATACTTTTTCGAACACCAGCCTTTTTGTGTCATTGGAATTAAATTCACAAGAACTATCGTCAGAAATACAGAACTGGAAAGTATCATGGGTAACCACTTTGAGAAATTGTCTTTTCGATGAATTCCATCGTCTTGGATTTTACAATGTCTAATTCCCGGTCTAAGACAACGCAGTGACCGCTTTTTTCCAGCCAGATCAATGATTTATTCTGGGAGGGTAATTTTTCATATAACAATTGTGAACCAGAAGGATTAATGGTGCGATCTTGTTTGCCCTGAAAAATCAATACCGATTGATGAACACGATAAATTTGCCTGAGAACTTCTTTTTGCAACTTTTCTAATTGGGCAACTGCCGCCAATGCGACAACATTATACCCTTGCCAGGGAAGAGTATCAGTTTCTGTTTCAGACTCCTCTTCCTCTGGTAGATAATTCTTTGGCATTATTTTTACGAAAGGAGCAAGCCACTTTGCTCGCCAAATCCCGTCAATTTTGATTGCAGGGGCATAAAGGATAACCCCTTTAATCCAAGGATGGCTAGCAGCCAGGAGTAGAGAGAGCAATCCTCCCATTGACTCCCCTGCCACAAAAAGGTTTGAAATGCCTTTTAACCTTTCGAGGCCATTCTGAGCAGTTTCATACCAATCCTGCCATCGGACTGGGATCATATCTTCCGGGCGCGTTCCATGTCCGGGCAACAGAGGGCAAAACACTGAATACCCTTGCCTGTTGAGATATTCAGCTAGTGGGCGGACTTCAACAGTTGTTGCAGTAAAGCCATGCAACAATAGAACTCCGATAGGTTTATTACCAGGCAGAAAAAAGGTGGATCCATCTAGTTCAGGATTTTCAAAAATGGGTCGCTTCATTTGTTCTTCACGAAGTTCTTAAATTGGGCAGGAGGGCAGTTGCGTGCGGTAAAACAACAGTTTTAAAATTTTTCGGTAGTAGATTTCTGGCTAGTTCAATTCCCTGCTCAATCGAATTGGCGGGTGTGAGAAAAAACTTGCGTACCAAATCGTTGGGCATTTCAGAAATAAGAAAGAGATGATTACGCTTAGCCTGGAGGGCAATTTGGTAAGCTTTATGAGGCCCGATTTGGAAGGTTGCCTGTTGGAACCTGATAATGACTTCATCCGGTGTTGTCGCCTGATCCAGGAAATCAAGCGCCTTCTGGCTGCCAATTCCTTCGGGGCAGGCCGCAGCAAGAATAATTACACCACCGGGTCGGGCAAAAAGAGCAGCATGAGTAATCGCTTTTTGAGCCTGATAGAAATTGATGTCTTTGGGATGACCACCCGCTGAGGCGATTACAAGATCATAAGCACAAGATACCGGTACTTTCCATAAGTTATCTGAAATGGATATGCCTTTCTCCATTACTGCCCCGGGTGTACCAAATAAGGCGGTCAAGATTTGACGATTGGCATTGAGGATGACATTTAAAGCCAGATGAATTCCCATCATGCTGCCAATCTCTTCTACATCTTGACGCATGGGGTTTTGCTCAAATTCACCCAAAAAGGCAAGCGGATCATTCAGCATGGCGTGATTGTGATTGATAGTTGCCCGCCCGGCTAATCCAATTGCTGCGCTTTTGACCCCTCCCGAATATCCCATAAAATGATGTGGTTCGATATTACCGGTGACAATCCGTAAATCCGCGTTAAAAAATCTTTTATTGATCCAAACGGGGGTTTTCCGTTGAGTTGTACCAAGAAAAATTAAGTTTTTCTGATCATCACAGTCATGGGAAAAAATTCGAATTTTTTTGTGATCCAAAATTTCTGTTGGAATGATGGTTTGGATTTCCTCATTCGTTGCTGGGGTATGTGTGCCGGTTGCGATAAATAATTCAATTTTCTCATCGGGAATGCCGTGTTCGTTCAACCATTCCAGTAGAGGTGGAAGTATATATCTATACGGTACAGGACGAGTTTTGTCGTTAATGCTGATGGCAACTTTTTGGGGAGGATGTGACCAATTAAGATTGGGATTACCCAATGGGTTTTGTAAAGCATGGATCACAACGGCGAGAGGTTGTTCTGCCGGTGGATAGTCCTTCGGTTCATACCAATCGTACCGAAAAGGTAGATGGATTGGTATTTGGGTTTTTCCATAGGGAATCGGATCGGTTTTCATTTTATTGGCTTGGAAGGGGGTCATCGAAACACTGAATTTCAATTTGATATCCGTTGGGGTCCAGTAAAAATGCATGATAGATGGCGTATTTGGGGTTGTATGTTGGTGTTTTTATGGAAATTGCCCCTGCGTTAACCAGTTTTGCGAAGCACTCATCTACGTCGCTTGTGATTAAAGTTAAGATGATGGAATTTGCTGGGGACGGTATTTCTGGGCGAGAACAAAAACCGATGAATCCTCCGGAAGATACGCGAAAGATTTTACAATCGCCTTGGTCGCGAACCAATGGAAGCTCTAAAACGTTCTGATAAAAATCTGTGGTACGAATAAGATCAATGGCAGGTAGAAACGTAATCAGTTGCTCAAAGGGTCTCATAATTTTTATCCGCCGATGCTAATTCCAATCAATCTGCCAATACCAAATGTGATTGCTGCTGCCAGCATACCAAAGATTACCATTCTGAAACCAGAATACCAGATAGAGCGCCCGGTGAACAAGGTAATCGCAGCGCCAAGTAAAAATAGGCCAACAAAGCTGAACAGGATACTAAATAGCAAGGCCGTTGTTCCACCAAGAAAAGTATAAGGAATTACCGGGACTATCGCACCAATGGAAAACAAGATAAAAGAGGTGATAGCAGCCTCCCATGCTGATCCGCCCAATTCTTCAGGATCAATCCCTAATTCTTCGCGGGCAAGGGTATCCAATGCTCCGTCTTTGTTTTGCATTATCTTTAAAGCCATTTGGGTTGCTTGTTCAGAGGGGATACCGCGAGCTTCATAAATCAAAGCCAATTCCTCGGCTTCTTCTTCGGGGGCTTGCTCTATTTCGCTTTCTTCAATTTTGATTTGGTTCGCATACAATTCACGAGAGGATTGAACGGATAGCCACTCACCCAAAGCCATTGAAAAGGCTCCGGCAAGTAAACCGGCGATGCCAGCCACCAGAATGGAGCGGTTGTCCATGGTCGCTCCAGCAACCCCCATGACAAGGCTTAAATTACTCACCAGACCATCATTGGCGCCCAGTACCGCTGCTCGCAAGGCATTTCCACCAGTCGAACGGTGACGGCCTTCCAGTTGAGCAAGTGCGCTGCCTTCCATGCCACCCCGGACTGTTCTCTTAATTTGCGCAAGAACAAGCGAATGGGTTTGTTCATCTTTTGCCATTTGCTTGTCCGCATCAACTTGGAGGTAGGCGGAACCGCCATCTTTCTCCATTGCCTGAAGGGTCGGAAGAATCATTTCAGGACCGAACCGTTTGGCTAACCAGATGATCAAACGAACGCGAATTGAAGGTCGAAAAGGTGGTGGCTCGACCCCTTCTGATCGCAGTTTCTCTTCCCAGCTTTTAGCGTGTTTAAGTTCTACCGCTGCCATCTTTTCGTATACTTTTCGGATGCGTTCATCCTTTTCGATGCTGGCAAGGGATTCATAAATTGCAGCACTGCTCAATTCGTCTTGTCGAAATTCAAGCATGGTTTTCGGATCTGTCATAATTCCCTCATTTTCTTATTCAATTTTACTCTCTTTATGGGGTTAATTCAGAAATAGTTCATTTGATTGGCTTGTGTTTCTTAGAATGTTCTGTAAAATATTAATATTCTTATGTACAAAAAGGTGATTGGGGATTTATCGCCTTTTTCGCTCTAGCCATTTTTGTTGATTGTTATGTCAAATGTTTCAATCGTTTAAGGGATTACGCTTCAGGCTTACGCTGCTGATTTTATTGGCAATTTTACCAATGGTAATTGCAGCGGTTTTTTTTGCGTTTAACTGGGGAGTGAATATTTATCAAAATTTGGAAAACCAAACTGATTTACTGGTCAATAGTATTGCTGAGAGGCAGGTTTGGAGTCTTGAAAATGCGCAAATAGTTGTAGTGGAATTAGGCACACGGATTGATCGCTGGATGCCTTTACAGTTGGCTGAATGCAGAAGACTGTTAAGTGAATATTTTGCGCGAGGGGGTTTTGTCAGCCTGGCGGTATTAGATGAAGAAGGAAAAGCTTTCTGTCAGATGCCAAACACTTCGGAAGTGGATAGTCTCGAAGGAGTGGATGCTGTAACCCAATCTTTACAAGAACAAACTTTGAATGTTGGGACTTTGCAAAGCGATCCATTTACAAATCGAATGATCCTGCCACTGGTAGTCCCACTTCAAGATAATGAGAATCAACCCGGTGGTTATATTTACGCAGGAGTACCTGTTGATCTGATTCAACAAATTGTTGTTCGTTCTGGTATTCCTGCTGAAACCGAAACAGTCCTCACGGATCGAAGTGGAACCATTGTCGCAATGTTTCCTGAAAATCCCACCATGATCGGAAAAACCGACCCTGTTATGGTTCAAAAAATAAAGAGTGGTGAAATCATAAATCAAGGGAGGTTGACGGCAACGGGGATTGATGGTGTAACCCGCTTATTCTCTTATCGAGTGCTTACCCTTCATGGCCAGCCCTTTGGAATTGTCCGCACCGGTTTACCTCTTGAAAATGTAAATCGTGATTTTCAAAAGTTACTCTACACCATTGGATTTTTGTTTATAGTGGTTTTTTTGTTGAGTATTTTGCTGGCGTATTTGATTAGCGGAAGGGTCTTGGAGAGAAGAAGTGAGCCTTTGCTGAATGCGGCGAAAAAGATTGCACGCGGTGATTTGGCGGTTCGTACTCAGCCCAGGATGAAAGCCAACGCAGATGGTTTGCTGGAATTGGAAAAAACCTTCAACCAAATGGCGGAGGCATTGGAGGAGCGGGAGAGATCCCACCGAAAAATCGAGGAAGCCTTAAAGGAGTCCAACGAAAAACTCTCCGCAATTATCCGCACTTCCCCGCTGGCTATCATTGTTGAGAACATGGATGGGAGGGTGATTGAGTGGAGCCCGGCGGCTACGTCTATTTTTGGCTGGACGGCATCTGAGGTTATTGGAAAAGAATTACCGGTTTTGTCACCCGATCAGGAAAATCATTTTCAATCTATCCGAAATAGGGTATTAGCGGGGAAAACGATCCAAATTCAAGAAATTCGATGTCAAACGAAAGATGGCAGGGATATCCCTGTTGGTCTCTCCGCCGCTCTGTTGAGAAATACGACCGGAGAAGCCGCAGGCGTAACCTATTTATTTGCGGATTTGAGTGAGCAGAAAAAAGCATTAGAAACGGTTGTCGAAACCCAACAGATGCTATCGGTTTTATTGAAAAATTTACCGGGAATGGCTTATCGCTATTCTCTGAAAGAGAGAAAGATCACTTTTATCAGCCCGGGTTGTGTGGAATTGACTGGTTATTCACCAGAAGAATTACTGGAAGGAGACTCCATTCAATTTCAAGATCTTATCCATCCGGATGATCGTAGTGAGGTAAGGAAGGCGATTGAAGAAACTGTTATTGGAGGAAAACCATACCGTGTGATTTATCGCATTCGGACTGCAAATCACCAGACTCGTTGGGTGCTCGAACAAGGAGTTGGAGTTACTAGTAATGGTGGGGCTATTCATACGGTGGAAGGGTATATTACCGATATTACAGAGGTGAAGAAACGAGAACAGGAAATGGAGGTCGTGGCTTCAATTAGTGCTGTGATGCGCTCTGCCAGGGGAAAGACTGAAATTTCCAGCATTGTATTGGATCAAATCGCCCGGCATTTAGATGCCGATGGCGGTGCGCTGGCTTTCCGGGAGCCGACCGGATTGAGTGTTGTAGAAATGGCAGTAGGAATTCTCCGCCCGATTCAAGGATATCGTTATAATCGTGGAGAAGGTCTGATTGGTAGAGTGATAGAGGGTGGTTTACCGATTTTTGGAGATGAAATTGGCCTGGATAAAAGCCTGCACATTGCAGATATTGAAAACCGCACAAATGCTGTTATTTGTGTTCCGCTTCTCGAGCGGGAACAGGCAATGGGCAGCTTGCTTATCGTTCGAGAGAGTCCTTTTTCTCAAGATGAGGTGAGATTAATCACCTCTATTTCTGATATGGTTGCCACGGCAATACGCCGTATTACATTGTATGAACAGACTGAAAAGAGACTGCAACAGCTGGTGGCCCTTCGCACCATTGAAACTGCTATCACTTCCAGTCTTGATTTTCGTTTCACTTTGAGCATTTTGTTGGATCAGGTTGTTTCTCAATTGAATGTGGATGCCGCCGATGTTTGGTTATACGATTCGAAAACTCAGCGTTTGGTTTTTGTTGCTGGGTGGGGTTTTCGCAGTCTGGAGGTTCGGACAGGACCCGCTCCAATAGGATGGGGATTGCCGGGAAGGGTTGCACAGCAGCGGTCACCGTTATTTGTCTCAAACATTTCTGAGTGGGAGGGAGAAAAGGACCATATCATTCCCCTCGAAAAAGAAGGTTTGAATTCCTATTACGGGACACCCATTATCGCCAAAGGTCAACTGCATGGGGTTTTGGAGGTGTTTCAACGGCATATCTTGCGGCTGGATGCCGAAAAGCGCGAATTCTTGAATTCGCTTATATCCGGCGCTGCTATAGCGATTGATAATGCGCGGATGGTCGAAGACTTACAAAAAACCAACCGCGAGTTGGCTGCAGCCTATGATCAAACTATTCTGGGGTGGTCTATGGCACTTGAAATGCGCGACGCCGAAACCGAAGGCCATACCCGACGGGTTGCCGAAGCGACGGTAAAATTAGCGCGGGAAATGGGGTTAAGCGAAGCAGAACTGGTCAATGTGTGGCGAGGAGCTGTTTTACACGATATTGGGAAGATGGCCGTCCCCGACACGATTTTATTGAAAAAGGGCGAATTAACAACTGAGGATTGGAAAATCCTTCGTAAACACCCATTGTACGCTCAATCCATGCTTTCTGGAATTGAGTTTTTGCAGCCCGCACTGGATATTCCCTCTTTTCATCATGAACACTGGGATGGGAACGGTTATCCGCTCGGTTTGAAAGGGGAACAAATCCCACTTCCGGCGAGGATTTTTGCAGTTGTAGATGTCTGGGATGCGCTCCGCTTCGATCGTCACTATCGAGCGCGCTGGGAAGAAAAGGAAGTTGTTGAATATATCGCTGGATTGTCTGGAAAACAGTTCGATCCACGGGTGGTTGAAGTATTTTTACGGATGCTGAAAGAGGGTAAGTTATAATCATAAAACAATGGATTTACATTACTTAACTTCCAACAATCATCTGCAAGACTGGTTATTGGCATTAGGAGCCTTATTGACTGCTTTTGCCTTACTTGAACTGTTGAGAAGAATTCTCATTTCGGTCTTCCAAAGAAAATCAGAGATTTCTAAATTTCAAAGCATTTCGGTGATTTACCGACTCGTCCAGAAAGTAAAAGGATGGTTTTTATTGTGGTTGAGTATTTATGTTGGAAGTTTATTTTTGGATTTAAGTGAATCAGTCCATTCGATTCGTTCAATTATTACTGTTACAGTCATAATATTACAAATTGGTTTTTGGACATTGGGTTTAATTGATTATTGGGTTGAGCAAAAATCTATTCGTGAGGATGTGGGGGGAGAACAAAAAACAACTCTGAATGTTTTGGCGGTGATTCTCAAAATCGCGGTTTGGATTTTTGTCTTGTTGATCATACTTGATAACCTTCCCGGTGTTGAAATTACCACGCTCATAACCGGTTTGGGAATAGGAGGCATTGCGGTTGGTTTAGCGGTTCAAAATATTCTCAGTGACTTATTCAGTTCAGTAACCATTGCTCTGGATAAACCTTTCGTCATCGGTGACACGATAAAAACCGGAGAGTACATTGGCACTGTGGAGAAAATCGGCTTAAAAAGCACTCGTTTAAGAAGCATCAGCGGTGAACAATTGATATTCTCCAATTCGGACTTACTTGCCAGTCGGATTCAGAATTTCAAACGGATGGAACGCAGAAGAGTATTATTTACTTTGGGCGTTACTTACGAAACCCCTTTGGAAAAGATTGAAAAAATTCCCCATATTTTGGAAGAAATCATTTCGTCCAAAGCCGAAGTCACTTTTGACCGGGCGCACTTTAAGGAATATGGTGCATTTTCGTTGAATTTTGAAATCGTTTATTTTGTAGAAACCAGCGATTATCGGTACTTTATGGATATTCAACAAGAAATTAATATCGAGATTTATCGAAGATTTAGTGAAATGGGTATTGAATTTGCATACCCAACGCAGGTTATTTATGCTCGATCAAATCCCAATTGAAGGAAATCAGTTTTCGCGAATTTGCTCAATAACGGCGCGATAGAATTCTTCCTGATAAGGGGCAGGTCCGCCCCTGATAATCTCTCGCACTTTTCTGCGCGTCCATTCCACCATACGAGTACCGGAAGGATTATCTGGTGAGCTATATTTCTCAAGGTTAAAAATTTTTGTCGTATCCGCAACAAACAGAATACGCCGGTCAGGACGGTAAATTAACGCGGAAAAATAGGTTTCACCATCAAATATGGGTTCCGGCAATAAAATCATCGTAATTAGAATTCGACTGGCCGGTTCGCGAAAATAATAATTCAATCCAAACGAGTCGCGTTTCAATTCTGGGGTACATTGTTCGCCGGCTAATTTCCAGTAAAAAGATAAAAATTTATTGCCGTCACGATGTAAGAATTGCAAAAATTGTCCGGGCGAGTTATGAAATAATGAGGGGATAATCTCATCGGCGAATATTTGAGATTGGGTTTTTTCCGTGCTCATTTCTTTATCACCAAATAAACAATAATCTGTTTTTTCCCGGTTGTTAAGTAATTGTCCAATGTGAATAAGGAAAGGAGACCACTCAGGGTGTTCGAGATGCGGTCATTTGGGTAATTTCAAAAGCCGCACGCAGACCGGATTCGATCGCTCCCTGTATCCATGCATGAAATAACGAAGTGTGTTCACCGGCGAAGCAAATTCGGCCTTCGGGATGGCGAATATGGTCATAGAGAACGGTTTGTTGACCGGGGTCAAATAGTGCAAAGGCGCCGCCCGCAAATTCGTCATCATGCCACATGTAGGAATAACCGACTTCAAATTCATCCTGCGCGGGTGGGTGAATTGCAGTGACATTTTCAAGTGCCTGACGAAGCCTTTCTTCCGGTGGAAGTGACCCCCAGCGTTGAGCATCTTCACCCCAAGTATAGGAAGCCAGTAAAACTCCACGTCCGTTTGGATGGCTTTGTTGAGGATAATACAAATTGCGTATAGCCAGATCCGTAACAGTGCTGCCTCCGACAATGCCTTCCTCTTCCCAGAAACTTCGACGGAATTGAAGGAAAATTTTTGCGGAGGCGTCGTAGTGCAATTGCCGGATGGCTTTTTGCTTGCCAGGGCTGAAAGGAGGGGTTACTTCCAGATGCCGTAAAACCGGAAAGGGAAGGGCGATGATTGCAAAATCACCTGTTACGGAATGTTTGCCGGAAAATGAACGGAGGTGAAATGTTACCGAGGTGTTGGACTGTTCGATGGCGATTATTTTTTGACCAAACCAGATATTTTCTCGAAGTTCTCTCAAAAACGCATTGGGGAGTTGATCCATACCTCCTTCAATGGTGATCATGTCTTTGTAATATTGCCCCACTTCTTCTCTCAATAATTCCAGAAACGATGAATTCATGATGGCTTCCTGGTTATAGAGCAACCCAAAGCGCTCGATAGCGGCCTCGGACCAGCCCTTGATTTCCAAAAATTCACGGACAGAATACTCATCATATTCACGGAAAATATAGTCCCATCCGTCAGAACCCTCTATTTCAACCTTCCTGATAAACGGTTGAATTGTGTCCAGCCAGAGTTGTTCGGCGCTTTTTTGTTTCTCCGCATGAGTTAATTCATACCCAAAAAATTCGCTCGCCTGATCTATTTCACGCATCCGGATTTTTTTACCATTGAAGCAGGCAAAAGCCATAGGATTGTGGTTGAAGAAAGGAATGGTCTTTAGCCCGAACCTGGAAATATACGCCAGAGTCAGGGAGTGATTGACGGGAATACGCATGGCGCCGGCTTCTGCAAATAAGCCATCTGAGAAGGGGTGACGCAAAGTCAGTATGCGGCCGCCCACTCGCTGTTGAGCTTCGATGATTTGAACCTCATAACCAGCCCGCTTTAATTCACTGGCTGCCACTAAACCAGCCATACCCGCTCCCGCAATAAGTATTTTGGGGGAATGGGATGTTTTTGGCAGTCCTTGATGGATCCACTCCAAATATCTGGTTTCATCCAATAATTGCAGATCCATGTTCATACCTGTGAGTTTTTATATAAAGAAGAACTATTCGGTTATAATCAGGCTGACTTTATCTTTTATAACATTTTTCTTGACTTCAAGGAATATCCAATGGGAATTGACACCGTACAAAATGGAATTGTTGTGGCGCTTGATTACACATTATGGGTAGATGGCGAGATTATTGACGCCTCGAATGGAACTCCATTGGAGTATCTTCACGGGTTTAACAATATTATTACCGGTCTGGAAAATCAACTCAACGGTTTGCGAGCCGGTGAAGAGAAAGAGATTATTGTGCGGGCGGAGGATGCCTACGGCCCGTATCATCCTGAAGCTGTCTTTGAGATGCCAAAATCGCAGTTTCCGCCCTCTTTTCCTTTCGAGATTGGTTATCCATTCCGGGTGCGCACCGAACAGGGTCAAATTCTCAATGCTCGAATTTCCGGATTGAAGGATGATGTCGTTGAAGTTGACACCAATCATCCGTTAGCTGGTAAAGAATTGCGATTTGTTGTCCGAATTGCAGGTCTCCGGGAAGCTACCGATGAAGAATTAATATCAGGCCGGGTCGGGGGCGGATGTGCTACCTGCGGATCAACGAGCGGCTGCGATAGTTGCGGGTAGATAATTTTTATTCGTAAGAAGTGAGCCGATTGCGTCCATTTAGTTTTGAGTCATACAGCGCCCGGTCTGCCCGTTGGAGAAGTTCATCCAATGACAGATCAGGTTCATTGATATTGCTTGCTAGACCCATGCTCAGAGTTATTGGAATAGTCACCCCCCCGGCAGTGATGAGTTGTTGAGCGACTGCCTGCATCAATCGTTCGGATAGCCTTCTCGCTCCTTCCTTAGTGGTTTCGGGGAGAAGAATGACAAATTCGTCACCGCCATAGCGACCAAGAATATCCACTTTGCGCAAAACGGATTGGAAACAGCGGGTGATATGAATCAATACCTTGTCACCAGTTTTATGGCCAAAGGTATCATTCATTTCCTTGAAGTGATCCACATCAATCATCACCACTGATACAGGGCGTTGGTAGCGGCGTGCCTGTTCGATAATTCGTGAGGCAATTTCCAGAAAGTAACGTCGGTTGGCAATGCCGGTCAGTGAGTCTTGAGTTGCCAGCCTTTCCAGGGCTGCCTGAGCCTTCTTGCGTTCCTCGATTTCTTTTTGTAGAGCTACATTTCTGAGCTGGTAGATCTCCGCATCTTTTCGGGCGTTTTCTACCTCATGAATCACTTCCAGGGTTCTTAATCGGCGGTCTTTCTCTTCGTTGTAAACAATTTGATAAGCCGAAATGTAATTCTCGTATGCTTCAAGAGCTTTTTGGAAATTTCCAGTTTTTTTATAAGCCTGAGCAAGAGCTTGATGGCACTCCATCTGTTCGTATTGGGCGTTGATTTCGCTCGCAATGGTCAATGCGGCTTGCAGTGCTTCGATTGCGGCCGCAATGTTCCCCATGGACAGGTGAATTTGGCCAATTTTTCGATATGCTCTCGCCAGTTCCAGTCGTTTGTCAAATTTTTTTGCGACATCAGCGGAAAGTTGAAAGAAATTGAGTGCCAGTCCAAATTCATTCCTTTTTAGATACACCTCCCCCAAGGTGTTTAGGGCTTCGACTTCTCCCCGATGAATACCCAAATTTTGATAGATTTCCACGCCGCGCAGACCGGCTTGAACCGCGCTTTGATGGCGACCGCATTCGGAGAAAGCCCGACTGAGATAGACCTGAACAGGGGCTTCCACCTTCAAATCGGTCAGGTATTGAGCCAGGTCAAGCGCCGTTTCAAGATGAGGAAGGGCTTTTTCGGCTTCTCCTAACAGGAGGTAAAGATTACCTAATTTGATCCGGGCGGCGGCTTCGCCGCTTTGATTTTTCATGCTTTGAAAGGCGGATAAGGCTCGCATCAAATACTGCAGCGCTTCTGGATAGGCCCCCATGATCATCATGCCGCTGCCGAGTCCCAGTAAAGCCTCGGCGGTTTCGTTGCTATCCACCGCCGGGTTAAAGCATTCCAGAGCGCTGATGCAGCAGGGGATTGCCTGTTCGTACGCATCCAGTTCCAGCAAGGCTTTTGCCTGAGCGATCAACGCCCTTCCCAGCACTTTGCGATGTTCCAGACTGGATGGTGCATTTTCGCCGGCCAGACGCGCCGCTTCGCGTGCCAGTTCCAGCGCCCGTTTGGGGTTGCGTTGAGTTAAGGGACCGGTTCTGCGCAGCAATGCCTCAATTTTCTCAGCAGTTGCGGGGCTGTTCATGTCGGGTTTATGGTTTGTTTGGATTTCACTCATGGTTGAATTTCCCCCTGCCATGGTGCAATTTTGATGCCGGGGAGTGAAAGTCCTATCACAATTCACTCCCCAGTGGAATTGTACCTATGGCGTACGAATTTCGGCTTCCAAATTGATTTCACCCTGTTTTTCAAAAACCAGAGTAAGAGCCAGTTTTTCCCCTGCTTTCAAATCTTTTTTGAGATTGATCAACATGATGTGATAGCCACCGGGTTTGAGCTCTACTTTGCTGTTAGCGGGTATCTCAACACCATCCACTTTTTGCATCATCATGATGTCGTTTTCCATGCGGGTTTGGTGAATTTCGACCGTTTCGGCGACGTCCGTTTTGGCGGCTATCAGGCGATCATTCTGATTAGATTGATTATAAATCACCATGTAAATTGCGCTATGCGAACCGCCCACGGAATTTTCTCCTCCTCCCATGCTGTCGGAGTTTCCCATGTTTTCGGAGTGGTTTCCCATATCACCAGAGGACGATTGGGGTGCGGCGCGTGCCCAAGCCGCTTCAACGGTGATACCGCTTTGTGCCGGAGACGAACAGGCTGCAAGGAAGATGAGTAAGGTTGTCAAAATTAATGCCTTTTTCATTGTGGAATTCTCCTGGAATGGTTGAGATTTGTTGTTTTATGTTATAATTTTATCAAAATATATCATAATTGTCCAAAAAACGGAAGGTTGTCCAATGATCCGCGAACTTCGACACCAGAAAATCATCGAACTGGTCACCCAACAGCAGGGGATCACGGTGCAAGAATTGACCAATTACCTGAAGGTATCCGCCATGACCATTCACAGAGATTTACAATTGCTGGAGGAACAAGGTATTGTTCAACGAGTACGTGGCGGGGTAGTGACCGGTACGCAGAAATTCAAGATCAATTCTCAAAAGGAGAGTTGCGGATACTGCGGGAAAGCGTGTTCCCCTCGAACGCGGTTGACCCTTTTTTCGGATTCGGGTGAGACCATTTTGGCGTGCTGTGTTCATTGTGGGATGGGTTTAATCCAGAAAGGAAACGACCTGAAAGGCGGGCTGGGAGTTGATTTTTTATACGAAACGGTTGTTGATTTACCCGGCGGGTATTACTTATTCCAACCGCAAATTAAGATTTGCTGCTCACCAGGTGTGCTGGTGTTTGCCGACCGCCAGGATGCGGAACGGATGCAGCAGGGATTTGGCGGAAAATTATTGAATTTTGAAGAATTATTGAAGAGTTTTGGGGTTCACAGGGATTTCTAATCAAAATCATCCGTCAAGGCGGATTGCTGTAATTCCTGTAAAAAGGTTTCCATATCCAGCCCATAATTCCAGACGGCATCGGCAAGGGTATCAAATTTTGACATCCAGCAGCCAACACAAACCATGCGGTGACGAAGGAATACCGGAACGGTTTGTGGAAATTGTCGAAGCAATTCATTAATTCGGGTTTCTGGGCTCATCATTTCATTAATTGATTTCATAACTTCATCATACGCTAAATTGTTTTCGAATTCTTTGCGCCATCGCAAGAATGGTTCAGGTTTCTTCTTCGGCGATTTTAACCAGACCGTGCGGATACAGGATAATCATCTTCTCGCGGCCAGCGTGAATTAAACCCTGTGATTCCCATTGCGAAAGAATGCGGCTGACGGTGTAGAGGGTTGTACCGACCATTTCGGCCAGGTCCTGGCGTGAAAGCGGAAGGTTGACTTCCACGCCGCGGGGGGTCTTTACACCCGTTTGATGGGCGAGACGCAAAATCATTCTTGCCAGCCGACGCTCTACCCGCTGGGTGGCAATTTCGGTGAAACGCTGTTGAAATTCCTGAACATGCTCGGCTAAAATTTTTACCGCGTTCATCGCCAGTTGGGGGAAACGGATGAGCAGTTGCTGGATTGCCGATTTCGACCATACCACGGCGGTACAGGATTCCATCGCCTGAGCGGAAACCGGATACCGCTCGTGGTCTGCCAGAGCCACTGCACCAAACGGAGTCACGGGTACGATGACGCGCAGCAAAAGTTGCTGCCCGTCGGCCGTATATTGGGTGAGGCGGACTTTGCCCGAGGTCAAAATGTAAAACGCTTCGGCAGGATCATCCTGGAGGAAGAAAAATTCTTCGGCATCCATTCGTTTCTGATGGGCGGATTGAAGTATGAGGTGAATATCTCCCGGTGAGATATTCTTGAATAAGGTGATTTCTTCTACTCGTGAAACGGGTTCGAACGGCATGGGATGATTTTAGCATAAACCGGCCAGCCGGAACTGATGAGAAAAGCTGGGATGTGCAATGTCATATCACGGGCATGACAAACTTCTTAACTGGCTGTTTTGATGCGTTTTTACTTGATTTTGGTTGACACGAGAAACCAATTTTGCTAGAATTTATGTTGAATTTACGCGAAATTTACGAGGAATTTACCAGATTTTTATGGATTTTTTACGGAGGTGAAAAAGGGGGAAATCAGTTGCTTTGGGTCACAAATTAACAATCATCCAGTCGTTGGTTTCAAGTCTACAAAAAGAGGAGGATATTTAGAAATGAAAACAATTCGTTTTCTGATTCAATTGAGTTTGGTTTTTTTCTTAATTGCCGGTCTATGGGTGGTCATCCCGGCTGTAAAACCGGTTTCGGCGGATACAATTACGGTGTGCAGCAGCGGATGTGATTACACGACCATTCAGGATGCGGTAAATGCCGCAAATGCTGGGGATGTAATTGTGGTTGGGCCCGGAACCTATACAGGGAATATAACGATTAACAAGAACATTAAACTACTTTCCACCAATGGAAGAGACAGTACAACCATAGAAGGAGTATCAGGTGCAGGCGCACTTGGAACTATATTGATAACCAATAATACAACCGCCGTTCAAATAGGCGACATTAATCAGGGCTTTAAGATTATTGGCATAGACAACGGTAATCCCGCTGTCGAAAATGCAGTTGGTCGAGCATTTTACCTTTTACAGACCCAGATGGAAGTGGTCCGGCGATTTCGTTCGGTTTAGATTCGTTTTCGACAATTCAATCTGCGATTGATGCCATTGCACCTGGCGGGTCAATTTATATCTATCCTGGTACTTACAACGAAATAGCCCAAAATCGTTATGTTTTGGGAACCAATGGCCCGCACCAGTTTGGGCTGTTTATCGCTGATGACAAAGATGGCATTAGTCTCATTGGGGTGAACGCGAGTGGTGAGCCGATCACCGATTACAATCAGGTTCAGGCGACGATCAATACCAACGCAACCAATAATTTTGGTTATTCTGGAATTTTCGTGGAAGCCGACAACGTCACCCTGCAGGGTTTGCGGATTGGGCCGAATACCCCAAGCGATAACAAGACTATTGAAGTGATTGGCGATGGTTTTGTTTTGCGCAACTCGCACATCGCCGTACCTGATGGGGGTTCAGTCTATCTCAATGATTGGAGATTTGATGCTACAAATCAAGTCTCTCACGTTAAGTCGTATTTTATTGAGGATAACTGGTTTGAATACGGCTCCAGTGTAGATATTGCCAGTGGTGCTGGTTATTCGGGTGACATTGACAATCGAAGCATCACCGGCAATAAATTTACCGGCGGTTCAGATGTATATTGGGCGTTGGTTTCCTTCAATGGCTATGGGGAAGTCCCCTGGTTTACCCATCCAATTGGAGGCGCAATCGTTGAGGGTAATACTTTCAGCGGTAGTACACAATATATCCGGGCTCGCTCAAATTACGACAATTCCCAGTTTGATTGGCAGTCCTTCTGGGAAGAGAATACTTTCGACAAAGCGGCAGTAACACTGGTTAATGAAGCAACCTTTGATGTGCGAACCTACCAATACACGAGCGGGTCATATACATTGACCAACGTGAGAAGGATTGGATCGGTAATTCAAAATGAAATTGACAACGCAGTTGAAGGGGATACGATTCTTGTTAAACCCGGCACTTACGAAGAACAAATCGTCATTGAGAAGAACTTAACCATTACCGGTTCGGGTGACACTACCATTATCCAGTCTCCCACCACACTGGTTTCCCAATTTTCAACCACCACCAACAACAAACCCATCATAACGGTAAAAAATAATGCTGTTGCGACTTTGAAAAATTTAAAGGTGGATGGATTGGGACGTGGTAATAACTGGAATTACCGCTTTATGGGGGTGGCTTTTTATAACGCTGGAGGAACGGTTGAAGATTTGACCATTACCGGAATTCAGGATACACCGTTTTCTGGTTCACAGCATGGTGTAGCCCTGTATGCTTATAACCGGGATGGCCAGGCTCGAACTCTCAGTGTAAAAAATTCAACGATAACCGATTTCCAAAAGAACGGCATCACGATTGTAGGATCTGGCCTCACAGCCACCGTCGAAAACAATACGATAACGGGTAAAAGTGGTACCCCCATTATTGCCCAGAACGGAATTCAGCTTAGCTCTGGGGCAAGTGGAGTGGTAAAGGAAAATACGGTATCGGGAATTGCATACACCGGTTCTGGTTGGACTGCTTCAGGTATCCTTTTACTTGATGTTGGTAATGTAACTGTTGAAAATAACATCGTCACCAACAGCCAAACCAGCATCTATCTGTATGGTGGTTCGGCAACCATCATCAATAACACCATTGAAACCTCGAAGGAAGATGTTGGGGGAGCCAGTTATCTGACCGGCATCGCCGCTGCAGATCCGCCATTCCTCCCGCCGGCGCCCGTTGACCCCTCAACTTCATTAAGTGTGAGTAAGATAGGAGAGACGACTAATGATGTTTCGATCTTGGAAGAAACCGGTGATCTGGTCGTCATTCAGAACAACTCCGTTTACGGAGGCGGTGACGATTCATCTTCGGTAGGGGTTGGCGCATGGGCTGGCTACACTTACGAGGATGTGTCCTTCACAATCACGAACAATGATATTTGGGGTTGGGGTTACGGGTTGGATATCTCCAAATGCGTGTCGAGTTGTGGGACAGGTAGTTTCACTTCCATTACCTTGAAAGAAAACAAGATTCATCAAAATGGACTTGGAATGTACACCAATGTGGAGGTGGATGCCAGTCTCAACTGGTGGGGAACCATTTCCTGGTACGGTTACGGTAGCGTTACCGGTATCAAAGATTTGTTTGAGATTGGTAGTGGTGGTGATGTTGACTGGCAACCGTGGCGCGATGCGAACCTGACCCTATCGCTGGATATTCCGACAATCACTTATGCCGATGATGACAATGCCGGAAAAGCCGAGGGTGAGGCAGGTGCAAACGGTGGAACGTTTGGTTATGATGCCTTTGCCACCATTGAAGATGCCCTCAACCATGTTGCACCGGGCGGAACGGTGATTGTCGGAGCCGGAAATTATAGCGGTGATATTCAGATCAACAAAGCCGTGACGATTACCGGGCAAAACCGGCCGGTTCTGGATGGATGCTTCTGGGTCAACGCGAATAACGTCACCATCCAGGGATTTGAAATCCGGAATGGCCTTGCTTCCACAGGTGTAGATCAGAGTGCGGTATATATCAGCGGGGCGCAAAATGTGACAATCCGCGATAACCACCTCGTCGGCCCATCGAGCGGCGATGGAACGCGGGGTATCTTAACATCCGGTAACGTCAGCGGCCTGCTGGTAGATGGAAATGAGATTGAAAACTGGGTGAGCGGTTTGTACCTCAACCCGACCAGCGGGAGTATCACGGTAATCAACAACGAAATCCATGATAACTGGGCCGGAGCCGGCACGGATGGGCAGACCAACGTGACCTTCCGCAACAATTACTTTAGCGACAACATCGAGGGGATCGGTGCTTCCAGCGTTGGCGCTTCCTTCGTGGTGGAAGAGAACGCTTTCCTCGATAACACCACCGCCGTTAATTGGTATAGTGGCGCGCAAATCAAAGCCGAACGCAACTGGTGGGCACACCCGAGCGGGCCGGCAAATGCCGGCAACCCCGGTGGCAGCGGTCAGTCGGTTGCAGGGAGCGTTGACTTTATTCCGTGGTTGTGCGACGGAACAGACAGCCTGCCTGATCAAATCGGTTTCCAGCCGGTAACAGGCGCGGCGACCTGCACAGTCACCTCGGCGGCAACCCGGTTGGTGTTTGCGGCTTACCCGGATGGCGGATTTGAAAATGTGCCATTTGCCACACAGCCGGTGGTGCGCGCCGAAGACGATGACGGCAATCTGGCAGTTAATTTCAACGGTGTGGTCATTTTGATGCTTGCCAACAATCCTGCCGGTGGTGCCTTGCAGGGCAGTTTGCTGGTTAACGCCGTCAACGGCGTGGCTACCTTCAGCGGTGTGAGCATCAGCAAGGCCGGTGAGGATTACCGCCTGGCGGCAATCGCTACCTCACTTGATCCAGCGGTAGGTGATTTATTCGATGTGCTGCCGCAAAATGCCGATCTGGCGGTTTCGATCTCGGCTTCACCCAATCCGGTCGAAACGGGAGCTGCGCTGACCTACACGGTGGGGGTGACCAATCTCGGTCCGCTGCCAGCCAGTAACCTGACCCTGACCATCAATCTGCCGACAGGGGTGACATATGTCAGTGCCGGCGGAACGGGCTGGGTTTGCTCGCAAAGCAGTGGTGTGGTGACCTGCGCCCGCTCCTCGCTGGCAGCCGCCAGCAGTGCGCCGGATGTGACGGTGTCGGTCACGGCTCCGGCTCAGGCGGGCAGCATCACGGCCACATCTTCGATCGCTTCCACAACTTTGGATCTGGCTTCTGGAAATAATCAGGCTAGTGTGGACACGCTGGTAG
This sequence comes from Bellilinea sp., assembly GCA_026003615.1. GTDB lineage: Bacteria > Chloroflexota > Anaerolineae > Anaerolineales > Anaerolineaceae > Bellilinea. The sequence continues at coordinate 918,823 of BPHQ01000001.1, forward strand.
TGACGATTCCGGAAACCGGTGGTATTACCATATATCTGCCGCTGGTCAAGAAATAACATCATCGGCAGATGAAAGAATTACCCCCTCCGCCGATCCCCAAGACGGAGGGGGTTTTTTATGTTAAGCCCCAATCTCTTTATGGTTGGGGCTGCTGCTGGGTGATGCAGTGAATGTTGCCGCCGCCCAATAAAATTTCCCGTGCGGGAACGGGGACAATTGTGCGTTCCGGCATTAATTCGGCTAATTGTTGCAAGGCAGGCTGATCGTGAGGATCATCAAAGACCGGTACGATGGCTGCTCCGTTTGCCATGTAGAAATTAATATAGGAGCCGGCCAGACGGTCGCCTTCCTCGCGAGGGAGCGTGCCTTCCACGGCATCTACTCCCTCGCTCTCTTCGCGGGTGATGTAGATTGGACCGGGCTGATGAATTTTGTGAACTTCCAGACGGCGGCCGCGGGCATCGGTCATGTGGATTAATCGTTCGTAAGCATCTGCGGAGATGTCATACTGTGGGTCGCTCTTGTCGTCGGTCCAGGTCAGGGCGACCACACCAGGGCGGATGAAGCAGGCGAGGTTATCCACGTGGCCGCTGGTTTCGTCGTTGTAAACACCCTTGTCCAGCCAGAGAACCTTCTCCACATTCAGGTACTCCATGAGAAGTTGTTCGATCTCCGATTTGGAGAGGTGCGGATTGCGGTTGGGGTTGAGCAGGCATTCTTCGGTGGTCAGCAGAGTGCCCTGCCCATCCACGTGGATGGAACCCCCTTCAAGGACGAACGGGGCTTTGTAGCGGTCAACCCATTCGATTTCGGCGACCTTGCGGGCAACCAGATCGTCCAGATCCCACGGGAAGTACAAACCACCATCCAGACCGCCCCAGGCGTTGAAGTCCCAGTCCACAGCGCGGATGACCTCACCGTTGGTGACAAAGGTCGGCCCGCAGTCGCGCATCCATGAATCGTTGTAGGAAAGTTCGACCACGCGGACATGAGGCGGCAGTAAGTGACGTGCATTCATATACTGGCTGGCAGAAACCCCCATGGTCACCCGTTCAAAACGGCTGATGGCGCTGGCAACGGCGGTAAAGGCTTTTTGTGCCGGTTTCGCTCCCAGCCGCCAGTTATCCGGCCGCTCCGGCCAGAGCATCCAGCAGCCGGTGTGTGGTTCAAATTCGGCTGGCATGCGAAAACCATCCTTGCGCGGTGTGCTTTCAATCAGATGTGACATGGCAAATCCCTCCCATAAGGATTATTTACGATGGATGATCCATTCGCCGATTATCAGGGTCACCACAACGCCGACTAACACCGGAATGGCGTAATTCCAGTCCACCGGTTCACCCGGCACCCAGATGAAGAACACAATTGCCTGCAGGATGAACAGCACGCAGATAATCGTCAACAGGATGGCGGTGAGATGATTGCCCGGCACACGGTAGGGGCGCGGGCGGTCTGCGTCCGTGCGGCGCAGTTTCAGGAAAGCGGGGAACATGGCCAGATAGGGCATCAGAAAAACAATTGAGGAGAAAGCGAACAATGACCAGAACAGATCCTCGGCTGTGGCTGCCATCAAGCCGTAAATAATCAACACGGCGCTGGAAACAATCCCGGTGAGTACATAAGCACCAACGGGGGTTTTGTTGACGGGGTGAAGTTTGCCAAAGAAGGCGGGTAATTCCCCCTCGTTGGCAGCCTCAGCAGCGGTACGGTTGGCGCCCATTGTCCAGGTCACCATGTTGGTCAGGAAGGTATATAAAGCACCAATTCCAAGGACGGTTACAATCAACCCGCCGATGCCGGTTTCGCCAAATAAGATGCGCAGGGTGTCAATGATGCCGGAGACCAGGCCGAGCTGCTCGGCTGGAAGAGCCATCAACATGCCGATGGTGCCCATCAGGTAGAAGAAAGCAATCAACACACCGGCGATGATGATGGCACGCGGTATATCGCGCTGGGGATTTTGCATTTCCTCGCCGGCGCCGGACATTAACTCGAATCCCATGAAGTTGTAGACAATCACCGGCAGGAAGTAAAGGCCGGCATCCCAACTGGGCAGGATGTTGCGGAAGGAAAGATCGTTGGCAACCCCATGTTGAGCGGCGTAAAAGAAGGCGCCAAAACCAATCACCAGCATGATGAGGGCTTTGATCAGCGCACCGATGTTGGGTACCCATTTGCCGATATCCAGCGCAACAATCCCGATGATCACCGTAACCCAGGTCATCACGATGCCAATGGCGATTTGGCCCCATAAGCTCAAATCGGGGATGAACAGTTGGGCGAACATGCCGGCAAAGAGGACATAAACCGACGGCATCCACAAAGCCACATTAATCCAGTAAAGCCAGGTGGTACGGGCAGCCCAACGTTCTCCAAATGCATTGCGTACCCAGATATATAAACCGCCCTGCTCAGGGTAGGTTGTGCCTAATTCGGCGGTGATCAGACCGTAGGGGATGAAGAAAAGTACCAGGGTGATGATCCACCAGGAGATGGACGATGGTCCAATAGCCGCCGATGGGGCAAGGGTATCAATGACGAGAATGGCGGCGACTGTGAATAAGGTCATATCCATGGCGCGGAAGGCTTTTTTGAAACCATTCCCTTTCTTTTCAACAGTCAGTTGAGTATCCATGATAATTCTCCGTTTGGGTAAGTGAAAAAACCTTCATGCGGGGAGTCTGGAAATTCCCTGCATGAAGGTGAACGAACTAACGTTTCAAGAATTCCTCGATTTTACCACGATGAAAAGCCGCCAGTTCGGCAGAGGGTCGTTGCAGGCGAGGGTAAAGCAGCCATACCAGAATACCTTTTTCGGTGTGGAGGCGGTTTTCGGCCTGATCGAAAATGATGGATTGGGGTGAGTCCATGACTTCGTCGGTTACCTCTACCCCGCGGGAAGCCGGCAGGCAGTGCATAAATTTACAGTGAGCGGGGGCTTTCGCCATTAAGTCCTTGTTAACCTGATATCTGGGCATGAAAGCTGCCCGACGTTCGGGAATCTGGTCTTCCTGTCCAACCCACCACCATAAATCGGTGTAGATGAAATCGGCATTGCGGACGGCTTCAACCGGATCTTCGGTGATCTGTAAACTGCCGCCGGAAACCTTGTTATTTTCTTCGGCCCATCGAATCCATTCTGCCGGTGCCTGATACTTTTTGGGTGCGGCATGGGTGAAGTTCATTCCCAATCGTGTACAAATGAGCATAAGAGACGAAAGCACATTGGTGGCGTCACCGATGAAGGTTACGTTGAAATCCTCCAATTTTTTACCGGCGGGAGCGTGTTCGATCATGGTCAGGACATCGCAAACGACCTGAGTCGGATGGTTGTAGTCCGTCAGGCCGTTGATGACCGGTACAGTGGCGAATTTAGCCAAACCGGTGATCGTCTCATGTTTGAGGGTGCGTGCCATAATCGCATCGCACATGCGGGAAAGCACTTGTGCCGTGTCACCGAGCGATTCCCGTACCCCCAGATGAATTTCACCGGGTTTGAGGTAGAGCGCATGACCGCCCAGTTCAGTCATGGCGACCTCGAATGAAACCCGAGTACGGGTGGACGGTTCCTCGAAAATCATCGCCAGGGTGGCGTCCTGCAAAAGTTTTGGCGTGCAGCCTTGTTTATCAGCAGCTTTGATCAAACGGGTGAGTTCGATCAATTCCAAAAGTTCTTCTTTGGTGAAATCCTGGGTGTCAATAAAATGTTTGAGAGTCATAAATATATCCTCCTGAAAATAAAAAATTTCGCATAGACAAAATACAACAAATCATCCTTCGAAATCCTCGGGTTTGGGCAGCCACTCGTCAATGTTTCGAAGAATACGAGGCACCAGGGCGTAGCCCTTGACCCGTACACCGGGGATTGAAGGTAAAACTTTGCCCAAAAATTGACGCATTTCAGCGTTGTCTTTGAAGCGAGCCTCAATTGAAATATCCTGGGTTCCCAAGCCATAGGCCAGGTAGGAGACTTCGTGCATATTAAGTAGTTGCTCGATGGCGGCCTGTTCCTGGTTGGGGTCAACTTCCAGAAAAATATCCACCGTGTTGACATAGCCAAAGGCTTGGGGATCGAGAATCGAAGTCAGGCGGACTGCGCCGGACTGCACCAATCGGTCAATCCGATTGCGGATGGTACGTTCGTTTGCCTTCAGTGCTCGGGCGATTTCCGACGCCGATTTTCGGGCATCTTTACGGAGTTCCAAAATGATCTGGTAGTCCAACAAATCAAACTGTGCTGATTTTGTCATGGGAATTTCCGAAACGGAAAATTGTTATTCCGAATGGGCAATATTATTGTAGCAAAAATCCATTCTCTTTTCAACCCATTTTTAGCGATTAAGGCCATTTGTCGTTGAAAATCGGGAAACATGTAATGCTCGCTTTAGGCCTATATGGCCATTTCCATAAAAAATGTGAAATTTGAGTTTGTCCTGTCATCTGATCTTTTTACAAAATGAGGTTGAGATGGGAGGCCGGGTTTAACTATGTTACAATTTTTCCCTACTTGAAATGATGAACGCTGAATTCTCTCTTCCCCAATTGTATTCTACCGACCGGCGTGGCCCGGTGAGATGGATATTATCCCATTTGAAATATCAATGGTGGCTGGTGATTGTTGCCGTTATTGGCGCATTGGGCAACGCCGGACTAGCCGGTGTTGTGCCGGTAATGATTGGGCAGGCGGTCAACCTGGTGAGTGGAGGAAATTTTGAGTCTGGTCGTTTGCTTCAAATTGTCCTTGTAATTGTCATTTCTCAAACGATACGAGGGGTGTTGCAGTTTGCCCGCAATTTCGGTTTTGAAGTGATTGCCCAAAGAATTGAGCGTAACATACGGCAGGAGTTGTATGTGTCTCTTTTTGGGAAGAGCATGACCTTTCATAATTTACAACCGGTTGGGGACACCATGGCGCGGGCGACCAATGATGTCCGCGAGGTCAATTTCTTGTTTTCACCCGGCGTTAATCTGGTGATTGGATCGCTAATATTCATTTTTGTCCCAATTATTCTTGCTCCACGCTATCATCCTTCTTTGGTTCTTGTACCGCTTTTATTTGTGACGGTTTATTTTATACTTTTGAGGTTCTATCTAAAGGAGTTGGAGCCGGTAACCGATGAAGTACGCCATTCCTTTGGGATTCTCAATACCCGCTTAAACGAGGCGCTTGATGGGATTGAGGTCGTTAAGGGAGCAGCCCAAGAACAGGGTGAGGTAATGCTTTTCGGAAAAAATGTGGATCGCTATCGCAAGGCGGCGATTCGACAGGGGGATATTGAAGCAAGATTTTTACCGGCATTATTGCTGGCAGTGGCTATGGCGGGTGGCTTATGGCACGCGCTGATCCTCTTTCAACGGAACTTAATCACGACGGGGGATGTGGTGGCTTATTTTGGCTTGCTGGTGATGCTTTCTTTCCCCACTTTCGTTTCCATTTTTGCTTACTCGCGTATATCTCTTGGACTGGCGGGTGCCCGCCGCATTCTGGAATTGATGAATCGCGAAAATAATCTGGATCAAAACGAAAAAGGCTATCAGGGAAAAATGCGTGGGGAGGTGGTGTTCGACAAGGTCAGTTTTGCATACCAGGGTAATGAAACGGTATTGAAGGATGTTACCTTTCATGTTTATCCAGGACAGACAGTGGCCATCGTTGGACAAACCGGTAGTGGTAAAACCACCCTCGTGAAACTCATCAATCGCATTTACGATGTCACTGCTGGCAGGGTGCTGGTGGATGGGGTTGATGTTCGGGAATGGAATCTGGAAGCCTTGCGGCGGCAGATTTCTATCATCGAACAAGATATCTTTCTTTTCTCGCAATCTATTGCAGATAATATTGCCTTTGGCAGGCCTGATGCGTCTCCAGAGGAAATTATTGCAGCGGCTGTGGCTGCTCAAGCGGATGAATTTATACGATCGTTTGAAAAGGGATATGATACCGTCATCGGTGAACGGGGTGTGACACTTTCGGGTGGTCAACGGCAACGGTTGGCGTTGGCACGTGCATTCTTAACCCAGCCCAGCATCTTGATTCTGGATGATTCAACCAGTGCAATCGACTCGGCTACTGAGGATAAAATTCAGCGGGCAATTTATACTGCGGCTCAAGGCCGAACGACGTTCATCATTACCCATCGTCTTTCCCAAATTCGATGGGCAGATGTGATTCTGGTGTTACGTAAAGGGGAATTGGTCGCAGTCGGCAGCCACGAGGAATTAATGAAAACCAGCGAAGCATATCGCAACATCTTTCAGGAATCGTGAGGGGTTTCAGGGAGGAGAGTCTTAATGGGATTTTTTGCCGGGTTGGATGCCGAAAAATATGACCGAAAATACAGCGATCGAGTGTTGATCCGACGCATTCTAGTTTATTTTCGCCCTCATTATCCTCGGCTTTTGTTGGTAGGTTTGCTGGTGTTGATTGTTTCCGGATCAGGTGCATTACTACCCATTTTAGTATCTCGAGGAATTGACTTCCTTAAAGAAGAATTGACCCCGATTAATGTGATGTTAGTACCATTGGGGGTTATGTTAATGGGAGTGATTGCCTGGTTGGCGAACTGGCAGGCACGCCGTCTGGTTGTCCGGTCGGTGGCTGATGTGGTTGCCCGTCTGGCGAATGAGGCATTTGCCTCTGCGGCGGAGCACGATTTATCCTTTTACGACCAGTTTTCCTCCGGGCGAATAGCCTCGCGAATTACAAGTGACACACAGGATTTTGGTCAACTGGTGGTGTTGACAACAGATTTGATCTCACAGGTCGTTGAGGCGCTTATTCTGGCAATTGTATTGGTCAATATTGAATGGCGACTATCGCTGACCCTTTTTGCCATCATACCAATTGTTGCTTTTTTGGCTGTGAGTTTTCGCAGTATGGCGCGAAAGGTTACCCGAGCCGGTATGAGGGCTATGGCTAATGTCAATCAGACCATCAAAGAAACCGTTTCTGGAATTGTCGTGGCAAAGAATTTCCGGCAGGAAGGACGTATTTTTGAGATTTTTGACCAATCCAATCGCATGTCCTATCAGGTCAATGTCCGTCGCGGATTGGTGTTGTCAATGGTATTCCCCGTCCTAAATACGGTCGGTGGGTGGATGACGGCTTTGTTGGTCTATGTGGGGGGATTGAGTGCTGTTCAAGGTGCGGTCACTATTGGAGCGTGGTACCTTTTTTTACTGAGTCTTGATCGGTTCATGTTCCCATTCATGAACTTGTCTTCCTTTTGGACACAGATTCAAAATGGACTTTCGGCTGCGGAACGGGTTTTTGCCTTGATTGATGCCGATCCAAGCGTTGTTCAAATCGGGCATCTCAAAGCTCCGCCATTGAAGGGGAAGATTGATTTTAATCATGTCTTTTTCCACTACAAAGATAATGAACCGGTGTTGGAGGACTTTAATTTACACATTCAACCCGGAGAAGCAGTGGCGTTGGTAGGGCATACGGGGGCAGGGAAATCCTCAGTTGTAAAATTGATTGCACGCTTTTATGAGTTTCAAGCGGGAGAATTATTAATAGATGGGATTGATATTCGGAGGTTTGATTTAGGTAGTTATCGCTGTCAATTGGGGATTGTCTCGCAAGTGCCTTTCTTGTTTTCGGGTACGATATTGGAAAATATTCAGTATTCGTGCAAGGGGGCCACTCAGAAAGATATCGAACGACTGGCCATTCAAATTGGAGACGGAGAATGGCTGGAAGCGTTGCCGGATGGTTTGATGACAAAGGTGGGCGAAAGGGGCAGCCGGTTATCAATGGGGCAGCGTCAACTGGTTTCCTTGATGCGGGTTCTGGTTCAAAAACCGGCCATTTTTATGCTGGATGAAGCCACTGCCAGCATTGATCCTTTCACGGAGAGGCAAATTCAGCAAGCATTAGCCATGGTGCTGGCTCAATCAACCAGCATTTTGATTGCTCATCGGTTATCAACCGTCAAGGCGGCGGATCGCATTATTGTTCTTGACCATGGAAAGATTATCGAACAAGGCAATCACCAGGAATTAATGTCAGCGGGAGGGCATTATGCTGAACTTTATAACACATATTTCCGGCATCAATCATTAGCTTATATCGAGCAGGCTGGAAAACTGAAAGAAGCAATCAATTTACCATCAAGAGGTTGAAATGATTTACCGTTTAATGTCACTTTTCAATAGAGTTGATCCGGTGATCACTGGTTTCATGGTTCGCTATTCGATTCCTTTTCTGCGGATTAGCCTGGGAATCAATTTTTTCTGGTTTGGTGTATTGAAATTCTTTCCGGGTTTGAGCCCTGCCCAAGGGCTTGCTGCAAAAACCATTGAGGTTCTCTCCTTTGGATTGATCGGCAGTGAGATTTCTGTTCCGCTGCTGGCGATGTGGGAGTCTCTAATAGGATTGGGGTTGATCACTGGAAAGTTTTTACGAGTAACACTCTTATTGCTTTTCCTGCAAATGGCAGGCACAATGACGCCGCTGGTGTTATTTCCTGCAGAAACCTTTATGCGGTTTCCCTACGCTCCGACGCTGGAAGGCCAGTACATCATCAAGAATCTGGTTCTTATTTCAGCAGGATTAGTGGTAGGGGCGACTGTGCGGGGTGGTCGCATTGTGGAGAGGTAAATTCGATCCAAATATTCGCATAGCCATGAAAAATAAAATTAAACCCGTACTGGCTTTCCTGTTGTTGTTCTTGAGCGGTTGTATGACAATACGGGCTGGTGATATAAAGATCGTTGATGCCTGGGCTCAGGCTACTTTACTGGCTTATTCAGAAAAGATGTCTGAGCATGCCTATCATATACCGGTTGGCAGTGATACGGCTGTTTACTTTCAGATTGTTAACGAGGGGCAGGTTGAGGATTCATTAATAGAGGGTTTTAGCGATGTTTGTGAAAAGGTGGAAATCTTTGGTGCCGAAGGAAACGAAATTCGCCTCCTGCCGGGAGAGAAAGTTGTGCTTTCTCCAAAAACGGGCTTATCTATTCGATTGAGAAATCTTAATCAGGATTTGCTCCCGTCTCAGAAGATCAATATCACATTAATTTTTAAGAATCAGGGACAGGTCGAATTGCTCGTGCCAGTCAAATTGCCCCAAAACTAACCGTCTTGCCCTTCTTCTTCTGAAATTAACTCTATAAATGCTTCGACAATTTTTGGATCGAAATGTTTACCAGCCTGTTCGCGTAAATAGGTTATCACTTCGTGTTTTTTCCAAGCTGGGCGATAAGGTCTATCAGAAAGCAGAGCGTCCCACACATCCACCACCGCAAAAATGCGTGCAGCCAATGGAATCTCTTCGCCTTTTAATCCTTGAGGATATCCGCTTCCATCCCATTTTTCATGATGAGAATAGGGGATATCTAATGCAGGTTTCAAAAAGGGGATGCCAGACAAGATATCGAACGCCATTTGAGGATGGCGGCGCATAACTTCCCATTCTTCCGGTGTTAAGGGAGCGGGCTTATTCAGTATGGCATCGGGAATACCCATTTTACCGATATCGTGGAGTAATGTTCCCCTTCGGATGTGAATTAATTGAGATTCTTCAACTCCCAATTTCTTTGCTAAATCAAGGGTAATTTGAGTAACACGATGGCTGTGGTTTTGGGTTTCGGCATCGCGAATTTCAAGGGCTTTTGCCCATCCCTGTAGGGTTGTGTCATAAGCGGCTTGTAATTCGTTGATATGGTACTGCAGGTCAGTAAGCAGTTGAATATCCTCAATTGCAATAGCAGCCTGACCGGCCAACATCTCCAAAAAATTCATCCAGTCACGAGTTGGACTGATTTCTGAGCGCTTCCATAGTTGAAGAATTCCCCAATCGTTCTTTTTTGTAATCAGAGGAATACCAATGTAATCGGTAAATGCTTCATTTTGAATTAGTTGTCCAAATTCGCCCGAAAGAGCATGTTTTAGTATTTCTTTTAAGGTGTACAAGTTGTCTTGTGTCGGTTTTTACACCCGGATCATGTGTTGATAGAAATTGAAATTCATGGAGCTGAAATCCTCGATAAGCAGCAAGTTGATATAAATCGGTTTGAGGTTCTTTTAACCATATACTGGCCGCATCTACTTTTTGATGTTCGATGACAACTTCCAAAAGTACGCTCAAACGTTCTCCCAGATCTCTGCCAAGTGTGATGGTTAAGTCAATTTTTCGCAAGGCAGAAAGGTAATCCACGGTTTGCTGTGTTTTCTCCTGGAGAATCATTCTTTGAAGAGCATTGCTAATCAATTCACTCATCGAAGTAATGATGAGTTTGTCGTTGTCGGTAAAGGGTTTATCGCGACCTAATAAAAATGCCCCGATGGTATCTTCACCGGAGATAAGCGGCACAACAGCTACGTAGGGGTGGTAAAAGTGTTGATACTCACGAATATAATAGGGGGATTCGGCTACATTGTTTTGAAAGAGGGGGGTTTTATTGCGCAAGGCGTAACCGGTTATGCCTTGATCCTTTGTGAATTCAGCGCCAATCCAGTCTCTTGCTTTGCCAATCCCGAATACAATCCGAAAATTGAAGTCGTTTTCTGCTGATTTCAATGCAATAGCCGCTGTATCTATATCGAGAATCGAGGAAACGGTGAAAATGATGGTTTGCACCATTTCTTCTGTAGTGTAGGCTTGCCGTATTTTTTCTGAAAGGTGTAATAATGCCGATTGGTAGCGTTCGTTCTTTTTTTGAAGGGTGATGTCTTCAAATAGCGTTGCAAACTGGCCGCGGGTAGGCGAAAACGCAAAAACCCGATAATACCGATCCAGTTCTCTGGAGTAATTTTCAATAAGAATGGGATCACCACTGGAGGCTACTTTTCCATAAGTTTCTATCCAGTACGGTTCGGTGTTTGGTAAAACTTCCAGCACTGTTTTCCCAATGAGGGTGTCAGCCGAAAGTCCAGTCAATTTCTCAAAGGCGGGATTTATGGCAAGAAAGCGGTAATCTACCGGCTGATGGTTTTCATCATAAATCATTTCATGAAGTGCAAAACCATTCAACATGGTTTCAAACAATTGACGGTAGCGTTGTTCACTTAATTCTAAAGATTTCTTAAAATGTTCGACTTCGGTGATGTCTCGCCATTTCACTACTAAAGCCAGATCACCCGCATAAGGAATTGCCGTACAGGTTACTTCAGCGAGGAATACGCTGTTATCCAATCGCCTGTGAAGCCACTCGAATTGAGTGAAACCGCTTTTCAACGTTTCATCAATGTATTTTTTTGATTTCTCAATAGAAGTACTGCCATCTGGTTGAATCTCAGGAGAAAGATCTGCTGGTGATTTACCGATTATATCCTTTCGCTCTGCGCGGAAGTTGTCCAGCGCTGCCTGATTACAATCAATGAAAATTTGATTATGAAGCAGAAGGCTGGGTTCAGCGGACTTATGGAAAAGGGAATTAAATTTTTCCTCGCTTCTGAGTAGATCAAGTTCGCGCTGCCTGCGTTCCTTTGCCATGGTCAAAGTGGCGGTGAGGGAATGCTTACCAAGAGGCAAAAGGATAAATCCATCAATCAGTTTGCCAAACTTGGCAATGGATTGGGAATCAACCTGATCCGGATCAAAGATTGTTACGAGCAGGGCTTGAAGGTTTTTTCTTAATGACGCAAGTACTTCGAGTAACTGCGAGGAAGGAGCAAGGTTTGTGAACAGAAAAATGAGAATTTCTTGATCGGTTTGGCAACCATGTTGCAATAATTTATCAACAGTGTCGCAAATATGAAAATCATCCCAACCCAAACCGCGAAGTAAGTTAATCAATTTCTGGTTGAGGGAGTATTCTTTGGATGCAATAACGACCTTTGAAGGGAACATAAGAGAAGTATAATGTTTATATATTATACACACCCACTTTAAGATAATAATGCAAATCGAATGATGGTATCGTGAATTTTATGTAAAAAATCCCGCAACAGCGGGATTTTTTAATTTCATTACCATTAACCGTTAAAGCTTTCAATATCTTTCCATCCTGTGGTAACGTAGGTTGTCAACTCACTGACGCTTAAATCTTTGATTCCCAGTTTTTCCAGAGTTCTACCGCGCCGCCAGTAATCCGTTCGATGGATAATGCAGGCCAGACGAATCACGCTGTTTATACCATTTACCGAAACCCCGTATCTTTCTCCAAGTGATGCAATCGGGACAAGGCTCATGGGAACATCCTCAAAAATATAGCGGTGATTGAGTGTAGCCGGAGCCTTGATTCCATAATAACCGGTTTGGTTGTGAATTCGTTCATGCAGGGTTTCGCCGGTGACATTGTATGCCAATTCCAACCATTCTAACGCTGTGCGGGCGCGGATACCCAAAGCAGAAGCAACTGTGACTCTTTCGCGATCTAAGATTTCCAAAACGCGTGCAACAGAGGGGGTAACTCCATCGATGTAAAATTGGAAATCGCCATGGGTGGCTTCGATCCACCCGGCATTGAGAATCGTCAAAGCGGGATGAAAAATAGCTCCCATGTTATTCAGCCCAGTGTGGAGGACGTTTATCCCATCAATGTATTGTGGAAATGCAACACGGATTTGTTCTAACACGAGTGGAGTCTTGACGGCAGGTAGTGCAGCGAGCGGGACTGCTTCTTTAATACGAAATATGCGTGCCTGGGCAGGACCATCAGCACGGCTGGCATAAATAAAAGTTTCTGCCTCGGCGACATTCACCTCGACATTACATCCACTTCTGCGAAGGATGACATCAAATTCAATTGCGCCGAGTGTCCTACCCGGATGGAGGATGATTGTTTGCCCTTCTTTCAGGTGACAGGCCATTTTTTGGGCAATTTCTGCGTGGGCAGAAGATGGTAAAACGACCATGATGACCTGGGCATCTTTGATAGCCGTGGCAATGTCATCGGTTACAGTCCGAATCTTGCCAAATCCTCGCGGTCCTCCTTCGTAGCTTTCCAGGTCAATCCCCCCTCGTTTGGCAATAATTTCGACATGGGTGTAGGTGCGGTTGTAAAGAGAAACATCAAAACCCATCAACGCTAAATGAGCTGCCATCGCTTTACCACCGTTACCTGCACCTATTACAGCAAATCGTGTAATTTCAGTCATTGATTATCCCTCCCGGTTTTAAGAATTTTGTCAATCTCTGAGATTCAGAAATGAAATTACCATTTTCATCAACCGCCTGACATGCTCCACCAATGATTCGCGTGCGAATCATTCCTTTGCCAAAGCGATTGTTTTTCAATTGAGGAGCGTCCATGATGCCGGTTGTTACCGATTTTTCCAGAACATCTGGGTCTGTAAACGGATCTCGGGTCGAATCCGACGAGAGGCTTTGAATGGCTTGAAGGGTAATTCTTGCCTCCTGGATTAATTGATCTTTTCTTCGATTCACATCAGGATCATAAATCATTGCCGGTTGTCCAGCCAGGGCATTCTCGATAGCCCGACGAGCCATTTTGGCTGCTTCAATCACTTCATCCGCGGTGGCAGCATGGTCGGCTTCGGTATGGCCAACGATGTGGACAATATCCGGTTTTAAGGCCATTTGTAAGTAAATACTGGCCGAAAGATGAGCTCGGGCAGCCGCTGGATCAAGCGGATAGGATAGCAGACCCGTGCGTGTTTGAATCCAGATGCGAAAATTTGGACCGGCCAACGGTTGAATCATCTCCAAAATGGCCAGCATTTTCGCCAGATCCATCGCATCCGATAAGCCGGGAGGACTGTTGAACATCATTTGAGCAATGTAATCTTTAACGCCAAAGGCTTTGGCATTATAGGCTGATAAATAAGCGGCAACTACAAAAATCACATCTGGTGCATCTCGCATACCCCAGTGGTGGGGTTCATTCAGTTCTACCGGAATGTTTCTTTCTCCGTACCATGCCATCACTTGCTGGTGTTCTCGAATTGAACCGGCTAAATCCCAGGGTCCGCGCCCGTCCATTTGATTGAACCAAAAGAGGGGAATAGCACACCAGGCGTTATTAATGGTTTGTGTGTACAACTCAGCCAGCCGGATGAAGTCATCGGTACCCGAGTAAGTTCGTAATAGAGGGTAGTTGCCGGTTCGGGATGCTTCGTAGAGCATTCGATAGTCCTCGGCGGTACGTACAGGAACACCACCGGCTCCCTTACGGCGTGGATCTTGTCGTTCGGGATGAAAGAAATTTTCCTGCGCATCTTGATCAATTCCAAGCGAGATGACATCCAATATACGAGCATCGGCAATTTTTCGTATCCCTTCTCGAGTTTCTTCTAAACTCGGCAGGCCGAAATGATGGCGCAAGAGCGGAAAAGGTGCTTTCCACAACCGACGTTCAACGGTCGTCTGGGGAATCGAAGACAGTCCGGCCTGAGAAACATTTTCTCCTCGCAGGTATGCTAAAGTATCTTCAGATAATTCTGAACCATCAAAAATTCGTTCAAAAAAACCTAATTTTTGAGCGCGCTGTGCAACCGGCGGTGTTCCAGCAAAGGCAAATCGTACACCCTTTGTGCGTAATTCATCTGCAGCTTCGGCAAATTCACCGAGTAATCTCTCTCCAGTTTCTGGAGTCAAACGATAAGAAACACCAACTAAATCGGCCTTTTCTCGGATGGCCGCTTGTATGAACTCTTTTACCGAAACAGCAGGGCCGAGGAAGACTGTTCGCCAGCCAGCCATTTCTGCCAGGCGGAGAAAATTGCTCACGCCGGCAACATGGACACACTCTCCTAATGCACCGGCAACTACGGTTCTCATACACACCTCCTATTTATAGTAACAAGTAACAAGAGGACATTGTAAATCTTCTTCATCCACCGATAAATCATTGGATGGTTGGGTGGGTGATGGCGAGTAGTAAATGACGCCACTGGAATACGGTATTTTTATTATAACCGATTTTACGGGGCTCGATTTTGTAACAAATTTGCTTCGAATTCATCTAATCAATTGGTAAGTTCAATTGATGGAGTAAAAACATGGCAGAAACGAAAGTCAATCAACCGAAGGTGATTATCTTTACAACACCAACCTGTACCTATTGCAACATGACCAAAAAATATTTGCGGGAAAAAGGCGTTCGATTTAGAGAGGTAGATGTCAGTCGTGATCCCGCCGCTGCAAAGGATATGGTCAGGCGTTCCGGTCAAATGGGGGTGCCCGTTTTGGATATTGGCGGAAAGATTGTCATTGGTTTTGACCGGTCGAAAATCAACCAATATTTGGGAATTAAGTAACTTCAGGAGGTAGAAATGTCAACAATCAATATTCAACCAATGGGAGCACGTATTTTGGTTAAACCCTTGGAGCAGGAGAGTAAAACTGCAACCGGTTTGTATATCCCCGAAACAGCCAAAGAAAAACCACAAACCGGACTGGTTGTGGCAGTGGGTGATGATGAAGAAATCAAGCTTAAAGTAAATGATAAAGTTTTATTCGCTAAATACAGCGGAACAGAGATCAAGCTGGGTGGTGATGACTATCTCATCATGGAATGCAACGACATTCTGGCAAAAGTGCTTGATTGACAAGATCAAATTATTCCGCTACAACAACCGGTTTTTAAACCGGTTGTTTTTTATTCCAAGAGGGGACTACCTGGAAAAGTGACCAGTTCTTTTCCTGTCCGTATGAACAGGCCTTAAACTGGTATTTGAGCAGATTACAAAAACCAGAGATTAATTGAAAATCATCTGGAATAAAACCATAAATTGCAGTTTTTTATTTCCCTTTCTTGGAGGTGAATGCCAAAAATAAAGTTCTGAAAAAATTCCTCACTTATTTTTCCAACCAATTTTGAAAGGAACAGAAGATGAAACGCGTGAACCTTGTTTGGATGCTGCTGATCGCAGTATCGCTGGTGATGAGTGCTTGTCAGCCTGTTGTTGAAACAATTGAAGTTGAAAAGGAAGTTGTGAAAACCGAGGTGGTTGAGAAGATTGTTGAAGTCGAAAAAGAACCTTCAGAAGTTCTATCTTTCTCCACCCCACATCCAATTTTGTCGGATGTGCGTGTGCGACAGGCCATGGCTTATTGCACCAACAAAGACGAAATCATTCAAGCCGTGTATCCCTTCCTTTCACCGGCAGAACGGAGTGAATTAGTCATGGATACTTTCATCCCTAAAAATCACTGGGCATATGCCGGGGATGGGAACATCACCATTTATCCATTCGATCCGGATAAAGGAAAAGCCTTGTTGGATGAGGCCGGCTGGACAGATGAAGATGAGGATAATGTCCGCTTGAATGCGGAGGGTGAACCACTAATGCTGGAACTGCTTCTCACTGAAGCTCCTCACCGAAAAATATTAGCACCCGTATGGCAGCAACAAATGAAGGCTTGTGGAATTCGTATCACCGTGAACCATGTGCCATCCACATGGCTTTATGGTGATACTACCGGTTTGGCTCGCCGAGAATTTGAGCTGACCGACTACGCATGGGTGGGCCAATCCGATCCGAGTGGAAGAACATTATATGCTTGTGATCAGATTCCAACTGCCGAGAATAATTGGGAAGGCCAGAATGTGATGGGATGGTGTAACCCGGTGGCTTCTCAGGCGATTGTAAAAGCCACTAACACCTTAAATCAAGAAGACCGGAAAGAACCTTATAAAATTGTCCAGCAAGAATTCACCAAAGATATGGTTTCTCTTCCGATTTACAATCACCTGGAAATTTTCGCCTCGAATCCGAATTTGAAGGGATTTAATCCTCAGCCGGGAGAGGAGTATTACACCTACAATGTTGCAGACTGGGAAATTCCAGGAAAAGACACGATTGTGATTGGCTTTACTCAGGAACCCGCTTCGATGTTTGCTTTGGTGGAACAAGGAGTTTCGGCAATAATCGCAAATTCGCTTGTCCATGGGCTGGCTTTTTCGACGGTCAACTACGACTTCCAGGGAATTGCCCAAAAAGTCCCATCTACTTTGGATAGCGGGCTGGCTCAAAACCTCGATGTGGAAGTAAAAGAAGGCGACCTGGTTTATGATGTGGATGGTAATCCTACCGAATTGAAGCCGGGTGTTGAGGTGTATAACGCGTCCGGTGATGTAGTAACCTTTGACGGGACGCCGATACTGATGAAGCAACTGACGGTAAATTATCAATTCCGGGATGATATGGTATGGTCCGATGGCACACCAGTCAGTGCAGCCGATTTTGATTTGCGCTTCAGAATTGACTGCGATGAAAATTCAGGCGCAACTTCTTTCAATACTTGCCGTTCAATCCAGTCGTATGAAGTGAACGATAGTGGTTATACGGTTACTTATCTACCGGGAGTTCAGGATCCGCTTTATTTCCGTGCGTTAATGGATCCTCGTCTTTCCAATGTGTATCCCGCTCATCGCACGCTCGCCGATGGACGTAAACTGGCGGATGTACCGGCTGAAGAATGGGCGACATTGCCAGAAATTGCCGAATTCCCCATTGGAGTTGGGCCGTATGTTTTGAAGGAATGGGTGAAAGGGGAAAAGATGGTTTTTGAGGCCAATCCTTATTATTACGGTGGAGCTCCCAAAACGAAAACCATCGTAATCTCGATCATTACCCCTGACAACGCTGAAGCCCAATTATTAGGTGGGCAAGTAGATGTATTGGACAGTACAACCCTGAACACCATATCGGATACGATGAGAAAGGCAGCGGACGAAGGGAAGATTAACCTTTACACGTTGCCGGGTGGTACCTGGGAACACATTGATATGAATCTCTACTTGCCGTAATCCCATTCGTAAGAGGGAATTCGGGCAATCGGTGTGGCGCTTTACAGCGCCACACCGACCTTGTAATCGAGTTCTGGGGGGTACCCTGCCCACCCTTCGAGAAGTCCATTACAGGAAACTAAAGTTGAAGGAGAACTTTTTTATGCTTGGGTATATTGCTCGTCGGTTGGTGCAAATGGTGGGAGTGGTGTTGATTTCAGCGGTTGCAACCTATGCACTACTCAATCTGGCACCGGGTGGCCCAATGACCGGGTTGCGTCAACAGCAACAAGGGCGTAATCGTATTACCGCAGCGGATATAGCCCGAATTCGGGCTTATTACGAATTGGACCTATATTTGCCAATTCGATTCAGCCGATGGTTGATTGGTCATCCTCGCGGTTCAATTGAATTTGGTGGATATGAATGGTTTGCAAATACGCCAGTTGGTTGCCGACAGCCTGTTGAGAAAAATATCCGAAACGAGCAAGGCAAAATTGAAACGAAGGTGGTCGGTTGTAATGAATATGTTTTTCTTCGGGATTTGGAGGGGAGAAAAGTCAGCCGTGGAATTTTATTGGGTGACTTTGGTTCTTCATGGAAATTATTGCGAGATCGCCCGGTTAGCGATTTGATAATCAGTCGTCTTCCCAAGACGATTGAATTGATCGGACTTTCAACTTTACTTTCGTTATTTTTGGGGATACCTCTGGGAATTTATTCGGCTGTTAAGCAATATTCTCGGTTTGATTATATTTTCACATCATTGGCGTTCCTTGGTTCTGCCATGCCAACCTTCTTCTTTGGAATTTTGATGATTCTGGTGTTCTCCATTTTGCCTAAGTCCGCAGGTTTACCTTATCTGCCGCCAGGAAGTGCATCAGCAGTAAGAGAGTACGCAGTGCCACTTCTTGGAACAATTCAGCCTGATACTTTGGCAGATCGCCTGATGCATCTTGTGTTACCAGTGATTACCCTGACAATTGTTAGTGTGGCTTCTTGGAGCCGGTTTATCCGTGCAAGTATGTTGGAAGTTCTACGGCAGGATTATGTAAGAACAGCCAGAGCAAAAGGGCTTAAGGAAAAGATGGTAATTTTGAAACACGCTTTGAGGAACGCCTTGATACCCTTTGTTACGATTGTAGTGTTTTCAATCCCCTCATTATTTGGAGGTGCAATTATCACAGAAACCATATTTTCATGGCCGGGCATGGGGCGTTTGTACTTTTTGGCTTTAGGTGATTCGGACTTTCCGGTGGCGATGGCAATTTTATTTATTACAGCCGTATTAACTGTGATTGCTACTTTAATACGGGATTTGGTTTACACCGTTATTGACCCGCGCATTCGATATAGTTAGGAGGCCTGTATGACTGGGCAAGTTGATTCTATCCCGATTTCGAATGATTATCCTGAAGAAGAAAGCCCGTGGAAACTGGTTTTCCGCCGCTTTCGCAAGCATAAATTGGCAATGATTTCGCTGGGTATTATGGTTTTGTTATTCCTGATCACCTTATTTGCTCGCCAGATTGCACCTTTTGAGGTGGATGAAATAACGGTTGGTAATTACTTTCTAAAACCAGGATCGGTTCAGGAAACTACGGGAAGGGTTCATTTCCTGGGAACAGATAATCTTGGACGAGATTTGTTTTCACGTCTGATTTACGCTGGACGGATATCGCTAACGGTTGCTTTGCTCTCCGTATTAATCTCCAACATTATTGGGGTGACCATTGGAGCGATATCGGGATATTATGGCGGTTGGGTAGATAACCTTTTGATGCGCATTGTCGAGTTTTTTCTTACCATTCCTTCTCTTCCTATCCTCTTAATTATTTCGGCAATGCTCTTGAAAAATCAGGATGCCATTCCAATTCCAAAATTCTTTTTGGAATTTGCCGGAAAATTGATGTTATTGGAGGTTCGAGAAGCGCGGCAGGCTGTTCTGATCACCCTTGTTCTTGCTGGTTTGGGCTGGTTGACCTCCGCTCAATTAATGCGTGGTATGGTGCTCTCTCTTCGTAATCAGACGTTTGTAGAGGCAGCAAGAGCGATGGGAGGGAGTGGTGCCTGGATCATTTTTCGACACATGATTCCCAATGCCATGGCGCCGATTATTGTGGATGCCTCTTTGAACATGGCGAATTATGTTGTGGCTGAAGCTGCACTTTCTTTTCTTGGATTCGGAATTCAGGAGCCAATACCGACATGGGGGAATATGCTTTCGGCAACACAGGCCTACATGCTGGATATGCCCTGGCTGCCGTTGATTCCAGGTTTGCCAATATTTCTTTGCTCACTTGCCTTCAATTACATTGGGGATGGTCTGCGTGACGCCCTGGATCCGAGGTTGAAATTATGAACATTCAAAAAGAAAAACCGGTGTTGAGTGTAAGAAACTTGAAAACTCATTTTTTTACTGAGGATGGAGTGGTAAAGGCCGTGGATGGGGTGGATTTCGACCTTTATCCTGGTGAAATTTTAGGGCTTGTTGGAGAATCGGGCTGCGGGAAAAGTGTAACCTCTTTATCTATTCTAAGATTAGTCGGCGTTCCGGGGAAAATTGTTGATGGTGAAATCTGGTTTGAGGGTAAGAATTTGCTTGCCTTACCTGAAAGTGAAATGGTTGAGATGCGCGGGAACCGCCTGTCAATGATCTTTCAGCAACCACAAACCAGTCTCAATCCAGTTTATAAAATCGGTGATCAGGTCGCTGAAGTATTTATCATTCATAAACATCTTCCGAAAAAAGATGCCTGGGAAAAAACCATTGAATTATTGCAATTGGTGGGAATTCCTGATGCGGAAAAGAAAGCTCATGCTTTTCCCCATGAGATGTCCGGTGGGCAGGCTCAGCGAGTGATGATTGCCATGGCGTTGGCGATGAATCCAACGCTCCTCATTGCGGATGAACCGACCACTGCACTCGATGTCACTATTCAGGCTCAAATTATGGACCTGATTCTTGAACTGCGAGAAAAGATGGGTACATCGGTCATTCTCATTACGCACGATTTGGGAGTGATTGCTGAGATGGCAGACCGTGTGGCAGTGATGTACGCAGGGCAAATTGTCGAACAAGCCACTGTTCAAGATTTATTTGCCAATCCAAAACACCCTTATACCAAAGGGTTGATGGGTTCCATTCCAATTCTTGGGAAAGTTACCCGACGATTAGAGGTTATTCCCGGATCAGTTCCAAATCTTATAAATCTCCCACAAGGATGCCGGTTTTCCCCGCGGTGTAAAGATCGAATTGAGAAACGAGTAGAAAGATGCCTGAACGAGAGTCCATCTTTGGTCTCAATTAATCAAGATCATTTGTGCCGCTGTTGGTTGTATGAGGGCGAGAAAGAGGCTGTAATTGATTTAGCGGAGGCACACAATGAATGAGCCAATGAAAACTCATACGGCAAGAATGGAATTAATTCAGGTTCGAAACCTGAAAAAATATTATGCAGTTCGAGGCGGTTTCTTTCAGCAGGTGAAAGCCAATGGTAAAGCGGTTGATGATGTGTCCTTTGAAATTTACGATGGGGAAACTCTTGGGCTGGTTGGTGAATCAGGATGTGGAAAAACGACCATTGGGCGAACCATGTTGCGTCTGATTGAACCGACCAGTGGTGAAGTTTACTATGAGGGAAATAATATTTTCCATATGTCTGGCGGCCCTTTGCGAGCAATTCGTCGAAACATGCAGATTATTTTTCAGGATCCATTTTCCTCGCTCGACCCACGAATGCCTGTTGGCGAATCGATCTTGGAAGGATTGCGTATCAATCGAATTGGAACTCGTAAAGAGCAATTTGATATTATGATTGAAGTGTTGCGAAAAGTAGGATTGGAAGATTATCATGCCCGACGTTATCCCCATGAGTTTTCAGGCGGACAACGCCAGCGGATAGGAATTGCAAGGGCGCTGGCTTTACGTCCGCGATTTATCATCTGTGACGAGCCCGTTTCCGCTCTTGATGTGTCCATTCAGTCACAAGTGTTGAATATTCTTAAGGATCTTCAGGAAGAATTTGGCTTGACCTATTTATTCATCGCTCATAACCTCAGTGTGGTAGAGCATATTTCCGACCGCGTCGCGGTGATGTATCTTGGGAAAATTGTAGAGCTGGCACATCGCGAGGAAATCTTTCGAAACCCATTACATCCTTATACTCAGGCCTTGCTATCTGCCATTCCAATTCCTGACCCAAGTATCAGAAAGAAGCGGATTATTCTCAAAGGGGATGTGCCCAGTTTATTTAACCCGCCAAGCGGGTGCCGTTTCCACCCACGTTGTCCATTTGCCATCGAACAATGTATGGTAGAGACTCCGCCGTATCGAGAAGTTAAGAAAGGCCATTTTTCAGCCTGTTGGTTGAATGGATAACTGACGTATAATTTTGATGGTGAAAGCTAATATTCAAATTTGTCCATTTCAACAAAAAGACCGTGAGTCGCTCTTAAGAATAGCGGCAGACACAGCCTTTTTTGGCGCTCCGGTGGAAAATTTTATGGAAGACCGCCGGATTTTTCTAGATGCTTTTTATGTTTATTATACAGATCATGAGGCTGACCATTGCTGGGTTGCCAAGGATGGTGAAGTTGTCATTGGCTTCTTAACCGGATGTTTCAATACCCGACTGCAACGTGAATATACCGCTCGCATTTTGGAGCCTCAGGCTCTAAGAAAGTTTATCAGTGGTAAATACCGAATAGGTAGCAAATTTATACGGTATATTATCCGCTACTATTTATCCAAATTAAGTTCTCCAAAAGATCATTTGGATTTATCTCAATTTCCGGCTCATTTTCACATTAACCTTTCGGAGGAATGGCGAGGTTACGGCATTGGGAGGAAATTGATAGAGAGGTTTTTGGACCAATTAGAGTCGGCAAATATTTGCGGTGTTCACTTACAAACTACAAGTTACAATAAGGCCGCAAAAATTTTATATGAAAGAATGGGTTTTACCTTGCTCGATTTTTTTCGTTCTTTATTATGGCAAGGTCTGGTTGATGAACCGATCTATGAACTTATTTATGGAATGAAGCTGTGAAAGAAATAAAAAATATAAACATTGTGCCTAATTTAATTTGCATATCACATGCAATTTTGATAGGATGATATAAAGGCAATTGACCACAAGAAAGATTAGTAGGAATTTTAGGAATAGGTGGAAAAGATCAATTGCCCAAGCGGGATAATCGAAACAAAAAGCTGCTTAATGATGTCTTTTATTCGGAAGCCGGATTCTAGCAGTATCCGCAGTCAGATGCGTCTGATTGTGTTGGCACTGCTCGTTGCCTTTTTGATCATTGATGGATTGGGCATCTGGCTTTTTGTTTACCGGATTGAAAAAAGGCATTGGAAAGAAAGACAAAATGAAGCGGTCGTAAACGCCAGCAACACAATCTCCCAAACCTTAAGACAGGTTCAATCTGCCCTCTACTGGTTAGGTAATTTTGGCGATCCAGCAAGTCTAGAAGATCCATTGGTTATTCGAACTGTGGAAAGTCAATTACCCGATTTACTGGAATTTGTATATTTTGATCGGAATGGGGGTGTTCTATCGAAAGTTTCCTTTGATGATGAAGCGTTACTTGCAACAGAGAAAGAGGTGATTTATACCAGTTGGTTTTTACAGGCAAGAAACAACAAAATTTTTATTGGGAACATTCAATATTCTTCAAATAATAAACCATACATTATTTGTTCCGCTCCTGTTTTTCGGAACGGTAACATAATTGCTGTGCGGCTGAGTGCGGAATTCTTGCGAGAAGTGATTGAGGGCATTCAAATTGGTCAGCAAGGCAAAGTCTATGTTCTGGATCAGGATGGTTCGATTATTGTTCATTCAAATTTAGATATTGGTGATTATCAACTAAACATTCGAAATCGTTCCGAAATAACGAATATTTTTCGGAGTGAAAACCGACGCTGGGAAGGCGAATATACCAACCTTGAAGGGATACCCGTTTCCGGGGTCAGCAAGCAAATTCCCGAGTCTGGCTGGATATTAATCGTCGAGGTTCCCCTGGAAGAAGTATACAGGAACACACGGCTTTCCGCTATTTTAGTTGTGAGCGGAATGGTACTCCTCGGTTTGATCTTGATTCCACTTTATTACATCTTGTTTGAACGCTTGTTAATGAAGCCGTTAGGTGATTTGATTGCAGGGTCCCGAAGAATAGGAATGGGAGATTTGGATTATCGAGTTCCCGAATTACACACCGAAGAATTCAATGATTTGGGAAATTCAATCAATCAGATGGCAGTTGACTTGAAGGAGAGGGATACTGCGCTTCGAATTCAATATCAGGCACTTCAACAAGAGATTGAAGATAAACAAAAAGCTGAGGAAGCCTTGCGGATTTTAAATCAAGAATTAGAGCAGCGGGTTGAAGAACGTACCCAACAATTGACTGCAATTAATCAGGATTTGAAAAAGGAGATTGAGGAAAGAGAAAGGCTGGAACGCTTGTACCAGAATCTGATTGAGAGAATGCCGGCAGTATCATATGTCATGAATCTTGAAAACATTTATTCCTTCACCTTTGTCAGTCCGCAAATTCTAGCGCTGACCGGTTGGGAGCAGAGAGATTGGATTGACAACGAAGATTTTCGACTGAAATGCGTTCATCCGGAAGATGTTAAAGAATTCATAACTGCTTTGAAAAGGTCAATTGAAAACCACAAACCATTTCATCACGAATACCGCCTCGTTCACCGGAGTGGGGATGTTGTTTGGGTGGAAGATTTTGCATCTCCATTGATAAATGGTGAAAATCAAATTGAATCGTATCAGGGGGTTATTCTAGACATTACGAATCGCAAGAAAGCAGAAGCAGAACTTATTTATAATGCCTTTCACGATGCCCTTACGGGACTGGCTAATCGGGCTTACCTGATTGAAAGGCTAAGTTTGATCTTGTCCCGGCGACATCCCAACAGTGATCAGCCTTTATTCAGTTTGTTATTCATGGATTTGGACCGATTTAAGATTATTAATGATAGTTTAGGACACCGCATCGGTGACCAATTACTGATAGAGGCAGCACAGCGATTGCAAAATAATCTCTACCCAACCAGTACATTGGCACGTTTTGGAGGTGATGAATTTGTTATTTTGATTGAAGGGGAAGATCCGCGCAGGGATGCTATCCAACTGGCTGACCAGATTTTGTTTGATTTTCAATCGCCATTTGTCCTTGACGGAAGGACACTCTTTACCACGATCAGTTTAGGATTGGTGATTGACAATGGTGAATATTCAGAACCGGATGAGGTTCTGCGGGATGCAGATATCGCCATGTATCGAGCAAAGGCACGCGGAAGAGCCTGTTATGAGGTGTTTTCAAGACCGCTTTTAGACCAGGTAATCAATCGTCATCAAATTGAAGCCATGCTCCGTGAAGCGATGAAGAGAAACGAGTTTAATTTGTATTATCAACCGATAATTTCATTGAAAGATGGTAACGTAGTGGGTTTTGAGGCATTAATTCGGTGGATTACTCCCCAACATGGTTTGATTCAACCGTCCGAATTTATATCACTGGCAGAAGAAACGGGATTGATTTACCAAATTGATCGTTGGGTGATGCGAGAAGCCTGTCGTCAGGCACAACAATGGTACGAAAGCGGTCTTTCCGTATTCCCGTTTACAGTGAGTGTTAACTTGTCGGGTAGTTTATTGCAACAGGGAAATGTGGTTGAGATGATTCGTGAAATTTTGGTGGAAACAGGAATTTCACCCCATTCTTTGAAAATTGAATTGACAGAAAGTGTGTTTTTAGAAACCAGCTCCTCAGTCAATCAACAGATTCAAAACATACGCGACCTTGGGATTCAATTACAAATTGACGATTTCGGTACAGGCTATTCTTCTTTGTCATATCTTCAGCGATTTCCCATTACGGCAATTAAGATTGATCGAAGTTTTATCAGCCGAATTGATGCTCAGTTTTCAGGAACAGAAATTGTTCAAGCGATTATTACCCTTGCAAAAGAATTGGGTTTGGAAATCATAGCAGAGGGGATAGAAACCCTCAGCCAGCTTCACTGGTTAAAGTCAGCTGGCTGTGATTATGGGCAGGGCTATTTACTCTATCGTCCGATGGATGCCGAATCTACCGAAAAATTGCTAAGGAATATCGGTAAAAATGAAGCCTTGGAGTAAGTATTTTTGAGGGGCTTGCGGAATTAGTGTAACAACATGCCGATCAATCCCTGACCATTCCCAAAAGCAACGATTAAACCGGCGAATACCACCGAGACCATAGACATCAGTTTGATCAAAATATTCAATGAGGGTCCAGCTGTGTCTTTGAGAGGATCACCAACGGTATCTCCCACCACGGCTGCTTTATGAGCCTGGGAACCTTTTCCGCCAAATTCACCGATTTCAATGAATTTTTTAGCGTTATCCCAGGCGCCGCCCGCGTTGGACATCGTGATAGCGAGAGCAAAACCGGCTGCCAGTGTGCCAGCGAGTAAACCGAGTACACCGGCAATGCCAAACAGGATGCCAACGATCACTGGAACAGTAATAGCAGCTAGGGCAGGTGCGATCATTTCTTTTTGAGCCGCGGCGGTGCTGATGGCAACACAACGGGCATAATCGGGTTTTTCACTGCCTTCTAAAATGCCTGGTATTTCTTGAAATTGGCGACGGACCTCCTCTACCATACCGGCGGCTGCTCTTCCAACGGCTCGCATTGTCATTGAGGAAAAAATAAAAGCGGTTCCCACGCCGGTGAATAATCCTGCCAGTACAGCCGGATTGAGCAAAGTCACATTGTAATACTCCATAAAGTTCTGCATGGTCATTTGGGTTACTTGGATGGCCTGATCGCCGATAATAACCTCTTTGACACCTCGCAATTCGGTGAGAACCAGTCGTACTTCTTCAAGGTAGGCGGCTAACAGCGCCATTGAGGTTAAGGCAGCAGAACCGATAGCAAATCCCTTACCGATTGCTGCCGTGGTGTTGCCAACAGCATCCAATTGATCTGTGCGCTCTCGAACTACTTTATCCAATCCGGCCATTTGAGCATTTCCGCCGGCATTATCTGCAATTGGACCATAAGCATCGGTGGCTAGCGTAAAGCCGAGGGTGGAGAGCATGGCAACGGCAGCAATACCAACCCCATATAAACCCATTAACAAATTGGTTGCTCCTCCAGCAGCGTAATAACTGAAGATGATACCCACTACAATTGAGGCAATCGGCAATCCACCTGATTCCATGCCAACGGCCAGTCCTTCGATGAGCGCTGTTGCAGGGCTGGTGTGAGCCTGTGCAGCAATATCCCTCGTGGGTTGAAATGCATGTGAAGTGTAATATTCGGTGGCTTTACCGACCACAATACCAACAATTAACCCAGCGAGGATACACAACCAGATAGCGAGCCAATTCGGCAATCCGAGCAGGAATAAGATTGGAAAAGAAAAAATGGCAATTCCAATTGAACTCAAATATAAACCCCGACTCAAGGC
Organism: Bellilinea sp.; assembly: GCA_026003615.1. GTDB lineage: Bacteria > Chloroflexota > Anaerolineae > Anaerolineales > Anaerolineaceae > Bellilinea. The sequence continues at coordinate 945,959 of BPHQ01000001.1, forward strand.
GCCGATGAGAGCTGCCTGATCGGCATCTTCACGCGTTCTGACGAGGTAAATGGCGATTATGGAAAGAATAATACCCAAAGCAGCCAGGGCAATTGGGGCAGATATGTAAGCCAACCCGGCCTGCAATTCGTTCTTGCCATCTAAAAATGCAGAACCGGAAAGACCCACTGCTGCTACCCCCAAAGCCGATGTAGCAAGAATTGAACCTGCATAGGATTCATACAAATCTGCGCCCATACCGGCAACATCGCCAACATTGTCACCCACATTATCGGCAATCGTGGCGGGGTTGCGGGGGTCATCTTCCGGGATATTCGCTTCAACTTTCCCAACCAGATCAGCCCCTACGTCGGCAGCCTTGGTGTAAATTCCGCCTCCAACTCGTGCAAACAAGGCTTGGGTTGATGCGCCCATACCAAAGCTCAGCATAACGGCGGTAATTTGAGGGAGGGGATTGGCGGCTATGCTGATAAAATTTTCAGGGAGTACGATAGGGAAGACATAATACAACAATAAAAACCAAACGGTAATATCCAAAAGGGCAAAGCCAACAACCACAAGACCCATTACGGCTCCGGCTCGCAGGGCAACCTGTAACCCGTCATTAAGACTTTTGCTTGCCGCGAAAGCCGTGCGGGCAGAAGCATTGGTCGCGGTTTTCATCCCAATAAAGCCGCATAAACCGGAAAATAAACCACCCGTAACGAATGCAAAAGGTACAATTGAATTTTGAAGTTTGAAAAAGGCGAGTGTCAGGAAAATTCCAAACAATGCTGCAAACACAATACCAACTACACGGTACTGACGGGATAAATATGCCATTGCCCCCTCCCGCACCGCCTGAGCGATAAATTGCATTCTTTCATTGCCCTCGGATAATTTCATCATTTGCTGGTAAAAAAGACGGGCAAATCCCAAAGCAATGATGGCAGCGAGCGGGCCTAACCACCACAGAAATGGAATCGCTTCACGAGCAGCAGGGAGTTGTTCTGCCAATCTATCAAAAAGAAGGTACATCGCAATATTCTCCACCTATTTTGTATTATTGATTTAATTTGTCTAACAATCGAACGGTAGAAATTATAATGGAAAATCTTAATAAATCAACGATTTATAATAAACAAAGAATAAAACAATTAAACCAAACAAAGACCGCTAGGATATAATTTTATAAATTTTTTCTTAAGGGTAAATTACAAATGCTCAAATTCAGGCATTTCGACTGGTTGGCCCCGGTTTATGAAAAAGTTATTACAGGTCAGGCTTCAAGAAAATTGATTGAAGTTCTGGATTTACAACCGAGGCAATGGATCTTGGATGCAGGGGGCGGTACTGGCCGAATAGCAACCGGATTAATCGGTGAACAAAGAAAAATTATTGTGGGGGACACTTCTCTCAAAATGCTCCGGCAGGCGCATCAAAAAGAAGGATTGTACTGTATAGCTTGTGACGCAAGACAATTACCCTTTGATAATCATTTTTTCGACCGAATTTTACTTGTGGACACTATTCATCATCTACCTGACCAACGAAACGCATTTGATGAATTGTGGAGAGTTCTCAAACCAGGGGGATTATTGACAATCGAAGAGCCGGATATTGCCCATTTGAGCGGAAAATTGATCGCTATGCTGGAAAAGATTTTGTTGATGGGAAGTAAATTTCAAAAAGTGGAAGAACTGGTCAAAATGATCAATTCGTATCAACCAAAAAAGATTATGATGTACAATGAAAACCATTCCTATTGGGTGACGGCGATCAAATAATAAATAATAGAAAGGTCATTTCAACCATGGTTGATGAGAAAAAAGAGCCGGTTTGGAAGTTTAGAGGGTATGAACTGAGACCCTCTGAATTTACTACCGCAATGGTGCATTATTATCGTGCGGAAATTCAGCGAAGTAATGTGTGGAGAACCAGACTCGATTCGACAACGAATTGGGCTGTGGTGACTACGGGAGCCACCTTGTCGTTTGTGTTATCCAGTCCTGATAATCATTTCGTAATCATTCTCCTAACCACTATCTTAATCGCGGTGTTTTTATGGATGGAGGCGCGCCGTTACCGATATTATGAGTTGTGGAGTTATCGAACACGATTGCTTGAGACGGACTTTTTTGCTGCCATGTTGGTTCCTCCATTTGCCCCTCATGCGGAATGGGCGGAAAGTCTGGCTCAATCTTTGTTACAGCCCGATTTTCCGATTACTATGTGGGAGGCAATTGGTAGAAGGTTAAGACGCAATTATTTTTGGATTTTCGTTGTATTGCTGGTTTCATGGATTATTAAAATTGGGTTACATCCCTATCCCTTAACCAGTGTCAAGGAGTTCGTTCAAAGATCCGCGATAGGGGGTATTCCGGGTGAAGTTGTGATCGCAGGTGGTGTAATGTTTTACCTGGGGTTGATCATTCTCGCGGTTTGGACGGCACGGTTTCACCAAGCAAGCGGTGAAGTGTTACCCAAGTATGACGTCTTCAATCCCCCTGAGAAATTTTTCCCACGGAGACCTGAATTTACGAAAAGAAAACAACTCCTGGTTTGGATTGTGACAGATAAACCCAATGAAATTTCCCAATCCGTCATGGGAACAATGCATCGGGGGGTTACTTTACTTAGTGGAACCGGGATGTACACTCAAAAAAGCCATTCCGTTTTAATGGTTGCACTCACTGTGACCGAAATTGCCGAATTAAGAAGAATTGTCCAAAATATTGACTCGCAAGCTTTTATTGTGGTTAATCCTGCCCAGGGTGTGTTTGGAGGCGGTTTTCAACCCCTCACAGTAAATGAAGAAAAATAAGGGGTTAATTGGATTGATTTTCTGCGTTTCTGGATGGTAAATCTTTCTGATTCTGATCGGAAAACCAGTATCCAACACCCCATTTTGTTATGATGTAACGTGGATTGCTCGAATCCGGTTCAATCTTTTCTCTCAAATAGCGAACATACAGTGAGAGACTTGCAATTGCATCCGTATAACCCTCTCCCCAGGCTTCCTTGAGAAGGTCTTCATGAGTAACGACCGCGCCGATGTTTCGGACCAGGCACGCCAGAAGGCGATATTCCGTCGGGGTGAGATGAAGCATCTTGCCATTTCGATAAACGTGTTTGGTTTCGAGGTTGATTTTTAAGAAGCCATCATCGTATTCCAAAATTGAAGAATCTGGATTTGTTGCGGTTTTTTTACTTCTTTTGATCAGAGCAGAGATGCGTGCTTCTAATTCACGCAGGCTGAAAGGTTTCCGAACGTAATCGTCTCCACCAACTTCAAATCCTTTGATCAGATCTTGTTCACGTCCTTTTGCAGTTAAGAATAAAATGGGAGCTTCGGTGATCTTTCTTAGGCGCTTGCAAACTTCATATCCATCTTGTCCTGGCATCATAATATCTAAAATAATTAAGTCCGGCCGATTTTTTTGTACGGCAAGAATCGCCTCATTACTGTCATTTACACCAATGACTTCATAACCACGCGGTGTTAAATTAACCTTGACCAAATCACATAATGTTTCGTCATCATCAATCATAATGATTTTTGGTTTCATCGGGTGGCTCCATTATGGGTAAGGTGAAACGGAAACAACTTCCTTTACCGGGTGTGCTTTGTACATCAATTTTTCCACCAAGCGATTCCGTAAGCATTTTAGCAACATAAAGTCCAATTCCATGCCCGTAAACTTCTTGGGAATCACCGCCAGTGGCTCGATAAAAGCGATTGAAGATTAGGGATTGTTTGTCAGGATCTATTCCGGGGCCCTGATCAATTACCCGAATTTCAGCGAAATTTTCGTTAGTAAAGCTTAGCTCGACAAAAATTTCACTGTGGTCTGGGGAATATTTTACAGCGTTATCCAACAGATTACTGAGGATGGAGTTAAGCGCGTTTTCATCCGCCATCACCCAAACGGGGTAGGAAGGTTTTTGCATTTTGATGCGGCGGTTAGGTGCTATAATGCGCCATTCTTCTACCAGGTTTTCAATTACAAATGTCAGGGGCAGTGGACGCAACTCAACTTTAAACTGATGAGTTTCGAGTTGATGAACATCCAAAATACGATCCAAAAATTGAGACAACCGCTGACTCTCCGTAGAAAGCGTATCTAAAAATTTTTGATCCGGTAATGGCTCATTCTTTTCTATTGAGGTTGCGATCAGTTCGCTGATAGATTGTATTTTTGTTAATGGAGTGCGCATTTCGTGAGAAATGGAAGAGATCATCTCTTCCTGGAGACGATTCAATTCTTCTCGTTCGGTAATATCCCTCAATAATATGACCGCTCGTGAAGGTGCCTGATTTTCTTCAAAAACCGGAGCAGCTGAAAGGTTCACGATTCGGCGTTTTGATTGGGTTGGAAAAATAGAAATTGATTCCATTGTAAAGGAAGATTTATTTTCCCATGCGTTATTCAATTGATGATAGAACTGTGTGCAGATCTCATTGGTAAAACCATAAATTTCACAAAAATTTGCTCCAATCACTTCGTTTTCGCACAGTCCTACCTGTTGGATTGCTGCAGGATTAGCGGTAAGGATTACACCATTGCGATTGATCGTAATTAAACCATCGGTTACCGACTCGATGATGAGATTGGTTTGTTGTTTTTCTTTGTAAATTTCCTGAAACAAACGAACATTTGTCAGGGAAGTGGCGGTATGATCAGCCAAAAGGGATAATATCCAATGACTGGTACGATCAAAGGCCTCCACGCGGGTACTTTCTGTGATCATGATACCCATAAGCGATCTTCCATGAGTGATCAAACAGGATAGTTGTGAGGCAGATGACTTGAAGATAAATGGGAAAGACAATTCAAAGTTATTGTTGCTTTCTAAAGAGGAATTGGAAAGCGCTTCATCAAGAATTTGTCTGGTGCGGTTATGGTCAATCTCGATGCCAATTACCTTTATGATGGGAAACTCGCTACCGCTCTTGATGAAAATAACCCCGGCTTCCGCTTGAGTGATATCCAGCGCGGTCGAAAGGGTCAGTTCAACGACTTTTTCAGCATCCAATAAGTTGTTTAAGACCTGGCTGGTACGTTGGATGGTGGAAAGTTGAGCTATTTGTCGTTCTAATGCATAATCGGTGCGAGTATATCGGTAGGCTTGTTCGATTGCTTTTTCGACAGCGGGAATAAGTTCAGAAAGCCGATCTATATCCTGATTGTAGAAATAACCGGTTATTTTATTAATCAGGACGATTCGTCCCATTTCATTACCGTTTGATTGATAGATCAGCCGGCTCATCAAAGACATGATCGTATTGGGCGAAGGCAGGTTTTCGATCAGAATCGAGTTTGGATCATCAAGGTTATTCAGGAAAAAAGATTCGTTCTGAGAAAGGATATAACTTCCCAGTGTGGGGTAATCCGTTTCGGATTTGGTTCGTAACGCGGCACGCCCTTTGGTGGTGTAAATTTGCCATTGTTTGGTGATGGGATTTTGTAGTATCAGACAAACCTGCTGGACACGAATAATTTGATGTACCTGAGCGATGACAATTCTGGTAATTTCTTCGAGGTTTAGTGTTTGGCTTAGAAGCGATTCGCGGTTTTTCAAAGCAATTTTTAGAGAGGTTCTTTGGCGAACAGAATTGGATAAATCGCCAATCACCAGTGCTGAGATGAATAATAGGAGACTTACACCAACTCTTTCGATGGAATCGAATGTATAACCATGGATTTGAATAATAAATGGTATTTCTATCAAAAATAAACTACTAAATATTATTGCTCCGATTATCCCCGCAATCACTCCAAAGAAATAAGCCATTGAGATAACCGGTAACAATGAAATTAAGTGAGAAAATGAGGATGTGGTTAAATCATCCGTCAAGTTAAGGTGATAAATACCGATGAGCAACGTACTAATGCCTGAAACAAACAGCAGAGCAAGATCACGAGGGCGGACTCGTTTCGGTAATTCTTTTTGATTAGATAAAAAATTGGTTGAGATGCTCATAGGTAGAAGGGTTGAATCATCAACATTGCAAATGCCAAATTCGCCGCGAATCCAACATAAATATTACGCCACCGATAAATAATATATACTGATGTGGTGGATAAAATAAATTTATAAAACAATGTAATAAAGCCAAGGGGGAGCATACTAATATTTTTGGATAAGTAAACCAAAGCAGGCAAGTAAACAAGGAGATTCAAAAAACTTATCCATAGCATTGTCTTTTTCAATGACATTGATCTTTCATCGAATAGAAACGAAAATAATTTCCCTCGAAAAAACAATTCTTCGGCAGGAATAATCAAACCACCGAATAGACCAAACAACCAAATAACTTTTTCAGTATTAAGGGCAGGGAGGGGAAGATTGAAATTGGGTAGGAATCGGGCAACTAAAAGGGCGTGAAGAGCTAACCCTGTTCCCATAAAGGCACCAGATGCTATATGGAGAAATGGGTGCTGAGGATTGAGACTATACCGGCGAGCTTGGGGTAGATTTTTTTCGAAAATCCATGCCAGCATGACCCACATAATTATGATTGCCAGTAATCCGCTCCAACCGGATTGAGGAAATGGGACGGTGATTAAGTCGGGGTTCGTATACCAAGCAAACGTTGAGAGAGCGATTAAGACCAGTAAAAAAGCCAAAATTAGAAGATTTTTCTGAGGCAGTCCAATGAAGAATTTGTTGAGACTATGCAAGAATAAGATTGGCGAAAACAGGTAGATTAGCAATAAGTTATGAGATGGCCAGGTACTTATGAGAGGATAGATGATCAACAACCCAAGCGGTAAACTGATATTCAGGATAAGAAGATAACGCCATTCCCGGTTCTGCTGAGCGATCAGAGATTGGCGGTATCCACGTAAGTCATTGCGGATTTTGAGAAGCAGTGCTTCCATAAGGGACTAAAAAATATATACCATCATTGATTTATATTCATGATTATACCCGGTTATAAGTTTATTGATTTACACCACGAATATCGGAAAGGTAAAAAGTGATTTTCCACAACACAGGTCTGGACTTGACATCCGAAATTAGCCACAGGTTTCCAAAATTATCCTGTGTTATTATGTCGAATTTGCGGTCGGTAATTGTTACCCAACCTGATGGAGTATGGAGAAAAATTTGACCATTTCTAAAAGATGTGAGTGAGCCGTCTGGTGTAAAAAAGATTTGTGGTGCGGAAATTCCTTCGAAAGATGAAATTTTTGTAAAGCCTTCGCTGTGGTATTGTAATAAATATTGTTGAGTGCTTACTCCGTTTTGATTGACCAAATTCAATAAAAACCAAGGTTTATCAAAATTATCCATCCACATCTGCTTGATCTGATAGGAATTTGTTCGAGGAGTCTTTTGGACGAGTGGTATAGATAATTTTTTCCATTCCTGACCATCATATCTCCAAATGTCTGAAGGAGTGGTGAGGAAACCACTTCCATGAGCGGTAAATGTGATACTCGTCACGCAAGCATTGCCATCGGGAAAGTCGCTTTTATACCAGGTATTTCCATTAAAACGGTAGGGGAGCGAACCACCGATCCAATCAGCACCTTGCCAGTAACAGGCTGCAACCCAAATCTCTCCATTTACTGGGTTGCGGCTCACTGTAAAAACCGGCTGAACCCCGGTTTTATAGGGCAGTTTGATGCCAATTTCAGTAGCAGTGAAAATATGCCATTCATTCCCATTAAAGTATCGAACGTCTGTTGAAGTGGCTAGCCAGATAGTTTCTCCAATGGATAATAAAGAAGTTCTCAGGGCGGGGAGGGGAGGATCATAGAGTTTTGCAGGTAATATCCATCCCTGTTCTTTGCGGTATTCGAAAGAATTTTGACCATCCCATCGAAAAATCGAATCGGATTGTTCTGAAAGATACCAAACATGACCGTTTCCATCAATTCCAAGTGGAAAGTTTTTGAGGCGTTTTATGAAGGTTTCTTTTTGATCCAAATCCAGTATTGCCAATCCATACGAACCCATTAGAAAGATATGTTGATTTCTAACATAAATATTTTGAACAACTCCAATTTGAATTTTATCCAATCGTAATTTCAAGTCAATGGGAGAATATGGATAATTTTTGAGTGAAAATTTTGTTAATTTTAGATCGGTCGCGGAAAGAAAATTTAGAGGATTAGGGGTCGGATAGGAAACATGTTTTGAGAAATTTTCGGGTTTCAATTCGACGAAAAGCCAAAGAGTGGCGACAATAATTAAAAACCAGAAAAGGAAAATGGCAAACCGTTTATTTGAAAAAACGGTTTTAAAACGACTCGCTGAGGTAAAAGATTTCATAAAAATAATTGTACCTCAGCGAGAAACGGATGTTTAGCGGGATGCTCCGAGCGTCACACTAAGTTCGACAATATTTTTCTGGCGGTAAAGTTTGATGGTGATTGTCTCGCCCGGTTGCTGAGCGAATAAAGCATTCAAGTAGGAGCGTTGTTGGTTAATTTCTAAATCCCCAATTTGGACAATGATATCCCCTCGTTTAATTCCACCGTGATCGGCTGGGCTTCCGGGTTCAACACCAGTTACATAAGCGCCCCATTCAACGGGCAACTGATACCTTCGAGCAATGTTTGGAGTAATACCCTGCCATGTTATACCTAAATAAGGCCGAGAGAAATAGCCCTTTGTGATAATCTGTTCGCTAATCAGGCGAACGGTATTGGAGGGAATTGCAAAACCCAGTCCTTCGGCGACTGTCGTGGTACCCATGCCGCCTCTTACTATCAGTGTGTTGATCCCAACAATCTCCCCATTGAGGTTTACTAAGGGCCCACCTGAATTCCCTTGATTGATGGCTGCATCAGTTTGGATCAGATCTTCCATCGAATAACCTTTGCCGGTGTCCAACACACGGCCGGTTGCACTGACTACCCCCACTGTAACGGTGTTGCGAAATTCGCCGAGAGGCGAGCCAATTGCTATGACTGTTTCACCCGGATTGAGCCGGTCCGAATCGCCAAATACAGCAACCGCCGGCATGTGTCCTTCGGCCTTCAACACGGCCAAGTCGGCGTAAATATCGGCGTTGATTAAGCTGGCTTTTACTTGTTCACCATTTGAGAGGATCACATAAATTTCACTGGTATCTTCAACTACATGATAATTTGTAACAATATGACCTTCTTCGGAGATGATTACCCCGCTGCCGCTTACTGTTTCATCAGGGGCTTTACCAAAGAATGTCATTTGACCAGGAATTGTACCGACGACAGTTACCACGGCCGGCGAAACTTTTTCGACTGCCCGAGTAACATCCGTTTGAATATCGGTTTGAGAATAATTCAAAATTGAGGCAGTGGGGATTTGAGAATCCGCTGCAGGGGCTGAAAATACGTTGTTTTTTGTTGTTTGACTTAAAACAAATAATCCTCCCCCAATCGCTCCGAAAAATGCACTAACGCAAGAAAAAAGGATAACCAATAAACCGACAGCGATTCCTTTTCTAAGGGACATATTTACACCTCCGAAGAGCGATTATATGCAAGAATTATCAGGAAATTGTTAATAGATTGTTGAAGGAATATATAAATTTTTCATCTCTATTTATGTTTCAAAATTGTATCGGGATGGGTGTAAAAAGTGAATGACACACACAAAAATTTGGGACGTCATTTTGTTCATTCATTGATTGAGTAATCATTCAAAATGGATTTTTTTAATTGAATTCGTAATTGGATAATTTGATCAGTAACTTGCTGGATGTGTGAAAATAATTCCGCGTTGTGTTTAATGCCTTCGTTGATTAGCAAAGCAGCTGCCTCGGAGCGGCTTTTTGCAATTTCAGCTTCGACAAGCATATCGAGATGCCTTAATGTTTCGTCGTTGACTCGAACCATAACAACATTTCCTCTCGACTGTAAAGCCTCTCCAAGCGTTTGACCGATGTTTTCAACTTGTTTCCACGCCTCGCGCAAAGGATCGGAAGTTTGTTTGTGCGATTTGAGAGTATCCTCAGGCATATTCTGATCTTCATCAAATTGTTGATTCATTGGAAATCTCCCGCGTAACGAAATTACATGTAATGTTATAGCATACAAAAAAAAACGCGATTCTTCAGAATTCGCGTTTTCAAATAATCAATCAATTAATAATCAGTTTAAAAAATGGTTTTGATAACTTCTAATAAATTATTATGGAAATAAACCTGGTTGAGATAAGGCAATTCAAGGATTGAATTAACCTGTTTTTTCCCTCTTCCAGTAGTGACAAGAAATAAATAAGGAATACCGGCCAAGAAACCAGCCTCGATATCCGATTGAGCATCTCCGACTAGAATGGAATTACTCAGGTCAATTCCGAATTGATTTACTGCTTTCAGAATCATCCCGGGCCTGGGTTTTCGACAATCACAGTTTTCTTCCGGTGTATGGGGACAAAAATAAACCTGATCAACAACCCCGTCATGCTTTATGATAACCTCGTGAAATTTATGGTCTATTTCTTTATATTGTTCAATCGTTATTAAACCGCGGCCAATAGCCGACTGATTAGTGATGATAAAAACTTTTGGACGGTTGGGAAGGTGATTGATCAACCGTAAAGCTTGTAAAGAGGATGGATAAAACCGCACATCCTCCCAGCGACGAATGTAATTTGTTCGATTATGAACAATGACGCCATCGCGGTCAAGAAAAATTGCCTGTAATTGTAAATTTTTACTAAATCTGTTCACAACTTTTTAAAAATTATGGATTCTTAATTGTGCTGCCTTTTTCTTCTTTTCCTTCAATTGCCTTGCCGTTTGAATTTTCTTTTTTTAAGCCGGCATAATAATAATGGCTATAATAGGAAGCGCCTTTGGGGGAAGAGCCGTTGATGATATACCCCAACAGATTTGCGTTTGCACGCATCAATTGAGTCTTAATTTTTTGCAGTACATCCCGGCGGGATTTTCCCAGACTGATTACTGCCAAAACTCCGTCAACATGGGCAGAAAGAACCAGGGAATCCGATATGATAAAAGGTGGTCCATCAATTATGATGACATCCGCAATTTCTTTAAGCATTTCCAGAGTGCGGAACATTTCCTGGGAGCCCAATTGTTCAGAAGGGTTAGGAGGAGTTGTACCGGAAGGAAGCAGGAAGACTTGATTTTTGAACAAAGGAATCAGACATTCTTTGCCAATCTTCCCATCCAGCAGCAAATCCCCAAGCCCCTTTTTATTATCCAGCTGAAACTTTTCGTCCAGTTCCGATTTGTAGAAATCAGCATCAATTACGATAACTCGCTTTTTGGCTTTGGCTAATGAAAGCGCCAGATTTATGGCAATCGTAGTTTTACCTTCCGAATCGCCGGGGCTTGAAATTAATAAAGTTTTAATGGTACTTCCAAGCCCGATAAATTCAAGATTGGTACGCAGTGAACGGAATGAATCGGTGATTGGCGAAAAGGGCTGGTCATTTACATAACTGAGTGGTTCAACATCTTTGGGAAAACGAGGAATTTCCCCCAACTGAGGTTTTTGAATGATACGATCCACCTCTTCCGAGGAATGTATTGCTTGATCAATCCATTCGATAACATACGCACTCACCGCCGCGAGAGCAAATCCGATCAATGCTGAAGTTAGAATGGTAATCAAGCGATTCGGGCCAATCGGTCGAGATGGAATTTCGGCTGGTTCTATCACGCTTAAGGTATTCAATGCTCCACGTGAACTGCTTGATAATAAACGGCTGTAATTTTCTTGAAGGCTGGAGAGTTTATTTTCCAACGCGTTGATTTTTTGTTGAGTTTCGGTGATCAGATTGGCGCTATTCAAGGTTCCTAATTCGGTTTTGAGTTTTTCGATTTCTGTTGTTGTATCGGCTATATTTTTTTCTAAAGTGGTTAATTGCTGTTCAATAAAGGCTTGCCGTTCCAGATTATTATCTTCCACACCGGATGGCCCTCGTTTGATAAGCTGGTTTGCCAGTTCGGATGCTACTGCCTGAGCGCGAATTGGGTCGGAATCGGTCACGGTAATTTCAATTAACTGGGTATCCGGCAAAGCTCGTGCGGTATAAGGTGGGATCCATGTAAGGTTGAGAGACTCCATCACAGCTTTTCGTACTGGTTCGCGTGTGGCCATATCGGCATAAATTGCGGCTAATTGTTGTTCTAAAAAGAACTGTGAGGTATTTGGGTTGGGGTTGGTGAGGGATTGTCCGATTATGAGGGTTGTTCTGGATTGATACATGGCCGGTTGACCCAGTGTGATAATAAAACTGGTTGCTGCGGCAATTAAGAAGGCTGCTAAAATCATCCACCACCATTTCAAAAGGGGGGCGTAATAAGGCTTTAAGTCCATATATCATCCTTATCTGTACTCAATCCGTTACCCTCATAGTCTTAAAAATTGTAACCGGATTCATCCAGAATATCTATAAAAATTCTATAGAAATTGTTTATAATTTGGCCTCAATACTCTTGCGATAGATGGTTTCGAGTTTCAGTCCCACTTGATCCCATGAATGTTCTTTTTCAACATACTCTCTGCCGGATTTCCCAATTTGATCTGCAGTCAGAGGGTTAGAAATCATTTTCGAAATCAATTCAGCATAATGTTGAGGATTTTTGGCGATTAGAACATGAACACCATCTATGACATTTAACGCCGAAACGGCGAGTGGCGATGCAATGACTGGCGTTCCACACGCCATTGCTTCCAACACCTTATTTTGAACACCTGCGCCATAATTCAACGGGGCTAATGCGATGGTTGCTTTTTGTAGGTAAGGGAGAATCTCCGGAACAGTGCCGGTTATAGTTATCTTGGGATTTGCCGTAAATTGTTGAAGCGCTGGAGGTGGATCCTTGCCAACAATCCATAGCTCAAGTTCCGGATTAGTCTGCCATACAAGTGGTAATATCTGGTTGATAGTAAATAATGCCATGTCAACATTGGCATGATAGCTCATCTTTCCGCTAATAAGTAAAACATTCCTGTGCCTTGCCTGCTCTGGTGGAGGAGAAAAGTAATCAATGTCTACACCATTGGTAATGACCTCGATGGGGCTGGATGGTGATAGTCTTAGATATTCATCCCGATCTTTTGACGAAGTTACCAGAACTTTATCGAATTGAGTAGAAAGAAAACGTTCGTATTTCTCTGTGCGTTGAAGTTCAAATCTTAATAACCAACGAATGAGTTTTTGGGGGTGATTTTTTTGAGTTTGCTTAAATAAGTAGGTTATTGAATCGACGCTGTCCCAAATAACGGGAATGTTTGGATGTTTTTTAGCTAATAGAGCATATTTTGCACCTCTTAAGTGTTCTACATGGACTACATCAATTGTTTGCTGTGAAAGAATTGAGAGGAGATGATTAGATAAATCTCTGCTCCAACTGTAAACTGCCTGAAGGGGTTGCTTGCCGGGCAAGGCAGTAATGCAATTAAGCATAGATTTCCAACCCGGCAACTTAAATCCAACAGGCTTCAGAGAAGTGGTCTTGGGAAGCGTTTTTGACGCATATTCCTTTTCAATAAGATATAAAAGTGTAACTTGATGACCTAACTTCAATAAGGATTTGATCAGGTATAAAGATCGAACTCGAATCGGGCTGGGATTATATGGAACAACAAAAAGAATGTTCATGAATTATGTGCAACTTTATTATTTTGAAACTTTTGGATTATCTTTGATATTCCCGCTGCTGCAAACAATACCAAAACGGCGTCTACAGGCAGACGATAGCGGACTAAAGTCCACGTAAAAATATGAATCAAACTGTAAACAACGATAAAAAGAAATAACAAGAAAACAGGCGAAAAAATATTTACTTTATTTTTTCCTTTTCCGAGCAAGGTAGTAATAGAACCATATAGCATAAGCGGCAAAAACACGCCAAAACTTCCGACACGTGAGATATTGCTCAATAAGGACGACTGGGACGAAGGCCAGAACATGAAATAAACGGGGATGCGACTGATAGATAATAGTAGATAACGCAATGGATCTTGAATAACGAACTGCAAGCCTCGTTTAAATAATTCGCTATCAAGTGCTGCTTCATTAAGCCCGAATAGTTCTTTGGGTAGTAAATCCAGGTATGTAGATTTGGTTAGTATTCCTTCAAAATGAGTACCATAGATTGGGTGATTTGCCCAGTAAAAAGCAAAACCCGCATTCGTATTTAGCAAGACAAATTGACCAAATCTCTCATAGTTATAAATTGTGAAAGGCAGGATAAAAAGAAAGATGATCAAAATGTTGATCGCAATGAGTTTTATCGTAGAGGAAAGGTATTTTTTTCTTGAAACTATGATGAGCCACAGATAAAGAAAAGGCAAAAATAATAGAAACACCTGTCTCAATAAAATGGTTAACGAAGTGGAAACACCTAACATGATCGCAAAAAATAAGGATTTTCGAGGATTTTCCATTATTTTTTCGAAATTACCTGCGACCCATATAGAAATAAGCAAAATTAGTAATATGCCCGTAATGTAAAAAGGTTCGGTCATTAAAGTTGCAGCATAATAAATGAAATAAATGTAAATAGATGTAATCCCTGCAGCCAATAAACCAACCAAGGAATTAAACGTCAACTTCCCAATGTTAAAAATCAATAAGGGCTGTAAAACCCCAATTGTCAGTGCCTGAAGCAATCGCACCATCAATGGATGTGGACCAAATACCCAATAGACAGCCGCCACGAAATATGAGTACAAATAACTCCAATGGGCGGTGGGTTCACCGGCCTGCGTTGCAGGCCACCATGGTCGGTCAAAGGTAAAACCAAATCCTTGAGATAATCGGATGCCAAGTGTATGATAGCTGATCTGGTCGGAAACACCGGGCAATTCATCTATCTTGTTGCCAAGAAATAATGCCGCTCCAATCCGAAGCAAAACAGAGAGGGTTACAATCCCAATTAGGATTTTAGGGGTGTTTCTATCATCTATTAACCAATTGCCAAATTTTCGCATAGACATTTACTTCGATTGATAAATACTGATTAATTCCTTCAACACGGATTTCCAATCATATCGATTCACAACCAATTCTCTTGCATTATTTGCTAACCTTTCTTGTTCAGCAGGGTTGTTTATCAGATAAACTACATGTCTCGCAAATGTTTCGGGGTCATCCGCAACCAATAGGTGCTCTCCGTTGTTCGCTGAAATTCCTTCTAAACCAATGGATGTGGTAACAACGGGTATACCTCTTGAAAAAGACTCCAGAATCCTTACTCTCATTCCGCCCCCAGCCAAAACTGGTACAACCATCAATGCAGAGCTCGCCAGATAGGGATTTAATTCTTCAACATAACCAGTTATGGTAATGTCTTTTCCAAACGGTGCTGCCAGGGTAAAAAAATCTTTTGGCGGATTTTTTCCAATTACAGTCAGGGTTATGTTAGGGCTGATAACTTTAACAATTGGAAATACTTCTCGTAAAAACCATCTGACGCCATCAGCGTTTGGGGGATAGTTTAGAGATCCAATGGTTAGAATTTGCTTGGCATGACAATCCCGTTTGATGGGTAGAAGTTCCTGCGTGTTGACTGCAATTGGAATGACATGGATTTTTGACTTGAAAAGGTTGCCATTAGAATCAGGCAATAATAAATTCCGGTCAAATTCGCTGACAGTCAGTACATGATCTGCAATATGGACAATCTGTTCCTCATAATTTCTTAACTTACTTGCTTCTTGAGAAAGAAAAGGCCGTATGAAAAAACTTGAGTTGGCTTTCATCCGCTCTGGAATAATCCAGGTGGCGTTGTGGGCATCGAAAATTGTTTTTGAATTAAGAGGAGTTTCCCGTAAATGAAAGATAAATTGTGCCATGTTGATCTGATCAATGTGGATTACATCGAATTTTTCATTCCTCAAGATTTCACTAACGGCGTTTTCCATTGACCGACGATAATCCCTTTCTATGAGAAAAGGGGTTCTTTTCAATTGGCTGACCAGCAATGAATAGAAATCATACAATTTAGTACGCTTGAGGGGGATAGAGATCACCTTTTTACAAATCTTCTGAACCTCAGGTAGAAACTTTTCTTCTTGTTGCCGGGTAAAGGTCAATAATGTAATGGTATAGCCCTGTTCTGAAAGATATTTAAGCACATGCCATGTTTTGATTCGTGGACCAGCATCAGGGGGATAAGGAACGATTTGGGTAAGAAAAAGAATTTTCATTAAGGTCCTTAAAATTGAGAAAGTGAAGATATGAGTGATCGGTAATTTTCTCGAATTTTCTTTTGTTGGGCTTTTTCTTGGGGATTCGTCCAATCGTTTATCGGAGAAAAGAAGATTCTGACCAAAGATGCAATCAATAAAATAAACTTGTAAATTTCACCTGCAAATTCGCCATGGTGTTTTTTAAAAAATTGTATTTTGGCGTGGTAAAGTTGTAAAAACATCTCTTTAGCATATTGAGAAGTGCTTTGACCCCCAAAGTGAATCACCCGCGAAGTTGGAACCCAATAGCACTCAAACCCCGCTTTTGACATACGATAACAAAAGTCTACCTCTTCTGAATACATGAAGAACGCCTCATCAAGCCCCCCTAATGCCTCCCAGACTGATTTTCTAACCATTATACTGGTGCCCTGAATTACATCGCACTTTCGAGGCGAATTCCTGTCCCAGGTGATTTGTGGGTAAAGACCAAAAGATATCAGTTTATCCAGGTGCAATAATCGCCACAGTTCCCTGGTTAATGTCGGGAATGGAAAACAGGAGACTTGGAAACTACCATCGGGATTTTTCAGGCAAGATCCCACTGCACCTGCTGAAAGGTGAGTTGAAATAAAGGCGAAAAGTTCCTCAATGGCATTATCTTCAACAATCGTATCCGGATTGAGCAGCAAAAAATACTCTCCTTTTGCACAGGCAATTCCGCGATTGTTTGCAGCGGCAAATCCGAAATTTGCCTCAGATTGAATGATATGAATTTCAGGGAATTTTTGTTGGAGTGATAGTACGCTATTATCATGAGAATTATTATCTACAACGATGATTTCAAATGGTACGTTACATTTATGATGTAAAAGACTCTCAACACAACGAATTAAGTATTTTTCTACGTTATATGAAACAATTACGACTGATACAACAGGTTTGTTGCTATCAAACGACATGATTATTCTGCCTGCTCTTTAATTCAATAAAAACCAAATAGCCCATAAAAACCCATCCAAGAACACTTGCTCGAAATCCTTCCATACCCACATTATAGACAAAGGGGATTACCCAATCCCCAAACATTCCGGCTGCTAACACCCCAATAACTCCACCTAAAGCAGAATAGATATAGGCATAGGTAAAACCTTTATTTTCTACCAGTTTTCTTGCACGCCATCCAGATGAAAAAATTTCAAATATGAGCCAAAAGTAAACAAAAAGACCTAACAGACCAATTTGTGCAACTATATCAATATAGTTATTGTGGGAGTTAAAGTTAACCGAATAACCTAAAATTCGATAATATGGTGTGAAAAAGTAATAATTTGAAGGCCCCAAACCAAAAAGTGGATTTGCTTTAATAATTTCCCCTAAAATTTTCCATGCTTCAAGGCGGGTCAATAAACTATATTCATTATCGCCTCCCATAATCAGTTCATTGGTAAATTGAGAAGATATTAAAAAGACAATTCCTGCGATCCCCATCGTTGAGAATGCCAATTTAGGTCTGGTGAATAGCACCACAAAAAAAACTGCTACAAATGCGGGAAGCCATCCTGATGTCCAGGATTGTTTCATAATGAATAAATTGTAAAGAATAGCAACCGTACTCAATCCTAACAATAGCCTCAATTTTGGAGAGAGGTTATGATTCAGAAATGCCTGCCCGAATGTCAATACCAATAACCAAAGCCAAAAAAGACTATCTAATACTGCTCTTTGAAAAATGCGATTTACATATGGACGAAACGGGGGAATGAGAAAGGCAATGTTGTAAATTCCTCCTAATATTATAAAAATCCACACCGAGGCTTGTAACCATTTGATTTCGGTCAATCGGTGAATAGTAACCATTAAGGTCAGGGTCAAGAGTATAAACAAGGACAGACCACCGAGTTGGGAAAAAAGTGATGCCGATCTACCGGGGTACCAGGGTAATTGACCAAACAGAAAAGCAATTAATGCGATGACAATGAAGGCGATGGATGGTCTAATTACAGCAGCGGGTAACAGGCGGATTTGTTTTTCCCGTGTAATCATGTCGAAAATCCATAAACCAATCATTCCGATAGAGACAATCATTGCGCTGTTGATACTGGTCTGAGTGCCTGTACTGATGCGGATGGGTATAATGAGACTGGCTATGATTAACATTGGAAAGCCAGCTCCTGGCCACTTTAACAATACCAATGCTCCAATAATCAACACGGGTATCCCAATAAAAAAGTAAGCCAACAGATTCCCCATTGCCAGCAGCGGAGAGAGGATTGCAATGAAAATCAACAAGAATGGAATTGCAATCCATTTGATTACTGGGTTGTTGGGATTGATTATTGGGGCTGAGTGGAAAATAGTTTTCATCGTGAACTGAGCAGTGCGTCAATGGTTTGGTTTAATTTCATCCCAATCACTTGCCAATCATAAACATTTTCAACTAATCTTTGAGCTTCCAGCACAATTTTTTCCCTTAAACTTAAATCTGAAAGTATTTGTACTGTTAAATTGGCAAATTCTTGTGGAGTGTTAGCAATTAAGAGATGTTGACCATGTTTGACTTCCAGCCCTTCTGCACCTTTAGGTGTTGTGATCACTGGTGTTCCTGCTGCCATAGCTTCTAAAATCTTCAGGCGGGTACCTGCTCCATGTCGTAAGGGCACCACGCAGGCTGCACATGAGGTTACCAAAGATTGAATATTCTCGACAAACCCGGTAAATATCACTTTTCCAGAGTGAGAAGGGAGGGTGTGAATATCTACATTTTCGTTATTGCCGGTAATAAGAATTTCACAATCAGGAATTTTCTTGAGTATGAGGGGGAAAATTTCGGTAAGGAAATAATTCATGGCATCGTAATTAGGCCAGTAATTCAAGGATCCGTTAAATATCAATTTATGATTAAAGTCAGGCAAGGATTGAGGAAGGGTGAGGTTCGAGTCAACACCATTTGGAATGGCGACTATTTTTTCTGCCGCAAGATCAATATATTCAACGGCGCGAGATTTGTCTAGATTTGAACAGACAAAAGCCAGATCAAACTTTTTGTAAATTTGATTTTCATAGTTCTTGAATTTCCAATATGCCCAATAACGTCTTTGTTTCTGAAGAAATCCCTGGGTGTTTTTGAAAAGGTCTCTTAACATCAGAGCCAATAAGTTATCCATATCCACCACTCGATTTGTATGGGGGATCTGCAGTGCGTAGGGAGCAGTTACGAATGTTAGAGCAAACACCAAATCGGGTTGCCAAACCTTTGCAAATTTTTGAACCGTTGCAGCCATCTTTGTGGAATAACCCGCTACAACGGCGCTTGGAAGAATGGTAAAAAATCCAAGCCAGGTTTTAATTTTCGAATAGCGGAACGGATGCTGCTCTACGATAATTATTTCTTTGCAGTAACAATGCAAATGTTCGATCCACTCATCTTGGATTTCCATATCCCTGAAAGATATTAATGCCAACTCATGCTGTTGACTGAGGCTGCGAATCAAGTTATATGCCCGAATCTTGCTTCCTTGAATGGGAGGATAGGGAAACCAGGTTGATAAAACGAGAATTTTCATCGGTATTTGTTCTAATTAATCTTCAAAAAAGGATGACCACTCCGTTTCTTGAAATTTGAATTTCAAATCCTCATAATTTTCGATAATTTCGGAAAGGGGTTTTTGGATTTGTTTAAAAGTTTGAGGTTGAACAGGATATTCTGGAAGGCTTAAGAAATGTTGAATTCTTTTTATTTGTTCATCGGTGTTTTTTGATAGATCTTCGTAAAAAACCTCAATCATTGGATGATTACTGAAAAATTCATCGGCTTGTTGTTCCCATTGGCGAGTTTGAACAAAATCTCTTAAGAGTGCATCAAAATCCAGGCGATAAGAGGGAGGGTTTGATTCTTTGCCATTCGTGTTCACCCACTCACCGGTTTTTACCGCGTTCTCTCGGGAAAGGTGTGTTCTCAGGATATTTCGTCTTTTTATGTGGATTATATGTAAATTGTGTTGGTCCCTTAAGATTTGCCAGATTTGTGCAAAAGGATTTTCCCTGGCGTGGTAATAAAAAATCTTGAACCCAAGTGCGCGGTAGTTGGCGGGTATTCGCCGAAAGATAATTTTTTCGAGGAATTTTTGGGGATTATTTTGGTAAATTTTGATGATCCGTTTTGTGGTTGGAAATTCTGGGTGATCAAAATCAATTGTTTCTTGGTTGCGAAAAATTTCACCAAATACCATAACAGCCGGATGAGAATTGAGGAGACCCCGCAAAAAATTACTTCCAGTGCGTGAACGCCCAAGAATGATAAATTTTGTATATTGTTGGGTTGATGGGATAAAGCCAACAGCCAGCGCAAATTCTTTCATTTTTTCTCTTTGATCAAGGATAAATTGTTTTATATTCATCGTTTGTGATATTGGAATTTTTATGGTTTATTCGAGCATTTTTATTTTTCTTCTTGCACCCAAGTGGTTTGAGTAAAAATCCAGCATTCCCTGCAATAATGCGTTTCGGTGAAATTTTTTATTTCTCCATCGGGGTAGTAAACTCCACGCTAACAATGTTCGTAATAGACTGAAGTTTACACTCAGCCGATCTGCTAATGGCGCGTGGTGTTTGGAAAGGGTAAGTAACCGATTTCGAGCTGCGTAATAGGTTACATTTGGTGAGGGTTGATAATTTCTCTGTACACCTTTGTGCCAGATTTTTGCTTGAGGTACAACCCACACCTGCCAGCCAACCGAACGAGATCGTATGCACCATTCCGTTTCTTCCCAGTAATAAAAATACCGTTCATCAATCCCGCCAATTTGTTCGATCACCTTTCTTCGAACCATAATTGCACAACCGGAGATCCAATCTACCTGGGCTGGTTGGGAAAACTGACCTTGATCCTGTTCGTTTTGGCCAATATGAATAGCCTGCCAGCCCTTGGTGATTATTCCGCCAGCGCTTTGTACAGTAAAGGGTTCGTCAAAGTGGTAAACCAATGGCCCAAGAATACCTGCTTTACTATTTGAAATACCAAATTGGATCAGGTTGGATATTGAATGAGATTCGAGGATCGTATCTTCATTCAAAACAAAAATCCAATCAGCACCAGCTTCTAAAGCGGTGGAAATGCCTACATTGTTATTCCCCGCATAACCTTTGTTTTCGGTCAATTGGATAATTCTGGTATGGGGGTATTCATTTCGAATCGCCTCAACCGAACCATCTGTTGATGAATTATCCAATACCCATACGATTAGGTTGGAATATTGGCATTGCTGCAATGATGATAAACAAGCCAGTGTGTCCTCTTTACGATTGGTATTCAGAATGATAACACCTACCAGTGGTTCGCCCATTTTTATTCAAGCCAGACAGCAGGTAAATTTTTATGGATCTCAATATTCTTGAATTTTTGGGATTGCCTGGAACCATATTGCTGTACCCATGCCGCCATTGCGTTGAGTCCATCTTCAAGGGGGGTGGTTTGGCGCTTTCCAAAAATTTTTTCAATTTTTTCATGGGACGAATAAGCGTCTTTGACTTCATTGCGGGGGGGCAGATAATGAATTTTAGGTGAGACACCCATTGCTTTGGCTACAGCGTGTGCCAGTTCGTTAACGGTGTAGGGTTGATCGGCACCGATGTTAAATATTTGATTATAAGCGGCTGGCGTGCTGATAGATTCAGCTATGAGAGGGGCAATGTCTTTTATATAACTAAATGCTCTGGTTTGTTGGCCATCTCCAAAGATAGTCATGGGTTTATCTTGTAGTATCTGATTCATAAAGATACCTACAACGTTCCTGTAACGATCTCCGATATTTTGCCTTTCTCCATAAACATTATGAGGACGAAAAATAATATAGTTTAAGCCAAACATTTCGTGACTGACTCGTAATTCCTGTTCAACTGCCAGTTTCGATATCCCGTAGGGATCTTCCGGATGAGGGGTATCCTCTTCACTCATTGGTAATTTTGGGCTCGCTCCATAAACGGCGATTGAGGAAGTAAAAACGAAGCATTTGACTCCATGATTGATAGAAGCATTAATT
The DNA here is from genome assembly GCA_026003615.1 of Bellilinea sp. GTDB lineage: Bacteria > Chloroflexota > Anaerolineae > Anaerolineales > Anaerolineaceae > Bellilinea. The sequence goes on from BPHQ01000001.1 coordinate 968,094, forward strand.
AAATTAACGCTTCCAAGAAGGTTATTGGTGTAATTAAAGTGTTTGATAAAATGACTTAAACCTTCGGCCGCATAGGCGGCGAGGTGAAAAACATAATCAAATTTTTCTTTTTGAAAGATATGATTGACTAATCCTTGATCCGTAATACTTCCTTGAATAAAACCCGCCCCTTGGACAAGGTTATCCTTAAACCCACCTGAAAGATCATCTAAAACGATTACCTCATAACCACGGGATAATAATTCCTCGCTCACATGAGAACCTATGAAACCAGCACCGCCTGTAACTAAAACTTTTGTCATTTTTATCCTCAGTTATCCAAAAAGATAAGTGTAAATAGGCTTAAGATATGAACTTCTGGTTATTTTCATCAATATCAGTGGGGTTGACAATCCAATGATCACCAGAATCATCAAAAAAATAAGCGGGAAAGCCAATAATTGCGGAATAAAGTGATATATACCCCTTGCAGCGATAATCAAGAATAAGGAATGCGCCAGGAAAACCCCAAATGATTTTGGGCCTAATTCTTCCATCTTTTTACTAAAAGGGAAATGAGCACTCCAAAAGCCAAGAAATGCTGAAAGGATTGTAAAAGAGTAAATATTGTCAACAAGTGTCTCGTGGGGGCCGATCCATGTTTTACCCGATTGAAGTAGCAACCATTCCCATTCGATAATTCCAGCAACAAAAAAAATAAGAGAAATGATCAATAAATGCCAACGAACTTTCCGGAATGTTTCTTTGATATCGCTTTGCTGAATACCGATAACCATGCCAAATGAAAACCAAAAAATATGACCAACGAACAACCATCCGGAATTAATAAAAGAAAAGAAGGGAGCAAGAGGCAGGTTCATCCCTGTTATTACAGGATAATCAACTAACTTTGTTAATACCTGTATTAAGGCAGTTATCCCTAAAAAAATCTTCCAATTCCAGTTGGCTAGCCGAATCAAAACGGGAGATAATAGGTACAGGGAGATAAGCAAAGGTACAAAGTAATAGGCTTCGGCAGCCTGACCGGTTAGATAAATGCGAACTAATCGGGTTGCGGTGTAGTTCGTATTTTGAAATACATTGAAAATAATCATTAGGGTTGACCATAAAAAGTAAGGAATTGCCAAATACTTGACACGGGTGATTACAAAATTCCAACCCAGCAATTTCTTTTTACCAGCGCTGAATGAGGCAAAATAGCCCGAAACCATTAAGAAAGCGGGAATACTTGGTATTACCCATTGTTCTAATACTCTGAGGAAAAAATAGGCTCCCGAATAAAGTTGAGAAAAATCGGGTGAGGATAAATTGGTGTACCGATGAACCCACCAAAACATCGCCACGTAAGTCCATCCAATGGAATGATTGAGGACTACGTTGATAATTGCGAGGCCGTTCAATAGTAAAAATCGTTTTGACATGAAGGATCATTTAACCAAACAGGTAGCCATAAATTGGACGCAGTTTTGTGGAAAAGACGATTTGCATTCCCAGCAATGGAATTCCAAGACCGGCGATAAATATGAGAGTAAAAAAGAGAAAATGATTGGGTAAGATCCATGGTGCAAGGAGGTAAATACCCCTTGCTGTAATTTCCATTGCCGGAACATGAGCCAGATATATTCCAAACGACTTGCTGCTCATTGAATTGAAGGTTTTGCTAAAAGGTAATTTTTGCTGTTCGCCAAGGCTCAAGAAAAACAACAATACGGAGATCTGGTAAAACCAATCAATGATGGTTTCTCGAGTCTGAAGTGGACCATTGAAAACTTGCCACTCAACGAATCCGAAAATTAAGAAAAATAACGCAGCAAGGCCAAACACTTTATTTAGATTTAAAAGGTGTGGTTTCAATTTTGAGAAATGTAATCCGGCAACGATACCTGCTGAAAACCAAAAAAGGCGGGTGAGAAATAACCATTTGGGAATTTGAAGTAAAAAAGTTGTTACTCCCCCCTGAATTCCCAGAAGGGTTAATGAAACCGGGAGGTGTATCAGGATTTGAATCAGACCGGTGATTATCAACAATATCTTCCAATTTTTCCTGGCAGCGAAGATGAGAAGTGGTGCAATCAGGTAAAGCTGAATAATCAAAGGAACATAATAATAGGCAGGTGTAGTGGAACCAATTAATAAATTGGATAAAACCCTAACGGCTGGAATGCTTTTGCCCTCCACAAACCCTAATGCAAGAAACAAAATTGACCAGATCAGATAGGGTATAAGCAACCCCTTGATTCTTAAGAAGGTTTGTTTGAAACTGAATTTAGAGGAATGTCGTCCTGCTAAAAATGCTGCAAAGTAACCGGATACAAAGATAAAGGCTGGGATGCTGAACACCACTACTTGTTCCACCATGCGCAAAAAATAAAAAGCCGGACTGGCGGCAAGAATTTCAGCGGGAATGCTGATTGGGTAACGATTACTCCATGAAAACATCGAGGTCATTACCCAACCAGCGCTATGAAACAGGATTACGCAAAACGCTGCAATCCCATTGAGGTAAAGAAGAGTTTTAGTCAGCGTAGATCCTTAATCCTGTGATAGTTGAGTAAATTCCGGCAAATCATCAATCGGTATGCTGGTCAGCTTTGATCTTAGAAGGTGGTTTTCAGTTTTCTCAACTGTTTCAATGTACTGGCGCATGGCAGCCAGAACGGGCACTTCTTTACGATCATATACTTCTCCTTGAAGGAGCCGAAGGACTTCCAGCCGATACTTTTTGGATTGAATGAAATGTGTGAATAAAGGAAGTAATTTGTAATAGAGCCGAATGAATTCATACCAAACACTTACGCCTGCTCTCATTTTTGTTTCATAAGGCTTAAAAGCGGTTTCGCTGAAATCTCCGGTTTCAAATGCCTGACGGATGAACTGCGAGCCATATTTTGCCGAATACAAAGCAATGCTGACCCCAGAGGAAAAGATGGGATCAACAAAACGAGCAGCATCCCCAATCAGCATAAAACCATTTCCGACAAATTTTTCCATCGAGTATGAATAATCCCCTTCTTGTTTGAAGTCGTTAATTCTCTGAGCTTCCGAAAGGGCGTGTTTCAGGCCTTCATTGGAGTTGGCGTATTTGTAGAAATATCCTTCCACATCTCCTTTGGATTCCATGAAGACCTCTTTTTCGGCGACGATTCCCATTGAGGTGATTTTGTCAGTAATGGGAATTTGCCATGCCCATCCTCTTTCAACCGGAAGAAAGTAGATATGGATAAAATCGGCAGTTTCCGGTTCGCCACGATTAACGTTTTCAAACCAGGCGTGAACGGCGTATTGATTAAAAATTGGGTCTTTCTTCTTAATGCCGAGCTGCCTTCCCAAAAGTGTATTTCGCCCGCTGGCATCAACGACCATTTTTGCAGGTATATCAACCTCCTCGCTGGCAATCTTTACCCGAACGCCGGACGCATAACCATTTTCATCGAACAAAACTTGTTTTACCGTAACTCCTTCATAAACCTCACTGCCCAGTTTTTCGGCATGCTTGAGTAAAAGCAAATCCAGTTTTCCACGATCCACATGATAAGTATAGGGTTGATTGATGCCTTCCTGGGGAAATTCATCAAACCAAATGTGAGAAGCCCCCCTGCCTTTTATGTCATGCCATGAAGCACCATATTTGTGGGGGAAGCCTTCTTTTTCCATAGTGGGCAGAAAACCAATTTCATTGTAAACTCGCGTGGACGATGTCACCATTGACTCACCAACGTGAGGACGTGGATGGATTGCAGACTCCAAAATAACATTCTTGATACCCGCCATTGACAGATAACTGCCCATTACCGATCCGGCAGGGCCACCACCAATAATTATGACTTGATTCATTTTTATTCCTCCTTAAGGGAATGATTGATTGTAGGAATTGAAATTAACAAAGTTAAGATTATCCCCACATAAATGAATAGAGTGGCTTGATTGAAAACTTTTTTGAAAAATTCATCAACGCCAAAGGAATTGTAATCCCCATGAATACCAAAACGGCGAGCAAAATTACCGTTTGACCCAGGAGATAGGGGAATATGTGGTAAAGCAGCCTGGCAGCAATTTCAATCACTATGACATGGGTCAGGTAAATTCCATAAGAATTGGCTCCTATATATTCAATTTTTTGGTAAGAAGGGATTTTCTCTCCAAAAACAGCATAAGCAAGGATAAGCAGGGTGTATAATCCCTTGGTTAGGATAGAAGATTGGGTGTTGAGCCAATTGCTTCCATTTGCATTAATAAGCAGCTGGAATTCGATTTGACTTGAAATAAATAAAAGAATTAAAAGCAACCAGGTCCATCGTTGGAGAGGTTTTATCATTGTGATTATATTTTCGCGATAAATAAAGAATAATGAACCCATCAAAAACCACAAGGAATGAGAAAACAAGTAACTACTTTTGAAAATATTAAAAAAAATTAGAGGTGTTAATGGGGTTATATTTAGCATTTTAAAGTACCAGGTAATGGTGGATAGCAATTGGAACGAGAATACAAATCCTATAGAAAGTAATGGGTACTTCTTTGCTGCTCGAAAAAGGAAAGGCGATAATACGATCAATTGCACAATTAAGGGCACATAATAAAATGGCCCATCGGCTTCTCCAAAAAGATAAACTCTGATCAGCCTGGCTAGTGGATAATTTTCTCCTTCAATTATCCGAAATATGACCGTAAGAGTTGACCAAACAAAATAGGGTATGAGCAAATAGTAAATTCTCTTTAGGATAAACCGGTAACTTTGCCCTATGATTTGACGATTTAGCGAAAATCCATACAAGTAACCGGAGACAAATAAAAAGGCAGGCACAGCAACTCCGCCTATTTGGTCGGTAATTCGTAAAAACAATGCAAAAAGATTAGGCGATGAAAGCAATTGAGGGGTTGCATTGCTTACGAACCGATGTCCCCAGAAATTTATAGCAGTGATAGCCCAATAGATGGCATGATGATAAACAGCAAATATTATGGCAATTCCATTAAGAAGGAGCAGTTTTCTTGTCATTTATAATCAGTCACAGAAGCAGAATATAATCTCCACCCTGATTTTCTGCCTGCCGGCAACAATCAGTGTTTTGTTGCCAATTTTTGATCAAGATATTTGCTTAGCGCATTGACACTCATGAAGTTTTCAATGACCACATCCTCATCAGGAACAGTAAAGTTGAATTTTTCCTCAATGAAAGCCACTAATTGAAGTATTCCGAGAGAATCGATGATACCCTCGGCGAGTAAATCATCGTCGTCACCGATTGTCTTTTTCCGACCTTTGACGAGCTCATCAAGAATAAAATTATGAAGGATCGTGCTTGTTTCCATTTCTTTATCTCCTTATAATATTTCAAGTATTTTTTATGGCTTTTTCTTGCAGTTCCCGCCTGTTGATTTTTCCGGTCGAAGTTCTCGGAAAATCATCGGATATTATGATTTTTGCTGGTATTGCGTAATTTGGCAATCGCCCGGAAAGGTGTTTAATCAGATCATCCTCACTTAAATTCCCTCCCTGGACTAAAATTATAGCTGCTTCGATGAGATGGCTACCTTCGACATCCGGAACAGGATAAGCGGCGGCTTCATGAACGGCAGGATGAGATAATAGGGCTGCCTCAACTTCGTCCAACTCAACCCGATACCCTCTGGTTTTGATTTGCCGATCCTTTCTCCCCCAAAATTTATAATTTCCGTCTGGCATTTTTTGAACCAGGTCTCCTGTACGATAGAAAATGTCTTCACAATAACCGAACATCGAACGCCGGAAAAACCCTTTATCGGTCAGGTCCGGTCTACCCCAGTACCCTTTCATTACCGTGCCACCCCTGATCAATAATTCGCCAATCTGGCCATCCGGCAAAGGTATCCCCTCGGCATCTACAACGAGGGCTTCTGTGTTCTCGCATACAATGCCAATTGGAATTGGCTCATCCGTATCCTCGGACAAGGGAGCGACATGGTAATAAGTGCAAACATTCGTTTCTGTGGGTCCGTAAAGATTAGAGAATCTTGCTTTGGGTAGCGTTTTCATCAGATTTCTCAAATGCTTGGTCGGAAAAGGTTCGCCAGCGAATAAAACCCACCTCAAGTTTGAAAAATCTTTTGATTCGAGACCACCTCTTTCCAACATTTGAATCAAAGCAAAAGGTACGGAATACCAGATTGTGATTTTTTCATCTTGAATCCATCTGGCCATGCTGGCGGGCAATTTGGTAATCCCTTCGGGTACAATCACCGTGGTTGCACCAGCAATTGCAGAGGCAAAAAAATCAAATGTAGAAAGGTCAAAATGAAGCGGGGCGTGATTGCTGATGCGGTCAGATGATGTGATCTGGTAAGTTTGTACTGCCCACTCGGCAAAAGAAAGTCCGCTACGGTGAGTGTGCATGATGCCTTTCGGTGTTCCTGTCGAACCTGAAGTGTATAAAATGTAGGCTAAATCCTGTTCAACAAGTTGGATGGATGGTTGAGAAGAGGAAAATTGAAAAATTTGATCCCAACTATATGAGGGTATAGGAAGACTTGAATTGCTTTGAATGCCAATGAAGCCATCGAGGGCGGTTTTATGAATAATTTCTTTGAGGTTGTCTTTTTTTGCCTCGTTTGTAATGAGGAAATGAATTTGACAATCATTGATTACAAAACTGAGGCGATCAATTGGAGCGAACGGATCTAATGGCACATAGGCTGCTCCTGCCGATAAAATGCCATAGATGGCAACGGCAGAATAAATATTTTTATTCATGTAAATTCCAACACGGTCTCCCCGTTTCACACCTAAATTGATCAAAAAGTTTGCCAATTGATTGGAGGCTTTTGCTAATTTGCCGTAGGTAAACTCTTCTTTTTGAAAACGGATTGCCGGATGGGTAGGGTTTACCAGAGCATTTTCATATATTGCAGTGTGCAGGAGATAACGGTAACTCATTTTATCCTCGCAAGTGGAAAATTAATTCATCACTGGGTTGTTGTAACCGGCGACTCAATTTCTTTCTTAATTAAGGTCTTATTTTCGGCCAGAAAATATGTCATTAATGGGCCAGCGGCTATCGAGGTGAGAATAGCGGTGATAAATAACGAAACAAAAATTCGTTCATCAATCAACCCATTAGAAAGCCCAATTCCCGCAAGAATAATTCCTGTCGCTCCGCGTGCATTCAATCCGCTGGCAATTGCAAGTGTTCGGCGATCAATATTCATGCCGGCAATTTTTGCACCAAAGAGTACGGAAAGAAATTTAGAAAAAATTGCACTAAGCAATATGATTAACACCAACCAGAAGTCGAAATTTTCAATGAAGTTGGTTTTCATGCCGATTGAAACAAAGTATATTGGCGCAAAAAACGCCATAACAAATTGGGAGATAACTGTGTGGGCTTCTTCAGCTTCTGGATGTTTTCCTGCAACGACCGCACCAAGTAAAAAGGCTCCTAAAAACGCATGGATACCTAAAAACTCCGCTATTGAGGCAATCAATAAAATCGCTAAAGCTGTAAATGCGATAAATCCACTTGGCCAGGTTAGAGATTTTCGGATGAAACTCAGTGCTCTTGGGGCAAAGCGCCTACCGATACTCAACATGAGAACAAAAAATGCAAGGATTAAGAAGATGGTTTGGTTTGTTCCAAGGGAGATTTCGCCAGTTTGTGGGTGAGTAAAACTTAACATGATCGCAAATAAAGTCCAGGTGATCGAGTCATCAACGACGGTGGCGTTGAGGGTTATTAACCCCACTTCTTTTTTGAGCAAATTAAGATCCTGAAGAATTCGCACAATAACGGGATTTGCTGTGTTTGCCAGATTGATGCCAATGAAAAGGCCAAAAATCATCAAATTCTTCTGCGCAACAGGTCCCCAAAAATTGGATGGCAGCAGAAAAACCAACCCAACCCCGATGGCAATAGGAAGGATTGTGCCGAAAAGACCAATAAAAAAAGCGTACCTGCCAACATGATTTGTATTTGAAAAATTGATCTCCAGGCCAGCAATAAACAAGAAAAACAACATACCCATTTTGATGGAGGCATCGCGTAAAATCCCAACCTCCTGAGATGAACGAAAAAGCCATTCAAAGAAATCTGGAAATAACCAACCAAGAATTGTCGGGCCGAGGATAATGCCGCCAATTAATTCGCCCAATACAGCGGGCTGGCGAAACCGTCTCATCATTTGTCCCAAAATCAGGGCGCACCCCAACATGACGGCGATTTGAAGAAAGAACTTAATCAGATCTTGATTACTCATTGGGGATGGTCCTTCTTTTCGATAGATTGAATAAACTTGCTTTCAAGGTTTGAAACGGCTGTTTCCCAGCCCCACTTTTCTAAAACTGTTTGGTAGCCCTTTTCACCGAATTCGCGGGATTTTCGAGGGTTTGATAACAATTCAAAAAGAGCAGAAGAAAATATTTGTTCGTTTCGCTCAACCAGGCGTCCATTTACTCCCTCTTGAATGGTTTCAAGCAAACCGCCTTCCTTAACCCCAACCACCGGAGTTGCGCATGCCATTGACTCAAGAGCAACCAGCCCAAAAGGTTCTCGATGTGGAGCATAGGCAGTTAAAGTTGCCTGATTGTACAATTCAACTAATTTATCATCAGGAATACCGCTCAAGAATTCGACGCTAACACCGAGGTTACTGGCAACATTACTTAAGTATTTATATTCTTCCGGATTTGAAAAATTACTGGAAATTGTCAATGTTGGACGACGATCAGGTGGTATCAATGAAATTGAACGAATAACGAAGTCAAACCCTTTGAGCGGCGTTAATGAACCAACCGATAAAATCATATTGGCTTTCGTTAGATGAGGAAGGGGTTTAAATTTTTCAATATCTACACCCAAATAATTAATTTCAGCATCAAGGTGATAAATGGACTTGACCAAGTTTTTCGTATAGCCAGAATTAACAAACACCACTCCGGCACTTCGTATGTTCAATAAATCATTACGTTTTGCCAGTTCTTTATAAAGGTATAAAATGAAATCAATTTGATCAATGGTTTTCCTCAGAGTTGAATTTACTTTATAATAAGGGCGTGGAGGGGGCTGTTCGTAATGAACTCGAAAAGGCTCGTGACAATAATACACATTTGGTATACCATCCAGGAATCTTAATAGTGAGGGGGCATTTTCATAACGACAAGGTTCAACAAATACCAAATCGGGTTTTTGTTGGGTAATTTCTCTTGCAATAATCTTGTTGACTCTTCTGAGCCTGAACAAGTCAAAAACTCGAACAATTGAATTGAATCTTCCAAAAGGGGAGCGAAACAATCTTCCTGGTTGGAAATGGTATGTTTCATGTGTCTTTACAAAAGGACGTATGTCACAAAAATCATGATCTGCGCTCGAAAGAGAGAATACAATGATTTCGTGGCGTTCATGAAGTCGCTTAACGATCTCATATAAAGACCTTTTTGCTCCTCCGGATGATAAATTATGATAAATGGCAATTTTCATGAATTTTCAATTTGAAAATGGAGATATTGTTGTGTTCTCTGTCCGCATTTTCTCTCTTAGGTTGAGCAAATAGTGCAGAATAATCGGACTGATTTGATACATAATTCGAATTAGATTCGTTTTTCTATCTTTCGGGCAAAGCCTAACCGCATTGGATATCCACTTGTAAATGAACTGATGGTTTGGTTGATGAATCAGCCGTTTTATAACCACCAGCCTGATCAGGCGATTTTGTTCACAAGGGGAGAGTTGACCAAAAGATGGATGAGATAGTAACCGGTCAATTTCCTCGTCATTTTCAATGAGATTAACAAGTAAATCGAAGAACACATAGCTTTTTGTTTCTTCTTTGCATTGATTAAATTTTTGTAATTCAAGCATTTTACGCCGACAAAGCGCAAGTGATTGGTTTTTTTTTGCGTTCCCGGTCGTTAGGGTGATGTTGGTTTGATGAATGCGATAAAAACAGAGTTGTTGATTCAGATATCCAAAGAGTACGAATTGGGATAAGCGAGTGAAGAAATCCCAATCCGGCCCAATGACTATTCGCTGATCAAATTCAATTTTTGATGAGAGGACTTTTTCACTTCGCAACATCACCGTCATGGGCGGGCCAAATACATCTGAGGCTCTTACCAGCTGTTCAAACAGGTCACCTTCAAACGGCCCTCGCCTGAAACTCGACAAAGAAGAGAGGATTTTGTTGTTCGGATCAACATAAAAACCATCACAATATACCCCGTCCTTTTCCGGGTGTTGATTCAAGTATCTCACCATGAGTGCTAAAAAAGAGGGGTGATAGAAATCATCCGCATCTAAAAATGCAAGAAACTCTCCTTGAACATGTTTAAGGGCATTATTTCTTGCAGAAGCTTCTCCGGAGTTGTTTTGATTAAATAATCGTATTCGGGAGTCGGAGTATTTCCTGATTATCGTCTCAGTTTGATCGGTTGAGCCATCATTGACCAGAATCAATTCCCATAAATGATAGGTTTGATTAAGAAGGCTATCAATGGCTGCCCTAATAAATCTTTCGGCATTGTAGGCTGGCATCATAACCGAAACTAAACCTGCTTTGAGGGAGGGGATAAGAGGGGAGATCATTTCCTCAATTCCACAACATGAGTGATGATAGAGAGGATCTCTTCAGCCGTTTTCTTCCAGGTGTGTTTTACCTCAGCCTCAAGTCTTGCTTGTTTGCCCAAAGAAGCCATAAAATCACGATTGTTAGCCAATAATATCAGCGAGTCAAGCAGTGCGCTTTCATCACAGGGCGGAATGATCAGTCCAGTCTTGTTGTGCACCAGTGTGGCAGGCTGGCCGTTTTTTCCAGAGGCAATGATTGCAAGTCCGGCAGCTTTGTAGTCAAACAATTTGAGTCCCGAAAATTCCGTCCAGCCACAATAAGGGGATAAACCGATTTCACAATTTGCCAAAATTTTGGCATATTCTTCGGGTAATAAAGCTCCTGTGAAGGTAACTTTATGGTCTATGCCGAGGTCTTTAGCAAGCCTTTGGGTCTCCTCCAAATCGCTTCCGGAGCCGATCATTATTAACGATGCGTTTATTCCACTCCTCAACAATTTGGCAAATGCATTAATCGCAATTTTCGTGCCGTGCCATGGGAAAAAACTTCCCAGATAGGAAATCTTGATTTCGGATCGAGGATCTTTTGGCTGAAAATTCGCCAATTCATTTCTTTGAAGAAGATTTACCAAAGTTGTCCCATTTTCAACTACGCTAATCTTTTCTGGAGATAAATCCCAATTTTCGACCAGGTTTTTTTTCCATCCCTCTCCTGAGGCAATTAGATGATCTGCTTGTCCCAAGGTGTACCGAAAAAGAGCTTTTGAAATAGATAACTGTATTCCCCCCGGTAATTGGCCCTTCGATTTGAGATCATGAAGAGGGTCGCCGTTGAATTCCATAATTAATGGGAGCCTTTTTTTCTTGGCGGCCAGCAATCCGCCATAACTCATCCAGCTCGCTCTTTCGTATAGGCAATCATAATAAACCATACTCCCAACTACCAAATCAGAAAAAGAAAGACTTTCAAAGTAGTTTATGTAAGGCAAATGAGCCAAGCTTTGAAATTTTCGTATGGACCTTTCGATAATTGTCCTTTTTCCGTTTTGCAAAGGGATGAATTCCTTTAAGTCCTTACTCTTCCAATAACCCGATCCCATACCACCCAAAAACAATACCTGATGGCCCATATCTTGCCATTCATGAACTATATGACGAATGTGATTAGCAGGACCATCAAATGGGGGAGTGCGTAGTTCAGGGCTCAATTGAGCAAGATACCCAATCTTCATCTGTGTGCGACATTCTCAATAATTTTTCGGATATTTTCGCTGATCAAATTGCTATTACATTTTTCAAGCACTCGATCTCGAATATTCAATTGTTTCTGTTGTTTTTCTTTGTTTGGAAGTCTTTCAAAATCTAATATTTTCTTCCCCAGTTCAAGATCCGTGTAGTAAAGATTTTCCTCGGGAAGTAATTCGTCTGCTCCAGACCATTGATGTGCCAGACAATAACTTCCAGTTGCAATGGCTTCCATTGGAGAGACTTGTAAACCTTCTGAATAGCTATTCGAAATGAAAATATCCACTTTTCTATAAAAATCAGAAGGGTTTTGGATATGCCCATAAAAGGTGACTGAGTTTTCGATTCCCAATTTCGCTGGAAGGTTGATTAAGGCATCAAAGTAGTCCAGAAAGCGAGGATGAGCACCTCCACCAACATGCAGGTGATATCCCCGTTGATTCAGTTCTAATTCGGAAAAAGCCAGAATAAGTTCATAAACTCTTTTACGGGGAGTTAGGTGTCCTAAAATTCCAATGTTTTTCTGGAAATCCCGCAAGGAGTATGGAAATTTTTCTGGATTTACTGCTTCGGGAATAACGATAATTTTCTCATTATAACCGGGAAAACGGGTATTGAACTCTCGACGCTTTGCTTCACTTACCAGCAGGATATGGTCAACTTTTGTCCAATCAATTTGATTTGCCCATTGGTAAAGTTCATAACGGTGTAAACGGGTAATTATTGAGGTTGTCTTTGGCAGTTGAGTAGCAATAGCCAAAAATTCACTTGCCCATTCAAAAAAAACCACTTCGTGATTTGATAAAAATTCCCTGAATTGGAATTCAAATTGCCTCTTTTGAAGCCGCTCCCGGAAAAATGGAAAGGAATAGCAGCGGGGTTTGAACACTTTAACATTGTGGTAACGTTTCAGTTCTTGATAAATTTCATCGAAAAATGCCCAGGTTTCATTGATAACAATACCAATTTTCATAGGAGAGTCGTTAATCCAAATAAAACTTATGCCAAAGTTCAATAGCCATTAATGCGCCAATTTTTACAGCGTTATTTTTTCCAGCCATGTGGTCTTGAACGGTTTGCCGAACACTTTCAGGTTTAAAGTAGCCTCTGTCTAACGATGTAGAGGATAGAAGTGTTTGTTCAACCCATTCCCGTAAAGTTGTCCTAAACCAGGTCTGGTAGTCCTTATAGGGGCGATTTTCCGGCCCTGTCAGCCAACCCAACCCGGCTTTTCGTAAATGCCATCGGATAAATTGTTCGTTTCTTGCCAATACGGCACGGGCGCAATGGGTGAGGGGTAAATGATCCCGTGGAGTTGGGATCCGTGCCAGTTTCGGGTAGGCTTTGATAAAACTTTCAATCATTAACTTCCTCTCAAAGGCCAGGTAAGGAGGCACAGTCATCGAAAAATCAACCAAATCGTTATCCGCAAAAGGCAGCCGAATAACCGCTCGATCCCTTGCCACGAGGACACCATTGATTGTCATTCTGGGCACTCTTTGGGTGAGATCAAAATACAATCTTTGAGCAGCCATTTGTCGAACGCCGGCGGATCGCATACCTTGCTTAAAATCTGCCATTAGTTCATCCTGAACATGCCTAAGGAATGAATCCGTGAAAAAGTCTTTATGTTCTGTAAGGTCAAAGGTCAGAACCCGATAGTCCCGATATGCTTGTAAATGCTCGTGTATTTCTGTTTCAGGATCATAATCCGCCCAAAATCGTGGACGTAAACCAAAACCGAACATAGCATCGCCCATAAAACCTTTATAAATTATTGGGGCAATTTTGGCTTCATCAACCAGATTAGCGATTGCGTGAAGATTGACCAGATTGCCCATCCCATCCGTCAATTTGACTGCTTTTTCTCCCTCTTTCAATAACCAATCGGGCTTGAGTTCAAAAAAATGATGTTGGGTTCCAATCGTTTTAGCGGCCTCTTTTGCATAGCGGGCATCATCGGAGCCGGGAATACTCCAGGTAAATGTATGAAGATTAGAGGGTGTTAAGATCTCAGCCAGTAGAGCAAGCAAAAACCGAGAGTCTAAACCTCCGGAAAGCATTAATCCTTTTTCTTGTTGACCACCCGACTGTCGTAAGACAGCCTTTTTTATCTCGATGAGTAATCGTTCTTGATAAGAGGGCGGTTCGCAGAAAGGGTACACATCTGGATAGTTTAAGCGGAGATATCGCCAGATGGTCAATTTGCCATTTTGATATTTCAAAACACTTCCTTGAGGAAGTAATTTTACGTCCTCCAATAAGGTCCTTTGGTGTAAAAGATGATCAAAGGTTAGAAATTCCTGAATTGCAACCCGATCCACGCGTCGAGGCAAAGAATCATCTGCTAATATTGCTCTCACACCAGAGGCGAACAAGAAAGTTGATCCGAAATTTGCATAATAAACAGGATGAAGTCCCAACCGGTCGTTGATTAAAATCATGGCGTTATTTCGATTGTCAATAAAGGCAACCGAAAAAGATCCATTTATCCTGCGGGCAAATGACTCACCCTCCAGTAAATACAGACCTAGCAATATTTCTTCATCCGTTTCACATTTTAGATTGTGCTGATCTAGAATTTGTCGTAAAGGTTCGGTATCGTACAACTCACCTTCAAAAACCAAACCGACATTTCTTGTGTCATCCCACAAGGGTTGCTTATTTTGGTTAAGAATTCCCAGCGAATTTCTTCCAAATCCCCACCCTTCACCGGTTTCAAATTGTCTGAGAAAGCGATCTTCCCCTTCCAACCCAATGGACATCTTTTTAATTAGGATATGGCTATCGGTTTTTGATAAGTCTTTCTTGAAACCGAAAATTCCCGGCATGGTCATTCGCCTTTCATGCTAAAACTTCATCAAACATAGACTCGAATGGTGTACCCGCATATTTTGATCGAAGTTGTTCAAAATTCAAAACCACTTCTCTCAAATCGTCACTGGTGTTTTTCAGGGTTTTCCCTTCAACTGGATAGGGGTCGACTTCCAAAAAATTGAATACATCGGAAAGCACTTTTTCCCGATTTAGTAAAAGATCCTCATAGACCATTTTCAAAATGGGTAAATTCAGTCCTTTTGTAAAGTTTGTCAACTCTTCATCTGCTTGAATTCTTTCTTGTAAGTATTTATGGAATATTTGAGGATCTACTTCAAAGGCAGGCAAACGTTCCTTTTCATTGTATAAATTCCACTTACCAGTAGCATCAAATAGACGCTTGGCGTTCATTCTGGAAATAACAGCCTTTACTTGATTTCTTCTTTGCATCTGAATAATACGTACTTTTTTTTCGTGTAAAAGTTGTGTAAAAGCATTTTTATCTAAAATATCCACCAGTTTTGTCTTAAACCCAACCGCGCCATATTTTGTAATCAAAGGAGGAGTAAAAAAGTTTCTCGCCCAATTGATTTGTTCAATTGCGGTGGCTCCTTTCTGCTTCATCACAGCAAAACGCTCATACACAGACTGGATTTGTGGGTGTGATGTCATGAGGCTTATCATAAAAGTACTACCATCGCGTTCGATGAACAAAATCACATAAGGGGTAACTTGCGAACGAAAAAAGTATTTCCGCATTTTATCTTTCCTCGATGTGAGAATTTATTAATGGAACTGGGCTCTTAAGGACTGACTTAACCAGTACTGTAAAGGCACCAAAATTTTTATAGAGAGTCGGAAGGGTAAATAATGCTTTCCAGGCTGATCTGCGCGCCTTTGGGTAGTTTTTGTGATGGTAATAAATAAATGCTTGATTTAACGCTGCCATTCCAATGATTTGGCGCGATTCCTTCTTCAGCTCATTCAACTCTTCGGGAAGATTTTTATAAATACGTTCTAAAAACGAAACGGAATCCTCAGTTTTCGGGAGATCAGTCCAACCAGAAAAAATATTTCTCAACTTAAGGTAGCCGCCCTCGGATAATTCTGGATCGAGACTTAACGCTATTCGAAGGTGCTTTTGGGCAAACTGAAAATCCGAAGATAAGTAACCATGTGCAGCAGCCCGTAAATGCGCGTGAGCGTAGGCTTTAGACTTTAAATTTAACCATTCCTGACTTAAGTTGGGATTGGCAAAGGTTTTCTCTAATACCGCTAAATTGGCTGCTGTCATTTGTTCACCATTGCGAGTCATTTGGCCAGTATGGAAACGATATTGAGAAACAGGTACTGGAATTACATCCATGATGCAGCCTGCTATGGCTAATCTCAACCAAAAGTCCCAGTCCTCATACGAGCGAAGTGTTTCATCGAAATACCCAATTTTTTCTTGCCACTTCTTTTTAATCATCACACTACCAACATGAAATGGGTTGCCGAATAACAGATTTTGTATCGGCGTTGGAAGAGCGGTTTCAAATTTTTTGGGGATTATTCTTCCTCGCTGGTCTATAAGTAAAGCGTGGCCGGCGACAAAACCCAGTAATGGGTTTGTTACAAATTTATCCATCAGGAGCGATATTTTTTCTGGCAAAAATATGTCGTCCGAGTCTAAAAAACTCAAATATTCACCTGATGCTGCTCGTATTCCAGCATTCCGAGCGCTAGAGAGTCCTCCATTTGGTTTATAAATGTACTTAACTTTTGGGCTTTTAAAAGACAAGGCAACTTCTCGGGTATTGTCGGTTGAGCCATCGTCTACCACAATGACTTCAATGTGGTTATAGCTTTGATTTAAACAACTTTCTATGGCTTGTGCCAGATATTGACCCTGGTTATAGGCTGGGATGATAATTGTCACCATGCCCGTGACGATATTTTGAATCAATTACCGCCTCCAATCAAAATACCATCGGACAAGTCCATTCTTTTTACTTGAACGCTAAGCAAATGATTTATCTCGGTTTCAGTTGGGATCGCTTTACTTTGAATTTTATAAAAATAAGCCATCACAACATTTTCTTTCAAAATTTTTGAATTAAGTTGATTCATGTCTTCTTGAAAATTGAAATTTTCCATTTGACGAGTAAGGTCAATTTTACGGGGAAGAGGAATGGATGGTCGGCCGGTCAGTAAATAAATTGCTTCTGGGGAATTTGTGAAAATTGTCGTTTGGGGTGGAAGTTGTTTAATTTGCTTAATTAATTCAGAATCACGCCATTGAAGGTGAGAAAAGCCAATTCCATTGGAGTGGTAATTTTGGAAAATCTTTATATTTCTTGCAATGCTAATACCGCAAAACAATGAAATTACTAATATTACCGATGCAATTTGATATTCTCGCTTAATGCTGGAATTTCGAAGCCACTGCCCAATACCTGTAGCCAATAATAGCCAAAAGGATAAAAATAAAGGGGAGAGGATGCGGTCATCCAAAGGGGTATTGGCATCAAAAAATGTAATCGAGATAACCAAAAAAATTGGATAGAGTACAGAAAAGATGATCAAGAAGACCGCAATGAATTTGGATTCTCGTTCAAAATAATTCAAGTTTCTGAATATTGCCAACAAGAACAAAGAAGCGCAAAATCCCAAAATTCCAATTTTTATTATTCCGGGAAGGGTGGTTGGAATAAATAACCAGCTTGAAATTGTATCCAACCCTTGTTGCAATTGGGTCTTCTGGATTAAATGAAATTCAAATCCGCGATTTGCAAAAGTATTGCTAATGATGAAATTCCAGGATATCCAAATGCCTGTCATTAAAAGTGCGGGCAAGGATAAATAGATGGAAAAGAGAAGGTTATTCCAAAATTTTTCGTTCCTAAGTAAGAGAATTCCTAAAACCAATACCGCAATAAATACAAAACCACTATATCGGATGAGACAAGTCAGACCCAACAAAAGACTACCGAAAAGTACAACTTTATTTTGATTCCTGGATAATCCTAATGCAGCAAAATACATACCGCCAAAACCACCAACCAAAAAAAGGGGTTCAGACCATGCCATGATATGAAGTTTTATGAATGAGCTGCTTAGAGCCATAGGAAGCAAAAGAATTGTGGAGAGCCAAGAAACTGACGAAGGTAAAAGTTTTTGCAGATAGGAGAAAAATATCCACAAATTTACAGATACTAAAATCACATGAAGCAAACGAGCAGATTGAAGAATGGAAATGCCCGACAAGCCGACAACAGATAAAAATACGGGATAGAGAGGGGGAAAAAACGTTAAGAATTGACCCGGCGGATTCCCGTATGGCATGGTCAATCCTTTGCCTGCCAGGATATTTTCTGCAACACCAATGTAAGCAGCCGAGTCGGGCGAAGTTCCTATTCCCCATTTTGTTGAATAGATAAAGATGCCACAAGAAAATAAAACCAAAGCAATTAAGGGGAGGAAATTGAATAATGGGGCTTTTGTGTTTATCTTGTTCAGCATGTATATAATTTTTTCGTAGTTAGATATTTCATCATTGATTTATTAAAATTTTTCATGTACATCAATTTAAATTTGAAAAGATTTAAGGAAAATGGTGAGAAATTTATTACCAATTCCATTATAGAGATGATGGTCTTCTGATATAAGCCAAAACAACTTTCTTTCCGGTTAATTTAAACTGGAATACCTTAATTAGGGTAAGGAAGACATTTTCAATTTTGCCAATGAGGCTTTCTTCAACACAATTCAATTTCATTGGTTCGCCAATCATGAAAATCGCCACAGGTTCTTCCGAAGGATCTTTTTTCCAAAATCTTATTCCACTTGTCGCCATCTTGGATAATTTATTACCGTATTGGTGAAGAGTGATATTTTGTGGGTAGTATTCCCCTGGATTGGGTAAATTTTGGGTGGTAGGATAATTAAATTCTTTAAGGGTGTTACCGATCAGGGCTTCGGTATAGTAGTTCATTTCATTACTCAGGTAATTTTTCCACTGATAGGCTCGGTTCTTATCAATAGGTTCTTCAGCTTTTTTCTTCCATGGAACCCCTTGGCTATTAACTTGTTTTCCGGTTAATGACGTATCCAACATAGAATATTCGAATTTTTCGCCAAGAAATTCACACAACTTTCTTAGTTGATATTCGGGTGACTCAACTAAATCTTCAAAACGCAAAGTATAGGAGTGAGAATCAAATTTAAAGAAATCGCTACTTAGATCATATAAGGACTTCCAATAGTCAATTCCCTCGAAAAATGTTTTTGTCCCCCATGGTACTCTCATTAAGGACAATGCAACATCGCGCGGATCCCGAATGATACGGATGATAGGAGACTCCGGGTAGAATTTTCGGATTAAGTCTAAATATTTGATATGATCGGGGGTTTTTTCGGCCCATCGA
The DNA here is from genome assembly GCA_026003615.1 of Bellilinea sp. Lineage (GTDB taxonomy): Bacteria > Chloroflexota > Anaerolineae > Anaerolineales > Anaerolineaceae > Bellilinea. The sequence goes on from BPHQ01000001.1 coordinate 987,100, forward strand.
GACTTTCCAAGTGATTCCATGAAAGGTATAACAATCGAACCCAAGATTGATGTAATTTTTGGGGGTTGTTGGGATAAGTATTCGAATAATGTTTCTTCTCGGAGATGATATTTTTCTAAGATGCTAATTTTGTTTGAGGAGGTGTCCGAAAAATTTGTAAAAGTTATAGATTTTATAAAATTAATTGCCTTCTTTGGCCAGCATTTGGAATCAATTAAATCTTCAATACGTTCTTTTGACAATCTTTGGAAAAAGTGAGTCTCCGGGCCGCAGCTGATTTGACTATGAGCCGCAAGCATCGCTGAAAGTAAAGTTGTTCCAGATCTTTGAACACCCACAATAAAGATGGGATCAGAATTCATAAACTAATTTATCCTCCAGGAGTGTCCAAGATAGGCTATTCCATTAATTTCATTGCCCCCCTTGATAACTAAATGGCTTGCATTGTTCAGCCTATCATAGAACGTGAAACCATCCGAATGAAATATGACTGCATCAATTGTATAAGCATTCGGAAGGAGATAAAAATTAGGAATATCAATATCTATATATCCTTCTCCATTGAAATTCCCTGTAATAATTCCATCAACATCAGTGCGAATTCCAGTAACCTGAAAACTATTCAAAATGTGTATGACGATATTGAACACCGGGTTCAATACAGGTTGATAAGCATGATAATGTAATCTTATCTTTACTTTTTCGCCTATACTGAAAACATCTTGTTTTTCTTCAAAACCATTCAAAATTTCAACTTTTTGAATTCTAATTTCCCCAGTGCCCCCTCGAAGATTATTATCATCATATTTTTGGTAGGTTTTTATTAGTGAAGAACGATAAATATCAATAGCCGTTTCTGTATCACCATCAAATATCACTTTTCCCTTTTCCAGGGTGATTGAACGTGGGCAAAGGTGGCTTATGGTGTGAAGGTTATGAGAAACAATAATTACAGCAACGCCATTGCTTCGTAACTCTTGAATTCTAACCTGGCACTTGGTTCGAAAAGCTAAATCTCCAACGGATAAAACTTCATCCACAAGCAACACATCTGGTTCTAAAAATGCAGCCACCGAAAAACCCAACCGCACGACCATGCCCGAACTATAACTTTGAACGGGCATGTCTAAAAATTCTGACAGGCCAGAAAATGCGACAATTTCATCAAATCGTTGATCTATTTCTTTTTTTGAAAATCCCATTAAAGACGCATTGATATAAATGTTTTCTCGGCCGGTTAATACTGGATTGAATCCAGCGCCTAGTGCAATCAAAGCTTGAACTCTACCGTTAACTTCAATATTTCCTGTGTCTGGCAGAATTAATCCGCCCAACATTCTAAGGAGGGAGGTTTTTCCAGCGCCGTTGTGACCAATTAAGCCCACTGTTTCCCCGGGTTCAATCTGAAATGAAACATCCCTAACTGCCCAGAATTCATCCTTCCTCAGGTTTATACGATTCCGCTCCAAGCCGATTAATTCAGCACTCATGTCTAAGACACCATAAAATAGTGATTTCCTTAGACTTCTGCAAAATTTTTTACTGACATGGTTTATACAAACTATCGGTTTGGTCATTACGTTCCCAGCTTTTCGATAATGATTGGAAGTGATTTACGAAAGACCGCCAGCGAAATAAAAGCGCTAATTATCGTGATTGTTGAAATGAAAATGAAATGGGATGTGTTATCAAACACCCCATTGATCATCAAATTTCTGGCATTAACGAGAAGAGGTGTTACTGGATTAACGATATTCAATATTGAAAAAGGAAACTTTTCTGGCAGAGTATAGACAACAGGAGTGGCAAAAAATAAGAGTTGTAAAATGATTGGTAAAGAGGTTGAAACATCCGAATAAAGCATACCTATTGGCGTAATTAAGATTCCAATTACCATTCCCAGGAGTATCAAAAGGAAAATTCCAATAGGCGCCAGTAATAATCCCCCATGGAGCGGTATCTTGAAATAAATAAAAACCCCTAATACGATGATCATCCGGATCAAAACATTGAATAAAACCCCCAAGAAAGAAGATATTAGCAGAGCTTCTCTTGGAAAATAAATCTTAACAAGATATGGTTTTGCCCCTGTTGTAGACTTTAGTGGTGCATTTACACTATCAGCAAAAATTTGCCACAAAGTGGTGCCAATGAGAACATAAGCCGGATAGGGTATATTGGTTGTTGTTGAGATGATATTTCTGGATTGAAGCAATATAAATATAGCAGCAGTTATTATCGGAGGGAAAAAAGCCCAAAAAATTCCCAAAAGACTTTGCCTGTATTGAGCAGATATATCCCTTAAGAACAATCTCCACGCTAATTCGCGAGATGCCATGATATCGGAAAGGATCAATATTAGCAATTTATATGGTTTTTGAGACAACTTTTCCGATGTGTATGTGATAGTAACTTCAAGCGGTTGATCTTTCATGAGAAGCAGCCTATTAATTCAATATTCAAATCAAGGACGATGTTTTTTACTATAACGGTAAACAAAAAATGCAATAATCAAAACGGCCGGTAATACAGCACTTAAGTAGATACTTTCACCAATATTTTGAGGAAGTGAAGTGTTTGAAAAAGATTCATTTTGGGGAGGACTTTCTGATAATGGGTTCTCTATAATTGGAGTTTTGTTCTCAATGATCTCATTTTCAATCGTTGGTGTAATTCGGGGCCATGGGATGGGTGAAAGGGGTGGGGCGTCTGATATTGTGCCGGTCATGACATAAATTTCATAAATCTGACTGCCATACCACGCTGCTACGATGGTATTGCCATTTACAATCGTAACCGTTGGATTGGTCATGTTGGTATCATCACCAAAAACTGAGGCAATGTTAGGTTTACTCCATCGTTCTTCCCCAAGATACAGGCTATGCCATAATCCTAATCGGCTTCCATAGATATCGTATCCCTCCCGAATACGATTCGCGATAAAGGCATGCAATCTACCTTTGCTGTCCTGTGCAAATTGAACCGCTCCATTATCTCCGATCAGTGTCGGAAAAACATCGTAAGGGGTTGTCCAGGTTTTACCATGATCATAAGAGAACATAGCACCGCGATATGCTCGAAAACCACCTTCCCAAATCGAAACGAGATGACCTGATCCTAGCAGAGCCAGGTTATTCCAATCTCGTTCATACTCATTTTCAAGCCGGACACTCAGTGGAAATGGAGTCGCCCAGGTTGCTCCATTATCTTCAGAGTAGGTAAAGTAAACCGCCTGACCATTCCCCGACCGATCCCATTCTGTCCAGGATACATATATGTATCCTGGCTCATCCAACAAAATTCTAATATTACTACCACCTCTTTCCGGGTCTATAAATTGATGGATATCTCTGGGTTCAGACCATGTGTTACCCCTATCCGAGGAGGATTGATAGGTGATGGCTCTTCCCTCAAGGCCCCCCGTTCCGGTTGCATAAACAAGGTGAAGTCCTTGTGTTGGGTTATAGGCAATATCAGCAGAATATTGCTGGCCGGTTAGATTTGTGTTCAATTTAATCGGCTCAGACCAGGAATTCATGTTGGTTGATTCCCATGAAGAAACCCGACGGTAATTGAGGGCATATTTTGGAAAATTGGGCAAGGTCATCCAAATAAGATGAATTGTTCCTTTCTCGTCAATAACAGCACGTGGATATACTGCAACTGGATTACCGTCGCTAAGCGGCGAGATGTAGATATCAATTGGTTGGGTCCAAGTGCTTCCATTCCATAATGCATACATGATCGTATCCGCACTATTGCCTGGTGCCGGTCCGGTTTTTTCAGCCCAAAACAGATGAGCCAAGCCCGCTGGATCCGCCAATAGAAATGGATCCGTTGAAGTTGTTTCAGATTTTGAAATATTAATTGGTCGTTGCCAGTTTATATCTGGTATTTGAGCGAATACTATATCCACCGGGTTGGCAACAACCGTAAACCCTAAAAAGATTAGAATAATTTTAAGAACTATACTTTTGGGGGAATTCATACTTGAAGATGAAAACGTCATTGTCTAAAATTTACCCCGAAGTTTTTTGCCAGATGTGATAAATCACAATCACAGCAATAACCAGCAATGAAAGGAGGGAACCAATCAATATTCCAATTGTTGGATTTATAATGGGAGCGGGGGTTGTATTGATAAGTTGGGGCGTTTTGGTCTGTTCTAAAGTGGGTTGTTGTAATGATGGAGTAGACGTAGATGTTTCGGGATTAACCTCAATTCCCGCATCGAATGAAGGTGTTTCTAACAATGGTAAATTTTCTATCCGCTGTTCGGTAAATAACAGCAGATTTTCTGAACGGTTATCCACCATGTTGAAGGTTGCAGCTGATAATGCTACTTGCAAATTTCCGTTTGCGGAAAAAACTGTTCCTGGCGAGGAGGAACTCGAAATTAAGTCAAAATCAAATTCTTTCGCCTGTTCAGGCCTCCAATCGTTCTCCCACATCAGGTATTGCAAAGAGGCGTTATTATCGTTTGCCCTAGACAATTGAAGAAGATGTATACGACCACTTGCATCCATCGAGACAGCAGGAGTTCCAATTTTTTCTCCAAGAAGCGAGGGGAGGGTGACCCTGCTCCAGCTTTCGCCGCCGTTCGTAGAGTACTCATGCCAGATTGGGTTTTGGGAACCTGAATATTCTTGCCATATGCGATGAATTACACCGTTAGAGCTTGCTAAAATTTGTCCCCAAATCACCTGTGCGTCAATAATATTGCTTGGCTCTGTCCATGTCTGACCACTGTCTAAAGAGCGGCTGTAATATATTGAGATAGGGTATAAGCGATTTTCAACCAATTGGGAATTAACCCAGATTAAGTGATATGTGTTTTCGCCTGCTATGGCCATTTGAGGGTTGTTGATCGCCTCAAACCCATAAGTTAACCCATTTAGAATTCTTGCCGGCTGAGTCCAGGAAAGTCCTCCATCATTTGAGGTGGTCAGGTAAACACCCCTTTCTTCATTTAGAGGAACACTATATATTACGATCAATTTTCCGGAAGAATCGAGCAGAATTTTCGGAAAATCGGCTACCTGATTTGGGCTGGAAATCAGGACTGGGACGCTCCAAGAAGTGGTTAAGAAAGCCTGATTTGCCGGGGCAGTTGAAAAATAAATCTCACCCCGAATGCCATCTCGCCACACCAGAATCAGGTTGTTTCGTGTGGAGTCAAAATTTGCCGATAGGTGATCAACAAATTGATTTGTTGACTGATGAACAAGGATAGGTTTTAGCCATCGGCCCTGGGATTCCCTCATGGAATAATAAATGGTGTTTGCAGGGATGCCTGGATCATCCTCGTTGCTTGAGCCCCAGAATACATGGGGCTGCCCTCGCGAGTCGGATGTTATAGTTATGGACGAAAGGCTGTTGTTTTCAATTGTGATTGTTTCAAACGGTATCCAGGAGCTATCTTGCTGAAACCATGACACAATATCGTCTAGGTTTCGCCTCTTCCACCAAATATCACCTTGTTCCAAATCAGCGCTAATAAAATTCAAGTAACCTTCTGGGTCAATTAGAATCTGCTGACTGGTAAGAGTTAAAGATGTTCGCGTCAATGGATCAATTACCTGCATCATTTCTGTTTGCTGCTTGGATTTGCTCCAATGATTGCCATTCCAGGCTGTGAGTAACACTTGATCCCGATTCACAGTCATCAATAGAAGGTATTGATCGTTAACTTCGATTAATTGAGAGGACAATGCGCAACCTGGAATATCTTCCATCATCCGCTTGGGTTCGCTCCATGTTACTCCGTTATCTTCGGAGTATTGGAAAGATTGGGAGCAACTGAAACCGGGTTGTCCATCTTGATAAACCAGCATGATCTGATTCTGAAGCAAACCCATCTGTACATTATATGGGGTCGTTGCGCTTGGCCGATTTTGTGGACTGGCAATTTCAACCGGTTGTTCCCACTCGGTTCCTCCGTTCAAGGATCGGGCAAAAAATACAGTTTTCAATGGACGATTATCCCAAGCAATAAAGATTTCTTGGCTGTCCGTTTCGTTGGGAACTCCAATTTGAAGATTTGCCGAATCACGTCCTAATGCGCGGAAGTATCGAGAACCATAGACTAAAATGGGCGGCTGCCAAGAAGAACCACTTGAATTGGATTTACGATAATACACTCCCGCAGACTGATTATTGAGATCGGATGTTTGGAGGTAAGCCAAATGTACAGCGCCATCAGCGGTTATTGCAACATCAAAAAATACAACACTTTCCCCCAAGACAGTTGAACCACTCCAAACATTCGAGTTACCAAGATTATCCCCATTTGCGCGGTTGTAGAAAAGTTTGCCTTCATCATCAACCCAAAAAGCATGGATTTGATTATTTATTCCTGAATATAGCGAAGGAACACTAACATCGTTTGGGACATTAACCGATTGGGACAGAGTCCAGTTAGTACCAGCCCCTTGCGAATACATCAGTCCATCAAACTCATCTAACCAGAAAACATGGATCAATCCTTGTGAACTGATAACAAAAGAAGGAGAGGATGATGAACCGGATCGAGAAATGTTGACACCTTCAGACCAAATTTCATCAATTTGGGCATAAGTATTTCGGGGAATACTTGTTAAGATGATTAAGACAAATAATAACAGTGCAACCAGTTTTCTATGCATTCTGGGTCCTTTGGAATAAGCCTCGGTTTATCCAAATACCAAACGATACATTGCTCTTCCTCTGCTTTTTTCAAGCCACTCCATGAAAAGGAGGGGGAAGAGGATTGTTGTAACCGCGATCAGTATCACAAGCAAGGGTTGGGACTCCAGCAATTGTTTGGTCCCGATCCGGATAATCAAGTAAAAAAACAAGTTGATCACAATGAGATTGGTCAGGTAAATACCATAAGACCTTTTGCCTAGCCTTTCAAAGAAACGCACAAAAGGTATAAGTTCTCTTCTGACAGTGGTCAAGCAGACCAGACCAAAGATGGGGGTAATCACTTCGACAATGGGTAAATAGGTAAAACCCAACTGCGTAGACACGGCTAGGATAAAAAGTCCTGACGATATTGCAACCAGAACAAGGATATTTATTTTGCGAGTGAATGCTTGTTTAAATTGTTCAGTCTTGAGCCCAAAGACAACTCCCAGTGGATAGAATACCCCCCATAGAGCAAGTGGTAATCGGATAATTGGAGGAGCAAATAATTTTACCCACTCAGGGATGATGTTTCCAAAGACATCTGGCCGCAGCAGGACGACCAAAAATGCTTGATACGCAAGAAAGACGAGCAAAGTCAACCAAGGCCATTTCTTGGAAAGCAAAATCAGGAGAGGCGCAATTAGTGTAAAGAAAAAAAGTAGAGGAACAAAATTATTTGGATAACCCACAATTAATGATTTTGCATAGCCGATCAACGAGTTACTCTCACCAAAGATTAAGAATACAACAATATAAAAAGCCAAAGACCAAACAAAATAAGGGAAAATTATATACAACAAATTGTTGGGAATCATTCGATACATTGTTTTTATATTTTTACCCTGCGCTGCGTAGACAAAATAGCTGCCTGCAAGAAAAAGAAAAAGGGGAACTGCAAATATCCCCAGCTCTTTTATTGGAATCAATAGCGATTTCTGCCATTGCGGAACAGTCATTCCTTGATTTCTGGCAAATTGCAAACCAAGGGTTATGGAGTGGTTGACAACCACAAGCAGGATAGCAATGCCACGCAGCGCAGGAAATGTTCTGCTCATTAATCCTGGTCTTTACTTGTGACCATTATTGGAAGTCAGAGATTCCGGGGCTAGAAAGCCGCGCTCTTCAAGAAATCGAATAATTCGATAAGCATTCTGGAGAGGTGTAGAATTTACTGTTTCCAAAGTGATCTCTGGATTTACCGGCTCCTCGTAGGGATCATCAACCCCAGTGAAGCCAGTTAATTGACCACGGCGGGCTTTGGCATATAAACCCTTCACATCTCGGCTTTCGCACAAGTCTATAGGAGTATCAACAAATACTTCAATAAATCTTTCGCTGCCTACCATCTTACGAACCTCATTCCGAGCAGCCCGATACGGACTGATCGCCGCACAAATTGCCACGCCATTATGCCTGACGATTTCACTTGCCACAAATCCTATCCGCAAGATGTTCGTATCACGGTCTTCTCGTGAGAACCCAAGCCCCTTTGATAAGTGGGTACGAACAACATCACCATCCAACAACGTAATCTGGCGGCCTCGTTCTAACAACAGGGTGGTAAGAATTTCCGCAGTGGTTGACTTTCCAGCACCACTAAGCCCTGTAAACCAGATGCAAAAACCCTGTTCATGACGAGGTGGATAAACTTGTTGTAATATCTGAGCAGTTTCTGGTCGGGTAAACCATTCCGGTAACATGACACCTTTCTCAAGATAATCTTCTCTCACTTGAGTTCCTGAAATATTAAATACCCTTGCTCCTTCAGGTACTTTGCTGATTTCTTCATAACGATCCTCGTCGGGTAAATAGACCAGTTCTTTGAATTCCACGGGGGAAACTCCAAGTTCTTCTGAATATTGAGCGAGGAGCATTTGAGCTTCATATGGCCCGTAAAAAGGATTTCCATAACTGTCTTTTCCTGGGCCGGCATGATCCCTACCAATAATAAAATGAGTTGCGCCGTAATTCCGGCGAATGATTGCATGCCACAGAGCTTCGCGAGGTCCAGCCATCCGCATTGCCAAAGGCAACAGACTCAGGAGAGTTCGCGAGGGATCGTAGTAATTATTGACCAAGGTGCGATACACCCGTACTCTTGTGTAGTGATCCACATCTCCAGGTTTGGTCATGCCCACTACAGGATGAATCAATAAACTGCCATTCACCTCCTCAGCCGCTCGTTTGGTCAGTTCTTCATGGATTCGGTGCATTGGGTTACGTGTTTGAAATGCCACAACTTTTTCATAACCCATTTTCGAAAGTCTATCTCGAACCTCTGCTGGCGTAAGCCTTAAATCCGAAAAATCATAATTAGCAGGTAAGTTGATTACTTTTAGGGGGCCTGAGATGTACGTTTTCCCCCAATGAAGCATTTCTGAAATCAATGGATGGCGAGGATCTGTAGTTCCGAGGACAAGTCGGGCTTCCCGCTGAGCATCCCAATGGAAAACCTCAGAGATTTCCATGATAGCAAGGGTATTGTTTCGCGAATCGCATAAATTTATTCGATCGGCAAATGATGGCAAGACTTTTTCATCAATTGGCAAGGTTATCGGAATAGGAAATAAAATGCCATTTTTTAATCGCATTTCCGTCAGAACCCGTTCGTAATCTTCTTTTCCCATAAAGCGATCCAAGGGGGAAAACGCTCCAACAGCAAGCAGTTCCAGATCGCAAACGGAGCGGGGAGATATCTGAACTGAAGGCAAATGCTTTGACTCTTCAATGAGCGCTTCCCGTTCTTCGCCTTCCGCCAATAAATTGATCAATTTCCCACCAAATGGAGAAATTAATTCGGTGTAAGTTTTTGTTTTCGTCATTCGATAGCATCCTTTATATATTTAAAAATTTTTAGGGCAAGAAAATGTGATGATTATGGTGCAACTGTATTGAAGACAAATCTCACCCTACATCTATCAATTAGGAGGGTTTAGTCGTAAGGGTTTGAGCCTGAGATATTCTGTCGTCCGCTTTTTTTGTTGAATATCGAGAGCTACTCGATGCACTTGTTCTTCACTCAGGTTGAGCTGTTGGGCAATTTCCCCAGTCGGATACCCGTTTTCCACACCAAACCAAATCAAGTCTAATACTTCAAAGGGGAGACGGAAGAAAAATTCTTCCTGGGTACTGCCAGCACTATAAGTGTCTGAAGTAGGAGGTCTTTGTTGAATGTCGGTGGGGATTTCCAAATACTTTGCTAATTGATAAACCTGACTTTTGAACAAGTGAATAATCGGATTAAAATCCACACCTCCATCACCGTATTTCACGAAGAAACCTAAATCATGTTCGTTTTTATTTGCAGTGCCCGCTACAGCGTAATTTTTTCTTTCAGCGTGATAGTACAGCATGGCCATTCGCGTACGCTGCTTGAAGTTAGACGCTGCCATAATTTGCAGGAACTCAGTAGTCGGAATCCGTTCAATAATCTCTTTACCGTCTGGAGCAACAACTGTCAAATAAAAAATGTTTAGGGTTTGTTCATCCAGTAAACTCCCCGGCAGTGTGATTTTCGATTTCCAATTCTGATCGTACTGTGGAACTATTCGACGAATAGCCTCATCTCTCCTTTGGTAACATCCCGCGCCTTTTAGTGCGCCTGTGATATCCTCTGTGACCGTTTCGATTCCCAAGGACTTTGCTAAATTCAGCGCCAATTGTTTACTGTCCGGACTGGATTCGATTTCTGGCAAGAGTATCCCAAGTACTTTTTGGCTTCCTAATGCTTTCACGCATAATGCGGCAACAACAGAAGAATCAATACCTCCACTAATACCGACCACAACCCCTCTTCGACGAAGATCCTGGATAACCGTAGATCTTATCCAATTCGTAATTCGTTCGGTTTCTTTTTTAACGTTTAATTGAAGTGCATTTTTTGAAAAAACAGGTTGACTAAAAATCGTCATTTTTCCTCATTGAATTCCAAATTATTTTTTGATTTTGTCAATAATCTTAATTGGAGCAGATGTTGTTTTGTTGAGGGGATAATTTCGAAGAACAAAATGATCAAACAAAAGCAAAGTTGAAATAATCCCCACAACCGCCATCTCCTCAATTTCACTCAATTGAGTTTCATTTGATGCTTTCAAGAAGAGTTTTTTTACAGCAAGGGGATTGAACAAATCGCTTTTGCGAAGATTTTCATCACTCACCAAATCCGCCAGATATCCGGGTTGATTTTTGCTAAAAAACGAAGACTTAATCGGTGCGCGATAGGGTTTCTTTTTTCGCTTCCAAATCTCAGGGGGAAGAAACCCGCTGGCAAATTTTCTTAATAGATATTTTTCATTTAATCCTCTCAATTTATAGTGATCGGGTAATTGATTACAAAATTCAACCAGGCGATAATCCAAAAACGGGAAACGCCCTTCAACCGAATGAGCCATTGCCGGCCGGTCACCTTGAGAGGATAAAAGGTAAGGGGACAGAAATGTGACAATTTCCAGATACTGAGCCTGAGCCAATTTTGACCACTGATTAAAACCAGCGGGTATAATAATCTCTTCGTTACTTACGTCATCACTGTATGGCTTTTTGAAAAACTTCAATGATCTTGTCGTGTTATCCCAGCGTATCAAATGTGAATAAAAAGGGTTTTCAATTTCCATCAACCTGCGTTGGAAAAATACCGTTAAAAACTCACCAGCCTCTTTTATTCGCGGAATATCGGGATATAATTTTTTGAAAAGCAAAGGACGCAGAGACGAAGACGGATCTTTTGCAACAAATCGCCGAATTTTCATTTCCTTGAAAATGTCATATCCTGCAAGAATTTCATCGGCGCCCTCACCTGTTAAAACCACTTTATAACCATTTTCCCGAACAAGTTTGGAGAGTAAATACATAGGCGCAGGGGAAGTTCGTAGAATAGGGCTTTCCGTGTGCCAAATAACCTGTGGAAACACCTGACCAATATCCTGAGGTGTGCAGTGGATAACCTGGTGACGGGTACCAAGGTAATGAGCCATTTCTTGTTGAAAACTACTCTCATTGAATTCTTCGCTGCTAAAAGCGATTGAAAAACTATCCAGGGGAGTTTCAGTGTATTTTCGAATGATCGCTGCAATCGTGGATGAATCTAAACCGCCACTTAAATAAGCGCCCACAGGCACATCTGCTCGAAGTCTGACCCGAGTTGCGTCAATCAACAATTCAACAAATTTTTCAAAAACCTCATCATCTCCATCTGAAGTCCAATAGTTTTCACTTTGAAAAGATAATGTCCAATATGGTTCGACAACCAATTTGTCTTCCCGGCACAACAGGAAATGACCGGGTGGAATCTGCTTCACATTTTCAAAGGGAGTAAGGGGAGGTTGGGCTGCCCAATATGTAAATACTTGTCTGAGAGCCTTTTCGTCAAGCTCAAGATGGAAACCCGGCACCGCAAGGAAAGACTTAATTTCAGAAGCAAACATGAGGGAATGATCGGTATGAGTATAAAACAACGGCCTGATACCCATCCTATCCCTTGCGAGTAATAAAGTTTTTTCGCGGCTATCCCATATACCAATAGCGAATTGGCCATTCAAATAATTTAGACAATCCGTACCGTATTCTTCGTAAAGATGAAGTATTACCTCGGTATCGGTCTTGGTTTTAAAGTGATGTCCCTTTTTTTCGAGGAGGGGTCGTAATTCAATGTAATTAAAAATTTCCCCATTAAATACGATCCACATCGTTTCATCTTCGTTAGAAATTGGTTGTGAACCGCCAGCCAGGTCAATTATGCTCAAACGCGCACTTGACAGGCCAACTTGTTCGTCCCGAAAAATCCCAAATTCATCGGGACCCCGATGATGAAGCGCCAGAATCATTTCCCTCAACACATCTAGAGAAATGTGATTGTTCGCTTCAAAGTTGAAAATTCCGCTAATGCCACACATGCTTATCGAAGCTCAGTTTTCTTTATTTTTCCAGAAGATGTTTTAGGAAGCTCATCAACAAATTGAACATACTTTGGGATCATAAAATCTTCGAGATGATTTTTACAAAATAGAAGTATCTCTTTTTCGGTGAGAGATGGGTTCTTCTTAACAATAAATGCCTTAATAGCCTGCCCAAGGAAGGCATCTGCCACGCCAATTACGGCAACTTCGTGTACACCTTCAATTTTATAAAGAACATTCTCGACTTCCTTGGGCGATACTTTCTCCCCACGGCTCTTGATGACATCGTCTTTGCGAGCGACGAAATAGAAGAAGCCTTCTTCATCCATTCTGAACAGATCACCCGTATAACACAACCGTTCGCCCGGAATTCTCCCCGGCCGAAATCGTTGCGCAGTGAGTTCCTCGTCCCCCCAATAACCGCGCATCACATGCCTTCCTCGAACCACCAGTTCACCAATTTGACCAGCCCCCAAACGATTTCCGTCTTCATCTTCAACCCAAACCTCGGACCCAGGAATGGCAATACCAACCGAATCGGGTTTGGAATCAAGATACGAAGGAGGAAGATAAAGAGTCCTTTTTGTCTCAGTTAAACCATACATCGAATACAAGCGCACATTGGGAAAAGTGTCTCGAATTTTCAAAATATGCGCTGGTGGAAGCGCTGCAGCGGTGTTCGTCATATAACGAAGACTGGATAAATCGTAATTCGATAAATCCATGTTAACCAGCATTGCAAATATAGTTGGTACACCCGGGAATCCCGTAACTCCTTCTTTTTCAATTAGAGCAAGGATTTGGGCGGGGTAACTAAAACCCTTTTCTAGAATCAATCGCCCCCCGAATGAAAATACCATGAAGAGCTGATACAGTCCATAATCAAAGGATAAAGGCAATACATTGATTACCACATCATCTTCGGTGTTGCCTATGTAAGAGGTTATCGAATTTACAGCAAAAATAATGTTGCTGTGATCCGACATCACACCTTTTGGCTCACCAGTACTGCCTGAGGTGTAAATAAGACAAGCCAGATCTAAATCAATGTTTTTGGTCTGATAACGGATAGGGGGGTATGAGGAGAGGATTTCCGCCCATGAAAAACATGCAGTTGTTGTTTTTTTTAGAAATTTCTCTTCGCCGCCAGTTATAACAAAGAACTTTATGCTTGGGCAAGAAGTATGCAGTTCCTCATAGGAGATTTTTTGTTGAGGAGACAGGATCAGGGCAGATACACCACAATTATTGAGAATATAAACCAATTTATCTGTTTTCGTGGTGGCATTGATCACCACAAAAACTGCATCGCATTTTAAGACTGCAAAAATTCCAACCACCAGTTCAACGCTATTTGGCATGAACAGGGCAACTCGATCTCCTCTTTGAATTCCATTGTTTCGCAGTCCATTTGCTAAACGATTGGCACGGTCTTCAATCTCAGCATAGGTGAGACGCTCATCCCCACAGACGAGGGCAACCTTTTCAGGAATTCTATCTGCGCTGTTTTCCAAAAATTCCTGAACCAAGCGAAAGAAGGTCATTGAGAAACGACCCCTTTCATACGAAGATAATTCGCTAGGTTCTTAACCGAGTCGAAGTTTGCCGGAATAATTTCCCGATCTTCAACACGAACCCCGAAAGTCTCTTCAACATAAGCAACGATTTCCATGACGTTCATCGAGTCAACAATTCCGTTTTCTAGAAATGAAGTCTCTTCAGAATAAGGATATCCATCATTTGTAAATAAGATGTTTTCTGCAATGAAATCTTTAATTTTCTGTTCGATTTGTTGATTCATCACAAAACTCCGACTGTTGATTTAGAAGAGTGTTCACGATTCGCTTTTGCCAGTTAGCCATTGGAAATGCTGCAAACCAACGCTGATCGCTGATTTCATCGTAGAAAAATCCGAGAAGACCATCTTCAAGTAAGTCAGTATCGGACCAGGTCGAAGCGCCCATTCCCGAAAAGCACGTTTTTGCCAGTAGAGCAGTTTTTCCGCAGGCAAACTGGGATAGTCCAAAACCGTTCCTTTATCCATGTCCACCTGTTCCCAGCGCGTTCCAGGACGGAACCAATTTTCCCGAACAACCTCAAAGAAAAATGGAGTACCGGGATAAGGTGCGGCCACATGAAATAACGCGATGTCCAGTGGAAGTTTTTTGGAAAATTCGATCGTTTGGCGGATTGTCTCTTCGGTTTCGGTGGGCAACCCGATGATAAAATACCCCCAATTCTTAATGCCGGCTTTTCTTGCCCAGGTTAGGGATCGCATTGCAGTCTCAGGGTAAGCGCCTTTTCGCGCATGGCGTAAAACCTGTTCACTGCCCGATTCAATTCCCCAAGTCATCAAGAAACATCCTGCTTTTGCCATCAGATTAAGCATCTCTTCGTCTACATAATCTACCCGGCTATTGCAGGTCCATTTCATGTTGATATTGGCATCAATCATTGCCTTACAAATGCCAACAACCTGATCTCGATTTGCAGTGAACAAATCCGCATACATATTGACATTGTTGATACCCAATTTCTTTAGCACCCACAATTCCTCAAGTACCTTTTCTGGGGATCGTAACCGTACGGTGTATTGATAACTCACGTGTTTGATACAGTAAATGCAACCGGCGGTACAGCCTCGACTGGTTACAATGAAGGTAAAGGGCCCTTTCATCAAGGGCATGACGTATTTTTTATACGGCAACATTTCGTGTAGTGGAATTGGGAGATCATCCAAATCCTTGATAAAAGGACGATTCTTGTTCAAAATAATCTCTTCCCCTTTACGCCAAACGATCCCTTTGATTTCATGCATGTTTACCGAGCCATCTTCGTTCAGGGCAGGGCGGTATTCGGCATCATGCTCATGGATCAATTTTTGGATGAAGGGTGGTCGTTCGTTAATTTTTCCTTCGAGATGATCAATCAAATCTCTAAGAGTCAGATCGGGTTCTCCCACTAACCCAATATCCAGAGCAGGGTAGGGGCGCATCGTTTCCACTGGAATTGGCGTGATATGTGTTCCGAAGACCATTGTTGTTGCTCCCCTTGCTTTTGCAAGAAACACGCCGTACATGTCGTTTTCCAGGGTTGGGGCGGTCAATTGAGAAAGATAATACTTGGGCTGGTATTTCGTGATTAAGTTTGCAAATTCTTTCCAACCCATTCGTTCTGCATTTGCGTCAATTATCTGAACTTTGTAGGTGGGAACCAGTAATGCAGCCATTTGAGCCAATGAAACTTGCGGCCACACCATGTTTTCTCGAGTTCTCCGGCCTACCCGATGCTGTGTTCGTATCCATAAACCGCCATCGGGTGTTGGAGGATTGACCAGCAGAACGTCCACAGCATCCTTGCCACGCGGCTGGCTCAATAAACCATTTCGAACAATTTCATCAGCATTGGGGAAATTGGCCATTTTCAATGGAGCGACACGATGTGCTCCCAAATTTTTATATTTCATTTCGAATTGCGGTTTGTTATTCATTTTTGACCTCTCAAAACCCATAACATTTATTACCCGAAAAAACTACCCATTCAAATCTTGGCGGATGAGTAACTCACGCTGACTAAGGTCGTCCAACACCCGCATCAACGCCCAATAAAGAATTAGTTGAACACCAACAAGGATCATCATTGCACCACCAAGCAAGTACAACCAGAGTCTTTCAATTTCCCATCCCGAAATACCCAGAATCAAGCTAACAATACTGAGAACCAAACCAGCCAATAAGGTGACACTGCCCAATAAACCAAAACGACTTTCCAATGGCTTCTTAAAAATCGGTTTACCAAACAAACCTTGCCGGATGTTCTTTTTATAAAAAAGGGAAACCAGATAGTTCGATGTTGCACCAAGAGCAAAAAGCGCAACGCCGGTTACCCCCGCGACCATTCCTGCAAACAGAGCGGCAACACCCCACGGCCCAATTGTGGTAACTCCCGCCAATCGAAACATAACCAATCCGAGAATTGATAAAAATGCGAGAAATACACCTGCCAGCCCCATGATTCCTAAAACTCGAACGGGATTGTAGGCCATCACTGTCCACACCATGGATTGGAGAAAAAGCAGACCGTCACGAATCACACTCAATTTGGATCGTCCGATTCGTTCGCTGTATGGAATTGGAACTTCACACATGCGAACACCTTCGTGAACAGCCCGGGTACTCATGACGGGGGTGAGATTTAAACCATTCGGCAAAGGGTAAATTTGGCTTAAAATTTCTCGCTTCACGACTCGCATACCACTGGCTGAGTCAGTAATTTTTTGCCACCCTAACATGGTCAATAAACCAGCAAAGAAAATATTTCCCACCCGGCGGGTTGCCGGCATCTGGCTTTGCTCGCCAGCCATCCGTGAGCCAATCACTAAATCCGCCCCATTCAGAGCCTTTTCACAAAGCAAGGGAAAATATTCCGGCGGATAGGTTCCATCGGCATCTAAAAATCCAATAAGTTCGCCTTTGGCTCTGGAAAAACCCGTTTTTAAGGCACCCCCATAGCCTTTATTAACTTCGTGAGTGATAATGAATACATTTTCATCCCGGTCGGCAATTTTCTGAGCAATGATGCCGGTTTGGTCTTTCGAACCATCATCTACTACTAACAGCTCTAATTCATCCACGCCGACTTCTTTTAAAGCAGGCCGAATTGACAGAACCCTTTCCATAATCTCGGCAATACCATTTTCTTCGTTATAGGCGGGAATAACAACGGATAAGGTGCACACTTCTACCATCCTTTCAAAAATAAACTTTCTTGTCCGCAGATAATTTGACCTCACTGGTCGAACGAATGACCCTTGCCGGCACACCTCCAACAACCGTATGAGCAGGCACATCTTTTGTAACCACCGCACCCGCAGCAACAACCGCCCCTTTTCCAACACGAACTCCATCTGTAATGATTGCACCTGCACCCAACCAAACATCATCCTCTATGGTGATTCCCTCTGCCGTAATTCCTTGTTCTATAAAAGATAAGTCAGGGTTATTAAACACATGATTTACGGCTAATAATTGGGTAAACGGAGAAGTGAATACTCGATCTCCAATGAAAACTCCCCCTTGCCCTCGTATCACACAATATTCACCAATAAGACAATTTTTTCCAATCTTTATTCCCGCGGTGGGAATCTCGCGAAAATTATAGACATGCAAGATTGCACCGTGCATCACGATGCTGTTCTCCCCAATTTCAATACCGTTTGGGCAGGCGTGCAGGTAAGTCCCCTGGTCAAGGTAAACCCCACGACCAAGACGAATGTGATTTGCAAACCGCAGACGAACTCCATTTTCAATCGCTACCAGCCCATCCATTTGCATGATCAAACGATATAAAATTGCACGAAGACCGATTCCAATAAGGGTTGGTATCCAACCAATGCTTAAGTACAAGAATTGTTCGAGAACATACCGAAGGGGATTGGAAGCCTGACGGCTTAAGTAAAGACCGATTGAATTTTTCTCTGAGCTCTTTAAATTTGACTTAGGAGTTTCCAACAGGCATGCTCCGCCATTACGACACAGGATCGTAAGAAATTTTTTTATTACCCCTTACCGGATTGTGTGTTACCTCACACGAATGCGGCAGGTTTTTTACGAACATTCTTAAAAATTTACTTCTCAATCAAATGCGCTGCGGCTAGAATAGAAGGGGTCAATGATGTAGCCATTTTGGAAACGTATTCCAAATCTTCGGGGGAAAACTCGCCGCCCTGTGGATGGACAAGGGTAATCGAACCAAGCACTCGATCATTCACTGATAACGGAACCGAGACCGCTGATCGGCTTTTTGCCGGGTCACCATCCCATGGTCTTCTCAACCATCGCTCATCCTTGGCTGTGTTACTCACCAAAGCCGGTTTACGATTTTTGATTACCCAGCCCGCCAAACCATGCTGGCTTATCTCTGCCAGTTGTTCCATGGATGGATTGGATACCTGGCCTTCCCGAACAGTCGCTCCAGCAATCACATTTCCCTTCTGATCGAGCAAAATTAACGTCCCACTGCTTGCCCCCGTGCTGCACAAAGCGATTTGCAGCATGTAGCCCAAATTTTGTTCTTCGGTTTTGGAAGGGATTATTTTGATATCCTTGGTTCCCGTATCATCACCGCTATGAATAGCACTATCGAATAGAGACTCGGCAAGAGATTTTGGTTCATTCAGGGGCAAGTCAACAGGTTCAGAAAATTGGGAAACCGTGATCTCCGCCATCTTCAGCAACGAATAACAGACAACATGTTCGATGGACAGGTGTAAATCTTCGATATGCTGGATATTATGAGAAGGTACCCGGATTTCGAGATGGGTTATTTTGCCAAGCTTACCGCCGTTATAACCTGTCATTCCTACTGTAAATGCACCAACTTTGTTTGCTAATTCAACCGCGTGAATTACATTTTCTGAATTACCACTGGTTGAAATAGCAATGACGATATCATTCGGTTGGACGAAATTTCTTAATTGATCCACGAATACATTCTCATACCCATGATCATTCGCCAAGGCCGAAAAAATAGACATGTTATCCGATAAACCAATCACTTTGAAACCGGGTAGATCAGGAAATGCTGTATTCTTGGCAAGGTCACAAACAAAATGGGACGCAGTTGAAGCACTTCCACCGTTACCCATAATGAAAACCTGCCGGCCGTTCAATCGGGCATTGTGTAAAACGTGGACGAATTGATCAATTTTTTCAACAGGTAATTTCTGAATGGTTTGATCCAATTCTGTCATGTATTCTCGAATGTACTCGATCATTTTGACCTCCTCAGGAACTTGTCACATTCAGCGTGGTTTAGCGTCGGTAATTGAAAATCGTTTTTGAGCCATCCGGCTCGAGTCGGATGGGGACTTCTCTTAATCCACTCAATGAACTACGAACCGATTCGCGTTTATCATAAGGACAATAAAGCAATAAAAATCCACCTCCGCCGGCTCCGGTTACCTTACCTCCGAGCGCTCCAGCCTTGCGAGCAGTATTGTAAATCTCCTCGATTTGGCCATTACTAATTTTGCTGGCCAGTTGTTTTTTGTACTGCCAGCTTTCGTGAAGCAAGGTACCAATTACATCAATATTTCCTTTTTCGAGCTCCTCTTTGGCCACATAAGCCAATTGTTTTAATTGGCGTAATGTCGCCTTGTTTTCGCGTATGTTGTCTTTTTGTTCGGTCAAAATGCTTGCTGCTTGCCTGGTTGTTCCAGTGAAGTAAAGCAGAAGATTTTCATTCAAACGTGTCATTAAGAGATCATCCAGCGGTAACGGATAATTGCAAACCTCGCCACTATTTGAAAACTCAAAAAATCGCAACCCTCCATAAGCAGCAATGTACTGGTCTTGCACCCCGATTGGTTTTTTTAGAATATCAATCTCAATTTCACAGGCTTCTCTGGCCAATTGTTCTGCATTGATGGAGCAGTTAAGATAGGCATACATCGCATGCAAAGCGCCAACCGTTACTGTGCTGGAAGATCCGAGTCCTGACCCCGATGGAATATCCCCCATGGTGGTAATCTCAACTCCTTTGGTGATTCCCACTTTTTTTAGGGCTTCCCGAATTAACTCGTGTTGAATATCGTTAACGTTTTCAACAATTTCTGTTCGCGTATAACCAACACGTAAAAAATCATCAAATCTGCGCTTTATGGTTACAAAAATATATTTGTCAATGGCCGACGACAATACACACCCGCCTTCTTCCATGTAGTAAGAAGGAAAATCCGTTCCTCCCCCAAAGAAACTGATTCGTAGAGGGGTTTGAACGATGATCAATTCACCAACTCCGTTTGCCTGAAGAATTCAACCGTTTTTCGGAGACCCTGAATTAATGAAGTCTTAGGTTTCCAACCCGTTTCCGATTGGAATTTCTTGCTGTCCAGGTAGATTCTGCGGGTTTCGCCCAGTCTCGCAGGACCAAATTGGGCTTTTTTTGAGTATTGGAGAATCTCGCTGAGCCCTTCGAAAATTTGAATGACATTGGTCGGTTTTCCCGTTCCAAGGTTAAACACATAACCACCTGATGACAAAGAAAGCGCAATGCGGTTGGCTTCGGCGACATCATCTACATATACAAAATCTCTTTCTTGTAATCCATCCCCATGAATAACAACGGTTTCACCTCGAGACATCTGTCCAGTAAATATTGCTACCACACCAGCTTCGCCTTTGGGATCCTGACGAGGGCCGTAAACATTTGGATAGCGGAACACAACATAATCCAGTCCATACATAACGCGATACATGTATAAATAGAGTTCCGTCATAAACTTTGTTCCACCATACTGACAAATGGGTTGAATGGGATGTTCTTCGTCGCAAGGAAGATATTTCGGTTCGCCATAAACCGTTCCTCCCGATGAAGCGTAAATAAATTGCTTCACCTCATATTTTCGGGCGCACTCCAGAACATTCAAGGAACCTTTCACATTCACATCCGCATCATAGAGCGGATCGGCTACGGAGCGGCGCACATCCATTTGAGCTGCATGATGATTGACAACATCGGGACGTTCTTTTTCAAATATCTGGGCAAGATTAGAACTGCGGATGTCAATCTGATAAAATGTGGCCGCAGGGTTAATATTGGCATACTTGCCAGTTACCAGATTATCCACCACAACAACATCGTGTCCCTCCTGAATGAGGAGATCTACCACATTCGAACCAATAAAACCAGCCCCGCCAGTTACCAGAATTTTCATGATCTTTATGACCTTTCTAATAGGCACCGCGTTTACTAAGCACGGCGGGTATAGTTTGTATAAGTAACTGAATGTCCATCCAGATATTCCAGTTGCGGATGTAATACATATCAAATCGAACTCGTTCCTGGTAACTGACATCGGAACGACCTGATACTTGCCATTTCCCGGTGATACCGGGCTTGACGGTTAGCAGATTAATTCCCCATTTCTTATATTCTTCCAATTCCGGGGCTGTAATCATCCTCGGTCCCACCAACGACATCTCGTTTCTAAGAACATTAAATAATTGTGGAAGTTCGTCCAGACTGGTTTTTCTCAAAATCCGACCGATTCGAGTAATTCGAGGGTCGTCTTTTATTTTGTGATGTAGGGCCAGTTCTTGTTTCTTATCAGGATACTGTTCAAGAATAGCGTCTCCGTTGACCACCATGGTCCGAAATTTGAAGGCGTCAAATTCTTTCCCGTTGACACCTAATACACGTCTTCGATGAATGATTGGGCCAGGAGAATCAAGTTTGATAGCAAGGGCAATAAAGAGAAGAAGCGGGGAGATCAAAATCAACAACGGGATGGACAGCCCATAGTCCAATGCCATCTTTAAGGCTTGTTCACTACCGGTTAATCGCACCTTGTTGACTTCGACAAGTGGAACCCATGCAAATTCCCTAACACTCAGACCTGTGGTGATTATTTCATAGAGGCCAGAAGAAATTCTCAATTTGACTTTATCGGAAGTGCCAAACTTTTCAAAAATATCCAGCAAATCTTCCCGACTTAAAGCACTGCTGGTAAGAATCACTTCATCAATACGATGTTTTTCGATCAAGTCTCCCAACTGTTTCAGATCGCCTAAAACTCGATATTTCTTTTCGGTTTCAATAGAATTATCGTGATTTGAGATAAACCCGAGTAACCTTAATCCCGAATAACGGACATCACTTAATTGTTCTGCCATTTCGGCAGATTCCTGGTTATAACCAACAATTACAGCTCTTGATAAAAAGTAACCGTAAGTCCTTAGAAAATAGGCAACCCGCCGGAGTAAAAACCGGCCCAACGCTGTAAAGAAAAATGCAGAAAACCACGCAATCAAAATCCAACCGCGTGCAAAAACAATACGAGGTTCAAAAAAACCAACTGCAATAACGATGATCATCGCCAGTGTGTTTGCTTCAAAGAGCAGGTGATACTCACGCACACCTCCAAGCAAATTCTCCCGTCTATACAGCCCTCTCAGCAAAAAAACCGCCAACCAGGTGGGAATAATGAGTATTACCAACCCCTCGTAATACTCAATGGATGTCAAAGCTCTTGGGTCAAAGAAAGGTAAGGTTAATTCAAACCGAATGAGATAAGCAAATCGTAGTCCTAATGCAATGTTCAAACCGTCGCTAATCAATAACATCGCGCCGAAAAGAATCCACTCCCAATGCCGGGAACGGATTCCGGTTGTTGAAGCAAAAGTCTTTTCGCGTATTGGGTCAGCAGTTAATTCTTTGTCATTCAGGTATGAGAAACGCATGAAAGACCACCTAATATTGACTTTGAACGATTTATCCGAATCGGGATACTTCGAACTTAAACCTGCATCATTTATCCACGATTCGGCAAGACCAATAATTAACTAACTTTATAAAAATTGTACAACACCGGATAAACCAGTCAATCTTTTATAAATAA
Organism: Bellilinea sp.; assembly: GCA_026003615.1. Taxonomy (GTDB): domain Bacteria; phylum Chloroflexota; class Anaerolineae; order Anaerolineales; family Anaerolineaceae; genus Bellilinea. The sequence continues at coordinate 1,010,062 of BPHQ01000001.1, forward strand.
ATTCTAAAAAAAGAATAAGAAATCCAAAACGAACTATAAGAAATAAACTCGGCTCCTAAAAAAGATCAATTGAGTAGGGCGGGGGTATAAAATCACACGAAAAATTACCGGTTTTCTTGCCTTAAAATTGAACTTCCCCCAATTATTTATTGACGAATTGAAAATTCTCTATTTTGTACTTTTTTACCGATGCAGGGGAGTATTGATGTTTACTTTTTTATACCCAATATAATAATTCTTATCATGGGTTATTAACGGGATTACTCTCGCTTTTGACCAATTTGAGACAAATTAGCCCGCCTTCACTTTTAAAAAGATATGGCGATTATCAAGATATCATGCTGCAAAATTTTTGATGATTATTCCCGCCTCTTCTAAAGCCGAACGCACTGCAATTGCTACATCTAATGCGTTTGGCGAATCGCCGTGAATACACAAGGTATCTATCTGAATGTTTTCAGGTAAATTTTCTTGTTGAATATTTATTCCCTCCTTTGCCAGGCGCACGGCTTGTTCCGCGGCTTTGACCGGGTCATGGATAATTGAGCCTGGATACTCGCGCGGCATCAATCTTCCGTTCGCAAGATAACCCCGTTCTACAAATCCTTCCTGTGCGATTTTCATACCCATATCCAACCCAATTGTTACCAATATCGAACCGGCCATACCAACTATAGTCAAATTCCGACTAAAACGTCTCACTGCCGAAATAATGGCCTTAGCCAGTTGGTAATCCTCAGCTGCCTGATTGTAGAGCGCTCCGTGAGGCTTGACATGAGTCATTTCCACACCAATGGATCGAATGAAACCCCATAACGCTCCAATTTGATACAGAACCATTGCCTCAACTTCCTCTGGGGTCATTTCCATTTTTCGGCGTCCAAAACCTTGCAGGTCCGGATACCCGGGATGTGCGCCAATGGCCAGATTGTGTTTTACAGCATTCTCCACAGTCCTTTGAATGACGACAGGATCGCCAGCATGGAAACCGCAGGCTAAACTCACCGAAGTCAGATATGGCATGAGTTCTTCATCTCTGCCAAGAATATATCGCCCATAGCTTTCCCCCATATCGCAATTTAAGTCAATAGATCTCATTGAATTGCTCCTGCCCATTGCCACATTTGTGTAGAGTTTTGGAAATTATCAAAAAGATCAAGTTTTCTCAACATAGCCGCATATGCTTCTCGACCATTTTCTGGAGATACCCGTACAAACCGCACCCGATTCGTGAGGGGTTCACATTGAGCCAGAATCGGTATATCTGCCCGGATTAAAACCCCAATAATTGGGTAACCCCCGCTGACTGGTGAATCTGCCATCATCACAATTAGCTCGCCTTGTGGGGTTAGTTGGATGGCTCCGGGAAGCATTCCAACAGAAATCAAATCCCCTGATAAACTCGCCTTCAAAACCTCGCCTTGCAGGCGATATCCAACACGATTGGATGAGAGGGAAACCAGAAAAGTATTTTGGAAAAACCAATCGTAAACCCCTCGATCCAACAAGCTGGAATGGGGTCCAATGACCACCCTTAAAACAGGAGTAGCCGTATAGTTAAGCACTGCCTCTGGATAAAAACGATGGGTAAAATTTTCTAATCGGCTTTTGCTTTTCCCAATTGGAAGTTGATCCCCCTCTCGGAGTAGTCGCCCAAACCAACCCCCAAAGCCGCCTACTAAATACGTCGCACGTGAACCCATAGTAGAATCTACATCTATTCCCCCATGAACGCCAATAACAGCCCACATCCCACCCCCTTCATGAGTGACCTGAACAATCTGACCGGCACGCACCATAAACGATTGCCAGAGACTCATCTTTTGTCCTTCCAACCAAAGCGAAAACCCCCTACCACAAACAGCGATCAGTAAATTTTCCAGGACTCGAAATCGAATTCCTCCCAATCCAACCTCAATCGCCGCGCAGTTATCTGAATTTCCGACCAGCCTGTTCGCTGCTCGTAAGGCAAATTCATCCATAGCACCACTGCGTGGCACCCCCGATTGTCCCCACCCAATCCTTCCTAAATCCTGGATAGAAGAAAAGTAACCACCGTCTAATACTTCAATCATCATCGAAAATCACGTTCGATACAGGTATAAATTGTAAACGGTCACCCGGTTTGAGTAAAATATGAGGCTCATTTTTCGGATCGAATAATCTCAGCGGCGTCCGTCCAATTATTCGCCAGCCCCCAGGTGATTCCCTCGGATAGATTCCAGTCTGTTTTCCCGCAATCCCCACCGAGCCGGCCGGGACTTTGGTTCGGGGTGAAGCAAGGCGAGGAACAGCAATTTTTGAGTTCATTCCACCAAGGTAAGGAAATCCGGGACTAAAACCCATCATAAAAACCACGTATTCTGGTTCGCTGTGAAGGCGAATAACCTCTTGTGAGGTTAATTGAGTATATTCCGCCACAAATTCAAGATCAGGCCCATAAACTCCTCCGTATATTGTTGGAATTTGCACAACTTTATCGGGACGAAAAACTGTTGCTTGGGTTTGATCTAATCCTTCAATTATCCAATAATGCAGAACATCATAATCCACTTGAAAAGGGTCAAATTCGATAAGCAATGAGGCGTAGGCCGGGATTAATTCTTTGATTCCCCCCGTATTAACCTTGTCTAGCCATTCTCTTAAGAGATGAACTTGTTGATTGATTTTTATATCAATCTCGTCACCAAGAATAACCAACACCCCACATTCACCAAATGGTTCAATTCGAAAATGGGTTTTCATCGCAGAGTTTCCGGCTGAGAAGAAGAAGAACAGATAGATAGATCTAAGGCTTGTCTTATGATTTACGCTCGCACATGGCCATCTCCGTAAATCACCCACTTATAGGAAGTTAGTTCCCTCAACCCCATCGGGCCCCGTGCATGAATTTTTTGAGTTGAAACCGCCACTTCTGCACCCAGTCCTAATTGTCCACCATCAGTAAATCGAGTACTGGCGTTCACATAAACCGCAGCAGAATCAACTCTTTGGATAAATGTTTGTATATTTTGAGGAGTAGTAGAGAGTATACCATCAGAATGAGCGGTCGAATGTTCTTCAATGTGGCGGATTGCCTCATCAAGGCTATCAACAATTTTTACACCCAGCACCAAAGATAACCATTCCGTATCAAAATCCCCATCTTCGGCTGGTTGATATTCTCGCGAAGGCTGGAAATGAAAATGCTCAAAGACCGATTTGTCTAACCGAAAAGTCACCCCAGCTGCACTCAAACGTTCGAATACCACCGGTAAAAGCGTTGTGGCAATATTGCGATGGACAAGTAAGGTATCTAAGGCGTTGCACACTGTCGGTCTTTGAACCTTCGCATTGAAGATAATTTCTACAGATTTTTCGACCTCAGCACTTTCATCAACGAATAAATGACAGATTCCAATTCCACCAACAATCACAGGTATTTGACTGTTTTCCTTGCAAAATTGATGTAATTTTGCTCCACCTCGCGGAATAATTAAATCCACATAGGAGTGCATTTTCAACAAACCCAGAACATATTGGCGTTCTGGACTATCAATAAACTGTACGGCTTGAGTTGGTAAACCCTCTTTGGTTAAAGCCATCTGGATAAGCTCAACCAGCAGACGGTTGCTCTCAATTGTTTCGCTCCCTCCCCTCAGAATAACCGCATTCCCCGACTTGAGCGCAAGACAAGAAACATCAATGGTCACATTGGGTCGTGATTCATAAATTACTCCCAAAACACCAATCGGCACTCGTTGCTTGTGAACTTTCAGTCCGTTAGGCAAAACTTGTTCCGCAAAAACCTCAGTGAGCGGATCGGGTAGCTCTATGACTTTTTGAATATCGAAAACCATTCCTTCCAAACGAGAAGGCGTGATCAATAAACGGTCTATCATTGCCTCTGATAGATTTTGCCGACGAGCGTTCTCCACATCTTTTTGATTGGCTTCTATTATCCTGGCCTGATACTCACCCAACAACTGAGCTATGCTTTGTAAGACCCGGTTTCTTCGGTCTGTCGAGGTTACCGAGAGCACTTTTGCACTCTCTCTGGCATGAATTCCAATTTTGGTCAAGTCAATCATTACAATTCCTCTTGGCAGATTGAATCATCACTAAATTATTCCGGTGGATAACCTCGTCGCCATAGGTGTACCCCAAAATGTTTTCAATTTCCGAAGATTGGTGGCCGACCAATTTTTCGAGATCACGGGCTGCATAATTCGTGATGCCCATTGCCACCGGTTTCGCTTGACCGCATAAGACCTCAACCGCATCTCCCCGCTCGAAATCTCCTCCCAGGCCGGTAATACCAATTGGCAGTAAGCTTCGTCCATGGGTTAAGGCTTGCTCAGCACCAGAGTCGATATAAATTTGTCCTTTACCCCTCGCTGCAGTCAAGATGTATCGTTTCCTTGCTTCAATTTTGTTGACTATTGGTGAAAAAAAGGTTCCAACAGGTTCGTTTTTGGCTATGCGCAATATATTGAATGGCAAATTACCCGAAGCAATTACCACCGCACAACCGGAGCGGCGCGCCAAATCGGCTGCTTGAAGTTTTGTAATCATGCCGCCCGTTCCCAATCCACTGCTGGTTCCTCCGGCCGCTGCCCACATTTCGGGTGGAATTTCGGCGCTCTCGATTCGATAAAAAAGTTTCGCCTGAGGATTACGGCGTGGATCTTGTTCGTACACACCGTCCTGATCCGTCAACAAAATCAACAAATCCGCTTCAATCAAACTCGCCACCTGAGCAGACAGGTTGTCATTATCTCCAAATCGAATTTCCTCGGTTGCAACAGTGTCATTTTCATTGATGATCGGAATGACCGACTGGTTGATTAGTGCCTCGATTGTACTGCGAGCATTCAAGTACCGTCGCCGATCGGTTAAGTCCGCTCTGGTGAGCAGAACCTGGGCGACCTTTTCGTTATAAATCTCAAAAAATCGTTCATACATTTCCATTAAGCGAGGTTGACCTACGGCAGCCAGCATTTGCTTTGCAGGGATAAATTTTGGCAATTCAGGATAACCCAATGCCTCCCTCCCTGCAACAATCGCGCCTGATGACACCAGTAGAACCTGAACGCCACTTTGTTTTAATTGGCTAATTGATTTGACAAGATCCACAACCCGCGGAAGCGAGATATGTCTTCCTCCTGCAGTGAGCGTCGAGGAACCAACTTTTATCACAATGCGCTGGTAATCCATTCTGTCGCTTTACCTCTACGCGATCAAGTCTAACAGAGCTTTGGCAGCCAACAGCGGCCCCTCTTGTTCTTTGCCCGGCACTCCTAATTGGGTTCTCAGTACTCCCACAAACACATTTTGCTGAAATAACTGATCGAAGAAGTGTAGAGCAAGTTCTTCGTGCAGGTCTTGATATTGAGGCGGACCAAAAATATTCGCAAAGTAACTATGAACCAGACCTTTGGTGTTGGTAGTTCCCTTGCTCATCACTGCTCCAGAGCGAAACACCTCCAATGCATCTTGAGGGTTATCAAATCGGCGAATGATCGGATAATCCTGGTCAACCACCTCGTAATTATTGGCATAGAGAAGAATATCAACGGGGTAACCACGCATGACTTCATCATAGGTCGTTATCGGGATAACTACCCGCGCATTCGTTTCATCCGGGTTCATGATAATCGCCCGATCTATTTGCCCCCAGGCATACCCCGATTGAAGATCATCCAATCTTACAAAAGCCCCTATTTCCGTACCATATCCCCGTACCTTACCATTTGAGTCAATTTGTAGAGAGCCCATATCATCGGCTACTGGAATCAATTCTTCAACATCATCACCAGCAATTTGTCGTAACGCTTCCAGTGTTTCCGATTTTCCCGCTCCCGTATCCCCAATAATCAATACATTGGATTCCTTGCCTGAACGCATACGAATATGAAAGTAAGCGCCATGGTATGGCAGCCGGCCTCGTTTCATCACAATGATATTATGCAAAGTAAGCACCATTTTCTTGAGATAACCAAAATAGCCAAATTCATCGCCATAAGGGACAGCAGCCACCAGCATGTGATTTTCTTCATCATCATAAAAAATCGTTGGGTTCTGGCCCTCCAACAACCCCGGAATGTCTGGAACACCAAATAAATAGATCGCATCAGGCTGCTGGGTAATTTGATCGCTTTCCGCCAGTTCAAATAAGTTACACAAAGAAAAACCCAACTCGAAAAATCGCATTGAAAAGTAAATCATGATTACAAGGTCTCCAACCTTCGCCGGATAACAAACCCATTCCTCCGGATCCAGATGCAGCCCCCGGACTGGATTAAAACTAACCCGCTCGAACACGCCTTTTCTCTTGTTTGATGGTGAGTTGAAAATCATCGGCGGGTAAATCATTATTTGACGGATAACTGAAATGTTCTTCAAGGCAGCATAATCGCCGTTCGGATACGGAATCGGTGCTGGTAATGCAATTGCTCCAATCTCAACTCCTGCACTCACCTGCCGATAGACACGTGGATGACTTCCCGTAATATTTTCTTGAATATCTCGATAGGTGCTGCGGACCACATGCATCAGTCGCTCAACAGTTTCGGCAAAAGTTCGATAAGGACGTCGATCCATCTCATCAAGGGTTCGATCACAAATCAGCACCCGATGCAAACTTCGCCAGTAGTTGTATAAATTTTCCACAAAATCATATATTAAGTCGCGTTCGGTTAAGAATTTTTTTGCAGGTTCATAAACCTTTACAACCAAATCGGCGGGCAATTTGACCAAAAAGCGAAAAGTGTCTATCATTTCGCCAATTGTCTTTTCGCTGACCTGTCGTTTCGGGAATAAATTCAAATATCGGGACTCCCGCCTTTGTAAATTGCGCACAAAATCCCATAGTACATCCCGGAATAACGGGCTGGTGAGCAATTCCTCCGAGTTTTCACAAATTTTCCCCCGTAGTCGTAAAACCACTTTACCATCATACATTTGATAGGATAATGCTTCCATTTTTCACTTTCCTCGCCTGAGAGTGTATTTTAAATATTCAGCATTGAGGTTGAATTATCCCCACGCGTTCTTCCAGCATTTGGGTGGTCAATGATTTTGGACGCTCAATTGGTTTGCCTAATGCCCGCGCCCAAATTGCATGAGCGGTTAATCCAAGAATTCGGCTTACTCCAAATAAAACGGTATAAAAATCAATTTCCCTTACCCCGTAATAATACTGCAGGCAACCGTTGATCGCATCCACGTTAGGTCTTGGGTTTTTAATTTTTCCGTTTTCACCCAAAATCGAGGGGGCCAGACGGTAAACCTGTTTTACCAGTTGAAATAAGGGATCGTGCGGTAAAAACTGTTCCGCAAATTCCTTTTGAGCAGTAAATCGCGGATCGGTTACTCTTAAGACAGCGTGTCCATAACCGGGTATTACATAACCTGATGATAACTGTGTTCGGATGTACCCTTCTAATTCTTCGTCGGTGGGTAACCTTCCAAAAGCCTCATAAACATTCAAAAGCCAACGAATACATTCCTGATTGGCAAGCCCATGCAACGGGCCGGCCAAGCCATTCATTCCCGCCGCAGAAGACAGGTAAATGTCAGAGAGCGCCGAACTAACCAGATGGGATGTGTGAGCGCTTACATTGGCACCTTCATGATCAGAATGAATCACAAGATACAATCGCATCAATTCCTGATACTGCCAATCAGACCCCTTGCCAATCATTTGAGCAAAGCTGGCGCTCCAATCGAGATCGGGATCAGGAGGTTCAATCCTGCCATCCTTATATTTCCAGCAATAAATAAAAGCAGCGATGCGGGGAATTTTGGCTGTAAGATTCAAACTATCTTCTAAAAAATATTCCCAAAATTGGGATTTATGCACACCTTCCAGGTAAGCCCGGGCAAAAAGAGATTGTGGCTGTAAAGCCATTATTGCTTGACTGAAAAGAGTCATTGGGTGAGTTTCATGAGGCATTGAACGGATTACATTCCAAACATAATCAGGCACCTCCGCCCGGCTCTTCCAGATTTTCTCAACTTCTTCGGCCTCTTCCTGGTTGGGCAATTCTCCGGTAAGCAGCAAGTGATACAATCCCCCAGCCAGCGGCATCTTTGAATTTTTTGCTTTGGGGAGTAAAGATAAAATTTGGGCGATTGTATAACCCCTTAATCGAATCCCTTCGTTGGGATCAACGTACGAAATATCACTGATACTGATTTGTACACCCCGAATACCACTCAAGATCTGATCAATGGTTACTTCCCCAACCACAAAATCGTTGTATTCTCTCTTTAACCGCTGAATTCGCTCCATCCATTGCGGAATTTGGTCTTTAATCTTCTCCCTGATGATCATTTTTGAATCCATCCTGCAAAGTTTCAATGACTCAAGATTTGTGAAAGAAATGCCCGACTGCGTTCATGCGCCGGTTGGTTAAAAAATACCTCTGGAATTGCCCGTTCGACAATTTTGCCACGGTCCATGAAAATTACCTCATCCGCAGCAGCGCGGGCAAAACCCATTTCATGCGTAACGACAACCATTGTAATACCCTCATTCGCCAGCGCCAGCATCACATCAAGAACCTCTTTAATCATTTCCGGATCAAGAGCACTGGTAGGTTCGTCGAATAGCATTATTTTTGGATCTTGAGCAAGCGCTCGAGCAATTGCTACACGCTGCTGCTGCCCACCCGAAAGTTGAGCGGGATACGAACGGGCTTTATCCGCAATTCCAACCCGTTCTAAGTGGTGCATTGCAATTGCTTCTGCCTGTGATTTCGATAATTTACGGACAATCCGCTGTGCCAGCGTGACATTCTCAAGAACGGTCAAATGAGGATAAAGATTGAAATGTTGAAACACCATACCAATTTGTGATCGAATGGCATTCAGCTGTCTTTGACTTCCGGTGATTTTCTGCTGCTCAATCCAGATTTCCCCTTCGGTAGGAACTTCAAGATGATTGATACATCTCAACAAGGTAGATTTGCCTGACCCGCTCGGGCCGATGATGACAATCACCTGTCCCTTACGAACAGTCAGATTGACACCATCCACTGCAACCAGACGTCCAAATTTTTTTCTAAGGTTGATCACCCGAATCATTTCATGCGTTGCGCTCATCTTGTCTCACCCTCCTCTCAAGCCATTTGACGAAGGCAGACAACACAACCGTCATCATTAAATAAAGCGCCGCCAGTGTGACATAGGCTTCTTGATATTGAAAAGACCTGCCCGCGTATAATTTAGCAATTTGTGTAATATCCCTCACTGCTAAAACCGAGACCAAAGAAGAATCTTTCAACATTGAAACGAAATCGTTCCCAAGAGCCGGCAGAACATTCCGAATCGCTTGCGGTAGAATGATGAAACGCATCGCCTGCCAGTAAGACATTCCCTGTGCACGAGCTGCTTCCATTTGCCCACGCCCAATGGATTGAATTCCAGCCCGGAAAATTTCCGCTTGAAATGCTCCGTATGTGACGGAAAGGGCGATAATCGCACGAGTGGTCATGGGCACTGCACTATTTTCCAGTCGTAACAGCGGTTGGGCAATAAACAATAAGCCTAATTGGGAAAACCATTCACCAATCCGGTTCAAAAGGCCGACCCCAGCGGGCACACCCACAAAGGCAATGAAAAAAATCAACACCAGCATGGGTATGCCTCGAATTAATTCCACATATAAAGTTCCCACGTTTTGAATGATTACATTATTGGAAATACGCCCAAGACCAGTTAACAGACCTAAAATCAATGCAAAACCATAGGCAATCAGTGTTGTCTGAATCGTCACACCAACACCAGCACGAATGAAGCTAAATGCCTCTTGATAACTGGCACGAGTCAGAACAAGATGTGCTGTTAGAACAAAAAATCCCACTAATCCAACGATCCACCAGGGAAAATTGCGGATTTTTTCCCTTAATTCTGTCCCCGTCAGTGGAGGAGAGGCAATCTGTCCTTTTGCTTCAATAGTCTCTTTCACCGCCATACCTTATTCCTCTCTTTGGCGTTGGTTGTAATGGTAAATTACAACCAACGCCTGACTTATCGAAATTACTTAATATCTTCTTCGGTTAAGTTAAAAGAGGGGCCAAAATACTTCTCGTTCAATGCTGCCAAAGTACCGTCTGCCTTCATTGATTCAAGAGCTTTATTGACCGGATCAACCAACGGACTTCCTTTCGGAAAAACAAATCCAAGTTCATCACTGGAAATTGAAGGACCAATCAATTCCAATTTATCCGCGTTTTGACCCGAATATCCCATTCCGACAATCTCATCAATAATCACTGCATCCACATCTCCGGCAATCAATGCTTGAATAGCGAAGGGAAATTGTTCGAACGCTTTGATTCTTCCTTCGGGCAGGAATTTAACAGCAGTTTCATAATTGGTAGTACTGACTTGGGTTCCCATAATCAAGGCATCGTTCTGAGCGAATTCTTCGATGCTGGCAAACCGGGTTTCACCTTTCCGAACCAACAACCGCTGTTGAATCTGAATATAACCAATTGAGAAATCCACGATTTTCTGACGTTCAGGTGTATTGGTTATGCCATCCGCCGCCACATCAAATTGACCATCCGAGACGGCTTGAATCATTCCATCCCATGCTGTTTCAACAAAGACGGGGACACAATGCAGGCGAGTGCAAATCTCTCTCCAGGCATCGTAATCCCAACCTCCCGGTTCACCGGTTTCGATCGAGATATAGTTAAATGGGAGATAAGCGTTCTCAACTGCAATGGTCACTCTGCGACACTCCAAATCAACGATGGCAGTCTCCGCTGTTCCTAAACACCCCTCTGGCTGGGAAGGTAAATTCGTTGTGGGGGTTGCAATTTCATTGGACGGGTTGGTTGCCGCAGGGCTTGCACAAGCACTCAACACCAACACAAGAGCAAATAAAATAACCTCACGTTTTGTAATTCTCATGTCTGCCTCCTTTGATTTTGATACTTTATATTATGATATTATTCATCCGATTACAATAATTATTTTTCAACCTGAATACCTCCAAAAAATGGTTATACAAAAACCCTCCCGCTTGGGAGGGTTTTTGATCTCAAATAAATGGTTTTAACCAAAAATGCTAAGCGCCAAAAACCGCTCCCTCGGGGTAGGTTCGGTTCTTTGGGGTACGCTTAGCAACAGACTGGAAAAACATAGCATTTTTATAGCACCATTGAGAGGATATGTCAAGAACAATTTTTGGGGATTTTTTTCACCAATATGTTGGAATATTTTATATCTTTCGTGCTATTCTAAATTTTCCTTGACGGTTCTTCGACATACGACTAAAATAACCCTTCGGCTGCTCAGCCAAAATTCTAAATTTTAGAGCGAGGGTAACCTGTTAAGGTGAGAGGCGCTCAAGGACGGAATGAAAAATGGAAAAGCTCGTAATTCAAGCAACTCGTCGTACGGTAACCGGTAAAAAAGTTGGAGCGCTCCGAAGAGAAGGGAAACTTCCAGGTGTATTATACGGTTACCAAACCGAATCAACGCCCATCTTGATGGAATTGCGTGATGCCAGTCGAATACTTGCCCACGCTTCTTCCTCTCAGTTGATCACAATTAACCTGGATGGGAAAGAGTTTGCCACACTGGTTCGCGAAAAACAACGCGATTTCATCAAAGGCACCCTTTTGCATGTGGATTTTCAGGTGGTTTCTTTGACTGAAAAAATCCGAACAAATGTTGGCATTGAACTTACTGGCATATCTCCCGCCGTCAAGGATTACAACGGCGTGATTGTGCAGGAGTTGGATGAGGTCGAAGTTGAAGCCCTCCCCCAGGAGTTACCAGACAAGTTCATTGTAGATATTTCTACCCTTGCTAAAATTGGAGACGCGATTTTTGTTCGAGACTTAAATGTACCTGCCAGCATTGAAGTCCTAAACGATCCCAACGAAGTTATTGTCATTGTAACCGGTGCTGCTCCCGAAATCAGCGAAGAAGAAACTGTTGAGGAAATTTCTGAACCAGAAGTGATTGAACGCGGCAAGAAAGAGGAAGAGGAAGTCGAAGACTAGCACCTTGACGACCAAAAACTTAGAGCAGCACAAAACGACTTTGTGCTGCTCTTTTATTAAGCTAACTCTCAACCATAAACCAGAAGTCATATCGGCATAATCCTTGCACCTTCACAAATAGCTCTCAAATAAAAATTAAAGGTTTTCGCAAATGTCCCATCAAAGCCGTAATCCTACCTCGATTGATCTCCTCCTGAAGATCAGCGAAGATGCTATTCTCGTCTTTTCTCCTACCACAAAGAAGGTTGTTAACTTCAATCATAAAATTCTAGAGTTGTTTACCGGGGAAGCTATTGATCATTTACTTCTAGATCGTTTGTTTTTCTCAAACCCCGCCAGCCGCGATGTAATTACTGCTCGAAGCGGTAGCATCATGAGGTTAAGAAATTTCAAAATTGGCAAAGAATTTCGGCATCTTGAAATTCGCCTAAAAAATATCGAAGATGGTAACCTCGGAAATTTGACGATTGCGATTATTAAGGACTTGACTCAGCAATTCAAATGGCAAAAAACCCAGGAAGCCCTGATTAAGATTTCTGAAAGTGTGGCTACAAGCAAAGATTTATCCGAATTACTTGTTCAATTTCATCAGATCATCAGCCAGATGATGCCCGCCAGCAATTTTTATGTGGCTCTCTACCATCCTGAACAAAATCAAATCTCTTTCCCTTATTATGTTGATGAATATGATTCCCCTCCCCCACCTCAGCCATTAGGCAAAGGGCTAACCGATTATGTTATTCGTCGAAAAAATCCTTTACTGGTAACTCCAGAGATTTTTGAAGCCTTGATAAAATCTGGAGAAGTTGAGTCGATTGGCGCTCCTTCAATAGACTGGCTGGGGGTACCCCTCCTAACCCGCCAATTGATCATCGGTGCAATGGCAGTACAAAGCTATCAACACGATATTCGCTACACCCAAGAAGACCTTCAATTCTTGACATTCATTGCCCCTCACCTTGCCAATGCCATCCTCATCAAACAAGCAGAAACCGACCAGAGAAAACAACATGATTTGATAAAAAGCATATTCGAAAATTCGCCTTACGCTATTGTTTTAACAGATTTAGAAGGAAATTTTCTGGATTGTAATAATGCCCTGATTTCCTTATTGAATGTTCAAACAAAAGAAGAAATTATCGGGAAAAATGCACTTGAGTTCATTATTCTCGAAGACCAGGAAAGGGCTATTCGATTTTTCGAGAAAATAATTCCTTCCAATCAACCAATCGAAGATGAATTTACTGCAAGGACTCCTGATGGTCAAAAGTTAATACTAAAAATTACAGCTTCACCCATTAATGATGACAATCAAAGACCTCAATATATTGTGGGGATTTTCAACGATGTAACCCGGCAACGAATTTCAGAAACAGCTCTCAAAATTAGCGAGGAAAGATACAAGCTTGCCTCAGAAGGCGCCAACGATGGAATTTGGGATTGGGATTTGATTGCAAATCGTATTTTTTACTCGCCCCGTTGGAAAAAACTCCTGGGTTATGCTCCAGACGAACTCTCCGAATCTCCCGATGAGTGGTTTGGCCGCATCCACGAGGATGATCTTCCAGGGGTTAAATCGAACCTGGAAGCGCATTTATCAGGACTGATACCTCATTTTGAAACGGAACATCGAATCCGCCATCGGGATGGTGAATACCGTTGGGTATTGGCTCGCGGAATGGCTGTGAAAAGTGAATTCGGTAATCCTCATCGCATTGCCGGCTCTTTAACCGATATCACCCGCCAAAAAGCAAATGAAGATCAGCTTATTCATCAAGCGTTATATGATCGGCTTACCGGTCTGCCCAATCGAATTTTGTTCACAGAAAGACTCGATCAAGCGATCAAGCGCTCCAAACGCCATGAAGAACCTGCTTTTGCCATACTCCTCTTAGATTTAGACCGTTTCAAAATCGTCAATGATAGCTTGGGCCACCGCGTGGGAGATCAGATGATTGTCGAAATTGCCCGCAGATTAGATGATTGTCTGCGAGCAGAGGATACGATTGCTCGATTGGGTGGTGATGAATTTGCAATTTTGCTCAATGACCTCCGCGATCCCTATGAAATTATCCAAATCATCAACCGCATTCAAAGGGAAATTAACCGGCCAATCCTTATTGAAGGCAACAAGGTGTTCACAACCTGCAGCATCGGAGTCGCAATTGCCAATCCCGATACGGATTCCACGGAAGCTATGATGCGCGATGCCGATACAGCCATGTATGAAGCCAAAGCACAGGGCGGAAACGCCTACATGATATTTGATAAGGTTATGCATGCAAAAGCCGTGACTCTGCTGGACATGGAAACGAATCTGCGGCAGGCATTATCCAACCATGAATTGGTCGTTTATTATCAACCCATTTTTGATGCGTTCACCCAAAGAGTCGTGTATGTTGAAGCCCTCCTTCGTTGGAATCATCCCAAGCATGGAATTATTCTTCCCAACCAATTCATTGATTTGGCAGAGGACACGGGTTTAATCCTCCCGATTGGGGAATGGGTATTACGCGAATCCTGTACTCAAATAAAAAAATGGCATGCTGCTGGCATGAAAAACCTGAAAGTGTCGGTCAATTTTTCGGCCCGCCAGTTTCAACAGACTGATTTACCGTCTATGGTGCGAGATGCCCTTCTCCAAACCCAGCTCGACCCCGCATCTCTGGTTATTGAAATCACCGAAAGTCGTAACTTTTCACAATTCGAAAAATTTGAAACCATGCTTTGGGAACTACGAGGACTGGGTGTAAAAATATCTATTGATGATTTTGGCACCGGTTATTCTTCCTTAAGTACTATCCAACGATTGCCGGTAAACACTCTTAAAATTGGTCAAAATTTCATCTCTCAAATCGGAATCCAAAAAGAAAACGACTTAATTGTCCAATCAATGATTGAAATGGCACACCGGCTTGGCTTAAGCGTAATTGCCGAAGGTGTTGAAACCGAAGAACAACTTGCTGTCTTGAGAAAATTCCATTGTGATATGATTCAGGGCTTCCACTTTAGTAAACCTGTAAAAGCCAACGAAATTGAAGCGTTCCTGAAACCCTTTGATTCTCAGGGTTGAGGTGAGATCAGGCCGAGTTTTTCTAAAAAATCCAATAATATTCGAGCAGAAATCCCCCACAATTGCTCACCATCATAAGGTCGGTAAAATACAACGCCTTTCCGAGTACCAAACGGTGAAAGCCAATCCCGAATCACATAATTTTCACTTTTTATTAACCAATCTAAAGGTATGGTGAATACCCGACTGACTTCATTTGGGTTAATATTTAATGACACTGGCCACTCAATTTGAGCAACAACCGGAAAGATCGTATAACCGGTGACCGATTCGTGGGGTGGAAGCTCACCTAAAACCTTAACATATTCTGGTTTGAGTCCAATCTCTTCTTCAGCTTCACGTAAAGCGGTGGCAATCGGATTTTCATCGAATGGTTCGATTGCTCCACCAGGAAAGGATACCTGACCCTTATGGTCATTGACCGAATCAGACCTGCGGGTGAAAAGAATACTCCATTGACCATGATCATGAATCAATGGCACCAAAACCGCTGCATATTTTCCTTCTCCAGGAATTGACCAAATCGAGTATTTCGATCCAGAATTATTGAGGAGACTTTTAATTTTTTCGGCCGTCAAAGGAATATTCATTTGAACCAACCACCCGCACAAATCATTCCTCGATAATCTCATCTTCGGTGTTTGTTTCCACACCCTCAATCAGATCATGCTTGTCTTCAATCAAAACTGGCCGTGCGAAAATCAAAAAACCTGTGTGTGCAACCATACGATCAACAGGCCGAAACCGTTCCGGTTCAGGTTTGTAATAACGAAGGAGAACTTCACAAACATCCACGAAAGCGAAATCAAACTGACGTAAAGCCACAAGTAAACGCGAAACCTGATTTGCTGTGGGCAAAATACTCCCAAAAAAGCCGCCCAATTTTAAGGCTTTTCGAACATGATGAATAAAATCATACGGGTTAGGCAAGTCCAGGAATAGGGCATCTACCCCCTCCTCATCAAAACCTTGTTCGGCCGTCAACTCCCGTAATTTGAATTCTACTCGATCCTCAAGTCCAAGCCGGCTAATATTCTTACGGGCCAGTTTTTGCATTTCTTCTCTGGCTTCGTACGTGATCACTTTACCGCTTTGCCCTACTGCAAATGCCATGGCAGAAGTCAACGAACCCGAACCAGTGCCGGCTTCTAAAACAATTTGTCCCTCTCCAATACCCATTTGGATGAGAGTAAAACCAATGTCTTTTGGATAAAGGATTTGAGTATTTCGTGGCAATTCCTTGAGTAAATCCCCTAACGCGGGTTGCAATACATAAAAAGGATTTCCCAGGTGACTCTTGACCCGGCTGCCCCAAGGTTTTCCAATGATATCGTCAAATCGAACAATACCTCGGTGAGTTTGCAACTCACCACCTTGTTTGATTCTAACGATGAAACTCTTATGACGCAGCCCAACCAATTGGGCTAAATCACCATCATTCACAGTTGTGCCATGTAAATTCCAGGTCAATATTCCCTCACCGTTTTGTATGTGAATTGTGTTCTGATTCAACCTGAACAAGACTGAGCCAGTATCCAATTGCCAATATGACCATACTTCCAATTGTTGCCGGCCCAAGGTTTAATTGCCCCACAGGGATAAATTCCCAACCAATCAATCCCGCAAGCCAATGCCCACCCCAAAAACCAATCCAGGCAAAGATCAAGTAAAGCCCAAGCCTGATCAGGCTTCCGCCACGCCAGAAATGAAACAAGGCTCCATAAAACGTCGCAATAACCATTCCTAACAAAACCGATTGAAGGATCATAGTCCAGCCTCATCTTGACTCGAACTTAAAAATGCTTTGCGAATGGTTCCACCCCCAACAACCTCCTCTCCCTGGTAAAACACCGCCCTTTGTCCCGGGGTCACATCTCTTACGATTTGTTCAAATCGAACATAGACGGTACGGTCATCCAGTACTTCAATGTTGGCAGGAACAAACCGGGCTTTGTAGCGAATTTTGATATCTGCACTGAATCGAGGAGCGGGTGGAGTTTCTGCTATCCAGTTTACACCTTCGGCAATTAAACCGGTAAACTTTAACTCCGATACCTCACCAACGATCAAGAGATTTTCTTGAACATTCTTATCAATGACGTAATAAGGATGTGTGGCTCTTATGCCCAAACCTTTTCTCTGGCCGATGGTGTAAAATCCCAAACCATCATGTTCCCCTACAATTTGACCTCTTGTAGTGATAATTTTCCCCGGTTTGATGACATCCGGTGCATTTCGCTTCAAAAAATCCCGATAATCCTCTCCGGCCAGAAAACATAAATCCTGACTGTCTTGTCGTTCTGCAACAGGTAATCCAAATTCCCTGGCAAATTGACGGACTTGCGATTTCGTATATTCCCCCACCGGCAAAAGCGTGTGTTGCAACTGATCCTGGTTGAGGACGCTGAGAACATAAGATTGGTCCTTGTTTTCATCCAATCCTTTTAGTAATTTTATGCTTCCGTTGTTGGCTACACGCAATCTGGCGTAATGACCGGTAGCCATCTTCTCAGCACCCATTACCTGAACATACTTCAACATAAAATCCCAGCGAATGTACCGATTACACAGTAGACAGGGATTGGGTGTTATTCCCGAGCGATACCCCTCGAAAAAATGCTCAACAACCACTTGCCTGAACATCTGTTGGGCATTGATTGGATAAAAGGGGATTTTCAACTGAGCAGCAACCCGGCGGGCCTGAGCCATCGAATCAGGTGTACAACATCGGTTGCTATCCTCTTTCCCCGGTTCACTCCATAGCCTCAACATGACACCAATAACCTGATGACCTTGCTCTACCAGCAAAGCGGCTGCAACAGAACTATCCACGCCTCCGCTCATTGCAATCGCGACTTTCATCTTCTCCATACCTATAAGCCCTTAACCACCAAAGACATATTCCTAATTTTATTAATCAATAACGGCAAAGCAATTACAAACTTTTCAACTTCCTCCGGGGTAGTGTATTTTCCCAATGTGACCCGCAATGAGCCAAGAGCCAGTTTGGGAGGAATACCAATACCAAGTAGAACTTCTGAGGGCTTTGGATCACCGGTTTTACATGCAGAACCAGAAGAACAGGCAAAGCCAGCGGCATCCAGCAGCACTAATAATTGGTTTCCATCCACACCATCAAAAACGAAACTGGCATGATTGGCTAACCGCTCCGTTGGATGTCCTGTCAAGCGGCACCCTTCGATTTCATTTTGTACCGAAGTAATAATCCTGTTTCTCAACTGGATCAACAATGATTGCATTGACAATCCCTCTGTTTGAGCCAGCTCAAACGCCTTCGCCATCCCAACGATATAAGGCACGTTCTGAGTACCTGAACGAATGCCTTTTTCTTGCCCTCCACCGGTTTGAATAGGGAGAATGGGGGTGCCTTTACGAATGAATAAAGCACCTACCCCTTTTGGACCGTAAAATTTATGCGCCCCGAAGGAAGCCAAATCACACCATTCATCTAATCCTTTTATGGATAGGTGGGCAGCCGACTGAACGGCATCCACATGAAATGGGACTTGATAATTTCTGCAAATTTGCCCCAATTCCATAACGGGGTTGATACTACCGATTTCGTTGTTTCCATGAATTACGGAAACGATTGCCACATCCTGAGCAATTACTTTACGCAAATAGTCGGGATCAACCATCCCAAATGAATCAACCTTCAAAAACTCTACTCGAAATCCAAAGTGGTCAGCCATTTGCCGAGCGGTATGGGAAACAGCGTGATGCTCAACCGGTGAAATAAGAATGCGATCCGCCCCGTATTTTATTTTTCGCTCAAAGGCAACCCCCCGCAATGCAAGATTGTCGCTTTCGGTACCACAACTGGTGAACACAATTTCATCAGATGTGACGCCTAATATCCGCGCAATTGTCTCGCGGGCATACTCAAGCGCTGCTTCAGCTTCTTGACCGAAGATGTGTACTGATGATGGATTACCAAACTGGTGATCGAAGTAAGGAAGCATTGCCTCTACCACCCGACTATCCACCGGGGTGGTAGCAGCATAATCAAGATAGATTCTATCCCCAAAAGTATTCATTCTTATCATCCTAAATCAGACAATCCGTGTAGATTATAGCACGCTTATTCTTGGACAATTATTTTGTGTCTGATTAATCACCTGTTATAATTGAGGAAGATTGTTCTTATTCTCACATGTTTCTTTCAGGAGGAAATCTCCATGACCACAAAAATCAAGTTTGGAACCGATGGCTGGCGAGGTTTTATCGCGGAAGATTACACCTTTGCCAATGTACGCCGCTGCGCCCAGGGATTTGCCAGTTATTTGAGCAAAAAAGGCAAACAAGGGCAATGGGTGGTCATCGGCCATGATAAACGTTTTCTTTCCGAAAATTTTGCTCTGGCAGCTGCAGAAGTATTGTGCGGAAACGGATTTAAAGTTTACTTAACCCAGTCTGCCACTCCAACACCCGTGATTGCATTTTCTGTGGTCAATAAAGGTGCTGCGGGCGCAATTAATATTACCGCCTCCCACAATCCGCCAACCGATAATGGCTTTAAAGTTCGTGATGAAAATGGCGGTGCTATTGACCCCGACGGTCTCAAGGAAATCGAAGCATTAATTCCCGACTCCGAGAGCGAGGTAAATCTACTCGCGGCAGAAGATGCCGAAAAAAATGGTTCACTCCTTCGGTTTGACCCCGCCCCTCCTTATATTGAACATCTGAAATCCTTGATTGATTTGCAACCAATTCGAGATGCCGGTTTAAAGATTCTGGTTGATCCTATGTGGGGAAATGGGGCTGGCTGGTTCCCTCAACTTTTAGCTGGGGGGAAAACCCAAGTAATCGAAATACACAACCTTCGAAATCCCATTTTTCCCGATATGTCGCGTCCTGAACCAATTCCGCCCAACATTGATGCCGGTTTGAAAGAAACGGTCAAACAAGGCGCTGATGTTCTAATCATCACCGATGGAGATGCAGACCGAGTTGGCGTAGGGGATGAAAAAGGGCGTTTCATAAACCAATTGCAGGTTTACGCACTTCTTGCTTTGTATTTGCTGGAAGTTAGAGGAGAGCGAGGTCCGATTGTTAAAACACTATCTACCACAAGCATGCTCGAAAAACTGGGAAAGATTTACGAAATTCCCGTCTATGAAACTGGCGTTGGTTTCAAGTACGTAGCTCCCAAATTTCTCGAAACCAACGCATTGATCGGAGGTGAAGAATCCGGCGGCTACGCCTTTCGTGGCAATGTTCCCGAAAGAGACGGCATCCTTGCCGGTCTATACATCCTGGATATGATGGTTCGGCTGAATAAAAAACCCTCAGAATTAATTGACCTGCTCTTTTCAAAGGTTGGCCCCCACTTTTACGACCGGATTGATTCGCGATTCACAGGTGATCGCTCCGAAAAAGAGAAAATGATTATTGCTGCAAAACCAGAAACAATTGGCGGCTTAAAAGTTACGGGGTTGAACACCACCGATGGGTTTAAATTCATGCTGGAAGACGGTGGTTGGTTGTTGATCCGTTTTTCCGGCACAGAACCGATCATTCGGGTATATTGCGAAACAACCCATCAAGATCGCGTAAAACCGATTTTGGAAGATGGCTTAAAACTTGTTGGGTTGAAAAAGTGATCGCGTATCAAGATACACACTGCCATCTGAACCTTTACCAATTTGATAATGATCTAGAAGAGGTCATCCATCGAGCTATTCAGCAAGGCGTTGACCGGATTTTAGTTCCCGGAATTGATTTGGAAACCAGCCTGCGATCTGTCGAAATTTGCGAGAAATTTGAGATAGTTTACGCAGCAGTTGGCGTTCATCCAAATAACGCCTCATCGTGGGATAACACCAGCATACAAAGATTGAGAAATCTTTGCACTCACCCCAAAGTGGTTGCCATTGGCGAAATAGGTTTGGATTACTACCGTAATTATGCGGAACCGGAAATTCAAAAGAAAATTTTGGTGACTCAAATGGAACTGGCAATGGAATTTTCCAAACCGGTAGTCATTCATAACCGCAATGCTTTTAAAGACCTGATGTCTATTCTCTCCAATTGGGTCATCAATTTACGATTATCGGGTAATCCATTGTCAGAAAGACCGGGTGTTCTCCACGCCTTTGATGGAGATCTAGAAATCGTAAATCAAGCCATCGAATTGGGTTTTTACCTTGGAGTAGCCGGACCCGTCACCTTTACCAATGCTGAGGATCGTCAGAATATCACCAAGTCAATTCCATTGCGAGCAATGATTGCGGAAACCGATGCTCCCTATTTGGCGCCTCATCCTTTCCGTGGAAAGCGAAATGAGCCAGCATGGGTTAGTCTGGTTGTCCAAAAAATTTCCATGCTGAAAGCACAATCGCTCGAAGAAATTACTACAACATTAACCCATAACGGTAATCATTTATTTGGATGGAGATCGTCTGATTGAGCACCACAACGTCCTTTTTCATTCCCGTACAGGAACAAATCCATCAGGTGGAATCCTTGATGCAGTTTCAAGCAGAAGGGCACCATGCGGATTTACAAGCTGCCTTGAGGCATTTATTGACCTCTGGAGGAAAACGCATACGCCCTACTGTGACTTTATTGGTTGGTAGAATGCTGGGAGCGCCTCAGGAAAAGTTAATTACACTGGCCGCAGCGATAGAACTTTTACACACTGCCACTCTCGTCCACGATGATTTGATTGATGGGGCTCTATTACGCCGCGGGATTCCGACGCTCAATTCGCAATGGTCGCCCGGTGCCACCGTCTTAACCGGAGATTTCCTCTTTGCGCGGGCTGCCAAACTTGCCGCGGATACAGAGTCCATACCGGTGATGAGTTTATTTTCCAGTACCCTCAGTGTTATTGTCAATGGAGAAATTTCCCAACTTTTTTCCAGTCGCTGCCAGGCAGATCGTGAAAGTTATTATCAGCGGATTTACGCGAAGACCGCATCCTTATTTGAAACATCGGCTACCTGTGCTGCGCTAATCAGCCCGGTCACTGAGGAAACCATCCAAATCATTCGGACCTTTGGGTACAATATCGGTATGGCTTTCCAGATCATGGATGATGTCCTGGACTTTATCAGTGATCCTACCAAATTGGGGAAACCAGTAGGCAGTGATCTACGCCAGGGTTTAATCACACTTCCTACTCTATATTACATTGAAGACCATCCAGAAGATCAAATGGTGCAACAAATTCTGGAAGGCCATTGTCCACACTACGAGGAAGACATCAAGAACCTGGTTGATCGAATACGCAGCAGCCCGGCAATTGACCACTCAATTGCAGAAGCAGAACGGTATGTCAATGAGGCGATGAATTTTCTGCAAAAACTTCCTTCTTGTCCCGAAAAAACCCACCTGGAAGAATTGACCCTTTACATCACACGTCGAGAGCTCTAATCACCCATAAAAAAAAGCCACCTCATTCTGAGGTGGCTTGTGCGCTGGGTGGGAGTTGAACCCACACGCCTTTCGGCACATGGCCCTCAACCATGCCTGTCTGCCAATTCCAGCACCAGCGCAATCGGCTTCGATATTATAATCTGCTCTGGTTGTATGTCAAGAAATCCACCAGCAGATACCCAACTCAACGGAGGATGCGATGACCATTATTTTGGACGCCATGGGTTCGGACAATTATCCCGACCCCGAAATTCAAGCAGCAGTCATGACAGCCAGAGAATACTCGTCAGATGAAATCATTTTGGTTGGTGACGAGAATCTCATTATCCCCAAATTGAAGGCACTGAATGCTCAAAATCTCCCCATAAAGGTTGAACACGCCCCCGATTTGGTAGAAATGGGGGAAAAACCGGTAGAAGCAGCCAAACGAAAACCCCGCAACTCCATGGCGGTTGGGCTAAACCTTGTCAAAGGAGGGCGAGGAGATGCGTTTGTTACTGCCGGAAATACCGGTGCCGCAATGTTCAATGCCTTGCGTATCCTTGGGCGGATCAAGGGAGTTGCCCGACCTGCATTAACGGCACTTTTTCCGGTTAAGGGGGGGCATTGTGTCGTTCTTGACATCGGCGCTAATGCCGATTGCCGTCCTGAGTTTCTGCTTCAGTTTGCAGTTCTAGGGAACATTTATGCCGAAAAAATTCTGAACAGAACGAATCCCCGTGTCGGTTTGTTATCCAATGGAGAAGAAGCAGGCAAGGGAAATCAATTAATAAAAGATACCTATCCCGTGTTGGAAAAATCCGGTTTAAACTTCATCGGCAATGTGGAAGGCAAAGAGCTCTTCGGGGGGGCTGCCGATGTCGTTGTAACGGATGGCTTTACCGGAAACATTCTCTTAAAATCCAGTGAGGCAGTTGCAAAGTTGTTAACGGATACTTTGAAAGAAGAATTGACCGCTTCCATCACAACCAAGATTGGCGCATTGCTCGCAAAACCCGCATTTCTAAAACTAAAAGCCATGATGGATCCTTCAGAAGTGGGGGCTGCACCACTTTTGGGAATTGACGGATTAGTCTTTGTCGGTCACGGACGTTCTGACAGCCGCGCCATGTACAACGCAATTCGCGTCGCTCAATCTGCGGTCAAGGCAGGTTTACTACCAGCCATGCGCTCCGCAATCGAAGAACGTCTTGAGATGGTTGAAAATATTGCCAAAGAAACTTTGAACTAATCCCGAATTGAGGTACCCAAATTATGAAAATCGTTTCTAATACCAAACTGATCAAGCGCAATAAAAAAATTGGTCAAACCCTTACCATTGGTGCTCTGATCGTTCTTGCCATTGGCTTATATTACTCCTTTACCCAACCGGAGCAAATCACCATTACTTTCGGTGCTTTATTATTTGGATTTTTAATGACCCAAATTGGCATCTACTTTGGTAACCGATGGGGAAGGTCTCCTCGTCCGGATGAATTGCTAACTTCCGGATTGAAAGGTCTCGAAGATAAGTATACCCTTTATCATTACATAACCGATATACCCCACGCTCTCATCGGCCCAGCAGGCATAATTGCCTTGATTCCTATTTCCGTTGGTGGAACGATCATTTACGATGAGAATAAAAACCGCTTTCGGCAAAAAGGGGGAAATCTTTATTTGAAGATATTTGGACAAGAGGGACTTGGCAGACCCGATTTGGATGCCCAGTACACGATCAACGATTTGGAAAAATTTCTCAAGAAAAAATTTCCCGAATTGGAAATCCCTGAAATTCAATCCATTTTGGTATTTACCAATCCAAAAGCTCGATTAGAAACCAACGGTGCTCCAATCCCAGCCCTACCTTTGGAAAAATTAAAGGAGTTTATTCGAAAACGGGGAAAAGAGAAACCAGTCAATTATTCTCTGGTACAGGCAATTCAAAAAGGCTTACCGGAGGATGACATACTTTAATTTTTATTTTCTCTTTTGGTTTGAATCTTTTTTTGAAACCCCTCTTTACGAGGGGGCTTTCTTTGCTCTTGAACCAATTTTGTAAGATCCTTTACCTCTGCAGGGCTCAGGTATCTCCATTCCCCCGGTTTCAAGTTACCCAGCTTCAAATTTCCAATGCGCACCCGAACAATTCGATTGACCGGTAATCCAATTGTTTTACCAATCTCTCGTATCTGTCTTTTCTTTCCTTCTCTCATAATAACGCGAAGCCATACTCCCTTGCCCGCGCTCCCCTCTATACTGACCCGGGCAGGTGCTGTGCGTGTCCCATCCGCAAGTACTACACCTCGCTGCCATATTGCCAATTGTTCCTCATCTGGTTTAGTGAATAACAATACTCGGTATTCTTTCTCATGCCCATATCGCGGATGGGTAAGCCGATTTGCCATTTCTCCATCGTTGGTCAAAAGCATTAAACCTTCACTGTCATAATCCAGCCTTCCAACAACAAATACATGTTCCGGCAATGGCACCAGGTCAAACACGGTTTTGCGTTCAGTACCCTTCACATCATCTGAGAGCACCCCACGCGGTTTGTTTAATGCAATGTAAATTTTCTTACCACTGGGTTTGGGGATTGGTTGCCCGTCCACAGTGATCTCGTCCGTTTCGGCATCTGCCTTTGCTCCAAGTGAAATCACTTCCCCATTCACCCTCACCCTGCCATCTGCAATCAATAGTTCGCAGGATCGCCTCGATCCATAACCTGCTCTAGATAAGATTTTCTGTACCCTTTCCTCTCCCATTGATCAATCCTTTAATAATTTCTGTTCTTCTGGGCTGACCCCTTCCTGTTCCATCAATTCGAAGGGTGGTAAATCATCAAGCGAATTTAAACCAAAATGTTGCAGAAAATCCATGGTTGTCCCATACAAAATTGGACGGCCAGGGCTTTCTGCTCTGCCAACTTCCTGAACCAGTCCCTTGGAAAGCAGGCTTTTCAAGACCCCGTCGCTGTTCACCCCTCTAATTGCATCAATCCCTGGACGTGTGATGGGTTGGCGATAGGCAATAATCGCCAGTGTTTCAAGTGCAGCGCGGCTGAGTCGGCTGGTTGCCTCTAAACCTAAGAAACGCTCAATTAACACAGCCAATTCGGCAGGAGTTGTCAGTTGATATTTGCCTTGAAAAAATTGAATTCTTATGCCGCGTCCCTGCTGAAAGATCAAAGATAATTTTCTTATGCCTTCTTCAACCTCAATGGTAGGAATCCCTATTGCTTCCGCAAGTTGATGAGCGCTCACTGGTGAAGGAGCAACAAACAACAGGGCTTCCAACTTTGATTCCAATGAAAACTGATCCTCAGGTAGGTTCGTTTCACTCATGCTATAATATGCCTGTTCAAATAATCTTGGCTGATTATACTTGAATCAGATAAAAACGAATAAGATTGCTGGTCTTGTGATCAATACTGAATTAAACAAAGGGCTGCATTTTTCTCTTAACCTCTTTTGGATGGTGGTGTTTTCCCTTTTCTTTATTGGGGGGTGTAGTTCATCCCGTTCCACTGCCGATTCAAACCTTATTGTTACCCTCGTAGATGATAACAATAAGGTTGAGTTAGCTGTTCCTTTCGGGTCATCTGTTTTAGAAGCTCTGAAGTTGGCAAATATTGAATTGGGTTCCCTGGATCGCACAGAACCTCCTTCTTTTTCAATCATTACTGAACCAACTACCATTAAGATTACTCGTGTAATCGAAGAATTTGAACAGGAAGAAATTGTCATTCCGTTTGAAAGACAAACTGTAAAAAACGAAAATCTCACCGAGGGTGAATCTTTGCTGGTTCAACCCGGAGAAAATGGTCTACAACAAATTACTTATCGCCGGTTGATCGAAAACGGGATTGAAACATCCCGATCAATTTTCAAGATCGAGGTAGTGAAAGAAGCCAGACCGGAAATTGTAATGGTGGGGATTCAGTCACCGTTCATTCCTCTGGAAATCCCGGGCAAACTTGCTTATCTGACCGCGGGTAATGCCTGGCTAATTGAAAAAGATACTCGTCAGCGAAAGCCCATTGTAACCACCGGTGATCTGGACGGACGAATCTTTAGTCTGTCACCCAATGGTGAGTGGTTACTTTATACACGCAAGGCAAGTACGGAGGGAGAAATCAATACACTTTGGGTTGTCAACCTCAACCAGGAGGACGCTCAACCTATCAATCTCAACGCTAAAAACATTATTCACTTTGCCGAATGGTTGCCTAATCGAACAGCCACAATCCTGTACTCCACTGTTGAACCTCGATCCACTGCACCCGGTTGGCAAGCCAACAACGACTTAAGACGACTTGTGTTTAATGCTTCTGGAAGAGTTGTTCGCGATGATATCCTGGTTGAAACCAATGCGGGTGGCATATATGGATGGTGGGGAACCTCTTATCACATTTCACCAACATCCAATTCCATTGCTTATGCCAGACCCGATTCAGTCGGATTGGTAAACGAAGAAGAAAGCTCTCTGAATCCTCTCATTTCCATCTTACCTTTCCAAACTCGCTCGGATTGGGCTTGGATTCCAGGTGTTGAATGGAGTACGGATGGAAAAGTGCTTTATGTGGTGAATCATGCTCCAATGTCTGGGTTGAATGATCCGGAATCATCCCCGCTTTTTGACTTGAACGCCTATATCTTACCATCCGGCCCATTGATAAAATTGGTTTCCCAAACCGGTATGTTTGCATATCCAAGCATCTCCAAAGGGGAAACCCCCAACCAAACCTGGCTTGCTTTTTTGGAAGCGATCTTCCCAGAACAAAGCGAAAACAGCCGCTATCGTTTGATCGTAACACAACCAGATGGTTCAAACCGAAAAGTGGTTTTTCCAACGGAAGGGGGTATTGGCCTAGACCCTCAAAAAGTGGTTTGGTCACCCATCCACACCGAGTCCTCACAAAGTTTTCTTGGTTTTATTTATCAAGGAAATGTCTGGCTTTTATCAACCGAAGATTGGCAGCCCAGACAGGTTACCGGCGACAACCTGATCACACGAATTGATTGGAAATAATATCCTAATTGAAAGGTTCAAACCTCATGAGAATTTTAGTAACTGGTGCAGCAGGATTCTTAGGATCGCATCTTTGCGAACGCTTATTGAATGAAGGGCATTCGGTTGTTGGTATGGACAACTTTATTACGGGAAGCCCGGAAAATCTTGCTCACCTCGCCAATAATCCCCATTTTGAGTTCATCCGCCACGATGTTGCGAATTTCATTTTCGTACCGGGCAAAGTTGATGCCGTTTTACACTTCGCATCACCAGCCAGTCCAAATCCCTCGTCCCCTTACGGCTATACAAACTTGCCAATACAAACCATGAAAGCCGGTGCGTTGGGAACGCACAACACTCTTGGGGTCGCTCGCGCACATAATGCTCGCTATTTACTTGCTTCAACCAGCGAGATTTATGGTGATCCCCTCGAACACCCCCAGAAAGAAACCTATTGGGGGCATGTGGATCCAATCGGCATCCGCTCAGTTTATGATGAGGCCAAACGCTTCGCAGAAGCACTGACAATGGCATATCATCGCTATCACGGCATTGATACACGAATCGTTCGGATCTTTAACACCTACGGTCCTCGAATGCGCCTGGATGATGGTCGAGTTGTACCTAACTTTATTCAACAGGCTTTACGCGGAGAACCTCTCACCGTTTATGGGGACGGTTCACAGACTCGCAGTTTTTGTTATGTAGATGATCTGATTGAAGGTATATACCGATTGCTGATGTCCGACGAACACTTACCTGTAAATATTGGCAATCCCGCAGAAATTACGATTTTAGAATTCGCCGAGACCATTAACCGCCTGGTTGGTAATAAGGGCGGCATCATCATGAAGCAACATTCTCGATTAGGTGACGATCCGCAGCGACGACGTCCAGACATCACTCGAGCAAAGGAAATCTTAAAATGGCAGCCGACAATTTCATTAGAAGAAGGGATCATGAGGACCATACCCTATTTCAAAAAGAAAATGGGATTGGAATGATTTTGACAGATTCCCGTGAACGAACTCGATTTTTCCGCTTTGCGATTGTTGGAGCAGTTGGAGCGGTCATAGATTTCGGTATTTTTAATTTTCTCACACACTCCACACCATATTTTCGGGAAAATGCTGTATTTGCACAGGCAATCTCCTTTACGCTTGCCGTTTTCAGCAATTTCACATGGAATCGTCTATGGACTTATCCGGATTCACGCAGTAAACCTATCATGCGCCAGTGGCTGCAGTTTGTCATCGTGAGTGTAATTGGTCTAGCTATTCGTACTCCAATCTTCTTGTGGTTGGAAAGTGTATTGATACGAGCCTTTACCGGGTGGTTTCCCAAAGGCGTCGTGACTCCTATTGTGATAGCACATAACGCTGCACTGGCAATCGTCATTGGAACCGTTATGATTTGGAACTTCATCGCCAACCGGTATTGGACTTACAATGATGTCAATACTTAAATAAACCCCATGACCGAATCACCCGTTGAAGAATCTTCTTTCACCCCCTCCAATATTCGCTCCCTGCGAGAATTAATAGATTTAGTCTCCGGCAGAAGCATTAAGGATCATCTCCCTCAGGAAGATGCTGGCTTTGCTGAAGTATTACCCTTCCCGTTTCTTGCATTGGTAGGACAGAAGGAGATGAAGATCGCCTTGTGCCTTGCCCTCATCAATCCTGAAATTGGCGGCGTTCTTCTCATAGGCCCACGAGGAACAGGAAAAACAACTGCGGTGCGATCCTTAATCGACTTGCTTCCACCCGTGGAACGTAGCGCTTGTTTTTATGGGTGTTTACCCGAGGATATCGAAGCTTTCGGGATGGATGGGGTGTGTCCCGATTGTGCAAAAAAATATGCGGAAGGGAGACCTTTAACGATTACCGATCGGGTGAAATTGGTGGAGCTGCCCCTGAATGCAAAACTTGAAGATGTAATTGGCGGTATTGACGAACGGGCTGTTGTTCACGACCGTTTACGATTAAAGCGAGGCATTCTTGCTCACGCTGATCTGAATATCCTCTATGTTGACGAAGTCAATCTGCTGGCTGATGAGATTGTTGATGCAATTTTGGATGCATCCGCAAGTGGAAATTACACAGTCAGGCGCGGTCCGATTACGGCAACCTATCGTGCAAGATTCACACTGATTGGTTCAATGAATCCTGAGGAAGGCAACCTGCGCCCCCAAATCATGGATCGCTTTGGACTGCGTGTCATCGTAAAAGGTTTAGAAGAACCACAAGAAAGGCTGGAAGCATATCATCGCGCTCACCTGTACCGTCAAAATCCCCGTAGAATGATCGCTCTGTACCAGTCTGAATCGAGCATGGCAGCCGAAGAAATTGCTCAGGCCAAAAGCATCCTTCCCAAGGTTATTTTGCCAGAAGAAGTTGCCGAACAAGCCATTCATCTCATTCAAAAAATGCAAATAGACTCCCTTCGCGCCGAGATAACTTTATTCGAAGCAGCCCGTGCCTTCGCCGCTGCTGATAACCGGACCGTTGTAACACTGGATGATATACGCCAGGTTGCCCCGATGGCCTTAAGATTACGCCGCTCTCGGTTTATGACCGAATATTTTTTGGGAACAAAAGAAGAAGAACAAGAAATCCAGAAGAAGATTGACGAATTATTGAAATGAGCGAAATGACGAGGATGGCTTATATGAGCAAGTTGTCTCATCGGAAAAGATTGGAACAATGTCTTGCTGGAGAAAAAACCGATCGCCCACCGGTTGCCCTGTGGCGGCATTTCCCCATAGATGACCAATCACCGGAAAATTTGGCAGCAGCAGTAGCAAACTTTCAGCACACATTTGATTTTGATTTTATCAAGGTCACCCCGGCTTCGTCTTATTGCGTAAAAGATTGGGGGGCAAAAGATATATGGCGAGGTAACCCTGAAGGCACTCGTGATTATGTAGAACCCGTTATTAAGAACATTCACGATTGGGAAAAATTAGAAGTCTTGAATCCCCGCAAAGGTCACCTGGGACAGATGCTGAAATGTCTTAATCTAATTGTAAAAGAATTTTCTAAAACAACACCTGTGATTCAGACGATTTTTAGTCCACTCTCTCAGGCAAAAAATTTAGTGGGAAAGGAAAATTTACTTTATCACATGCGCGCCTACCCTGAGGCGCTGAAAGCTGGTCTTGAAACAATTACTCTTTCAACATTGAATTTTATTGAAGAACTTAAGAAAACCGGTATTGATGGAATTTTTTACGCTGTTCAACACGCTCAATTCAGCATTCTCTCTCCATCCGAGTTTCAGACATTCGGTCGCAATTACGACTTGCAAATCCTTGAAACTGCAAAATCATTCTGGTTGAATGTGGCACACATTCACGGTGAAAACATTATGTTTGAACAGATCTACGATTATCCTGTTCAGGTTTTGAACTGGCACGATCAACAATCCCCCCCATCCCTCAGGGATGCTCAAAACCAATTCAAAGGGGTTGTTTGTGGTGGATTAAGGCAATGGGAAACCATGGTTTTGGGTACACCTGAGAGAGTGTATCAAGAAGCGAAAAACGCCATTGACCAAACCGCCGGAAAACGATTCATCTTGGGTACAGGATGTGTGATTCCCATTACAACCCCCTTTGGAAATATTTTTGCCGCCCGTCGGGCTGTTGAACATTCAAATCAATGAGCAATCCCCGTATCATCTCTGGCAAAGCAAAGGGCATGCGTTTACAAGGGGTGCCCGGCAACATTACTCGACCAATAACTGATCGTGTCAAAGAAGCCTTGTTCAATATCATTGGATCTGATATTGAAAACGCATCTCTCCTGGATTTATTTGCTGGCACCGGTAGTGTTGGAATTGAAGCGCTGAGCAGAGGAGCATCTTTCGTCCACTTAAACGACATTCACCGTTTGGCAATAACCACTATTCGTGCAAATCTTGAACATACAAGGCTAAAGGAAAATGCCAAAGTAACCCAACAAGATGCTTTTACCCTTCTGTCCACAAAACCCCATCAACCCTTTGACTATATTTTCATTGCACCGCCTCAGTATAAAAACCTGTGGAAAGAAATACTTCTAAAATTGGATCAGAACATTAACTGGCTGGCTGATGACGGATGGGTAATTGTTCAAATTGACCCGGTCGAATACGAAAACCTCATTTTCAATCACTTGACCGAGTTCGAACAACGTCGTTATGGCAGCACCTTGCTCTTGTTTTTTGAGAAGAGGAAACCATAAAAGTTAATTCGAAAAGTCAATTCGAAGATGATCGTTCTCGTCATACCAGTAACGCGCATAAAAAATTTCGTCGTTTGCATTCACGGAAAACACTTTGGGTATCAACACCGGTAAATCTTCCACAAGTGGGTACTTATTCAATTGGTCAACGGGAATCCATTCCAGGCTACCTTCTGTCGAGTTTATAACAGTCAGTTGATCCGTTTCCCCCCGAAAAACGAACAGACCGATTCCGGTTTCTTCACCTGCATCAATCATCACGATGCCGCACAACCACAGGTGAACAGCTTCCAAACCCGTTTCTTCTTTGAGCTCACGCCGGGCCGCAGAAAGCACATCTTCTCCCTTTTCGATGTGTCCCCCAATACCATTATATAAATTCGCCCAAATCCTTTTTTCAGGATTTCCTTTAATCAGCAACAACCGGTTTCCCCGCGTGATAAATAACAAAGTACGCGGGATGATGCGAAACCGGTTGTTACTGACGCCTTGATCTTTTTTTGGCACGAGAATACTCAGCTTAAGAACATGGGAACACCCATAAAATCGCGGATTTTGGGTTTGTAAGTTTCAATATCGTAATAAGCCGGCACATCCACTCGTTTACGACCCGCCAGAACCATTTCAATCGGCACAGTGGTGTATTTACCGCCATGTAAAGCAACCATTTTACCGGTTTCATTCCGACGAATTAATTGTACCGCCATTGTGCCAAACGACATCGCTACCATACGATCTAAAGAATCTGGAGCGCCTGATCGCATTAGGTATGCCAGCTGCTGGTACATGGTATGCTGTCCGGTTAATCGTTTGATCTCCTCACACACAATTTGCCCAATTCCACCAAGTTTCCGGTGACCGTAAGCGTCGGCCTCTCCGCTTTCGACAACATCTCCGCCCTCCATGATCGCGCCTTCCGAAATGGTCATAATCGCATAGTTGGAAGGATTTCGACGTTTGTCGGCCATCAAAAAGTCAGCCAGTTTTTGCATGTTGAAGGGTACTTCAGATATGATTGCCCGATCAACATATGCCAGATACGCTGTAATAAGACTGGTTTCTCCGGAATTTCTTCCAAATAATTCAACAACACCAATGCGTTCATGCGAACCAACCGAGGTTCGCATATTGGTTATAAACTCAACACTGCGGGTTACTGCTGTAGAAAAACCAATACAATAATCCGTGCCGAAAATATCGTTATCCATTGTCTTTGGACAAGCCACAATCGGGAAGCCCTCTTTATGCAATCTCACTGCAAAAGAGAGGGTATCATCTCCACCAATCGGCACCAATACATCAATACCCAAATTGCCTAAAACTTCAAGCACATAGTCTGTGTAGTCAATTTTTTCCTCACCGGAAACTTTCTTACCATAATTGGAATTTTTGAGAAAGTCCGGAGCGTCCTTTGGAGATACTCGTTGAGGATTTGTCCTGGATGTATGCAAAACCGTCCCACCGGTTCGGTCAATAGTACGAACATCCTCCTCGTGCAATTCACGAACGTAGTAATCACGGGTGGACGGCTCATTTTGATTGTAATGCAATAATCCTGCCCATCCCCGCCGAATACCAATGACTCGATACCCCTGCTCCAATGCATTCATCACAACTGCCTTTATGCAGGGGTTCAATCCCGGCACATCTCCACCGCCGGTTAAGATACCGATAGTTTTTGTCATGTTTACCTCCACATTGAAAAAGGTTATGATGTCTCAGGATGATTCTTCGGAATATGGAATTTGAAACGATACCACAGTACCGCCTTTGGCTGGAGACTCAATGTTAAAATAACCACCCAACATTTCAACTCTTTCCTTGATCAACTTCAACCCCAGTCCCTTACCTGTCATGGCTTTAGCGGTATCAAAACCTTTACCGTCATCCTTGACTTGCACTTTGATCACTTGGGAATCGATTATGATAGAAATCTCAACTTTTAATTTATGGGGTAAATCGGTGTTATGCCGTGCAGCATTTCCGATGATTTCTTGCAGCGAACGGAAAATTAAAACTTCAAGGTATGGTTCCAGTCTTCTTTCAGTACCCATAATATCAAGTTTTACTTCAACACCGCTTTCGTTCTGGAAATTTTCCACATAACGCCGAAGTGTAGGAAACAGCCCCAGATCATCCAGCATCATTGGTCTGAGATCGGTAATGAATAAACGGACTTTTTGAAATGTATTCAATGCAGCAGCCTTTAAGTTCTCTAATTCCTGTTTTGCGCGAGCAGGGTCAATGTCGAACAAACGACTGACGATTTCCATTTGAACCACAAAGTTGGATAATGCCTGAGCTGGCCCATCATGCATTTGCCTTGAAAGCCGTTGGCGTTCAGCCTCTTGAGCATCAATTAATTTTTCGAGCAAGGCAGTACCTCGTTGTTTTCCCACTCCACCCATAGCTTGTTCTAAAAATTGATAGGTTTGTTCAATCAGATCTAGATAGTCTTCCAGATTTTTCTTTTCGCTTTGTAACTTTTTCAATTGCTCACTTTTTTGAATTGTTGTCCTCAGCGACTCAATACTTTCGTCATATGTCCTTACAATATCCTGTCTTGGCAGGCTGTCAATTTGAGCTTTCACCATATTCAATTGAACAGCCTTTTGTCTATTCAATTCACTATACTTATTAATTTCCGAATTAAGTTGATTAATTAAGATTTCATTTTCTTTTAACCGTTCTACATATTCCTTCTTCTTTTGTGCGAGGAAATCGATATATTTTTCTCGAATATCATCATTCGTTAAGTGATCACTCATGGAGACCCTCTCTTCTGAACAACTTGAAAATCAAGCCAAGTATAGCATAACCTGCCTTTGCTGTTATCAATTTTTAAACTGATATTCTAACCTCATTGACCCTTTCGTGTCCTGAAGAATCCAAAAGTAATGAACGTTATCGTAAGTTCCCACATATCGGATTCCCTCCAAATCCCGGGGATTCAAATACAGTTCTATCAAATTTTCTTGATTAACTTCTAACAATAAGTAAGTCGCACCAAATTGTTTCGCTGCGGCAAGCGCATGAGTTATGTCCCCGTCAGGTATCACAATACTAGGCCTTCTCGTCGCCCAATAGAATCCCGGTGGATTATTGACCATTCCGATGGCATCCATAGAAATATTGAGCCGAGTCAGTCTTTCACCGACTTTCTGATATTGATCAATACTCTTATTCCAAATGAGCGTATTGTCATCTCCAAATATGCGCTGATTTAGAAACCAAACTGCTATGAACAAATTAAGGAAAATAAAAAATGAGCCAAAAAGAGACATTGCAGTCCGTGTGTTCCAACCACGTACTTTTTTCATCCAATGGATCAGCCGTTCAAGTCCAACAATAGCCATACTCCATAAGAAAATTTGAAGGGATGCTCCAGAGTGTAAATATCCTCCACGCGCACCTGCAAAAGGAAAGACAAAGGTCATCAATCCAAAATTCAATACCCCCATTAAAATTCCAAATAAAACCATCGGAGACTTTCTTTTATTCCAGAATCCTGCCAAAATCAATGGTACAAGTACAACCGACCCCTGAACAACTAGAAAGTTCTGTAAATTCAAGATGAGTGAATCCAGCCTTGCCCGAAATATGGCAGGCCATCCCGACCTAAGCCAGTTCGACACATTCAAATGGTCATTTGGGAAAGCGTAAAGTTGGTTATAACTTGTCAACCAAAGACTTTTACTGTTTCCAGGTGGAATTAAAGCCCCAAAAACCATCCAATTCCGGTAATACCACAACCCCGTTAAAATAAGATAACCAAGGATTATCCCGATAATACCCGATATGGCTATACGCAATTTTGCGACTGTCTGCCACGGCTGGGTTCTCCATATCACCACTCCTAATGCAGAAACCAACCATATCAATCCATCGGCTCTGGTTAAATGCATCCACCCCGCTATCATCCCCAAAAGGAAAAATCTCCTGAAACTCTCCTCTCCTCCTATCCATGGATTATCTCCAGTAAAAGCAATGATCAGAAAAACGCCTCCCCCAACCATATAAGGTACAAAAGTTTCTGGTATTGTCAGGTAGAGGGTATAAACTCCGGGAAATACCCCTAAACCGCCAGCGATCCAACTATATTCAGGTTCCCTTAACATTGATTTTGTCAGGTAAACGGATATTACAGGCAACAAGCCAGTCAACAACAAAAAGAATAACCTTGCCCAAAAAAAATCAGGTGAACGGCCAAGCCACATTCCCAAAAATGTGAGCAGGGATGGTAACGGCATCCAGTAAACAAATGCCGGCGCAGGAATTCCTTTTGGATCAGCAAGATAATTCCAAATAAACGGTTCGATAAAGCCATTTCCCTCAAATAGCTGCAATCCTCCAACGGTATAATATGCCGAATCCATGTAACCCGGCCCTTTTTGAAATTGCATCATAATCAGAGCGAAAATTATTCCGCTGAAATACCAAAACCAATATGAGTGGAGGAATTTTCTTCCCATATTCCATACCCTCAAGGACGTCTCATATATTCATAAATTTCCAAATCACCGATGAGGGTGTGCTTTGTTAGAGCGTATTGGGTGGAAAGAACCTCCAAAACCGGGTGATTGGCACCAACCTCTGCATACTCGTCAATGGATTTTTGAAACACAATAAAAAAGAAGCGTTCTTTTCCTGCAAGCAGGGAGATGTATTCTTCTACGGGGTAAATTCCCATTGCTTGTTGAGAAGCCATAGCCAGCGTATCATTCGGTGATCCCGGTTCGTCTGCTAGAAAAGCAGCATTATGATTTTCATCATAAAATCGCATTGGGAAGTAACTGAGTTTATTATCATGCAAAACAAACCCATCGCTGTTTTGTGGCAGGTTTAAGTACGCTACTGCTTGACGAAACGGCGAGCGGGGAAATTCATTATATGTGTACAAAGAAGGCAAAGATAAAACAGCCGCCAACAGAAATCCCCCAAAAAGGAAGGTTCCAATACCTCGTTTCCATCTCAATACAATGATTCTTGCCGCAATTACGGAGTACATGACGCTGGAAAGAATGAATACTCGCGTGACAAAGACCGGCTGCATAAGATACGAAATAACAATTAGCAGGAGCGGAAAACCGAGGAAGATCAAGGTTAGCAGTGCCATGGAAGACTTTTCGTTGCGAGCCTTCCAT
This sequence comes from Bellilinea sp., assembly GCA_026003615.1. Lineage (GTDB taxonomy): Bacteria > Chloroflexota > Anaerolineae > Anaerolineales > Anaerolineaceae > Bellilinea. The sequence continues at coordinate 1,046,903 of BPHQ01000001.1, forward strand.
AACTCCCATATAACAACGGAAAAAACTTGCGCGCTTAAGACAGCGCATATTGGCAGTATTACGCCTTTCAAGGGTAGGTTTGCATGAAACAAGATTAAAGCATGAAATATTTCCACAATCCCCGGTTTGGGAGTCCAAAAAGCTGTCTGAACTTTGGCGATTTGCCCAGGCAACAAGAAAGCCCAGGGTAAATACACCAATCCGATGATCAATTGCGCTTTAATTAAGCGGAGTTGGTCGTCCCATCTTTTTTTCAACAATAAGTAAATGTTCCCCCAAATCAGACCGAAACCTCCTAAGGCATGGCTGTACATCGCAACACTACCACTGATGATCAAACCAGCCCAAAAACCAGTCCGTTTTTCACTTTCTTCGAATATTCGATAAAAAAACCAGTAATAAGCCAGCTGCCCTGTCATCAATAAGGCATACATTCGCAAATCCTGGCTATGATAAATTTGCAAAGGTGCTACTGCTATTAAAATACCAGCGGTTATAGCCGTCCAACTTCCAAACATTCGTCGAGTCAGGTCTACAGCAATCAGCCATCCGAATAACGACAGACCTACGCTGAGCAGCCTCATAAAAACCAGCTGATCACTGATTTTCTGCCAGAAGTGAAGTAAAAAATAATACAGAGGCGGCATCGTATCAGCAGCCGTGCCATTGATGATCTCTCCCAGATTCTGTCTGGCAAGAAATATACTGAACGCATCGTCGTATTGAATTTCTCGGCTATGGATCCCGATTAAACGCAGTCCAATCGCTAAGACAAAAGCAAGAATCAAGCAATATCGTTCACTTCTACACATTACAAAGAGGGTGTTTTATTGGATTCCAGGGTTTCGAACCATACGCGTGGTGGCCTGACCGCCCACCAGCGGTTCCAATAAAGGACAATGATCAAGAACAAGGGTAAAGGCAAAAACATCACAGGACTCTGGATGGGTTGATAATCCACTTCCACCGTCGTCAGGAAAATCTCCCAAATTCCAATAAAAAGTAGAAACATTGCACCAATAGATAATACTACTCCCCGATTCTGCCATCGTTCTACCCAAACCGCAAATGTCAATACAAGGGCTGGGTAAGCCACAATGAAATTACCAGGGTCCGTTTGTAAACCAATCCAAAAACTGGCTGTGAGGGTTAAACATGCCGTCCATAGAAAGGCACGAAATTCGCTCCGACGATTGATAAACCATTCCACCATCAAAATTAATGCCATGACCCCGGCAACTACTCTTCCTAACCGTTCGCCACCTTGCGGGATGATTGCCTCTAGTGCATCCGGGAGAGTGCCGGGTGGATTATAAGAAGGATACCGCAGCACTTCCCGTAAGTTTTGGATTATCCAATCGGGGATTAAAATCACTGCCAGGCCAACGAATAATCCCATACTAATCAAGAACCAAATGATGATTTTCCAACGCCGCTGGCTTGCAGCCCAAATACATATGTACCCTACAAACAATAACACGACTTGCGGTTTAATGGTGATTAATGCCATTAGGATTCCTGCCAGCTCGTCGTTCCCGGCTCGCACTGCAAGTAATATTCCCACTACCCCTAAGGCGATTAATACGACTGCATTGCCCAAAATCACAGGCCTCAAAGCATGATACCAAAAAACCGAAAACAATAAAAACAATACTAATACGAGCGGTTTTGGTCGCCAACGAACTAATCTCAAAGATAAAAACGACATGAGAATCAAAGCAGATTCCAGAACGGCCATCCACACAGCACGAGCAAGGTTGTAATCTGGAATTAGGGCAAAAGGCAAAAAAATCAAAATTGAATAAAGCGGATAAGCAACCCGCAACTCATGTTCACCCGTTTGGGCGGGTCGTCCATACACCATATTTTGAATACGAATGGCCACCTCATCGGAATACGGGCTCAATCCATCTTCAAAGAAAGATTTTGTTCCCATCCAATGGACTAAAAAATCGTTTCCCCCGGGGTTTTGAGTCGTAAACCGATAATTTCCCCACACCAACAATCCAAACAAACCAAGCCCCAACACAAAAAGCGCTATAATTGCAAACGATGAGTTTCGTGACATTGAGAAGAATTCTCCTTAAGAAACCTCAACAACCCCTAATGAATTATAATTCAGGTCAGTATGAAGACAAAAATTTCGCTAGCACAATTCGAAGTTCAGGTCGGGAAACCGGAGAAAAATTTTCAAACCGCATTGCACCACATTCAACAAGCCGCTCGTCTCGGCTCTTCAATCATCCTATTACCCGAATTATGGAGCAGCGGGTATGATCTCCAAAACGGGAAATATTATACCGGTATTAATCAGCAAATTATCAATGAGATTAAAGCGCTTTCTAATCAATTTCAAATGGCTATAGGTGGCTCTTATATTACCTGTGATGAACTGGGCTGTCGAAACACATTCTTAATTACTCTTCCGGATGAGGCCATCACGCCGCCTTACCATAAAGTTCATTTATTTCGACTTCTCGATGAACATCAGTATTTTAAACCGGGTGACCAGTATCAGATAGTTGACTTCAAGTGGGGAAGAGCCGGCCTCGCAATATGTTATGACCTCCGTTTTCCGGAAATATTCCGTTTTTATTCAAGAAGAGGTGTTTGTTGTATACTCATTGTGGCTCAATGGGGAGCAAAACGTGCTGAACACTGGCGTACACTACTCAAAGCCAGGGCTATCGAGAATCAAACCTTTGTGGCAGGCGTCAACGCGATTGGAACGATTGGCAACAATCCGCTGGCTGGTTATAGCGCCGTCATCTCCCCATGGGGAGAAGTAATGGTAGAAGGATCTTCCGACACGGAAGAATTACTTACAGTAGATATGGACTTCGATTTAATTGACGAAGTCAAACAACACTTGAATTCGGGTCAGGATCGGCGAGATGATTTATATGCAATGTGGTTTAACCAGCTTTCCTGATCAGTCTGATCATTATTTCGCACAATAACAATACAGACCTCATCTTGATAAAAGACTTTCCAACCCTTTTCAATTAATCGCTCTACAACGGGTTGATCGGGTTCAATCAAGAACCACCCGATTTCCCATTTATCCACGATTTGTTCCCAATCTTTACCGGCATTGATAACCTGCAGCCATTCCCCCAAAATCTCATCGCCAAACAAATCGGTTCTCCCATCCACAAACACGGCTGCCTCAGGTAGGTGCCAGATTGTGTATCCTCCCCACCCGTAGCTGTTGAATAACCTGCTGTGTGGAAGACCCATTTTCTTAATATGAGTAATAGCTTTCTTTGGATAGAAATGGGATTCATAGGCGTTCACAATTACGGGATGGGTTACATAATACCATTTTCCAAGCGCCACCAACCCCAATAATCCGACCAACAAATAATTCATTGCTCTGCGCAGCCTTGCTGAAATAACACCCCGATTCACGATCCTTCGTTGTGGATTAAGAGATAATTTTTCCCGTATATTTTTTGCAACCTCGGTCAAAATCTCCGGTAAATATTGACCCGCTATAAAAGAGGCGATGATTGCGAATGGCGCAATATTACGTTTGGAAACCAATGCTAAATAAGCAAACCCTAAAAAAGCGATAACATCACAACCTCTGATGGTTTGTTTGGAAAATGCAAAGGCCGCAACAACTATAAAAAACAATATTAGAAATGGCTGCATTTCCAGTTGATGAAAATTTGGGGAAGACCACTCATCTATGAGGGATTGTAGGGTTTGCACTCCTATCGTTTTGAATGGGATGACCAATGTATTCAATCCATTAGGATTAATTACGACACCAACCAGAGCAATCATCAACCAGATGAACTTTTGTTTGAGTCCCCCTATTTGTTTCCCCTTGTAGTCTGGTCTTGCCAGAAAGTCCAAAATTTCCCCCACCAATAAAAAAATTAGAAGCAAAATACCTAATCCATAACCACCATGCAAATTCGACCATAAAATAAAAAAGATGAACAATCCAAACGACCCTATAAACCCATGTTGATTGCTTAAGGTCGGGATCAGGCTCAACAAAGCGACGAACATCAACAGTGAAAAAATTTGCGGGCGCGGTGACCATACAAAAGAACAAATAATCGCCGCCAAAATGACAAACCAGGCCTTGAATAAAGGTCCCCCACGCATTATTTTATACAACAATCCCATGCTGGCTGTGGCGGTTAGTGCCACACAAAAACCCAATCCCCAAAAACCGGCATTTTTATAAAACCAATAAAGGATCACCTCACCCAGCCATGAATGATTAATCCACACCTCTCCTGCTCGTGTGTAGGAAAACACATCCATAAGGAGTGGAGATCCAAAATTGACCATCCATTCACCCGCCTTGAGGTGCCACCACATATCACTATCTAATGGCGTTCGCACAGCCATGATAAACACCAAAAGTATGGTGAGAACAAGCATCAAATTATCGAAGTGTTTTTGATTATCTTCTATGGAATGAATCATTGTATGGCATCGCTTGGAATAAACAATTTTTCTAAATCAACTATCTGTATTGGTTCAGACAGGTTGTAATAAATGATAAAGTCACCAATTTGTTTCTCGTTCCATAGTATGCGCCTTTCTTGAAGAAAATTCTGTAATTTTTCATCCAATGCAGGATTACGAGTTGTTATCAATGCCACTTTATTCGATTGATCTACCACCTTGGTGTAAATTGGATAACGATCATCACGTCTTGTATATCTCAGGTCAGGGTGATAAGGCAATCGAGGACTGAAAATAATCTCTTCATTCGTGAGAAATGCCATTGGATAGGCAACCCAATAATTCGAATATCCCCTAATTTCCCCTGTTTCACGGAGAAATTCAATTACCTCTGGAAGATGCCGCATATCCACGCGCGCGGGTGGGTAAAATTGGGTGGTCAACCCGGGCGGATTGGAAGATGCACATTGCAAATTTCCCCATAGATTATAAAGAGAAACAAGTCCAACTAACCCTAACAACGCGGGCTTTTTCTTGCCCCAGTCATCCAGAACTTTCCCACCAATCAGGCTTATCGTCACCCAAACAGGTAAAAAATACCTGCCACTTGGATCAACACCAAAGGACGTGAATACATAACCGAGGAATAATGTCAATGCAACACCCTCGATCAATCTGTATTCAGGCAAACGAGATGTTTTGAACCAATCCCACACAATTTTTCCCCACAACAAGAGGATAAGCGGAAGCAATGGCAATCCCAACCAGAAAACATCCCATGGGGGACGCAATCCAATTGCTGCTGGCAACCCCAAAATCACAAAGTAGAGGATGTGGTTAAGACTGCGCAAGAGAAAAGGTTCGCTCTCAACTGCCACAGCCGCCCCAAATAGTTCTTGAATCAAACTACTTAATCCATTTTGAAAAGCAAAAATCCACCAAGGCAGTGAGCCTATTACTAATCCACCCAACATTAAAGTTAAACTTCGAGTAATCAAAGATAAATTTTTACAACGAAAAAGCCGAAATAAAATCATAAAACCGGCTGGTACGCTGTACACCAGGGTCAGACCATTTACCCATAAACCAAAACCGCATAAAAATCCCCATAACAACCACAAGAGGACCGAAAGATCTATTTCCATTAAGGGAAAAACGATAAAGCCCTGTTTGGACTTGTGATCTTTTCTTTCCCCAATTTCCTCTCTCGGATTTGTTCTATCCAAACAATTTTCTGATTTTCTCAATAGATAACCAGTAGCAATCAGGATCAAATTGCCAATCAACAGGGCTTCGCCATATCCGCCCAAACTGACAGTGGTGTACAGAGTTGTATTTACTGGTGGAATTGCCAGGAATAACGCTGTAATCAAACCCGCTCGAAATGAATAAAAAAATTGAGACCCAACCCAAAACCCGGTCATAATGGTAAATAGATATAAAATTACTTGAACAAGCCGGATTCCCGACACAGATTGTCCAAACACACTGAAGAAACCCGCCACAAGAAATGCGTCTAAACTCCCCATATAAGCCTGCCCGTAGAAAAAGATTGGCCTCTCTCCCATCAAGATATGCCTGGCCATCAAACCCACGATGGCTTCATCCGAATTGAAGGGAAAGACATCCAATGTGAGCAGTCCAACTTTAAGGACCAGGCCTGAGAAAATAACTGATATCAAAAGCAGGTATCGTTTCATAAGGAACGACAATATATCTCATCAGTTCGAAAAATCGGTAATAATATTGTAGTCAGGATTTCATTCCACGACCAAACAAATTTCTCAGGGCAAGTGTATCAGAGTATCTGTAAATGACCGATATTCAGAGGCAAAGAAGTTTTCTCTTATTCGTAATCTTTCTTTTCAGCGTGGTGTATTTCGTTGGAATTTCTGAAGTACCTTTTCACCCTGATGAAAGTACCCAAATTTTTATGAGCCGGGATGTTCAAATCTTCTTCTCCCAACCCCTTTCACTCGCCTATGATGACGAAAAGTCCGAAGATTTAAGGCAACGCTATCGCCTGCTCGACCCTCCGCTTAGCCGATGGTTCATCGGATTAACAAGTATAGTTTTTAATGTACCGCCTCTTTCTGCCGATTGGGATTGGAGCAAGACATGGGATGAAAATGCTCGAACAGGGGCATTACCATCCCCTTATACTCTTTTGGTTTCTCGATTAGCCGTCAGTTTTGTATTTCCATTTCTTCTCTATACCGTTTACAAAACAGGGGAAACATTAGCCGGCAGGACAACCGCCTGGATAAATCTTATCCTCACAGCAAATAATGCCCTAATCCTGTTACACACCCGGCGTGCAATGGCAGAAAGTCTTTTGATGCTTTTTACCTGTCTTTCGATCTATTTTTTGGTTAATAGGGCAAAACCCTCATGGCTTTTGGCAATTCCAATCACGCTGGCGTTCAATGCGAAGTATTCCACTGCTCCATTGGTTTTCGTTGGAATGATTTATTGCCTGATGAACACTTCAAATCAGCCCCCATCGTTTCTTCTGCGGTTGAAATCAGCGTTGCTCTATTTGACCATTTTTTTTCTCCTCACTTTTTTCCTCAACCCCGTTTTATGGTCATCTCCGCTAGATGCCTTAAAAGCGGCAGTCATTGAAAGACACAATCTATTAACTGCCCAATCTGCTGCCATAGGCGGATTTAATCCGTCTCAAACACCTCAAACGCTTTCCGGTCGTATGCTGGCATTGATTGCTCAACTTTTCATCGCTCCACCCGCTGTGGCCGATGTTGGAAACTACCTTGCTGCAACCGAACTACCTACCCAAATTTACTTCTCGCGCCCCTGGCACAATTTGACCAATGGATTTTTTGTCGGGGGTTTCTTTTTGTCGCTATCAATCATTGGATTATTTTGGATGGTCCGTCATAATTGGCGGATGTTGCTGAACTTTTCCAATCCACCCACATTGTTGTTAATGGCATTTATCGGTCAATTTGCCGGAATTATTGGCGGAATTCCATTGGCTTTTCAGCGTTACTATCTCCCACTCTTACCTTATATCACCCTTTTTATTGGGTATGCGATAAGCCAGGGTATTTATCTGAGTAAAAACGCTACAACGAGGGATACACAACAACCCAACTGAGTTAAGAAAAAATGGAATGACTTTGTGTGTTCGAAAGCCATTCCATTTCTCTTGCGATTCACCTGCGGTTCAAATATGTTTGAAATAAACTCGATGATTTTTATATGGAATCCCACCTACATTGATTAAATCTTTACGCATTTGTACAGCGGTTTCGGCGACCTGAGTTAATTCAAAATGTTCAAATCCATATTCCTTAATGGTTTTATCCATTTCTGAATAAAGCAGGGCATTCCCCCCGCGTCCCTGGTACTCCGGTAAAATACCTGCCCCATTTAAGGAAACCCATTTTGTCCTTTTCATCTCCGCCAGAAGATCAACAATTGACCAGGGAGTCAACCGACCCTTTGCTCGCTGTAAAGCCGCAGAGACATCAGGGAAACCGAAGAGGAAACCCACAATTTTTTCTCCATAAAGGATTACCTTGATCAAACGGGGATCGGCAATTGTCAATAAGTTTTGTACAACAAAATCAATCTCTCGCTGGGTTAAGGGATAATACTCCCAGTTATTGACAAAGGTTTTGTTATAGGCTTCTCCAATCTGAGGTGCGTAAGCTTTCAACTCACGCTTGGTATTGAAGGTCATAACACGGAAAGTACCTTTTTCCTTAACTCGCTCGGCAACAAGATGGACTTTTTCTGGCATTTTAAATTTATCCCGGTGGAGGTAACACGAAACAAAATCCACCTCTTTCTGAAATCCGAGGTTTTCCACCAGTTTTACATAATAGGGTGGGTTGTAGTTCATCATCACCATCATTTGACGGTGTTCAAATCCCTCAATCTGAATACCATAACCATCAAATGGACTTAATCCTTTTGGGCCTACCACTTCATTCAAACCGCGTGCGTGCGCCCACTCAAATACTCGATTGAACAAAGCATTTGCCACATCCTGATCATCAACACATTCAAACAAATAAAACTGAGCCTGACGGGTATCATGGTATTCATTAAAAGGTTTGTTTTCCAAAACACCAATACGGCCAACTATTTCACCATTCTTTATGGCAACAAAAAACTCACCTTCTGAATGTTCATAGAAGGGATGTTTTTTTGGATTCAACATCAATTTAATGTCACTCAGAATGGGGGGAACCCATTGAGGAATATTTTGATAGATCTTAAAGGGAAATTCAACGAATTCATTGACGGCTTTTTTATCGGATAAGTCAACCTTTTCCACAGTGATCATCGTTCACCTCGCCAAGGATTATTGATGAAAGATGCAACCTAATGATTGAGTATACTCCCATTTCTCAACTTCATAAGCATTAATACCGATTATATTTTGATAAAAGTTGGTTGTTATTTTGTAGATAAATAAGGTATTATAAAGCACAAAAAGAGGTATTATGCCAAACCGGTTGATTAATGAAACATCTCCCTATCTCCTGCAACACGCACACAATCCTGTGGATTGGTATCCATGGGGCGAGGAAGCCTTGCAAAAAGCCAAACTGGAAAACAAACCCATTTTTCTCTCCATTGGTTATGCCGCATGTCACTGGTGTCATGTCATGGAAGAAGAGTCCTTCAACAACCCTCATATTGCAAATTATCTTAATCAACATTTTGTACCCATCAAAGTTGACCGAGAAGAGCGCCCTGATCTGGATAATCTGTATATGAGCGCCGTCGTTTCCATGACTGGTCAAGGTGGCTGGCCAATGAGCGTTTTCCTGACACCGGACTTGAAGCCTTTTTATGGAGGAACCTATTTTCCACCGGTGCCTCGATATGGAATGCCCGCTTTCATTGAGGTATTGGAGGGTATTCAACGAATTTGGCAAACGGATCGGCAAAACATAGACTCTGTTTCGGAAAAAATCTCTGAATATCTTCAGGAAACCAATCAATGGCACACAGTCTCATCCGCTCAAATCAACCCTGAACGATTAGTTCAGGCTGCAAATAATTTGATTCAGGCATATGACCATCAATATGGTGGTTGGGGCCGCGCACCAAAATTTCCACAACCAATGGTTATCGAATTTCTCCTCCATCGTCATTTGAGAAATCACCCAGAAGCCCTGGCGGTTGCGGAACATGCCCTGAGTATGATGCAGCGAGGGGGGTTATTCGATGTTGTTGGTGGTGGTTTTCATCGCTATAGCACCGACAGCCGTTGGTTGGTGCCGCATTTTGAAAAAATGCTCTATGACAATGCCCTTTTGGCTCAGGTCTATCTCCATGCCTACCTGCTTACCGGCAACTTTATGTATCGCTATACTTGTGAACGTACGCTAGACTTCATTTTACAGGAAATGACTCATCTTTCAGGTGGTTTTTACTCCAGCCTGGATGCTGACTCAGAAGGTGAGGAAGGCAAATATTACCTTTGGAGTAAAAAACAAATTCTCCAGGCGATACAACACCTTCCCGAAGGTGAAATTTTCCAAAATACCTTCCTGCTGCCGGATGAAGGAAATTTTGAAGGCAAAATTATTTTACAGAGCCGTGCTTCTCTGGATATTCTTGCCGAGGAAATGGGCGTAACCGTTCAAGAATACCTAAAAATGCTGGATATTCCCCTAAAAGAACTTTATAGAATTCGTGGCGAACGGATACGTCCGCATACTGACGATAAAATCATTGTATCCTGGAATGCTCTTGCTCTACGCGCCTTTGCTGAGGCCGGTCATTATTTACAACGTGATGATTACCTTCGAGCCGCGCAAAATAATGCTAATTTCATACTCGAAAACTTGATAAAAGGAGATATTCTCTATCGAACCTGGCGGGCTGGCGTTGTCCGAACACATGCTTTTTTGGAGGATTATGCTGGCCTGACAGTTGCTCTGCTCACCTTGTATCAATTCGATGGCAATCCGCATTGGTATTCCGAAGCAAAAAGGCTGTCGGAGTGGACAATTACCCGATTTCAAGATACAAACGGTGGTTTCTTTGATGCTGCCCGAGAATCTTCAAACACCTTTATCCTCCCAAAATATCCCCAGGACAACCCCATACCCTCAGGAAATGCTTTGGCGGCTCATGCCCTCATGCTTCTCTGGACACTCGAAGAAACCACGGCATATGAGAAGGCAGCCATGGAATTACTGACAACTCTACAACAAACTACAGTGGAATATCCTACTGCTTTTGCATATTGGTTACAGGTACAGGATTTTGCCGCCGGCCCGATTCAACAAATCGTGCTGGTATATCCATCGGATTTATCCGAGCCTGTCCTTAATTGGTTCAACCCCGCGGTCACACCGTATCACCCACGTCGTGTTCTGGTACACTCTCCCTTGCCTGTTATTGATAATGCCCCACAAATCCTGAAAGATAAAATCCTATTACGGAATCAGCCAACCGTTTATATCTGTCAAAACTTTTCATGCAGACAACCGCTGAACGATTTCGAACAATATGTTCGTATCGTTTCTGAGGGATTTTGAAAAAACATGATCAAAATTCGATTAAACACTTCGGGTTGGTCTATGGGCAAGGCATGACCAGCGCCTTCAATGATGACATGGCCACAATTTGGCAGCAACTCAACCAAACGTCTTTGCATATATAAAGGCACGGTCGTATCTTCCTTGCCACTCACAATCAGTACCGGATGGCTAATTCTCTTGGCTAAGTTCCTGCCATCAAAACGAATCAAAGCCAGCATTGCTTGGCGATACACTTTTGGGTCAGCCTGCTTGATACTATCCGCAAGCATTTTACGAAAAAAAATTTTATCTTTCTGCGGAAAGATTCGACTGGCAACCAAATCTGCTTGAGCCTGAGGAGATAAGAAAAACGCCCGAAGGCCCCTGCGCATAAAGTACCGTAACTCACCCCATCGGCGCGGACGCAACACTGCAAAAGTATTTACAAAAACGGACATCTCAACCCTATCGGAAAACTCTGCCGCGAGTTTCAACCCAATTACGCCACCCATCGAAATTCCAAGCAGCCCAACTTTTTCGATTTGACGAGATTTAAATAAATTATTAAATTCGTTTATAACCCAATCCAAACTCCATTGGTCGCCTTCAAACCTGGACTTTCCAAACCCCGGCAAATCAGGTGCTAAAACCCTGTAACCCGCCGCAGCCAGCGCAGGTATCTGAAGACACCACGACTCAGCATTCGCTCCCAATCCATGAAGCAATAGCACCGGAAAACCATCCCGCGGTCCTTCGTCTATAATATGCATAAAATGATTTCCTTTGAGATGTTTTTCACAATTTTTTATTCGTGAATTATCCCATTAAGTTTATAATACAATCAACAACTTTGGAGGAGTAAATGGAAAAATTCATTATTGAAGGTGGGCATCCATTATATGGCGAGGTTACCCCGGCAGGTAATAAAAATGCAGCCCTACCACTGCTTGCAGCATGTTTATTGACCGATGAACCGGTGATACTTCGCAACATTCCAGATATTCTTGACGTACGCACCATGCGTGCCTTATTAGAAAGTCTTGGCGTTGAAATTAAACCTCTGGACACCCATACATGGCAGATACAGGCGAAAACCATTCGACCCGCTGACCTGGATCCCGACCTGACACGCAAAATTCGGGCTTCCATTCTTCTGGCTGGCCCGATGACTGCCCGTATGGGTGAGTTGCGCCTGCCGCCACCGGGTGGTGATGTTATCGGACGCCGAAGGGTAGACACCCATATTCTCGCCCTGACGAGGCTCGGCGCAAAGGTTACATATGACCGATATTTTTATTTTTCAGCAAGTGGATTAACTGGCGCAGATATTCTCCTCGACGAAGCCAGCGTCACCGCTACCGAAAACGCCATAATGGCTTGTGTTACCGCTAAAGGGAAAAGTATCATCCGAAACGCCGCTTCTGAGCCACACATCCAGGAGTTATGCCACTTTTTGAATGTGTTGGGTGCAAAAATTGAAAATATTGGTTCCAACACCCTGCATATCACAGGAGTCGAAAAACTACACGGCGGTGAGTTTACCATTGGGCCGGATTACTTGGAAGTGGTAAGTTTCATTGGAGCAGCTGCCGTTACCCGGGGTGAAATTTGGATTCGCAATGCAGGTAATCAATACCTGGATATGATTCGCCTCGTATTTGGAAGACTAGGCGTTCATTGGGAGACCAGTGGTGATGATATTTTCGTCCCCTCAAAACAAAAACTCATCATTGAGCCCGATTTGGGTAATGCAATTCCAGAAATCAGCGTAATGCCCTGGCCATCTTTTCCGACCGATTTGATGAGCATTGCTCTTGTCGTCGCCACTCAATCCAAGGGGACGGTGCTTTTCCATGATTGGATGTACCCGAGCCGCATGTTCTTTACCGATAAATTAGTGGGAATGGGTGCCCAAATCGTACTTTGCGATCCACATCGGTGTATCGTACAGGGCCCTACTGAATTGTTTGGCGAAAAGATGGAAAGCCCGGATATCCGCGCTGGCATGGCTTTGGTATTGGCTGCTCTTTCCGCCAGAGGAACTTCGGTCATTCGAAACATTGGCCAAATTGACCGGGGATATGAAAAAGTTGATCAGAAACTTGCGTCCCTCGGAGCGAAAATTCAAAGATTAAGTGAATAAACACAAAAAATCCCGGTTATTCCGGGATTTTTTGTTGTGTGTGTTTTGTCAGTTGTTCTTTGCAGAGGCGCTTTGCACAACCTCTAAGAATTGATCCAGAATCTCACGCAGCATACCCTCTGGTAAAGCACCTACTTGACGATGTACCACTTTTCCATTTGCAATAAACAACATGGTGGGTATGCCCTGTACGCCATAACGCATCGCCCATTCTGGATTTTCGTCGGTATTCACTTTTGCAACAATCAATTTGCCGGCATATTCTGCTGCAATTTTATCAAGAATTGGTGCAACCATTCGGCATGGTCCGCACCATGGTGCCCAAAAATCAACGATCACCGGCAAATTTGATTGAAGAACCGTTTTTTCAAACGCCGCATCCGTTACATGTACTGGTTCCTTAATCATTACTCTCTCCTCTTATGAGTTTAATATTAGTATACCACTTGATAAAAATTCATGCTTTTTTTGATTCAAATCAACCTTAAAAGTTGCAAAAAAATCGGGCCTCTCTTTTTTTCGAGAGGTCCGATCCACAATGGATCAGTAGATACTCCCGCCGGTAAGATCACTTTACTTTCACCGAAATTGTCTTTGGGCGGACTTCCTCAGTTTTAGGTAGTATCAGGGTCAGAATGCCATTTTCATACTCGGCTTTAGCATTTTCCACATTGACCGCTACCGGTAGTTGAACCGAGCGAGAAATTACTCCGCTGCGGCGTTCGCGAATATGATAGGTGGCATCTTCACTGACTTTCTCTTCTTTAACTTCTCCTCGAATGGTCAGCATTCCATTTACGACCGTAACATGGATATCTTCCGGTTTTACACCAGGCAAAACAGCCTTGACGACCACTTCATCATTGGTCTGATACATGTCCAGGGCCATCCACTCATACCCGCGCCAACCCTCTATCTGACGAGTCAGCATATTATCAAACACCTGATCTACCATTGAACGAAGAGTTGCCATCTCGCGGAAGGGATCAAAAACGGTCAGATTTGCCATAATCCACCTCCTTCAAAACAAAAGTATTCTTATGTTCTTTTATAAAACCCAAACATAAGAATACTGAATACAAAACATTAAAGTTTTATCGAAAATAAAACTAATCGGATGACTTTTTTGTCCCCTCACGCGAAAAATCCACAAAACGGTATCCCACACCGCGTTCGGTCAGGATGTATTTTGGATTGGCCGGATCTTTTTCCAATTTTTGACGAAGATAGTTAATATACAGGCGTACATAGTGAGGTTCATCACGATATTCATACCCCCATACCTTAGAAAGCAATTGATCATACGTCATTACCCACCCGGCATTTTGTACCAGATGATAAAGCAATCGGTATTCTGTAGGACGCAGTTTAACCAACTTGCCATCCACCCATACTTCACGCCGGCCAAAGTCAATCTTCAAACGATCGTCAATTTCATAAACTTCTTTGGAACCAAAACCGCTGGATTCGGTTCGACGTAAAACAGCCTTCACCCGGCTAACCAATTCCCGTGGGCTGAATGGCTTGGTCACATAATCATCTGCCCCCAATTCAAGTCCCCTCACCCGATCATCTTCTTCCCCTTTAGCAGTTAACATGATCACCGGAACATTGCTGATTTCGCGAATCATTTTCAACACTTCAAAGCCGTCCAAATCCGGCATCATCACATCCAGAATCACCACATCCGGCATCGCATCCCTGAGTTGATGAATTGCTTCAAGTCCGCGGTGTGCTTCAACCACCCTGAAACCATCATGTTCCAGATTCAGTCGGATGAAGCGAGCCATACGCTCCTCGTCATCCACAACCAGAATGACGCGATTCTTAAAATCTTCTTCTTGAGACATGGTTTTATTCCCTTACAAAGGTGATAATCTCTTCTTCCTCGGTCGTTGGCAGAATTTCGATGAATGTTATGCGACTCATCGGCCAAATCACGGTGGTCACATTCGGTTCGAGGTAATGCAAATCCTTACCATCCCTTTTTCTGGGATTCTTGAGGATGACCAAATTATCTGCGGGTGATGGTAATGTGTCAACCTCACCAACAACAGGGTCTTCGTTAATAATGTGAAGGATTAAGGTTGGCATTTCACCATTCCATTACTTATGTATGATCAATTGAAATTTTAACTTTCCTAACGCAATCACATCCCCATGTTTTACCGGATAATCAACATGCGGCACAATTTTCTGCCCATTTACCCGCGTTCCATTGGCCGACCCTAAATCCATAATAGAAACTCGTTGAGCCCCAATCTTGATTGCCGCATGAAGTCTGGAAACTCCCTGGGTGTAGGCTTCGAACTCAGATAAATCAACATCCGGTAAGATGGGTTGTCCTTCTGCTATGCGGCCTAGAGAAAACTCACTCCTTCCGCTGAGATGGATAGTTCTACCAGAATCAATCATGTGCAGTGAAACAACCGGTTCCGATCCTTCTACCACTGCGGTTTCAATTTTTACCTCAGGTATTGGCGCACTCGGAAAAACCACACTTCCATTCAGTATATCAGAGTTGACTTTTTCCAGATTTTGAGTTGTGAGCGTATCCACCGATGTGAGCTGGGCTCCACATTCACTGCAAAACAAAGCACCCGGCAACTCCTGGTGCTGACAATTAGGACAACGAATCATGGTTCCCTCCTAACCGGGCTGGGCAATAAGAACAGTGCACGTGTACCATACTTAATTATCTTATCCCCTTCTTTACTAAAAGAATGAGTTCTCTGGATATGATCGGCTTCAACGAGAACTGTTTTCGCCAGTTCGCGATCGCCCTGAGCAAGCAAATGTGTTGCCAGATGCTGTAAATGGCGTGTTGCTTTTCCAATATCTCCCGCCTGTACTTCCAACCGCGCTTTTTCTTGCAGCCGGTATAGCGTTATTTTCGACATTGCCTGAAGGATCGAGGTAGGAGGTTTTTCAATTTGCCAATTTTCTCGAATGTGGCGAGTAAGATGAATCGGATAACGGCCAAACGGATTTGCCAGGGATGGAACCTGCATTTGAATGTGACCTTTCAATAATTCAACTTCAGATTGATTGGAGTAATGATTGGATAGGGGCGGCAGTTTGAATTCTAATATGATACTGGTTTTTTTTCCGTATTCAATTGTACCCAAAGGCATGGGCGAATCGTTGCCAAGAGGTGTAATATCGGGGTGAATACGAAACGCGTAGCGCAGCTCCATCCCCTCACTCAGGTTGAAAAACCATTCGATTTTCCTGGCGTAACTGACCGAGATTGATTTGATTTTATTTTCGATGAATTGGGTTAAGTCCTCATTGCGGTTAATATACACCGCATTTCCCCCACTGATAGCAGCAACTCGATCAAGGAAAATGTCATTCCATTCATCGCCAATTCCAAGGGCATTGATTGGCACACCTTCTTCTCTGGCTTGGGTAGCTAAATCAATGCAATTTTGTTCATCCCCATAGGTATGTCCATCGGTGATCAAAATTAACTGCTTGATCATTCCTTCCCGGCTAAATCGTTGAATCAGGTCATAGCCGGTAGATAGGCCTTGAAAGATTTCGGTTGCTCCCCCAACCTGAATTTTATTGATCACACCATCCACAGCCGTTGGGTCTTCCAGCTCTTTGGGAGGTAAAATCACCTCTGCACGATCACTGAATGCAACAATAGATAACCGATCTTTTGACCTTAATTTCCTTGCCAAAAAAGCGATGTTTTGCCGCACCATTTCAATACGGTCACCTCTCATAGAGTTAGACCGATCTACAACCAGACAAACATGAATAGGCGGCAGGTCTTTAGGATCAGGTTGTTTGGGTGTATCTAATTCAATCAGGACATAAAAAAGTTGAGATTCATCCAGCAGCGGGATCTGGGATCGGCCATATGTGATGGAAATATTGACCGCCGGGCTATCTCTTAATTCTGCCGGAAGTTGCTCATCATATGCTGCACGTTTTTTTGGATTAGAGAGAACCTCGTATGCTTCTTGTATTTGTAAAAATTTTTGTTTGGCAAATGGGTCGGGATTGACATCTGGATGATAACGCCGGGCAGCCTCGAAGTAGGCCATGCGGATATCTTCTGCGCTGGCATTGAAAGGCAATTCGAGTATCTGATAAAAACTCGTTTTCATCCTTGAATTTCTAGAAATACTGGACTAGCACCACGCTGATATTGTCCGGACCTCCGCCGAGATTCGCCGCCTCCACAAGATTTTTACACGCTACAGATGGGTTGCGCGCGCTGGCAATGATTTGGAAGATTTCAGCCTCCGGAACTACTCCCCATAAACCATCGCTACAAATCATTAAGTACCCTGGATGAGGCATTGGCAATGATTGAATATCGGGGCGAAATGGTTCAGCCTGACCCAGAGCTCGATAAAGTACATTTCGATTAGGATGGATCGAGGCTTCCTGTTCCGTGATCTGACCCAATTCAACCAAACGCCGCACCAATGAATGATCCTGAGTAATTAATTGCATTCTCCCATCGGGGAAAATAAAATACGCTCGACTATCTCCCACATGGGTGATCGTTACCTGTTCCCCAATCACCAGCGCTGCTGTGAGTGTGGTTCCGCCGCCCGGCGCTCGCCGAGTGACGGCTTGTTGAGCTTTGGAAACAGCAATCTCCATTATTTCTTGCAGGCTCTCACCGCTTGCCTCACCTTCCACGCTAATATGTGGGAGATAAATTTTATTCAAGATGGTTTCCACAACGGCTTTGGCAGCCACACTGCTGGCAACTTCACCGTATTCATACCCTCCCATTCCATCTGCTACAATAAACAACCCAAACGGTATCTCGTTGTTGCCATCCGACAGAATAGCAGAAAGAGAAAACAGGGCATCTTCATTATGTTCTCGTTGTCGTCCAACAGATTGTCCACATCCCACCAGAAAGTGCGGAGGGGACATAGACACTGTAGGTATGGACACAACCTGTAACTGCTCCTCCGTCAATGGAGCCGTTTGAATATTTTCCGCCAAAGGGCGGGTGTGAATACTCTGATTTTTTTCTCGACCAAAGAGATTCTTAATAAACTTAAGCACTATTCCTCCAAAACTTCTCGCCACTCAAACCAAAATGGCGTAGAAAATATGATCCGCCGAACCAAAATAGACCGTATCATTGAAGATCAATGGGGTACTCGTGATGGGGCCTTCCGTCGCAAATTTCCATCGTAAGCGACCTGTCTTTAACTCAAGACAGTAAAGATTTCCATCTGCCGAACCACAGAAAACCATGTCTTTATGGACAACTGGCGAACCGCTCACCTGATGATTAGTTTGATATTTCCAGATTTCGCGTGAGTTGTTAGCATCTACACAATAAATATTGCCATCCGCTGAACCAAACAATAAATAATGATCTGCTCGGTAAGGTGAAGATACTGAACCTTTCATCATACGGTATCGCCAAATCACCCAGCCGCTTTTCGCATCCAAAGCATAAACCGAACCATCCACCGATGTGAAATAGACAATTCCCTGAGTGACCAGTGGCGATGAAGTGATCGCCCGTTTGGCGCGAAAACGCCACTTTAGTTGTCCTCGAAAATCAACACACAAAAAATCTCCCCCTTCATTTCCAAAGTAAATCAGGTCGTTGACAACTGCAGGTGAAGAGCGTATCGCCATACCTGCATCTACTTTCATCACTCGCCGCATGGATACAATGTTTACCCCATACAGAAACCCATCATCGCATCCAAAAAACACATGTCCTTCGACAATTTTTGGAGAACTGCGGATGGGATTGTCCAACGGCAAGGTCCATGCCATTTTACCGGTTTTAGGAAGGATGGCGTACAAATTACCATCCTCAGACCCAACAAAAATCAAATCATTCGTTATCGCCGGTCGGGTAACAATTCCTCCGTTTGTTGGAAATTTCCATTTGAATTCACCGCTGGTTGCGTCCAGAGCATATAAATTATGGTCATACGACCCCACATAGATCATTCCATTATCGTAAGAAGCTGAACCTCGAATTTCATCCTCACAACGGAATATCCAGAGTGGTTTCACCACTTGTTCAGAGACAACCGCAGGAAGGCTTATTCGGGATAATGCCCCGGTTTTCTTTGCCGCATTCAGCAGGGCTTCTTTCATCGCAGCAGCTGACTGGAACCGCTCTTGAGGCGAATACTTCAAGGCTGTTTGGATGACCGTTTCCAGCTCAATGCTCACCGCCGGATTGATCTGCCGAATCGGTCGTTCCGCGAAGGAAAAAGGAGGCTCCATTCGGGGATCTCGTTTGGTAAGCAAATGATGCAGGGTTGCTCCCAGAGCATAAATATCAGCAAGGGGGGAGGCTTCACCTCGGTACTGCTCCGGTGGTGAATAACCCTCCGTACCGATCATCGTTCCTTTCTGCCCTTCTCGAAACATTTTTGCAATTCCAAAATCAACCAGTACGACATGTCCCTGCTGGTTGATCATGACATTGGAAGGTTTCATATCTCGAAAAATGATCGGCTCCGGTTTGTGATTGTGTAAATATTCCAACACATCGCAAATTTCTATCGCCCAACTAATAACTTTATCTTCAGCGATAGGTCCTTCGCTTTCGTTTAGGATTGCCTCTAAATCTTTCCCGTTGATGTATTCCAACACCAGATAGGATCGTTCTTCATGAGAAAAGTAATCAAATATTTTTGGAATGGAAGGATGATTGAGCGTAACCAAAATATTGGCTTCGCGCTCGAAGTTTTGTACAACCGTTTGACGCACCAACGGATCTCGAGCTTGATTGATCATCTCCTTTACGGCTACGAGTTTGATTACATTTGGAAAGTGCAAATCACGCGCCCGATAAACCGAGCCCATGCCGCCAACACCAATTACATCCTGGATTAAATACCGATCAACCAGAACAAAACCTGTCTGCAGTTGTTTGACAGGTCCCTGTCCGCCACTAAAACTTTGAGTGATACGATGAGTATCCAGCTTAACCTCCCGGGACCGGAATCACCTTTCCCCCGAAAACTTTAGAAATCCAAACAAAGTACAATTAACTTGCCTTTTGAAGCTCAATTGCTGATGGGGTAGGAATAAATTTTTCGTATTGATAAAATTATATCTACAAAACATCAATTTGCAACCGAATTACTCCTTGCATTCTCCAAACAAGTTGTATTTTCCTCACCCCGCTAACTGGTCTGTCAATCCATTATTGACTAAAATCAAATTAATCCATGGTATTCACCTGTTTCGAACAACGGCTTTTACTCAAGGAAATAAAACTTGAGGATCAGCCGTATTTTTTTTCAATAAAAAAAAGAGAATTTGGAGAGGAAAATGTTCACAAACTTTGATCAAGCTCAAGCCTTTATCAAACAAAACCGCATTCGTATGGTTGATTTGAAATTCAGCGATTTGTGGGGACGCTGGCATCACGTAACAATAACAGCCTCTGAATTCACTCCTTCAATTATGGAAAACGGAGTGGGGTTTGATGGTTCAAGCGTTGGCTTTAAGTCGGTTAGAGCTGGTGATATGGTTCTTGTCCCAGACTTGTCCACGGGATTCATGGACCCTTTTTGGGAAATTCCTACTCTTAGTTTCATTTGCAACACAATGGAAGCAGACACGAAAGAGCTTTTCTCAGCCGATCCCCGCGAAACTGCCCGAAGGGCAGAAAGATATTTGATTGAATCGGGGATTGCCGATAAATCCATTTGGGGACCAGAATTTGAGTTTTACGTTTTTAACAAAGTAACCTTTGAAAATAGTGTGAATGTCGCCGCCTACCGTGTTGATTCGATCGAGTCAAACTGGAATAGCGCACAAGGCGGGCACGGTCATTTTATTCCTCTTCACGGAGGATACCATGCCATCCCCCCGCGTGATCAATTGTTTAACCTGCGTTCGGAAATTGTCAGCACCCTTGAAGATATGGGTTTAAAGATTAAGTATCATCATCACGAAGTAGGCGGGCCAGGTCAATGCGAAATTGAAACGCCACTATTAGAAATTATGTCAGCTGGCGACGCCTCTATGCTTATCAAATATGTTACAAAAATGGTTGCCTTGAAACATGGACAAACAGCTACTTTCTTACCCAAACCACTTTTTGGAGAAGCGGGTAACGGAATGCACTTTCATCAACTTCTTCAGAAAGACGGCATCAACATTTTTTATGACCCAGCCGGCCCATACCTGCTGAGTAAAACTGCACTGTATTACATAGGAGGCTTGCTAACCCACGCTCCTGCCATTTTAGGAATTACCAACCCAAGCACAAATTCCTACCGCCGCCTTGTCCCCGGATTTGAAGCCCCTATTAACTGCTTCTTTTCCGCTGGTAACCGTAGTGCAGCCATTCGGGTGCCCAAATACGCTACTTCTCCGGATAAAGTCCGTTTTGAATTCCGCCCCCCGGATGCCACATGCAATCCTTACTTAGCCATGGCAACAATGTTGATGGCAGGAATTGATGGTATCAAGAAACAAATAGACCCAACTACTGCCGGTTTTGGCCCAATTAACGAGGATATCTTCTCTTGGCCACCGGATAAAAGATCATCAATCCTTAGCCTGCCAACTTCCCTTGATATGGCACTTCACGCCCTCGAAGAGGATCACCAGTTTCTACTGGAAGGAAATGTTTTTAGTGAGGAAATGCTTACAGAGTGGATTCGGCTCAAGCGTTGTGAAGAAACCCAAATTCGTACACGCCCCCATCCCTTTGAAATCGAGTTATACTTTGATTTGTGAAGCTCACTTTGAAGGGCGGCAGAATTCACATGGGCACAACTTGCGCAGATAATGCCAGTTGAATATCCCAAAATGATGACCATCTTCCCACTCGATGGTGATGGCGTAACTTCCTACTGCTTCTAATTTTTTCATCCTGGTTGCAGGAGATTCGGGAAGCTCAACCTCAAATACCTCCTCGTCCGGTTCTGATCGCATATTTTCATGTCCTCCCCGGCAAGAGGCACAGGGGCAAGCCGCCCTCAATAACCCAAAGGGATATTCGGAAACATGTCCATCATCCCATTCAATGGTCAGAATACGATTGGTACGATTGGCAGAAATCTTTTTTGGAGAGTAACCCACATTCATTTATGCTCCTATGGTTCAGACTGGTTGTTTAGGTCAATTACTCTCAAAAAGCGAGAGGCAGCCCAGCCACTTCTTTTTTCATCATACGGTGCTGTTAGATACCACCAAATAAAACCGTCTGCTTCTTCTGGGCCATCCATCACCTTGAACACTTCCGATTCATAACCAAGAAACAAGATATCGGCATTGATACCGGGTTCTCGGCGTAGTCGTAAACCATCACCTCCGGTACCGGAGATTTGGACAAATTGACCGACGCTTATTCCATCAATGGTAATTGAAAGTGCTGGCGGTGTAGCCGTTGGAGTTGAAAAAAGGGACATTTGGCCGGCGGCAGTTGAGGTTGGTGCTGGAACAATGGTTAAGACAGCGGTTGCTTCGGCTGCCGATTCAAGCAGTGCAGGCTTTAAGTAATGTAATCCGGCAATTCCAGCAGCAACGATGAATACAGCCATAAAAGCCGAGAGGGCGATCATCCTGCACCCAGAGTTTGATAAGTGGTTCAACTGCTAACCTCCCGTTGGCAGCAGAAAAAAACCAATACCGAGAATTAAATAAATCCCTAATAATGCTGCACCTTCTAACCAGTTGGATTCCCCATCAAATGCTACCATCGCCGCAATTACAACACCACCGCCGAGAGCCAACAATTCAAATCGGTTGAAAATTAATGTGAGTGGATTCCCCATCAACAAGCTGATAAACACCAACAAAGGAGCAACAAATAATGCAATTTGCAAGCTGGATGATACCGCAATTTCCATAGAAAGGTCCATGTTATTCCGAACTGCTACTGTAACAGACACCAGATGTTCGGCTATGTTACCAATTAAGGGAATGAGGATTATTCCCAAGAAAAATTCCGAAACGCCAATGGAAAGTACAACCTCTTCAACTGAACCAACCAGAAACTCGCTCATAATAACCACCCCAAAGGTGGACACTGCCAATATAGTCAAGGCATGTAAAGGTTTCCAATTCTGGCTGACTTCTTCCATATCAACAGCAGCAACGGTAATCGGACTTTTGGATACTTTTAGGGTATAAATTAAACCCACAACATACAAGGCGATCATTACCCCCGCCACTCCAAGACTGAGCAACTCAACCCCCCAACTGCTTTCTGCGCCAATGGAGTGGCTGAAAAAAGACGGAATAAGCAGCGCAACAATTACTACAACAAGCATAACAGCATGATTTGATGATTGCTGGCGATCAAACCTTTGGATACCATTTTTTAGCCCTCCAAGAAGCATAGACAACCCCATTACCAGCAATAAATTCCCAATAATTGAACCGGTAATGGATGCTTTAACCAATTCTAATAAACCCTGGCGAATGGCCAGGATGGTAATGATTAATTCTGCTGCGTTTCCCAGGGTGGCATTGAGCAGTCCGCCGATTTTTGGACCCGTATATGCAGCCAACGCCTCAGTTGATTCTCCAATCAAAGACGCTAATGGGATTACGGCGATAGCCGATAAGCCAAATATCCAAAGAGGTTGCCAGTGAAAAAGTTTAGAAAGAATACTGACCGGAATTGCCAACAACAACAGGTGAATGGGATGACGTTGCAGGTAGGATATTAATATTTTCATGAGGAAATCACCAAAGAAAGAGAATATCTTGATTATAACTGAGATGGTCGCATAGAAAATTCCTCTTTAGAGGGTGTGATATAATCTAGCCAACAATAACTCGGATATGGAAGACTCGAAGACCGTCGTCCCCATTTTAGGAAACCGGTATCAACTGCTCCAAACAATTGGAACGGGGGGTATGGCAGTTGTTTATTTAGGCCGCGACACTATGTTGGAACGACCGGTTGCCATTAAAATTCTCCGAGAAGACTATTCAAAAAATGAGGACTTCCGAGAAAGATTTCGTCTCGAAGCCAAAGCAGCCGCCAACCTCTCACATCCCAACATCGTTACTGTCCATGATTTTGGGTTTGATTCCGATCGACTCTTTCTTGTGATGGAATACTTACCGGGAACAGATTTAAAAACAATTTTACGAGAGAGAAACCGGTTGCCAATTGAGGAAGCAGTCAATATCATTGTTCAAGCCGCAACTGGCATTGGCTATGCGCATCGAGCGGGTTTAATCCATTGTGATGTTAAACCTCACAACATTCTCGTCACTCCCGATCACCGCATTAAAGTAACTGATTTCGGCATTGCCCGGGCTATGGCAAGCATCCATCCCGAAGAAAAATCCGATGTTGTTTGGGGGTCTCCCCTCTATTTCTCACCCGAACAGGCTGCAGGCGACCCACCTTCGCCTGCATCGGATGTTTATTCCTTGGGAGTCGTCCTTTATGAAATGGTGACTGGGAGATTGCCATTTCAAAGCAGCGATCCTGTTGAATTAGCCCGAATGCACCGAGAAGTATTGCCACCGCCTCCACGCCGGTTTAATCCCGATATTCCCCCAGCCCTTGAACAAATCATCCTGAAGGTTTTATCAAAGGAACCGGCAGCCCGCTACCGCACTGCGGATCAATTTGCCAGAGTACTATCCACCTTTTTATTAAACCATTCGGAAATTCCTGCGCAGGCACACCCCAATCCCAACGAGGCTGACACCCAACCTCAATTACTACCCTTACAACCAGCACCCTCCTTGCCGATTCCTCAGAATACTCAAGTCAATGACGATACTGCTTTAAATATTGATTGGCTGACCATTTTTCTTGCCTTGCTTGCCATTTTAGCGGTTGGCGGTTTAATACCTTTCTGGTTGTATATCTGGTTTTCTTTCAATCCTCCCGTTTGAAAGGGGATGATCAGGTTGTTTTACATCTCGGCTTCTATCCTCTCAGCAGATTTCTCAAACCTTTCCGATCAAATTCGCCAGGCCGAAGATGCCGGCGCTGACTGGATCCATGTGGATGTTATGGATGGTCATTTTGTACCGAACATTACCATGGGACCTTTCGTGGTCGAAACCTGCCGTAAAATTACTTCTCTCCCCCTCGACATTCACTTAATGATTGAAAAACCGGAGAATCACATCCATTCCTTTATCAATGCCGGCGCAAATTGGGTCAGCATCCATATCGAAGGCAATCCGAACGTACACAGGACGATTCAATTAATTCATTCTTTGGGGGCAAAAGCCGGTATTGTTCTCAACCCAGGCACTCCATCTCATGCAATCGAAGCGGTCATTCCTTTCATTGACTTGGTTTTAGTCATGACCGTCAACCCCGGATTTTCAGGTCAATCTTTCATCCCTCAGACTTTGGGAAAAATCAGTGCTATTCGGGATATGTTGGATAAAAATAATAAAGAAGCGATTCTTCAGGTGGATGGTGGAATTAACCCTCAAAACATTTCTGCGGTTGCACAAGCCGGTGCGAATTGCTTTGTTGCAGCCACGGCAATCTTCAAACATCCACAGGGTATTGCTGAGGGTCTACATTCACTCCGTAAAGAATTGCAAAAAAAAATGCGGCTTTCGCCGCAAATTCAAGAACGCGATTGACACCGCTCTCTCGAAAGGATTAAATTACTTGGTCTTAACCATCGTCCGCAGGCATTTTGCACACAACACACGACGCACTTTCCGCCCGCTCTCCATGACCGTCACCCGCTGCAGGTTTGGTTTGTAGGAGCGATTTGTTGCGCGCATGGAGAAACTTCGGTTATGACCAAAACTTGTTGTTTTACCACACCGTTCACACTTAGCCATGATGATCAAATCCTTTCCAGCAACAAAACTAACTTCCAGCCACACGAAGACCGGACGCAAGTGGATATTTTACCACACAGCGCATCTTTTTTCAACTCGAATTGTTTTATAGAAGAGGGATTATGACAATGAACGAACCGAATCCACTAGGCAATATTTTCATTTCTCATCGCGCAATTGCATCCATTGCCCATCTGGCCGCAATTGAATCATACGGGGTTGTGGGGTTAGCAGCAAAAAATCTTGCAGAAGACATCGCCAACAAAATTGTCAAAGACCCTTCAAAGGGGGTGGAAGTCGAGTTCAAGGATGATGGCATTGTCATTGACCTTTATATCATTGTCGAATACGGAACTCGGATTAAAATGGTAACCTCCAGCGTCGCCGAAAATGTACGCTATCAAATCGAGAAATGGCTTGAGTTACCGGTAAAGGAAGTTAATGTTCACGTTCGCGGATTGCGAATCAGCGACACGGATTAAAAAAATACTAATTTGTTTTGGAGCACTATGAATGATGATGTGAATCGAACTACCCTGTCCCAAGTGAAAGAAATCGCACAGGCAGGGAAACTGGATGGAATTGGATTAAAAAAATTAGTGGAAGCCGGTACGCTTTGGTTAAAAACCAATCAGCAGCTGGTGAATTCATTAAATGTATTTCCCGTACCGGATGGCGATACCGGCACGAATATGTTGTTAACCATGCAGGCTGCTTATAACGAAATCCTGCATTCGAATGAAAAGAATGTGGGGAAAGTCGCTCACGCCATTGCCCAAGGGGCACTCATGGGCGCAAGAGGTAATTCCGGCGTGATCTTATCTCAGTTGTGGAGAGGTTTTGCCCGTGCTTTGGACAATTTTGAGGAGGTTGATGGCGAAATTCTCATTAAGGCACTGGTTGAAGCAAAAAACACCGCATATAAAGGTGTTGTCCGCCCTGTGGAAGGAACAATTTTAACTGTTGCTAAAGACATTGCTACTGCAATTGAGACTTTTAAGGGCAAACCTCTATCCCTGGAATGGCTGGAAAAAATTGTGTTTGAAGCAGACCTTTCGGTACAAAAAACTCCCGACCTGTTACCCATTCTCAAACAAGCCGGCGTAGTGGATTCGGGCGGTAAGGGTTTGTTTATCATACTGGAAGGAATGCTGCGTTACCTCAAAGGGCAGTCTCTGGAAACACCCGTTACCAGCGTTCAACCAATCACTGCAATGAACTTAGAGGAAACTATGGAAGAAATTGAACCGGGACAGGACTTTGAGGTTGTGGTTGATTTTCGCCCCCATCAGCCCCTGGATTTGGATCGTTTTTACGAGAGACTCTCTCAGATGGGCACTTCCATTCAGGTGGGAGAAGGTGATGGAATATACCGAATGCACATCCACGTTCCCACCGAAAAACGCTACGAGCCGATCGAATACACCATGAGCCTTGGCACAATTACAAAAGTTGCCATTGAAAATTTACTTGCTCAAATGGAGGAAAAAAAGAATTCCCAGCCTTCCATAGAATTTCCACCCTGTGAACCCGGTAAAATTGCCGTTGTGGCGGTTTCACCCGGCCTGGGTCTTTCCAAAATTTTTGCAAGCCTGGGAGTTAATGCAATTGTCGAAGGTGGCCAGACCATGAACCCCAGCACTGAGGAGATCCTAAAAGCCTTCGAAAATCTCCCTACCGATCAAATCATCATCTTGCCCAACAATAAAAATATCATTTTAGCGGCTCAGAACGCTGCTTCTCTTTCGGTTAAAAATGTCAAAGTAATCCCAACCAAAACCATACCTCAAGGTCTGAACGTGATGCTACGATTCGATCCCGACGGAGACCTTGAGGATATTGCATCAGAAATGGAAGATGCCATTACCGAAGTGGAAAGCGGAGAAATTACAACAGCAACCCGCTCTGTTGAAATTAATGGGGTAAAGGTAAAAGAGGGTCAGGTGATTGCCCTTCTCAATGGACAATTGGTAGCAGCAGCCAGCCATCTTGAAGAAGCCTGCTTGGAATTACTCAAAGCCGCAAAAACCGAGGAGCGGGAGAGAATCACGCTGTTTTATGGTCAAAACATCACCGTGGATGAAGTGAATCAACTTGTTGAAAAAATTCAAGAAAAATATCCGGACCACGAAATGGAGATTCACGAAGGCGGACAACCCCATTATCAATTGATCATCTCGATTGAATAAACCCCATGAGAAAGATAGGCGTCCTGGTTGACAATACGGCTCAATTTCCTCGCCATTCATTTCCGGGACAAAATCTGGTTCGGATTGCTGCCCACGATGTTGCCTTTAATGGTGCAATCTATCCGGAAGGAGATGGCTTAAGAGTTTCTCAACTGCCATTAACCCTTAGAGGTCAGTGTGCCACAAAATTACTTCCACCCACCCCCGAAAGGTTCAATCAAATCTTAACCGGGATGGGTAATGAATTCGACGAAGTACTGGTTTTGGTGCATTCCTCACATTTGAGTAGCACATTTCAGAACGCCACCCTCGCTGCTTCAAGCCTTCAAGGCAGACTGCCGGTTGTTGTAATAGACACCAATACCTTTTCAGCGGGCTTGGGTATGCTCACCCAGCTGGCTGCCCAAGTTATAAATGATGGGGCAAATCTTGTAGAGGTCGAACATGTCGTACGACAACAGGCAGCCCACACCTACACTATAGTTTGCTGCCCTGGTCTCTCTTATCTTTCTCAAAATGGCATCATAGATCCAGCTCAGGGCATCGCCGGCGAGTTGCTTTCAATGATGCCCGTGTTTTCCTTCGAAGATGAACGCCTCACTCCTATTGAAAAAATGCGTAATGTTCGAAATATCACTGAATTTTTTATTGAATTCGTGGAAGAATTTGACAGTCTTCATCACATCGCCGTTATCCAAAGTGTTCCGCCGTTGTTGCCCGAAACTCGCAGCATGCGTCAGGTATTTTTGGAAAACTACCCCCATACGACATATAGTGAACACAACCTCAATTTAGCGGCGGCTCTTATTTTCAGTCCTAAAATGGTCGGATTGATTGTTGTAGAAACCATAGCCGAATAGACCTACTTTCGCATACCCAATCAACAACCTGCAACGGAGAATAGGGTAAAATTATTTCATGTCATCAGCATTGGAAAAAATCAAAAAATTCCTTAAACTTGAAATCGAACGTGAGTTTGACAATCGCGCCGTTGTTGGAGGGTTAGAAAAAATTATCCCCGCTTGGGAACAAGAGGCAAATCGAGAAGGTATTTCCTCTTGGGTTATTAAAGAAATTTGTGACCGATTAGTCCAATACCCCACACTTTCGTCCGAGCAACGCGAGCAAATCGTTCAGGAAATTCTACGAATAACGGAAAAAGCCTCCAACAGCACAATAAAGCTTGCCGAAACCTCTTCGGAAGTCGAAAAAATAGAATACCCCCAGGTAAGCCAGGCCAATGCTTCCGATTCATCCAACCAATCCCGTCGTTTTCCCAAAGAAGTCAACAGCAAACCAGCCGGTTTAGATGCCAGCCTCAAGGTCTTGCCAGGCATCGGTCCAAAAAATGCCCAAAATCTCGAAAAATTAGGCCTGCATAAACTGGAAGACTTGTTGTACTTTTTTCCTCGCCGTTATGATGATTTTTCCAAAATGAAGCCAATCAATCAATTGCGCTTCGGCGAGGAGTTGACGGTTGCCGGCACTGTACAAAAATCTCAGCTTCGCGAGATCAAAGGCAACCGAACTTTATTTGAGGCTGTCATATCAGACGGCACAGGTTCACTGAGGGTTTCTTGGTTTAATCAACCCTGGTTAGAAAAAAGCATCCGCCCTGGTGTTCAGGTTGTCCTTTCTGGTAAAGTGGATATGTATCTGGGCAGATTGTGTATGAATAACCCCGAATGGGAACTGCTGGATCAAGAACATCTGCATACCAATCGAATTGTGCCGGTTTATCCGTTGACCACCGGCGTCAGTCAAAAGGTACTTCGTCGTATCATGTACCAGACGGTTACATTTTGGGCTACAAGAATTGCAGATCATCTTCCAGAAGATATTCGCACCGCAGGCAACTTGCTCCCCCTTTCTCACGCTCTCCGTCAGATTCACTTTCCTGATCATGAATCAAACCTCCATGCCGCCCGCGAAAGACTGGCATTTGATGAAATCTTCTTCATTCAATTAGGAGTGTTGAGACAAAAACAAAACTGGCAAAATCGAACCGCTCGCGTGTTTACAATTACTGACGAGTGGCTTAATTCACAAATCAGCCGTCTTCCATATTCCCTGACAAACGCTCAACAACGAGCCATTCATGAAATTCGCTCTGATTTGGCTTCTGGCCGTCCCATGAACCGCCTGCTTCAAGGTGATGTTGGTTCGGGAAAAACCGTTGTGGCAGCCATCGCAATTGCCATGGTAACCGCCTCCGGTTCTCAGGCAGCCTTGATGGCGCCCACCAGCATTCTCGCCGAACAACATTATCGCAGTTTCCAAAAATTGTTCGTTCGCACCAATGAGGACAACACAGCCCCATTTGATCCCGCTGAGGTGCGCTTATTGGTCGGTGATACACCCGAAAAAGAAAAACAGGAAATTCGTCAGTCACTTCTTTCAGGTGAAATCAAATTACTGATTGGTACACATGCCCTCATTGAAGATCCAGTTGAATTCAAACAACTCCAGCTGGCAGTGATTGATGAACAACATCGCTTTGGTGTAGCCCAACGTTCTGCCTTACGGGCAAAAGGAGATAATCCTCATCTGTTGGTGATGACGGCGACCCCCATTCCCCGATCACTGGCTCTGACCATTTATGGAGACCTGGATCTTTCGGTGATGGATGAGATGCCCGCCGGGCGCCAATCCATCGAAACCCACATTTTTACTCCTTTGGAGCGAGAACGTGCTTACTCCTTTATTCGTTCCCAAATCCGTCAGGGCTATCAGGCATTTATTATTTACCCACTGGTAGATCAAGAACATTCTCAAACCGATGATACCCTTGCCGCCGTACAGCAACAACAGTACCTTCAAAAGGAAGTTTTCCCGGATTTAAAAATTGGACTTCTACATGGCAGAATGCGCCCCGAAGAAAAAGAACAAGTCATGCGTCATTTCCGTGATAAACAGTACCATATCTTGGTTTCCACCTCGGTGATAGAAGTTGGCGTGGACATCCCCAATGCCACGGTAATGTTGATCGAAGGAGCAAATCGCTTTGGACTGGCTCAACTGCACCAGTTTCGTGGTAGAGTAGGACGTGGAAACGCAAAGTCTTATTGCATCCTGATCCCCGACAATGAAGATGCTGCCGAAAATGAACGATTATCCGCCATGGTCGAAACCAACGACGGTTTTGTACTCGCTGAGCGAGATCTTCAACAACGAGGTCCGGGTGAATTTTTAGGCACCCGACAAGCCGGTTTTGCCGACTTAAGAATCGCCAACCTGACCGATGTTCATACCATCGAAAAAGCCCGTAACCTTGCTCAACAATTATTCGAAAAAGATCCACAATTAAGTGACCCTCGCCACCAACCCCTTCTCGAAAAATTGAATGCGTTCTGGGGAGAAGGTCGAGGAGATATCAGTTAAGGATAAATTCATGGTCAAAGCTGTATTTCCTGGAACGTTCGATCCCATTCATTACGGACATATGGATATTGCCCGTCGGGCAGCCCGTCTTTTTGATGAAGTTATCATCGCCGTCTATAATAAACCGTTGAAAAACCTCCTTTTCACGCCTGAAGAAAGATTAAAACTTGTGCAACAAACCTTTAACGCCGAACCCAAATTTACAGTAATGGGTTACAGCGGTCTTACCGTCGAATTTTGTAAAAATGTTGGGGCGCAAGTAATTATTCGTGGTTTGAGAGTTTTCTCTGATTTTGAACATGAGTTCCGAATGGCTCTCGCCAATCACCGTCTTTACCCGGATATTGAAATGATTGCATTGATCACCAGCGAACAACATACTTTTCTTTCTTCCACAACCGTGCGCGAAATTGCTTCGCTGGGTGGAGATATTAGCAGCATGGTGCCATTTCATGTAGCCGAGGCATTGAAGAAAAAATTTAGCGAGCTTGGTGATGGACAATCCGTGGTGCCAATTACAGCATTAAGAGATTGAAATGCGTATAATATTTATTAAATTGGCTTGAAAATTGCACCACCCTTTCTCAGATTCGGGAAGCGGAGGAGAAAATGGACATTCTGCATTTGGTAGATCGCCTGGAAGAATTATTCAACGAAAGTCGTCCAATTTGGTTCACTCATTCAGTCATGGTAGATGAAGATCGGATGTTGGACCTGATTGACCAGATGCGGGTATCCATTCCAGAAGAAATTAAAAAAGCCCAACAAATTCTTGCCCAAAGAGATCGAATTCTTGCCCAGGCTCAAGAGGAAGCCAATCGAACCATCCAGCTCGCTCGAGAAAAAGCCGAACAGATGATCGAGCGGGATGCTATCATTCAAGCGGCTCATGCCCGTGCAGAGCAAATCATTCAGCAAGCTCGCCTGGAGACCGAAGCAACCAAGCGCGATGCTGATGAATACGTGCTGGAATCTCTCTCCCGATTGGAAGTAGAGCTGGAAAAAATGCTCAATCAAGTACGCAACGGTGTCAGAGCCTTACAAAGTGAACGCCAACAGGCTGTATCACCCACCACGCTCCAATCTGAAAAAGATTAAATTAATAAGGCAGCCATACGGCTGCCTTTTCATTTTATGCTTCAGAAGGTTCCTTCGCTATAGTTTCTTCGCTTTTTTCTGCCTTCTTAGAAGTATGTTTGCGCCCACGTCCGCTTTCTTTATGAGGTTTTGGACCAAGCGCAATTTCCAAAACCTCGTCCATGTGAGTCACCGGTTTAATTTGCAGATCTTGCCGAACTTTCTTTGGTAAATCTACCAGGTCTTTCAAATTTCTTTCCGGTAAAACAACAATCTTCAAACCCGCCCGATGGGCAGCAAGCACTTTCTCACGCACCCCCCCAACGGGAAGGACACGTCCTCGCAGAGTAATTTCGCCCGTCATCCCCACATCTTTTGAAACTCCCCTCTCCGTGAACGCCGAGATCAATGCCGTGGCAATGGTGATCCCTGCGCTTGGTCCGTCTTTGGGAATTGCTCCTTCCGGGATGTGGATGTGAATATCTAATCTTTCAAAGACCTCTGAATCAATCTCAAATTCTCTGGCGCGGGACTTTAGATAGGACAAAGCAGCCTGAGCCGATTCTTGCATCACCTCACCGACCTGACCGGTGATTTGCAGATTGCCTTTTCCTTCCAGAATAGCCACTTCTACCGGCATGATTTCCCCGCCATTTTCAGTCCATGCAATGGCTGTAGCCACCCCCACCTCATCTTTTTTCTCCGCTTCGGTCATAAAAAATTGAGGGGGCCCCAAGAACTTTTCCACCAGCTCCGGTTGCAAACGGTGCGGGTAGGGTTTACCCTCTGATTTCAAGCGGGCTAGTTTACGGCACATTCTGCCAATTTCGCGCTCTAAATTTCTAACCCCAGCCTCGTAGGTATATTCGCGGATTATTTTCCGCAAAGTCTTTTCCTGAAATTTGATATCTTCCCCTTCTAATCCGCTTTCTTCCAACTGACGTGGAATCAGAAACCGATTGGCGATTTCTAATTTTTCTTCTTCGATGTAACCGGGAAATTCAATTACCTCCATCCGATCCATTAGAGCCGGAGGAATGGTTGCCAGTGTATTGGCTGTTGTGATAAACATGACTTTCGAAAGGTCATACGGCAATTCAAGATAGTGATCCGAAAAGGCATGATTTTGTTCCGGATCCAGCACCTCAAGGAGTGCAGCAGAAGGGTCCCCCCGAAAATCCGATCCCAGTTTGTCTATCTCGTCTAACATGAAAAGAGGGTTGATGGTGCCCGCCCTGCGCATGGTTTGTAGAATCCGTCCCGGCATCGCCCCAATATAGGTTCGTCGGTGACCGCGTATTTCGGCTTCATCTCGTACTCCGCCCAAGGAAACACGCACAAATTTTCGTCCAAGAGCTTCGGCAATGGAACGACCCAGCGAGGTTTTACCCGTTCCCGGTGCTCCCACAAAGCATAAAATGGGCTGTCTCAGGCGTTTGGGTTTCAAACTACGTACGGCAATATACTCCAGGATTCGGTCTTTGGCTTTACCAAGACCATAATGGTATTTTTCCAGCACCTTTGCGGCATTTGCCACATCCAGATTATCTTCCGTTTCCTGCACCCAGGGTAGTTCTAAAATCCAATCCAGATAGGTGCGAATGATACCCACTTCCGGCGCCATGGATGGCATTTGCGAGAGCCGGTCCACTTCTTTTAAGGCTGTTGTGCGCACCTCATCCGGCATCGGGGTTGAAAGAATCTTTTCCCGCAATTCGGTCACTTCGCGGCTAAATATATCCCCTTCCCCCAACTCGGTTTGAATGGCTTTCATTTGCTCACGCAAGTAGAACTCGCGCTGGCTGCGATCCACTTCACTTTGAACCCGATTTTGGATCTCATCCTCTAATTGCAAAACATCCAATTCTTGCGCAAGCAACCAGTTGACCCGTTTTAACCGGTCAACCGGATCAACCAGCAAAAGCAAAGCCTGTCGCTCATTGTTGGGCAGCGAAATCGCCGTTGCGACCATATCAGCCAGCCAGCCCGGCTCATGGATATTCAACGAAAAAAGGTGTGCCTCTTCCGGTAGACTGCGGTCCAATTGCACGCATCGCTCGAATAGATCGCGGGTTGTACGCATTAACGCTTCGGTTTGCCTTCCGATTTTGGAAGGTTCCACAATCGGTCTGGCACGCACTCGATAATAGGGTTCGGTTTGCACAAATTCAACAATTTCTACTCTGCGGCGGCCTTGGATTAAAGCCGAGTTGTTGCCATCCGGAATGTTCAACAAACGCCCAACTGCAATTTCCACCCCAATCGGTAAAAAGTCCTCCGGTTGAGGATCTTCGACATCTGGGTCTTTCAGCACCAGGGCAATCATTGTTTCAAAATTGAATTGTGCTTCTTCAATAGCCTGTAAGTTCGACCCGGGGATGATGAAAATTGGAGAAACCATGCGGGGAAAGATTACCATATCCCTCATGATGAGTGCTGCACACTCAATTAATCCGTTTTCATCCGGTTCTGCATCGGGAACTTGATACAGTTCCTCAGTTCTTTGATGTAAGGACGAAGAAAATTCTTCAAAATCATTGTCTTTGGGCAACCAGTTATCTTTTTTCATAGAACATCTCTCATGAGACTGACATACGGCTTAGGTGTTCTTTCACTTCGGGGCGTTTGAGGATATCCCTCAGAAATTTACGCGCCCCAGCGGCAACAAAGATACTACCCGTAATCAGCAAAAGGGTATCTTCTGTATGAAGGCGATTAATGGCTTCCTCCATGGCTTCTTCGAGTGGCACAATTACCGTCTTTGGTAGTGGATATTCCGAAGCCAGCGCGGCAAGTTGTTCGGCGTTGTAAGAGCGTGGATGAATGGATTGTGTAAAGATAACTTCATCCGAGCGAGGCAGCAATTCTGCCAGCATACCACTCACATCTTTGTCATCGGATGCGCCAAATACTAGAATCAAACGATGATTTGGAAAGTATTGATCAACTGTTTGAGTCAATTTTAATGCTGAATAGCGGTTGTGGGCGGCATCTACGACAATGGGAGGTTTTAGGTTAAGAAGTTCAAATCTGCCTTCCCATTCTACTTGTGACAAACCATTCTGAATAGCGGCGCGAGGAATTGGCAGCCCATTCGCATTGGCTTGATCCAGTGTGCACAGAGCGGTTAGCGCATTTTCGATTTGATGGTCACCCAGTAACGGTAATATAACTTCAAATGCATCATGCGCTGGCATTTTTCGATTATGGATCCGCAATTTTTGGTAGCCAAGGTTGCGTTCCAGCACCTCTGCCCTATATTCCTGATCCGAAAAATACAAGGGAGCACTCCGTTCTTTGGCAATCTGTTCAATTGCTCGCATGGCTTCAGGCTTTTGAGGTGAACTCACTACCGGACGTCCAACTTTGATGATACCGGCTTTTTCTATAGCAATCTTTTCAACAGTATCCCCTAGCACTTTTGTATGGTCCAAAGAGATTGATGTAATAACCGATACCAAAGGGTCAACAAGATTGGTTGCGTCCAATCTTCCACCCAATCCTACTTCAATGACAGCCGCATCTACCCCTTCTTCAGCAAAATACAAAAAACCGGCTGCGGTGGTTAATTCAAAAGTGGTCAGACGTTGGATTTTATGGACGGCTGGCTTAATCCGGTTGACAATCTCCACAAGCCGATGAGGAGGAATGTTCTTACGGTTGATTTGAATGCGTTCACAAAAGTCTTCCAAATGCGGTGAAATGTAAAAACCCGTTTTATAGCCGGCAGCCTGCAAAACAGCCGCAATCATTGCCGCAGTGGAGCCTTTTCCCTTTGTTCCAGCAACATGAATCACGGGATATTGCCGGTGAGGGTCTCCCAAATAACTTAATAACTCTGCCATTCGGCTGAGATCGAACTTTTCAGCTGAAAATTGCAAGTTGCGGGTAAGGCTATAATCTACAAAACTATATAAAAAGTCTAATGTATTTTGGTATTCGTTTGGGTCAAAGCTCATCTGTTTTCCAATAATCCTCGAACTGCTGTGTATTGTACCCAAGCCCCACCTTTTATACAAGATAATGAGCAACTTGCTTGACGTTAGCAACCACCCGATTACAATAATAGCAAGGTGGTAAATATGCCTACAATTGGTCTGTTAGTCCTTCATCTTCATCTGCCTTATTCCCTATCGCTGAAACAAAAACGGAGTTCTCTAAAATCTCTGTTAAATCGCCTCCACAAAGAATTCAACGTTTCGGTTGCCGAAATTGGATTGAATGATCACTGGCAGGAAAGTTTGATTGCCTGCGCTTTAGTTTGTAATGATTGTGCTTTTGCCACTCATTCGCTTCAAAAAATCCATTTCTTTGTTGAAAATCAATTCCCCAACTTTCCCATCGTGGATCACCGGATTGAATGCTTCTAAGGTGAAAGGACAACACTAATGGACCTGAATTTACGCAACAAAATCGCCATTGTAACTGGAGCAAGCCGCGGTTTGGGATTTGCTACCGCACTGTTACTGGCTCAGGAGGGTGCTCGCGTTGCCATAAACAGCAGAAATCCCGAAAACATCGAAATGGCATCTCAAAAAATCTACCATTTGACCGGAACACCTGTTTTACCTATAGCCGGGGATGTGAGTCAATCCGAAACAGCCCAAAGGGTAATCGAGAAGGTGGCTCAGGAATGGGGAGGTGTGGACATTCTAATTACCAACGCCGGTGGACCGCCAGCCGGCAAATTTGAGTCATTTAGCCTTGAAGATTGGCAAAATGCCGTCAACCTCAACTTCATTTCTGCAGTCACTTTGATTCAGGCAGCATTACCTTATCTGCGCAAGTCAGCAGCCCCAGCAGTCTTGACCGTTACATCTATTTCGGTCAAACAGCCTATTGATGGTCTGGTTCTTTCAAACAGTGTCCGTGCCGCCACCATTGGCTTAACCAAGAGCCTTGCTCTTGAACTGGGCAAAGATGGCATTCGCTTTAATTCCATATTACCCGGCTGGACCTCTACGGAGAGGGTTGAACAATTATTACACCACCGCGCCAAGACAAATAACTCCACCATCGAAGAAGAAAGACAAAAAATCGCCTCACAAACTGCACTTGGCCGTCTCGCCGACCCGCAAGAATTTGCCAGAGTTGCCGTTTTTCTGGTTTCACCCGCCGCCAGTTATCTCACGGGCAGCATGATTGCTGTGGATGGCGGCTTTTATCGCGGCACATTTTAATTGGATAAAATAGGGTAAAATAGAATAATCTCATTTTATCGGTTTTCACAAGAGGTTACTTAAGTATTATGGAGAGAAACACCCTGTTGGAGCGACTTGAACGCATCCTGCCAACGGTTGAAAAACCGGGACGTTATGTTGGGGGAGAACTAAATCAGATATATAAAGAATGGAACTCAGTCAAGACCCATGTAGCCCTTGCCTTTCCGGATATTTATGATATCGGGGTCCCTAATTTGGGTCTGACCATCCTTTATCATATCCTTAATGAACGCCCCGATGTTCTCGCCGAGCGAGTCTATTTGCCCTGGGTGGACATGGAAGCAGCCATGCGCCGAGAAGGATTGCCTCTTTACGCACTTGAATCCAAAACCCCGGTTAAGCAATTCGACATCCTTGGAATTACATTACCATATGAGACGCTCTACACAAATGTCCTCAATTTACTCGATCTGGCGGGAATTCCACTCCGAAGCAGCGAGCGCACCATAAACGATCCTCTGGTGATTGCTGGTGGGCATGCTGTGTTCAATCCTGAACCTATTGCGCCATTTTTTGACGCAATTGTCATCGGAGAGGGTGAAGAAATCATCCTCGAAATCATCAATGCCTATCAGGAATGGAAGACCGCTTCTTCTCCTCGTGTGAACCTGCTTGCCGAACTTGCAAAAATTGAGGGTATTTACATCCCCTCCTTCTACGAACCTGAGTACCATGAGGATGGTACCATCCGTTCAATCCATTCTTTACACCCGAATGCTTCCCTCCAAATCAAGAAGCGGTTGGTGGCGCAATTGCCCAAACCTCCAACACGTTTCATCGTTCCTTCCATTGGCGTGGTCCACAATCGGGTTTCAGTCGAAATAATGCGTGGCTGCACACGCGGTTGTCGATTCTGCCATGCGGGAATGGTTACCCGACCGGTTCGCGAGCGAAGCGTGGATGAAATTGTATCGGCCGTCCGAGAAGCTTTGGACGCCACCGGTTTTGAGGAAGTTGCGCTTCTATCCCTTTCCTCATCGGACTACACGCATATTCTTGATCTGGTTAGCCGGGTCGCTGATGAAACCAGCGAACATTATCTGACCATTTCGCTCCCATCTCTCCGAATCGAGTCCTTCTCTGTAAAATTGATGGAAAAATTGCGCGGCTCACGTCAGGGTGGGTTTACCCTTGCACCCGAAGCCGCCACGGAGCGAATGCGAAACATCATCAACAAACCAATTTCCACCCGTCAGCTACTCGATACCGCCAGGGAAATCTACTCACGCGGGTGGACGAACATCAAACTTTATTTCATGATTGGTCATCCCTCGGAAACCATTGCGGATGTTCAGGCGATTGCTGATTTATGTAAAGATGTTTTAGCGGAGGGGCGAAAAGTGATTGGTAAAAGAGCCACCCTTCACGCTGGCGTTAGCACCTTTGTGCCAAAGCCACATACCCCCTTCCAGTGGGTTGCCTGTGATACCCTTGACCAAATTGAAGCCAAACAATCCCTCCTCAAACGTGAATTACGCGGCCCTGGTCTGAAATTAACCTGGAACAATCCTCACGAAACTTTAATGGAAGCCTGGCTCTCTCGTGGTGATCGGCGACTCGCCAATGTCATCGAAACGGCATGGCGCCTGGGTGCAAAATTTGATGCCTGGCAAGATCAATTCAATTTCGAAATATGGCAGAAAGCGTTCTCCATCCACCGGCTGGACCCATCCTTCTATACCCATCGTCAAAGAGCGGAGGACGAAATCTTTCCCTGGGATCACATCTTCACCGGAGTACGTAAAGCCTATTTGCTGAGTGAATATCGTGCCTCTCTGTTAGAGAAAACTCAAAACGACTGCCGCCAGGGTTGTTTTGCCTGTGGAATACTTCCAAAGTATGCCGACTTGCGTCGTAATCATCCCGGGAATCATTGGAAATGCCCGGAAGTCCCCCGCCGTCCCGTCAAAGTCCCCATGGAACAAATCGCTTGAGGCCGATTATTGATGCGTCGCTTCCGAATCCAATATAACAAAGAAAGTCCTCTGCAATATATCGGTAACTTAGACCTTCACAAGGTGTGGGAACGTTACTTACGGCGGGCGCACATCCCGGTTGCTTATAGCCAGGGATTTCACCCTCAACCCAAAATTCAACAGGCTGCCCCTTTACCCTTAGGTTTTCTCAGTCAAAATGATTTAATTGACGTATGGGTTGAACCGGATACCTGGACGGAAAATGTGTTCTTAACCCATCTACAAGCCACCCAACAGCCGGGCATCCAAATTCTCTCTGTTTCTTCTGTTCCACTCAATTCACCCAGTCTGCCTACTCTGATTCAATCTTCTTTATACCGGGTCATTTTGCTTGATCCTGTCAATCTGAGTGAACTGAATCACCGCCTGAGTTTATTAGTTGCACGGGATTCGATCATTCGCAGCCGAAGAAACAAAACCTACGACTTACGCCCACTAATCGAGAAAATTGAGTTGATTCCCTTGCAAGAAGATTGTGTGGCATTTGAAATGCAACTCTCGGCGAGAGAAGGCGCAACAGGACGTCCCGAAGAAATTATCAGCGAGATGGGAATTGATCCTTACGCCGCCCGTTATATCCGGACTGGTTTTATAATGAGAGAATGAAGTCTCTTGACCAAACCCAAAAATTTTTCCAATGCAGCAATCCTAAATGCGCGCTGCGGATTCCATCTGGCCGAACTTTACCAACCGGGCAGTTGAAATGTCCCCGCTGTAAATCCCCTCTTTTACCGGTTCCTACCTCCGAAGAAGTCCTTACAGCCCTTAACGGGTCATCCCAAAGAAAATCTTCCGCCTTTCACATAGAAGCTTTATTAGACAACATCCGCTCAACCTTCAATGTTGGGGCAATGTTTCGTACGGCAGATGGCGCGGGGATTGCCCAACTCTACCTAACGGGACTGACCCCTCTACCCGGCAATCCACGTATTTCCAAAACAGCCCTCGGTGCCGAATTTGCCGTCCCATGGGAATATGCTCCCAACGGTTTACAATTAGCCGAATCTCTTAAGTCCGATGGCAAAATTTTATGGGCATTAGAAACCACTTCTTCAGCAGTTTCATTATTCGAAATCCAATCCCTGCCGCAAAGTCAACCATTGGTGTTGGTAACCGGAAACGAAGTGAGTGGTATTGACCCGGAAATTTTAGCATTATGTGATCAAACGATTTTCATTCCTATGAGCGGCTACAAACAATCCTTGAATGTTGCTGTGGCATTCGGAATTGCAGTATATCATCTGACATTTGCTTTACCTTCCCATTTGACCGATACCCCAATGCGGAGTAAAATCCAGCCAAGATGATTCAGGTGGAGGAATACGATGCCGCTTTACGAGTATACCTGTGACGACTGTGGGAATCGGTTCGACGCTTTCCGATCAATAAAGGATGCAGACGAACCGATTCAATGCAAGAAATGTTTCAGCACCAATACCCGACGAGCCTTATCACTGTTTTTCGCTGCCTCCGAGGGTAAACCTCTTGCTGGTAACGCATCCTCGGGTTGTGCATCTTGCAGTGGCGGTTCTTGTTCTTGTTGTGGAAATTAAACAATGCCGCCGATTGCGTCGGACTTTTTTCAAAATAAAAAAGTCTTAATCACTGGTGGTTCGAGCGGAATCGGGCTGGCGCTTGCAAGGTTGTTGGTTCAAACCCGAGCCAACGTATGTATATTGGCAAGAAACCCGGGCAACCTCCAAAAGGCTGCTTCCCAACTTGAAAATCAACGCCACTCACCGGAGGTGGAAATTTCTTATCTTTCTGCAGATGTTTCCGACGCATCCAATTTGAATAAAGCTCTTGCTCCTTTGCTTTCTCGCTGGGAGAATGTGGATATTCTCATCAATTCAGCAGGTGTTGCTCATCCTGGGGAATTCTGGAATTTAGAAGATAAAATCTTCCACCAGATGATGCAAATCAACTATTTTGGGACAGTCAATGCTATTCGTGCAGTTCTGCCAGGTATGCTGAGCAGAAAGAACGGAATTATCGTCAACCTTTCCTCTGTTGTGGGTTACCTAAACATTTACGGTTATTCGGCATATGGCGCTTCTAAACATGCCGTGACAGGTTTATCTGACGCGCTGAGGATGGAGTTAAAACCACAGGGTATCCACGTAGCCCTCGTTTATCCACCGGATACCGATACTCCGCAACTAACTTATGAGAATCAATACAAGCCGGCTGTGACGAAAATGCTCGCAAGCAGCGGAGGAATTATTCAACCGGATCAGGTCGCCCGTGAAATACTTTCCGGTGTTGCCCGGCGGAAATACTTAATCATTCCCGGTTTTGAAAACAAGTTGATTTATGTGGCCATCCGCCTACTCGGCAAGGGGTTGGCGTATGCTTTGATGGATCGTATGGTCGCCTCTGCCCTGAAGCGCAAAGCGACCGTTAAAGAATAACTCTGCCAGCCAGAGCCACGCCAACCAGATAAGATTGGTAACCAGCAGATGTAAAATTTGCATCCATACCGGCGCCAATAAGATCACATTTAATACTCCCAAAAAAAGTTGGAGGGCATAGACAGCACTAAGTGCGTAAGTTGCCTGATACATCCTTTTTGAAGGAAACTTACGGCGGAAGAAGAGGGCGGCACCAATCGTATAAACCCCAACCAATGCCGCTATTGCCGGATGAAACACCCGCAATCGAATCAAAATGTTCGCCGTGGGGTCAAAATCTTGACGAAAACCTTCAACCAACGATGATGACGGATAGAGGGTATCTCCCAGAGCAGTAACCGCGCCGCTCGCCCCTAAAACCATCATTCCAATCAGTCCAATCCCAATCACAAAACTCCACCGACCCCGATTGAAATTTATGCTGATCGTTGAATCTTCAACGCTCCACCGAGCAGTCAGAAAAATCGCTGCTACCAAAAGGAAGGTGTTGATCAGGTGAACCATCATGACCAATGCTCGGTGAATTGAGTCGTTTTGCCCGGTCAACTCATTCAGCACTAAGACAGCCCCAATCAGTGCTTCAATGATCGTGAAAATGCCGACAGCCAGTGCCGATATTCGCACCAAATGACCTTTTGGAAAAATTCGAAATGCCGATAAAACAACAACCACCGCAAAAACCAAGACCAGCCCACTCGAAATTCGATGGGTAAATTCGATGATTGTTTCCAACGCCGGAGCGCGGGGAATGACCTCCCCATTACACAATGGCCAGTGAGCCCCACAACCCGCTCCAGAGCCGGTTGCCCGCACAAATGCCCCCCACAGAATTACCAGAATGTTATAAACAAGAACTACCCAAACAAAATTTCGAAATGACTGAACGGACTTAAACAGGTGGGTTTTCATATTCTACTTCCTTCTTGGACTGTATTTTAATGGGCTGCTTCTTTATTGTATAGCCCGTGGAAGGGGATAAACTTAAGACAAAAGACCATTGCAAAAGTGCTTAAGACCACTGGTAGAAGGGATAGGGTATGTTATACTCTTTATGCCCCAAAATTCATTCATTCAAAAGGAGCGTATATGAAAAAAGATTTTCTTGCGGTTTCTGACTACTCACCGGCAGAACTACAAGGAATGCTTGATCTGGCAATCCGCCTCAAAAAAGAATGGCAATCGGGCGGAAATCAGCCTCTCCTCAAAAATAAAGTGCTCGGGATGATCTTCCAAAAACCCAGTTTACGCACAAGGGTTAGTTTTGATATGGCCATGCGACATCTTGGTGGGGATGCCTTGTACCTATCTCCCAATGAAATTGGATTAGGGCAGCGCGAATCGATTGCGGATGTTGCCCGGGTCATGTCTGGTTATGTGGATGCCATTATGGCAAGAGTGTTCGCTCACGACCATGTGCTGGAACTGGCAAAATGGTCCAGCATTCCGGTCATCAACGGCCTGAGCGATTACAACCACCCCTGTCAGGCGATGGCAGATGCACTCACCATTCAGGAAGAATTTGGCTCGCTCAAAGGTTTAAATGTGGCTTTTATTGGAGATGGAAATAATGTTGCCGTCTCCTTAATGCATATTTGCGCCAAACTGGGAGCAAATTTCACCATCGCCAGCCCGGAGGGATACGACATTGTCCCCAAAGCCATTGAACTGGCCAAACAGTTTGCCGCCGAAAGCGGCAGCCGGCTGACCTTTTTACGTGATCCACATCAAGCGGTAAAAGATGCTCACGTCATTTATACCGACACCTGGACCAGCATGGGACAGGAAGCCGAATCCAAGAAACGGGAAGCGGTTTTTCCTCCCTATCAGGTCAACCAAAACCTTATCTCGGAAGCCCGGCCCGATGTTATCGTCATGCACTGTCTGCCGGCTCATCGCGGGCAAGAAATTACAGACGAAGTGGCCGATGGACCTCA
The DNA here is from genome assembly GCA_026003615.1 of Bellilinea sp. Taxonomy (GTDB): domain Bacteria; phylum Chloroflexota; class Anaerolineae; order Anaerolineales; family Anaerolineaceae; genus Bellilinea. The sequence goes on from BPHQ01000001.1 coordinate 1,090,935, forward strand.
TTCTCGTCTGTTTCCTCAGGCGCACAACCGCCTGCATGCGCAAAAAGCCATTCTGGTTGAATTGCTGGTGGAAAAATAATTGGGTGAATCTATGGTAACCAAAGAGCATCTGACCAAAGAACTGATCGAGCTGGAAGAGAAATTTGGAGCCCACAATTATCACCCATTGGATGTAGTCATCAATCACGCTGAAGGGGTTTGGGTTTGGGATGTAGAGGGCAATCGTTACCTCGATTGTTTGAGCGCTTACTCTGCCCTTAATCAAGGTCATGTTCATCCTCGAATTTTACGCGCCCTCATCGAGCAAGCCCAAAAAGTGACCCTCACCTCGCGCGCTTTCCGCAATGACCAGTTGCCACTTTTCTACAAAGAGCTCTCCGAATTTACCGGTTACGATATGTCTTTGCCAATGAACAGCGGTGCGGAGGCCGTTGAAACAGCACTCAAACTTGCTCGTAAATGGGCTTACCAGGTTAAAGGAGTGCCTCGCTATCAGGCAGAGATCATTGTAGCAGAGGGCAACTTTCACGGTCGTACCATTTCTATCATTTCCTGTTCTACCGAACCCCTCTATAAAAACGATTTTGGACCATTCACTCCCGGTTTTATAACCGTTCCCTACGGCGACGCTCAAGCACTGGCTAATGCAATCACCCCCAATACTGCTGCCGTCTTGATAGAACCGATTCAGGGAGAAGGGGGGGTCATCATCCCGCCAGCCGGTTATCTCAAGGAAGTAGCACAAATTTGTCGTGAAAATCAGGTACTTTTTATTGCCGATGAAATTCAAACCGGGCTTGGGCGCACCGGCAAATTGTTTGCATGCGATCATGAAGATGTCCGACCGGACATGATCATCATCGGCAAGGCTCTCTCGGGTGGATTTTATCCCGTATCCGCGGTATTGGCAGATAAGCCGATCATGGGTTTATATCAGCCCGGCGAACATGGCTCGACCTTTGGTGGTAATCCGCTTGCCTGTGCCGTAGCTCGTGAGGCTTTGAAAGTAATTGTGGATGAAAATTTGATCGAAAATGCTCGACAAATGGGCGAATACTTCCTCGAACGACTGGAGGAAATTCCTTCTCCCCATGTTCGAGAAGTGCGCGGACGTGGTTTGCTGATTGGCGTTGAACTCAAATCCGAAACTGGCGGCGCTCGCCGGTTTTGCGAGGCTTTACAGAAGAAAGGCATTCTCGCCAAAGAAACCCATCAGCATATCATTCGATTTGCACCCCCGCTAATAATTACTCGCCAGGAGATTGATTGGGCAATTCCGCGCATTTACGATGTGCTGACAATGCCTTGATCAAGGGTAATTCCAATTCGGGTTCTCGGCACCGGTGTTTTCACACCGGTGCTGATTTTTAATTCCGGCGCCCCAGTCCTCACTGACCCAATGATTTGGTACAATGGAGATAGAAAAAAATAACCTCTCCGAGGTGAATGATGAATTTTCGCAGGACGAAAATCGTTGCTACCATAGGACCGGCAAGCGAAAATGAAGAAACGCTCCGTCAATTAATAGAATCTGGTATTGATGTAGCCCGCTTGAATTTTTCTCACGGCACCCACGAGGAACACTTCGAAAAAATTCGCCTGATTCGAAAACTTTCCGAGGAATTAAATAAGCCGGTATCCATCTTACAAGATTTACAAGGACCAAAATTGAGGGTGGGTAAATTGCCAGCAGAGGGAATCTCCCTAAGAGCTGGCGATGAAGTGGTATTAGCTCAGATAACCAGCACAGACTCACTTGGAGATTTTCCAGATTCAACCGTACTAATCCCGCTGGATGTTCCCAATTTGGCGCGTGGAGTTGTGTCAGGTAATCGTATCCTCCTCGACGATGGCAATCTCGAATTTGAGGTCACGGAAGTGCAAGGGGATGCTGTGTTTGCCAAAGTCATCTTAGGGGGGACATTATATTCAAATAAAGGAGTCAATTTACCCGGAGCCGCTTTGGGGATCCCCCCTTTCACTGAAAAGGATCGCCAGGATCTTGAATTCGGCTTGAAAAACGGTGTAGATTGGGTCGCCATCAGTTTTGTTCACCGCGCGGCGGATATCGAGGAAGTTCGCAACGCAATGCGGGAAATCCTCCCCAGCCGGGCAAACACCCCCATCATCGCCAAACTGGAACGCCCCGAGGCAATTGCCAACCTGCATGAGATTATTCACGCGGCGGATGCTGTCATGGTCGCCCGTGGAGATTTGGGCGTAGAAACCTCTCCCTCAACCGTGCCCATCATCCAAAAGAGGATTATTGACATGGCGAATCGCCATGCAAAACCGGTCATCACCGCCACTCAGATGCTCGATTCGATGATTCGCAACCCGCGACCAACTCGCGCCGAGGCATCCGACGTCGCCAATGCCATTTTTGACGGTACTGATGCGGTAATGCTGTCTGGCGAAACCGCCAGTGGCGCGTATCCCATCGAAGCCGTCAAAGTAATGGCAAATATCATTTGCGAAGCCGAAGCCAACGCTGCTGAATATGCCCACTATGCTAGCCGTCCAGCTGAAGCCCCTCAGGATGACGCGCTGGCGATCACACGTGCTGCCAAAGAGCTGGCTCATGACCGTAATGTGGTGGCAATTGCTGTCTTCACCCAAACCGGCAAAACTGCCCTGCTAATGTCAAAATCTCGCCCCAATGTCCCAATTTTTGCGTTTACCCCTGAAGAGCAAACTTACAACCGCATGGGGCTTTACTGGGGGGTGGTCCCATTTTTGGTACCCTTTGCTTCAACCGTTGAAGCCATGATCGCCAGTGTTGAAGCGGCTTTGGTTTCCTCAACCTCCATCCGTAGCGGTGATCAAGTTGTCGTTATCAGCGGATTTCCGGTTGGAGCCATGCGACCGCCCAACTTCGCACTTCTTTATACCGTTGGAGAATGGACTTAGGGAGAGATTATGGCTTCCTATACGAATTTGATCGAAGTTGAAGATTTACTGTCTCACCTCGATGATCCTCAGTGGACCATTGTGGATTGCCGTTTTGATCTGACTAATCCAAATTGGGGATTTGAAGATTATCAACTCGGCCACATCCCCGGCTCTGTCTATGCACACCTAGACCACGATCTTTCTGCTCCTCCCTCACCCGAAACCGGTCGGCATCCGCTGCCTTCCCCCTCTGAATTTTCAATTACCCTGGAGCGTCTCGGCGTTAGCAACAACTCCCAAGTGGTCGCCCTTGACACCAGCGGTGGTTCTTTTGCAGCACGCTTATGGTGGATGTTGAAGTGGCTCGGTCACAACTCGGTCGCTGTTCTCAATGGCGGTTGGAATGCATGGAAATCAGCCGGCTTTTTCATTGCTCAGGGAATTGAAAACAAGCCTCGCGGTAAATTCGTTCCCAATCCTCAAATTGGCAAATTTATTACAACGCCAGAAATGGTCGAATTGATCCGAAACCCTGCCTTCAAGGTGATTGATGCCCGCGCTCCTGAACGCTACCGCGGGGAAATCGAACCGCTTGACCCCGTTGCAGGTCATATACCCGGCAGTATCAACCGCTTTCACGAAAAGAACTTAGCCCGTGCTGGAAGACTTAAGCCCCCTGAGATTTTACGAAAAGAGTTCGAAGAGATTTTAGCTGGAACGCCTCCCAGTCAAGTTATTGTTTATTGCGGATCGGGGGTTACTTCCTGCCATCATCTTTTAGCGATGGAATACGCCGGCATACAGGGTGCAAAATTGTATGCCGGCTCGTGGAGTGAATGGATTCGTGACCCTGACCGCCCAATCGAATTGGGTTGATAGGCCAACGCTAAAACTTCATTTGCTCCATGATTTGATCAAGGGACTCTCGGCTGGGACGTAGTTTCTCCGTTGGAAGACGGTTGAGGGGAGTATCTGGTAGATTATACATATCAAAAATGGTGGAAGCATCCGGGTTAACATATAAAATTCCGGTCAACAACCAGTTGTTTTGCTCCGCTTCGTAGAGGACACGCAAGGCTTCAAAAATATTCGTTGGGTCATAATCCCGCTCAAGTTTCTTGAGAACAATCGTAGCACCGTCATGAAGAGTGACTTCTCGCGTGCTGCCTTCCTCGAAATCTTCAACGGTGATTTCTTCGCGCGCCGGGACATAGGTAATATCATGAAGCGCAATCTCGTGTTCTTTCCCCCAGGTATAGGAGTGGAATGAGTCTTCTTTGTTATGGAAGGTAACACACGGACTGATAATATCAATGACCGCAATTCCCCTATGACTGAAAGCCGCCTTGAAGATCTCCTTAACTTGTTTAGGATCGCCAGCAAATGAACGGGCAACAAATGAAGCCCGGCTGACCAGTGCTTCCATACAAATATCTACGGGGAAGTATTTATTAACTCCCTGTCGCTTCAATTCCAATCCCACCTCTGCCGTGGCTGAAAACTGCCCTTTGGTCAAACCGTAAACCCCATTGTTTTCGACAACATATACCATTGGCAGGTTTCGTCGCATCACATGCTTGAACTGTCCCATACCAATGCTGGCCGTATCGCCATCACCGCTGATTCCAATGCCCTTGAGGGTATGATCGGCAAACAACGCGCCTAATGCCAGCGAAGGCATCCGACCATGTAAACCATTAAAACCAAACGAGCGGTTGAGAAAATAGGTCGGACTTTTACTGGAGCAGCCTATACCGCTAAACTTGACCACATTTTCCGGCACAACATTCAATTCATACAATGCCGCAATGATCTGATTCGAGATGGAATTGTGACCACAACCAGCACATAAAGTGCTGTTATGTCCCTTATAGTCTGCGCGGCTCAAGCCAGCCAGATTTACCTGCGTTCTTGGAGTAGCCTGAGTAGTCATGATTTATTTACCCTCCATTAACAAAATCCGTTCCTTAATCCAATTCGCCGTGATTGGCATACCATCAATGTGAGACACTTGTCGTAACCTGGAACCGCACTCGGAAAAATTCATGGTCAACAATTGCTTCAATTGACCATCCCGATTCAGTTCTACCACATAGGTGCGGTCGTATTCGTGCAAAAAGCCACACACCTCATCTCGGAAAGGCAACGATCGAATTCGCATATAATCTGTCGGGAAGCCGGCCTCAGCCAACAGGTCGCGAGCCTCTTGGATTGCCGGATCGGTAGAGCCAAATCCAACAATTGCAAATTTTGCACCTTCCAACCGCTCGATTACCGGCTCGGGTAACAGGTGAAGATTATTGTGGATTTTTTTCCTCAGCCGATTTAAACCACGTTCCCAAACGTCCGGGTCCTCGCTATAACGGGTCATCTCGTCATGACCGGTGCCGCGTGCAAAATAAGCACTGGCAGGGTGACGATTACCGGGCACCGTCCTGTAAGGGATTCCATCCCCATCTACGTCCAGGTATCGCCCCCACTTACCATCCAGCTTTTCCAGAATTTTTTGTAAATCCTCTTCCCAAAGCACCTTCCCACGATCCATTGGCTGGTCAGGGTAATCAAAACGGGGCGAGATATGATAATTCATCCCAAGATCGAGGTCCGTCAGGATCAGCACCGGTGTTTGTAAACGCTCCGCAATATCAAAAGACTTCCATCCAAATTCGAAGCATTCCTTAACATTGCCCGGCAAGAGGATTACGTATTCGGTGTCCCCATGACTGATGAAATTTACGAAGGTCAAATCCCCCTGAGCAGTCCGGGTAGGCAAACCGGTTGATGGACCAACCCTTTGTACGTCCCAAACAACCACCGGCACCTCGGCAAAATATGCCAGCCCCAAATATTCCGCCATCAGTGAAATTCCCGGCCCAGAAGTTGAAGTCATGGCACGTAACCCGGCCCAACCGGCACCAACCGCCATACCGATGGCAGCAATTTCATCTTCAGCTTGAATGACGACTGAGGTTGCCTTGCCAGTATCTGGATCTGTCCTGAGGGAAGGCAGGTATTCCATGACCGACTCAGCCAGACTGGAAGCAGGCGTGATGGGATACCATGCCGTCAATTGAACCCCGCCATAGATCGCGCCCAAGGCTGAAGCAACATTGCCTTCCGTGATGATATACCCTTCAAGGGGAGGCATGGGTTCAACGTAATAGGGATCACACTTGACTAAATTTTCTTTTGCCCAATTCGCTGCGGCCAAAATCACCTGCCAGTTCGAGTCGACCGCCTTTTTCTTTCCCTTAAAATGGGCATCCAACACCTGATAAACTACATCCAGGTCAATTCCCAACATTTGGGCAACCACCCCAACATACACCATGTTTGCCATGTAATCGCGTAAATTTTGGGGTGCATCGGCTTCTTTTACTAACCGCTTTACCGGCATTGGATAAAGCACAACATCATCTCTTTCAATATCCAGCTTAAAGTCATCTGGATAGAAAAGCACACCACCCGGTACAAGGAATTTCATCTCGGTAGCGAGAGTAGCCGGATTCATTGCCACAACCAAATGATCCATTTCAACTCGTGCAAGGTAGCCCTTTTTACTTAATCGAATGGAATACCATGTTGGCAGACCTTGAATATTGGATGGAAAAATGTTTTTACCATTAACCGGTATTCCCATTCGAAACAAAGATTTTAAGAGAATCGTATTTGCTGTGGCCGATCCCGAACCGTTGACTGTACTAAATGTGATACAAAAGTCGTTAACAATTCGATCGCCCACCGTACCATTATCTCTAACTGAAGCAGGCAGTAATTGAGACATAAATTCTCCTTTTTCGAATGTGATTCTTTTCCGCAATTTATTCGAAGGTTTGAAAGGATGGTTTTTTGGAGCGTTGGTAAATCAAATCCATATGTTCAACTAAGGCGATATAGCCCTCGTCAAAATTTTGCTTGCAAATGGATTCGACCATTTTTTCGTGGTATTGCCAAACCCGTTCCAAATAAGCAAAGTCGGTGTAAACATCCAATCCAACTGCTTCATAGACCTCCCAATAAGCCTCAAGGATTCCCTGCACAAAAGGATTTTCCAATCGTTTGAATATAGTCAAATGAAGTAAACGGTGTTCTTGATGAGGAATTTGGGGAGGACTGGCGGTCAACTTTTCTTTGGCACGTTGAATTAAAGACTTCAACTGTTGATGGTCTTCGCTATTCAGTAATCCAACAGCCTCATACCAATAAGAAGTCTCAACATGAGTCCGTAAGTCGGCAAACTCCAAAAATGTATCTGAATTCTGAGAGAGTGAAAAATACAAGCTTTGAAGTACTGCCGGTTTGAATTGAAACGGCAGCAATCGAATTCCTGTTCGTGGACGTACCTCCACCAGTCCCATCACCCGAGCCACTTCTAATTGTTCGCGCAATGTAGCGATACTGATGCCCAACTCCTGACTTAGCTGGGAGAGGGAAGGTATGCGCTCACCTACTTTTACCTTACCGCAAGACAGGTAGTGCATTAATTCCGATAGTTGAAAAGAATGATTTTGCATGGGGATTAATATAATAAAACTGATTAATCAGATGATTTAATCGTTTCCAGTATATCATTACATCACCGCTAAAACAAGAATGATTTTTGTAATCGAATTTTTCGATAAAAAGAATAACCCCGCTCAATCCTTTGCAAAATATTGAGTTAATTCTGTTAGAGCCTTTCCTAACCGTGTTCCGTGCCAGGTCAATAAACTTCCATCAATCCGATACAACCGGTTTTGCTCAACTGCTGGGGTTTTTTTGAGCAATTTTCGTATTTCCTCAATGTCCTCATCCTGAAAACGATACGGTTCATTCGGGATGAAAATGAGTTCAGGTTCAGTCCGGATAATTTCTTCTACTGTTACACGCGGGTAGCGAATATCCCGCCCATCGGCTGAGGATGCCTCCGCTTCACCTAAATCTGCTGCCAGTGGATATTTCCGCTGACGACCGCCAAAAACATTCACACCTCCCAGCAGTCGAAGCAGATCATGACAATAGGTGTCCTGATTGAATGTCATCCACCATGGAACACCAGACGGAGTAACACCTTTCCAGATTGGAACAAATACGCGAATCGGTTCAAAATCAAAAAGCCGATTTTCCGCATATTCGACGGCTGTTTCCAGCGTTCTCAGGGAAACAAACGCCCTTTCTCGACGGAATAAATAAACCAGCTGCCAGAGATCGTCCAATACCTGCCGAACAGTTTTCGGAAAAGTTAACCAAACATTGTAATGAATCCCCAGTTCTTCTACATCCTCTCGGGTATTCTCCTCCTGATTTGCAATAATCAACTCAGGTGATAATTGGACAACCCGAGAAATCTGTACATTTTTCGTGCCGCCCACTTTGGGCAAATTCTTCACCTCCGAAGGAAAAACGCAGTAATCTGTCACCCCAACAACATGATCACTCATACCTAAATCAAACAGGCTTTCTGTCATTGAAGGCACCAAAGAAACAATCCGCTGTGGGAAGGATGAATAACTGCTTAATTCCTTTAGGATGGACATATTTTAAGAAATTTCTATCCCCGACTTTCCCAATTCGATCGCAGCAGCAGCCAGAATCGCCGCTGCTTTTGGAAGTACCTGCTCATCAAAATCAAATTTTGGATGATGATGGCTGGCGTTCAAACCTTTCTCCGGATTACCACTGCCGATAAAGAAAAAGCAGCCAGGCACTTGATTGAGAAACACCGCCATATCCTCTGAAACCATACTGCGGTAATTACTTTCATTGCGATACTCCGGTAATAGGTTCTTAATCACTTCTTGAACAATCTCCGCAACGCGTGGGTGATTCACAACCGGCCAGGTCAGCCTTTGCAGGTCAATTTTTGCTTCACAATTCATTCCGCGAGCGATGGAGTGGATGATTTGTTCCAGTCGGGCTAAAACCACATCGCGAACCTCTGGCATAAATGTGCGAATCGTCCCTCGCAGTTCCGCTTGATTGGGGATGACATTATAGGCACTTCCAGCGGCCATTTGAGTCACACTAACCACCGCCGACTCGAGCGGAGCAATATTGCGCGAAACGATGGTTTGCAAAGCCATTACCACCTGAGCAGCCGCGACAATCGGGTCAATGGTTGTCTCCGGAAGGCCGCCGTGACCACCTTTTCCCAATATTCTCACCGTAAAGAAATCCGCGCCCGCCATAAATGCACCGGGAACTACGGCTGCCCAGCCGAGTGGTTTCTCATTCCATAAGTGCAATCCCAGGCAAACATCCACCCGGGGATTTTCCAACACCCTTTCGGCAACCATTCGCTCAGCGCCACCAAGTCCTTCTTCTGCCGGCTGAAAGACCAGTTTGATTGTTCCGTGAATTGCCCCGCGATTTTGCTGTAAAAGACGCGCAACGGTTAAACCAATTGCCATGTGGCCATCATGCCCACAGGCGTGCATCACACCAGGGTGCTGGGAAGCGTAATCAGCACCCGTTTGTTCTTCGATGGGCAGAGCATCCATATCAAACCGCAACATGACCACCCGGCCGGGGTGAGCACCTTCAATAATCGCAGTCACTCCCGTTTCAGCAATCCCCGTGGTCACCTCCAGCCCTAAGGAGCGCAACTCACGTGCGATGATCTCAGCAGTTCGATATTCTTGAAAGCCCAACTCTGGATAACGGTGAAAATCACGTCGTAAATATTGGCTATACGAATATAGCGATTCGGCTTTTTCAACGAATTGAGATACATTATTCATCGAAACTTAATTCTCCGAAATGAGTCAACATAACGCGGGTTGTCTTCACTGCTTTCCGGAATTCGACGCTGACGCTGCATCCTTTCCATCTCTTCCATATTCGCTATTTGACTGCGATGATGTTTCAGCGCCATTATCTTCAATTCCCATGTGTCGGTTACATCTATCATCATATTCGGTTGCGCCGTGAGTGTCAACCATAATTCCCTGACTTCGTGGGGTAACAAACCTTTCTCTAATAATTCCGGGTAGTATAAGGGATTACCGCTTGCTGGATACACCGCCTCGCAGACAATTTGACCAGCGATTCGATGGTCAGGATGGTTGATACGGTCTTCCCGGTGGAAGAAATTGGTTGGATCGCTTGTCACCACTACATCGGGTCTCACTTCTCGAAGAACAGCCACAACTTCGCGGCGAGCAGCAAGATCTGCCTGAAGATAACCATCTTCAAAGTCCAGAAACCTGACCCGACTGACTCCCAAAACCTTTGCCGCTTGAATTTGTTCCTCTTCGCGAAGGTGCATTAGAGCCTCCCGATCCACTACCTCCCCTCGAACCCCTTTATCTCCACGCGTAAGTAAACAATATTCAACGGTATGGCCTATTTGGGTCCATCGGGCAATTGTCGCACCACAAAAAAATTCTGGATCATCCGGATGAGCCAGGATTACCAGAATTTTTTGGGGGCTCTTCCAATTTTCAGGACTTTTTTGGTCCGCGTTTCCTTCGACCACCTCTCCCTCCCGAACGTCGTTTCTGTCTATTGGTGGATACATCGGGTTGGATCGTCGGTTCTTGTTGCGCCCGATCACCACTATCTCCGATAGCCAACTCTTCCCCCAAATAAATGTCTTCTCCGCTTTCCTCAATCACATCAACAACATCACTTCCGGCAGGTGGTTCGCTAAAAGCAAGAATTTCTTCTCGGGTGAACTCCCTCACCCCAACTTCCGGGATGTCCACACGCACTTTTCCTGCCAGTGGTAGCACATCAATAACCTTCCCTTCCCCCAGGGGTGTTGCAATTCGTTTATTGCGCTTCGGTAAACCTTTGCGCGCCTCAACGTAGGTATCATACTCATAAATCAGACAGCACCGTAATCGTCCACACATTCCGGTAATTTCGGTCGGCGTCAGAGAGATACCTTGTTCCTTAGCCATTCGGATTGATATTGAGCTGAATTCGGTCAAGAAGCGAGAACAACACCGGGTTTCCAGCCCGCAAGCACCCATGCCTCCCAGCAATTTGGCAACATCCCGCGGCCCAATTTGACGCAACTCGACCACTGCCGGCGCATATTGTCGCTGCATGTCCTGCCGAAGGGATTTTAATTCCACCCGTTCTTCCCCTTCTGTAGAATAAAGAATCGTCAAACGGGAACCATCGAAACTGTATTCAGCGGCAACCACTTTAAGGTTTTGAAGGCGTAATTCAGCCGCACGTTTACGGCACACCTCAACAACATCCAATTCCCGCAACTGCCACAATTGACGAAGCAACAAATCCCGCGGCGTAGCCACCCGCTCCACCGGCTTCCAACCTCCCTCGGGGGGTTGCATGGGTTCTTTGATGATTTGAGCAACCTCTCCAATTTGCCAGCCACGAGCAGTCTCAACCACAACCGAATCACCAACCCGCAAAGCGGGCAAATTCGTGGCCTGAAAATGGTATATTTTACCAACTTTTGAAAACCGAACCCCCACAATCTGCTGAACAGCAGTTGCTTCCATTCGATTTACTCCACCATCTCAATTTTGACGCCGCCCTGTCTCTTGAAGGCAGCGATGCTTAATTGAGCAGCCAGTTGTTCTGCGATTTGCCGTAGGGCTTTGCCTGCCGCCGATTCCGGATAAGAAAGAACAATCGGTTTTCCCTCATCGCCGCCCTTTCTAACTTCAGGCTCCAACGGGATCACGCCCAGGAACGGCGCTTGATGCTGCCTGGCAAGCGTTTCTCCACCACCCCTGCCAAATACATCTACCATAGTTCCGTCCGGCATTTGCAGGTAGCTCATATTTTCAATAACGCCCAAAATCGGGACATTTAGTTGCTCGAACATTTGAATTCCGCGACTGGCATCTTCCAGTGAAACCGCTTGCGGCAGAGTAACGATTACTCCACCGCTGAGTGGCACAGATTGTGCCAGACTGAGCTGGGCATCTCCGGTTCCGGGCGGTAGATCAATGATAAGATAATCCAGCAACCCCCAATCCACATCCCCTAAAAATTGTCGAATGGCGGAATGGAGCATGGGACCTCGCCAGATGAGAGCTTTTCCGGGTGGCACCAAAAAACCAATTGACATGACCTTAACCCCATAGGCTTCCGCTGGTTTAATTTTTTCTCCTTGAATTGGCGGAAGGCGATCCACTCCCATCATTCGAGGCACATTCGGCCCATAAATATCTGCATCCAAAAGCCCAACCCGCGCTCCGCTTTGGGCAAGCGCCACCGCCAAATTTACCGCCACGGTGGTCTTTCCCACCCCTCCTTTTCCAGAAGCAACCGCCACAGCATTCTTTACCGGAATTTCCATCAAACCTCGAGCGTGACCATCATTACGCACATATGCATCAAAGCGGATGTTGACTTCCTTAACCCCCGGGATGGCAAGGATTGCCTGACGTGCTTCCGATTCAATTTTTCCCTTCAAGGGACAAGCAGGAGTTGTCAGCACGATGTCAAACCCAACTTTACCATCCTCGATTTGGAGGTTTTGAACCATATTGAGAGAAACCAAATCTTGATGCAATTCGGGTTCCTCAACCTTGCTTAAAGCGGCAAGGACTGTTTCTTTTGAGATCAAAGGGGAATCCATTAATCTAATCTACCTCACGTTTCTCGAATTTTCCAATCTTTTTGGACGAATTGCTGCACTTCTTTTTTACAATGCTCAAATTGGTTGACCAAATCGTGGTCTGAGCCACGGAAGCGTCGTATGGTTTGCCTGGCACAGATTGTACACCCTCGCATACCGCGGTAGGAATCAATGGTGCAGGTCTGACAGCCACCCATTCGCACCATCATCAGGGTGAAGGCTGTCCGATCAACCAGATTTGCCTCATTGGAACAAACCTGATCAACCAGTTTTTGCCAGTCAGCTCCGCGTAAATTTCGTAAATGACTGATCACGCGCGGAGGAAACATCACTTCGGTATCGCTATTATACATCCTGTCGGATATCCTCGAAAGTCAAGAGGCCGGCTTTCTTGCGGCTGCCTTTTGGGCTTCTTTCTCCGCCCTTGCTGCTTCTTCACGCATAAAATTGGTTGGCCGAATTTGAGCATAATAACTTGCTGGTTTGCTTAATCGCTCCAGGTCAAAGATATGCTCTTTAAAACGGTCATAAGAGGCAATTTCATAATCGTGATCCATCTTTATCGCATCGAATGGACAGAACTCCGCACAAAAACCACAATTCATGCAGATATCCACGTCAATGTAAAATTCTTTGGGTTGTGGAATCGGCTTACCGGTCACCGGGTCATTCGTCCGAACAATCCAGATACATTGTGGAGGACAGACCTTCGCACAAATTCCACAAGAAGTGCAACGGATTTCCTTCTCACCGTTATCGCCTTCATCATACACTAAAAAAGGAATGTAGCGAAACTCTTCTGGTACCGGTAGTTTTTCTTCAGGATACTGAATCGTAAAAATACCTTCAACATCGGGGCTGCGCCTGAGTTCGATTCCCTCTGTGGTGAAGTAACGTTTTTTCCCGCTTCGCAAGTCTTCAAGGTAGGTCTTGATAAAGTGCCGAAAGGTTGTCCACAATCCTCGTAAAATACCGCTTCCTGTGATCATTCCTCCTCCTTCCGCTTTATCGGTCCACTTCGCCCAATACAATATCAATCGAACCGAGGATGGTCACCACGTCGGCAATCTTTTGACCGCGGCACATTTCCGCTAAACTGGTAAGGTTGATAAAGGTTGGTGCCCGCACATGATACCGCCACGGATTGGGTTTTCCATTGGAGACTACATAGAAGCCCAATTCACCCTTGGGACCCTCAACCCGCCCATATGACTCGCCCGCCGGCACTCGCACCTGATATTGTGGTTTACCACTGAGTATCGGGCCATCCGGGATATCCTTCAATACCTGCCGGAGAATACGCAAACTTTGGCGCATTTCTTCAAGGCGCAGCAGGTAACGGTCATAAATGTCGCCATTATAGCGGACGGGTATGTCGAATTCAAAGCGATCATAGATACTGTATGGATCAGCTCGACGGACATCATAAGCCACGCCGGAAGCACGCAAAACCGGGCCAGAAGCCGAAAGTGCAATTGCTCGCTCAGCGGTTAATACTCCAACTCCCTCACAGCGGCCGCGAACAATTTCATTATTTGTGATAAAGTAATCCATCTCATCCAGTTTTCGGGGTAAGCGGTCAAACACAAGTTTTCGGATTTTTTCCATCACCTCAACTGGAATATCCCGAGCCACGCCGCCAAATCGGAAATAATTGCACATCATCCGCGAGCCGGAAACCGCTTCAAATACATCCAGAATCAACTCCCGTTCTTCAAGCGCGTACAACATGGGTGTAAAAAATGCACCAAGATCATTTAACAAAAAGCCAATAGAAAAGATGTGATTCAAGAAGCGGGTCAATTCCGCCATCATGACGCGTATATACTCCGCCCGTTCAGGGGGCTGAATGCCCATCAACTTTTCAACAGCCAGCGCATAACCAAAATTATTGCTCATGGAGCAAACGTAATCCAACCGATCAGTAAAAGGCATGTTTTGTAAAAATGTGTTCCGTTCGCCGATTTTTTCATGGTTTCGGTGAAGGTAGCCCATAATCGGTTTTAAGTCTACAACGGTTTCGCCATCCAAAACCACCACCATGCGGAAGACACCATGAGTGGAAGGATGCTGCGGCCCGAGATTAACCACCACCTGTTCGGTCAATAAATCATCCGATTTATCTACTCGTTTCAACCCCGCATAGAGTAATTCATCCGTTTCAGGTGACCACTGCTCAGGGTCAAAGCCCGCAGGGTATTGGAGATTATCATGAAAGGGATTTTTGTCTTCGGCACGGTAGACATGACCTTCCGGCCAGCGACTTTTGAAGGGTTTGGCTTCTTCTTCAAAAAAGGGTTCTTTCCAATCTTTTCGCAAGGGGTGACCGTGAAAACCTTCCCAGGTTAATATCCGCCGAAGATCCGGATGATTGGCGAAGCGTATGCCCAGCAAATCCCATGCCTCACGCTCCTGGAATTCCGCTCCGGGAAACAACGGTGTAAGCGAAGGCACAACCGGATTTTCTCGATCAACCTGGGTTTTCAGCACCAGCGCTCCCCCGCCGATTGTTCTGTAAAAATGATAGACAACCTCCATTTTATTTTCTGGCAGGTAATCCACCCCGGTTACAGAAGAGAGGTAATCATAGCCCATCTCATCTCGTAAAGCCTGCGCAACAACAACCAGATTTTCCGGCTTCACGAGAAACCCGCTGTACCCCGTTCGCGAATCCGGTAAAATAATTTCAGGAAATCGCTCGGTCAGGCTGGATGATTGAACTCCTACTTGTTCACTCATGGGTGGATTCTCCCTCTGGCTCAGTATTCCTTTGTTCTTCCCTCTGACTGCATACTTGTTTGATCAGGTCGAATTTCCGCGGGTCCATCAAATCCGGTCCTAAAATGGGAATAGGAATCGGTTCGCCGGGGGTCTTTTGATACCATGGCACACTCCGCAAAGATTGTGTTTCAATCTTTTTCATCAGGGTGATGAAACCATGTAACAAAGCCTGCGGCGTGGGCGGGCAACCCGGAATATACACATCCACGGGTATAAATTTGTCCACTCCGGCAACAACGGTATAGCCTTCCTTAAACGGCCCCCCGCCCGAAGCGCAGGCCCCCATGGCGATCACATAACGCGGTTCCGGCATTTGATTGTACAACCGCACAATTTGAGGAATCATTTTCTTGGTCACAGTACCGGAGACGATCATCAAATCTGCCTGTCGAGGACTGGGACGCATGACTTCCATTCCAAAACGGGAAAAATCAAAACGACTGGCGGCCGTACCGATCATTTCTATTGCACAACATGCCAGACCAAACATCATTGGCCAGAGCGAATTTTTCCGGCTCCAATTGTAGATTTTATCCAACGTAGTAATAGCCACCTGACTCTGCATTTCGGGAGGAATATCGTATCCCGGTGAATTTAAGGACTCGGTACCCATCGGATAACCTTTCTAAAACCAGATTCCATAGAAAGAGTGGGGAAATTTTCAGGTTTCTTTTCAATTCTACCGCATCCTGATTGACTGTCAACCGATAATTAAGATAAAATATTTTTGCATAATTACCAATGGAGACAAGCACTGCTCAACAAATTCTCGCCTATTTGGCCGAAAACCCCGACTCTACAATCCTTCAATTGAGTCGCGCTCTTCAAGTTACGCCAGCCGATATCCGCTATCATCTCTCGATATTAATTCGCCAAAATTTAGTCTTGCCTTCCACAACAATAAAAAGTGGTCAACGCGGAAGACCGGCGCGGTCTTATAAAATCTCGTATGAACTCAAGCCCAATAACATCATCTCACTGGCAAGAGCTGCTCTTTCTGTTCTCCTGAGCAATTCCTCTGATAATTCACAAAAAATAATACAAAATCTCGCAATTCAGCTTTTCCCGGAAAAATCCAATAAGGCAGGTTCTCTCACCCCAAAAATCATTCAACTTGTCAATCATCTGAACATGGCCGGATACGCAGCCCGCTGGGAAGCCCGCCCTAATCGCCCGTGCATAATTTTTACAAATTGTCCATACCGCCAATTACTATCTCAATTTCCTGCGCTGTGTGAAATGGATCGGTTTATCCTTGAATACCATCTTGACACAAGAATTATTATTGAGCAGCATATACACCCCGAATGGGCAACTCCCCCTACCTGTCAATTTTCGGTAGAGGTAAGTAAAAAATAATCCAGCCGCACATTACCTCTACGGCTGGATTTCAACAAACCTCAATAAAATTACTTACTCTTTAGCACCCTCTTGTATCCAGCGGATAATCAGGTCAAGTTCCTGCGGTTCGAACTTGCCCGGGTGGTTCCCGTCACGAACAATAGTAACCAGAAGGCTTGATTCTGCATCTCCGGCCACAATCACCGCGCCTGACCTTCCACCTCTTAAAGCAGCCTCATAACTATCTAACGCCAAGCCCCCCATCGCTCCGTGACAGCTGCCGCATCGTTGGCTAACGATCTGGCCAATTCCATTGTCCCAGTTCAGTGGACCATCGGATAATTGTCCTTCCTCGGTGGGTGCGGGCGTGGAAGTTGGTGGCCGAGTGGGCAGCGGCGTGGGAGTTTGCGGTACAAAAACGTTTTCTGCCTGAGCGGAAACTGGAAGAACGGTCGTAATGGCTGTTTCTTCGAAGGTCACAAACCGATAAACAAAGAACAAAAGAAACAGGCTAAGCACGACTGCAACGGGGTAGTAAATCCGTTTTCTTTTGCGTAATTCTTCCGGCGAAGGGGGTGGAGGAAGTAATCCCTTCTCTATTTTTTCCAATTCCAGGGCATGTTCCTCTTCCATCTCATGCCGGGTCAATTTACCGGTAAACATGCTTTTGTTAAAAGTTCTCAAATGGACATGATAAAAATGCCAGATGAAAATCGCCAGCACCGCGAGAATGGCTTCTGCTCCATGGGCGACCTTTGCAGCAGGAATGGCCTGTCCAGGCAGGATACGAGCCGTGGCAATTGGATTCCACATCATGAATCCCGTCACCGCCATCAACACCAGGCCCCAGACCATCGCCCAATATTCTGCTTTTTCCACAAAGTTATACCGGTCCATCTTGGGTCGTTCTTTTCGCAGTCCGAGGTTGTAAAGGAAATGCTGCAATGCATCCTGCAAATCTTTGAATCCCGGTAGCATGCTGGCTTCTTTCCGCTGGACATAAAGTTTATAACCAATCGCAACCAGATGATAAATTGCCTGAACTAAAAACACAATTGCGGCTGCGCGGTGAATAATGCGTGTCATTTCAATTCCACCCAACGCAGCAATAATCGAAATTGAGATTGAACTTTGAGCAAACTTTTGCACCAAACCGGTAACCGCCAGCGTGGTGAAAGAAGCAATCAGAACGATATGCTCAATTCGTTCGGCCAGACTAAAGCGGGTGTAAGTTTTCGTTTTATCGCTCATTACGAATTCTCCTCATCCTGCCGTTTTTCGTCACCGGGTTGGGTATCTTTTTCTAAATCTTTTTGAGTCTGGAGGCCTTTACTACTCTGTGTCTGCTCCCGGTTTTCGACATCTTCCGCAGGCACGGCATTTTTCTTTCTTCGATCTACCACCCATCGCCGATAAATATCACTGACGACAAACAATCCCATCCCCCCCAAAACCGTCGGAATGAAGTACTTGTAAAATTCATTCACCCAATATACCAATGGATAGCGGTTTCGGTCAGGAATGTAATGCCCCAACCATGCATCGGGAAAGTTTTCCGTAGCATCGGGGTGGCATTTTTGGCAGGTAGCCAACAAATTTTGCTTCACTTGTAATCCCTTCAGCGGATCATCAGCCGGGCGTATGTCATGTACACCGTGACAATCGTAACAAACTGGCATATTAATCTGCTGATCAGGATCAAGTTTTTCAAACAGAGTCACTGTGGTCCCATGGAAATCAGCCACATAAGTTTGCAGCACTTGAGTGGAAAGCCCATACTTGGACATAATTTCTTCGTTTGTGTGGCAGTCGGCACAAATTTTGGGTGAAGACAACCGGAAGGCAGCTCCACCACTGGGACCTCTTACCGTATGAACTCCGTGACAATCAATGCAAGAAGGCACGTCCGGATTTTTTTCTATTAAAACTCCGGTTCCGTGGACGCTCTTGGCGTAATCTTCGTAAATTGTGCTATGGCACTTTCCGCAGACCATAGCCGATTGGGCATGTTCAGCAGCCATGAGGCGGCCTTGCTCATCTTTTTGGATTTTTGGCTGTTGATGAGGATTGTGACAATCGGCGCAAATCGGTGCATTCGGATTGCCTTCGGCCATTGCCTTCGAATGGACACTGTCCATTAATTCACTGGCCTGAGACGGGTGACATTGATTACAGGTATTTTGATATTGCAAGGTGTAATCGCGGCTGGATTGAGCCAGATTTTCAGGATGTGGGTAGCCGCTGATATTGGTGTGGCAAACCTGACAGCTCAAGGTAGCATGGGCCGAGCTACCATATGTCTCAGGAGCAACAACAACCGAAATCAAATCGCCATTCGGGAATTCCTTGACCTGACCCTCAACCATGTGGCAGGAGAGACAGGCCGCATTATTCGGTAATTGGGCTTCTTCGATGAATGTTGCTTTAGCCAGGACGGGCTGTGGTTTTTGAAAATTAGCCAAACCAATCAGACTGATCACCATCAGTACGGCAGCTATTCCAACCACAAGCAGCATTGAGGAAAATCTGTAATGATTAGCCATGATTATGAAACGCTCCTTAGCCAAAATGTCTCGAAGATTAAAAAAGGCTTACCATTAAATAAAAGAAAAAAAGGTTGCAAACAAAATTAATTATACATTAAACTCCGAATAATTATCCCCTGTCATTCCCGAAAAACCATGAAATTCATCCTATTTATGCAATGATACTTGACACTAATAAAATCAACCCCCGTTCAAGACGGGGGCTGATTCAGAGATTTGAGTGGATTGGCTTACGGCCGTCGCAAATTGGCTGTATTGACCTGCACCTTACTGCTTAGATCCACAATTGAATCGTATAGCACTTGCAGGATATATTTGCCATTATGCACGTACCCGCCCGGATCCTTCTGGACATACTGGTAGTTGTAAGCCGCCTGCAGCATTCTTGGTGTCCAGGAGACATAACGATTGGGGAAGACCGCCTCATCAGGAGAAGCTACCCCATCTTCGTTGGTATCCACAAAGAAGTATGGATAAGCGGTTGGGGAATAAGCAATCGGCGAGCCAGCCACTTCTTTGCCATAGGCACGAATGGCTTGATAAAGGATCTCGGCCAACGTATCTATTTCACCCTTGATTCCTTCATCAACGTCGCCATCACCATCATAATCCACTTTTGGATCCTCCAGACGAATCTGGGTCACATCCTCCACCTGATGGCAGGCGCGGCAGGCACCTTCCTCAACCGTCAATTTGTGGGCATCGTGACAGTCGGAGCAAGCCTGGTAGTTAGGAATATGCTCGAACTTGCCAACATATTCCTTACCAGCGTACTGGTAGACACCCTGCGCCTCCGAACCGAACAATGTCGCCCCTGCAGCAAAGTAATGGATGTTGCGGAAAGTCAATTTATCAGAGGGGGTGTCCGCATCCATTCCTGCTATGGCGCGATTAACACTCACTGTCGACTCGCGGCCCTGGTGGCAGTTGAGGCACAAGTTGTCATTCGGACTGTTTTCAAATCCCAACTTGGCTCCGCTGGGGAAGGTAACCGTTTCGACCTGATATAACGAGAAGGTAGTCAGATCGTTATGGCAGGTCTCACAGCGCAATCCGTTGGAAGGCATCATGGATATATTGACACCTTCTGCAATGAATTGCGGTAATCCGTCAGCGGTATGGCACTTGACACAGGCATTCGGTACCTTACCCTCAGCGTCCCAATGGCGGAACGCTTCGGCTGAACCATCGAAGTGTCCGGCATCCACCCGGTTTGCCAAGCTCAAATCAACTGGCGCAGATAATTTTTCATTCAGGTTTTCGATCGAGTCATACAACAATTGAATGATGTATTTTCCACCATGAGCATATCCACCGGGATCTTTCATGGCCACTTGGAAGTTAAAGGCAGCCTTTTCCAAACGCGGTGTCCACGAAGCATACCTGTTTGGATAAGCAGCCTCCCCTTCATCAACACTGCCGTTCTCGTTGGTGTCAATGAAGAAATACGGATAGGCATTTTTGTCATAAACAATTGCCGTACCGGCGACTTCCTTGGCATATGCCTGAATTGCGGTATACAACATGTCCCGCAAACCGGAAATTTCATCTGCCAGTCCTTCCTCAACATCTCCATCGCCATCATAATCGGTCAGGGAGGATGCCATGCGGATCGCCCGCACCCCTTCTACAGAGGTGGCCCCGGGATGACAGGTCACGCAGCTCTCTGTTTTCAATTCCAGCGAGTGAGAATTGTGGCAATCCTGGCACGCCTGAACACCGGAGACATGCTCGAAGAGAACATCATACGATTTTCCGGGATACTGGTAGCCACCTTTAACCTGAGCCCCATACCGGCTGACTGCTGCTGCGTAATAGTGGATATTGATGAAGCCAAGCTCACCGACAACAGTATCTTCATCTGTAGCACCGGCTTTTTGAATGGCTTCATCCACCTGCACCATAGAGGCATTGCCCTGATGGCAGGTCATACAAACCGCTTCACGTCCCAAGCCGGTTAACTCCACGCCCGACGGGAATTTTACTGTGGTAAGAGCTTCTGTCGCTGGGTTGTGACAGGTATTGCAGTTGATGACCGTGTCGGTGGGCGCCGGTTTATCCACCGCAAATGCCTCGCTGCCATCGGCTCCGAGATAATCCAGGAAACCAGCACTGCTGTGGCATTTTGCACAGGTCGGCGGAACCTCAGCGGGATCTTCACTATCCCAATGACGGAAGGCCTCAGCCGTCGCATCGGCGTGACCCGAATTCATCCATAAAGCGTAGTAAGGCACCTCGCTGGATAAATCCGGTGCTGTCGGGCAGGGAGCGGCTGTTGGACAGGGTACAGCAGTAGGCTGTGGTGGAACGGGTGGCTGCGTCGGCTCTGGAGTTGCTTGTTGACAGGCTGTCAAAACAACTCCCACTACTACAAGCAGGACAACCATAAGGAAGCCTTTGAGTAGTTTTCGTGTCATATTGTTCTCCGTCCTTTCTTTAAAGTTTTGGGAAATTGGGTGATATATTTATGGAACAAGTTTAAAGTAATAAATGATTTCCGAATTCACCTCCTTCGGTGCAGATTAAAACCTCATTAGAAAAAATTATACCGATTCTGTTATCTTAATACAATATTAAATTGGTCTGAATTCTGATATTACAGTCAAATTAGGACGAATGTCATGCACTTTGGGGTGATACAAGCCATTTCCCTACGTTTTCCCTAAAAATCCTATAAAATTGGTGTATGAAAACTCAAAACATCCACTCGATCTGTGTTTTCGCCGGTTCTGCCGACCATCTCGCCCAATCCTACCTCGATGGAGCGGCGGAATTAGGGGTTACCCTTGCAAAAAATCACATTCGGATCGTTTACGGGGTGGGAAAACCGGTTTAATGGGCGCCTTAGCCGATGCTGCTCTGAACGCCGGTGCTACCGTCGTTGGCGTCGTGCCCCGATCCCTCTTTCAACCGCAATTAATTCACGATCAACTCAGCGAATTAAGACTTGTGAAGAACATGCACGAGCGTAAAGCGTTAATGAGTCGGTTAGCCGATGCATTTATAGCTTTACCGGGTGGATTTGGCACCTTCGATGAATTATTCGAAACCCTCACATGGATTCAAATTGGCATTCATCGTAAACCAGTGGGATTGCTTAACATCAATAACTACTTCCTTCCGTTCGTATCCATGGTTGAACATGCACAAAAAGAAGGCTTTATTTACTCCAATCATCGAGAATTGTTCATTGTCGAAGATGATCCCCAACAAATGCTGCTCAAGTTTCAAAACCATCACTTGCCCGAAGATTTGGAGAATTGGATAAAACGGCCTTCTGCGCCTGCCAATCCATGAGGAGGATTGGAAATCCGAATCATTAAACGGTCTCCCGCTCACTGCGGGAGACCGTTTGACTTAATTCTGGTTCAAAAATTACTCCACCGTCACACTTTTTGCCAGATTGCGGGGTTGATCCACATCCAATCCTCGTAAAGAAGCGATGTGGTAGGCAAATAATTGAAGTGGAATAACGGTAACCACTGGCGATAGCAGCCATGGGGTTGGCGGTACCCAAAAGACATGATCTGCAAGCTCTGGCACTCGTGTATCTCCTTCGGTCGCCACGACAAGCACGCTGCCTCCACGCGCCTTGGCTTGTTCGATTTGACTGATCATCTTCTCATACCATGGGTCTTGGGGGGCAATCGCCAGCACCGGCATATCCCGATCCACCAGTGCAATTGGGCCGTGCTTCATTTCCCCTGCCGGATAGGCCTCAGCATGGATGTAAGAAATCTCTTTGAGTTTCAATGCCCCTTCATACGCAATCGGCATGTTGATTCCCCGCCCCAAATAAAGCATGTTGCGAATGTACTTCATTTCTCTGGCAACAGGGATAATTTCATTTTCCCTGTCAAGACAACGCCCCACCAGATCTGGAATCAAACGTAAATCACTGACTAATTGTTTTCGCCTGGATGAATCCAACACTCCCCGCAAGTCTGCCAACAGGACGGCCAGCATATATAAATCCACCAGAGGGGCAGTAAATGCCTTGGTGGAAGCCACACCAATTTCCGGACCAGTCTGCATAGAGATGTACCCATCGGCAATGCGCATCGCCTGCGACCCTATTGCATTGACAATGGACCATAAAATCGCTCCTCGTTTGCGCCCTTCGTCCATAGCAGCCAGTGTATCGGCCGTCTCTCCAGATTGACTGATCGCCAGAACAACCGTGTGTTCATCCACAATCGGATCTCGATATCGAAACTCAGAGGCAATATCCACCTCTACCGGGACACGAGCGATTCTCTCGATCAATACTTTTCCCACCATACCTGCATGAGCCGCGGTACCGCAGGCTGTTATGATGATTTTGCGAATCCTTCTTGCCAGTTCAGGAGTCAGGTTTAATTGGGGTAACCGAATTAACCCCTCATCGAAATCTACCCGTCCGGCCAGGGTATCGGTCAGTGACCGCACCTGCTCGTGAATTTCTTTTTGCATGAAATGACGATATTCGCCTTTTTCCGCCGCCACTGGATCCCAGCTGATCAGGTGCTCTTGCGCTTGAACGGGATTACCATCCAATGTCAAAACACGAACACCTTGGCGGGTAACAACGGCCATCTGATGCGAATCAAGGAAAATCATCCGGCGGGTATGATCCAGGATTGCCGGAATATCCGATGCAACGAACATTTCATTTTCGCCAATGCCAACTACCACACCGCCTGCGTTTCCAATTCGAGCCGCAATGATCTTATCCGGCTCCAAGGAGGACATCACTACTACCCCATGCGCACCTTTCAAATGGCGCAATGCCTGACGGGTAGCCTCTTCCAACGAGGTACCACTACTCAGGAAGCGCTCAATCAGATGAACAATCACCTCGGTATCGGTATCGGAATTGAAATCCACTCCCTCTGCCATCAGTTCTTCTCTCAGTTCAAGGAAGTTTTCAACAATCCCGTTATGCACCACCACAACCTGGCGAGTGTTCCCCATGTGAGGATGAGCATTACGAGCACTGGGCTCCCCGTGGGTTGCCCAACGGGTATGACCAATGCCAATGTTACCTTCGACCGGTTGACTTTCAACCAGGTTGGCGAGTTTGCTCAATTTTCCTGCATCACGACGAATTTCGATATGGCCGTTTTGCAATACGGCAATACCCGCCGAGTCGTAACCCCGGTACTCCAGTCGTTTCAAGCCATTGAGAACAATGGGAGTTGCATTGCGTTCTCCAATATAGCCAACAATGCCGCACATAAAATCTCCTTTCAACACCTCAAGAATTCTCTACATCCATATCGGATTAGAGTCTTATACAGAATTTTCTGATATGTTTCCAGGAAAAGATGGGCAAAAAAACGCCCGGAAGGCTTCCGCTGATCTCTCGATTTTCCCGGTGACCAGTTGCATTACTCTGTTATCACCGGTTAACCCTGTTTTGCAACAGGGAACCTTCCTCCTCGTCACTTCACCACCTCGGGAATCAAACGAGATGTGAAGCCATGCGCTGGTCTTTTCCAATCCTGTTTACAAGTTTGTAATGCGTAATCACCTCCAAGGCATGATTATACCTGCCTTTTGCTATAATACAACCGTAATGAGCCGCAAACCTAACCTTAGTCCTTCCCCCAACGAATCGCACACCCCATCAATAAGCCAATTATTTTTAATCCCATTAGGGTGCCTGATTCGATCTCCCTTGTTGTTTATTGGAATATTTCTGATTGGCTATTTATTCTGGTCCATCTCAACTGGTCAAATAACCCTCTTATGGACAACTGTACCAGAATTTGATACATGGAAGATTGATTCGGCGTTTACTTCGGTGGAGGATAGCAACGGCGAGGTGTGGAAAATTCGCTACGAATCGAAAAGCACAACCGTTTTTGAAGGTTTGGTTCGCCACACCTCCCCAATTAACGAACGGGCTTTCCCTTTACTATCCCATGATATTCTTGTGACGAGTGGAGAATTTGCTAACTCCTCAATTGTGCGCACTTCAGTTTCGAATCATCGCTTTTACTGGTATTCCGATCAGTCCAAGCGCCCTGAAGGAACAATCAATTTATTGCACACTGTTCCTGCAACCGAAATAATTTTCAATCAATTGGCTCAAATCCGTAAAGGGGATACCGTCCGGATCAAGGGAATTGAGATTCTGGACATTGCACGTTATGACCAGCAAGGTGATTTTCGAGGCAGCTGGGCTGATGCCGGCTGCAACACCCTGCTGGTCACCTCAGTTGAAATTTTGCCTTAAATTGGTAATGATTAATTAACCGCCATGTTTTTCAATTAAGGTCACGACGTCCGGAAAATCAATCCCTAAACGCTGGACGGTTTCTAAAGTCGGCACACCATTCTTTGTCCATCCACGGCGTTGGTAGACGGCATCCACCAATTGGTCATACCGTTTCTCACGGTACTTTCTCAACTCGGTAATTTTTTGTTCCGTACTCATACCATTGATGTTCAAGCCAATTTCTTTGGACAAAATCTCATCGTAGTAATCCCTGCGATCTTCATATTCCAATGGAGTTACCGGCCCCATTGCACGGTATGGCGGATAATCATGTTCCCGTGTTCCAAACCCCATCCGCAAATTGAAAATTCGTTGGAAGTTATAAACTTTCTCCGATTGCTCGATGATTCCGTCAATGTCAATCTTTTCACCGGTAACACCTTCATAGAGCCAGCAGTAGTTTTCAACATGTTCCGGCACTTTTGCGGGTTCTTTGGCGGTTTTATTGCTTTCGGGGATGATGTCATTCCAGGGCAATTTACATAATCCATGCAAACTGAACCATGTCCGCCAAATGGGGAAGTAATGCAGCGCTTCCGCTTTGGCTTCGAAGGTAGGCAGTTGTTTATGAACCATATCCATAAAGATCAGCCATGCTTCATCATGCTGCGGACCTTTGGTTGCCAGTGCATAACCACCTTGCTGGGCGAGCGATTCCTTTGACAGATACTCCGAAATTTCCAACCCTTTGATCTCCATCCCAATATCATTCAATAAGGAAGGATCCGCTCCATATTTTTCGATGAACAACCGTTTCATCGCCCGCACACCCTGCCCAATGACAACACCGAAACCTTTGCCTTCCGCCATTTGGTGAATCACTTCCATGACGGCTTCAAAATTTCCCCATGACAGTTCCAAACCACCTGTAATTTCCTTATTTAGAATTCCCAACTCGTAACATTCCATGGCAAATGCCAGTGAATTGCCCAGCGAAATGGTATCAATACCATACGTATCAGCATAAAAATTCATTTCCAGAACCTGAGCCGGATCAAAAATGCACAGGTTTGAAGCCAAACCACCGAGTGTCTCATATTCGGGCCCATCCACAAAAACCTCTTCACCTTTATAAGGGCCGGTTTGCAGAGTGTAGTGCGAAACCCCGTGTGCACAGGACATTGTGCAACCGTACCAGCATCCATCCGGTCCGCGCATGTCAAACTTCTGCTTCCAGACATCCCCTGCAACCCGGTACGCCTCATCATGATGACCATAACGAAAGTTCTTGACCGGTAGCAAGTGAAACTTGTTCATGATCTCAATGAGGTATGGGGTTCCCGTGCCGCGCATGTCGTTCTGCGAAGCATCAAACAGACTGATTTCACGGTTAATCCGCTGGCCTGCTTTTCGGATGAGATCCATGTTGGCAACGCCATTGCTGTCGCCACCAATCTGGCTGTAGCGCACAACAATTGCCTTTATCTTTTTATCCCGCAAAACCCTACCACAACCACCCCGCGCGGCCTGTTTTATCCGCACCTCATCGCGGCGCGGATCATAATAACTGACATTCAAGCCGCATATCGAATTGTAATTAGCCGCCTGACCGGCAGAAATCACCGAAATCCCCCTTAATCCTCGCGGGTCATCGGCATACATCTCGGTTAACATTCGATTGATGAGGTGGGTATCCTCCGGTTCGAGCGGGGCTTCCTCAATTCGGACAACCCCTTCATCACCGTCAATGTAAATGATCACATCATTTTGAGCTTTTCCCTGAATTTCAAGAGCATCCCATCCAGCAAACTTAAGATATGGTCCAAAGTATCCGCCGCTATTGCTATCAATAACGGTGTTGGTCAAGGGCGAAACGGTAACCACAGTACATTTACCACTCCCCGGATAAGCCGTAATTCCGCCAATCGGTCCACCCGCAATGACCAGTTCATTTTCAGGATCGTTCCAGCGGGTATCATCACGAATGGCGTTCCATAAAAGCCACAAGCAGAAACCCCTACCCCCGGTGAAAGTTCGTTTCATTATCTCATCAACCGGTTTACTGCGAATGCGATTTTCGCTGATGTTGACATACAGGGTTCGATTGGCATACCCCCTCACTACAGGGCGAAGATCATAACGAAACTCTGCCAGCAATTGATGTGCGCTCCGCAGTTTTTCCACATCGGTTTTTATCATCGCCTTCTCCTTGATCAAAAGTATTGGATGAACTCGACTTCACCATTTTCCCCTCACTTCAATTATATAAAACACCCATTTACTTACAGCATTCCTCTGTCACTGCTCTGGTTGATAAATGTCACAATCCAAAAGCAAATGGATGCGTTATAATGACCTGAAAAGAAACTTTAAGCAAGAAATAAAAACCTATGAATGTCGAAGATCAACTCGATTTATATCTGCGAGCCCGATTCACCTTGCTGGTCTATGTCACCCCAGAAGAAGAACGCTTATTGACCACGATTCAGCGTGTTTGTGAACAAACTCAACGCCGTCTTCTCAGCTGGGATGCTGCAGATGGATTTCAATTGTTGGTTGGCAGTGGCAATCCACCCTCTGCTCGTGACCCCCTCACCGCCCTGGAGCAGGTCGAAGGGGCAGATCCCGTGGTACCATCCCTCTTCGTTTTTAAGGATTTTCATGAACTCTGGAACAATCCCCAAATAAAACGAAAATTAAGAAACGTAAGTCAGCGTTTGAAGTTTTCGAAAAAATCCATTTTGATTACTTCATTATCTTCTAAAATTCCAGATGAATTAAAAGACGACGCCGTCTTGGTGGACTTTTCCCTGCCAACCTTTACGGAGCTGGAAGAAGTCCTCAACCGGCTCATTCAAACTCCCGGTGTCAAAGTCAACCTGACGCCATTGGGAAAAGAAAAACTCATTCAAGCAGCAATAGGTTTGACCGCCTCTCAAGCACAGCGGGTGTTCGCAAAATCCATCGTCAAAGATGGTTTATTGGATGACCGCGATATTGCCCTGGTTACCGAGGAAAAGAAGCAAATTATCCGCGAAAGCGAAGCGCTCGAGTTTTTCGCCGTTACCGAAACAGCCGATGATGTCGGCGGATTAGAAGTGCTTAAGAACTGGCTGCGGTTGCGGGAACGTGCTTTCTCACAGGAGGCTCGAGCTTACGGTTTGCCCGCCCCTAAGGGAATTGGCTTAATCGGCATTCCCGGGACGGGCAAGAGCCTGACCGCCAAAATGATCGGTGGACTTTGGCGTTTACCATTACTTCGCCTGGATGTGGGTTCTTTATTCGGTAGTCTGGTGGGTGAATCGGAGGAAAGAACTCGTCGCGCCCTTAAGCTGGCTGAAACCGTATCACCTTGTGTGGTTTGGATTGACGAAATGGAGAAAGCCCTGGCACACGGTGGTTTGGATAGCGGCACCAGTACCCGCGTATTTGGTACCATTTTGACGTGGATGCAGGAAAAAACAGCCCCCTGTTTTGTGGTTGCCACTGCCAATGATATTTCCAGCCTTCCACCCGAACTGCTCCGAAGGGGCCGTTTCGATGAGATTTTTTTCCTTGATCTTCCCACCTTTGAAGAAAGACGCGAAATTTTTTCCGTTCACTTGCGCAAACGCGGCCGCTTGCCCGAAGATTATCACCTTGATCAACTGGCAGAGGCTTCCAGCGGTTATGTTGGATCCGAGATCGAACAGGCGGTGATTGATGCAATGTATATTGGCTTCAACGATGGCCAGCGCGAATTTACTACCGAGGACATTCTCTACGCACTCAAACGCCAGGTACCTTTATCGGTTTCCCAGCGGGAAAACATCACCATGCTGCGCAACTGGCTGCGCGAAGGCCGGGCTCAATCCGCTTCTTTTCAAAAAACAGAAGAAGCCGAACATCAATTCGTCCCAATTCAATTGGATATCCGTTCGGCCAGTTAGCACCGTTTGAGCTTGAGCAAAATGGGATTTTCTGGGCTGGGAATTGATTTCGGCACATCCAATACGCTAATCGCCGGCTGGGATGCAGACTCTCAGCAAGTTTTGCTGACCCACATACCCGAGTACAGCCGTTGTCTTTTCCAGGATGGAGATAACATTCCACTCATCCCATCCTTGATTCATTACTCTCCAGAAGGACAGGTCTGGATTGGCAATCAAGTCCTCCAACAAGGGCTGGCGAACTCACGATTCACCTTACGTTGGATGAAACAATACATCCTCAGCCGCAGCCCCATCCGCATCCGTATTGAGGATCATGAAATCACACCCACTAAAGCAGCCCAGGACTTCCTCTCCACCCTTTTGACTTTTTTACGGGAAGAACAAGGAATCATCCCTCGAAAGATTGCTTTTAGCGCACCGGTTGAATCTTTTGAGTTCTACACAAACTGGCTGCGCACGCTGTCTGAAAATCATCACCTGCCCGAAGTTTCATGGATTGACGAGCCAATTGCCGCGGCGATCGGTTATGAACTTGAGGTTAAACCCGGTTCTATTTTCTTTGTATTCGATTTTGGCGGCGGGACAATGAATGCTGCAATGGTTATCGTAGAAAATGAATTATCCGCAAAAAACCAACCGCTTTGCCGCGTGTTGGGGAAAGCCGGGAAAAACCTTGGAGGCATGCGCATTGACCAGTGGCTTTATCAGGAGACCCTTTTACGTTTCAACTTGTCCGAAGAGCTCACTGCCGTCAGGCAGTACAGCACTCATATTCTTACGGCATGTGAAAAATTAAAGCAGGCCCTTTCACACCACCATCAAGCCACAACAGGGGATATTCTCCTCGGCAATGGTTTGGCTGTGAACCTCACTCTAAAGCGTGAGGAATTCGAAAAAATCCTCGATCGCAACCATCTCTTCGGGGAGATAACGCTTCTATTTCGTAATGTTCTCCATCAGGCTTACGAAAGGGGTTATTCTCAGGATCAAATTACCTCGGTATTAATGGTCGGCGGGAGCAGTATGATACCGGCTATTCAGCAGCATGTGCGGCAGTATTTTAAGGACACCCCCGTTCATGTTCAACGCCCACTGGATGCTGTGGCAAGAGGCGCCGCTCTTTTTGTGGGCGGAATGGGCATCCTCGATCATATCCGGCATGACTACGCCATCCGCTATCTCGATCCGGTTAGCCATCAATACGCGTTCCAGAAAATTGTTTCCAGCGGAACAGCCTATCCCACTCCTCAACCCGTCTCCCGGTTGACCATTAAACCCACCTTTGAGGGCCAAAACAAACTTGGGCTAGCCATATTTGAAATACGCAACCCCCTCGAAAGCAGTTTTTTCCAAGAGAATTTGGAGTTGATTTTTGATCCGCAGGGTTCTGCAAGGATTGTACAACTTTCATCTCAAAAAATTGAAGAAAGAACTTGTTTTTTCGTCAATGAGCATTGTCCAACCTTTCTCACCGCCGATCCACCATCGGAGCCCGGTCTTCCTCGCTTTGAAATATCTTTTTCTATTGATTCTCAAAAAAGATTGACGATTACTGCCCGTGATTTACAAACTGGGGTTATCATATTGGATAATCATCCGGTTATTCGTTTATCCTAGTAAGGCTTAAGACAATGTCTCACATCTCGAAACTTAAGACAGAATGGGTTGATGCGGAAATTTTAATCCTCGCTCTTCGTGATCTGGGTTATCCCATCGAACAAGGCGAATTGAAAATCACCTCCCTCCGCGGTGAACAAACCGATGTAGAAATCAAAATTCGCCCTCCGCTGAGTGCAGAAATTGGATTCCGACGCAATAAAGGCAAATTTGAAATTATCGCTGACTGGTTTGGTGTGATGGGAATCAAACGTAAAGATCTTGTCCGACAGATCAATCAACGATATGCTTACCATGCAGCCCGTCAAAAGCTTGAAGAACAAGGCTTTTATCTGGTCGAGGAAAAAGATGAGGCTGGTAAAATTCACTTGCTGTTACGTCGAATGTTGTAGGGACAGATGATGGAAATTCAAGAGATCGAACTGACAATCCTGCCCGATGGAAAGGTTGAAATAAGCGTTCGCGGTGTTAAGGGGAATGCATGTCTGGAAATAACTCGCGCCATAGAAGAAGCCCTTGGAAATCAGATTCTAGAACGGAAGATGACCGCTGAAAGCCAGGAATCGGTTTCCCGTAATTCAAATTTGCTTCCACCTTTAGAAGTTAAAAGGTAACATAGAGTGGAAGACTCGTTGAGAATTCATCATTTTGAGACAGTCAGTTACTCGAATGGTCCGGGAAAACGAGCTGTCCTTTGGTTACAGGGTTGTACGCTGGGTTGTCCCGGTTGTTTCAATCCTCACACGCATTCCACAAAAAGTGGCAGATTGGTTCGATTGAGTAATTTGCTCAACCGCATTGTAAATGTCAGCCCCCTCATCGAAGGATTAACGATCAGCGGAGGCGAGCCTTTGCAGCAATTAACACCTTTGCTGAAATTTTTATCGGAAATCCGCCAGAAAACCAATCTTTCAGTAATTCTTTTCAGCGGCTTTACACTGGAAGAAATTCGCACATTTCCCTCCGCCAACCAATTGCTTTCTCTAATTGATGTATTGATTTCTGGACGCTATATTCAAACTCAGTCCACACATAACCTCTGGATCGGTTCTGGCAATAAAATCATTTCCCTTTTTTCCTCGCGATACTCCATTGAGGATCTGTCCAGTGTTCCGGAAGGTGAAATCATCATTCAACAGAATGGTGAAATTCTTTCCAGCGGAGTAACACCGCTGATATTCCGTTGAAATATGATGCAACAAAACCTTTTGGAGGAATTCCGCCGCACCCTGCTTGCCATTGGTGAAATCCCCCCTCTTCCCAAAGAGACTCTTCTCCGATTGCTTCAAAGGGGAATGATTCGGGAGCTGCTTGCTCATCCGACACGAGAAAGTATTACCCTCCTGGAAGAAATTTGCGTTTTTGCCCCCTTGCCCATAATCCGGCAAGATGCCTTAGAGGCATTGATTGTATTAAGTCAGCAAAACAACCCGGAGGCAATTCTGAGTTTATACCGCCTTTCTGTTGAAAGGGATTTTCTTCCGGCGATTTCGCATCTTAGAGCCACTCATTTGACCTGCCCTGATTCCCAACTTCAAGCGATTTTTTCCTTTCTTTACCTGCCCGAAATTGACATCACACAATCTTACGAAAATCTAGTCCTTCTCTCCTCTTATTTTTTTTACCGTGCCCAACCCTCAACCCGTCTCAAAATCACCCAATCCACTGCCTCGCCAGATAGACAACGCGTATCTCGACTGCTGGACACCCTTTTGTTCGACACCCCCGATAAATTTAACCGCCTGCTGACCATATACCCTCAAACCTCATCAGCAGAAAAACAAATCATCCTTCAGCGATTGTTATCACTGGTTGATTCTGATAATTCCACCGCCAAAGATCTTCTTTGTCAACTGGTCATTCACTTCGATGATCCTGCTGCTGAAGAAATCTGCAAACAACACAATCTTTCTCCCTCATCACCACCCGATAAAGCACTTTATTTTTTTCTATCCGGCC
This sequence comes from Bellilinea sp., assembly GCA_026003615.1. Classification (GTDB taxonomy): domain Bacteria; phylum Chloroflexota; class Anaerolineae; order Anaerolineales; family Anaerolineaceae; genus Bellilinea. Next base: position 1,123,746 of record BPHQ01000001.1, read on the forward strand.
AATGGGATCTATACGAAACTTTTGACTTTACCCACCAATGGCTGGTGGAGGCATACTCATCTGCTGGACCGGCTCTGAGGCAAAAAATTCTGTCTCAGGCACGCAGCAGCGGTCAAATTGAATGGCTCTCCGGTCTTTCAGACAGCCGCCCCAGCGTTCTGTTATGGGAACTCACCCCGGCCGATTGGGAAAAGATTGCTCAATATCTTCTTGTCAATCCGTTCGAAAACTTATGGTCGGTTCTCTTACCTCGCGCCCCACTTTACTGGTCCGCATATTTGCTCAATCTCCTTTTTGAACATACAAATTACTTCGAAGACGACCCGGATTTGAAACAGATAGCCCGGCTTGCTGCAAAATGCATCTCCAAACCCCTTCCGGTTTTCGAGAAAGCTGTCCTCCATTCTCCTGCCGGCAATGTATCCAGCATGGCGGTTTCCCCATTCGGTATGGAAATCGGCTTTGGCACCCTCGGCTCTTCTATCCATTTTCTTAACCTTAACTCACTGGAATGGCAGAAACCCATTCAAAGCCCCAATTCCCCCACACGGCTGATTGCTTATGACCCGCAGGCAAGTTATTTGATCAGTGCTGGCGGCGATCATCGCCTGCGCATCTTCCGCCGCCAGGATAATGTCCTGCTAAAAACATTGGAGGGACACAAAGGTCAAATTAGAGCGATTGTTTTTCAGTCCGATGGCCGATTATTTTATTCGGCTGGCTTCGATGGAACAATTCAATCATGGCATTTTCCGAGCGGTTTATCAGCCCATCCCCCCATGCAAATCGCAAATGAGATTTTTTCTCTATTGCTAACGCCGGATAATCAACTGCTCCTTTGTACTGTTGCTGACCGTGCCTGTCATTTTATTTCTACCCAGAGTAATCACCTCGTTCATTCTTTATCGGAATTTGAGGATGTACCTCTGACAATGGCAATCAATAGGCGCCAAAAATTAGCGGTTGCTGCCCGTAACCAAACTATCCAGCAATTCAGCCTATCAACGTTTAAGCCTCTTACCTTGCCTTATCCAACCAGTGCTGTAGTCAACCACCTGATCTATCACCCAACCCTCCCGATGCTTTTCGGCATAGGACTGGATGGGAAAATTCACATATGGCATGAAGCCGATTTAAGGCTTCTTCTCACAATCGAACAGCATTCCCAAACCGCCAGCGGTTTGGGAATCACCCCCGATGGGAATACCCTCATCAGTTCCAGCACGGACGGCAAGGTTGTCATCTGGGATTTACAACCATTCCTCATGTTCTTTCAGCCCATTCGCCACGATTTACATCATTGGATTGAAAGGATAGGCTATTGGTTAAAGAACAACCTTCAATCACCTGACATTCCCTGGTTGGATTTTGCCCACCACCTTCTTAAGTGGCAAGCACGCTTTGATATTCAGATTGATAATGCAGAACCAATCCAAATTGGCGGCTATGACATACTGTTGTAAAAAACTTTAACCGTAATGAGTATAATCACACCTTGACTAAATATATCTTCTCGGAAGTTTCATCGTGAACCTCAAAAAATTATTTTCAAATCCCGCAGAATTAAACGAAATACAATCCAAAAATTTTACCAACGTTCAAATTGACGCCATTGGTGTTGGTCTAGCAAACGCGGCCGCACCTTTTTTGCCCGTTTTTCTCACCCGGTTGGGAGCCACTTCCTACGAAATTGGATTATTGACTTCCATGCCTGCCTTAGCCGGTTTGATTCTGGCAATTCCCATGGGGCAGTTTTTACAAAATCAAAAAAGGATCATCCCGTGGTTCAGCTTCGCCCGACTGGGTGTGATCATGAGTTATGCGCTCACCGGTCTGCTGGCTTTCTTTTTACAAGGCCAGACTTTAATCAGCGGCATCTTGATCGTTTGGGCATTGGCTACCATTCCTCAAACCTTGCTAAATATCTCCTTTTCTGTGGTCATGAATGCTGTGGCGGGCCCTAATCTTCGTTATGAATTAATGACCCGCCGATGGTCTATTTTGGGAATTACCACAGCTGTTGCTGTTTTCATAATTGGTCAATTTTTAGATCGTATCGTCTTCCCTACCAACTTTCAAGCAATCTTCATCTTTCTTTCTGTAGGGGGATTAATCAGTTACTATTTTTCTTCTCATATTCAACTACCCGATTTTCAAAGCCCAACTTTATCAGGCAAAGTACCGCTTCGGCAAACAATCGCTCAATATCTGGCCCTCCTGAGCCGCGAAAAACCATTTCAATCGTTTGTCATCAAGCGCTTCGTGTTTCTCTCCGGCGCAGCCTTGACTCTACCTCTATTTCCCCTCTACTTTGTCCGCGAAGTTCAGGCCAGCAATAGTTGGATTGCTACCATCAATACCGCCCAAACGGCTATTGTGATTGTGGGATATTTCTTTTGGACTCAACAATCACGTCGGCGTGGTTCACGTCAGGTACTGCTCTGGACGACTCTAGGGGCAGCCATTTATCCAATCCTTGTGGCCAGCACTCATAATGCACTTCTTATCACAATTTTTGCCGGAATCAACGGGATTTTTCAGGCTGGTTTGAACCTGGTGTTCTTCGATGAGCTGATGAAAACTGTCCCCCCAGAATATAGCGCCACTTTTGTTTCAATTGCACAAGGTCTCCAATATGTCTCTTCCATCCTCTCGCCTTTGATCGGGACGTTCATCGCTGATGTTGCTGGTATTGGTAATGCTCTGATAATTGGAGGATTACTGCAATTTATCGGCTTTCTAATGTTCTGGCGCAATCGTCAATTAACTGTAATTCATAATCAACCCCAACAAGAGGCTTAAGAATCCCCTTAAGAACTCAACTCACCCAATCAGCCGGTAAGTGAATGATCGAATTCGTATAGAGGATGTATATTTGATCCTCTTCAACCTCAATCCGGGTTACTCCCGTATTGTTCATGACAAACCAGCTGCGGTATGGGGGGGTTATCCCCAATAGTTCGGTCATAAAATAATTGAAAAATGCCCCATGGCTGACCAACACTACGATGTGATTGGTGTATTGGTGCTGAGCCATCAGCCATTTGACCAACCGTTTTGCTCTTTGGTGAGCTTGATCATCCAATTCATACGATGCGTTATACCAACCCTGTACATTCAATTCCTGCACGAAATGCAAGCGGGGATAAGCCATTTTCAGTTCATCCGGTTTTTTACCGGGCAAGCCAATGTTGAGTTCAGTTTCGGGGTCTTTGAGATACACCCCACCAACCTCATGCAAATCCCGCACGCCTAAAATGGGTAAATTATACTTATCCGCTATAGGTTGAGCCGTCTGAAGAGAGCGCCACATCAGACTACTGTAAAGAAATATGTGATCCAAATTTGGAGGTTGATTCCCAGAACCTAAGGTCAGATAATGCTCAAAATGATTACACAACGCAATGGATTGCTTGACCCCCAATTCGGAAAGAGTTGGATCACTGGAACGACCATCGCTGCTGCCGGTTTGATCCCAAAGCAAATTATTGGTGGATTGTGCGTGTCTGATATACAAAATATGCATAAATCTAAATTCCTTTTCCGTTTATCAATACAGCCTGCCAATTGGTATATAATTCTCAAAATCCGAGGATCACCCGCCTATTATACCGTTCAAAATTCTTAATCTATGGTTCATCAAGGCTATTGGAATAACCAATCGGTTACAATCAGCGTCAAACCGAACTGTCTGACGATTAGCGTTGGCAGTAAAGAAGTGTTCAGCTATGACCTTGCCGGACGTTTATGGACCGCGCTTTTGGACGAGGTATCCTACCGACGTGGATTGGACGGGAAGATTGTGGCCAAATGGCTTACCCCTGATAAAAACCGCCGTCGCCGATGGCTTTCCCCGAAAGAGGCTGCCGATTTAATCCAGCATGGACACCTCCTTCTTCGTGCCCTTTTAGAGAAACTCCGCAATAAAGAGATTATGGTCAATCCACCCCTCGACGAAAAAGGCTGGAGCGATTTAGAAATTGCAGCATCTTTCGACATTGGGTCCGCCGAAGCGGATGTAGTGAAGTATCACCAGGTTTATAAGCCCGTAGGCATTCTTCCACCAGATCAATACATTTCGGTTGTCTTGCAAGCAGCCGAAGGATGCTCCTTCAACACCTGTACATTTTGCGACTTTTACCGCGATCGTCCTTTCCGTATCAAACGCGAGGATGAATTTCGTGAACACATCCGGGCTGTAAAGACTTATTTGGGCAAAGGTCTCAGTCTGCGACGCACAATTTTTCTCGGTGATGCCAATGCGTTGGTCATTCCAATGCCCCGCCTCATCAGCCTTCTAGAGGTCGTTCACGATGAACTCGATGTGGAAAGTCTGGGCGGTATTTTTGCTTTTTTGGACGGCTTCAGCGGCGAACGAAAAACTCCTCAGGACTTTGCCCGCCTTGCTGAGATGGGCTTAAAACGGGTTTACATTGGCATGGAGTCGGGTCACGCACCCCTGCTCAAATTTTTACGCAAACCTGGTACTCCCCAGGATGTTCTTCAAGCTGTCCAGAACATTAAGGGCGGCGGTGTCGCCGTTGGAATTATTGTGCTTCTTGGTGCAGGAGGAAAAACTTACGAAATGGATCATGTTCGCGATACCATTCAACTCATCAACACCATGCCGCTGGACACCAATGATTTGATCTACTTCTCCGAACTGGTCGAAAACGAAAATCTGCCATATGTCCAAACGGCCTTTCAACATTCGCTTCAGCCATTAAGCACGGAAGAACGCATTCAACAAGGTGAAATGATCGAAAATAATCTAATTTTCAACCCGAAAAGGGGAATTCCCCACATCAGTCGCTATGATATCCGCGAATTTGTCTACTGAATCCCCCTATCGTGGCGAGATAACGATTGCCTTTCACGGGGCTTTGACCGATTTTTTCAAGTCAGAAACAGAACCAATTGTCGTTCATTTTCAATTACACGAAAAAACCTCCTTAAAACACATTGTGGAAGCGTTAGGTGTCCCTCACCCTGAGATTGGAAAAATCATCCTCAACGATAAAGAGGTGAGTTTATCCTATCATCCTGTTCGTGGAGATTATATTCATCTCCACCCCTGGCAAAGCAAACCACCAACTGACGATGACAGCGAGCCAAGATTTATACTCGACAACCACCTGGGAAAATTAACTGCCTATTTACGTCTCTTAGGCATAGATGCCTTGTATAGTCACGAATATAACGATGAACGAATTGCCCAAATCGCCGCTGAACAAGATCGTATTGTATTAACTCGTGATCGAGGGCTGTTGAAGAGAAAGGTTATCCAACGCGGATATTGTGTCCGGCAAGACAATCCCCTCTCTCAATTAGCAGAGATTATTGACCATTTTCAATTATTACCGTATCTCCAACCTTTTCGCCGCTGCCCACGCTGCAACGGTTTGTTAGTCAAAGTGGATAAACAATCCATTCTCGACCAACTGTTACCATTGACCCGCATATACTATAACGATTTCAGTCGCTGCTCGAACTGTGGCCAAATCTACTGGAAGGGTTCACATTATGACCGCATTAAGACCATTCTTCATCGCTTTACATCCATCAAAGACGAGGAAAAATGAACTTCACCTTCCCGCTCGGTAAACTTCCCCATGAATATTTAGAACAACTCATTAACAACCTTCCTACAACTTCCGAACGGGTTATCCTGGGACCCGGCATTGGCTTAGATTGCGCCGTTGTGGAATTTGGCGAACGCTGTTTGGTACTCAAAAGTGAACCGATTACATTTGCAACCCGTCAAATCGGCTGGTATGCTGTTCAGATAGCCTCCAATGATATTGTCACAACGGGTGCAAAACCCCAATGGATGCTGCTCACCATGCTGCTACCAGAAAATCGAACCACTCCTTCCCTTGTGAACGAAATTTCTCAAGACATTGCTCAAACCTGCCAGCAGATGGGGATTGTGCTGATTGGAGGTCATACCGAAATTACCAGCGGTTTAGACCGACCAATCTTAATAACCACCATGATTGCCGAGACCACCCGTGAAAAATTAATTACCCCGCAAGGTGCGCAACCGGGGGACATCTTAATCTTGACAAAAGGCATTCCCATTGAAGCCACTGCATTATTGGCAATAGAATTTCCTGAAAAGTTAGCCAATGCCCTGAGCGAAGCGGAAATAATCAAAGCTCAAAACTTTTTGAAAGACCCCGGCATTTCCATCAGCCGAGATGCAGAAATTGCCATATGCGCAGGTGAAGTTCACGCCATGCACGACCCCACCGAAGGCGGCTTAGCTACCGCTTTGTGGGAACTTGCCATAGCCAGTCAGAACACATTGGTAATCGAGCCGTCTCACATCTATCTCCCCCCCATCTCTCGTAAGGTATGTGAGATATTTGGCATTGATCCGATGGGAGCGATTGCATCTGGTGCGCTGCTCATGGCTGTATCGCCGTCCTCTGCCAACGAGATTATATATGCTTTACAGGGAAGTGGAATTACTGCAAGCCAGATTGGTAAAGTAGAGAAGGGGCAGCCGGACGTTTTTCAAATTACACCCCAGGGACGAAAATTATTGAAAAAGTTCGAGCGGGATGAGGTTGCCCGTTTGTTTGAAACAATCGAATGAGTAGCGGAGTTTTGTAAACATGGGCTTTATTCTGTCTGTAATTTTCGGTTTTTTACCAATGCTCGTATTTGCCTTTTTCGTTTACTGGCTTGACCGTTTCGAGAAAGAACCCCGCCACTTATTAGGAGGCGCATTTGTTTGGGGAGCCGTGATCGCTGCCGGTTTTGCTTTTTTCATCAACACCCTCCTTGGAGCAGGCATTTTTGTCTTAACCGGTTCAGAATTCATTGCACAGCAAACCACTGGCTCAGTAATTGCACCACTCATGGAAGAAATTCTGAAAGGTTTTGCTGTTCTGATCGTGTTCTATTTCTATCGTAAAGAATTTGACTCCATATTGGATGGCATTGTGTATGCTGGTATTACCGCGTTGGGATTTGCTGCAACCGAAAACACTTACTATATTTATAATTTTGGTTATCTGGAAAGCGGCTACACGGGTTTGTTTACATTAGTCTTTATTCGTGTTTTTCTGGTAGGCTGGCAACACCCTTTCTATACCGCTTTTTTCGGGATTGGCTTGGCTCTTGCGCGTTTATCCCCAGAATGGATCAAAAGAGTTATCTATCCCACCGCAGGGCTGGTGGTATCCATCCTTATGCACAGCGTCCACAATACCATTCCGGCATTAATTCCCGGAGTTGCTGGTATTGTGATCGGCACATTATTCGACTGGACAGGTTGGATTGGTTTGAGCATATTTATCGTCTATGTGATTTATCGAGAGAAAAATTTAATTCAAAGTGAACTTAATGAGGAAGTACAGATGGGAATCATCACAGCGGAGCAATATCTAAAATCCTTCTCGATTATTAACCGAATGAAAGCCCTCTTAAAGCACGTGGGCAAGCCATCATTTCAAAAAATTACCCATTTTTATCAACTTTGCGCCGAACTGGCTCACAAAAAACATCAATTCCGGCGTATGGGAGATGAGGGAGGGAATCAAAAAATCATAAATCAACTGCGCAAGGAATTGGCGGAATTAAGTCCCGTAATTAATTGAATTCTGCTGAAAGCATGGTAAAATCTAGGCACAAATTCATAAACCGTTTTGCGCCCGTAGTGAAGTGGATATCACATTACCCTCCGGAGGTAAGAGCCCGAGTTCGAGTCTCGGCGGGCGCACTAATTTTTAATCTATCCTTTGTTAACATTCTACTAATACTTGTCTGGTATAAATGACTTTGATAATCTGGACAAAGCAGAAATTAAATGTCAACATGGAGGATTAAGAGATGGATCTGATGTTTGGAGGATACGGTTTATACATCCTCTTTTCATTGCCAGCCCTGATTTTGGGCTTTTGGGCGCAAATCCGGGTTCAAAGCGCATTCAATAAGTATTCTCGAGTGCGGACTTATGCCGGTTTGACCGGTGCTCAAATCGCCCGCAGAATGCTCGATTCGGTCGGTCTTTCTCATGTACGGGTAGAACAATCCCAGGGATTCCTGAGTGATCACTATGACCCACGCGCCAAAGTACTGCGCCTGAGCCCGCAGGTTTATCAAAGCAATAGTGTTGCTGCTGCCGGCGTGGCTGCGCATGAAGCCGGGCACGCCATTCAGGATGCCGGTGGATATGCCATGCTTCAACTCCGCACGGCTTTGGTGCCGGGGGTGCAGCTGGGTAGCTGGCTCGGGCCGATCATCTTCATCATAGGTTTCTTCCTCTCACCAACAATTGGCACTTCGATCGCCTGGTTAGGCGTTGGCCTGTTTGCACTGGCAGCCGTGTTTGCGCTGGTCACTTTACCCGTCGAATTTGACGCTTCGCGCCGTGCCAAAGCTTGGTTATCCACTTCCGGAGCAATTTACAATGAAGAGATTCGCGGTGTCAACAGCGTGCTGGATGCAGCCGCCTTGACATATGTGGCTGCCGCAGTGCAGGCAATTTCCACGGTCCTTTACTACGTTTTTCTCCTGATAGGGCGCAATAGAGACTGAATTAATTTGTTTTGTTCATCATCCCAGCACATGGAAAAAAACCATGTGCTATTTTTTTTTTCTGTGAAAATGCGCACAAAAAATGGATAGTTAATGTAAAATTAAGACACTTCAACAGAAATCGAATAATGGTCAACAGCGAGGTCAAATGATAACCAGAACTGTTCCCGATATTGTCGTAGGGAGGCTGCCCCGCTATCTCCAGGCATTGGAGCATATGCACCGCGAAGGGATCAAGACAACCTCTTCGCAGGAGTTGGGTGAAGCAATTGGTATCTCCGCTGCCCAAATACGCAAAGACCTCTCCCAATTTGGCGAATTTGGCAAACAAGGTACGGGGTATTCAGTTGCCTACCTGGTTGAACAGTTGCAAACAATTTTGAAATTAACCAGAATTTGGGATCTTGCCCTGGTTGGAATGGGTGATCTGGGCAATGCGCTTGTCCGTTATCAGGGCTTTGCCGAACATGGTTTCCGCATCACAGCAGCATTTGACAACGACCCCGATAAAATTGGTAAAGAAATTGCCGGCCTGGTTATTCAGGATAGCCGGCAAATGAAACAAATTATCCCCCAACTTGGAATTAGAATAGCCATGCTCACTGTTCCGGCATCGGTTGCCCAAACCGTAGCAGAGGAATTGGTGGACGCCGGGATTCGCGCAATTCTCAATTACGCCCCAATAAGCCTCAATTTACCAGAGGATATTCATGTAGAAAACATTGACCCAATTATCAAGCTTCAGCACATGACGTATTATTTGGATTGATTGAGTATTTTTCTCAAAAATTGATTAAACTTCGCCGAAGCGTTTCTCGCATGGCCAGCGCTCGACAAGCTCCCTCAGCAGTGCAGGTAAGCGGGTTATCTACCAGATAAGCCGGGATGCCCAATGATTTTGTCAGAAATTTATCCATCCCTCGTAGTAATGCCCCTCCGCCACAGAGCGCCACTCCCCGATCAATGATATCCGAGATCAATTCGGGGGGAGTTTTTTCCAAAACCCGTTTCACCAGTGCGACAATTTCTTCCAATGGTTCCTGAAGTGCATCTACTATATCATCCGTCGTCAGGCTGACCGGTCTGGGTAAACCCGTCACCTGATCCTGACCTTGCACCTCCATCGTCAATTGTTGCTCCAATGGAATGGCCGCCCCTATCCGAATTTTGAGCAACTCGGCCGTGGATTGCCCAATGATCACCCCAAATTTTTTTCGTACATAATTAATGATTGCCTCATCCATGTACAATCCACCCGTGCGGGCCGTTTCAGCCGTGACAATGTCGTTCATCGCCAGAATTGCAACCTGATTGGTCCCGCCCCCCAGCGAAATGATCATATTTCCCGATGGGGTATTAATTGGCAAGTCAACTCCTAATGCCGCTGCCAGCGGTTGTTTGATGAGTAAAACCTCCCGGCTGCCTGAACCCAAACCGGCTTCATGCACGGCGCGGGTTTCCACACTGGTAATTCCATAAGGCACTGTGATGATAATTCTGGGTCGAAAAATCAACATTGGCCCGCAAATTTTCTTGACGAGATATTGCAACAAATTTTCGGTGATTTCAAATTCCGCAATAACACCATGCCGCAGGGGTCTTACCACTTCAATACTCTCAGAAACACGTCCCATCATATCTTTGGCGGCCTGACCCCATTCGACCATTTTTTGTTCATCAACCACAATCGCAACTACGGTCGGCTCTTGTAATAAAATCTGATTGCCTTCCGCAATTACAGTATTGAGCGTGCCCAAATCAATGCCCAATTCCCTTGAAAAAGCAGGCATATCGCTCTAATTTCCCTTCCTTCGTTAAGATGAGATGCCCGAGAAAGGCACCTGAAATTGATTATACCCCGAATGTCCTAACCACCGCCTATTCGGGTTTGCCCGCTGCGATACCGTTGGGCGGCACTGATCCGCAAGGTGCTCCGCCGCAGAGCCGCCTGAGCCGCAAGATATTCGTCTGTATCCACATCGCTGATTTTACTCAGCAATTCTTCTGCCCTGCGGCGGGCTTCTTCAGCCCGGGCAAGATTGATTTCCATTACATTTTCAGCTGCATCTGCCAAGATGACAACTTCTTCTGGAAGCACCTCTGCTACACCGCCTGCAACTGTGAAATATTGTTCTTCTCCTTTTTTCCGCACCGTGATAATGCCGTACTTTAATGTAGTCAGTAACGGGGCATGATTTGGCAAAATGCCCATTACGCCTTCTACGCCTGGCAGCACAACGATATCCACATCATCCTGATAGACGATTCGATCCTGAGAAATAATTTCACAATGTATCGGCATGGGGTTACCCTCTTATGCCAGTTCTTTGGCTCTTTCGCGGGCTTCGTCAATTGTGCCAACCATGTAGAAAGCCTGCTCGGGTAAATCATCACAATTGCCGTCCAGAATTTCCCGAAAACCACGCACGGTCTCTTTGAGCGGAACATAGCGCCCCGGGCGACCCGTAAACTTTTCAGCCACAAACATGGGCTGGGAGAAAAACCGCTCAATTTTTCGGGCTCGCGAAACAATCAATTTATCATCTTCGCTCAGCTCATCAATACCTAAAATAGCGATAATATCCTGTAAATCTTTATAACGTTGCAAAACTCGCTGAACTTCTCGCGCAGTGGAATAATGTTCGTGGCCAACCACATTCGGATCCAAAATACGAGAAGTTGAAGCCAGCGGGTCTACTGCCGGAAAGATACCTTTTTCCACAATCGAACGTTCCAGGGCGATGGTAGCATCCAAATGAGTGAAAGTAGCCACCGGTGCAGGATCGGAGTAGTCATCAGCCGGTACATAGACGGCCTGCATTGAGGTAATTGACCCATTACGGGTTGAGGTAATCCGCTCCTGCAATTCGCCCATTTCGGTTGCCAGCGTTGGCTGGTAACCCACCGCCGAAGGCATACGCCCCAGCAGGGCCGAAACTTCCGAACCGGACATGGTGAATCGGAAGATGTTATCAATGAATAGCAAGACGTCCCGTCCCTGATCGCGGAAGTATTCCGCCATTGAAAGCGCTGTGAGCGCAACCCGCAGGCGCACACCAGCCGGTTCGTTCATCTGTCCAAAAACCATAACCGTGTCTTTCATCACGCCTGATTCAAGCATTTCCCGGTAGAGTTGTGTGCCTTCACGGGTTCGTTCGCCCACTCCTGCAAACACCGAATTACCTTGATGAACAGTCGCAATTGAACGGATCAACTCCATGATGATTACAGTTTTACCCGTTCCAGCACCGCCAAAAATTCCCGTCTTACCACCCTTAGTAAACGGGGCAATTAAGTCAATCACCTTTAAGCCCGTCTCAAACACCTCAACACGGGTGGATTGTTCAGCAAATTCAGGTGCTGGACGATGGATGGGGTAGTAGATATCTGAAACAACCGGCCCGAGATTATCAACCGGCCTGCCCAGCACGTTGAAAATGCGCCCCAGTGTAGCCTCACCCACCGGAACCTTGATCGGTGCATAAGTGCGGCGTGCCGGCAAATTTCGTACCAGACCGTCCGTCGAGTCCATCGCTATACAGCGCACCCAGTTATCCGGAAGTTGTTTCTCCACCTCTAAAACCAGAGGAGCTTTTCCGTCTCGCTCAACTTCAACGGCTTCATACAATTCAGGTAGATCATCTGCCGGAAACTCAACATCTACCACGCCACCCAGAATTTGAACCACTCGACCGGTTGCTTTTTCCATAATCTTAGAATTTCCTCCATCCATGTCTCAGAAATCGCCCTATTCTCTTTCTGCCATTGCCTGCGCAAGCGCTTCAGCGCCTCCGGTAATATCCAGAATATCGTTTGTAATGGAAGCCTGCCGGGCTTTGTTGTATTCGATTTGTAAAACACCAACCAATTCTTTCGCGCTATCGGTCGCATTTCGCATGGCAACCATACGGGCAGCATGCTCACTTGCCTGAGCAGACAGAATAGCTTGATATATCTGCAAGGCGGTGAAGCGCGGGATAATTTCATCCAGCAGTTCTTCTGCTCCGGGCTCGTAAGAAAATACCCTGGTTGAAATAGACGCAGAACGAATTTGCTGGATAGTCGCTTCCTCTTCTTCCGGTTTTAGCGGTAATAAACGGCGGATGACGGGTTCCTGTTTTAACATGCTGATGAATTCGGTGTAAGCAATGAAAACTTCATCCACATAGCCTTTCAGGTATTCATCTACCACCAGTTTACCAATTGGAGCACAAACACTGAAAGAAGGGTTAACCGGTAACCCGCTGAATTCAGCAATCACCGGCCGCCGGCGGCGGATTAACATGTCCCTTCCTTTTCTTCCAACCGTAACAAATACAGCCGGCACATCATGTTCACGCATAGCAATCAGCGTGTGCCGCACAATATTTACGTTATAGGCCCCTGCTAATCCACGGTCAGAGGTAACCAGCACTACCAAATCTTTTTTGGCTTCTTCGCGATCCGCAAGCAAAGGATGCAGGCTTTTTCTACCCGGCTGGCGGGAAAGATGAACAAGAACCTCCCAGGCTTTCTTGGCATACGGGCGGGTCTGCTCATTAGCCTGAATTGCTTTTCTCACCTTACTGGCACTAACGGTTTCCAGCGCCCGAGTCACCTGAGCCAGATTTTTGATGCTGCGAATTCGCAGCCGCATTTCACGAATGGATGGCATCCTTCTCCCTCAATAATCTGCCAGATTTTTACACCCAACCTGCGTTAAAACCCTGAATAGCTTCTCTCAAACGAGTCTCTGTTTCAGGTGTAATCATCTTCTTATCCTGAATGTCCTTTCCAATATCCGGATGGGATGATTCCATATAGCGAAGAAACGCACTCTCCCAGGCTTTCACCCGGTCAACTGGCACATGATCAACAAATCCGTTGACCCCGGCAAAAAGTGCCATTACCTGGTTTTCCAATGACATCGGCTCATATTGAGGCTGTTTGAGTATTTCCTGTAATCGTAAGCCGCGGTTTAATTGGGCTTGTGTGGCTTTGTCCAGATCCGAGCCAAATTGGGCAAACGCCGCCAAATCGCGAAAGGCAGCCATGTCCAATCGCAAACGCCCGGCAACCTGTTTCATGGCTTTCGTTTGAGCATCACCTCCCACACGGGAGACCGAAATACCAACATTAATAGCGGGACGAATACCCGCATTAAACAGGTTTGATTCGAGATAAATCTGGCCATCCGTGATGGAGATGACATTGGTGGGAATATAAGCCGATACATCGCCCAACAGGGTTTCAATGATGGGCAAAGCCGTCAGGGAGCCTCCTGTCCCTTCAACTGGTACAATCTTTAACTGCTCGGCATTTGTCATGGCTTTCAACGCCTGTTCAGCCTCGTGTTTTGCCAGTGGCCCGCTGTACTCCTTTCCATCCACCCCCTCAGTTGCCTTTGCCTTTGACCCTTCATAGGTTTTTGGCACAATTACATAATGAGTGGCGAGTCGAGCAGCCCTCTCCAGAAGGCGGGAATGCAGGTAAAACACATCGCCGGGGTAGGCTTCGCGTCCGGGCGGACGTCTCAACAAAAGGGAAATTTGACGATATGCCCAGGCATGTTTGGAAAGGTCATCGTAGATGACCAGAGCATCGCGGCCGGTTTCCATGAACTCCTCGCCAATTGCACAGCCCGCATAAGGAGCAATATACTGCATGGCTGCCGGTTCATCTGCTGCTGCCATAACCACAATGGTGTGCCCCATGGCGCCATATCGCTCCAGCAAGGCAATCGTTCGGGCAATAGCAGCTTTCTTCTGACCGATGGCAACGTAAATACAAATCAGATCTTTTCCTTTTTGGTTGATTATCGTGTCAATCGCAATGGCGGTTTTACCCGTCTGACGGTCGCCAATGATTAACTCGCGCTGTCCTCTTCCAATCGGAATCATAGCATCAATGGCTTTGATACCGGTTTGTACAGGGGTATCTACATCTTGCCTTTCAACCACACCCGGAGCAATTCTCTCCAGTGGACGATAACGATTAAATGGAATCGGACCTTTTCCATCAATTGGCTCCCCCAAAGCATTCACTACCCGCCCAATCAGACCTTCACCAACCGGTACCGAGGCAATCCGCCCGGTGGAACGAACCTGCATCCCTTCAGAAACCGTCAGATAATCCCCCAGAATGGTAACACCTACCCGGTCTTTTTCGAGGTTGAAGGCAATCCCCATCACCCCATTTTCAAACTCCACCAATTCCTGGGATTGTACACCAGCCAATCCTTCTACTTGAGCGATACCATCCCCCGCTTCAATCACCGTACCAACGTTCCGGATTTCAAGCTGTGGCTTGAAAGATTCAATCTTTTCTTGAAGGTCGCTGGTTAATTGTCGGATCAGGTCAGTCATTGAGCCTCCAGAGGGGTATAAAATTTGACGGCTGGAATCACACAAACTTGATTTTTTCTGTTTAATTAACGGGTTAAATCATACTAGAAAGAAAGACCTTTGTCCAGTTGCAAGCGTGGACAATACTCCCCCAATTTTACCTGGAAAAATACTGCAAGGCGAGCCTCAATCTTTCTTCTACATCTTCCGAAGCATCCCGTGGCAGAGATTGGATGGCACTTTGGGCTTCCACCACGCTGTAACCGAGAGCTGTTAGCGCTTCTAAAACCTGTAAATCCACATCCAACAAACCAACGGCTTGTTGTAAAGGGCCACCTTCACCTACTTTACCTTGTAAATGAAGCAAGATTTTTTGTGCCGTTCGTTTGCCTACACCCGGTACCCGTGCAAACATTTCGGCTTGTTCGCTTATTACAGCCTGTCTTATATTTTCCACCGAGAGAGTCGAGAGGATCGCGAGCGCCATTCGCGGTCCCACCCCATTGACGCCTAACAACAATATGAAAAAATCTCTTTCCGTCTCGGTTTCAAAGCCATATAGAGACCAGCCATCTTCCCGCACCACCAGATGAGTATGTAAAAAAATGACCTCCCCTGAACGTGATTGTCGAGCAGTAGTCACCGGTACATAAACCTTAATACCTGCGTTTCCCATCTGTATCACTAAACTGTCTCGATCTGATCGTACAATTTCACCCTGAACAAATACAATCATGAATTTGAGATATCCTCCTGTTTGAAGGGATTTTCTCGTCGCTGGTTGAAAATTTCATAAACGCAAAGTGCCGTAGCAACAGCCAGGTTGAGCGAATCACTTTTACCACACATCGGAATTGCCACACTCTCATCACATATCGCCAGATATTTTTCTTGCAATCCGTGACGCTCACTGCCCATCAATAATACCAGTCGTTGAGGGTATTTGAAAAAGTGGTAATCTTGCTTGGCTTTATCCGATGTGCCGATCACAGTAATGGAATGAATCTTTTTCCAATAAGCAAATTGGTGAAAATCGGCTTTAATCAGAATTTGATTGAAAATTGCCCCCATACTTGCGCGAATACTTGTCGGGTCATACGGATCAGTACATTGATCCAGCAATACAACACCCTTAACCCCCGCTGAATCATTGGTGCGTAAAATTGTTCCCAAATTGCCCGGATCAGCAATTGAATCCAAAGCCACCCAAATCTCATCTTGTTGAGGCAAAATTTTATCGAATTCAAACCACCGTTGATGGAGTACCGCCGCAATCCCCTGTGGTCCCTCTTTTGAGGAAATCGTCTCAAATACATCCTTGCTCACCTGCAGAACTTTTCCACCCGTGGATTGAAAATTTTCTACGAGCTGTAAACCAAACAAACTGTTTAGTAAAAATGGGCAATATACCAAATATTCGATTGGCCATTCGGAGGCAAGCGCTTCACCAACAATCCGCAATCCCTCAACAAAAAATAAACCGGTTTGCTGGCGCTCTTTTCGTTCCCGCAATTTTCGAATTTGTTTGATGGTTGAGTTGGAAGAACTGGTAATCACTTTTCTAGATTCCTGAAGCGAACACTGTGTAAATGACAGATGGCAATTGCCAGCGCGTCCGCCGCGTCATCAGGAGATGGAATTTTTTCCATGTTCAATAATGCCTTAACCATGTACTGAACCTGCTTTTTATCCGCCGAGCCAAAACCCGCAACCGCCTGTTTGACCTCCAATGGCGTATATTCACTAACCTCAATCTGATTCTCCGCAAGGGTCAGCAAAGCCACTCCCCTCGCCTGCCCAACGGCAATGGCGGTGGTCACATTTTTCTGAAAAAACAATTTCTCCACCGCCGAACTTTCCGGACGGTGGAGCTGGATTATCTTTTCCAGTTCATTATGCAACACCAGTAAACGCGATGCCAGCGGCATATCCGCAGGTGTGGTGATGATTCCGTAGTCCACTAACAGAATACCATTTCTGGTATCACGAACTACACCGAAACCGGTGGTTGCCACCCCCGGATCAATACCCACAACCAACACGGGAATTATTCCTCTGCCAAAGTAGCCAGCGCCTCCTCTGAGATGCGCAAATTATGATACACATTTTGCACATCATCGAGATCTTCCAGACTTTCAATTGCCCGTAAGACCTGTAAAGTTTCCTCTGTCCCTAATTCCATCTCTGAGGTGGGAATCATCCGTAAGCCGGCATCTTCTGGTTGATAGCCAGCCTGACGCAGCGCATCAGACAGAGTCTTGAACGATTCGACGGGGCCAATAATTTCGATGGTGCCGTCATCGTAATTAACATCCTCTGCCCCGGCCACAACAGCCACATCGAATAATCGCTCCATCACCGATTCATCACCGGGGACCGCAAAATAAGCCGCTCGTTTGAATTGCCAGGCAACCGATCCCGCCTCACCCAGGCTACCACCAGCCCGAGTCAGCACATGACGCACCTCAGCAACGGTACGATTGCGGTTTTCTGTAACACACTCGATCATCAAGGCAACACCATGAGGGGCGTAACCCTCATAAAAAACTTCTTCAAACGCCGCCCCTTCTTTGGATTCACCTGTGCCGCGCTTGATGGCCCGTTCGATGTTTTCTTTAGGCATGTTTTGGCTGCGAGCCTTTTCGACCGCTAGCCGAAGACGAAAATTGGTTGCCGGGTCTCCTCCACCTTCCCGTGCCGCAAGGACAATTTCACGCGTCAGGCGGGTAAACAATTGCCCGCGCTTTGCATCCATAGCGCCTTTCTTGCGTTTAATGGTTGCCCACTTGGAATGACCAGACATAATATGTTCTCCTTAACCTGAACAAGTGCCAGACAGTCAAAATTTTCTAAATTATACCATGCCGTCTCACGGCAAAATGCTTTTTTCCGAAAAACCTTGCGCCCCCACATAACTTTACAGGCAGTTTACAACCCCGATAATGATATTGATTTATTACTACTATTCTACTAAATTAAAACCAAATACAATTGTACCCAATCACAACTGAATGCCATTGAATGATGAAGAAAATAATATCTTTTATTTTGATGCTACCCTTTCTTTTCGCCACAAATTTCTTGACGTTTCAAAAATCCATTCCCATGACCGGTTTACCGGTTTATTTGGATGGTCGCCCGCCTTTTATTGTTCAACTAACACAAAATCCACTGGAATCTTTTATCGCCCAGGTTGCCAACCCACAATTGAGGGCTTATCCGGTGGGTTTATTTCATCCCGTGCTGCTCCAAGCTGAAATCGTCCAGCAGCCAAAAAACAATCCTGCTTTCGTCAGCACGGATTCCCAAAAATTAACTCAATTCAGCATGGCAAGCCAGTATGGGGTGACCGCTTTACTGGCTCATAATTACCTGATGGGAAAGACTTTCTTCAAACTAAAAGAAGGTGATGTTCTTACAGTCGTTTATGGCGATACAACTTACCAGGATTATCAGGTAAAGGAAATCCGTCGTTATCAGGCACTAACCCCCAACAGTCCTTATTCCAAATTTATCAATCTGGCCGATTCTGAGAAAAAGGTTATCACTGCGACCGATTTGTTTTACGAAATTTTCACCGAAAAAGGCACTCTCGTCTTGCAGACATGTATTGAAAAAGAGGGTGAGCTTTCCTGGGGACGGCTTTTTATTATTGCCACACCAGTCGAACTGGAAACGGCTTATTCACTTCAATAAACAAACCTAATCTTCGGGTAAAGTAAAGGGTTCACCTATTGGTTGAGCAACCACAATCAGGCGGTGAGTATTGGTCCACGCTGGCCAGCAGGTTACCAGAGTTATCCGCTCATCCTCTGATGGTAATATCCATCGGGCATTTTCCAGACGTGTCTGCACATCCACATCACGTTCCGGTAGAATCATAACGTTGACCACCTGATATCGAAAAGCGACCGTCCCCCCCGCCAATACAATCTCATCCCCCGGTTGGACTTTGTGTAAATTTTCAAAAACCTTTCCCTCCACATTATGATGTCCCACAAGAACCGTATTTCCAGTTTGCCCCAATACCGCGGATCCGGTGTACCATCCCACGGCAAACTTATTTGGAGCTTGCCATTGTTCGTAAATATCCCCTCCAATTCGGGTTTGTTTCGATCGAGTAGGAACAACAGGGGCATCCAGTTGAATTGATGGAATGATCAAACGTGTGGGAATCACTGCCGGCCGGGTGGCCTCTGGGGTGGGGCTAACTTTTGCAAAAGGGGTACTCGAATTGGCCTCTTCCAGACTATTCGGATCAGGAGTTTTTACAGGTAAAGTGGGAAGTGGCGGTAGAGAAGGCACACCACTCTTGGGATACTCAGTTTCCATATTCAAAGGCACTGACAGGGGAATGAAACCGGTATCCCTCTGTTTGTTCTCCCAATCTTCAAAACTGGCGAATTTGACACCAACCAGTTCGGCCATAGATAACACCGAACCGGCGATACCAATGAACATCAATACGACACCGATAAGGACTAACGGTTTAGTTTTCAGGTTGACCACAGGTTTATTACTCTGCTATGCAGTTTCAGAAGAAAGGTATAGATCAAAAACCTGATTTCTCCTCACCTGTGTTGAGTTTATACCCCAACCGGTCAATGTTGATTATGCGTTCGGCAAAAGACGGATCAACCTCTTCAAACTTCTGTCGAAGAAGGTAGACCAGATACTTAATCCGCTGTCGCGCCTGTGGAAAATCCCTACCCCAAACTCCCTGGGCAATTTTCTGGTAATGGACAATTTCCGGCGCGTGTTTGGCAAGCATCAATAGGACGCCAAATTCTTTGCCGGTCAATTGAATCCGTGTATTTCGCAACCGGACTTCGCGAGTTTGCGTATCAATGGCCAGGCCAATTTGGGGAAAAACATAGCGGTTGCCTTCCCGGCTGGATTTTGCTCGGCGTAAAACCGCATTGACCCGTGCCACCACCTCGGCCTTATAAAACGGTTTTGTCATGTAATCATCTACCCCTTTTTGCAGACAGGTGACCACATTATCTTTATTGGTCAGTGCTGTCACCACAATTATCGGAGTATTTGAGACTTCCCGCAGACGCTCTATGGCTTCCCATCCATCCATTTCCGGCATCATCAAATCCAACACGATCAAATCCGGAAAACTGAGACTGACTTTGTTCAACGCCTCTTTACCGTTTGAAGCACTGAGCACATCGAAACCTGCATGTCGAAGTATTTGTTTGAGTAAAAATGCAGTATCCTGATCATCCTCCACAACCAGGATGCGCGGACGCTCACTTGCGTAAAACTCATCCAGGTCCGCACCTACTTCTTCAATTTGAGTGTCCATTTTATCCTCCTTGGCTGATTTTGAAACACAAAAACCGGCACCAGGCCGGTTTCGCTATTGGCTCCCTGAATACCTGCCCCGATAGAACAGCGGGCAAAGCGACCAATTTCAGCATTCAGATCTACGCCGCCTCTTGAAAGAGTATCTTGATTTTTAAATTGAGACTTAATTACTCAAATATAATAAGTTAAATTCATTATAGTAAAAAAAATTGGTTTGTCAATACTAACCATCATTAAACTATAAAATACCGCTCAATTCACGAATTTCCCTCACTGACGACCGGATTGATTAATTCCCCAATTCCCTCAATACTAATCTGGATTTTATCTCCTGCTTCCAGTTTTCCGACCCCTGCCGGGGTTCCCGTCAAAATCAGATCCCCTGGTTCAAGCGTCATCACTGATGAAATAAAGGCAATCAGTTGAGGTATGGAGAAAACCATATCACGAGTCGAAGCCATCTGGCGCACATCCCCATTCACACGACAGGTAATCAAGAGATCATAGGGATCAAGCTCGGTTTCCACCCACGGTCCGACGGGGCAAAAGGTATCAAAACCTTTTCCCCGAGTCCATTGCCCATCCTTGCGTTGAAGATCACGGGCAGTTACATCATTTGTGATCGTATAACCGAACACATACCGATTAGCCTCGTCCGCCGTAATCCATCTTCCCCTTTTTCCAATCACCACACCCAACTCAGCCTCGTGTTCTACTTGCCTGGATTGTGGAGGGATCACGATAGCCTGCTTGGGCCCAACCAAACTGGAAGGCGGTTTCAGAAAAATCAGGGGAATTTCCGGAACTTCAACCCCGTGTTCGCGGGCATGATCTACATAATTTCTGCCAATGCAAATAATTTTAGTGGGTTGTACCGGCGGCAATAATGTAACCGACTCAAGCGGCATCTCCGCAGGTAAGCGGCGGTAATCTCCAAAGATATTCCCATCAATCGGACCAACCCGATCTTCAAAAATCCATCCCCAGTGGGGTTCTTCCCGGTCTATTCTATAGCGAACGAATCGCATGCCACCCTCACCATAATTGAATTAACCAAGAGTTTAACACAGAACACAGAAACACGGTATAATATTGCCAACCTTATATAAGGGCGGATAGCTCAGTAGGTTAGAGCACATCCCTTACAAGGATGGGGTCGCAGGTTCGAGTCCTGTTCCGCCCACAAATGTGCACATCCTTCCCACTTTCGCAGGGATTGTGGCCGTTTACAGCGAAAGGAGACCACATCCCTATGTTCTCACTCATTCAGTCGCTGCCGGGTTTCAAACTCTATCTAATTACACGCTCTTATTCCCCCATCACTATCCATAACTACCTTACATCCCTGGTCATTTTTGCTAATTTCCTCAACAACCCACCAGTCAATCAGATCACCCAGGCGGATATTCTAAATTTCTTCGAGTATCTCCGCTATAATCACCGGTCTGAGTCAACGATTCAAGTATATTGGAAAATTATCCGCTCGTACTTCAACTGGGCATCAGATGAGTTTCATCTGCAAAGGCCGGACAATATTCCCATGCCTCAGCCTGCTCCTGCCCCCGTCTATCCTTTCAGCGTTGAGGAAATCCATAAACTTACCAAAGCCTGTAAAACACTCCGCGACAAAGCGATCATTCTTCTGCTCTTGGATACCGGCCTGCGGGTTTCTGAAGCTGCTCGCCTGACCATCAAGGATGTTGATCTTGAAACCGGCACAATTCACGTGCGCCCCTGGCGTACCGGTAAGAAGTCCCGACCGCGCATTGTCAAACTGGGCAACAGCAGCCGCCGGGCATTGTGGACTTATATTGCCAGTCGCAACCTAGATAATAACAACGCTCCTCTTATTGCTACCCGTGACGAAAAACCGCTGGACCGTTACGCAATTGGCAATATCATCGAGCGCATCGCCAAACGCGCCGGTGTTTTAAATTGTCACCCCCACCGTTTCCGGCATACCTTTGCGATTTTCTACCTTCGCAATGGCGGCGATATTTTCACCCTGCAAGAATTACTCGGCCATGCTTCGCTGGACATGGTCAGGCTTTATCTTCGATTATCCTCCACTGACCTTGAGCAAACCCACCGCCGCGCTTCACCGGTTGATAACCTGCGCCTGTGATGCGTCATTTCGGACATTCCGGCCACACCACTTCATCCGCCCGCCGGTAGGCTTGCGGCAGGTCTCGCAGCGCCTGACGATATGCGCGCCACTCGCTGCGCTTTTTATCGTCCAGCTGTGTATCTGGTATTTGCGTCCAGTCGCTTTCGGCGAGTAACCTGTCTCGCTTTTCTCGGATGATTTGCCACTTCGACCATTCAGTCAGGCGCGGCTTGGGTGGCTCTTCGACAGCAACCAGCTTGCCGTCAACCTCGACGTACCTTTGGGCGCTTTTGGCGCCTGCCATCGCATTTTCCAGCTCGGATTGCAGATAACTGACGTAATCCGCAGGACATTGCTTTTTATCCGCAATGATACGGATGTTCTCGTGTTCGAGGATATACTGCGTATCGGTTTCATAAATTAGCATAATCACCTCCTACCAAACACCGCCGATGCCATCAATGGCCATAATTTGCCATGATGCACTTGTTGAGCATATAATGCCGCAACGACTTGGCGTAAATGCCGGTGTCAGATATGGCGAATATGCTACACGCGCCGGTTCATACACAACTATTTGATAGCTCGAACCGGCATAAATAATACCGAGATATTCTATCCAGCACCGTTGGAAAGTTGCATGTGTCGTTTCCGTAACCACTCCACCGCCAGACCTCACTCGTGATTTGATTTGCATGTTCGGCAGAGTTGTTCCGACAAGTACGATTTCAAGATAGTTATCTTCTGTACCATCATCTGTACGATAGCCTATATAGGTGTTAGGCGATGATGCGTCTGTTTCCAGAAATATTCCATTGATCCATTTGGATTGCGCCAAATACGATGATCCGGAAGTTAAAAACGCACGATTGCCTGCGCCCGGCGAAATTGTCAATAGAGTTCCACCCAAATAATTGATTGTTGGTATTACAAATGGTGCGCCGGCCCACGACCACCCGGATGGCAGTGCATTGTCAAAATCGTGTGTTATGGTAGCGCGATAATACTCTCTTCTCATATAATACGATGTCACAACCTGATTTGACGTTCCGCCAATCCGGCTCTCCGCCTGCAAGTCCGAGTAGGCCGAAAACCGGTCGGTGCTCAGCGTGCCGCTGGTGATTTTACTGGCGTCTAGATTGGGTATCCGAGCCGCGTCCAACACGCCGCTGGTCACATCGCCGGCCGCGTGGTTGTGACTGTCCGGCGGATAAGTTGTGGGTTTATTCTGCACGCCCGCCCAGTCCACGCTTTCAGCGGCATCTACCACACCGTCGTTGTCTGTATCGTAAATCGCCTTGAGCATATCGCCGCCGCCAGTTCCCCACTGCCAACCACCGCTGGTATAAATGCCAATCTGATTGGTGTCTGTCGCAAACGCAATCATGCCGGCCTGCGGGTTTGGTGTAGCCTCAATCTGCGTCTTTGTCGCCTTGTAGAGTATCTGTGGTCTGCCAAATTGCTGGTCGTTAATCTTCATAGTCACCTCACAAAATCTCGAAACGCATCCAGTGCATGGTGTGGACGCTTTTGGATGTTGAGCCAATTATAGCATTACAAAACAACCCGATATGGGTTGGTGTCAAAAACGTCAGATTGTAGTTTTCAAGTATTGTGCAAAATGCAACGCCATCATATGAAATCCCAAAATCCCACCCGGTAGATTTTTTTGCAACCATGAGATATGGGTGGAAATACTGCATTCCTTCGTTTGTAACGGGATTGCTGTTCCACGAAGTAAAATTATTCCAAAGCTCTACGTTTACATTCAACATATTGTTTTGATAACTGCGATTGTTGATAAGCACACAAAGACGCCCACTATTCTGATCGTACAAAAAGACACCAGAGGCCACCCAATCAGACGCACTGCCCTGCGACCTGGCCGATAACCCGACTTTTGCATAACAACGCCAATAACCAGATGGTATTGGTTTCACAACACCACGCCCGACAGATCCGCTCGTTCCAATCATGTTCACAATCAACGCGCTATTCGCAACTGTGTATGTGTTGCTCTCCATATTAACCGCTATCCATTCACTTGATAACGGATTGTCAAACTCCTCGTTGTATGGCGACAATGGCCAGTTTACAAGCGAATCAATGCCAACATCAAAACCACTAGCGCTACCGCCCCCACCACTACTGGTGTCAATCACCACATTCAGGCCCTCTGCATTGCTTGCCGCGCTATCTATGTACAGCGTCAAAATATCCCCTTCGGCAATAGTGGTAACTTCAGGTACAACACTTACAAATGTAGTGCTTGCGTTGTAAGCAAGTGATGGCTTGTTGCTGGGATTAGTGAAAATCGTTGTGCCATTCTTTTTGATGTCAATTGTGGTTGTGCCGCTTGTGCCTAACTGCTCTAACATCATAAAGATTTTGCGGATGGTCATGTCGCGCGGCGCAACGTACGAGCGAACAACTACACTGCTAGATTCAAGATGTCCATCCACGTACCAATGAATTCCCCCTACCCCACCAACGGCATCACCCGGTGCAAATTTTGTCCCATCGAAGACCAACGTATTGCCCACGGTTAGTCCACTGACGTCCACAGGATACCCACCAATCTTCAAGGCGTTGTTGGGCAAGTCGGCCTCTGTATGTTTATGTGCCAGCGGAAACCGTAAATCTACAATATCCGTTGATTCTCTATTGATGACAATTGCATCCTGATCAAACATACGCCGTACTGCTGCCAGCGGATATTTCATCCCAGCCGGCACAGCAGGTATATCGGCTAATGTAATTGTTCCCAAATCCACCTGATTGCCGGCAACCACCTGTATATTGCCAATATTGTCAATGCCAATCAGGTAATACATTTCTTTATCTGTGTCCGGCGATGGATACTCAGCGAAATCAATCACTTTTGGTACAGGCTTACCGTATGAATTAGTATCCGCAATTAATTTGTACTGAGTATCAAGCCAGACAACGCCGGGATAAATAATGACTTTTAACCGCTGATACGGCCAGACTGCCAGCGGCATAAACTGCTGCAACTGCACTTTGACTACATCCGTACCGCCAAGTGATCCCGCTCCCATAAATTCATGCATGGCTGGCATGTGCCGAAACCCCGGTGCAAATTCCTGCTTTCCGGTTATATCGCGTTGACTGATGACACGCAAAATGTGGGGTTGAATCGGATCATAGCCTACCCAAACATTCAAATCATGAATCGGCGGCACACTGGCACAGGCTGCAACGGTAACCGTGTCGGCAATACGCACATAGACCAGACCTGCGCCGGCGATGACCCGGCCAGAGCCATCTCCAAGTCTTGCCGGATAAACAGTAATGGCATCCTGTTTGTTTTCGACCAGCTTTGTCAGCGCATCACGCAAATCGGACATCAAACCTCCTTTGGCGCAGGGCAAACATTCCACAGTTCAACAGTTTGCAATTCGATTTTGTAACTGCCCTTGCCGCCAGACATAGATAAATTGATTCATGAAAATTTGACCTTGATCTCGGATTGAGAAAACCGCGTCAACATTGTTCCCATCTCTGCCATTTGCATAACTTTTTTTACCCTCTTTCCACAACCATCCCGGAGTTGCAAACGGTTCGTCGGGCAATGAAACACTCCACAAATCCGTCCAGCCCAACCAGTTTGTAAGCAATTTGCCATAAACACCAAGTATCCTGGTATTTGTTGGCCGATAAGCAAATACATGCTGTTCAATAATCAATGGAACATCTAATAATTCAATTCCACCAATCCAAATCAACAAATCGCATTCCCAAGAGTAGTTAGCTGTAAGAATACCATTTTTGGCGTAAGCCCAAATGCCTGCCCCAAAATATCCCCATGAGAATTCGGGATTAACAATACTCCAATCATCCCAAAAATGCCCCGCCCTTACCCATCCATAAGGCGTACTGGTTGGTCGCAGTAAATCTGCTTCAATTTCAATTCCCACATATGCTATTTCTGTCGCAGCCGGCGGCTGAAACGTGCCTGTGCGGTATCGTAAATCTGTGACGGTATCTTTCAAACCGGTTGCGACTCGCTGCCCGGCACTGTTGTAAGCATAGATGTTGTAAAATGCGTTTTCGTTCGTTTCTTCCCAAACATTTGTTGTTTCATTTAGTTTCAAAAACCGCCCCCGAATACCCCAAACTGTTTTGTTATCATGGCTATTTGAGCGAATCACTGCCTTAATCGGTATATTGACGCGATAAGCGCTGTTCCCAACCAACGTGTAAAACAACGACCAGATAAACGGACCATTGGCCGGAGCGTTTACCGGACAGGTTGCACCCTCTTCCGGTGGCAGCGGATCATCACCGGGTATTAGCGGAGGTGCAAAACGCCCTGGTGTCAATGCCGGCCAGGTGGGTAACTCAAAATCCGGCAAAGAAAATTCGGGTGTTCCAACAATCGGTGTTGCGGGAACAATAATATTTTGAGCAATGCTTGGAAACACTTCGGGTTCGGCAAAAACCGTTTGCTTCAACACACCATTAGCAAAACTATATTCAACACGATATGGAATGACATTACCAGAAAAAGTTATCTTTGCTGGTGTATCCGCTTCATTAACAATCAATGATAAATATCCAAATGGCACTAGACTAATTACCCTGTTTGGACTTACAAGATGAATTGTAAAATCATGCAACCGTTTCTCACGCGCAAATAGCAACCCGGCTGTTTCCAAAGCATTTTGATTGCTGCTAAATAAAAGGCCTTCTTTACTGAGTATCTGGCCGAAACGCCCAAACACTTTACCGGGTGATTTAGCCAAAATTGGCTCATTGTTTTGACCAATACCGGAAACTTCATATTGCGCCACATTCGTACTTCTGATTGAAACCTCAACAGACTCATAATCGTCTTTTGAAAGCGACATGATAATCGGAATGTTTGTTCTGGCGGCAATATTCCGTAAGTTGGGATGGACCTGCAACAGAAAACGATTGTACGAATCGCAAAACGGCGTGGCCAGAATGCTTTCTTCGGCAATCAATTTGATTTGCTGCCACAAGTTTCCCACCGCTCTGAATGCCGGAGCGATTCGTGTATCACCACTCAGTATCACATCCACGCAATTGGGCAGAGTGCTGCGCCAATACAGCAAATGCCAAATGGCTTTGTCAACCGTCAATCCCTGTATTTGTGTCCATTGTGTTGGAGTGCTGCTGGTGTTTTCCACGCCGGTCGGAAAAGCCATCATTCGCCCAAGCCAGTATTGTGCACCTTTCACCGCTAACCGGCTTTGACCACTTTGTTCATCTACCATGCATTCTTTTTCATCCAGCCAGCCAACTGCCAGAATATTTTCAGCACCACTGACTAAACCTATGGATTGCGGATACTCTTCAGCAAACAAAATAACCTTCAAGTAATCACGCGGCACAACCGAAACTGCTTTTGGCAGTAATACGCTAAATTCATATCCACCTTGATCCAAACTGCCTGTCAGGTCATCTAATTGCACTTCCGTCAAAGTTGCACTGTCATCGTAAACATAAACCGTTCGATAACCTGTACTGCTCTTTCCGTTCGCCGCCGTTACACTACAGCGCAAGACAATCCGCCCCGGTGTGGTTACGGTCAAAATAGGCGTTGCGGTATTTGCATTCGTCAAAGTACCACTGCCGCTTACAATCCCCCAGGCATACTGAGTAATCGTGCTGCTAAATACCCACGATTCGGACGCATCCAGATTAATATCCACGCTGGCACTGGTCAGTTTGATAACCCGATCCGGCCCCATCACAACAACCGGATCGAAATTGCTGTGTTGATCACTGTATGGAAGGTCATAATCCATATATGGCGTTTCACCGATCAACCGCAAATGCCGCGGCCAAACCGAAAACTCGTCAATTACCGTTAGATAAAGACCGTTTGTCCATTCAATTTCAGATGTTTCGCCAATATAAGCAATATTGCTAGTCCAGGATTTTCGCACCCGCGCCAACCCCTTGTCCCATGCGCCAGCCGTTGATCCTACCAATATAGTCATACCTGGTAATACATTAGTTAAATTGCCACTGGCATTGTTATACGTAATTTGTGCAACTGGTTCACTGCCAAAGACAGTTTGATTTACCTGGCAACTAAACACCGTAAGCGGTTGATCAATAATGGCAAACAATTTTGCAGCCAGACCATCCGAACGCAAGATTTGCAACTCTTGAGAAGTCAAAGCACGGCTCATAGTTTTTCCAGATGAGTAAATTCAATTTCAAATTCCAGTCTATCGCGGCGTTTTGATGGATCGCGTTCTTCTTCAATTGGCCAATGCATGATGGCACGATAGTTGTAGTACTGGTCATCATTGGCCAACGTGCGAATATACACCACTGCCGACAATCCGGCACAGTAGGATTTCAACTGCTGTCGCTGCGCAGAAGTCAAAATGGCAAATGTCCATTTGCAAACCGGTAATCCACGACCGTATGTCCGCCCGCTTGCTGCTATTACTGTTTCTGCACACTCGTGAAAGACCGAACGAGGGATGGGCAATGGTACGGTTAATGTTTCAATATTCGTCATATTGGCCTGCGTAGTCCCGATTCTGAAATCCGCCATATCAACCTCCGATTGCCCGTGCCAGCACGCGATCCCGCCGATCCAAGCGCCGCTCTACTTCTCGCATGACCTGATTTAGCGTCAGACTGGATGTTTCAATGCGCATATTTACGACTTTATTCCCGGAATACTGAGTATCCGTGAGCATGGCACGGGTCAATGAGTTCGGAACGATGGTTCCGCTGATTCCGGGAACAAATAGTTCTGGCCCTTGTTCACCAACCAGATATGGCTGCCAGGCGTTGACCAGACCACCCGAGGCGCGTCGCTGCGGTTTTGTATCCAAAAAGCCCTTGACTTGCTGTTCCAGCCATGCCTTATATCGCGCCGTAAGTTCCGCACCAGTTTTTTGCAGTAAGGTTTGATCATTCAACGCCAGCATTCGCAACACATTAAGTCTGTTTTGTTCTGCATTGCGTAGCTGCTGTAATTCATTCTGATACTGCCGGTCAAACTGCTGCAACCGCTTGCGCTGCTGTTCATCCAGCCGTTTCAATTCCTCTGCTCGCTGAACCGCCAATTGCGCCATACGCTGCCGGTGCTGTTCTGCCATATCATTGAGTTGCAGGCGATAATCCTCCAATCGGCGCTGGCGCTGTACGGCAAACTGGTCTTCCATTTCCTGAATTTGACGGGCAAAATCCTCCGACCGGCGGGCAGATTGTATCCGATAGGTCTCTTCTTCCTCCTGCCGGCGGCGTTCATAAGATCGCTTTTCACGAATAATACCTAATGCATCCCGATTTTCGATTAACTCCTGTAAACGTTCATCATGATCTTCACGTAATTGCCGCATCCGCCGTTGATGATCTTCTTCGGCACGTCTCACATCAACCTGATAATTTTGAGATAATTTGAGCCGGTTTTGATAGTAATCTTGCTCTGCCTGCCGTTCGGTGCGGGCAAAATCGCGCATCAGGCGCAAACGCTGTTCGGCATATTGAGCAATCAGCGATTTGCGATTGTTTTCGTAGTTTCGTTCAATTTCTACCCGTTGAGCGGCAAACTCGGCAATAATCTGATTACGCTCTGCCTGTGCCCGCCTTTCATACTCAGTACGCTGCTGCTGGGCTTGCTCATAAGCCGCAAACGCATCCAGTTGCTGCTGGGTAGCCATCGCGTCACGCTGGGCGGCTTCGGCATGTTTCTCAACTACTCCCGTCAATTGACCAATCATCATTGCCCACTGCTGCCCGCGTTCTTCGGAACCAAATAATCCAAAACGGCCGGAATAATAAGCCGCAATGGTAGCCAATTGTCCCGGTGCTGCCTGCATATTGCGCTGCGCTCCAAAATCAGTGCGGGATAATGCGCTGTAGCCGGCCGCTGCGCCCATGCCAACCAAAGCGGTCACGCCAACATATGGATTGAACAGCGCACCGCCAGCACTACCCATACTGCCGAGCAAGGCCGGAATATTGAGCGCCTTAGTGACGCCAATCAGCATCGTAATCTGCCCGGCTAATTGGGCCAGTCCGCCAATTGCAACCAGACTCCCGCCCAACATCAAGCCGGCCTTGATCAGGTCAGGATTGCGTTCAACCAGATCGGCGATTTTGGCAACCAGATCGGCGGCCATGCGCAATGCCGGCAATAACTCATTTGTCGCCACCGCCCCGATCCGCATAAAAGATTGCTGTATATCCATTTGTGCCTGTTTCCAGGCAAAAGCAACCGTGTCAAAAGGCGATGCGGATTGCAAGTAAGATTGGATTGATCCGGTTATCGGCGACAATATGCCTCTACCAAAGCGCTCAAATGTTCCACCAATCCGGTCGAGCTTTTCGCCAATGTCGCGCAGATTGAATAAATTATCGCGTATATCCCGCGAACTGTTAGCCATCCCGCGCAATACAGTTTGAGCGCGCTGCGCTTTTTGATCCAATTCTACTAATTCGTGGGTAATCGCTTGTAATTCTTTTTCAAGAGCCGTTACATCTTTACCAACCGCCTGATGCAGTTTCATCGTCTCGCGCAAGGTCTGCATACGTTTTTGCAATTCCTCAGCGCGAGACTGCAATTTTTTGAAGTCTTCCTGTGCCTTCGAAGCGTCCGATCCGAACATCAACAAAAAACGAAGTTGTTTTTCGTCCATAAATCACCTAAAATAGAAATATGTACAGCAGTTGGTTCAAGAACGATCCCGATGAAAATACATGGGAGCCGCCGTCACGGCCTTCTAATGCCGGGACAATCTGGTTTGTTTCCATGTTTATTACATCTTTTGTCCTGGTCGGACTGGCGGTTTTTGTGCCCAATCCGGGTCTATACATTGCAGCCTGTGGATTTCCCGTAGCATGGATTGTTTTTTTGCTTTGGCTGTTGCACTTACTCCGCATCTGACTGCTCCCTTCGCAACTTTTCACCAACCGATTTCAGTCGCAACACCGCTCGAAGCAGATCATCCGGCTGACTGAGTATGGTGTTGATGTCCCATTTCCATTCAACTGCTTCCAAAACCAGTAAAATGTCTAGTGCCTGACTGAGAATAGAAGTGGGGATTTCCCCCAAACCAAGCGATTCGTCCGGAAAATCCCCAGCAACCTTTGAACAGTAAAACCGTTCTAATTGTCTGACAACATCTAATCTTTTTTTTCGCTGTTGCGCTCTTCCAGCGGCTGTAAAGACCAACCGGGATTTTCCTCAAGGACGGCTGCTAACCATGCTTCGCCGATCTCGTAAGGCAAGGCGCAGAACTCCAAAGGCGTTAACTCCTCAATGGTTTTTCTTTCACCGTTTTGCTCGATTTCGCCTTGCGTACAGGCGATGCAGCGCGGATAGACCATTACTGCGACAGCCTGTTCGACATCGCTGTTGTAATCTGTCTCGGCTGCTTTGGCAGCCAGCATCCCGCGCCGCATCGCATCACTTACAGTGGCGTGGCGGATAGTCAACCGCACCGTTACGCCTTCAGCGTTTAATTCCAGATTTCTCATCCGGCAACCTCACGCAGAACGACAATTACATCGTTGTTAGCCGGTGCAGTTGAGAAAGTAATTCCGGTGACCGTCTTGGTTAAACCACTGGTAACTTCCGCGCCGTTTTTCCAAACTTTAATGCCGTCCGTAGAAACCGCCGGGAAGTTGGCCGGAAAATCGAAGGCTGTCGTAGTACCATCGCCCAAATACGACGCAATCCGCAACGGGTAATTGCTCCAAACTTCCAGAACTTGCGCTTCCAAAAAGCCTTCCGTGTTGTTGGAGAAAGCCACGCCCCACAAGTGCTTTTTCACCCGATTGGGCGCCACCTGATACTGAGTAATGGCTTTATCTGCACCCATGCCGGGTGATTTGCGCACCACCTGGGCCGATGGAATAATGAAACTATGCCAATAGGTCTTGCCAGTCTCCAATCCTTTAGCTGCTTGATAGAGTAACAGCGCCACACGCGGCTCAAAGCCCTGTTTGTCGGTTGCAATACCAACTACGGTTGTTTCACCTACGGTGGCTACCTTCGTCCCATCCAGAAGCGCAGCCAATACCGGATCGGCAGCTTCCACATTCAGCCGCGCATCTGCACCTTCCTGAGGTGGCAAATATACAACCTGAGTGAT
>BPHQ01000002.1 GCA_026003615.1 Bellilinea sp.
ATAATTTTGAGATAATTTGAGCCGGTTTTGATAGTAATCTTGCTCTGCCTGCCGTTCGGTGCGGGCAAAATCGCGCATCAGGCGCAAACGCTGTTCGGCATATTGAGCAATCAGCGATTTGCGATTGTTTTCGTAGTTTCGTTCAATTTCTACCCGTTGAGCGGCAAACTCGGCAATAATCTGATTACGCTCTGCCTGTGCCCGCCTTTCATACTCAGTACGCTGCTGCTGGGCTTGCTCATAAGCCGCAAACGCATCCAGTTGCTGCTGGGTAGCCATCGCGTCACGCTGGGCGGCTTCGGCATGTTTCTCAACTACTCCCGTCAATTGACCAATCATCATTGCCCACTGCTGCCCGCGTTCTTCGGAACCAAATAATCCAAAACGGCCGGAATAATAAGCCGCAATGGTAGCCAATTGTCCCGGTGCTGCCTGCATATTGCGCTGCGCTCCAAAATCAGTGCGGGATAATGCGCTGTAGCCGGCCGCTGCGCCCATGCCAACCAAAGCGGTCACGCCAACATATGGATTGAACAGCGCACCGCCAGCACTACCCATACTGCCGAGCAAGGCCGGAATATTGAGCGCCTTAGTGACGCCAATCAGCATCGTAATCTGCCCGGCTAATTGGGCCAGTCCGCCAATTGCAACCAGACTCCCGCCCAACATCAAGCCGGCCTTGATCAGGTCAGGATTGCGTTCAACCAGATCGGCGATTTTGGCAACCAGATCGGCGGCCATGCGCAATGCCGGCAATAACTCATTTGTCGCCACCGCCCCGATCCGCATAAAAGATTGCTGTATATCCATTTGTGCCTGTTTCCAGGCAAAAGCAACCGTGTCAAAAGGCGATGCGGATTGCAAGTAAGATTGGATTGATCCGGTTATCGGCGACAATATGCCTCTACCAAAGCGCTCAAATGTTCCACCAATCCGGTCGAGCTTTTCGCCAATGTCGCGCAGATTGAATAAATTATCGCGTATATCCCGCGAACTGTTAGCCATCCCGCGCAATACAGTTTGAGCGCGCTGCGCTTTTTGATCCAATTCTACTAATTCGTGGGTAATCGCTTGTAATTCTTTTTCAAGAGCCGTTACATCTTTACCAACCGCCTGATGCAGTTTCATCGTCTCGCGCAAGGTCTGCATACGTTTTTGCAATTCCTCAGCGCGAGACTGCAATTTTTTGAAGTCTTCCTGTGCCTTCGAAGCGTCCGATCCGAACATCAACAAAAAACGAAGTTGTTTTTCGTCCATAAATCACCTAAAATAGAAATATGTACAGCAGTTGGTTCAAGAACGATCCCGATGAAAATACATGGGAGCCGCCGTCACGGCCTTCTAATGCCGGGACAATCTGGTTTGTTTCCATGTTTATTACATCTTTTGTCCTGGTCGGACTGGCGGTTTTTGTGCCCAATCCGGGTCTATACATTGCAGCCTGTGGATTTCCCGTAGCATGGATTGTTTTTTTGCTTTGGCTGTTGCACTTACTCCGCATCTGACTGCTCCCTTCGCAACTTTTCACCAACCGATTTCAGTCGCAACACCGCTCGAAGCAGATCATCCGGCTGACTGAGTATGGTGTTGATGTCCCATTTCCATTCAACTGCTTCCAAAACCAGTAAAATGTCTAGTGCCTGACTGAGAATAGAAGTGGGGATTTCCCCCAAACCAAGCGATTCGTCCGGAAAATCC
This sequence comes from Bellilinea sp., assembly GCA_026003615.1. Taxonomy (GTDB): domain Bacteria; phylum Chloroflexota; class Anaerolineae; order Anaerolineales; family Anaerolineaceae; genus Bellilinea. The sequence goes on from BPHQ01000002.1 coordinate 1,699, forward strand.
CCAGCAACCTTTGAACAGTAAAACCGTTCTAATTGTCTGACAACATCTAATCTTTTTTTTCGCTGTTGCGCTCTTCCAGCGGCTGTAAAGACCAACCGGGATTTTCCTCAAGGACGGCTGCTAACCATGCTTCGCCGATCTCGTAAGGCAAGGCGCAGAACTCCAAAGGCGTTAACTCCTCAATGGTTTTTCTTTCACCGTTTTGCTCGATTTCGCCTTGCGTACAGGCGATGCAGCGCGGATAGACCATTACTGCGACAGCCTGTTCGACATCGCTGTTGTAATCTGTCTCGGCTGCTTTGGCAGCCAGCATCCCGCGCCGCATCGCATCACTTACAGTGGCGTGGCGGATAGTCAACCGCACCGTTACGCCTTCAGCGTTTAATTCCAGATTTCTCATCCGGCAACCTCACGCAGAACGACAATTACATCGTTGTTAGCCGGTGCAGTTGAGAAAGTAATTCCGGTGACCGTCTTGGTTAAACCACTGGTAACTTCCGCGCCGTTTTTCCAAACTTTAATGCCGTCCGTAGAAACCGCCGGGAAGTTGGCCGGAAAATCGAAGGCTGTCGTAGTACCATCGCCCAAATACGACGCAATCCGCAACGGGTAATTGCTCCAAACTTCCAGAACTTGCGCTTCCAAAAAGCCTTCCGTGTTGTTGGAGAAAGCCACGCCCCACAAGTGCTTTTTCACCCGATTGGGCGCCACCTGATACTGAGTAATGGCTTTATCTGCACCCATGCCGGGTGATTTGCGCACCACCTGGGCCGATGGAATAATGAAACTATGCCAATAGGTCTTGCCAGTCTCCAATCCTTTAGCTGCTTGATAGAGTAACAGCGCCACACGCGGCTCAAAGCCCTGTTTGTCGGTTGCAATACCAACTACGGTTGTTTCACCTACGGTGGCTACCTTCGTCCCATCCAGAAGCGCAGCCAATACCGGATCGGCAGCTTCCACATTCAGCCGCGCATCTGCACCTTCCTGAGGTGGCAAATATACAACCTGAGTGATGCCGTCTTCACCCAATCCGGTCAGCTTGCGCGCATCTGGAATGGTCAGGTCAAATGCAGTTGTCCCCTTGAACTGGATGCCTTCATAAGCCGTTGTATCGCTGGCTTTTGGATAACCGTTGCTGTCCAGTTCATATACACAAGCATAGCGTAAACCGTAATTCAATGTTTTTTCAGTTGGTGCTGCCATTTTGTTCTACTCCTTCTTTTTTGATTTCAATCACCGGACGACTGTAACCAATACAGTCGCAGAAGTATTTCACCTCATACTCAGTATGATGAGGGGATAACAATTTTCCACAAAGTGGGCAGGGTATTTTTTCATCAGATTTGGATTTCATACAATCTCCTGCATAAATACCGAACCGTCATATACCAGTGCTGACCAGCCAGCGGAATGCTTGATCCAGACCCGCCGGGCATTTTCTACTTTGATAGCCTCAACGATAATTTGTGCGCCCTGTCGCAAATCACCAATGCGCGCAAATGACGTAGCCGGCCCTTGACGAATATTCAGAACCGGAACGGCTATCCTCAATTTGACAGAGTTCACGATTGGCGGCGGCAAAGCAACAGAATTTGACTGATAACGCTCCCGTAACTGCTCAACGGTGCCATTGAACCAGTTCAAATCAATTTGTTTGCTTTCTACGCCATACAAAGCCCCATCGCCTTTATCCGAGTACTGCCAGAACAGCCAGTCTGTCCACGGGACCGGCACCGTTGGGCGCGTTACGCCATAATGCGCAACCCACAGCGGGTATTTTTTCCATCTATCAGAAGTATCGCCGTATTCACGCCAATAACCCGGCGAGGTATAGATTACACACAACCGGCCTATTAAATCTTCAGCTGTCTGAATAAAAGCATTAAGGGCTGAAATAGCCGCCAGCCGATTTGGAGCATTTCTGCGCTCTTCGTAATCAATGACCGGTTCGATGTCTGGCGGATAATCCGCTATTAAACCAGCAAAATAGCGCGCCTGTTGATCAGAAGGTACTGACCAATCTAAATAGTGGTACATTCCCACCAGCAAACCGGCTTGTTTTGCGGCACGGTAGTTTTCAATAAAGCGGCGATCTGTCCAGGTTGCCTGGGATGCTTTGAGAAACACGAATGACGCGCCGGCTTCGAGCATCTTTTCGAAATTGACAACACCTTGCCAGTGACTGACATCACAGCCCAATACCCTATCCATCGCGCCAATCCTCGTCTCTCGAAATCATTGCTGACAAAATACAGGCGGCAATTGGCCCACCAACGAGAATGATCATCAGAACAAATATGATCACAAATCCAACCGCTAAAATCATACTCATTTGACAACCCCAAGTATCTGCGTCACTAACCAGATGAGTACTGTACTTCCCAATATCCCGCCCAGCCAGGCCATAAGACGGTTTGAGTGGTCTAAACGACTGACAATTTGCGTAAGGTTATCAATTTTTTTATCGTGCTCTTCAAGTTTGCGCCATGCGGCGTCAATGCGATTTTCCATCAGCGGGTGCGCTCCTGCCTCATGATTTTCCAATGCCCTCACGCGCTCTTCAACCGCCCTCAGCATCTGCTTAATCTCACTAATATCCCGCGCCACCTGATCAAAGCGAGCGGTCAATTCCGAGATTTGGCGCTGGAGCGACAGGTTTGAGACGCGCTCTTCCGTGGGATTCACGATTTACCCCCTCCCAACACTCTTGGCAGCATCGTAGATACCGCTGGCAACCAGTCCGAGCGCAAGCCCGTACATCACCGCGCCAAACCAGTCTGCAAACGAGACCAGCGGCGCTTGAGCATACCAGTATGCCACGCCAATTACTGCGCCAATTACCATACTCGCAGCATTTAGCGATTTGCCTTCGACACCAAAGCGCTTGATCCATTCAACCAGCGCAATAACCAACGCCACTAACGGAATTCCATTCACAATTTGTTCCATGTTTCACCTCACTCATACAATGCAATTGAAATTGGCACAATCGCAGTGATTGCCAGCCTGAATTCAACACCTAAATAGTTCTGTCCTGCATAGCTCAAGACCTGAATGCCGCTGTCTCCCAGCCAGGTTGCTTTCTCAATCCAGGGCAACACAGAATCTTTCGTTCCTTTGCCAAGCATAGGATGCGACAAGAACACATTACGCACACTTACCAGGAACGGCTCAACCGATTTTTCCGCCTCACCGTCAATACCTTGCAGTACAGGTTTGACATATAGTCGCATCAGCCAGGTACGGGTCTCCTCAGTAATGGTTTCACCAATTGAGGTGAGAACTGCCGGCCCGGCAAATGTACAAAAGACCGGCAAGTCCGAATCGGCCAGCGATTGCGGCGCCCACACGTAAGCCCGTTTGATTCCGGTGATGGTTTTCTGAATATCCGCTAATCGCTGTCGAATATCGCTCATAACACAATCCGTTTATATGGTTTCAGCATGACCTGAACCCGCTCCGGCAGGGCTTTGGTATATTGCAGCATACCCAGCTCTGCCACACCAATGCTGTCTGTTAAACCCGATTTGACCTCTTTGTAAAAGCGCACACTCAGTAAGGTGGCAGCATTCACCAGGTCATCCGGCAAAGGTGAAAAACCGCCAGTAAACGAAATATTTACTAAAACTTTTCCTTGTCCGTTTACCCCATTCCATGATACCGAAGCCTTGAGCACGTCCGCTTTAGCCGGATCCAGCTCATGCCAACTCTCATGAGCAGAAAACCGATAGGCTAAATACGATACACTTTCGACAATCGGCTTCGGCGGCCAACAACACAAAATCCCATCAGCGGAAACATATCCTCGAACGGTTACATTTGACAGCGTTTCCCTGACGAAATAGTTGTCGCTGCCTCCGCAATACCGGTCAATGGTCCGGCTTGCCTGGGTAATCAGTTCCGTCAACAGGACATCATCGGCGTTTTCTGCGCTTCCGAGCGCCCGTTTGACTGCCGCCAAAGTCGTGTAATCCGCCATTCATCTGCTCCAGCTGTTCATACTCAGTATCAAGCAAGGCAATTACACCAGAATTGATCAAACCTTCGGCTATGTCTTCAGGCAGTTCAATTTGGCCATTTTCAACATAGGCAACGAAATCACCCTGACTGATACTGCGTAAGTCTCCCAATACCCGGTATTTCATAGAACCTCAATGTGGGGGAGAGACTCTCTCAAGCCCCTCCCCCGTTGACCGTTTACGCATTGCCGATATTGGTGATGATCCCAATGGAAGGCGGGAAGTAGTGAGCAAATACGCCATCGAAATAGACGCCGCTTTCGTATTTCCGCGTGCGCTGTGGCCATTCGATTTGATAGTAATCTTGGCGCAGGCGCATCTCCATCACATTGGGTACCCCATTGATCGGATAAGGCAATTGCTCGGTAACCGCTACCAGCGTACCGGGCGGCAGATTGGGATGAATCTCCAGCGGCACTTCCGGCGCTACGCCCATCGCAAAGCGGTTGAGCAAACTTTTCACCCGCATACCGGCAGTAAATTCCATGCCCGTCACATACGGAATCTGCGCGGCGGATGCCGTTAGGACTTTCTTAGTAATGTTGTCCGCTTCCTGAGCATTCACATAGATGCGGGTCGGGGATATACGATAGTTATCCCACATCCAGCGGAACATCTCGTTGATTTCGGTAATGCCACCATCATTAGAAGCAGAAAGCCCAGTACCTGTCCCTAAAGTACCATCCGGCATGACCTTGATGTAAGCACCAGAACCGCTCGTCCATGCCTGGTACAAAATACCATCATAGCTGAGCAGATTACGCGAATTGTCCCCGGTAATCGCACTGGCATTCTGCCGGCCGGAAGTCACCAGACTGGTCAGCACAACGCTGTTGACAGTTGTAATGGCTTGCAGCACTTCATTACCGCTGGTGCCCACATACCATGCGTAAGCCACGGCACCCGTAACAGGTGTCACTTTGGCTTTGATCACATTAGTCGAGCCGGTAATTGCACCGGTGCTGGTCGCATTGGACTTATTCGATGATCCGCCGCCATATGTGAACGGTGAACCGCCGCTGGCCGGAGTAACACTGACCTGACCAACCACCCCGCCGCTTAGCGAGGATGACAGATACCCGTACAGCGTTAAGGCCACAACAATCACATTGTAGGTACCGGCTCCAATTGAGCCACCGCTTGCTTCGGTAGTTACAGTTGGCGCAGAAGGCGTACCTAACTGAACAGTATAGTTTCCGCCCAGATCGGCGATTTCTTCTTCAATCATGGTGGCCCAGAGCAATCGTTGAGCTTGCGTGGCACGCACATCCTCGAAACCAACTGCAGCGCGTTCGGCTTCAAAAGTGATGCTGTCCTCAAGCCCTAAGGTACGATAAGGCGCACTCTTGTCCTGAACATCAGTGGTGACCACACCATTGCGCTCACCCTCTGGCACAAAACCGCGCAATCCGGCCGTATTGATACCTACCACCGCTTTCCAATTGGTTGACGTACCACCACCACCTGAAACACGTGGTGTGCGGTTGCGAATTGGGGTCAAAACTGGGAATAGATTCTTAGCAGGTGCTTGCAGGTCATAAGCTACCAAACCGGTCGCCTGAGTAACGCCGGCTTTCTTCAGTGCATCGGCTGGCATCGGTTTTCCCAATGCTTTATAAAACTCGGCAACCGCCTCACGAGTTAATTGAGAAAGATTTTCAATCATGTTGATTCTCCTTATCTTCCAGATTGCTGCACAGCCTGAATTTCAAGCCGTGCAATTTCGTTTTGTAAACTTTGTCGAACCAGTGGATCGGTGGTCTTAGCCAGTTCGGTTTTCAATGCTTCGGCTTTTTGCAGCGCAGCACTGGCTTGCGGTGATAACGATCCAATTTCACGCAGGACGGGGCCGCTTCCGCCGCGTTTTTCCAGTTCCTCAATGACCACAGCCAGTTTAGCCATATCATTTGCAACCGTGTTCAGCGACTTGCGCAAATCTGCAATTTCAGATTTGGTCATGTCGGCAACTTTTTCGCTGAGCGCCAATTGGTCATTGATTTTTTCCACCAATCCAAATTCTTGCAAGATAGCGAGAACGATTTCTTTGACTTCATCGGCAGTAACCCCTTTCGGCTGCTCTTCAGCCGCTTTTTCCGATTCGTTCTCCGAATCACTCTGGGCTTCTTCTGAAGTCTCACTCTCAACGTTCTCGTTTTCTTCGATAATGGCAGCCAATTCATCGGCGATAACGGATATCTCTTCTTCGCTCAAATCGCCTAACCGCTTTTTGAGAGTAGTTAAAATTTTGTCCTTCATGGTTACCTCGTTTTTACTGAGTATGGTTTGAGTTCCATCCGCTTTGACCATTTCAATAATCGCTCCTGGAATACAAGGCAGATCAACCAGACTGATTTCATTTGGAATGGCTTCATAGCGGATATAACCTTTGTTCATTTCATCCGGCCAACGCCGGCCGTACGTGCCGCCAATCGAAAAACCGGTAAACACGCCCTCGATGACTTTTTGCCAGGCTTCGCTGTCCACCACCTTTACACCTACACGAATTGATTTGGCGGCATCATCGAATAACAATTTGATCACCTTGCCAACCGCCTTGCTGGTGTGACTGTCCCGCACATTACCGAGACTTTTTCCCTTGCTGGCTTTATGGACGCGTTTTGACCATTCCCAGAAATGCGGTTTGGATTTGGCGTAATCCATAATCTCACCGCTCGAATCCGGCTGTTCCGCAGCTGCAATTCCCCACACTTCGCGGCGCGCTTCAACGACCTTTTGCAGCGGTACAAAATAGGTCAGGCCTTTTTCTGCCTTTTCCTCGGCTTCTTCAAAGGCAATCGGCTCGTAATCATGTGCCTTCAGCCATTGGCGCGCTTCTTCAGCAGAAAATTTGTCCGCATCAAAGCGAATCGCCTGCAAGGTCATACTGTCTTCGCCCTTCAATCTTCCAAAAATAGCGTGAATCCCTTCACCGAACTTGTCGTTTTCTCGGCGAAATGAATCGGCATCAAAGCGGTCTGGATCAATCAGTCTGGCAGCATGTTCACTAGGATATGGCATACTTAACTCCAAAACAAAAAAGCGTCCTGCAATGTCTAGCAAACCTCTCAAGAGGTTTCAAACATCACAGGACGTACATCGCCCTCTTTACTCTCGCTAGACCCGTTTTTCAGGACGCAAGTCGTCCTCTCCATTCCGCAGTCTAGCAAAGCCCTTCCGAGCCGAATTGTTACTTCAATTATAGAACATTTTTACCGTAAATTCAAGCACTTTTTAGAATACTTTCAGCAATTTTTTCAACCGCTTCCTCGAAAAGTTTTACGATCCGTTCCTTCGTTTGCTCAATCGCCGGCATAAAATATGGATGCGGTTTTGTTCCAAATTTGCGAATATGCGCCCAGATCGCCCGCGCCGCCTGGCGGTTTTCATCCACCTGCCGTTTCTTTCCGCCCAATCTGCGCCCTGTTTTGACTGAGTACACTCCGGCTAGCCGCTTGATCTCAACAAACTTATACAACGGCTGACCCGGTTCGGTAATCGAAAGCGGCGGCGTGTGCGGCTTCGTTCCGTATTCCACTGCCTGCGCATACGGCAAACCCCGCCCTGCGCCGATTTCTACAAATATCGCCTCTTTGGTTACCTGAACCTCACTGGAAGATACGCTACCGCGCAAATCGCCGGTAACGACACTGTCATTATCAGTCAGGTTTTGCTTGATTTGGTCTTCCAGTAATTTACCGGATTGTGCCATTGCATCGCGAATGGGAAAATAAACTTCCTCTCGCAAATCACTACTTTGTTCAATTAATTCTATAAGTTTCTCCAAGCCCTTAATTACCAAATCTTTTTTGGTTGACATATTGAAATTGCCTCTTATCTATGCTAAAATAATCATGCGCTTGGGGTGTAGTCGCCCAGAGCACGCCTTGAGAAGACCGGGATGGTGGGCGCTCCGGCAGGCGCAAAGCCCGAAAGGGCTTTTATTTTTTAGGCGGTTTGTGAACTCGATGGAATGTGACCATAAACGGTGAACCTTCACCAGGTGAAACGACAATCACCCACCATTTTCCACTTTTGTCTTGTATATAATGTCGAACATCATTAAACTTTCCCGGCTTTTGAATGCTTCCTTCAATACGGTTGATTAGCTCTTGCAAAGATTGACTTGTTGATTCTGGATGTCCGAACTTAGCATGACGCAAACGCTCACCGGTTACCCGTACTCCTCCGATCTCAGTATAAGCCTGTATGTCTGTTATTTCCTCAATACTGTTTCGCCGGTTATTTCTTAACGGATGATCGGTAGGTAAATATTTCACCTGATCCAGCGTCACCGGCGCAACCGCACAACGACAATGCGGATGACGCGGCGGCAAGCCATCACCAAATTTCGGATCAATGTAGAACTTTTCGCCCAGCCGAATCGTTTTGTTGTGCAATTCCTTACACTTTGGACACGCGCCCGTTTGCCCATCTAACCAACGCATTCCACGTACCACGCCGCTTTCCTCATAGCCGAGTTTAGCCCCCTGAGCATGAGCACGAATAACCTCTGTCCGCGCAATTCGAGCCGCCCGCCAATCTGGGAAAACGGTTTGCTCTGCATCATTCCGCAGACCGGCAATTTCATCTCGAATTTGATAGATGGTCTTGCCTTCGCTCAAACCAGCGGTCACTATTTGAGAAATGCCCGTTTGTATGTCCGGTAAAATACCGGTTACCAGTTTACCCGCGTTTTGCCTCGCCCATTCCACTGCGGCTGGCTGAATATAATCCCAAGACAAGTTCATGGCCAACTGACGCCCGGCACTGTGACTGCCGGCTCTCATGGCACTGAGTATATTGCTGGTCAAAATCTCGGCTAATTTCTCGCTCCAGGTTTTCCACCAAACCTGATCATTTAGTCGGGCTAGAATGAAGCCGGGCAGCGGTTCGTCTTTTGCTATTTTCTTCACACCTATCAGGTCATCGAGGAATTCAGTAAACCAGCGCATCAATGCTTGCTGCAGCTCCTCCTCTAACCGTTCCAGCAAACTTTTTACCCGATTCGCGGCATATTCGGGATGATACGGCTCAACTTGCTTTTCCAAATCATGGGTAGCAAAAGGGTTGCTCTTCCCCGACCTCCTGAGCGGGGAGCAGACATTTCAACAGATACTGAGTGTGTTGAAGATAGTTTTTTGCTTTCTCGAAAGAGTTATCAATGTCTTCCAAAGATTCAGCTTTTTCAAGCTCTTTTACAATTCGAGAATATAAATTACTAGGAATAATCTGACTGTAAAAAACCGAAAACCTTTGCCCACGCTTAAACTCACGTCTCGCCCGTTCACGCCAATCGGCTAAATCAGCCTTGATCGCTCGTTGTAAAAATGGCACTAATTGGGAAATATCTCCATGTTGAGATGTATCCCGAAACTCCATCGGCACCCCCAACCGCTCCTGCACATAGGCCGGTGAGTATACTCCCATCGAGAGGTACACCTGATCAATCTGCGCCCGGCGCAGCTCATCTTCCGGTGGTTCTAGACCAATCCACTTAAATTCCAAATCCGGCCTGTGCAAATAATCCCGAATAAGCCTATCAAACAAAGATTTGAGATACCCCGTGATGGGTCCAATCATCGAACGATAATGAGCATTTTCCATGCCTTGAACGTATCCCGATCCGCCAAGACCGGATGATGGAATGAGACCGAACTCCGCTGGATTGTTGCCAAACGCCCAGCAGACAACCAGCATCAGCCACTTATCCACTTCAATTTTGTCTGCATCCCCCTGCTGCGGCTGAAAAATGGACTGCGCCCCATTGCCCGGCACAAACAAGATTTTGCTTGCACGCTGAATATCTCCCTTTGCCAATGCATCAAAATACTCAGTAAATGTGGCTAATTGCTCCGGCGTCCAATCCGGCGACACACTCACCAGCACACCTGGGATGTTGCCTTCCGTGAACCAACCCAGACGCACTGCATCATGCCGAATCGCCGTGTTGATCGCCATGAGTGCCCACTCAATGGGACTTTCTCCATACGGCGTGTGGGTCTTCGTATTGAGCGGCGCGTAGATCAGGCGATCTGCTGAATAATGTGTTGCCGGCATCCCATACAACATTTGCAAATAAGCCGGCAGCGGCGGTCTCGGAATGCGGCCGCGCAGATCAAGCAACGGTCGAATAGTAGCACCATCAATTAAATCCAAAGAAACCAGTTTTCCATTTTGAATGTCGGGATAAATTGTCACCGCATCAATCGTCAACAACGTTTCTAGCAGCTGATTTACCCACGAGTCAAAATCGTGTACACCGTCCGGTTGCTCAAAGAATTTTACCACTTCCTTTGTGACAACCTGATAACCAATTCCCTGCTTTACACGCGGAATGATGTCCCACTCCAAACCGCGCATCGTCCGCTTGATCAACTCGATGTTCAAACGGATTTCTTTGCTGGTTTGCGCCAGAGCGCGCAGCACAGAAAACGGCAATACGCCAAAACCAGCCCGCGGCACGGTCACCAGATTGATACCTGGCTGATACTCAAACAAACGCGGCGGCTCATCATCCAGTAATGGCTGCGGCGGCGCACCAGGACCAAATAAAGCCGCATTTGCTGCTTGCGCCATTTGAACCAATGCGCCCAACCGCTCGGTCAGGTCAGTTTTGATAGCGTCCATTCTTCTTCTCCAATTCCCTGCGATAGAAATCGGCAAGCCCAGCATAATTACCTTGCAAGGCGTTGAAAGCCCCTACAGTTGCATCTACCTGATCATCATGTTCAGCAGCCGGGAAAGCACAAATCTCGTCCAGCCAGCTGTTGTTCCATGCGCCACGAAGTAATCGCACCCTGCCCTGCTCAGCTCGCGCCAGAAAAGCATTAGCACGCGTAACTTTATCCTTATGCAAAGTCACTCCCCGAAAAGCAATTCCCGCCAGTGTGGGTTCTGCATGTAGCAGGTCAAGCATACCTCGCTGCGTCCCAACTGCCTCCACATACTGAGTACAAACGCTCTCGTCCGCCCGTGCAGTACTGCCAATAATGCGGATCAGTGCCGGCCACTCCCAGCGCCCGCGTACACAGTCCATTACATAGACAAAGCCATCTTTATCAATGCCCACCTTGACGCCTGCTGAATAATCTGCCAGCGTTTTTGTGCTGGCGGCTAAATCCCAATAGCGAGCCACTTTAACCAAAGCGGGCGAATCTTCCACAAGTTCAAAAAATTCTCTACGGAATAACGCACCTTCTAATTGAACAAATTCTGCTTCGTATTCCTGCCGATAAACCAACGCAGGCAAGTGTTGACGCGCCGACTCCAATTCCAATTTATCTAAAAATGGATTGGCCGAAGATGGCAATTGCCACGATTGCCAATTCGGATCATTGTCTTCCATGCGAAATAATTCGTAAAAATAATTGAAGCCGGCCGGGGTGGAGATAAAAATTGCCTTGCCCATGCGATCCGTTAATGCCGGTCGCAATTCAGTTTCCCAAATCTTTTTCAAGTCTTTAATATACGCAGCTTCATCCACCACAACCAACGAAAGTCCTTCCCCGCGCAATCCACCCTCGCTGTCAGCCGAATTGATACTGATCCAGCCTCCTGAAGCAGTCGCAATCCGCCGCTCGCCTCGCCGAAGAGTTAATAAGCCAGAAAGAGGAACACTTAATTCTTCAAACAGTCTCCAGCCAATCATAGCCTTGTCAAATGACGGTGCAATCCACATCACAGAACCACCGCGCAGTGCCTCATCTAGTGCCAGCAAAACTGCCAAACGAGTCTTGCCAAAACGCCGGCCGCAGCAAACCACCCGAAAACGCTTTGGGCTAAATGCTATCTCCGCTTGTTTCCTGTGAAGCGCCGGAAGTCTCACTCTGACCGACATCTATCGTTCTCCATTCAACCTCAATTTTGATTGGCTGCCCCCCGGAAGTAATATCGACGCTGTCACCAAATTTAGTTCGTCTAGTTCTTGCCAACCACCACTTGGCACTGTTCTCGTCACCCCCTTTTATCTTTTCCACAATGGTCAACTCGGCAACATCGTTGACTGTTTCGGATTCATCCTGCATCATCCGAGAAAGTTCCTCATCAGCACGGATGGCGTCACGCACAGCACCCCAGGAATATCCCGCTTTGCGGGCTACAATCATCACGATTCCCCCGCTTCCTGGAATGGCTTTTTTGATTCGGTTACGCGAAATTCTAGCTCTGGTCATAGGGTATTGAATCTAATCTTACATAACAAAAAACCCGGAAACAGTTTTTACACTGCTCCGGGATTCAATGCCTCGGTCGAGCTTTCGTCTCTTATTTTATCATTTTTATTATTTCGTGCAACCCGAATAAAGGTACTAGATTCGATTAATTTTATATGTCCCCCATAGATTTCAATAACCACCCGCCCAAATCCTGTTCCTTCACACACCTGGCGGATGGCATTCAATACAGCAGCATCTTCCTGAGACATTTCTAACATCATAGTAACCTTGCCAGTGTCAAAATCGAATCACGATTGCTCAACCCGTACAGCATTCCATACAGGTTGATTACATCCAGCGGTTTCGGAAAATTACAAACAAAGCACCCACATACCTGATGCTCAGTATCAATCCAAAACGATGGCTTTTGATCATCATGAAACGGGCACTGAGTAACCGCAAAATGGGAACCCGATTTGTGCAGAGGAGATTTGAAAAATTGTTCTATCGTGAAGGCTTTGCGCACCTTTTCAACCAGATCATCACCTGGGAGCGCATCATAACCCTTCGCCGCCGCTTCCCACGGATCTGAAGGCAAATTGGGTATGGTTAACGTATTGATCACCGGAGAAGCACTCTGCTCACTCAGTAAAAGCGCCGGGGGGAGAATGTCGGAGAGGGCTTCGATTGCTGGAATGTAGAAAGTGTTCAGCGGCTCGTAAACAATCCCGCTCTCATGGATGCTCCCCGGTCCCGTTACAAGCCCAAAGCGCCCTTTAATGTCAACTTGTTCGACGTGGCGGTTGCGAACGGGCTGAAGAAGGCGAAAATACACATGAACGCCGCGCCTGGAGCGAACAGCAAAAGCGCGCCTGGCAACTGAGTAAACTGGCTGTTTAGTGATCCAGTTGAGCCATCTGAGGTATTCGGTTGGGCTGTCAAAATCAATTACAGTCAAACCGCTGTATCCGGTAACAATACCAAGATTCACCTGGTGGCTAAACCAATTTTTAATGACGTCCTCTGGAGCTCGTTCCAGTTGATATTGAGACCACTTCACCAGAGGTTGCTTTGAATGTAGCTTCAGAGGAACAACCGAAAATCCGCTTTGGTAGAAAAGTTGAGCATACATGGTTGACATCCTTTTCATCAGGTTTTCAGGTTTTAAGGGGTAAATTTCAATTAATTACTTTTTTCATTCTGTCTCTCGCGCGCAATCAAGATATATTAATGCATTTAAAACCTGAAAACCTGAAAATGGTCTTTCCTATTAATACGAAATCAAGCCTTAAAACCTGAAAACCTGATTTATACATGGTTAAAACGGTACTTCATCATCGTTCTGCCACCATATTCCCAAGTTTCCATGTCAAATCGTTCCTTGAGATAATCTTTGACATTCTTCAACCTGTGCCCAAACGACTTCACACTCCTGGGCCAATCTGTATCGGGTTTATTCGTGCCCCAGATGATGTACTGGGCTTCGTTGTACAGTTCACGCGCCGTCACCCAGCGTCCGATGTTCTGCGGATTGTCAAGCCAGGCTTCAATGGCTTCGATGATAACTTCACCCTCAGCCAGAAAACCGCGCTGTTCGTTTTTGATGATGTCCACGGCTCTGTCCCACAAATCGGATTTACCGTAAATCTCGCTCACCAAACGTCCAAAGGCTTCCCAGTCCGCCATCCGCAGCGGGCTTGCCTGGGGAATAGCGCCGTTTTGCAGTTCCGCCACAATGCGGTTGAGTTTGTTCATGATGTCAAACCAGAACCCGTTGCGGTTGCGCTCTACCCACTCCATGAAAGCCAGTTCGCGCCCGCGCTGGTCGTCTGGGATGCGCTTCATGGGTAGGATAACCACGCGGTCGGCGAGGTCGTCGCGGCGGAGTGTGTCCGGGGTGCGCGCGGTAATTGCCAGCCAGGTGCGGTAGCGGATCACACCCATTTCTTTGCTGGTGAAGAGTTTGCGGTATTCATCGGTTGCCCCGGTGGAAATGCGCGCCAGTTTATCGCGCATCCATGGATCAAGCGTGTCCATGTTGTCCATGATGTAGAGGTGGTAATAATGCGCTGCAACGGTCAGGGCATCGGGCTTTTCCGGAACGCCGGAGATGTCGTTGTATGGACCGAATAGCAATTTCATCAGAAGACGCAGTGCCATGCTCTTGCCGCTACCTTTCTCGCCCAGGAAAACCATGATGGGACGTGTCGGGCAGAGTTCGGTGAAGAACAGGGAAAGCACCCAAACCTGGAAGATCCAACTGTACAGAGCGGCATCGTCTTTCCAGTACGGCAGTTGGCTGATTTCCTCCAGAAAATCATGGTCAATTGGATCAGGTTGAAACGGTTGCCAGAGGGGGAAATCGTAAAACAGCGCCGGCCCTTCGCCGTTGGTTTCGGTCCTGATTTCATCCCCGTTCAAGGTGTACACCGTCCCATCAAAGCGGGAAATGCGCAGGATGCGGTTGTCCCGATCATAATGCGCAAATTTGACCACGGGGACCGTCTCGGCATTGCGCTCGGCGGCGGTGTCAGCGGCGCTCTTCACGATACCAAAGGCGGAAGAAGCCGGGTTGACGCCGGTTAGAATGTGCAGAAAGGCTTCCCAGCACTCAGTATCCATGTCGTACAGGCGGTGTTCGGCATGATGCAGGTAGTAAGTGTTTTCTTCGCTTTTGACAAATTTCCCGTTGCACGTCAGCCAGTCCACCAGCAGGATTTCCACATTCCCCAGACGAATGACCGCCGGGCGTTTGTCGGGAATGAGTTCATTTTCGATGGCGCGTTTCAGTTTTGGATCGGGCGATTCGAGCAATTTGCTGGTTAAGCGTTTCTGTTTCTGGGGGCTTGGTTGCGCCCCTAGTTTCATTGCCTGGTAGCGTGCAGCCACTTTTTGGATTTTGAGGGACAGGTAAGAGTAAATTGCCATACGTAGAACGCCGTCATACTGAGCATTTAATGCATCGTAGACGGCGTCTTCCAGTTGTGTTCCGGATTTCCCTTCAGCAGCTTCGGCAATGGTGCGCCATGGCTCGGTTGTAATGGGAATATCTGGAAAGGCGCCGTTAAGCAGGGCAGTGGCTATAATTTCGGCATCTTCCTGCCAAGCGTTCTGGTTAACGCCAGAAAAAGCTTCTGCGAGGATTTCTGCGTCCTTACCGGGTAAAGTTTCACCGGCAAAATCGGTAATTTGGGTTACGGTTGGCGTTGTCATTATCTGGATTACGATTGCGATGAACGTAATTCGTTCAAGAAACCACGGAACTTGTTCTCAAGTTTTTTCATACAAGAGCGACAAAACCACATTTCAGTCAATGGCATACTGTTTGGATCACGTGCAAATTGATTGGGCAAATATAGGTGTTCTTGATCACCTGCAAGTAAGATCGAATAATCGCCAGGTTTGCCGCAAGTCAAACAGATTTCCGGCGTGGTCCAATAATCCTTTATAAAAATTTTTTCTTTCATCTCAGCGCCCTCCTGGCAAATACAGTCTTTCGATTCCGGCCTTCAGCTCTTTGGCACGGTCGGCGATGACGGTCTGTCCGCCGGTTGCCGCTGCCAGACGCCGCAGAAACTCTCGCCCGGCTGGTTGATCTTCCGGTCCAACGTATATCGTGGAAATTTTGTTGCGATATGTTTTGGCAATTTGCAAAGCTTTTGTCTCATCATCCGGTTCGCCATCGCTAATCAGGATAAACTGCATACCTGGCACGTCGGCAATTTTGGCAAATTGCAGGGCTCCGGCCATGTCTGTTTCGCCGCCAAGATAGGTCGGTACACCAGATGGGCAGAAGATGGTGCTACCTGAAAATGCCAAAACTGCGATTTTGCCGGGATGATTGGCCTGTAAATTGGCCAATTCATCGCACGCCACCTTGTAGCGTGATTTTCCCCCGCGACTGTCGTGAGTGGACATGCTGCCACTGGTATCCACAATGACAACGAGATCAGCATTGACAAAGGTTTCAGCGATGCTTTTGTTTTCCTGCCGTGCGATTGCACTCAATGAACCGGGTACAATTGCGGTGTTCATTTGTTTTCCTCCAATCGCTTTAGTTTCAGCCACAACGCTACTTCCACATCTGTGGCTGGAAAGGTGTTGTTGGATTTCTCAAAGCGCAACATCCACTCGCCCGTCTCATCCTGATAAAGTTCAAATTTCGGCACTTTGAATTGTCGCTTTTGAGCCGGTACTGGTTTTTTGCCTTGCCTGGCTAGTTTTGCATTTTCAAGATGGTGTTTCTGAGGAGTAAGGTGTAATTTAGCCACTGGTCTTTCTCCAGATAACCATGCAATCGCTACAATTGCGTCTATGCGTGAAATATGCCTTGATAGCTCGAAATACATTATCTTTCGTACTATTCGATTCGTCTTTGCGTAAATCACGCAACGCCTCATAAATATCTTCGTCCAATACTTTTCCAATTTCACAAAGATGTTTTTCTGCTATCCACATAATCCACCTCATATCCACTTCCATGTTGGTTCCTTTGCTCCCGCTGGCCAGGATGCGACCAAAACACCCTGTTCAGATGTAATGTCTTGCCAGTCAAGAATTTTCTGAACGACAAAACGACCAAGTTTTTCGAAGCCTTCCGCGAGGATATATCCGCAACGCAGTGGAGAGCGATAACCTGACGGCACAGCCATGTTCCAACCATCAAAACTCGTATCTCTCAAGCTCGCTTCAAGTGTCAAGCCAGCGTCATAGCGAGCGCGTTTCAGCGGATTGCTGAGCAACTCGTATGCTTCTTTGATGCGGATAAACATTTCCTGTGCATTGGGTTCTTTGCATACGTCAGGGTGCCACTGTTTCACCATGCGGCGGTAAGCACTTTTGATTTCATCATCTGTAGCCATACGAAGAATACCGAGTATGCCATATAGCGTGCTGGTGTTGGTGTTCCGAGTATCTCCTTCAAACCACTCACGCAGGACACGTTCCGGAAAGATAAAAATCCATTCTTTTTGGGCATTCATCCCGCTGGCCTGATATTCATCACCCGCCAGCTTGGTGCGTCCAAGGTAATAGACATCACAGACGCGTGTTTCCAGTCGCTGGTTATTGCTTGTTATTATCTGCCCTATGTCTTCTCCGTATACCTGCAGTACCCACTCCCTCACTAGCGCCGCATACTGAGTATCTACAAGCCAGGTTTTACTGGCTGGGTCAAACCGTCGCGCGCTGGCAGGTAGGCTTTTGACAAGTGCTACAAATCGCGGGTTGTATGGTGTTACTACTCGCAGCGCGCCGTTGTGTTCTGTCACGGAACACTTGTTTTGAGTAAATACAGGATTGCCAAAGAGATCAAACATATCTTCCCTTGCAATTGGCGTAAAAGTCGCAGTACTTTTCTGAACAGCGCCACGTAGTCGGGTTTAGCGGATAAAACTCTTTCTCAATTCCCTGCCAAACCCGCTTAATCATTTCAAACAGAAAAAACAGCTCGCCGGGTTTGTGACTGTGTTCCAAAATCTGCACTTGTGGCGTCTTTGTTTTTACGAAAACAAAATGCTTAAATTTCCAATTCACCTCAAACCCGGCTTGATTAAGCGCAGCGATATAAAACAAAGTTTGCAGGCTGTTATTAGCTTGCTCTTGTGTCCACGACCGCGCCGATGTTTTGAAATCCGCTGGCGTGCCGTCGTTGAGGATGACATCAATGTAGCCAATCACCGGAACAGGCACACCTGCAACGCGCGTCAGAAACAGACGCGGCTATTACCCTTTCCAGTGATGGTGTAAGAGAAGCAATTGTCTGCGTGAAAGAATATGACCGCTAGAAAATAACCGAGGCAATTGTGTTATCCGAAGAAGAAATTGACGATCTGCTCCAAAGCCGAACACTATATATCAACGGCGAAATCCGCTGGAAACAGAAAAGCAATCAGCAGTATTTTGAATTTCGCCTCAAGGTATCCGGCTGCGATCATGATATCGAATTGGTGTGTACAAAAAATCCACTACTTGAAAAAGGATATAGTTTTGCGCTATTATTAGAAGGTAAACGAATTCGCGGCTTCGACCCAGACGGCCGGCACCTCAACCGATTTCCAAAACGAGAACAAATCGTTGGCATTCATAAACATAAATGGACGGATGATTACGAAGATTCCAATGCCTACGTTCCAAACGATATACCAAGCACCGAAATTTCAGCTGCCTTTTATGCCTTTTTGAATGAGTGCAATATCCGCTTTGATGGAACTTTTGTCCCACCACCTGTTTTTCAGCCAGGATTATTTTGAGTAGAGAAATGGTTACGATTAATTGTGAGAATATTCTCACCAGTTATCAAAAATACCTGAACGATAACATCATCTGTTATCCAGAAGGTAATTATATTGCCATCGAAACCCCCTACCTTTACTCCGATGGCGATATGATTTCCCTTTACGTTGAACGAAGAGGGGATGAATTATTTCTAACCGATTTAGGGGAAACGTTCAGGCATCTGGCAATTCACAACATCAACTGGAACACCAAAAAGATCCAATCTCTCCTCTACAAAATTCTACATAAAACCGGAGTGAGCAACAACCGCGGTGTTCTATCTATAAAAATTACAACAGAAGATGAGATAGCCCATTTGATTTCCGATTTAGTCCATGCCGTTCAACAAACGGAGAATTTGGTGTTTACCCTCAAGGACCATGTTCCAAAGTCATTTCGCGACGAAGTCGAAATATTTCTAATAGAAAGAGGTTACACCCCGGAAATCAATTATCAGATAGATGGTGAATCGGGTAACCAATGGCGGGTTCATTTCTTTGTTAACCACCGGAAAAATGTCTTGATTAGAGCCATTTCGGCATCAACAAAAGGCGGGGCAAGATATCAGGCTATATCCACCTACGCAATGTATGACGATATCAAGAAAAGACATCCTCAATTGCGGCGCGCCGCAATTCTGGACGACTCGAACATGGAAGTGTGGGAGCCTGAGAACATTAATTTAATCAATGCGGTATTGGATCTGAATTTGGTTTACTGGCAAGAGCGAGAGATACTTTCAGCACAGATCAATCTCCTGGAAGAAGATTGAGATTGAATTTATCTAAATCCTTTGTTCTAATAAGGAAAAACTCAATGGCAAAAGAAACACAGGTTGATCAGGTTAACATGGTTCTGAACTTGCTCAAAAAGGCAACCTCTGTTCAGACCGGCCCGGATATTTACTGTAACCATGCTCAAATTCATCTTTCGATCAACGATATGATCATTGATTTTTATCTCTTGACCCCCGAAATTGGCAATTACGCTCAGCCCAAAGCAACTCATGTTCAGCGAGTGATTATTCCGTTGAATATGGCTAAAGGCCTTGCCGGGGCTATCTTTGATACCGTTTCTCAGTTTGAACGTGAAACCGGCCTGACTTTGCTGGACACACGCGCCCAAAATCCACCTGAAACCATTCAGGAGTAATGGGATGAATATCTCGATTCAAGAATCACTGCAAATTCCAAAATATTTTTCATCTTTTCAAAAATCACCAGAAATTGTCTGGAAATCGGCCCTTTTGAAAACCAGTTCATCTGTTCTGTTGTCAATCGGAGCAATGAATAGTATGATGATAACAACGATGTTCAATGCTTCATCGAGCCGAGATTGGCGAATTATGACCGAGAAAAAGTCCCCTTTTGTTTATAACTCAGAAGACCCGGAAATTCTTGCTATGAGTGAGGAAGAAATTAGAGCCGAGGTCTTGGCTGCGTTTGGGGCCTGGGCCGATCGTGATGATATTACAGACGATTGGCTGGACGGTATTCGCCGCGGGTGGAGTGACCGGCTTGATGATCTCTATTCCGAACAATCAAAAGATTAAGATCTTTGATACGACTGTTTTCATTGATTATCTGAGAGGGCGTTCAGAAGTTATCCCTCTTATTCAAGATGTTCTGGATAGACGAATCAATCCCGCAATTTCGATCATTACAGTAGTGGAATTATGGGCCGGTGTAAAGGATGCAAAAGACGAAAAACGCCACAAGGCCTTATTGTCGCCATTCCGTCGAATTCAAATCCATTCGGCGATAGCCTATCGTGCCGGAGCAATGGCATATTCATTTTATAAAAATGGGGATAAAAGTATATCTCTACCGGACTTTATTATTGCTGCAACTGCGGAGTATTTGAAGGCAGATATCGTAACCAGAAACGGGAAAACACTTTCAAAAACTTGCTTTGAAAGATGTCAACTTGATTCTTTATCAACTCAATTAGTTAAATGAACTTCAAGCCCTCCAATTTGTCCCGCTATGATCTGCTTGTGGATACTGAAACAAATGACCACATCCCTTGTCAATACCTCGAACCTTAAAATTCCCAAAAACGACCACAATTACATGACTGTACACGAAGGATGTGGTCGAATTTTGGCGGATAGCTCAGTAGGTTAGAGCACATCCCTTACAAGGATGGGGTCGCAGGTTCGAGTCCTGTTCCGCCCACAGCTCATCAGAATCGCCCGCGCATGGATTGACCATAGCCGGTCAATTCAACATAACCATAACCATTGACACTCGAATCCCCCATTTTCCCTTCCGAGAATACTGCTCCTTCCCAATAGACATACGATACGACCAATTCCTGATCGGGGATAAGCGGTCGAACATTCAGTGTCAAATCTAGCGACGGAATTTGAATTACCCACTTTGAAGGGTAAACTGCGCCGGTTTTGGCACTTTTCCATTGATCCAGGACGCGGACTATAAATTCATCGGATGAGAATAATTGGGTCTGTCCATCCGGTAAAATCAGGGTAGCGCTGGAAAATCGGTCCACACTTCCATCGTCTTTCCTTAGTGTAAACAGCATTAACTCCATATCATTGCTCAATTGCAGGGCAAACCAGTCCCATCCAACCTGATCTTCCCCCAAAGCACTGGTGCTGAATTCATGATCCATCCAGCTCAAACCCTTGACTTCAAAAACCTCATCCGCTACCCGGATTTCTCCACGACTTTCAAGTCTGGTCTGACTGATGTAATAGGAGGCATTACCCATTTCTTCACCCTTGCGACTATATCCGCGATCCCCTTGAAGTATCTCGCCTTTCAGATTTGTCAAACTCATTTCAATTGCCACCTCTTCGGTGTTCGCTGTCATCAGATACTCATTATCCCCCAATTGAACAACTTGCCAGTTGTCTAACCAAACTTGATAGACCGGTTCTCCTACCGCCCCCGCCAGCCCAGCCGCACCTCGCCCTATTTTCTCACTGGCATAAAATCGGTTATTTTGGACATCGGTCAGTGCAAAATGAGCTAAATACACCTGCTCTACTCCCCAATCAGAGAGCCGTTCTATTCGCATCTGCGGGGGTACTATAGCCCGGCGAAAAAAAGTCAACTGGTAACCGAAACGCCTCCCAGACTCAGTGGAAAGATTTCCGGTGTAATACCACCACTCGGTTTGAAATTCATCATGAGCGCCATGATCTTTGGGAAACTTAAACAGCATTGGAGCTTCTGCGCGGGCAAATTCACCCGTTACGGGAATATCCAATTCTCCAATAGTGCCTGTTTGCCCAACCACGGATTGATCCTCAGATGGAAAGCCTAATTGCGATCCCAAAAACACGGTTAAAAAAACCAACCCCAAGGTCAGAAATGATTTTTGCTTACTCATAACGAATTGCCTCCGCCGCCGAAAGTCGGTTCATCTTAATTGCAGGGAGTACCCCTGCCACAAGTGCTGCCACCAGTGCAAGTACTAAGGCCAGTAAAAATGCCAGTGGATTGACGAAGAGTAAGATTGTCCAGCCAAACGAACGTAAATTTATAACCTCAATCAATATGATTGCCAGAACAAAGCCGGTCGGAGCTGCTAATAGACCGGCAACCAGCCCCATCAAGCCCGTTTCAAGCATTACCAATCGCCATAACTCTTTGCCAGTTACTCCCAAAGCCTTCAAGATGCCAGTTTCGCGTTGCTTTTCAATTTGTAACAAGGAAAGTGTGCTGAGGATTCCAATAACCGCCACCAAAGTTGCCAGAATTCGTAATGCAGCCGTTATCGCAAAAGTTCGGTCAAACACCTCCATTACATCTTTCCGCAAAGAGGCATTTGCTCGAACCAATAAATTTTGATCGGTTTGTAATTTTTCTTGAATTTGTCTGGCCGCTTCATCTGGGTTAATCCCTTCTTTCAAACGCAATCCAATGGCGGTCACTGCATCATCCTGCCACCATTGTAGGTAAACATCCCTCCACATTAACATACTGCCCTCACTTGAAGCGTAATCATAAAAAATTCCGGCTATTTCAAACGATTGAACCCCCTTTGGAGTGTGAAACACCATCTGATCGCCAACTTTTAAGTTTGCACGATTTGCTAAAGGCTCCGAGATGATCACCCCTCCCTGTTGCATCGCCAGAGTAATTTGGTCAGCACCACCAATCGCTTCTCTAAAAATCCGCTCCGCCCCAATTTGAGGGTTGAAGGTAGCCGAAAGATTAACTTCCCCCACCTGGCTGACGACGCGAGTTGCCCTGAGGGTGTCAATCCTTTCAATGTCATCCCGCTTCTCTAATTGTTCGATTACCGAGGGATCTATCGGCAGCAAGGACGAATTTGCATTAAATCCCGGCACAGAAATGTAAACATCACTTTGCAGGGTCTGCTCCAGCCATTGAGTTACCGTAAAACGAAAACTATCAATCATTAAACTGACCCCAATCGTTACTGCCACTGCCACCATTAGAGCCGAAACCGCTACAGATGTTCGACTAATTGAATTCAACAGATTTCCGGGAGCCATTTTCCCTAAAAATCCAAAAACCTTTTCCATCAAGGGTCTTAAGCCTATCAAAAGAAATTTCATCAGAAGCGGAGAGAGCATGGCAATGCCGACTACGACCAGCAAAGTTCCTCCAAATCCAAAAACCAGATTATTACCTGGAATTTGAAAGACCGAATAGCCACTGAGGATTAATAAAATTCCGCCAGCCGCCAACACCCTGATAACCGAGTCGGCTTTTCTTTCCAAACTGGAACGCGACAACGCCAATCGCGGCTCAATGGAAGCTGCCTCAATAGCGGGAGGGATGGCTGCCCCTAGCGTAGCCAGCACCCCAGCCATACCGCCCTTAATCAAACTTTCGATTGGAATCCCAACTGCCTGAACAGTGGTTGTGAAGTAAAGGTCATTGATTGTCTGCGATACCATGCCGACAGTGTTTCTTCCCAACAAAACTCCTAACAAGATTCCCAGTCCGGAACCAATGACACCGATGATTAACGCTTCCCCAGTGACCAGAAAAAAAAGTTCTCGGCGGGTAACCCCCAAACAACGCATCGCACCGAATAAATCTCGGCGCTGAACAACGGAAAAGGTCATTGTGTTGTAAATCAGGAACAAACCTACCACCAGCGCAAGCAAAGACAAAGCCGAAAGATTCAATTGAAACGCCTCACTCATTTGACGAACGCTTCCTTGCCTTGCCTCTACGGTTTCAAGCCTTAATTCAGGCGGAAGTTGAGATTGGATAATTTTTGCAATAGATGGATTTTCTTCGGGTAAAATCAGGTCAATTCGATCAAGATAACCCACCTTACCGCTGATTTCTTGCGCTGTGGCTATATCGGCTAACAAAATACCATCAAGGCTTCGTTCCGCCAGCCGATCTTTCGGTTCTAATATCCCCGCAATCCACACCGTTTGCTCTCGGCCGGCTGCTTCAATCACCAACTCTCCCCCCACTTTCAAGCCCAAACGCTCTGCCAGATTCAGGGAAACCATAACCGATCCTGGTCGGGTCAGCAAGTCAAAGAAAGCCTGACCGCCGAGCGATTCGGCTAACCAGTAATCCCGAAACATCCGGTCTACGAAAGGATCAATTCCCAATAATTGATAAGCCTGCCCTTTGATAGTTGGAATTGAAACATAAGTGGAGACAATTGGCGCAGCCAAATCAACCGTCCCCGACCTTCGCAATCTTGCGTACAACTCGTCTCGGATTCCACTGCCAGAGGGTATGATCTGATGGGTGGCTTTGCCGGTGATCACTTCAGTGCTGAGATCAAATGCGCGGCTGGCACTGGCGTTGGCAAGATCTATCGAGACCATTACTGCCACGCCCAAAGCAACCCCAAGCAAAATCAGAATACTTTGCCATTTACGGCGCACAAGGGTTTGGACGGTAAATTGAACCAGGCTTTTCGGCAGCCATAAACGTCTTGAATTATTCATAACGCTCAACCAAATGCCCATCGCGCAAATCTGCCACGCGGTCAGCAATCGCCGCCGCTTCTCGGCTATGGGTTACCATAATCAGGTTTTTATTCATCCTCCGAGTTAGCCGGTCAATCAAGTCAAGCAACTTTATACTGTTGACCTCATCCAGGTTACCGGTTGGCTCATCAGCCAATACAAGCAGAGGGTCATGAACCAGCGCTCTGGCAATTGCAACCCGCTGTTGTTCACCACCTGAGAGTCGATCCGGGTAGGCATTGCGACGCGAAAGCAAACCCACTTCATCCAACAGGGCTTCTGCCCGTTCAAGACCAGCTTTATCTGCCCGTTGATTTAAATCGAGGGGTAACAGAATGTTCTGCCAGACGGTTAAGGTGGGTATGAGGTTGAAAAATTGAAACACGAAACCAATCTTCTGCCGACGGAATAGGGTTCGCTGGTTCTCATTTAAGTCATTCAAATAAATTCCATCAATGATAATTTGCCCTTCATCCAGCCGATCTATTCCGCTCAACACATTCAGCAAAGTAGTCTTACCACTTCCACTTTTACCGACGACAGCCAGCATTTCACCCTTTGCCAGCGACAAATTCACCCCATCCAAAATCACCCGGTGTTGTCCGCCTTCTTGATAAGATTTCTTCAGATTGATTAACTGGATAAAATCCACAGAATGATTTTCCTCGGAAGAAATTTTCCAGACTTTTGTTCCTTCGAAGACCCGGCTCATTTTTAGAAATTCCTTTCCCAAAATCACTGGTTTGATTGTACTGATAAACACTTGAATTGTAAAAAACCTGTATAAAGCCTCTCAAATAAAAAAACCAAATAAAAAAACGGGCTTTCGCCCGTTCATTTGACACAAATTTTGCTTAAATCCACCGTTTTCGGATGAAAATAAACAAAGCCACGCCGATCATCAGGAGAGAAATTCCTAAAATCAGCTGCCAGGCGATCGGATTTTCTTGTAAAGGAAGTTCCACATTCATACCGTAAAAACCGGTGATCAAAATGGGCAAGTTGACCAGAATAGTCACCGAAGCCAGAATTTTCATCACAACGTTTAAGTTATTGGAAATAATCGAAGCAAATGCGTCCATCATACTGCTCAAAATGTTCGAAGAGATATTTACCATTTCAATCGCTTGCTGATTTTCCGTAATGACATCTTCCAACAAATCTTCATCATCGGGATACATTCGGAATAATTGTGTCCGCTGCAGTCTCTCCAGTAGCAATTCATTTGCTTTCAAGGCTGTTGTAAAATACACCAGACTTTTTTGATATTGAAGGAGCTCCAACACTTCTTTATTTTGCTGCGATTGTTGAAGCCGGTCTTCGGTTTGTTCTACATTCCGGTTAATTTCCCGCAAATATGCCAGAAATTTGGAGGCATTGCTAAGTAAAATCCTTAGCACAAATCGAATTCGTTTGGTGGTTGACAAACCACGTAACCTTCCGCTTTCAAACTCCTTGATGATATCCGTTTGCCAGCGACACACCGTGATGATATATTGGTCGGTCAAAATAATCCCAAGGGGAATGGTAATGTATGGTGCGTCGGCTTTGAGCCCTTGATAATATGGAATCCGGATCAAGATCAGCATCTTGCCATCATCTTCTCGTTCGGTACGCGCTCGCTCGTCCAGGTCAAGGGGATAGGTGACAAAATCCATTGGAATACCCTCAACCGTAAGGCGTTCAATCTCATCTGGTGTAGGATCTATAACATTGATCCAGCAGTTTGGAATAAAGTCATCCAATTGGATCAATCCATTTTCTGTGCTTTTGTATATTTTGATCATAACCCCTCGCAAAAGGTATTTTTATTCATGTCAATTTTACTACCAGCAATGGATTTGGGGATTTATATAGAATTTTTATCTTTCTGTGCTATAATCAAAATGCTCCGGGGATGAACGGTCTCGACGGGAGAGGCTGATCCCGGACTGCGAGCCGAGAGGTGCCGAACTCGTAAAATCAGCACAAAAAATAAGTGCCAATCGCACAAACTACGCTGCTCTTCCTCTGGCTGCCTAAGCCGAGCTGAGCGCAATTGGTCTCCACGTGAGGCCACGTCTGTCTGCTCCGCTGCCTGACCGGTAGCAGAACAGGCGTGAGAAAGTCAGGCTGCCGCATTCTTCGCCGTGCAGAATGCGAAAGAGGACTTTCGGGTCCAAGCGGCTGGCGGTGGATGTGTTCTGTTGGTCAGCGCATCCCCCGCGAGAACAAAGACCAACTACGCTCGTAGAGGTTCGTGGGTCTAATCTTTCGGACGCGGGTTCGATTCCCGCCATCTCCACCTTGCTTTATGGGCACTCACCAAGAGTGCCCATCATTTTTTTCATCCAACTATGCAAATGAGACCTTTCAGGTAAGCGCTTTCTGGGAAGTTCAAAGCCACCGGATGGTCACCGCTCTGACTAAGAACCTCAACAATTCTGGCTTCCACACCGGCATCCAGCGCAGCATCCGCCACAATTTTTTGAAATAACTCCCTACCAATTCCCCCCGAGCAGGAAAAAGTGAACAGAATCCCGCCTTTACGCAACAACTTAAATCCAAGAAGATTGATGTCTTTATAAGCGCGGGCAGCCTTTTGTGCCTGCGCAGAAGTAGGGGCAAATTTCGGCGGGTCTAAAACAATCAGATCGAACTTTTTGTTCCGATCCCGCAAAAGACGCAGTTCATGAAAAACGTTTCCTTCCAGCCATTCGTTTCGTGTAGAATCAAAACCATTTAATTCCAGATTTTTTGCTGCCAGACGTAAGGCGGCCGCCGATGAATCAATCGAAAGGACACTTTTAGCCCCACCAGCCATTGCTGAAAGTGTAAAACCTCCTGTATAACAAAAAGCATTCAGTACTTCCCGGTCTCTGGCAAATTGGGTCAATCGCTTACGATTCTGACGTTGGTCAAGATAAAAACCTGTCTTCTGACCACCAACCACATCCACCCAATAATGAATGCCGTTTTCTTCAATCTTGAGAAGCCCTGGTATTTCCCCTCCTCGGATGACACCTTCACGAATCGGCAATCCCTCCAATTGTCGAATTTCCACATCCGAACGCTCTACTACCGCCTTGCAGCCGGTAATTTGCTGTATAAGATCAACAATGACCTCCCGCCAGTATTCTGCTCCTGCGGAAAGAATTTGAACTACCGCTGTTTCGGGGTACAAATCTACTACCAAGCCGGGGATACCATCGGCTTCTCCGTGAATCAAACGATAAGCATTGGTCTCTGCAGTCAGGGCGAGCAAATGGCGTAAATATGCAGCCGCCTGGATTTTTCGAATAAAAAACTCAGCGTCAATTACTTCATCCGGATCAAAACTCCAGATTCGCGCGCGAATTGAGGAATGGGGACTGTAAGCAGCCCAGCCAAGGCGCTCTCCTCCAGCACTGCAAATTTCTACCGTCTCGCCCGGCTGAGGATCTCCAGATACAGAAGCAATGGCACCGGAAAATACCCACGGGTGTCGTTGAAGGATAGACCTCTCTTTTCCGGACTTGAGGAGAATTCGTTTTTGGGTCATGATTTTTTTCAAAAATT
The DNA here is from genome assembly GCA_026003615.1 of Bellilinea sp. GTDB lineage: Bacteria > Chloroflexota > Anaerolineae > Anaerolineales > Anaerolineaceae > Bellilinea. The sequence goes on from BPHQ01000002.1 coordinate 29,628, forward strand.
AACTCCCTTCGGCCATTCTTCTCAAGGTTGGCTCATCAATGATCTTGATACCCAATTCCCGCGCCTTGTCCAGTTTCGATCCGGCATTTTCGCCGGCGACCAAAAAGTCCGTCTTTTTAGAGACACTGTCACTGACTTTCCCACCCAGTCGTTGAATGAATTGCTTGACCTCTTCACGAGTAAAACCCGGCAGGGTCCCCGTTACCACAAAGGTTAAGTTTTGAAAGGGTTGTTTTTCAGCGGTTAGCGTAACTTTTTCGGCCACCGGCCAAACCCCCACCGATTTTAACTTTTCCAGTAATCGGCGATTAGAAGGTCGGCTGAACCAATCTACAATCGTCTGGGCAATGTTCGGTCCAACCCCTTCAATTCGCTGTAACTCCTCAAGAGTTGCATGACTCAAAGCGTCCAAATCGGAATAGTACCTGGTTAAATCGTTAGCCAAAACTTCACCCACACCTCGTATGCCCAACGCGAAAATCAGGCGTTGGAGCGGCCGGTTCTTCGATTCCCGAATGGCCTGGAGCAGGTTCTCCGCCTTTTTCTCGGCAAATCCATCCAGTTTTAGTAAATCTTCTTTTTTCAACCGATATAAATCGGCCACGTCTTTCACCAAACCTGCTTCAATTAATTGCTCAACGATTTTTATTCCTAATCCGACAATGTCCATCGCTCCTCGTGAAACGAAATGCTCCACGTTGCGAATCAACTGAGCCGGACACGCTGAATTTACACAATACCAGGCTACTTCTCCCTCCACCTGCTCGACAGGTTGGCCACAAGCCGGACATGTTTTGGGTGGTTCAAAAACCTTTTCCTCCCCTGTCCTGGCATCTACCACCGGACCAATGACATATGGAATAACGTCACCGGCTCGCTTAATTAAGACCCGGTCACCAATGCGGATATCCTTCTCAAAAATATAATCAAAATTGTGAAGTGTTGCCTGCTTGACAACCACACCACCAACTTCAACCGGTTCTAAAATTGCAGTTGGTGTCAACACACCGGTCCTGCCAACATTGATTCCAATATCCAGGAGGCGAGTGGTAACTTCACGTGCCGGGAATTTGAAAGCCAGTGCCCCGCGTGGGTCTTTCCCAACCACCCCCAAATCCGCCGCGAGACGTAAATCGTTGATTTTTATGACCATTCCATCGGCTTCATAAGGTAAGGTATCCCGTTTATCTGCCCATTCTTCACAGACCTGAATCGCCTCTTCAAGGTCTTTGCAGTAAGTCACTTGATCGCTGACCGGAAAACCCCATTCCCTCAAGCGTTGAAGAGTTTCCCATTGGGTTTCAGGCACAGGCTGATCACTTTGAACAATCTGGTAAACCAGCAATCGAAGTGGACGCGAAGCCGTTAACTTTGGATCGAGTTGACGCAATGATCCTGAAGCAGTATTTCGGGGATTGAGATAGGGTTTTTCGCCCTGCTCGATCAAACGCTGGTTGAGAATTTCAAAGTCACGAACATAGATAAAAGCCTCACCACGCACAACAATTCTTCCCTCCGCCGATGGGCCGTCCGGGTTAACCGGAATTCGAACAGGAAGAGATTTTATCGTTCTTAAATTTGCGGTAATGTCCTCCCCCACCTCGCCATCCCCACGGGTAGCCCCCAGCACAAATTGTCCATTGAGGTAATGAAGCACAACCGTCAAGCCATCAATCTTCGGTTCCACCACAAAATCAGCATGAAGAACCCGTTCATCCAGGCGGACCAGGCGTTCAAACCAGGCACGTACGTCCGCAGCGTGAAAACCGTTGGCGAGGCTCAAAATGGGAGCGGGATGGCGCACTTTGACAAATCGCTCCAGTGGCTCTGCCCCTGCCCGTTGACTGGGAGAATCGGGAGTTATCCATTCGGGATGCTGAGCTTCAATTTCCAGTAGCCGCTGCATCAGCCGGTCATATTCCCAATCACTGATGATCGGCGAATCCAAAACATGATAGCGGTAAGAATGATAATGAATATCTCTCTTGAGCCTTTCATACTCCTGCTTCAAAGCATCTTCGCTCATGTCATACTCCTCCCAGGCGAATTATAGCAGTAAGGTAAAACCAAGAGTTGAAATTATCGTATACAATCAAAGGTAAATGTCGAAAATTTAGGGTAATTTTCAGACTACGAATATGAGTTTTGTCAAATTGTCATCCCCTCTGGAAAATGTTACACTGATTTTTATATGGAGGTGCCCATGAGCGCAGGGAAAATCATTGCACTAATCATTGGCGGAATTTTGATCTTTTTTGGGGTATTGTTCATCTGGGGTTCTACGGGTGACCAGGGCACACTCGGCTGGATACCGATTGGCGTTATTACAGTCGCCATTGGTCTGGCTCTGGTATTTTTGGCTACGCGAAAATCATCAAAACCCGAGGAAACCAATGTGACGGTGAAAATTGATTTGCCCGGCGATGTTAATTTGGATGTGATCAAATGCCGTTCTTGCGGTGGGACCTTGAAGCCTGAAGACATCAAAATGGTCGCCGGAGCACCGGTAGTCACCTGCCCTTATTGTCATACCACCTATCAATTAACCGAAGAACCGAAATGGTAATCGGGGAGGGCAAAATGCGAACTTTTCGTTTGTTTTTCTTGTGGTTAATCATTGCAGTGATGCTCGGCACGAGCATCCAACCCGTTCTAGCCCAAAATCTTTCCTTTGAAGTCCCAAAACAAGAAGTCGTTGTTTTCGTAAATTCCGATGGCAGCATCAGTCTGGATTACACCATCACCTTCAAAAACCTGCCAGGACGGGATGCAATTGATATCGTAGATATTGGGATGCCCAATTCAAACTACGACTTAAACTCCATTTCGGCCGAAATTGACGGTCAAAGAGCCACATTAATCCGCCCATCGGAGTATGTCAATCCGGGGGTCGAAATCCACCTGGGCAATTATGCCATTCAACCCGGACAAACGGGAACTTTACACGTTTATGTTGGAAAAGTCGAGCGCGCCCTGGGCAAATCCACCCTTGAAGAAGCCGAAGAGTACGCCAGCATCGTAATTACTCCAAATTTCTTTTCTCGAGATTTCACCCGTGGCACAACCGAATACTATTTCACCATTGTATTGCCGCCGGGCTTAAAGCCCGAAGAACCCCGCTACCACACCCCCTCTGGTAACTGGCCGGGTAGTGACGAACCGGTCGAGTCGGGATTCGACAATCAGGGTCGGGTTTATTACACCTGGTACGCCGAAAATGCAAATGCTTACTCATCTTACAAATTTGGTGCTTCATTTCCCATACGCCTTGTCCCCGCTCAGGTAGTTGTTGCAACAGAAACGCCCAACCTCCGAACCGTGGACATAGATGCAATCATTGGCACCTTATGCACAGCCGGATTCATTGGTTTCTTTTTGCTAATTCCGATTTTATCTATTGTCACATCAAATCGTCGCAAGTTACAGTATTTGCCACCGAAAATTGCGGTAGAAGGTCATGGTATTAAACGCGGCCTGACTGCCGTTGAAGCTGCCATTCTGATGGAACAGCCTTTGGACAAAGTGCTAACCATGATCCTGTTCTCGGTGCTGAAGAAAGGTGCTGCTATTGTTGAAAGCCGTGATCCGCTTGTTTTGAAAATTAGCGATCCCTTGCCCGAAAATCTTCAACCGTACGAGTTAACTTTCCTCGAGGCGTTCAAGCAAACCAACAAAAAGTTGAAGGAAAGCAAACTTCAAGACACCATCATTGGTTTGATTAAGTCGGTTTCGGAAAAAATGAAAGGCTTTAGCCGAAAAGAAACGATTGATTATTACAAAACAATCATGGAAAAAGCCTGGCAGCAGGTTGCTGCTGCCGATACACCCGATGTCAAATCGGACGTGTATGAGCAGGTTATGGACTGGACGATGGTAGACCGACGTTGGGATGACCGCACCCGTGAGATCTTCCAAAGCGAGCCAGTACGTGTTCCCACATGGTGGTGGCGTTATGATCCGATCATTCGTAGCGCTCCCTCCAGCAGTGGCGGGGGGCTAGCAAAAACCACCGTGCCATCCCCCAGTGGCAGTGGGAATATCACCCTTCCCAAGTTACCCGGTTCAGACTTTGCCGCCTCGATGGTGAACGGCGTTCAGTCCTTCTCCGCGGATGTTATCGGCAATGTTACCACTTTTACCGAACGCATAACCAATAAAACCAATCCTCCTCCTAAACCATCTTCCTATAGTAGCCGATCAGGCGGGGGAGGCGGGGGAGGCGGGTGCGCCTGTGCCTGCGCCTGCGCTGGCTGTGCCTGCGCCTGCGCCGGGGGCGGCCGTTAAACAGGAGATTCGGCATGTCCCTCTTCTCAAACCGCTGGCTTGAAAAACTTCGTGGAACTTTTTCCTCCTCTGAGGCGCATTTTCCACCGCCGGCTGGCCTTTATTCATTTCTGATAGAAGAAAACGGCGGTAAAACCCGTCTACACTTGCGAATCGAACCCGATCAAAGCGGCACATTACTGATCAACGCCAGCCGTATTTATCACTTCAACCCATCAGCAGCGCTCATGGCTTATCTGGCTTTGAGTAAAATTCCTGAAAATCAGGCAATTAGCTGGTTGACCCGGTCATTTCAGGTTTCCCGTCAACAGGCAACTCAGGACTACCTCTTTTTTGTAGAACAGCTCCGCTCATTGATCAACCCGGAAGGCATTTGTCCGGTTTGTGATCTCGAAATCGAAACAATACCCCCCTTTACAAAACATCCCAGCCGGCCTTATCGCATGGATCTTGCAATTACCTACCGGTGCAATAATGCCTGCGCTCACTGCTACAACGCCCGCTCACGCTCGTTTCCAGAAAAAGACACCACATTCTGGTATTCAGTTTTGGATAAACTTTGGGAAATTGGTATCCCGCATATTGTGTTTACAGGTGGTGAACCAACCCTTCGTGATGATCTTCCCCTGTTGATTGCCCATGCGGAACGGAATGGACAGATAACCGGTATCAACACCAATGGCAGACGCCTGAAAGATGTCGGCTTTCTGAATCAACTGATTGAAGCCGGGCTGGATCATGTTCAAATCACATTTGAATCGCACATCCCAGAGATTCACGACCGAATGGTTCTTCACCAGGGAGCGTGGCAGGAAACTTTTGCTGGCCTCAAAAATGCTTTGCAATCCAACCTATTTGTCATGACCAATACCACCTTATTGAAAGACAATGCGCCGCATTTGAGTGGAACACTGGATTTTTTGGCGGAAATCGGCGTGCCGACGGTGGGATTAAATGCATTAATCTACTCCGGACGCGGCAGAAAGGTCAACACAGGAATTCCGGAAAACCATCTTCCCGGACTGCTGGAAATTGCCCGCCTCAAAACCAGCCAAAACAACCAGCGTTTGATCTGGTACACCCCTACCGAGTACTGCAATTTTGATCCTGTTCAAATGGAATTAGGCGTCAAGGGCTGTACAGCCGCATTGTATAACATGTGCATTGAACCAGATGGTAGCGTTCTTCCCTGCCAATCTTATTACAGTTCTTTAGGGAATATTCTCATTGAAAGCTGGGACCAAATCTGGAATCACGAACTGGCGCGGTCACTTAGAGAACGCCGGGACTTACCCGCAAAATGTCAAAATTGCGCATTAGTGGTTGAGTGTGGAGGCGGATGTCCTCTCGCACGCGAAGCATTACATACCCAACAAAATGTCATCCAATAAGAGCGGAGGTGGCCATGTTCAATCGAATTCGCGAGACGATTTATCGGTTTTTACAACCCGTCCAACCATTGGAAGCAGGGATTTACACCCTTAATGCCCCACCTGAATCAGCCTTTCCCTATCGTCTCCACCTTCGGATTGAAGGGGATGGAAGTGGCGTTCTCATCATTAATGCCTCAACCGTGTTGCATCTCAACCAGACCGGGGCAGAGTACGCTTATCACCTCATCAAGCAGCACAACGAAGAAGAAGTTGCCGATCAATTGTCCAAACGCTATCGCGTCAGTAAAGAACGGGCCAAACAGGATTTCATCTCGTTTCGGGATCGTTTGATGACCTTGATTGAAACAACCGATCTCGACCCGGTAACTTATTTAGGTTTCGATCGTGTAAATGTCCATGAACGCCGCTTAAGTGCTCCCCTAAGGGTGGATTGCGCCCTGACTTATGCTACCCCCTATCCCCGTACTACCGGTTCTACACCGGTGGAAAGAGTAAAACGGGAATTACTTACAGAGGAGTGGAAAACGATTTTAGAAAAAGCCTGGAAAGCCGGTATTCCCCACGTAATCTTCACTGGTGGCGAACCCACGATGCGCCCCGATTTAGTGGAACTGGTTGCCTGTGCTGAAACGCTGGGTATGGTCACAGGTGTGCTGAGTAGTGGATATCGTTTCTCAGAGCATAAATTTCTCTCCGATATTCTTCAGGCGGGTCTTGATCATTTGATGATAGTATTGGATGAAAAAGAAGAATATTGCTGGGAGGCTATCCGCGACGCAATCGCATCTGACTTGTTTGTGACTGTTCATCTAACGATTTCAAACCACAATCAAAAAATGGTCATGGAAATCCTCAAAAAATTGGCCGATTTAAATCTTAAATCGCTCAGCCTGACCGTTGAAGATCCTTCCCTGAAGCCAATTCTTCAACACGTTCAGGAGCAGGCAATTGCCAACCAAATATCTATCGTATGGGATTTACCGGTACCCTATTCAGAATTGAATCCAATCGGTCTTGAATTACAAACCGAAGCACAGGCGGAATACTTTGAAGGCGCCGGCAAAGCATGGCTTTATATTGAACCAGACGGTGATGTTCTCCCTGCTCAGGGTAAAAACATCCTTCTGGGTAACTTTCTTACCGATGAGTGGGACACAATCTGGCAAAACGCTCAACAACTAAATTCGACCGAAACATGCTAGATTGGCACCAGCGCTATCAACAACAAGCCCGGTGGACAAGCCAAATACGGGCTTATCTGATTCGAAAAGCCGGGATACAACCGCACCATCGGTTATTGGAAGTTGGCTGTGGTAGTGGGGCGGTTTTACAAGATTTTTCAGACGTTCACCATCTGTTTGGATTGGATATAGATTTTTCTACGCTAAAACATGCCAGTGATTTACTGCCTTTTGTATCATTGGTTTGTTCGGACGCTCATTTTCTGCCATTTTCCTCTCAAAGCATTGATTTTTGCATTTGTCATTATTTCTTAATGTGGGTGAACGGTCCCAAAGTTCTGGAAGAAATGATTCGCGTCACGCGAAAGGGTGGTGCTGTCATCGCAATGGCTGAACCGGATTACGGCGGCAGGATTGATTACCCCTCCTCTCTCTCTGTAATTGGAAATTTCCAGACTCAATCTTTACGCGATCAAGGTGCTGACCCCCTCACCGGGCGAAAGATGCGCGGCTGGTTTGAATCAGCGGGCTTGAGAAATGTCGAAAGCGGTGTTATGGCTGGTAAGTGGATTAGGGATCATCAGCATTCGAAGGAGCTTGATTTGGAGTGGGCTGTCATCCGTGAGGACTTAAAAAATTATCTTCCAGAAGAGGAAATTGATGCGCTGGAGAAAGCTGACCGCCGTGCATGGCAGGAGGGTACACGCATTTTATTCGTACCAACTTTTTATGCCATTGGGTTCGTCTAAGATAAAAAAATTAATCCCAAATTTATGGCTGGATCAAATCAAAATCCCTATATTTAGAAGTTAGAAATCCATTGCGACAAGGAGAGAAAAAATGACTCTGATCAAGTGGGAAGATCGTTATTCGGTAAAAATCACACAATTCGATCAGCAACATCAAAAACTGGTCGGATTGATCAATCAGTTATACGAAGCGATGAGAGTTGGCAAAGGACAGGTAGAATTGGGCATAATCTTGGACGAGCTGGTGGATTATACACGAAAGCATTTTTCCAGCGAAGAAGCACTCATGCTCAAACACGCGTATCCTCAATACACCCAACACAAAGCATCTCATGATCGGCTGACCCAACAGGTAATGGACTTTAAGAATCAATATAAAGCGGGAAAAATTGGCTTGAGTGTTCAGATGATGAATTTCTTGAAGGAATGGCTGGTCAATCACATTTTGGATGAAGATAAAGCCTATAGCAACTTCTTCGAAGCCAAAGGCGAAAAGTAAATCATCGGTCAAAAGGTTGCCAAAACAACGGTTTGGGAATATAATAGCCATCGTTAATCGGGGCGTGGCGCAGTCCGGCTAGCGCGCTTGCATGGGGTGCAAGAGGTCGGAGGTTCAAATCCTCTCGCCCCGACACAAACAACCCTCACCTGTATAAACAGGTGAGGGCAAATTTTTAGCCATTCTCCATCTCAAACCGAAAAGAGAGCCAATACGATCCCCCCTGCCAGAATTACTGCCACACCTCCCAGTTGCAAAAGAGAAGGCTTTTCTTTGAGCAAGCTCCATGAAAATAAGGCGACAATCACCGGGGAAAGATCGGCAACGGCTTTCACCAATGCCGGATGTCCGTTTTTCAGGGCCGAGAGAAGAAATAGCCACTGTCCAATCACAAACATCAGCCGGACTGCTGTAATGAAAAAGGTAGACCAATTGACCCAACGTAAATCTGGCTTGGTTATCGTCCACGAAATCACACTGATAACCCCTGCACGAATGAGATAATAGGTAAATGGATTAAGAACATTTTCCAGGAATAAGTCTTTTACCAAAAACATGCTGATGCTGAATAACAAAGCCGTTCCTAAGGGAAAGACAATCTCCTTTACAGGGGTATTATCCTGAGGTGAAGAGCGATCCTGAAATCCCGTCACGATCATGATGATCCCCAAAGTAAAAAGACCCACTGCCAGAATTTGACCCAATCCAAGAACCGAACCCTGATAAATAAACAGGGGTGAAAAAACCAAAGCAAACATCGGAGAAACAGCCAGCAACCCGCTGACAGTTACTGCATTCATCCTCTCGAATGAACGAAAATAGCCATAGTTTGCCAGACCATCCAAACTGATAGCCATCACCAGTAAAACCATCCCCCGAAGGTTGAGATTGAGATGAAAAAACCATGGCGTTACTGGAAGCAACATCCCTGTCATCAACGCAAAATTAAAACTGAGCATGTTTCGCGCTTGGCTGACCGAAACTAACCGCCGCGCAAACAGATTGGCAAAACCACCCGAAACAGCCGAAAAGAACGCCAATAACACCGCCGACATATCCATCATTCTACATTCAACGGCCATCCAGGTCGGAGAATAAATCCACGAAAATCATTGGTATAATTTTCCAACAATGGGTATCCGATTATCTCGCCGGGAATTTCTTAAATTATGTGCTGCTGCGGGGCTGGCCGGTTTGGCATTCCGTCCATTTTCCGGTTTTGAAGAAGATAATCAAAAAAACGACCTGATTCGAATCACTGTCCGTTCTGTTAGTGTTTATGCTCAACCCAACGATAAAAGCCAGATTTTGTTTCAGCGTTTTCGGGATGAACTGGTCAATGTTTACTATGAAATCGAGTCGGAAAGTGGACCCGGCTATAATCCAGTTTGGTATCGGGTTTGGGGGGGGTATATTCACCGCGCCAATACTCAACGGGTAAAAGTGCAATACAATCCCATCGCTTCTCAAATTCGTGATGGAGGCCAACTGGCTGAAGTAACCGTTCCTTTCTCTCAGGCTATGCGCTACACTTCCTTTGAGGGCTGGCAAAATCTTTACCGCCTTTATTATGAGTCCGTCCACTGGGTCACGGGTATTGATGAAGGACCGGATGGCGAAGCCTGGTATCGAATCCTGGATGAATTATTGAAAATTGAATATCACGTACCGGCCTATCATCTCCGCCTGATCCCTGATGAAGAGCTAACTCCCATCTCTCCAGAAGTCCCCCACCACAAAAAACGTATCGTCGTCAGCCGTGGCAGGCAAACGGTAACTTGTTATGAAAATGACGAAATTGTTTTTCAGACTCAAGTATCTACCGGTCTGAATTATAAGCCAGAAGGTGAAATTCCCTGGGAAACCCCGAAAGGCGAGTTTAATATCTATTCGAAAATGCCCTCAAAACACATGGGGGATGGCCGCCTGACCGGCAATCCGGAAGATTATGAACTTCCCGGTGTGCCATGGACATGCTTTTTTGAACAAACGGGGGTCGCCTTTCATGGCACTTATTGGCATCAGGATTTTGGGACACCCCGCTCACATGGATGCGTCAATATGCGTACTGACGAAGCCAAATGGCTTTTTCGCTGGGTTCTCCCTTTATCCAAAGCGAGTGATGTAGAGAGTCGCGGTTATGGTACGCGGGTCGTGGTTGAATGAGTAAACTTCCGAAGCAAAGGCGGCTCTTTCAGCCCAATAAATTCCCGAAAAACGCGGTTTGCAAGTAGCCATCCCTGCCTGGTCAGACGCAAACAACCTTGGGTTGGATTGTCAACCCATTCCAGTAATCCTTGCTGGATTAATCGGGCAATTTGATTCCCAAATACTTCCTCTAATTCAACACCAAATTGTCGCGCAAACGAAGTGGCACTCACCCCTTCATTCAGCAGGCGAAGGCTCACCATCATTTTTTCTTGCATTTGAGTCCACAAATCCATTTCAATCACCTGTTCAGCCGCTGAAGAAGCCGGATAAGGCATTTCTACCCCCAATTTCATCCTGTCAATATAAGCCTTTATACCACGCACATTAATGGTTCGATAATTTTCTAAAAAACCATGCGCCCCAGCCCCCACACCAATGTAGGGCAAGTAACGCCAGTATTGAAGGTTGTGGTGACATACCTTGGCCTGATGATCGAATTTCAATGCCCAATTGGAAATTTCGTAATGTTCAAACCCCGCTTCTGCTAGCAACTCACACGCAAAATCATATTGATCGGCCGCCAAATCATCATCCGGCAAATTAATCAAACCCCGCTCGATCCACTTTTTAAAGGGTGTTCCATGTTCAATTGTTAAAGCGTAAAGGGACAAATGATCGGGCTTCAATCTCAAGGCAAATTGGATGGATTGCTGCCAGCTTTCCATGGTCTGACCGGGAATACCAAAAATCAAGTCCAGATTCAGATTTTCAAAACCGGCCAAACGGGCCGATTCCACCGCTCGAATAACCGTAACCGGATCGTGTTCTCTTTCCAATAGTCTTAATTCGTTGATATTCGCACTCTGCATCCCCATGCTAATGCGGTTAAAACCGGCCATACGCAACTGAGATAGCCCATCTCGGTTGACCGTTCCGGGATTTGCTTCAATGCTTATTTCACACTCTTTGCTAATCAAAAACGCTCTCCGGCAGGTATCGAGAATATTTTGCAACCCTTCTACAGGCAGATAAGAAGGTGTTCCACCTCCCAAAAATATAGTGCCAACCTCGAAAGGAAAGGTTAGTTTTTTACCAACCTGTTCAATTTCATCTTCCAACGCCTTTAAGTAAGACGGTATCAGACCCTCCTGCCCGGCATAGGTATTAAAATCACAATAGGCGCAGCGGTGGCGGCAAAAAGGAATGTGGATGTAAAGACTTATTTTGATGGACATGCTCATAGCATACCACAATGAAAAATTCCATGCAAAAATGTTTTTACCCCTTGTCAAATTTTTGAATGTGTTATAATCTCATGCGCCGGGGGTATCCCGGTAATTCGATTAAAATAACGCCTATGAGTCCAGAAGAACTTACCTCTAAAACAAAGATTTGTCCAACCTGTGGGACTAAATTAAGCATCAATGCAACCCGCTGTCTGGTTTGTGGCCGTCAATTCCATACGGAAAAAACTCCGTTGGCAACAGAAGGGAAGAAGAAAGCCGAAGTTATTGACACACCGCGGATGCCTCAATTGACGCTATCATTACCGGCTGCAATTGGTTTGATCCTGTTGCTGCTTGGGATTGGCGCCGGTACGGTATTCGCTGTGTTTCAGGCATCTGCCCCGGCGGTAGCAGAAAACTTAACCCCAAGCCCCACCGCCAGCTTAACCCCCACCATTACGCTGACCCCCACAGCCACCGAAACACCCACACCACAACCCACCTTCACGCCCCTGCCACCCCAGGAGTATCGCATTCAACCTAATGATACCTGCCTGACAATTGCCTACAACTTTGGCGTTTCGGTCAACAGCATTATCCAACTCAACAAACTTTCACCAGCCTGTGACAATCTGGTGCCGGGCAACATTTTGTTAATTCCACAGCCAACTCCAACTCCTTCACCACAGCCAACCAACACACTCAGCCCCCAACAGGCAACCGAAGTCGCCTGTCAGATGTTCCCTTATAAAGTGCAAAGCGGAGATACGTTGAGCGGTATTGCCCGTAATTACAACGTTTCAGCAGACGCCATCAAATCTTACAACGGGTTACCCTCGGATGTGGTTTATGAGGGAATGACGCTAAATATACCTCTATGCGAACGTCTGCCAACACCCGGTCCTACTCCCACCCCCACTAATCCACCGCCATACGCAGCACCCAATCTGTTACTGCCGGCAGATGGTGCAGTCTTCACTGCCGCCAATGACTCGGTTACTTTACAATGGGCATCTGTGGGTACTTTGCGCCAAAACGAAGCATACGCTGTTAGCGTGGAAGACATCACCGAAGGTAAAGGCCGACGATTGACCGAGTATGTAACCGATACCAAATTTATCGTACCAGTCTCCTTCCGTCCCACAGATAATACTCCCCATGTGCTGCGTTGGTTTGTCGTCCCCGTTCGTCAAATTGGCACTTCCGCAGACGGTAAACCGATTTATGATACCGCTGGTGCTGCCAGCACTTCCCGAACTTTCGTCTGGTGGAGTGCCGGAAGCGCACCACCTTCGCCAACTCCCTGATTCAAATATGGGTGTGTTCCCATGGGGACACACCCATTTTGATTTCCTGAATTTTTCAGTTACCAGAGTGTGACTCTAAAAACCGTGTGGCTTCAATCGCTGCTGCTGCTCCCATCCCGGCGGAGGTGATCACCTGACGATAGTGGGGATCCATAACTTCACCAGCCGCAAAAACACCCTCGACGCTTGTCCTCATTTGCATGTCTGTGACAATGTAACCCTGTGGCGTCATTTCTAACTGGCCTTGAAAGATTTGGGTGTTGGGGGTGTGACCAATAAAGATAAACACCCCATCCGTTTCAAAATCTCTCATTTCCCCCGTTTTTACGTTCTTCAAGCGAACACCGGTAACCACTCCATTCCCAAGAATTTCGCTGACCACAGTATCCCAGATAAAGTGAATTTTCGGATTCTTGCGAGCGCGCTTTTGTAAAATTGCACCAGCCCTTAATTGATCCCGGCGGTGAACGATGGTTACATCCGTGGCGTAACGGGTCAAGAATAAACCTTCTTCCAAGGCGCTATCACCACCCCCAACAACGACCACCTTCTTGTCCTTGAAAAACCAACCATCACATGTCGCACAATAGGAAACACCTCGCCCGGTCAATTCGGTTTCATTGGGAACGTTGAGATGGTTTGGGCTGGCTCCGGTTGCAATGATTAATGTTTCTGCCAGATATTCATTGCCATACGTACGAACCTTGAAGGGACGCTCACTCAAATCCACTCCGGTTGCCAAATCATATTCAAAACGCGCCCCAAAGCGTTCTGCCTGTTGACGAAACAGTTCGCCCAATTCCGCACCGCCAATTCCCTCTGGAAAACCGGGGTAATTTTCAATCGTATGAGTCAGGGAAGCCTGCCCGCCCATTTCTGTCCCCGTTAACACCAGGGGACTTAGCTCGGCTCTTGCCGCATAAAGAGCAGCCGAAAGCCCTGCCGGCCCCGCACCTAAAATCAGCACTTTTTCAATTTTGTTTGGTTTGTTGGGGCTTTTACCCAATCCAATTTCGGAAAGATTAAATTCCATGTTGCAATCTCCTCAATGATATAAAATCCAGTGTTTAGATGTCAAAATTCCCAATTGGTTACATTTCTGGCAGCATGCTATTCCACTGCGGCATCAGTAATTGTCAGTGCGCGGTCAATGACCTCAAACCCTTCTGCCAGTTGTTCTTCGGTAATGATTAAGGGCGGTATCAACAACACCGTATGCCAGTGGGTATAAAGAAAGACGCCGTGATCAAGTAAATACTTACGAAAAGCGGTCATTTCCGGGCTGGTTTGGTTGAAGGGTGCCATGGGCATTTTACTGCGCCTGTTCTTTACCAGTTCTATGGCACCAAACAACCCAATTGAGCGCACCTCACCAATGGAAGGATGCCGCTGTGCCAGTTCGGCTAGCATATCTGCCATCACTTCACCCATTTGTTGCGCCCGTTCGACCAGGTGATCCTCCTGCATCACCTTGATCGTGCCAATTGCTGCCGCCAACGAAATGGGGTGACCATTAAAGGTCAATCCTCCCTCATACACCTTCTCATTGAACGCAGCAGCGATCTCCGGTTTCATTGCAACCGCACCGAGCGGAGCATACGCCGAAGTTAACCCTTTTGCCATCGTCATTATGTCCGGCACCACATTCCAATGATCCACGGCAAACCATTTTCCGGTGCGTCCAAAACCACTCATCACCTCGTCACAAATCATCACAATACCATAGCGATTACATATCTCTCGCACGCCCTGTAAATAACCATCAGGAGGAATGATGATGCCATTCGTGCCGGTCACCGATTCAATGAGAATTGCCGCAATTGTCTCCGGGCGTTCATATTGGATTATTTCTTCCAGATGATTCAAATAATCCTGACAAAACTCCTCCTCAGAAATCTCCGGATTCAAGCGATGGAAAGTGGATCGGTAACGATAGGGATCAAGGAAGTGTACTACTCCTGGCATCGTATTAGGCTCCCACGCCACCCGCCGCGGATCGCCGGTGAGTGAAATTGCCCCATAGGTTGCCCCGTGGTAGGAACGGTAACGGCTCAGGATTTTAAACCGCCCCGTAAAGCCACGCGCCAGTTTAATAGCGTTTTCATTGGCATCTGCCCCGCCAAGGGTAAACAAAAATTTGGACAATCCCGGCGGGACAATCTCGATCAATTTTTTACACAATTCACCCCGCGGTTGGGTGGCCATGTGGGGGCCTGCAAAGGGCAGCCGACGCGCCTGTTCCACGATGGCTTCAATCACTCTTTCATCACCATGACCGATGTTAACGCACATCACCATTGAATTCAGGTCCAAATATCTTTTCCCCTCAACATCCCAAAAATACACCCCTTTGGCTTTCGTTATTGGGATGGGATTGACTTTATTTTGGGCGGACCAGGTCCAAAAATTATGTTCCAGGCAGGCTTGTAAAAAATCAAACGATGAATTTGAAATCATTTTTTTACCTTAAAAAGGATTTGATGAGGGTATTATCTTCAATCCTATCATAACTCTATGGCGAATGATAAGTAAAATTGAAGAATTACCTGTGCTATAATCCCCAATAACAGGACGTAATAGATGAGCGTTGATATGCCCAATGAACCCATTTACCCGGGACAACGTTTTACCGCAAAAGAAATAGAAGATGCGGGCGAAGGAGAGCTTCACCCCCAGGCAAGGATTGGCATTCAATTGTTCAACAGGGGAGAGTACTTTGAAGCTCACGAAGCATTAGAACTGGCCTGGCGCGATGAAAGCGGACCCGTCCGCGAATTTTATCGAGGCATCTTGCAAATTGGGGTGGCTTATTACCACATCCTGAACGGAAACTATCGTGGGGCAGTTAAGATGTTTAGCCGCGCAAAAAAATGGCTGGCAGCCTACCCGCCCGTGTACCGCGGAGTCAACCTTGCTCAGTTGAAAAAGGACGCTCTCCATGCCGAAG
This sequence comes from Bellilinea sp., assembly GCA_026003615.1. Lineage (GTDB taxonomy): Bacteria > Chloroflexota > Anaerolineae > Anaerolineales > Anaerolineaceae > Bellilinea. Next base: position 45,366 of record BPHQ01000002.1, read on the forward strand.
AATTGTTAATTGAACTGGGCGCGGAGAATATTCGCCAATTCAATCAACATTTACTGAAACCTATTCTCCTTGAAGGTAATCCTTATAAATTATGAATGAGATCTTTCCATTTCTCGGTAAAACAGCCCTGATCACCGGCGGTGGACGGGGGATTGGTAGAGCCATTGCCCTTCTGCTTGCTGAACGGGGGGCAGATGTGGTGATTAATTTTGTCCGTAATCAAGCCCCGGCAGAAGAAGTTGCCCAACAAATTCGCCAAATGGGACGCCGTGCGGAAATTTACCGCGCCAATGTGGGAAAAATTGAAGACATCCACCGTTTATTCGATTTTATTGAACAGCAATTTGGCGGACTGGACATTTTCATCAGTAATGCTGCATCGGGTTTCAACCGGCCGGCACTCCAGCAAAAAGAAACCGGTTGGGATCACACAATAAATGTCAATGCCCGCGCCTTTCTTTTTTCGGCGCAACGGGCTGTACCGCTCATGCAAAAAAGAGGCGGTGGAGCCATGGTAGCGATTTCCTCACCGGGCAGTCATCGCGTTTTGCCGGATTATGTGGCAGTTGGAGCATCAAAAGCGGCTTTAGAATCCCTGACCCGCTATCTGGCAGTGGAATTGGCCCCGTTGAATATTGTGGTGAACGCTGTTTCACCCTCGCTTGTGGAAACGGATGCCCTCAAACACTTTGCCTCTCTTTCCAATCCACAGGTTATTACCCGTGCAATAGAAAACACCCCTGCCGGCAGGTTAGTTCAACCGGAGGATGTCGCCAGAGTGGTTGCATTTCTATGCAGCCCGGATGCGTTTATGATTCGCGGTCAGGTCATTGTGATTGATGGTGGTTATACTCTAATAACACCGGCCTGATTCTTCATTGCATCACTCGCGAATCAAAACAGCCCGCGCCGGAGCCCCATCACTCCCTTGGATTTTGATCGGCAGGCAGATCAATTGATATTCGCCCGGCTGTACTGCCGAAAGGTCAAGACCTTCCACAATCACCATATTTGCACCCAACAAAATTTGATGGGTCGGGCGAGATTGTTTGTAAGGTGCCACCGACAAATAATCCACTCCAACAAGGCGCACTCCCTTTTCGACCAGATAGCGTGAGCCGCTTTCATCAATAGCAACAAAATCGGTCTGAAATTCCCGAACCTGATTAGCCCAATAATAAGAATTGCGGGTTTTGAATAATAACCGTCTCGTGTCTGCCGGAATCTCCAGACTCTCCAATACCTCCCGGTTAATCACATTGACATCATCACCAACCTGAACTACTCTGGCCGGTCCAATCAACACCTCCAGATTCATGGATTCAACCGCGCTGGTTCCGTCAATAAAATGCAATGGAGCGTCAACATGGGTTCCGGTGTGAACCCCCATATCCATCCGAGAAACATTCGCATTTGCCCCACTGGCAATTGCGCTCACCCGCTCCACGATTGCTTTTGGATCACCTGGCCAGGTAGGCAGATTGGGTGAAATGGTCAGAGAAATATCCCAAATTTTCATGATTACCTCCTCAGTAATTATGGTGTGTAAGGTCCCCACCCAGCCGCTGTAAAGATGTCCTTCAAAAAATCAATTCGTTCAACGGCATTCATCGGTCGTGGGCGGGAATAATCTTCCAGATAAGCCGTCAACAGTTCAGTCGAGATATGTTTCCCATTATAAAACACATGCCGGTCAATCAATTCTTTACGGGTTCCTTCAGGTATGGTAACCGTATCTACCCACATCTGATCAAAAAACAGGTTTCCAAGACCATAATGGATGAAAGAATCATTGTAAAATTCCATGGCCATTGGGTGATGAGATTGCGAACCACTGACGATCACAGCACCTGCATCGGCTGGGATACGGAAATCTCGCTGCTCGAATTCCTCTACCCAATGGCGGTAGGTTTCAAAATATTGGAAAGTGAAAATAACGAGGTACCCTTCATCCCTCAATTGTTGAATGCGTTGTTGAATCCACTCATAATCACAAGGTGCCACACCTCCGAAATCTTCCCCCGCCCAAATATAGGCTGGCCCCGCCGGATTACATCCTAAAAACGCAAACCGGTTGCCATTGTGTTCGATAAAAACTGCTTCGCGAGCCTCGTTGAGATTTTCGCCCGCTGCATAATAAACCCATCCACGCGAGCGATATAGATCAAGAGAGAAAGATAACGCATCCCGTCCCCAATCCACGCCATGATTTCCCGTCAGATCCACAATATCGGTTCCGACCGAGTCTAATAATTCAATATATTCGGGTTTACTGCAAAAGATCAATGGATAGGGATCCATTTTCGGATCCGGACAACGCGGCGAAAAAGAAACTTCGTTGCTGATATGGGTCAAATCTGCATTGCGCAGCCAATCCCCAATTGCCTCACCAGGGTAAGTCATCCCCTTTTGTTCCATTCGTACCGCAGTTGCCCGCACCAGAGCAGTTACACCGGTCATTACCAGAACTGTTAATTTACTCTCATCGCGGTTTGAGGTGAGATTCGGTAAATCCAGATTCTCCCTGGCGGTTAAGGAAGTATTCCAATGATAATGGACGGCCAGAGGGTATTCCTCGACCACAAATTGATTACTGATTGGAGATTGGTCATTCAGCGGAATTACTTTCCAGCGAGGTTCTAAATATTCAAAAGGTATAATAGCCAGGACGTCTCTCTTTTCCCACGCTGCATCCAGAAGTTCATTCTGCTTTTTCATAACCACGTAGCGATCCGACAATTCCCCCAATACAGGTTCAAGCACTTTTATGGTTTGTTCAGTGACCAAAATTGGAATCGCCTGTTCGTCCGGTTTACCTTGCCACCAATCCTTTAATTGATCAAAGTTGATCTGTTCGATGAGCGAAGAAAATGGGGTAACCAGCACATACACCCACGTCACGTCTGCTTGCGCCGAAGTGCCCGATTCAAGCCATAGATTAGCCAATTCTTTTTGGTTTTCGCTCTTCATTGAGTTTTGTTGGGCAATTTGATCGTATAATCCCTCAGGAAGAGAAGCATCCAGCCAGATCACCGGTGGCGGGGCTGAAGTTGGTGTTAACCGAACCGCCAGTGTGGGAACATTTGTGGGGGTGGTCACCATTGGCTGTGATTGGGTTGGTTCAAAAGCAAGTGAGGCAACAGTGGGATTTACGGACGAAGTAGTACAACCGCTAATCCACAAGACGAAAAAAAGATAGGTAACCCATTTTTTTCTCATGGCTTCTCCGATTCCAGCCACCCACTTACCCGAAAGTAATCTTCCAGCATTTCCACACGTTCATCTTTGGTCATCGGGCGAGGGCGGGAATAATCTTCCAGGATTGTGGTCAATAACTCCACCCCCAGATACCTTCCATCGTAAAATACATGTCGGTCTACGAATTGACGGCGGTGCAAGGGAAACATTTGATCGAAAAACAAATTGCCAAGACCGTAATGCATGAAGTGATCTTGATAAAAACCAAACCCATGGGCAAAATGCGCCTGACTTCCACTGACGATTACCGCACCAGCCTGGGCGGCCTGTTCAAATTCTTGCAGAGTCAGGTTCATAGGCATAAAATCCTCAACCTCATAATGCTGAAAGGTGACAATTGGTAAATACCCCAATGCCATCACATTTCTAATTTCATTTTCCAATTCATTCATGTCGCAAGGGGCTGGCCCGGGTTGATCTATTGTAGCCCAAATATTATCTGGACCGGCTCGGTTGCAGCCGATCAAGGCCAGAAGATTGCCATGATGTTCTATCAGGAGTGGTTGACGGGCTTCTTCCAGATTTCGACCACCCCCATAGTACTTAATGCCGTTCTGATTATAGAGATCTAAAGTATATAAGAATGGCTCAGTTCCCCAATCCAGCAAATGATTTCCGGTCAATTCCACTACATCCACACCAGCCATTTTCAAAAACTCCACATAACGCGGACTTGTACAAAATCGCTGCCCGCCCCTCACCGGCAGCGCAGGTGGACAATTTTCGTAAAAAGACACCTCGTTACTGACATGGGTAATATCTGCCCCACGCAGCCATTCGCCAATGTCCTGCAAGGGATACTCCAAGCCCTTCAGCTCCATCCTCTCGGCAGTGTTGCGAACCAGAGCCGTGGTGCCGGTCAGAATCAAACTGGTGAACTTTTCTGGCTGTCGATTGGTGATTATCGCCTCGGGTTTTTGTGCGAAATCAATCGCTTTGTTTTTGTTTTGGACAAATCCCTCCCATTGGACCGTTAAGCCGTAATCTCCTGCGGTAAAATTTTGATCCAGCGGAGATTTACCATCTACGCGCAGCACCTTCCAGCGCGGTTCCAGATATTCAAAGGGGAGGATAACACGCAGATCCCTTTCCTGCCATGCTTTTTCAAGAAGTTTATCAGCCGGGAGAATCAAAACACTTTGCAAATCGGCATGTCCCCATAAACTATCAAAAATAGGGAAGGTTTCTTCTGCCACAAGTAAGCGAAATTCTCCACCACAGGTGCCCCGCCAACAACTTACGACCTCCTCAAGGGTGATCTCATCCTGAACGGTTGGGAACGCTGCTGCAATTGTATAAACCCATTGAATGAGAACAGCACCACGAACACCCCCCGACCGGGCAATTTTTATGGAATAATCCGCTAGTTCATCATTTTCAACCCACTCGATATTCCTCCCGTTTGCTAAAGAGGCTTGCACGCTTTCGGGTAAGGGATCCGTGTGTAATTGAATGGGGGAATTAAATTCGAGGGTCGGCGTTAGAGTGATAGAAGTTGGGGTGCTTCGTGTTGGTATATTTGTAATCTCAATTTCAGGACTTTCAATCGGAAAAACAGCCCCGTTCGAAAGTTCATCATTTGAGATGAAATCACAACCCGTCATGCTTACCAAGCCAAACAAAACGATTAACCAAACTATAAGCGGGCGATTTACCATCATTTTAGTTAACACGGCGGAAATTATACTACCTCAAAGGTTCTATAAGCGCTGGATTTGATAGAGATTGACAGTTAACATCGCTATAATAGCATTGAATCAACTGAGAAAAGGAAACCGTTATGCGTGAAGTAGCCATTTTAGGAATTGGTCAAACCTCGATTGATGAACACTGGGACAAGTCATTAAGAGAACTGGCCGGCGAAGCCGCTTTGGCAGCCCTGCAAGATGCGGGCATTAATGGCGTTGACGGTGTGTTTGTCGGCAACATGATGTCCGGTTCGGCTAATCGCCAGCAGCAATTGGGGGCATTTGTCGCGGATTGGATTGGTGTACGCTATGCGAATGCCATGCACGTCGAATCAGCCTGCAGTTCAGGAGCGGCGGCTTTTCGTTCAGCACTCATGGCGGTCGCTTCCGGTTTTATGGACATTGCGCTGGCAGTCGGGGTAGAAAAGATGACCGACTCACCCGGGGCCGAAATCACCGCCGAACTGGCCACGGCCGCCGACGCGGATTGGGAGGCCGGGCAAGGTCTCTCCTTTGTTGCCATCAACGCCTTGATAATGCGTCGTTATATGTATGAATACGGATGGGAACACCATCATTTTGCACCTTTTTCGATAAACGCTCACAATAACGCTGTCAGCAATCCAAACGCACGGCTTCGCTCTCCCCTGACGGAGAAAGACTACCTAAAAGCCGCCATGATCACCCCGCCAATCAACCTGATGGATGCTTCGCCAGTGGGTGATGGCGCAGCGGCTGCTGTTCTTGTGCCAGTTGAACTTCTTAATCGCTTCCCGCCGCGTCCAATCATCAAAGTGCTGGGGGCAGGTGCTGCCACCGATACAATGGCAGTTCATTCCCGCAAGATCCCCCTGTGGCTCAGCGCAGCCGAAAAATCGGTAAAACAAGCCTACAGTCAAGCCGGTATTGGCCCAGAGCAGGTTGACCTGTTCGAACTTCACGACGCCTTCACAATCATGGCTGCCTTGTCCTTGGAGGCGTGCGGTTTTGCAGAAAAAGGAAAAGGCCCTCAATTGGCGCTTGATGGGGAAATCCTCCCCAATGGCCGCATTCCGATCGCCACACGGGGTGGCTTAAAAGCCCGCGGTCATCCGGTTGGAGCAACCGGTATGTATCAAATTATCGAAGTTGTACAACAACTGCGCGGCGAAGCCGGGCAAACCCAGGTCCCTGACGCACGGATTGGCATGGCACAAAATATTGGAGGAAGCGGCTCTAACATCATCACCCATATTTTAGGCCGAATGAACTGAACGAGACAGGCAGAGGGAGGAAAAAAACCTCTGCCTTTTCCTTTTCCGGCTTTTACAACTACAATTGAACCATCCTGACCATCGAAGGATGGAAATATGTATCATCTCTCTTCTGTCACCTTGAAAAAGTACCGGGAAAAAACTTTTCGTAGCCGGCAGGATAACCGACTTCACACCCTGGAAGAAGCCATTGAATTTGTCAACCAGCGAGGGTTTATTTTCTTCTGGCCAATTCAACAAGTCATATTCCCCAGTTTATGGACGGCTGTTGCCGGAGATCGGCCGGTTGCCAATCAACACGATGATCCCGGTCATATTACCTGGGGGTGGAAAGATCAGTTGCTTGGAAAAAAAGTCTGGTACTATGCCAAAATCTTATACCGCAGAAACACCCTTATTTCACTAAACTTGTTGCCATACTTTTTTGCTCTTTCACCAAATTTCGGAGATCCATATCAGGATTATATGGATCAATACCACAACGGGAGTTTGACGCTGGAAGCCAAACAGGTTTATGAAGCACTTTTACGGGAAGGTCCGATGGATACAATCTCCCTTCGTAAAGCAGCCCGCCTTTCAAGTTCTGAAAGCACTTCCCGTTTCACTCGCGCTTTAGACACCTTGCAAATGGAATTTAAAGTGTTACCTGTAGGAGTAGCGCGGACAGGTGCATGGCATTACGCTTTTGTATATGATCTTGTTCACCGACATTACCCCGAGCTCATTGACCAAACCCGTTCTATTTCAGAAAATCAGGCACGCTATAAAATTTTACTGACCTATTTCGAGTCTGTTGGAGCAGCCAATTTAATGGAAATGCAGCGCATATTCCCCTGGCAAAAAGAAGACCTGCAACGGACACTTCAAGCACTCGCCCACGTAAATATGATTCAAACCGAAGTCGAACTCGAAAATCCGAAACAATCTGTGTTTGCTCTTTCTTCAATACTTTTTAACGACGTTTGACTAAACCCAAGGTTTATTCAAATTGCTCTTTTTTATTTTTTGGTACCAGCAAAGTGTATAATTCAATCATTGATCATCATTTCCTTCTTCCAAGGAGAATTTCATGGAATTCCATATTTCCAGGCAGGCGCGAGATCGCTATCAATTTGATGAAAGTCTGTTTTCCTTCAATGGTAACGTGATCTTTGCCAACTTCCACGCTGCCCGAAGGTTTGCTCAAAAAATGAATGCCCATAGAGACTTGATCAATTTTCCAGAGAGCGCCGTAAAAGCAGGGCAGATTAATGCGTTGGGACTGGAAGATGAAATTCTCCATCTAGTTGTCTTTCTTTATCGTCAACAAAAAAATCCTCAGATAATGGAACAGGCTTTAGATGCACTTGAAAAAGCCATTGGAAAAGAGAAGGTGGATGAACTTTTACTTGCGTTTACCCGGGAATTTCCTCCAATGGATGTCTATAAAGGGAAAATCACGCCAGAAGATTACCTCCAACAATCCACAGAAGGAATTTCCAACCGAGCCAATTCACTGGAAGAATTAATCCTTCTCTGGGTAAACAACAAAAATCCCGCCGTAACCCCTTACTTAGAACTCTTTGATGATGAAAGCCTCTCTCAACAAACCGAATACAACAAAGCCATTGAGAGTTTATATCAATTTTTCGATCAACAACCACCGTTCGGACCGGATTTACAGAACTTATTGGATATGTTGCGGGCACCCTCCGTTGCTCATCCTTATTCTTTATTTGAACAACTGGAATTTATCCGCACCCGCTGGGCAGATTTACTGGGAAAATACCTTTACCGTTTGCTCAACAGCTTGGACTTTATTAAAGAAGAAGAAAAGATTCCTTTCCTTGGACCTGGCCCTGTTGAAATTCCCATCTATGACCGGCTGGCCGGCGAGATTGAGCCAGAAAATTTCAGCCCAGATCGGGAATGGATGCCTCGACTGGTACTGATGGCGAAAAATACGTACGTCTGGTTAGATCAATTGAGTAAAAAATATCAACGTCCAATCAATCGTCTTGACCAGATTCCAGATGAAGAACTCGTCCAGTTGGCCGAGTGGGGCTTTAGTGGATTGTGGTTGATTGGTTTATGGGAACGAAGCAAAGCCTCCGCTCGTATCAAACAACTGTGTGGCAACCCAGAAGCAATCGCTTCAGCCTATTCTCTGGCTGGTTACACCATCGCCACTGATCTTGGTGGAGAAGAAGCTTATCAAAACCTGCGGGACCGGGCATGGAAATACGGAATCCGCCTGGCGTCCGATATGGTACCCAACCATATGGGAATTGACTCTTCATGGGTAATCGAGCATCCCGACTGGTTTATCTCACTGGATTACAGCCCATTTCCATCCTACACCTTTAGCGGCCCGGATCTTTCCAGCGATCCAAACATTGAAATCTTACTGGAAGACCATTATTACACACGCACGGATGCAGCAGTCGTGTTCAAACGCAGGGATAAAATCACAGGTGCTACCCAGTTTATTTACCATGGTAATGATGGAACCAGTATGCCCTGGAATGACACGGCTCAATTGAATTATCTAAATCCTCAAGTGCGCGAAGCAGTCATACAAACCATTCTGGATGTTGCCCGCCGTTTTCCCATCATTCGCTTCGATGCCGCAATGACCCTTACCAAACGTCATTATCAACGCCTTTGGTTTCCGGAACCCGGTACGGGTGGTGCCATTCCCTCCCGCGCCGAACATGGCATGACCAAAGAGGCATTTGACCGGGCTTTTCCCACCGAATTTTGGCGGGAAGTTGTGGATCGCGTTGCCAAAGAAGCACCCGACACCCTCTTATTGGCTGAGGCGTTCTGGCTGATGGAAGGGTATTTTGTCCGTACACTCGGCATGCACCGAGTCTATAACTCGGCTTTCATGAACATGCTCCGGAATGAAGATAATGCCGGTTATCGAAAATTGATTAAGAACACCATTGAATTCGAACCCGAGATACTCAAACGCTATGTCAACTTTATGAATAATCCTGATGAACGCACAGCAGTGGATCAATTTGGAAAAGGCGATAAGTACTTTGGCATTTGCGTGTTGATGTCCACATTGCCGGGGTTACCCATGTTCGGTCATGGTCAAATCGAAGGCTACGCTGAAAAATATGGCATGGAATTTCGCCGAGCCTATTGGGATGAAAAGCCTGATCCGTACTTGATTGAGCGTCACAAACGCCAAATTTTCCCACTGCTTCACCGCCGTGCATTATTTGCAGGGGTCGAAAATTTTCTCCTCTACGACTTTTTTACCACCGGAGGTTGGGTCAATGAGGATGTTTTCGCTTACTCAAATCGCCTTGATCATGAACGTGCTCTGGTGATTTATCACAACAAGTATGCTGAAACCGAGGGATGGATTCGCTGGTCGGCTGGTTTCAAGTCTCGCGAAAATGGCACTACCAAACTCACTCAAAAGTCTTTGAGCGAAGGGTTGGGATTATCGGGAAAGGAAAATCATTTTGTGATCTTTCGCGACCTCTTAAGCGGCATGGAATATATCCGGCCATCGGATGAACTGGCTCAAAAAGGACTGCACATCAAGCTTTCTGCATATCAAGCCTATGTCTTTTCTGATTTTCGAGAAATCCAGGATGATAAGTATGGTTCTTATCGCTCACTTTCCCACTATCTGGCTGGGCGAGGAGTTTCTGACATTCAAGAAGCACTTCATGAATTGTTATTGGCACCAATTCTTCGCCCATGGCACGAAATTGTTAATCCCGGTTACATTCAGTTTTTAATGGATCATCAGGTTACTCAGGAGAAACCTGAATTACCCGAACACCTTCTCCCAGAAGCCGTTCAAAAGCTTGAAGAATTGCTAAAAGGGATTGCTCAAATGACCGGTTTCAATAACAACCGGGAACTTATCCAACACTTCTTGCAAAAACAGTTAGAGTTTTTATTGCATCTCCAATTCCCTCAAAAAGTACTGCCTGTTCCTATGCGAGGCCACTCATTAATAGCCTTCGAATATCTGCAAGGGGGTTTGAAAGACGATAAGGCACCTTCTCTGATTGCTTTTCTTTACCCGTTCCTCCATAAATTGGGTGCCTTGAAAGATCTTAAAGACCATCCATCGCAAACCCTTTCGTGGATCGAAGAATGGCGATTGATGGATGTCGTTATGGAAACGGCTCATCAAATTGGTGTGGATGGTGCAATCGGTGGACAAATTGCACCGACACTTCGCATGTTGATCAATCATCAGGATTGGTATGAAAAACTGGCCACCCAATCTCTTTCCAGAATCATGGAATTTTGGCTTTCTGACCTTGAAGTTCAGCGCTTTATTGGCGTTAACCGCTACAAGGATGTTTTATGGTACAACCAGGAAGCCCTTAAGAAGTTTATCTGGTGGATGAGCTGGGTGGCAGTGATGAACGAGGTAGGGAAACCTTCATCAACACATGCTTCCATTTTAGAAACCTTGCTCAATTCTAATGAAATTGCCCAAAAATTTTTAAAGGCAGAACAACTATCTGGTTTCCAGGTGGCAAACTTGATGGATCAGATTGCTTTATTGGATAAATCAAGTGTGTAGAGGTAAAGAATGAGCGATTTAAGTCACGAACGGTGTGTGAAACCTCAAAAAGGCATGCCTTCTTTGAGTAAAAATGAAATTGATAATCTGTTGCCTCAGGCAGAGGGTTGGATGGTGCTTGATTCCGAAGAGGTGCCAAAACTGCAAAAAATATTTCGATTCAAGCGGTACAAAGAATGCCTCGACTTTGCCGTTGCCGTTGGTCTGATCGCGGATGAACAGGATCACCACCCAAAAATCATAATTGAATATGGAAAAGTCACTGTGGAATGGTGGACGCACGTTGTTAACGGGCTGCACCGTAACGATTTCATCATGGCGGCAAAAACCGACCAGATTTATCGTTCGCGTGAGGATACCAAACCACGATCTTATTAGGAGGTTTCAACAATGAGTCATCTGGTTCGAGATTGGATGTCAAGCCCCGTTGTGGTTATTGATGCCGATAGCAGCGTTTCCTTTGCCATGACATTGATGCGTCGCAGGCATATTCACAGTCTGGTTGTCATCCTCAAAGAAAATCACTCGACAACCTACGGAATCATCACAACAACGGACATCCGCGACAAGATTATCGCTGCTTCACGTAACCCCGCCGAGACCACCGTTCGTGAAATCATGACTACCCCCGTTCATGTAGCCAAACCCGAATGGACATTGGTGGAATGTTCTCGCAAAATGCAGGAAAAGAATGTCCATCACTTACCGGTTGTGGATGAGAACAATGAACTGATTGGTATGATCAGTGCGACCGATCTTTTCATGGCTGCTGAGGAAATTGGTTGGTTAACCGATAAAGAATCAAGAAAAAGAGGTTGAAAAATACCCACCGCTCATACCGGGTAAAACGATTTCAAATTGCTGATGATTTTTCTCAACGGTAAATTGTCCACCAATTAAATCTTGTGGTATCTGCTGCGGAGCCGGGTTATTGCTCCCGGCTGGAATTGTAATTCGGCAAGGTTCGGAATTTAAATTCGCCATAATGAATAACTGGTCTCCACCTCCCTCGCGGACCATGCGAACAACGCCATCACAAAATGCGGGTTCAAGCAATCTCCATTTTCCACGTCTTAAGAGGGGTGTCGCCTTGCGGACTTCAATCAACTTTTGGATCCACTGCCGCAATTCAAGATTCCATTTGCTTTCATCCCATGGAAAGGCTCCACGACAGTCCGGATCTCTTCCACCTTCCAAGCCAACTTCATCCCCGTAGTAAATGGAGGGTGCTCCTGGAAAGGCAAACATCAACAGATAAGCCAGATGTAATTTTTGGGCATCTCCATTGAGAAGAGTTTTCACTCGTTCGGTATCATGTGAGCCGAGCAGTAAATACATCCCAAACAAGTCATCCTGACCATAGGTTTGTTCAATTTGCAGGAGGCGTGCATAGAAATCATTAATTCCGGTCTTGCCACTTAGTACATCTAATATTGCAGATCGTAAAGGATAATGCATCACTCCATCGAAATGGGTGTCGTTAACCCAGCGAGGCATCAAGTCCCAAATTTCGCCAACCAGATAGGCACTCGGATTAACGGATTTCACCACATGACGAAATTCCTCCCAAAATTCATCATCGTCAATTTCGTTAGGTACATCTAGCCGCCAACCGTCAATCCCTTCCTCCACCCAATAACGGGCAACCTCAAAAATGTATTTCCGAACAGCTGGATGATGGACGTTGAACTTTGGCAGACTTTTGAAGCCCCACCACGCTTCATAACGCGTCGCCTTTCCACGGCTATACGCATTCAGGGGGAATCCATGAATATAAAACCAATCTACATATGGAGAATTTTTGCCATTTTCCAACAAATCATTAAATGCAAAAAAGCCTCTTCCACAATGATTGAATACCCCATCCAGTATCAGCCTCATTCCACGCTGATGTACCTTCTTCAGTAAGCGTCGAAAATCATCCGGGGTCCCCAGCTTCGGGTCTATTCGGTAGTAATCAACTGTGTTATAGCGGTGTGTGGAAGGGGAAAGGAAAATCGGGTTGAGGTAAATGGCGTTGACTCCCAAATCCTGAAGGTAATCCAACTTTTGCTCTATACCAGTCAGGTCTCCGCCCTGAAAGTGAATTGGATCCGGAGGGCTGCCCCACTGTTGAACGTTGGGGGGATCATTTGCTTGATCTCCGTTGGCAAACCGGTCTGGAAAAATTTGATAAAAAATACTATCTTTCACCCACTCTGGAATGTTCATCTGTATTGCCTCATTTGTTTCAATAAATCTTTAATCAATTGTTCAGGATTTTTTCGGTAAATATTCATTTCAAGGGGACCAGCGGCAATGGATAAAAGCACTTCAGTCAGAAATGAGTTAATCGGTGTGGCAACCCCCAATCGTTTCCCAAATCGCACCACTGCGCCATTTAGATAATCCACCTCCAGGGGCCGGTAGCCACGGTACAGATCCACGTGGAAGGAGGGCATTTTACCTCCCCGCCCGGCAGCCAGGGTTTTCCCGGCAATCCGTCGCGCAATCCCCCCCGGCACTTTATGGAATAAAAACGACAGTAAACGAACGGGTGTACCGGGTAAATCAACCACACGATAACCCAGTTTAGACATAACCCGAACAGCTTCGCGCACCTGTTCTTTTTCGATCTCAAACAAGTGGGGGTGGGAAAAGATTTCAGCAGGGGTCATATCGAGAATGGCAGAGGTAGCATTTGCGAGGAGGTTTGTCAGCAATTTCGACCATTTCATTTCACCGGCATTCGGGAACAAATTGGCATTCAAATCTGCACGATTGAACGACGCAACAATTTTTCCCGACAGAGGGTGATCACCCGCAATTCCAACTCCGCGTTTTTTCTCAAGAACGACTTTGCCAGTTTCCTTCTTACCAACGGCACTGGTCAAGGTTCCAGCCACAACTCGATCGCTCCCCATAATCTCAGCCAGAATGGCTTCGTTTTCGACCCCATTTTGCAAACTAAGAACCGCTGAAACCTGATTACGATATGGCTTAAGGAGAGAAGCAACGACAGGCGTATCGAAAGACTTGACCGCAACTACTGCCACATCTACGTCATAATTCCCCAATATGGTTTCCAGCGAATCGCTGACCAATTCCGGTTGGAAAGGATGTGCTTTGCCATCAATTTCAACAATAAGCGGGGACTGATTAAACCTTCTGGCAACTTCAGCTTTTTCGAGATAAAAAACCTTCTCGCCGCTTAACTTCAGACTGCCGCCAATGTACGTTCCAATCGCCCCCATTCCAAAGATTAAGTAATTCATTTCTCTCTATCTAACCTAACCCATTAAATTTCGCGCCAATGGCGCGCGCCACGCAAAAATTCTTCCCCACTCATCCATTTTTTACCGGCCGGTTGGACTTCACGCAAAACCAACACTCCATCTGCCGTGCCAATCGCCGGCAGTCCATCCACCACAGAACGCTTACCCGCCGGAATTAAGTTTTGTTGACGGACAAAGGCTCGCTTGACCTTCAATAATTGGCTGTCCCATATCATAAAAGCACCCGGCCATGGGAAATAAGCTCTGATTTTCCTTTCAAGATATTCGGCTGGCTGCAAAAAACTCAATTCACCTTCTTCTTTTTTCAACATCGGCGCATAGGTAGCCCGTGATTCATCCTGGGGTTGGGGCTGAATCTCTCCACAAAGATAAGCGGGGAGTGTCTCAATCAGTAATTCCGCTCCAAGGGTAGCCAATTTTTTACCCAGGCTTTCTGCATCATCATCTGCTTGAATGGGTATACTCCGCTGAGCAAGGATTGGCCCCGTATCTATTCCGGCATCCATTTTCATAATTGTTACACCGCTGACTTCATCACCATGAAGGATGGCTGCCTGAATCGGTGCCGCTCCTCTCCAGCGAGGTAGTAATGAGGCATGAACATTGACACATCCGTATCGAGGTAAATCCAGCACATTTTGCCGTAAGATTTGACCAAATGCCGCCACAACAATCACATCCGGTGACCATTCGACCAGTTTCTCCCATACGCCTGCATCCTTCAAGCGATTGGGTTGAATAGTCTCAATCCCCAATTGTTGAGCGACAACTTTAACCGGCGGGGGTGTTAGTGTTCGCCCACGCCCGGATGGACGATCGGGTTGGGTAACGACGCCTACAACAGAGAAATGCTGAACCAGCATATTCAGCGTGGGAAGAGCAAATTCCGGGGATCCCATAAACACAATACGATATTCCATAACAAAATTCGATTTTAACACAGATTTAAAATTTGCTTTGATTTGTGACTTTTATTCATTAGAAAATAGTTATACAATAAAAATAAATCTGCTCGAAAATTCTTTTCGCCAAAGGAGGTAAAATCCATGTCCGATGTTTCCTTTTCTCCCCAAGGTATCACCAGCGATGACCGCTTGTGGGCGCTCTTATCCTATTTATTAACCCCTTTGATTCCCATCATCATCCTGCTCATGGAAGACAAGAAGAACAGGCCATTTATCAAAGCCCATTATATGCAAGCCTTGGTTCTGGGAGTCGTCCTGATTGTTCTTAACACCATTCTTGCTTTTATCCCCTTTGTTAACTGCATCAGCCCGATCCTCACTCTTGGTGTTGTCATTTGGTTGGCGATCCGAGCAAATAAAGGCGAAAACATCACCCTTCCTGTCATTACCGATTTCGTAAAAAATCAGGGCTGGGCGTAAGAAATTGTCCGGTTGAATTAACCGCTTCCGGGTTAATAATGTTTCACATAACCCGGAGGCGGTGTTTGGTTTAATCAAAGCACACTGTGTTTACTGGTAAAATTACCACACATGCTTAAAATTGAAACTCTCATGAAGATCAACCACGAGTTGAATCTGGGTGAATCTGCCCGTCACAAAGGCAACGAAGGCATGGCACGGGTTTGTGCTCGTCGCGCGGCTGGTATAGCCGCTCAGGCTTATCTGGAACAAAATGGGTTTGACACGCGCAAACAAAATGGGCTGGATGCCTTGCGGATTATCAACCAGTATTTAGCGTTCCCAGCCCCCCTCCGCCGCTCCGCTGGTTTGTTGATAATGCGGGTCACCCCCGAACACCAACTACCCGTTGAGGTAGACTTACTGCAGGAAGCCAGAAATTTCGTTCAAGAAGTAAACCGCTGGATGGAGGATACAATTGACTAATTTCTCACAACCGCTTCGCTTTTATGGAACATCCTGGTGTTATACCTCTCGCCGGGCACGTGCAACACTGGATGAGTTAAACATTCCGTACGAGTATATTGACATTGACTCTGATATGGAAGGTCGCCGTTATGTTGAACAAGTCAACAACGGCAACCGCAGCGTGCCAACAATCGTCTTTCCGGACGGCAGTATTCTGGTTGAACCCACCGTTCAACAACTTAAGGAAAAACTGGGAGTCGTTTGATTTCCTTACCTTTTTTGAAAGATCAGACGCATCATTCGTAAAATCAGGTAGAGCGACACGCCAATCAGCAAGCCGCCACCCACCACTATCACCAGGATAGGGGTTTTACCAGCCTTTTCCAATTGAATCGGTTTGGGCTTTCTCAACCGCACCGCCAGCGATTCGACAAAAATCGGACTGGGCTCAACCGGTTTTAGTAAAGTGGCGAGATTGTTTTCGAATCCATCCATCACCATTGGAGATTGCATCATTTTGCTCACTCCTCCTCATTTACTTCGGGGTAAGCCACAATTCCGATGGTCCCCGGACCAAGGTGAGCGGCAACCGGAATAGATAACTCTGTGATCACAATTTCACGAATGTTTGGAAAGACCTTTTTCAATCGTTCCACCATTTCCTGAGCTGCTTCGGGGGCAGCCGCGTGAACAACTGCCAGAGATGCCATTTTGTCTCCAACCTTTTGTTGCACTTGCTCAATCACCCGTTCCAGCGCGCGGTGGCGGGTGCGTACTTTTTCGGACATATTCAACAACCCATCCCGCAGGACGATGATCGGATTGATACGAAGGAGGGAGGACAAAGCCGTTTGCAGCTTGTTGATCCTCCCACTCAGGTAAGCAAATTCCAGATTCTCCAAAGTAAATATCACGGTCAGGCGATCCCGCATCGTTTCCAGACGCCGAATAATCTTGGGAATCTCCCATCCTTTTTGACTGAGCAACCGGGCTTCGCGGCACATAAATCCAAGTGCCGCAGAACCCGCTCCCGAGTCAAACGGGTACACTTTAATCTCATCGGCGATTTCATCGGCAGCCTGTTTTACTGCTGCAAAGGTGCCCGACAATTTACTTGCCAGATGGATGGAAAGGACTTCCTCTCCCTTTTGGGCGATGGAGCGGTAAAATCCCATGATTTGATGCGGGGATGGTAAAGAGGTTTTGGGCGGAAAGCGTTTCTCCTTCACCAGCTGGTAAAAATTCTTTGAAGTTATATCTCTGAATTGAAGATATGTCTGCTCCCCCATTACGATGGACAGGGGGATAATTTTGATGTCGTATTTTTCTTCCCATCCTTCCGGCATATCTGCCGATCCATCGGTCACAATCTTCATCTTTCTTCTCTCTCCTTGCCTGATAGATCCAATTCATCGCGCAAAGCAATCAGCGTACGATGATACAAACTTTTGATAGCTCCTTCACTCCTTCCCATAATTTGGGCAATCTCCTCATTCGATAGCCGCTCAACGAATTTGAGAATAATCAGGGTCTGGCGATCCTCCGGTAATTTTTGTAATACTTTTACTAAATTTTCAATCTCCTGACCTTTCACCAACGCACTTTCGGGATGTTCTCCAGGGTGTCGAATGGTGTAGGCATGATCTTCAAGTGGTACTTCTTTTCGTCGTTTATTGTCACGATGCCAATTCGCCACCAGATTGTGCGCGATGCGGTACAACCAGGCCGAAAAAGGCAATCCGCGATTGCGGTAGTTGTGAATATGATTCATGGCGCGAAAGAAGACTTTTTCGGTCAGATCTTCTGCATCATGCACACTACCGGTACGGTAGTAGATGTAATTATAGATACGCTTCACGTATCGTTGGTAAAGAACACTAAAGGCTTCCTGATCACCTTCGGATGCACGGATGATGACTTCGGCGTCGCTTAATTCTTCCACGGTGTCATCCCTGCCTGACTTTTCAACGCATTAAATAAACCCCAAACCCTGATTGAGGTTACACCGTCTTGGGAAAACCTCAATCCCCAGTATTGTTTCACCTTCATCATTCGAAAAATATTTATTTCCATTATACAAAATTTTTTGGGGGACGGTTTATCGAACCTCTTTGGCTCGCTTAACTGCCCGGTAAGCGTCAATAATCCCGTAACCAACTCCCTGCGCGGGGTAAATGTTTGCATCCACACATTCTGGCAAATAACCCGCATATTGTTGAGCCGTTTCAAAAATGATTCGACGAGTTAAGTCTACTTGCCCGATCAAATTTGGATTTGCGGACCACATTAAGGCAACCACGCCAGCAACATGCGGCCCAGCCATAGATGTACCGCTCGCATATTCATAAGTATCATTGGGAAAGGACGAGAAAATTTCCTCCCCCGGCGCTAAGATCTCTGCCTTAAGTCGCTGACTACCATCTACGGTTACCGGACCCAAGCTGCTAAAGCCAGCCAAATCGCCATTGCGATTCACTGCTCCAACGGTCAGCACTTCTTCATAAATCGCCGGTGGCGCATCCACGCTGCCACAACCAGAATAACCCGAATTGCCTGCTGAAACAACCAAAAAAACTCCGGCAGCCTTGAGGGCGCGTACTGCCGGTAAGAAGACCGGCGGGTCGCAGCCTTCCACCTCCGGACACCCCCAAGAATTGTTAATTATATGAGCTCCCAACTCCGGTCTGCCATCTCGAAAAGAATCACCGCCTTGGGGGTAAGGGGCAAATAAAAATTGCCAGCAATCCAGATAAACCGCCGGATTTCCCAAGTTGCGAGCCAGATTGACACAACCGATCCATTGAGCATCCGGTGCAACTCCTACATCCTTACCTAGAATGCTGCCAAGGGTATGTGTGCCGTGTCCACTGGTATCCTGCGGGAAAGGATTTTCAAACCAGACATCAAGCCAGTTATAGGTGTGATCACCGTTCTTTCCCCGGTATTGATCCAACAATTGAGGATGTTCCCAATCCGCCCCTGAGTCAGCCAGCCCAACCACAACCCCTGCACCGCGCACACCCAACTCACTCCACACCTGGGGTGCGCGCATCATGGCCAAATTCCAATCCTGACCGGTTTCAAATTCTCGAATACTGCCCTCTACTGCCGGAAGTGATTCGGACAAAGGCCGCAACCGGGGACTGGGTAGCACGCGTTCAACGGCGGGGTGGTTGGTCAGCCATAGTTTAACAAGCGGCCCCCCGTTGACCTCCATTGCATTAACCAAATAATAGGACTGATAAGGAATTCGCCAACGATTCAACAGTCGTTGTATGTCTGCTTGAGTCGCTTCGGCATTTCTAACCAAAGCGTTATAGACAAAGGTTCGCTTTTCGGCATAATCCTTTGGGAGCATTTGTTCATCAAAAGTAACCTGGGGACGAAATACCACAAACAACCGCTCCCCATAAAACCCCGCCTGTCCAATTGTCAGAAACACTACCAGACCGCCTACCCAAATCAATCCGAGCAGCAGGTACAACCAGCGTCGGAAGGCAACTTCTCTTAATTTCTTTAGTAAGAATATGCCAGATATTACCGCTGCTAAAAGTATCAGAGAATGAGCAAACATCATTCTCAAGGCATAACCCATTAATTCTCCCGGTGTTGAACTGATCACCAGCATCAATTCATCTCCATCAACAAACACCAACGGGAGAAGCGCAGCCGAACCAACAAACAATCCAATCGCTTTTTGACGCGTTACACGTGATGAATTCTCTAAAATGCTGTCAATCACGGCCGCCCCAATCGCACTCAGAATCATCGGTAGCATCAGGCTAAACGGATACCCTACAAGCGGTAAACTATTGCCAAAAATTAAACTGGCTACCACCATGAAGACAATTTTTATCATTAGTGAAGGGAATTGCCGTGAAGGATGAGACAAGCGAAATTGCTCAACGAACAACTCCAGCAACAAGGCCATGAACCACCCCAGTAAGGCCGCAACCGTAATTCCCAGAAGTGTATCCCATGGTGAGCCTAAAGCTCCCCAAAGAGCATAAGGAATCCATGCTAATCCGAAAATAATCCAGATGATCACCTTGTAGACTGGATGGAGCGAATTGTTAAGCACGCCCCCCTCTGGATGCCGGGATAATAACTTCAAACAAACCCAGATACCAATCCCAAGCGAGCCAATCACAATTAAGGCCGCAGTTTGGAACTCTGTTAAAAACAGCCATCTGGCAGGCAGCATCATCAGACCGATTGCCAGAGAAAAACCTGTAACTCGATAAAACCCTCGCAAAACACCCGGAAGCCAGACCAAAACAGCAATGGGAATCCCAACCCCAAGGAGATAAGCCAATCCCACCCAACCCCGCACATCTGGAAGCCCAAGCGAACCTTCAAACAGCAAATTTTCTAAAAGCCACATTCCCGGCAGGGTAATCAGGCTGATCAGCCCTAACCAGATGAGATAGAGAATAAAGAAGGTTGACGGCAGACAGCCCCCATTTTGAGTCTGAGATGGAACCATGCGATCATTATCAGTAGGGGGGGATTGGGGCGGATTCGCCATAATCAAAAAAAAATTCAATTTCCTAAATCAATCACAAATTGCCCGTTTTTATAGAATAATTGTCCATCAACCCAAATTTCCCCGCCATCGCGCAAATCACAAATCATGTCCCAATGGATAGCCGATTGATTTTGCCCGCCAGTTTCAGGGTAACTTGCACCTAAAGCCATATGAAAACTACCACCAATCTTCTCATCGAACAGGATATTGCGGGTAAAACGACGAATTCCCTCATTGGTACCGATGGCAAACTCACCCACATACCTTGCTCCTTCATCCGTATCCAGCGTTTTATGTAAAAATTCTTCGTTCTTTTCAGCCGCCGCCTTAACCACTTTACCTCGTTCAAACCATAACCGCACACCGCTTACTTCCCGACCGCCAAAAATTGCCGGATATGAAAAATAAACCTGTCCTTCAACACTATCCTCAACAGGGCCGGTAAACACTTCACCATCCGGTACATTTTCATGACAGTCACAATTGATAAAACGCCTCCCTTTGATTTTCAAACGCAAGTCGGTTTCCTTACCAATAACCTTGACTTCCTCTTTATCACGCAACCACTCCACTACCTTTTGTTGACGGGCAGAAAATTTCTTCCAATAGCCAACCGGGTCATTGATATCCGGCATCATCGCCTGAAAAACAAAATCTGTATATTCGTCCAGGCTCATTTCTGCATCCTGAGCATGAGCATTGGTTGGAAACTGTGCCAGTGTCCAACGAAATTCCTTTCGGGCAGCCCTTTCCAGATATGTCTTAAAAACAGGTTGCTGTGCCTGTGAAGCAATCACCATTTTTTGCGGGTCAACGTTGGAAAGGGCTTTGGTATTTTCATCACCCAGAATGTTGATCGAACAGTCATAGGTTTCAATGATCAACTTGCGAGGCGGATCAATAAATTTCAATTGATCTTCATTGGCTGTCTTGTAAAAAATTTCTGCAATTTGTGGAAAGATGGGTGTCAGGTAAGGGTATCCCCCCGCTTGTAATACTTTCTTATAAATTTCGATCAAGAGTGGTTGAGCAATCACCCCGCCGCGAATCCAAACCTTATCACCGGGTCTAACTGCCACAGAATAATTGACCAGCATATCCGCCAGTTTTTCAATCCTTGAATCGATCATGGTGAATTCACCTCAGGAGAAAATTTGACAACCCTTTTCTCGAACAATTCTACCACCATCCGGCTTGCCGGATTGCGCCCACAGGTATAAACTATTAAGGCAATTAACCTAATATAGAGGATCCCCATGACCGTCACCGAATTTAATTGGGAAAGCACTCATCAGATTACTTACTACGGGATTGAATGGAAACCCGATTTAATTACGCGAGGCGTGATCATATTAGTTCACGGGCTGGGCGAACACAGCGGCAGATACCGCCACGTCGCCCAAATTCTCAACCACAAGGGTCATGCCGTAATCGCCTCCGATCATGCGGGACACGGTCAAACCGGAGGGAAACGAGGTCATGTCGATTCCTATGATTGCTTTTTTGAGGAGCTGGAAACACTATTAGAGCGCGCCCGCAAAAATTTTCCGAATCTTCCGGTCTTTTTATACGGCCACTCGCTCGGTGGAAGCATTGTGCTGGCCTACCTGCTCAAGCATAAGCCGAAAGTGGCAGGAGCCATTGTAACTTCACCCGGTATCAAACTCGTTTCGGATCCGGGAGTCATGCTCTTTTTTGGAAAAATTCTCAACCGATTGGTGCCCTCCACCGCCCTGAATAACGGCTTGAAACTTGAAGGACTTTCCAAAGACCCTCAAGTCATCCAGGCTTATAAAAACGACCCCCTTGTTCACCCATGGATTTCAGCCCGGCTTGCGATTGAGCTCATTGAAAAGGGTGAGTGGATTCGGGATAATGGAGACAAAATCAATGTACCTGTCCTTCTATTGCATGGCAACTCCGACAAACTCACTTCCGTGGAAGGGTCTCGTGAATTGGCAGAAAAAAATCGTCAACTCATCACTTATGTCGAATGGGATGGGGGCTATCACGAATTACACAACGAACCGGATAAAGACCGCGTGTTCGAGGTTATTCTGGATTGGTTAGAAAACCAATTGCAGGACTCCACATCTTAATCCGTTACAACTTTCACCCCAGTTCAGGATGAATGGACTTGACCCGAATATTCCGGCGGGCTACAATAATCATGGACGCGGTGCACCGCTTGGGCACGGCTGCGCTGCAACTTAACAATCTAACAAATGGTTAAAAGAGGAGCGTTTCAATGGCTGATTATTTGATTCGTGGCGCGTTAAAGGATATTGATCCTGCCGTTCATGATCTCATTCAAATTGAAACGGAGCGCCAGTTTCGCAAGCTAATCCTCATTCCCAGTGAAAGCACCGCACCACTGGCAGTCCGCGAAGCCCTTGGCTCAGTTTTTCAAAACTTATACGCCGAAGGGTATCCGGACGAAGAAACTCGCTGGATGAGCGAGGACGAGATTCTCGATTATACCGCCCGCCTATCCTATTACAGACGCTATTCCGATCCACGATACTATAAAGGCGTTGAGTACGCCGACATCATCGAGTCACTTGCCCGTCGCCGTTGTGCGGAAGTTTTTGCAACTTCCCGCGTTTCTGCCGATCAATTGTACGTCAATGTACAACCTCTCTCTGGAGCACCAGCAAACAACGCAGTTTATCATGCTCTGATCAATCCCGGTGACACCATTTTGGGTATGAACCTCCTCCACGGTGGCCACCTCACCCATGGTTCATCGGTCAACCGTTCTGGAAAGCTGTACAATGTCATCCACTACAATGTCAATCCGCACACCGAACAGATAGATTATGATGCTGTTGAAGCCCTCGCTAAGGAGCATAAACCCAAAATAATCATTGCAGGCTATTCCTCCTACCCCTGGGTGCCGGATTGGTCGCGTTTTCGCGTCATTGCTGATTCCATCGGTGCTGTTTTACTGGCTGATGTATCTCACATTGCTGGACTGATTGCGGGTGGAGCAGTTCCTTCGCCGGTCGGAATTGCCCAGGTGGTGACTTTCACCACACACAAAACCTTGATGGGACCCCGCAGTGCCGTAATTTTGACCCACGACAGCGGTCTTGCCAAAAAGATTGATCGCGCTGTGTTTCCGGGGGAACAAGGCGGGCCGCACATGCATGCCATTGCCGCTTTGGCCACAGCCTTAAAAATTGCCAAAACCGATTCCTTCCGGGAATTGCAGCACCAGATTGTCAAAAACTGTCAGGCGCTAACGCAGAGGCTGATGGAACGCGGCTTGCGCATTCCTTATGGCGGTAGTGACACCCATTTAGGAAACGTGGACTGCAAGACCATTGTAGGCAAAGACGGCACTCCGCTTTCCGGTGATTTAGCCGCTCGAATACTGGACATCGCCGGAATTGTCCTCAACCGCAACACCATCCCCGGTGATAAATCCGCTCTCAATGCGTCCGGCATCCGCTACGGCACACCGTGGGTGACTCAGCGAGGAATGAAAGAGACTGAGATGGTTCAAATCGCCGATATTATGGCCGATGTATTGCTGGCGATTCAACCCTATTCCCTTGAAACCCGCAAAGGGGGTGCCATTCGCGCCAAGATTAGCTTCGATGTTCTGGAAGATGCCAAGATTCGTTCCCGTACCATAGCAGAGAATGCCGGTATGGATCTGGAAATCTCCCGCCACGGTTATCCCCATTTCTTCTTTATGGATGATCAGGCTATAAGCAAAAATGGCTGGATAGCCTATAACCTGAAAGGGCGCGGAATTCGCACATTTGTCAATTATGTTTTTACCGGCGATAGCGAGGATTTGAAACCGGGCGAGTCCCAAACCACTTCTCTGGTCACACCATCGGTTGAGGTGCAGGGAATTCTGACTTGCGTGGAGTCCGAGCACTTCCGATTCAGTTTACCTGCAGAAAATGCAGGACTGGCGGCCGCATGGCTTCGCGATTTATCAGATGGTTATGTCAAATTTGATGAAGACCTGCTCCGACGCACACCGGGACCAATCTACGTAACCGAATCTGCGGAAGATGTTGTCACTTCAGCCATGGCATCAGGAGATGCGAGCCGCAAACCATATTACATCGGCATTCAACCCGCAGGACAAGGAACACCCTTACCCGCTTTTCATTGGGAAGAAAAAGATCCCGATCAACTCCGCCGTACACCGCTTTATGAAGTTCACAAACAACTTGGAGCAAAATTAATTCCTTTCGCCGGCTGGGAAATGCCTGTGTGGTACACCTCTGTAGTGGAGGAACATTTGGCAACCCGTCAGGCAGCCGGATTATTCGACGTCGCTCACATGGGCGTTTATCAAGCCGAAGGCCCGGATGCAGGTGTTTTTCTGGATTGTGTTTGTGGCAATGACATTTCGGCACTGGAAATTGGTGAGTCCTGTTACACCCATTTCCTAGACCCTGATGCTAACGTGATTGATGACCTGCTGGTTTACCGCCGCTCCTCCCAGAAATACCTCATCGTGGTTAATGCCGCAAACGACGATAAAGACTGGGCATGGCTCAATGCAGTTCGCAACGGAGAAGTCATGGTAGACCGTCGGCGTCCATGGGCGCGCGCCTTCGGGCGCAATGTAATTCTCCGCAACCTGCGCGATCCAAAAGAGGGCAAGGAAATGCGCGTGGACATTGCCTTACAGGGTCCAAAATCGCGGGATATTCTACTGGCACTCGGCACTGATGCCGAAACCCGCCGACGTATCCTGGCTCTCAAGCGCACCGAATTGTGCGAAGCCGTTGTCGGCGGCATTGATCTGGTCGTTTCCCGTACCGGCTACACCGGCGAAAAGATGGCATTTGAGTTGTTTGTCCATCCCGACCAGGCAGTACAATTGTGGCAAGCCTTACTGGAAGTCGGAAAACCAATGGGTTTAAAACCCTGCGGGTTAGGCGCACGTGACTCATTGCGCACCGAAGCCGGTCTGCCACTTTATGGACATGAAATGGGAGGTCAGCTGAATTTAGGCGTTGCCGAGGCTGGTTTTGGCAGTTATGTAAAGACTTACAAACCCTGGTTCATCGGACGCGAGGCATTTTTGGAACGCGAGAAAACTCGCCATGGTGTGGTGGTTCGATTCCGCTTTACTGAAAAGGGAGTTCGAATGGCTCATCTCGGAGACCCGGTCATTGACCGAAAAGGTCGTACCATTGGAGTCGTCACCAGCTGCGCCATTGACTCTGAAGGTTTTCTGACCGGGCAAGCTTTCGTCGAAATCAAATCCTCTGAAGAAGGGACTCCCCTGTTGATTTACCAATCGGCTCCCGCTACCGCCGGGAAACCGCCCGCTGAACTGAAAACCGGAGACCGGGTGTTGCTTCCCAGCGCGGCTGTAATTATCAGCCGCTTCCCGATATAGTGTGTTTCACAAGGTGTACCGGTAATATCCAGTACACCTTGTGATTTTATAAAGAAGAAAATTAACCAAAACCTATCTACCCATCCAACCCTGATAAGGAGAGTGAAAAAATGCAGACCCTTTGGGACCACCGCTACGCCCAGCGAATGCAACGCATCAAGGCTTCCGCCATCCGAGAGTTGCTCAAATTAACCGAACAGCCGGACGTAATTTCGTTTGCTGGCGGCCTTCCCGCCCCCGAGGTGTTCCCCATCGAAGAATTCAAAGAAGCCTGTGTTCGGGTACTCCAGGAGCAAGGAGATTTTGCCCTACAATACGGCTCAACCGAGGGCTATCTGCCTCTGCGAGAAATGATTGCCCGTCATACCAGCCGCTACGGCATCCAGATTTCTGCCGAGAATGTCATGATCACATCGGGTTCTCAACAGGCCTTGGATCTCATCGGCAAAGTATTCATCAACCGCGGAGATCGAATTTTGGTCGAATCACCTACTTATCTGGGTGCCTTACAGGCCTGGAATACGTATGGAGCCGAATATGTCACCGTTCGTACCGACGACGACGGAATGGTTACCGAGGACATTGAAGGCGCCTTGAGAGCCGGGCCGAAATTCATTTACGTGCTTCCCAATTTCCAAAATCCAATGGGGGTAACGATCTCATTGGAAAGACGCGAGCAACTGGTCGAAATGGCCGATCGTTACGGAGTGCCCATTGTGGAAGATGATCCTTATGGTCAGTTGCGCTTTGAGGGAAAGCACCTGCCTGCCGTCGAGGTGATTGACGCACGCACTCGTGTTCAGAACGGCCACTACACCGGTAATGTCATTTACCTCAGCACTTTTTCCAAAATTCTTGCTCCTGGCATCCGTTTGGCCTGGATCATTGCCCCTCCCGAGGTGATTCGCAAACTGGTGCTGGCAAAGCAGGGCACCGATTTACACACCGCCACCTTCAATCAAGTCGTTGCCTACGAAGTCGGCCGGCATGGATTTCTGGACCAACACGTCAAGAAAATTTGTCAGGTGTACAAAGAGCGGCGGGATGTCATGTTAGAAGCGCTCGAAGAACACATGCCGGAGGGAGTCACCTGGACCCACCCGCAAGGGGGTTTGTTCCTCTGGCTGCGTCTGCCAGAACAGTGTGATGCCACTGAGCTCTTTCCTGCCGCTGTAAAAAACAAAGTGGCTTACGTCCCCGGTGAAAGTTTCCACCCCAACGGCGGCGGCAAGAACACCATGCGACTGAATTTCTCCTATCCCACTCCTGAAAAGATCAACGAAGGAATTGCTCGATTGGGTAAAATGCTCAAAGAAGAAATTTGTGCCAATCAAAAAGTTTATCAGGGTATTTAATTCCACATCGAACCTCTAAATACAACATCAAAAACGAGCCGCGGTATGCGGCTTGTTTTTGATAGACAAAAAGGTTTGTTATTGTGTGGGTTTTCGCCAGATTTTGAATTCTCGCAAAATTGAACCGCCTATGAATTCCCTCAAAATGGAATTGTCGGGAATCAAATCCATATTGAGTGGTAAAAACCACTCAATAAATGCCAGTAATCGTTTTGCCTCGATGTATTCGTGAGTGCCGTAAGGCACCTGGCGCAATAATGGCTCAGCCAATGGTTTGAGCGCGGAGAGTTCGTAAACCAATGCCGAGTTGAAGATCTCATCGGCATTTTCCTGATAAGGGAAAATGTGGCTCTTTTCGCCCCGTCTCACCGATTCCCAACGCCCGATAGTTTCCTGGGCCGAATAACCACGCTCACGAGCATCTCTGACGATTCTTCTCAGCAGACGCGTATCAGTGGTAGATATTCGGTTGTGACGATCCAGATTTAATTGGGTTAAGCAGGATACATAAATTCGAAAGGTCTGCTCCGTTGGTAAATTGGGAAGCAGACGCGGATTCAAACCGTGGATGCCTTCTAAAATCACCAACTGGTCTTTTTCTAATCGAACCACCTCCCCAGGAAAACTTTTACCCTCTCGGAAGTCAAAACGCGGTAATTGGACTTCCTCACCCTGAATTAACCTTGTCAAGTCTTGTTCTAACCGACGAATATCCAGCGCTTCAAGGGCTTCAAAATCATAATCGCCATTTTCATCCCTTGGAGTAAACTCTCGGTCCACAAAATAATTATCCATCTCCAAGGCAAAGGGCGATAAACCATAAGCCAAAAGTTGTACTGACAGCCGCTTTGAAAAGGTGGTTTTTCCAGATGATGACGGGCCGGCAATCAGAATAATTCGGCTTCGATTAGCACGCCTCACTATTTCCCGGGCAATTTCGGCAATTTTTTGTTCGTGCAAGGCTTCAGAAACCAGGATGATCTCCCGAATACGATTGGCCGAAATGGCATCGTTCAAAGCCCCTACACTGTCAATTCCAAGATGAGCCAGCCAGGCCCCGTATTGCTTGAAGGTTTTCAGTAAAATCGAAAAATCTGGCAGTGGCAGCAATTCTTTCGGGGCATGCCGGCGTGGATATTGGAGTATAAACCCTTCATCCATGACTTTCAGTCCAAACCAACGCAAATAGCCAGTGGACGGTACCATATATCCATGATGATAGTCACGATGAGAACCAAGTTGATACAATACCAGCGTATCGCGATGGCGATATTTCAATAAACTTACTTTATCCTGATGCCCCTTGGAATCAAAGTATTGAATCGCCTCGATAAGCGGAACCGTCAAACGCTCAAAGGGTAAATCCTCTTCCACCAATTCCCGCATTCGGGTTTCTAAACGACTTAATTCTCCTTCACTCAAGGGGTCTCTTCCACCCACCTGACAGTAATATCCGCCGGAAGTAACCGAATGATCAACGGTTAAAATCGCATTCGGAAAAAGTTCCTCAAAAGCGGCTTCCAGCAGGAAAGTCAGCGAGCGTCGGTAGATACGTGCGCCATCCGCGCTGGCCATCGTCAATGGGGTAACTTTCGATTCGATGGTGATTGGATAGGTCAATTCCCTCAATTCATGGTTTACAATCGCTCCAACAATCGGGGGATTGTCCCATTCAGGCAAGGCTTTCAAAAATTCGCCAATTGGAGTATTCCTTTTCCCTTGTAACACCCTGCCGTCCGGCAGGTAAACTTCCACCTCATCGCGTGGTTTAATGAATGTAATTTGAGCTTTTCCCGAATGTTTCATTTTTGCGTTCGTCTACTCCATGATGGGTTGTCAAGGATAAAAATCAGTATACCATTTTGATTTCCAGCCGTGAAAAGTTTTTTAGATGGCATCTTGAAGAAATGCCTGCAAAATTGCAAGGGCTTTGAATAACCAAAGCCCTTGCAGAAACGTCAGGTTATGCACCAACTCTTTAAGGTTTGAGCAGCTCAACCTGTGCAAAATCATCTGCCGATAAAGTGCCGGGGTCAGCCTGACTGGGAGGATAGGTGCTGCTCAACATCACCTCCTGGCTTGTTTGGCTATCCGCAGGCCAGATCAAGTCAATGATACGCGTGTGGTTTCGCCGACCGTCGCTCGGCGCTCCACCAAACCGCCATTGGGCTGATTTTTGCTCAACATCCCGCACTCTCCACACTCCCGCCGATGGGTAACCTTCCTGTCCAAGCACAGCAACCACAAAGCCCCAGGTGGAGGGGTCTCCGCTACCCAGCGAAGAGCGTGGAACCCGGACTGTAACCGTCCGTGCAGCCGGGTCAACCAATATTTTCATACTGATTTCACTGGCTTGGACCGGTTCGAGAGTATCACTTTTTGGAATCAGGACCTGAGGAGTCCAGCCCTCCAACCAGAGAGCATACTCCCATCCATTACCGCTTGTCAAAGCTGCGTTGCGGCCAGGCAATAACATTCGCGCTCCTGTTCCACTTCCGGGATCTTGATCAATATAGATGTCAATTGTCTGAATCGCCAAACCATTGGGGGATCCCCACGGATTGGGAATAGGGCCGTGAAATCCCACTCGGAATATTAAATTGTTGTCGTCATAAGAAACCCGGAAAGACTTGAGGTCAAAGGCTTTGTTCTGAAAGACCGCATCGGTTGGATAAGTATAAGTTCCCGGTCCGTAATCATCTCCTTCCGGGTCTTCAACCTCGAACAAGACAGTCGAAAGGCCCAGATCTGGGATCACGAATTGTGCCGGTCCTTTTTGCGGAAAGAGCGTCTGGCCTGCTCCTACCCCAATGAGAAAACGATACTCATCACCGGTTTCGAACTCCCCCAGTAAAGTTAGCGGCAAAGAAACCTCCAGCACCCCAGCACTGGATGCCGCTGATCCAACCGATACACCTTCGACCCAGCCCTCTTCTGCTGCATTGTAAAACGTTAAGTTTGTGCCGCCATTCCACACCAGAGCATAACTGGCTGCCATACCTAACAGCCCAGGAGTTTCTGCCAAAGTGTATGGGTAACTGGATTTGAAGCGGCGATCTTGGAGGTAAATCACCACTGGTGTTTCGAGCGTGCGCGCCATAGCGCCGCCGTTACCGGCATCCACTCGAATAAACAGGTTGTTTGCATCCATCGCATACGCAAATCCCGCCAGTTGACTGCCTTCGCCAGCTGGATAGTAAGCCGCCTTGTCCCATTCACCAGAACCAATTGTCCCATCAATGGTTGGGGTGGAAAGACCCTGAAGTGGGGTTTCGGCACTCACCGGCCGAGCCTGAATAATCGGCACATCCACAAAGGTTGGTACTGGCTCACCAAGGGTTTCAAACACTTTTCGCAACAGTTCGCGAAAGCCAAGATCAAAATACTCATCCTGACCCGAATCCTGATCGGCCCCATACCACCAAAACCAGTCTGAACCCTCGGCAAGCAGCATGTAATCCAGTGCCGTTTCGATCTGTTCGGGAGGTGCCTGACGCACCTTTGAAATATCGTATTTTGCCATCACCTCTCGTGTTTGCCGCAGGTATTCCCAGGCAGTATTCTCTTCGGCCTCACCAATCCAGGTATCGTAATTCGGGCTGAACCACGCCCCAGGGAAAAGGTCCTCAATCATCCGCTGCTCAGGGAATTTTTGAATGTATTCGCTGGGGGTTATCGTGCGAATAGTTGCACTTTCGGAAAGAAGCTGATAAAAAGTGCTTAGGAACTCGATTCCATCGTTCTCGTAATATTCCCAGGCATTTTCGCCATCCAGAATTATCGAAACGACGTGAGGCCCCGCAGCGTTTTGCTCCTTCAACTTTGCACGGATGTTTTCCAGCCGTTGCATCAGGTCTTTGGCTGCGGTGGTTCCAGAAACTCCCGAATAAGTGAATCCAATCTTATCCGAAAGGACACCATCTCGGAAGAACACTGCCAGTTTGTCACCAGCCTGATTGGTCACATAATAGGGACGGTAGAGTTCATCGGCTTGATTTACAGTTTCTTTGCTGTCCCGGGTAAAACTATCCAACCCCAGGGATTTTGCCAAAACCGGTTCCCCGGTTGCCATCCATGAGTAACCTGCCCGCAAAACAAATGGCACCATGATCTGTGCCACGGCGCCCTCACCCGGCCACAAACCACGAGGTGATTGACCAAAATTCTCCTCATATAGGGCCACACTGCGCTGCAGATGAGTCAGCGCGTCCTGGGGGTAGGAAAACTTTTGAGGTAAATCCGAGCCAGGGTTGCCTTTGGCCTGTAAGTTGGTATCAATCAACAGCGGTAATATTGGGTGCGCATAAGGTGTTGTAGTGACCTCGATCTGACCGGCATCTTGCAACTTTCGATGCAGGGGGATGATTTCTGCCATCACCCGTCTCACTTCCTGGAAAAGGATGACTTTATCCTCCTCGCTGAAATTCTGGCCTTTGTCCACCAAATCCTTCAATGGCGGTTGATTAAGGAACATTGGGTCAAACCAGACCAGATTCCACCAGATTTGCAGATCGCGGAAATCCTGTTCCGTAAAGATATTCAATGCGTTTTGAATAGCTTCCGCATCCGTACCGCCGCGCTTTTCCAGCAATTCTTTATATCGGGGATAGCGCCCGATTAGTTTGTCCCAATTGGCATCAAAGAATCGCTGTAAAATAAAGCGTTTTTCATCTTCCGTCAACTGATCTGCCGGTTTTTCGGTCATGACCCAATAAAGATCTTTTGCCCCATTCTTCACAAAATCTTCCAGCTGGCGCAACAAAACCGGGGTAAGGTTAAAGGTGACATGCACATTCGGGTACTGTGATACCAGATAAGCCATATCATAATAATCTTTCGTGGCATGAACACGAACCCATGGACGGGTATAAATCCCATTTTCATCCTTGTAGTACAAAGGCTGGTGTTGATGCCACATCAAGTTGAGGTAAAGTACCTCCTCCGGTAGTACAGGTTCGGTTGTGGGGGTTGGCTCAACAGGCGCGGGTGTGTTCACAACCACCGGCTGGGTAGGGAGTGCTGGCGTAACAGTCTGCGTTTGGCAGGCCGACAATACCAGAACAATGATCATGAAAACCCACAGAACACGCATTGTCATTTTCATCTTTTCATCCTCCATATGGTTTGATTTAGCGTTTAGCATGGGCAGGATCGTAAATCTGCAAACCATTTAAGGCAGTACCAATCCATAATCTTCCCATGGGGTCAAAGGCAAACGCCAGTGGTTCACCCCCATTAAAACCAGAATTATTCTGCCGGTAAATAGTCCATTGATTAAGCCCGTCAAAACGGCTGATCAATCCCCCCGGTTCGGTTGGGAAACCATGTCCAAGC
Source organism: Bellilinea sp. (assembly GCA_026003615.1). Lineage (GTDB taxonomy): Bacteria > Chloroflexota > Anaerolineae > Anaerolineales > Anaerolineaceae > Bellilinea. The sequence goes on from BPHQ01000002.1 coordinate 77,812, forward strand.
CAGTATCCTTTTCCGGGTTGTTCGATGATACTGTTGACAACACTAGTAGGCAACAAAGATGTACCCAATCGGTAGAACTTCCAGTCATTCTGATCCCAACGGGCTATCCCCCCGCCTATGGTGGTAATCCAAACCTGATTTTTGGAATCCACAATCAGATGAGATACTCCACCCCATCCCAAATCGCGCGAGGAGAAGTCCCAGCTCTCACTCGCCCTTGTGGATAAATTTAACCGAGTAACCCCCTTCTTCGTTCCCAGCCAAAGAAATTCCTCTTCACCGTTGACCTGATGGGCAAGTGAGAAAATTAAGGTATCCGGCAGGACGATAGAATCATTGCTATGCGAAATTAATTGATTCCCTTCCCACTCATATAATCCATATAATGTACCAATCCACAGGTGTCCTTCCTTATCCTCAACCAGAGAGCGAACCTTGACTCCCTGATCTGTATTATTCATCACAAGGATTTGTCTCCATTCCCCAACACACAAACAGCTCAAACCGCTTTCCGTCCCAAACCATAAATTCCCTTGCCGATCCTCGTAGACCACTCGCACTCGATCATCATTTATGCCCGAATTTTGACGAGTATACACCTGACTATCCTCACCCCAGGGTGATCCCTCGCTGACATGCCATAGGGCCGCCCCTCGATCGGTGGCAATCATCATCTCGCCGTTTGAACGCAAATGTAAGTCATATATCGTGTCGGATGGCAATGGAGATGTTTGTGCCGTTAAGTGCAGCCAACCGCGCCGCAACAAAGCCTGGTCATATTCGTACGTTACCTTACCGATAACGATAAATCCTGTAAAACCAATAATCAACCACCAGAACACTTTAGGGGGTTTCGGGAGCATTTCTTCCAGATAATCCCAATACTGCTCCTTCTCCAAGATCCAGGCATAGGCCGACCTTAGGAACCCGGATCCACTCATACTCAATGCCGGAATGACAATCAAAGAGTATTGCGGCCATTTGGTCGGATATACCAGTAAAGTTACAAATTGCACAACAAACCACCCCGTTAACCATGGTTCTTTTCGTCCGTAAAAATAAAGCCCTACCACCCCAGCCCAGAAAATAAACTCATCCAGTGTCAGGAAGAAGAACACGCGCGGATGCCACGGTAACGCAGTAGCCACCCAGATTATGGGTTGCCACCAGGGGTAACCAGCCCTCAGTACATCTCCACCTTGAGTGTATTGACGGTGAAAGGCAATGATATCAACAAGCCGACGCAGAGGATCATTCCACAGATAGGGATTTAATGCTAAGAAAGTGACCCCGGCAACCCCGCCCCAAAGGATTATCTCCCGCCAACCGACCTTGCGTCGGAATTGGCCAACTAGAAAAGCTATGGGGATGAGCATCAAGGCATATGGATATTTGCCAGCAATTGCAGCACCCATTGTGGCCCCAGAAAACCCCAATAGCAATGGATTTCCTTGTTTTGATTCACCCTCAAAATACTTTCGGAATAATAAGACGGCCAGTAAGGAGGAGAACAGTGGAAAGCTTTCCAGATAAACCTGAGAGGTATATTTGATGGTATAGGAATGAAATGTCAGCAGAAATGCCGCCAGCGGATCAAAAAGCGCCAGCACAAAAACCTGCAAAACGCCGAAAAACGCACTGATGGAACGGTTGAAGTAAAATTCAAAATCCGGGTTGATACTTTCTCCCCTCAACAAAAACGGCAGGCTATACATTAACTTAATGAGGGGTGGGTGCTCCATATTCTGATCGTAGTTTATGATTCCACCCCAATCCCCCTGGCGAATTAATTGTGCGTACTCCCGCCCTATCCGCATGTAAACCGGTTCGTCAGCATCCAGAGGTAACTGCCACACCGCCCAGGCGTGGATGAGGGCAGAAAGCAACACAATCAGCGCAATTGTGTGCCAGCGTTTCCACCACTTGGGCAATGTACGGAGAGGAAAATTAAGCAGTTTAGCGAACATAGGCAGAGGCTGCCTTCATCAGATCAATTAACCCTCTGGTATTTGAATTAACCGATAGATTAAAACATCTCCAGCCCGAATGGTAGCCGGAAATTCGAAATCGCTCAACGCTCCACTTTGATCTATTGAAACATTTCCGGCAACCTCATAGCCTAGTAGCGGCTGCAAACGATATTTACCGGGATTTAATCCTTCCAGAGAGCGAAAGGTTACCTTATCTTGCGGCTGATCACTCAAATTCAACATAATCAAGACCTGCTCGTTCTGACTGACACGGGCATAGGTCAGGATAGAGGACGAGGTACTGCTCAGTGGATACAACTGCCCGCTTTGTAATGCCTCTGATTGCCCACGTATCTTTATTAAGTTAATGTAGAACCGGAGGATTGAGTCGGGACTGGTTAATTGGTTTTGCACGTTTTTCTCGGTGTAATCCGCTTTCGGAAATAACCATGGTGTACCGCTGGTAAAACCAGCCATTCTTGCGGATGACCAGTGCATCGGCGTTCGGATATTGCGATGATCACCCACCCCGGTTAAACCGATTTCTTCGCCGTAATAAATAAAGGGTACCCCCGGACTGGTCAAATATACCGCAGCCGCAAGGCGCGCCTTGCCCTCATCATTCATCAGGACGCTCATCACCCGGTCCTGATCGTGATTGGTTAAAAAGATACCCATGCTGCCAATTGGGAATAGTCGGGTTTCAAATGTCAGGGTATTGCTCAAAGACGCGCCATTCCGATTATTAATATTGCTCAAAATGGAGCGCGCCAGGTCAAAATTGAACACCATATCCAATTCCGCATTGCGGACGTAGCGGACTGCTTCAAAGCTATTCGACCATACCTCGCCAACAGTCATGGTTTGAGGATTGAGCGATTTGTAATACGCCCGGAACTCAGCCAACCATTCATGAGTTAAGGTTGTGTTTTCCTGTTGGGACTCTTCTTCAATCAGATGTTTGGCAGCATCCAGACGAAAGCCATCTACACCCACATCCTCCAGCCAGAAACGCACAATTTTATAGATTTCTTCAGTGACAGCAGGATTTTTCAGGTTCAAGTCGGGCATCTGATCCCAAAAGAGAGCGTAATAATATTTTCCATTCGCAGCCCGATGCCAGACTTTTTGTCCATCTGGTCCGCCATACCCTGGATTTTCATCCTGCCAGATGTAATAATTATCATAAGGCGACTGAAAGTCTAGCGATTGTTGAAACCACGGGTGCTGTGTGGAAGTATGGTTGATGACCAGATCTATGATAACTTTCATCCCACGCTGATGGGCAGCCTCAATAAACTCCCTGAAATCATCCAAAGTGCCATAATCGGGATTGACATTGTAATAATCGGTAACATCGTAACCGTGGTAAGATGGCGATGGGTGAATGGGCATTAACCACAGCGCCGTAACCCCTAAATCGCTGTCCGTTTCCGGGTTTCCATCATTCAGGTAATCCAGTTTCTCAGTTAAGCCGCGAAAATCTCCAATCCCATCCCCATCCGAATCGTAAAAGCTCCGGACGAATATTTGATAGAACACGGCCGTTTTCCACCACTCCCCATCCTCATAAATGGTCACAGTTGGGGTGGATCTTTCAAGTGGTCCATCAACCTCGCCTATACTCTCAAAAGGAGATGTTTGAGGCAGGCTGCAGGCGTTAATCAGAGCCAGAATGATGAAAAGAATCACAAACCGCTTATGTTGGACAGAAATCATTTTTTTGTAGATAAAATCACACCACCCAGGGGTGGAAGAATTATTTTTGTAGCATCGTTTTGAACTTTCACATCACAATTCTGATCAGTTTGAATCTGAACCATCCACGGACCGGTTAGGGAATGAGTCTGCGAGGCAGAAGATAGATTTATCACTGCCGCTAATGTTTGTTGCTCGTGCTGCCGTTCCACGATGACCAGGGCGTCATTACATTCCAAAACTTTAAAGCTTCCTCTGCTTAAGGCAGTAAACTTTTTCCTTACCTCAATCAGGCGCCGGTAAAAGCTTAGGAGTTGCAAATCCTGGTCATTGCCCCATAACATCGGTAAACGAGCTTCTTCCGGAACACCGCGCCCATCCTGACGAACATCCTGTTGTTGGGATAAGCCGACTTCTGTACCATAGTAAATCACCGGGGGGCCGACAAGGCTGAATTGTAATAAAGCGGCCAGTTTAAGGCGGCGTTGGTCGTTGCTGGCTGCCCAAAGGAAACGGTTCATATCATGATTATCCAGAAAGGATGGCCGAGAAAAATCTGCCGGGAAATAAGCGTGATGCCTCTCCAAAAATGAGGCCAGTCTATGACCATCCCAGCGCCCAAATGCAAGCGACTGGCGCAGCCCCTCCAGCAGGATAAAGTCCAGCGCACCGTCCAATTGACCGGCAAATGTCAATTGAACATCGGAAGGGTCCACGATTTCTCCAAATGTCCAGCAATCCGGCTTTACCTGTCTCGTCACCTTGCGAAAGTCAGCCCAAAAATCGGACGCCGGACCGATGGCATAATCTACCCGGAAGCCATCTACGCCAAATTCCAGCCAGTAACGAGCCGCGTTCAATACATACTCTCGAGCAGGCGGATAGCGAAGGTTCAACTGGGGAAGACTCTTCACCCCAAAAAAAGTTTCATAGTCATCCGGGTAATGATGAAAGGTGAACCATTCACGGTAGGGACTTCGCGGGTCGGATATAGCCGACTGAAAATATGGATGCAGGCTAGACACGTGATTGGGGACAAAATCCAACAACACCCTCATTCCCAACCGATGGGCTTCAACCAATAGCAAGCGCAGATTCTCCTTTCCGCCAAGCCGCTCTTCAACATCGAAGAAATCAGTGGCATCATATCCATGATGGCTGGGGCTCGGAAAGACAGGTGTAAGCCAGAGCGTATTTACACCTAAATCAGCCAGATAATCAAGGTGATCGGTGATTCCTTTCAGTGTTCCGCCAAAAAAACCCCCCAGATTAGTCGGCTTTTTCCATTGTTCTCCTTTGGCGGGAGAAAAACGATCGACAAATATCTCATACACGACTGCATCTTTCGTCCAGTCAGGCACAGAGTCGTCATCCACATAGAAAGCATACACCCGACCCTTGTCCGAAAAGATTTCTCCTTTCCCGCTTACTTCAAAACCAAAGGAATAGCGCACCACCGAACCCGCCGGAAAGCCGGGCAAGTAAGCCTCGTAATAAGAGAGATACCCCCATAGGTAATTATCCCATTCTGAGTGAGTAAAGAACAACGGGGCAGCGTATCCATTTAGCACCTTTCCAAAGCTGCCTCGTGGATCACTGCCGTCAGTTGTCCAATAAACCCAGCCCCGTCTCACTGGATAACTCGGGCCAACAGAAATCACCAGCTTTACTGCCTGAGCAGGCAATGGATCGAGTGGAAACCGGCGAAAAGCATGGCTGATATCCGCGCGTTGACCATATACCCGCGCCAGTCTTAATGGTTCGGTTGCTAATGTTCCAAAGATGAAATCGTCCACTAAATTTCCTTTGTCAAACCAGAGGTTTACCCCTTCACGCCACCAACCGTCAGGCCGGCTTCAAAGTAACGATTCAACGCCAGATAAACCAACACCGTGGGGATTACAACAATCACAGCCCCAGCAGCAAATTGACCCCACGGCACCGAAACGCTGTTGGCAAGCGAATACAACGCTGGCACAGCCAGCTTGACCGTGTCTGGCGCCGGTACAAGAACAGAGGAGAAGATAAAATCGCCCCAGCCTGTCATAAAAGCCAGAATGGCAGTAACTGCCAGAGCCGGGCGCGCCAGTGGTAAGGCAATTAAGAAGAAGGCTTGCACGGGAGTTGTTCCGTCTATCTGCGCAGCCTCCTCCAAATCAATTGGAATGGTATCAAAGTACCCTTTCAAGTTCCAGGTACAAAACACCAGAGTTGCCGAGGTGAAGGCTAAAATCAGGCCTAGATGTTTACCGAACAACCCAATGGCTGTCAGTACCTGCGCAATTGCCACCAGCGAGAGAATGCCGGGAAAAGTCGAAATCGCGAGCAAGAAAATCAGAAAAAATTCTCTTCCCTTGAATCGAAACCGGGACAGGGCAAAAGCCGCTGAGGTGCAAATCACTAGACTGGCAATGGTTGTGATACTGGCAACTTTGAAACTGTTGGTAAGCCAAGTCAAATAAGGCCGCTCGAACAACATGAAACGGTAGTTTTCAAAACTCCACTCCACCGGAAAGAACATCCCCGGCAGGCTGAGGGTATACAACCGCCCTCCCGAACGCCCGGAAGCCAGAATGGCAAACCACACCGGGTAGAGCGCAAAAATCACCGCAATCACCAGGAAGGTGTATTGCAAAATTCGTACACCAAGCGGGGTTTTCCGGATCATGATTCGTACGCTCCTTTCGTGATTCGGGTAATTCTCAGGCTATAGAGGGTTGCCAGGAAAAGCATAATAAAAATCAGCACCGCAAAGGCGGTTGCACGGCCGTAATTTTGCAACTGGTAAATCTGGCGATAGGCATACACCATCACAAATTCAGTTGCACCAGGGGTATCGGCTCCAGCCAGCGGTCCGCCCGCCGTGATTGCGTAAGCAGTCCCGAACATTTGAAAAGCCGTGATAGAAGTCAGCACCGTTGCAGGCAGCACAGCCGGGCGAATCAGTGGCAAAGTTATCCGCTGTAACTGTACCCACCAGTTTGCACCATCCACTTCGGCAGCTTCGTAAAGCTCAACCGGAATGGATTGGAGTGCACCGAGGATAGCGACCATAAAGAAAGGATAAGAAAACCACAAATCGGCAAGCACCACCACCCCAAACGCACTGACCGGGTTTTGCAGCCAGATAGGACCCTGAATACCTAACTGAGCAAGCAACTGATTAATTGTTCCCTGCTGGCGGAAGAAAAACTGCCACACCAGAGCCATCAAAATCGCCACAGAGGAAGCGCCCCATGGCACAAACAGAGCCACACGGAAAAAGGTTTTCCCTTTCAAGCGGGTATCATTCAAAATCAATGCCAGCGCAAGGCCGAACACAAAAGTCAAAGGCACCCGAATGGCAACAAAAAGGATAGTGCGCAGCACCACCACAATGAAGGGACCGGTGGACATCAATTGATTGAAGGCAGCCCGGATCGAAAGCACATAAGCCAACCCAACCACCAGCAGGACGGCGATCAGCCACACCATCCCGCTGGAAATTGGCCTGTCAATTTCTCGGTCAAACCTCCGGTTGACATACACCGCCCCAACCAATGGCACAAAAACCAGTAAAATCTTGCCGAGAGCCATTAAAGCTTCTGCCGAAAATAATTTGCCAAGCAGGGCTTGATAATTGGCAAACAAAGGATCTGCCAGACGATACGGCGACCCAAGTCCCCCCTGTGCATTTTCTCTGAATTGAGGCCAGCAAAGAGGATCGAGGAGACCGGTCAGGAAAACTTCGCAATCCGGTTTGGGGCGAAATTTATTTCGATTTGTGAACGAAATGTAGGTATTCAAGACAATCGGGTATACATTGAATACCAGAATGCCCAACATGGTTGGAAATAGAAACAAAAAAATCGTCAGGCTCTTACGTGTTCCCTTCCAGGTGACCATTGCGGACTCCTCTCTGCTGTTTCCAAAGAACGGGAAGGATAAGAAGAGGGAGAGCCCTCAATTAGAGCTCTCCCTCGTAGATGGTGGACTTACTTCATTCCCTCAACGGCTTCCAGAATCGCAGCCTGAGCTTCCTGCAAAGCAGTCTGCGGATCCTGCGCACCGGTCCAAATGGCAGCCGAAGCACGGCCAACCGGCCCCCACTGAGCGGAGGAGAACGGTGACGGTGACATCGGCACACCGATAGCCAGGGCTTTACCAAAGCCAACGACTGCCGGCAATTGAGCCACTTCCGGATCTTCGATGGCGGCCTTTTGAGCGGGGATAGTCTTATTGACCAGAGCCAGTTTCTTCTGAACCTCGGCGCTGGTGAAGTACTTCATCACATCCAGGGCTACTTCGGCTTTGCCGCGGTCTACAGCATTCTTGCTCAGCATGAGGGTCTTGATCCCCACGAAAGGTTTACCCATCGGGACGATGGTGTAATCAATACCCGCATCTTCAATGCCGGCAATTGCCCATGGGCCGGTCCACCACATGCCAACCTTGCCTTCTTGCAGAGCGGCATTGCAGATATCGTAGCTGTTTTCAGCCAGCGAAACTGCCTTGAGTTTGACCAGCCATTCGGCTGCAGCAAGGGCTTCGGGGGTGTCCATGTAGGCATTACCGTCTTCATCCACATAAGCCGGCACACCAAAACCAAAGTAAATTGGTGACATGTGATAAGCATCCTCAGCACCAAAACCCTGGTTGCAGATTAACGGAATGCCCTTGTCCGCATAGAACTTCTCAGCTTTAGCCAGCAAGTCATCCCATGCGAAAGGATCGGTAGGCAGGTATTCCTCGGTGACGAGGGCTTTATTAGCCACCAGCGCAATACCTTCCATGGTTTCGGGTAATGCCCAAATTTGATCCATCCAGGTTACGCCGTTGATACCCGATTCGGTATAAACGCTTTCAAGAAAAGCTTGATCAATACCCAAATCGTTCAACGCTACAATGTTACCTTGCAAAGCCTGTTCACCGATTTTGTCATTTGCCCACCCAATGATGTCGGGGCCTTCGCCAGCCGGGATCGCCACGTTCAGAGCATTGGCGACATCCTCAGGTTTGGAAAGGTCAATTTTGACATTTGGATTGGCAGCTTCATAATCCTTGAAAGCCTGAGTGATGGCTTCGAGGTATTTACCATCCCACTGATGCCAGATGGTAATGGTCACCTGCTCCGCCGTGGGAGGCGTGGTGGGTTCTGCGGGCGCAGATGTTGGTTCTGCAGGGGCAGTCGTCGGTTCTGCAGGAGCAGTCGTCGGTTCTGCAGGAGCAGTTGTGGGAGCAGGGGTTGCTGCGGGTTGGCAGGCTGCCAGAACGAACGAGGCGATCAGCAACAAGCCAATCAAGGGCATGAATTTTTTCAACATCTCTTTCCTCCTTAAAAATTTTGAATTTACATATCCCTCCGAGGGAGGGCAACCCTTCTAAAAAGGGTATTCTCTTCTGGGTTAATTACGGCTTTCCATTGGCTCTGATAATCCTCCACACCACCTCCTTTCAAAGAATTAACTTGCTTCAGCCAGTTGATGTAAACTCAATGAAATTGCCTGAGCAACGGCACCCATTGCAGAAGAGCGCCTGCCAAGCACGGCAGAAGTAATGGTCACTGCTTGAGAGGCAACTTTAAGACTGCGCTTCTTGGCAACTTTACGCACCGGTTCAAGCAGTAGATCGCCCACTTGAGCAACTCCCCCGCCAATCACAATCATAGTTGGATTAAACAGATTGATCAAATTGGCCAGAGCAGTACCCAGGTAATAACCCGCTTCCTGAACTAACTTTTGGGAAAGATGATCCCCTTTGCGGGCGGCCGCGATCACATCCATGGCATTAATTGTTTCTATAGATGGACGTTCACTCAGGGTTGTGCGCACACCGAATCGGATGGACTGAATAGCCTTCTGAGCAATTGCCCGTCCGCCAGCCAGTGCCTCCAAACACCCGCGATTTCCGCAGGTGCATAACGGACCGTTTTCCTCGATCGTAACATGACCAATTTCCCCAGCGCAACCGGTTGTTCCGCGGTAAATTTGACCTTCAATAAGTAAACCTGCTCCAATACCGGTTCCAACCTTAATATAGACCAGATTATCCACCCCCCGCCCCGCTCCAAACGCCCATTCTCCCAACGCGCCAAACTCGGCATCATTTCCAAGGGTCACGGGGCATCCCCAGGATTTTTCAAGCCACTCGCGAATTGGGAAAAGGTCCCATCCGGGCATAATTGGGGGACCACTAACCATTCCCGCGTCGGTCACTATCGGGCCGGGTACACCAACGCCGATCGCAGAAATCTGACTCAATTTCACGCCGAGCTGTTCAAGCCATGAGCGCATCACCTGATCCACAAATGGCAGGCAAACTGTGGGCCCCTCAAAAATATCCAGCGTGGCTTCGATTTCATCAATGACATGAGCGAGGTAATCAGCTAAAACAAAAGTAACATGGGTTGCCCCAATGTCCACCCCCACCACAAGACCACCTTGCGGGTTAATTTCCAGAGCGATTGCACGCCTCCCGCGTGAAGATTGGCCATTTGTTTCCCTCACCAGACCAGCTTTAATCAAATCCCCAACAATTGCAGTGACCGCCGCCCGGGTCAAGCCTAATTCGCGCGAAAGTTCAATTCGAGAAATCCCGCTTGGGCTGAATCGGATCAAGTCCAATGCGGCATGTTTGTTAAGATTTTTAACATTCGTCTTGGGGACTTGCCAAAAAGTCGTATCCAAAGAGCGCATTTCTCCCTTTTTCTTGAAACTATTATAACGAAGTTCAAAAGAATGTCAAGTAACTTAACAAATATTGGGAGAACAGGATAAATGTATATACAACATTATACCATGCCCCAACAGTGTCGGGTATAATTTGTCCTATGTTTCCAAAAGCGAATTGGCGATTGATCAAAACTGAGCCTTCTTCCGGCGCATGGAATATGGCACTGGATGAAGCCATCCTTCAATTTGTGGCTGAGGGGAAATCTCCTCCGACTCTGAGATTGTACGCATGGGAGCCCGCCTGCCTGTCCCTGGGTTATGCACAATCGGTTAAGGATGTAGATTTTCAAAATCTGGTTGAAAATGGTTGGGAACTTGTCCGCCGCCCCACCGGAGGAAGGGCAATTCTTCACACCGATGAACTCACTTATGCCGTTATTGCACCTCAGACCGAACCAAGGGTTGCGGGTTCTATTCTGGAAAGCTACCGCCGCCTTTCCATTGCATTAGTGAAAGCGCTGCATCTACTTGGGCTTCCTGCTACGGCCGATAAAGAATATGCCCTTCCCGAAGGCAGCCAACCGAATGCGGCTGTCTGTTTTGAAGTGCCATCCAATTACGAAATTACCGTCAACGGTAAAAAACTAATTGGCAGCGCTCAAGCCCGCCGCTATAAAGGTGTGCTTCAGCACGGTTCTTTGCCCTTATACGGTGACCTGACCCGCATCACACTGGCCCTGCGCTTTGAATCGGAAATCGAACGTCAGCAAGCTGCCCGGCGATTGTTGGACCATGCCACTACGGTTGAGATGGTACTCGGCAAAGTCTTAGATTGGGAAACGGCTGCAGAGGCATTTGAAACCGCCTTTGAAGAAGTATTGAATATTGAATTTGTAGAAACCGAACCGGCGCCCGAAGAATTAAGATGCGCAGAGGATTTATTTGTCCAAAAATACGCGCATCCTTCATGGACCGATCGCATCTAATCCCGATTTCTTTACTTTACAAAAATCACCTCTGCATAGCCCAAACTTCGGAACAATCTACCAAGATAAGATTCGGCGTTCAATCGAGCCCAATCTAAAATTCCGTCAGCCATCGCACTTTTCTCAATTTCGCGAACAGCTGCCTGGCGTGCCAGAGTTTCTAATTGAATTTCTCCCCGCCGCAGAATTCCGGTTTCGCGGTCATATACATACGAAAGATCATTGTCGAGGGTGGTCATGAAAATTTCAGCCTCTGGTAAGCGGACATATAATACCGTATTTTGAATCCATAAATCTTCTGGGTTTAATTTTTCCAGATCAACCCCCGCAATGACCTTTCCGTGAGCCACAAACAGCAATTTATCTCCAAACAAAAAACCCAATTCGCTTTGTCCCGTTTCAGCCGTAATGATTTTTTCCATAGAGTACTGGGCGGTTTCTAACCGAGCCAGCGAACGAATTTCATATATAATCGTAACCGGATCGGGCAAAACAGTTGGAGTGGGGTTAAGGAAGAGAGCCGACTGAGTTGCAAGCGCATCTCGGACTTGCTCGACAGGCTGCAGTGCTTGTTGGGTTGTATTCCGAACCACCGAAATCAACACCAGAATAGCCAGCGCAAAAACGAACGCAAACGAAACAACAACCACGAAAATTGTCTTAAGAAGGGATTTGATGTTCATCTCACCGCCAATATCATATTTCATTCGCTCGACCGATCCTGTAATCCGATTATAATCAAGATACATCCTTGCGGAGAAAAATCTCTGTGGTTAAACCCCTCGTTGCTTCGAAAATCTATGCCACTGTTACAACCCTTAGCGGATTTTTGCTGATTTTGGTACTGTCAGCCTGCAATATCCGGTCGACCATTCAGCCCACGCCATCGGTCACATCAACCCCTGCTAAGGTCTCCACTTCCACACCTACCCCAGCACCGCTTGGCAGCATTCAAAACCCCTTAAAAATTGCCTTCCTTCAGGAGGGTGAAGTCAACCGTCGAATAGAAATCTCCCGCGAAGAGATCCGCAATTACCTGATAGAACAGACGGGTTACCAGTTTGAAATCGTAATTTTCGAAAAACCCACCGAACTGTTTGATGCCCTCCTAGACCAGAATATTCATCTCACATGGTTACAACCGCTAACTTATCTCAATGCCCAAAACAAAGGATCGGTTAAGATTGGCCTGCTGACTAACCATTTTGGGACATTCTATTATGGCACTCAGTTTCTTACCAATGTCGAAAGTGGTTATGTCTCCTATTTTGACCCCCTTGCCAATATCAGCACTGCTGATGCTCAAACCGCCTTATCCCAATTAAGTGGCAGCCGTCCTTGTTGGGTGGAGCCCGGCTCAATTTCCGGCTACATTCTCCCATTTGGGATTTTGCAACAATTGGGAATTCCTACCCAGAACGGTGTAATTACTCAGACACATCCGGCAGTGGTTCGTTCCCTGTATATCAAAGGCATTTGTGATTTTGGAGTTACCTTTTCAATCTCCGGCGACCCTCGCACTTCCAGTCAAGTAATCAGCGATCTCACGGACGCCCCTCAACGGGTAACGGTTATCTGGCAGACAAACCCGGACATTCCCAATATGAACTTATCCTATGCTAAATCCGTAAGCGACTCAATGATCAAGGAGATAAACGCAGCCTGGATTGAAATGGTTAAGTCAAGCGACGGAAAACGGCGCATCACGCAAGCCCTGAACGACTATGATGTTCAAGACTTGCAGGTGGTAGATGACTCGGTTTACGACGCGTTGCGTGCAGCTGTGCGCTGGTCCGGAGTAGATTTAGCAGACTGGATTGGACGTTAAATTCTTCTCTCCCACTTCGCTTCGTTCCTGGCATGAACCTTGTACGATTGGAAAAATGATTGTTCGGGCGGGGCATGGTAAAATCGCCGCATGCTGAAGAAAATCCTGATGTTCGCTATTCGCTTTTTATTTTTCGGTGCTATCACTCTTATCCTCATTTTGGGCATCCCTAATTTAATTGCAGAGTGGTATGCTCGCGCTCGGCAATTTCAGGTTGCCCAAACCCCACCTGCACCGGTAGCCATCGTTTTCGGCGCAGGCTTGACCCGTGATGGACAACCCTCACCGGTACTGCGCGATCGGGTAGCTACTGCCGCTCAATTATATTTTGAGGGAAAAGTTCAAAAAATCCTGATGAGTGGAGATAACCGTTTTGTGGATTACAATGAGCCGGGGGCAATGAAACGCTATGCACTCTCACTGGGAGTGCCCGAGGAAGATATTGTGTTAGATTATGCCGGCCGGCGCACCTATGATACTTGTTACCGTGCACGCCATATTTTCGGTGTTCGGCAGGCAATTTTGGTCACCCAACGTTTTCACCTGCCACGCGCCATTTTTACCTGTAACAGTCTGGGGGTCGAATCCGTTGGCGCAATCGCCGATCAGCGGGTCTACAGTCGTTATGCGCACAGTTTTTGGCGCATCCGCGAAATTCCCGCAACCGCTATGGCCTTTGTGGATGTGTTTGTTATTCGCCCATTACCCGTCCTTGGTACGCCAGAACCAATCTTCGGATCACACAACGAAACTTCCTTTAAGGAGCAATCCCAACCATGAAACGGGAAGACGCGCTTTTAATTGTCAAAAATTATGTCAAGAATCAAAACCTGATCAACCACATGCTTGCCGTTGAGGCCGCGATGCAGTTTTATGCCGAAAAATTCAATCAAGATGTGGAACTGTGGAGGGTCACGGGACTCTTACATGATTTTGACTGGGAAATTCACCCTACATTAGAAGAACATCCCCAGGCAGGTGTACCCATCTTAAAAGAACATGGCGTCCCGGAAGAAATCATCCGTGCTATTCTCAGTCATGCCGATCATACTGGGGTCCCTCGCCAAACCTTGCTGGAAAAGGCCCTGTATGCCTGTGATGAAATCACCGGTTTGATAACCGCAGTGGCACTGGTTCGACCTTCACATTCCCTTTATGATCTTACTTCAGCTTCGGTTAAGAAGAAATGGAAAGATCGTGCTTTCGCTGCTGGGGCTAATCGCGACGAAATCGCCCGAGGAGCTGCAGAATTTGGAGTGGAATTATGGGAGCATGTGGACAATGTGATTATGGCTATGCGTAAAATTGCACCTCAATTAGGGCTGGAGGGCAGCCTAAAATCAGAGTAATCACTTTCATTAACTTCGCTGATGGACTGAGAAAGAGAGGAAGGCATGAATGGATTAGCGGGGAAAGGTTTTTTCATCTGGAAAATTCAGGATTGCGAAGGAGGTAATCCTCAGGCAATTGCCGACGCTGCTCAGCAAGCCGGCTTCACCCATGTATTGATTAAAATCGCCGATGGCGGTTGGGCGGTGAATATTGACCGCAAAACCAATACCGACCTCCTCCCTCCGGTAGTTCAGGCCATTCGGCAAAAGGGCATCCAGATATGGGGGTGGCATTATGTCTATGGCAATGATCCGCTGGCTGAGGCTAACATCGCCATCCGCCGTATCCAGCAGTTTCAACTGGATGGTTATGTTGTGGATGCAGAAATCGAATACAAACAGGCGGGTAAGGAGCGGGCTGCCCGCCGGTACATGACCAAACTCCGGGAAGTATTACCCGATCTCCCGATTGCCTTATCCTCATACCGCTTTCCATCCTACCACCCTCAACTACCATGGAAAGTCTTTCTGGAATTTGTGGATTACAACATGCCTCAGGTTTACTGGGAGAAAGCCCATAATTCCGAAGCCCAATTACGGCGGAGTGTACGAGAATTTCAAAGCATGACGCCTTTCCGTCCAGTAATTCCTACCGGCCCCACCTACAAAACCGGCGGATGGGCTCCTACCGAACAGGATATTCTCGAATTCCTGCGAACAGCTCAGGCTTTAGGTTTGAGTGCTGTCAATTTCTTCTCCTGGGATGAATGCCGTAAACAGACTCCTACCCTTTGGAATGTGATTGCCCAATTTTCCTGGTCATCCCAGCCAACCCCCCCCGATATCCTGGACCTCTATTTTCAAGCGCTCAACCTGCACGATCCATCGCTCATACTTCATTTATATCACCCGGATGCAGTCCACATCACCTCTGCCCGCGTAATTCAGGGTAGTCAAGCAATCCAAGGTTGGTATACAACCTTGTTCAACGACCTTCTACCTCAGGCAAGTTTTACCCTTACTCACTCGAGTCAAACTGGCAGTACGCGACACTTTAACTGGATAGCTCAATCAGGTAACACTAACGTGAAAAACGGTGCAGATACCATTGGGATCATGGACGGTAAAATTGCCTACCATTACACCAACTTTACCGTTTCGACATAGTTTTATTTCTCAATCGGCTTTCGACCGCGCTTCTTCGGTGCAGGTTGAATGCCTTCGGATTGGGAACCCGGCCTTTTTGTTCTTGCTTTACCCGTAGCAGGGGGGTTGGAAGATGATTTTGTCTCCGATTTTGGTTTGGTAGATTTTGAACTCCGTTGATGCTTTACCGGCTTCGGTATTTCAGTCTGATTTTGCAAGGGAAGTTCCGCTTGCATGGGCAGAACAGTTTTTTCAGCGGTTTTCGGCGATCGCTGGGATTTCGCCGCAACAGTTGAAGGTTTGGCCGCCTTTGCTTCAGAACGGCGCCGACTTCGCCTGAGCGTTTTTTCCTGGCCACCGGTTTCCCAATATCCCAAGTCCGTAGGAATGGGTCTGATCCCTCTGATTTTCTCACCAGCCTTCACTTCAATGACAGTTTTTCCACTGGTCGCCCGGTTTACCTCTGGCAGGTTATCCATGCGAACAACTTTCGCCGCCAAACGCTCGAAGTAAACCAACACACTCAAATCTGCCAGCCCACTGACGACACCAACCAGCCCACTTCCTTTTCCCACTTTTGCAGCGATGATCCCTTGCCCATAGCGGCCCTGTAGCACCGTTTGAGAAGCGGGAATACGCCATCCTTTTCCATCCTCACCAATTAGGAGCAAATCTTCTTCCTGGTTGAAAAGCACACCCCCAACCACTTCATCCCCATTGCTCAACTTAATCCCGTTCACACCCGCCGCGACCAGCCCCATCGGACGGACTTCGCTTTCCGAAAAGCGTATCATCATCCCATCTTTGCTCACCAGGACAACTTCATCCTTTCCTTGTGTCAGCAGAACATGAACCAGTTCATCACCGCTGTTAATCTTTACCAACGTAAAGGTCTGCGCCGAAGGACCAGGCAATTCCCTCAAATCCGTTTTTTTGACCATCCCATTTCGACTGATCGTAAAAACGTAATATTCTTTTTCCTGCGGGAGCCGCACTGGGGCAGAAAACAGCGCAACCGGCAAGTTATCACTCGTTAAAGGACACGCTTTGTAGACGGGTACACCATCCGCAAATTCCCCCACTTCCGGCAGGGATTGAACAGAAATCGCCGCACACCGACCGTCTTTTGCAACCAGATAAAGGGTGTGATTCGAGTTGGTCAAAAGCAATAAATCGGGGGCATCTTTACCACTAAAGCGGGACATCTTTTCGGAGGCTACTCGCCCGATCACGCCCTCACGTGTCATCCCCACCCATACTTTTTCCTCTGGCATTAACTCGTTGGCAGTCAGCACATCTCTGGCTGCTTCGCCTTGTTTGAGAGAAACAATTTGTGTCCGACGGCGGTCCGCATACTTCTGCTTGATGCTGACCAATTCCTCGGCAACTGCTTCTCTCAATTTTTTCGGCGACCTGAGCAATTCTGTGAGTGCCTTAATTAATTTGAGCGTCTCCTGGTATTCCAATTCGATTTTTTTTCGCTCCAATGCAGCCAGCCGTCTCAATTGCATTTCCAGGATGGCATTTGCCTGAATTTCACTCAGTTTATAACGTTTCATTAATTTTGCCCGGGCATCTTCAACATCCTGCGCCTTGCGGATTAAATTAATCAATTCATCCAGATTGGCGAGAGCGATGCGTAGCCCTTCAAGAATATGCGCTCGCTGCCGGGCTTTTTCTAAATCATGTTCACTCCGGCGCTTTACAACCGTGATCCGATGATCCAGATATACTCTCAAGGCTTGTTTCAACGAAAGCAAGCGCGGTTCGCCATCCACCAACGCTAAGAGCGAGATCCGGAAAGTCGTCTGCAATGGTGTGCGTCGGTAAAGTTCACGCAGCACATTTTGTTCTTCGGCAACCTTGTTCAATTCAATGACGATACGCATTCCCTGCCGATCCGACTCGTCCCGGAGGTCGCTAATTCCCTCCAATTCATTTTCGCGGGCAAGTTCGGCAATTCGTTCAATGAGAGAAGCCTTATTTATCTGATAGGGTAACTCAGTGATGATAATGCGGCTCTTACCCCTGCCCATTTCCTCCAATTGAACTTTACCACGAAGGGTAACCTTACCCCGCCCGGTTGCGTAAGCCGAGAGCAAATCGTCCCCCTCATTTTCCTGAAGAATAATCCCCCCGGTCGGAAAATCAGGGCCGCGCACAAATTTCATCAAGTCATCAACACCAATATCTTCAAGTCGCTCCCATCGTTCCAACATGTGGATGAGAGCATCAATCACCTCCCCAAGATTATGGGGGGGAATACTGGTCGCCATGCCCACGGCGATCCCGGAGGCTCCATTGATCAGTAAATTGGGCAAAGCCGCTGGCAGAACAAGTGGTTCGCTCAGGGAGTCATCAAAATTTCGCTCAAAATCAACTGTGTTGCGGTCCAGTTGGAGCAATAAATCTAATGCAATCGGTGTGAGGCGCGCTTCGGTATATCGCATCGCTGCCGGGGGATCCCCATCAATTGAGCCGAAATTACCCTGACCATCAATCAGTGGATAACGCATGGTAAAATCCTGTGCCATGCGCGCCATTGCATCATAAACTGCCTGATCCCCATGAGGGTGATACTTTCCCAGAACTTCCCCAACAATTCGGGCGGACTTTTTATAGGTCGAATCGGCTCTCAACCCCATATCGTACATACCATAGAGGATACGCCTTTGAACGGGTTTTAAACCATCTCTGGCATCTGGTAAAGCTCTGGCAACAATGACGCTCATGGCATAATCCAGATACGATTGCTGCATCTCCACGTCAATATCCACTTTACGAACAAGTCCAATTTCCATAAAAAATCCGCTCCTTGCTGGATTACCTTGCAAAAGAATATTCATTTCAGTTTATCATGGAAATCTGGTTGCCAAACTTAAAAACAGCGAGGGCAATTCTCTGCCCTCGCTGCCGTTCTTCTTTTCCGAACTTTAATTAATCGGAACTGGTGATATTAGCGACCGAAATTCGATGAACGTCCTGATCGTTGTTTTTGTTTTCCTGTAGTGCTTTGAAACGTCCGTATTCAAATCCTGTTCCGGCAGGAATCAACTTACCGATGATCACATTTTCTTTCAACCCATACAGTGGATCCTCGGCTCCGGCAATGGCGGCTCCCGCCAGAACTTTGATCGTGTGTTGGAAAGAGGAAGCAGAGAGGAACGAATCGGTGCTTAAGGACGCCTTGGTCACACCCAGCAAAATTTCCGCAAAGCGGGCGGGTTGTTTACCTTCTCGAATCATCTGTTCATTAACCCGGCGCAATTCAAGACGATCCACAATATCCATCGGCAGGTAATGCGTATCACCCGGCCGGATGACCTGGACCCTGCCCATCATTTTGCGGATAATCACCTCAAAGTGTTTATCGTTGATATTTTGACCCTGAGCGCGATACACTTTCTGAATTTCGCTCAGCAGGTACAGTTGACAGGCATCGCGCCCTTTGATTTTTAAGATGGTGTGCGGGTTCAAAGAACCTTCGGTCAGGGGCTGACCGGCTTCAACATGTTCACCATCCTTGATTAAAATGCGGGATGTTGAAGGAATTTCGTATTCCTCCGATTCGCGTTGTTCATAAGTAACAATCACTTTGCGGCCTTCAATTCGCACCCGCCCGGTGTGTTGGGCGGTGATGGACGCCTCACCTTGTACCGCAATCGGATCACTCAAGGATACTGTTCCCTCATCCTTGACCACAATATCCCATTCTTCCGGAATTTCATACTCGTCACTGACCAGTTCGCTGTGTTCGACTCTGACCACCCGCTGGTCGCTGTAACGGTCGGACTGAATGATCTTTGCCACGCCAGAAATGCGGGTAATCACAGCTTCACCTTTGGGAGTTCGTCGAGCCTCGAACAACTCCTCCACACGCGGCAAACCAGTGGTAATGTCGCCACCGGCAGCCACACCACCCGTGTGGAATGTACGCAAAGTCAACTGAGTACCCGGTTCACCAATGGACTGGGCCGCAACAATTCCAACGGCTGCCCCCAATTCCACCATTTTACCGCGCCCGAGATCCATCCCATAACATTTGGCACAAACACCGTGAATTAACTCACAGGTGAGTGGCGAGCGCACCTTAACTTCATCAATACCGGCTTGCAGCAAGCGGCGGATGCGGTCATGGTCGAGCAAATCATCTCGTTCGGCAAGCACCTCACCGGTCAACGGATCAATGACCCGTTGGGCAACCGTTCGCCCGTACAGCCTTGCGCTCATCGGCTGACCAGCGACATCATCCGATTTCCGGATCCAGATGCCCTCCTGGGTTCCACAATCTACCTCATTGACAATCATATCTTGGGCCACATCAACCAACCGGCGGGTCAAATAACCCGCATCAGCCGTGCGCAGGGCTGTGTCTGCCAGACCTTTGCGCGCACCATGGGTAGAGATGAAGTACTCCAGTGCAGTCAAACCTTCGCGGAAATTGGATTGAATCGGCAAGCGGATGATACGACCGGCTGGATCCGCCATCAAACCACGCATTCCAGCCAGCTGAGAAATCGGCCCAAAACCGCCTTTCGTGGCACCCGAATTCGCCATTGTCGCCAGGTTACCAGTTGGATTCATGGCACGGCGCACGGCGTCAGCCACTTCTTTGGTGGTTTGCTGCCAGATTTCAATTTCGCGCTCGTTGCGTTCCTGTTCAGTCAACAAACCGCGCCGGTAAGATCGTTGAACATTTTCAATTTTTTGTTGGGCGCGTTCCAATATTTCTTTCTTATCTGCCGGCATGGTGATGTCATCCACCGAAATGGTTGCACCAGAACGCATGGCATACTCAAAGCCAATGTCTTTGATCCGGTCAGCCACCTCGGTAGTGACATCCTCACCGCAAAATTCGTACACATCAGCAATCAGGTCTTTGACACCGCCTTTATCCAGCGTCTCGTTAACAAACTGCACCTTTTCCGGCAGAATACGGTTGAACAACGCCCGCCCCACCGTAGTTTCAACCATTGTCCGGCGAGGTTCCATTAAACGATTGTTCTGATCATCGTACCATGTGTCCACAACCAGCTTGATTCGGGTGTGAACATCCACCTGTTCCAGCTGGTATGCCAGTTCCACCTCATCCAAATTGGCAAAGTAACGGCCATTACCAGGGTGTTCCTTGTCATCGGTCATGGTCAAATAATAAACACCCAACACCATGTCTTTCGATGGGCTGATGATTGGTTCGCCATCTGCCGGTTTGAGCAAATTGCGTGAAGAAAGCATTAGCTCGCGTGCTTCCCGCACTGCCTTCTCGGAA
This sequence comes from Bellilinea sp., assembly GCA_026003615.1. Classification (GTDB taxonomy): domain Bacteria; phylum Chloroflexota; class Anaerolineae; order Anaerolineales; family Anaerolineaceae; genus Bellilinea. The sequence goes on from BPHQ01000002.1 coordinate 98,690, forward strand.
AGCGGAACGTGAACTGCCATCTGATCACCGTCAAAGTCGGCATTGAAAGCGGTGGTCACCAGCGGATGCAATTGAATGGCACTGCCTTCAATCAAAATTGGTTCAAAGGCCTGAATACCAAGTCGGTGGAGCGTCGGCGCACGATTTAACAGCACTGGCCGATCCTTAATCACCTCTTCGAGGACTTCCCAAACCTCTGGGCGGTTGCGTTCGATAAACCGGCGGGCGCCTTTCACATTGGCTGCATAACCATGAGCGACCAGTCGTGCAATCACAAAGGGACGGAACAATTCCAAAGCCATGGTTTTGGGAAGGCCGCATTGATACAATTTGAGGGTCGGGCCGACCACAATTACCGAACGGCCAGAGTAGTCCACTCGCTTCCCCAGCAGATTGCGGCGGAAGCGACCTTTCTTGCCTTTTAGCATATCGCTCAAAGACTTCAATTCTCGTCGGCCTCTCCGTGAAAGAGCCTTACCGCGTTGAGAATTATCAATTAGCGAGTCTACCGCCTCCTGAAGCATGCGCTTTTCATTGCGTACGATCACATCCGGCGCCCCTAACTCGAGAAGACGTTTTAGACGATTGTTTCGATTGATCACCCGCCGATAAAGGTCATTCAAATCCGAGGTGGCAAAACGTCCACCATCCAGCTGAACCATCGGGCGCAAGTCGGGTGGAATGACCGGTAAAACCGTTAAAATCATCCATTCGGGGCGATTCTGCGAGCGGCGAAACGCTTCAACTACCTTGAGGCGGGTGGTTGCTTTTTTGCGTTTCTGTTTGCTTTTGGAAGTACGCACCTCATGCCACAACTCTTCAGAGAGTTTATCCAGATCCAACCTGCGAAGCACATCGTAGAAGGCCTCTGCACCCATGTCTGCCCGAAAGACCTGGCCCCAGCGTGACTTAAGTTCGCGATAGCGGTTTTCCGTCAGGAAAGTGAAAGGCCGCAGTTCCTGCAACTCATCCCGCAGACGGGAATTCGCATTTTGAGAAACATTGGATTGGTCCTCCAGTTGATTGCGCAGGGCTTCCATTTCCATTTCAGCCTGAGCGCGGACCTCATCAATTTGCATTTTGATCTGTTCCAGATCCCGCTGGAATTGATCTCGAAATTCGTTTTCCAGCTCGTCCAGCCGTTCCTTGACAACCCGTTGTACCCTTCCGATGTGCTGCGCGGTGATTGTCTCACCGGCTCCAATAATTTCAGTATTCGTGGCGGAAAATACAATTGCTGTGCGAGTAACATTGCCAATCTTATCCTGCAACTGACGCTCGAGCGACTGGCCTTCTTGAATGACAGGCTCCAATCGTTGGGCAATCAGTTCATCACGACGGACTTCCATATCCTGCCGGCGCTGGTTCAGTTCGGCAATTTTACGATCACGCGCCTGTTTGACTTCCAGAATTCGCGCATTGATTTCGGCTGCCTGTTCTCGTTCCGAAACACTGATTTCATCTTCCAGCCGCTTAAGCGCCTTGTTACGGGCGTCTTCGTCCACATAAGTCACGATATATTGAGCAAAATAGAGAACACGGTCAAGATTACGGCGTGAAATATCCAGCAGCAGACCCAAATAAGAGGGAACGCGGCGGGTATACCAGATATGAGCCACTGGAGTCGCCAATTCAATGTGTCCCATCCGTTCGCGCCGAACAGAGGCACGCGTGACTTCTACACCGCATTTATCACATACAATGCCCTTGTAGCGTGGATTTTTATACTTTCCACAATAACATTGATAATCTCGGGTGGGACCGAAAATGGCTTCACAGAACAGACCATCTTTTTCGGGCCGCAGTCGGCGGTAGTTGATGGTTTCGGGTTTCAGTACTTCCCCATACGACCAGCTGCGAATAGTATCGGGGGACGCAAGGCTAATGCGCAGTGCAACTAAGCTTTTCGTTTCCACGAACGTGCCTCCTCTTTTATTTCAAACCAGACCATTTAAACAAATAGAAACGCACGAGAAAATTCCCTTGCGTTGAGCTTATGAAATTAATAAATCGAACACATGCATGCAAATAATAATTATAGCACAATCTGTCAATATTCAAGTGTGAATTTTCAATCAATCTTCATTTTTTAAGGTTTGAAATACCCCCGTTTTTTACTGCCTCTTCAGTCATCGTTATCGGTTGGTCCACCGGTAGTTCCATATAAAAGGTGCTTCCCTTGCCCAGTTGACTATCCACCCATACCCGTCCATGGTGCCGTTCGGTAATGGATTTTACAATCGCCAGTCCTAGCCCAGAACCCCGTTTCTCGTAGGCTTCTCGTCGCCCACTTCGGTAAAATTTCTCAAACAGTCGGGGTAGGTCCAGCGGTGCAATCCCGATACCATTGTCATGCACCTCGAAAATTAATCGTTCATTGCCTGGACGTACCCGTACAACGACCTGACCATCGTTGCGCGTGTATTTTATAGCATTATCTACCAGATTAATCAAGGCCTGTTGTAATAATGCCAGATCCGCTTTGATCATCAATCGCTTGCCGTCTTGCGGGCCTTCAAAGGTTAATTGAATATTCTTTTGAGAAGCATGTGGTTGAAACTGGCGGATAATTTTTTCCACCACAATCATCGGATCCACCTCTTCCAACTTGAGCGGTATTCCCGACTCAATCCGACTCAGATCTAATAAATTATTCACCAGATGGGTCATATCCTCGACGGTTGAGACAATTTTGTTGACATAGATTTGCTGCTGGTCGTTCAACTCTCCAATCATGGATAACATGGTGCTGTAACCACGTAAAAGCGTCAGGGGTGTGCGTAAGTCATGGCTGACCGTTGCCACAATCTCAGATTTGAGCGTGTCCAGTTCTTTATAGTGGGTAATATCCCGTAGTACACAAACCTTGCCGAGTTGAGTGTCCTCCCCCATGACCGGCGCGACACTGGCATAAAACACCTTGCCATTCGATAGTTGTATTTCACGTGAGGCAATTCGATCTTCCACTGAACCACCGATCAATCTGATCAGACTTTCTGAGGTCACCACCTCCTGAAGCGGACGCCCCGGCAATGCCGCCGAAATTAAACCCGGGACATGAATGGCAGCCGGATTGAGCAGCAACAACCGATCCTTCTCATCAAACACCAACACCGGCTCAGGCACTGAGGTCAGCACCGCTTCCAAGCGACGCCTGCCAATTTCAGCCGAAGCGTACAAGCGAGAATTTGCAGCAGCTAATGCGGCTTCACTTGCCAGCGTATTTAAGAAACGTACTTCATCCTCGGAAAAATTTTTCGGCTTGTCATACGCCAACCAAAAAGCCCCATAATAAGTGGTTTCAAAAAACAAACCAAAGGCGATCAGGGCAGCAGGATGCGGTTTACTATTTACCGGACTGATTCGGCGAACTCGTGCAGTGTTGGGAATAGAAAGCATGTGATGCGACCGCATTTGTTCAAAGATTTGATCGTCTAAATGTTGATACATATCTGGCCTTTTTCCCGCACCCCACCTGACCAGTTGATCGCCCTCCAAATCCATCTGCACTTCCTGAATCAACACAACCCGGGCAGAAACACAATCCTCATCCATAGCCGCTTTAAGAATTGGTTGAATCGCTTCCGAAATTTCCAGATTAGCGGCTACCCCCTGACTGACAAAAAGAAGGCGATTCAATTCGTCCAACCTCTTTTTCAGGCTGATTCGCATAGATTCGAAGGCTTTGGCCAGCTGTCCGATTTCATCACTCCCTTTGCTCTCGATAGAATGATCCAATTCTCCGTGTGAAATGCGAACAGCCTGATCCGTCAATTTGAGTAAATTGCGGGTAACGACGCGGACAATGACAAACATCAGTGCCGCACCGGCACCAAATAAGATCAACAGGATGATCAAAGTTGGCACCGCAATATTCAGCGCAATTTGCTGGGCGACACTGGCCGGAACCCGCGCCACCACTTGCCAAGGCCTGCCGCTCACCTGCTCAGCAAGAACAAATAAGCGCGTGCCCGTTGGAGATGTATCCTCATACAAACCAGAACCGACTTCCAGTCTCCCAATGAACTGATCCGCTGCCGTTAAAGGCATGACATTCGATGTCTGGTAAAGAATAATTCCTTGTTCATCCAAAATAAACCCCTCGCCGCCATTCTCTAAAACCCCCTCCAATGCACTGAGAGCGGGTTGGGTAAAGGGGTTACTTTCAAAGTCGGTTCTACCGAGGATCGCGCCCTGGATTATTCCTGCCTCGTCTTTTATGGCTGCAATAAAGGCTACCCGTGCTGATTTTTCGCCGGGATATGGTGGTAGCGGATAAACCTGCACAACCACTCCATTTAACGCCAGTTTTATCCCCACTTCCTCATCCGGTGAAAGTTTATCGTCCCCGCTTCCTTCTGGAGGATAAGCACTCAGTAATTGAGCGTTTTTATCAAAGACGACCAATTGACGAAAATAAGGTACAGCCCGGAGTTGTTCCATTAGGAGAAATTGGATTTCTGAGGGTTGACTTTGAATTAATTCGGGCTTTGCAAAGTCAATAATCAAACTCTGCCCGCTTTCCAAGAAATATGGAAGGGATTGAGAAGCAACCTGTGTTAAACCTTGCAGGCGCGATTCCATCATTTGCCGAGCAGCTCGACCGGCCACCCACCAGTCTACCAGAATCAAAAGGATAAACAACAACAAGGCGAGCGGCACGGTAAACATTAAAAATCGGCTTTGCAAACTAACTTCACTGGGAGAAGGGATCAATTGTACAGGCCTTCGCCAGAATGTCGGTAAAAACAGGTAGACCACCTCGAAAAACAAACCAGCCAAACCCATTTCCATCCCACGAACGAGGTAAAGCTGCCAGTTTTGTGCAAGGGCAAAGTCCAATCTTTCAGCTAAACTACCGGGAACTGCAAAAAAGGAAATTATTAAAAACAGCGGCAAATACGCAATCCATACTGCGAAAGCCCCACCCAAAGGATGGCGTAAAATTTTATAAAATATCGTCCGGTAACTTTGTGAAAGTGCAACACCGAGGAAGAAACCCAAAAATCCCCACTCGACAATCGTAAAAAGATCATGGGTTACAAATAATCCCAAAAAAAAGCCATTAAAAAGACCGATCAATAACGAAGGTAGCAAGCCAGCCAATCCTGCTGCAATAAACACCGGAAAAGCCAAAAACACCAGCACACCCGTCCGGTTCATTTCCAACGGGAGATTAGGTAAAGCTTCTCTCTGAAAAAATGGAGGTCGGAATTCAATCAGCAGAATAGCCAGCGGTACAAGCAGCAATGTCCACAAGAAGACACTCCACCTGAACGGTTTCCGAAAATCGGAATTGCGCCAAAGATTGTTTCCGCTGAAAATCAGCAGTGCCAGCAAAACCAGCCATACCACCCATCCTGATGTGTGAAATGGCAGGTAAAAGAAAGGATTTTGAAAAAATTGAAAATTAAATAAATTCATCTCAACCAGTGGTTAAGATTATAGCATTGCTCTTTGGATGATGTTTCGGTTTTAGCCGACGAATGCGCTTAACCCCGCTTCCCGGTTGAATCGCTTCCATGCCTGTGCATAGAACAAATCCAATCCTCTTGCCGGCACTTTTAGAACACGCTCCAACCAGTTTTGCTCTGCAATTTGCGATCTGTGAAAACATTCCTCCGTAAACGCTTTTCGGTCCATTTCACTCTGAGATCGCTTCTCCATTTCCTGAAAAATAAACTCGTCCTCCAAATTATTCCGCTCCAACATAAATAAGCGGCCTCGCTCAGGATAATTTCTTAACACCGTTCGGTGAAGAATCTCATGCCTCCAGAACAAGGTGCTCTCATCAAATGTTCCTTGGGGATGACCGATGATCTCCTCCGGAAACCCACTGTCAATCCAGACCGGTTTAAAAATACTCAGACACGGTGCGGACGTGCCCGTCAACCAATGGGTAGCCCCATTCGAAGTCAGGCGACTGACCATAGATCCAACAGATTGACTGCCTCTCACCGGTCCGAATCCAGCATGCATGCAAATTTCTGAACCGGTCAAGCCGCGGTCAATTCGGCGTTCTTCCTCACCGATACCGGCATGAGACCGCAGCACCGCAAACATCGTCTTTTCGGTTATTTTTCCGCGTTTGATGGAAAGCAAATCGGTGCTGCATTTTTGTCGTCGGCGCGCATCACTAAATCGGGTATACAACCAATCGGAATAACAGCGGGCAAAATGAAAATCGGTTTTGGATTGACACCACCCTTGCTTAATCGCATGTTCAATCAGCCCTGGCGAAGCCATATCCCATGTTTCCCCAATGGTTAAAGCATTGGAAATAGAACGGATATCTTTTACTTTTTCGGCTGCCCAAAACTTCCCTGCGGTTTCTAACACCCACGCTTCTCTGGCATCTGCCAGAATAAAACTATTGTGATAAACCATCCGATGACGAAAACCGCAATTGCCACCCTGGCCGTATTCCTCTAGAAGACCGGTGATACAGTGTAAAGCTTCCTCCGCATTACGGCTGCGTTCCAAAGCCAGACGGATAAAATCCATCCCGATTAATCCATTTTCCTTCTGATGAGGAACCCGGGTAAACACAGCCTCGTTACCAATAACTACTCCGTGTTCGTTCGCTCCCATTTCAGCACCCCAAATCCAAAATGGTTTTGCCAGCAACACCGCATAGGTATGACTTACCTGCGGAACTTCAATATAAGTACATCTAACTCTCGCATTGGTTGGGTGATCGGCTGCCGGAATGATAACGACTTCGTGCGCCTCATTGGGTTCTCTATCTGAATTTTTAGCAAAAAATACCGAACCATCCCCCGTTGCATTGCCTAAAACCACCATCGTATCGCACATATTGGAATCCTCCCAATTTCATCCCAACAGCAAAAAAATCTCCACTTTTGTCCAGTTGCCCGGTTCACTTTGTATACTTAAAGTCCCCTGGTAAATATCCAGAATTCGTTTGACAATTTCAAGCCCTAAACCACTATGTTGAGATGGATATAACTTTCTCTCCTTGTAGTTGAATCCAGCCAATCCAGCTATTTGTTCAGGTGTCATCCCTTTGCCATGATCGGTAAGTTGAATTCTATATAAGCCCTTTTCGCGAAGTATTTCCCCTTTCACGCTAATCATGCTGCCGGCCGGCGAAAACCGAATTGCATTATCTAGCAACTCCTCAACGAGTTTGTGAAAGTAATTTTCAGAAATACAAATCAGAGCCGGACTAACCTCCAAACGAATATCCTCTTGCCTGTCAGAACTTTCAGGGATGGCTGCAATGGCTGCCTGAAACTCTTGTTGATTGATCTGAAAACGGGAATGTCTCGCTTTAGTAATCTTTTCCGAGTCCGAAAGAATTACTTCCAGTTCGGCGTAAAATAGATATTTTTGTAGCGAATGTAGCAACCGATTGGCAGCATGGTGAATATCGCTGACAATTTCAATGGTTTGCAGGTTGGTTGGTTCGGGGGTTAAGTTCTGGATCAAAAACTCCGAGAATCCCAAAATCACACTCAAAGGGGTCAAAAGCTCATGGGGAAGAGAAAGACTGATATTGGTTCGCAACTCGATTAATTTTTGCTGTGCCTGCAAACGCAGCTGCTCGTGCTTTAATAAACGTGTTTCAATCGCTTGAAGCAATTCCAAACGCGTAAACGGTTTCGTAATATAATCATCCGCCCCTAAAACCATCCCTTTTCGGAAGTCTTCTCGTTGGGTTTTTGCAGTTAAGAAAATGAAGGGGATGGTAGAAGTAATTGGGCTTTTACTGACGACTGTTAATACCCCATACCCATCTACTTTGGGCATTAAAATATCACACAAAACCAAATCGGGGAATTCCTGCCAGATTTTGTGGATACCCTCCTCGCCATCTTGGGCACCAACCGCCAGATATCCCTCTTCGCTAAGTAAATCAATGATATTTTCCCGAATATCCGCTTCATCCTCTATGACAAGAATTTTTTTCATCCCCGATTACTCTCTCCTGTTAAGTGTTTCAAGGGAATACGGACACTGAATACCGAGCCTCCCCCTGCTTTTTCCTCGTAATGAATTTCACCTCCTAATGCCTCCACCGAGCGCTTGACAATCGTCAACCCAAGGCCAGTTCCGGGAATAGATGACACATTTTCCCCGCGATAAAATGGCTCAAATAGATTTTCACGATCCTTTTCGGGAACCCCAATTCCACGGTCATGCACCTTAACCCAAAGGTGATCCGGTTGGGTACTTAATTCCAGGATTACATCCTTGCCGGGATCGGAGTACTTTATTGCGTTAGAGAGTAAATTTGATATGATATTTCGAAAAGATCTCGTATCCATCCTGACGCTGCTCAATTCACCGGTATGGACGAATATGACTGGGTGCCGATTCTGATCCGATTGCTGTATCTCACGGATGACCTCATGGCATAACTGGGAAAGGTCAACCTTCTCGTTTATCACTAACCCAACGCTATTATCTACCCGATTGACCTCCAAAACATCACTCAGCATTTGATTTAACCGTTGGGCTGCGGTCTTGATGCGGTTAATGTGATCATTGCGTTTTTCCGGACTCCAACGCTCACCATAAGTTTCCAGAAGTTCAATTGAAGATAAAATCGTACTGATTGGCGTCTTAAATTCGTGGGTGGTCATGGTCAAAAAACGATAACGCAAGGAGTTCAGTTCCTGTTCAGCTTTAAGTGCCCGTTGAAGTTCCTCCTCCGTTTCTCTCTGACGGGTTATATCTCTGGCAACCGCCATCACAAACTCAACATCGTTGTGAGGATTAGAAATCGGCACCAACCACGTACCCAGCCAGATTTTTCGCTTTGAAATAATGGCTGAATTTTCGGTATACACAGCCTGCTGCGTTTGAAAGGCCTGTTGAATTGAACCTTCAGGAATTAATTTCAAAATATGGGCATAAGATGGCAATTTGGTTTGGGATTCTCCCCACCCCAGCGCCTGACGCGCATAACTATTGATGTACTCAATCGTCTTTTCACTGGAAATCAATATGATTAAGTCACGAGAGGCTTCTGCCAGACTCCTGTAGAGATTTTCACTCTGGCGAATTGCCTCTTCGTAATTTCTTTGACGCGTAACATCAATGAAATAACCGATTCCTTCAATCGGATGACCTGTTGTATCACGCAGGACCTTTATTTCTTCGTGGAGAAAATGATATTGTTCATCAGCACACAAAAAGCGGTATTCCATTTCTAAAAAGTCGAGCAATTGCATTTTGTCCAGCTGCTCCAGCACCATTAAGCGATCTTCGGGGTGAACTCTCGACTTCCAGAAGTTGGCATCTTCAATGAATTGATCCGGTGAATAGCCCGTTACAATTGTCACATTTTCACTAATGTACCGAACTTGATAAGGAGGAAATGGTGTTGTGGAATAAATTACGGCAGGGCTTACCGCCAAAAGCCGATTAAGAATATGACGGGTATCCCGCAGTTCTTGCTCAACCGGATTGTTTTCACTCATTCCCACAATCCTCGAATAATTCAAACACCTTTTTCATTACTTCTTCAATATTCATTCCATCCGTATTTAGGACGACGGCGTCTTCTGCCGCTTTTAATGGCGCCACCTCACGGGATGTATCAATTTGATCACGTTGCTTCAGGCCAGCCAATACATCTTCGAACTTGACAACCTCACCCCGTTGAACCAGTTCCAGATAACGCCGTCTTGCCCGTTCTTCCAATGATGCATCTAAATAAATCTTAAGATCGGCGTCCGGCATGACCACTGTACCGATATCTCTGCCGACCATCACGACCCTACCTCGTTTACCTATCTGGCGCTGCAACTCGGTCATCGCCTTACGCACCCCTGCATAGGCAGAAACTTTGGAAACCCACTTTTCCACCTCGGGTTCGCGGATTGCCCAGGTGACATCTTCACCATCTAAAAGCACGTCCTCTTTTCGACCATCAGCTACAGTGGGCGGACGAACGTCAATCTGAACATGCCGAGCAAGTTGAGTAACCCTGTTTTCATCCTCGACGTTGATCCCTGCACGGATGACTGCCAGCGTTACAGCACGGTACATAATTCCTGTGTCAAAAAACAAATATCCCAATCGTTCAGCAAGTCTCAACCCGATTGTTGATTTACCGGACGACGCCGGCCCGTCTATCGCAATGCTTTTGGGTATGTTCAAGGCTGCACCTCGTTCGAAATTTCACTCCCCGGAAAGAGACTTTCTCTTGCCCAGAGGAAAACCATTTTGTTTTCCAGTGGAGCAACTTTAAAAATTGCCCACCTCGCCCACTCCTCGATCGTCATCAGATTCCAAATCGGTTGTACTTGCCAATGAAAATCCTGTCCGCGATAATTTTCACCAAAAACAACTCCTTCAGATGATCCGGTTAAAACAACCGAACTCTGATGTTGAGGTTGGAAGGTGTTTTCAAAAGAAAATTTTGGATAATCTCTGGCCAGCCAGCGCATCGCCGGTTGATCTAATCCAATTGCCACCACATCCAGTCCCGTACGTGAGCGCACATTCAATTCCGCTAAATCTCCAATGGTATCTTTGATCAAATCCGCTTCGCTGATGAACCAACCACGTCGAAATGGATTTGTCTCAGGATTGCCGCTAATACCGGCTGCATGAAAACTCCCTGAAAGCCAAAAGAGGATTAATAAGGTCAGCCCACCCCATAATGCGCCATAACCAGACACACGAGTTGACCAACCCCAGACGATCAGGATGATGAAGATAATCACAAACAACAAATCCGCTTCTCTGATTATCCCCCGCAAGGGACTCGTTTCCGGATTTTCACCTATACCGGCCGCGTATAAACTCCCGGAAAGCCATAAGTAGATTAATAACGTCAGCCCACCCCATAGTAGACTGAGCCATTTTGCGCCACAACCAGACACATGAGCTGACCAACCCCAGCCGATCAGGATGATCGAGATAATCACAAACAACATCGCAGCCAGAACAGCGATGAGTTCAGTCTGTAGGTTAACAGCCACCCGCCCTGGGCTTAACAAACGCATGATGTTTTGTGAGATAAACAGTAAAAACACCAAAACGACCGCACCGTACACCAGCGCCTCAGTACGTTGCTCAAAATCAAATTTCAGCCGGGATGAAAGAAAACGTGCCGCCAAACCAAAGAGTGGCAGGGAAACCCACACCAAATCCAGAACTTCACGCGCTGGATAAAGGATGGAATGGAGCAGCGCAAAAAAGCTCCAAATCGTCAAAAAGATTTCCAGATTCACAGATTTTTTGATCTGCCGGCGCAAAGCGGATAAACCAAACAAGGTGCTGATTGGTTGATAAATTAGCATGGCTGCTAAGATTAATCCCGCCGAAACACCTGTTGGGTTGATCCAGCCGCGTAAATAAGAAACTAAACCACCCCCTACTGCACTCCATCCCACTGGCAGGATCAAAAACAGGCTCCCAAAAACCAACAGGGTTCCGCCTGCCCAAATTAGCCATTCTCTCCAATAAGTCTTAATCGAGTGCCACACTTCGTTTCCCTCAAAGGCTCCCCGATTAACCCAGCGATGATATACCCAAATGGCGACACCAAAAGGAATCAACCCTTTCCAAGCTTCCATCCCCCCAAATAACAACAGACCACAAAAGATACCCGCCATTCTCCAGCGCCGAGAGGATATCGCCCAAATCGTGGCTAAAAAGAACAGGACTGCCCAGGTCTGGCTGCCAGCCTGACGGGAAGCCGCAAGCCAAACGCCGTCAAGCGCTAAACCCAACGCGGCAATTAAAGCCGCTTTTCCCCCCAGCCATTTTCGAAAAGCCAAAGGCATCAGACAAACCAACGAACCCACGAATGCTGGCACAAAACGCCCCAGAAACTCCGTGGCAGAAAAAACGAAAAATAAGGCGGCAGTCGTAATTAGATACCCCCCATCCGGATTCATAAACGGCGAATTTTCGCCGCGAGCTAACCAGTAGGCCTGTAAAGCTAATCGGGCTTCTTCATCATTGAACGGTAACCTGTCCAATTGCATAAATCTTAACAATAGCCCAACGACTAAAACCAGTCCATACAAGACCTGTTCGACATTCAGTGTAAATGTCTTTTTCTTCATCATCTCAACGCTCACGGTGTTTTTTCTACCAATGAATCGGGCACTTCATAAATCCGGACATTTGAATTCGCAAAGAGCAAACCCAGGTTGGTGGAGAACTTGTTTTCGGATACGCGGTAGGTACTTCGTTCGACTGGCCCAATATAAATATACCGGATGCCATACTGTTGGATGATATCTCTGGCTCTTAACCAATCACCAGTTTGATAGAGCGTTTCAATATCTGTCCGGCGCGAACCCATTTCCCTGGCACTTCCGCGCCATTGAATTTCATGACCCTCCCAGCCCAGCAAACCCGGTTGACCGGCATGGGTGGCAACCCGCGCAAATTGAGGATTATATTGAGGACCAACCGCTTCAACTACATATCCCAACGGCATATTCCATAAAAATTGGAACGCCTGCCACTCTTCCGGTTCATCGCGCTGCAAATAGGCTTTACCATCAAGCGTCAACTGGATGGGTTGACCGCGCAACAATCCTGTTTTTGCAGGCAACATCACCCCCGGATACACCAGAGAACATGCCAGCAGAATCACCCAACCCGTTTTCACTGTCCATCCCCATTTACTGTTCAAGGAGTCTAATAGCAAAGCGCTGGAAAAAGCCGCTGCAATTCCCCACAAAATCCAAGCCTGAAAATAGAACTTAAAAATCGTATTCATCCGGGTGCCAAAATCATCCTGTAAGTAGAAAAATTCTGGCACAAGCGTTAAACCCGCACCCAATAAAATTACCAACAAAACAAAACCACGATTTTGATCTTCTTCTGGTTGTAAAGAAGAAAGATTTTCATCTTCACCGGAAGAATAGGGGTGTGACCGACGCAGGGTGACCATCATCGAAAAAACCAATATGAGGATAATCATCAAGGTCAGCCATGTACCAGGACTGGTTATCCGCCTGAGGAAGGCAGCCTCAAATAATTCCGCACCAGATCCACCTTGTTTAATAAAAAACAAACTGCTAAGACCACTCAGAGTCTGTCCCATCCTTGCCAGATTGCTGTCGGCGGAAGCCATCCATCCTTGTCCCAATAATCCAGCCAGCTCGATAACTTTGCTGGCTACCAACATCAAAATCCACCCAACCGCCACAATCCCGGAGCCAACCAATGCACCCCAGCGCAGCCCAGAACGCAGGTCAGTTCTCCCCTGACTGATCAACCACGCCAGGATGGGTATCAACAAGGGTGCAAACATAACCCAAAAGTGCACCCCGCGGGTGTGGAAAATCAGGCTGGGTAAAAAGCCGCCTGCTTGCGACGAAAATCCAAAATAAAATGGTAAATACAACAAAATGCCTAAAAAACCCACCGCAGCCGCAATAAACACAAAATCACCAACTCGCTGCCAGCTCCATCCTCCACGCAGGTACCGATGAAGGGCGTAAACACCGGCAAACAAAGCCAGATAGATAGGAAAATCCCATGTATTCAAAAAAGAAAGACCGCCAAAAATCAGAGCGCCCAGCCAGATATTTGTATCTTTGAACCAAATTACCAACGATGGTTTCGGAGGGGGTTGTTTCTTAAAGGAGTAATAATAGTTCAACGCTAAGCCAGCAGCCAAAAGGACAAAGGGCATTCCCAGTACATGCGGGTGCATATCAGCTAGAAGATAGGAGAAAAAAGGAAATTCATCAATGACTTCCTCGCGTTGATTGACCAGATTAAAATCCTGCAACACCCGTGAACCGCGCCACCATAACCAGTAGGTACGCTTCGGCGTCCAGGAGAGCGGTTCCGGTGGAGGCTGGTCAAATTCCTGAATCCCCAACCATGTCCAGAAGGATGATTCCAGAACGCCTTGCTCATTGCGCTTCCAAAAGATACCCCGTGCATGAAGCACATCTAACAATCCAGCCAGGTTACTCACAACTAGAATAAACAACGGTCCCAATAACGCCCACCCAACCGCTTTTCGGCTCGAATACCCCGGTTTCCCCCCTTTAAGGACACCGCTTAATAAATTGAATACAACCCCATAAGCAGCCAGGGCAGTTAATCCAAACCACATGGCAATCCCCAAGTTAAATCCAATTGAACTGGGAACCCCGCTCAGGTGAATCAGCATCGAAACAATGACGTATCCGAAATAGTAGTAGGAAATTGCATAACCCGCCAACCAGGGGTCGAATGGAGGAAAGGTCGGTGACCGGAGGATCGCATTAATAAACGCCAATTCCATTGGCTTTTCAGTGTAGATGATTTCCGGATTGGCAGCCCGTACGATGACCCAAAAAAGGTAGGCAGTGAAAAAAAGGCTTTCGGCGGTTATGATCAACCGCAACTGCCCTTTAAGCCAGTCACGGAACTCTTCCCATTTTCCGCGCATCACAAGGACGCTCACCCCACCCAATAGAATCAGCCCAAACACAACTCCACCGGAATTATTTTGCAATAAGCCGAAACTAGTCAGCAGCCAGAAGATATACCCCCACAGCAGCAACCCCAACGGACGGCTTAATGTATAGCCACGATCTGGCAAGAATTTCAGAAAGCGATAAGCCAGTGGCAGGGCAATAAATCCCACACCTAAAACAATCACGTACCACACAAAGGTCATCAGAATCTGGCTCATCACTTCACCTCAACACCTCACGCAGACCGGACTTCCAATGAGCGATTTGTCCAATCAATTATAAATACGCGCCGAACTGCTTCGAGAGGAATTTCGCCATAAACATGCGGGTAAGATTTTCCATTTGGAGCCGTTTCATACTTTACTTCGATCGGCAGGTTTGTTTGCTCAATTTCCAACACCACCACATCTGTTCGCTTAGAGAATAACCGTTCTGCCACTTCCATGACCTGTTCACGGGTTGAACAATGAATGAACCCCTCGCTACTCAGAGAATCGGCATAATACGAACCCGATTCGATGGCATTGAACCACGCCTGACTCTCTGCTATATGATAAATCATTTCCGAAAATTGTTCGCTTCTCAAGGAATTACCTCGTAAATTGCAGTGTCCATATCACGGTAAACTTCTTTCCAAAGTTCCCCGTCCCATTGTGGGAATTTGGATAGTCCGGCTTCCTCGTAATAGGCCTGTTCCAGCTGTCCCACAATAATATATTGCACATCGTAACGATCTAAAAGTTCTCTGATGGTTTCCTTTGAAAGACTATTGTAAATTTCGGCAACATCGAAAATCCGATTTTGTACACTAAAATCATTCGGTACGGCCGCTCGTTGCTGCCGTTGATGCCAGTCCCAGCCAATGATGGTTGGCAGTCCGGTGTAAATCGAAAATCGCGATCCCCACCGATACAACGGAGTGTTTGCTTCAACAATCACTGGTGAACCTTTCACGTTTTCCTGCATCCAACGAATCGCCCGGTAATCCTGACCCAAATCCATCGTCCGCCCCTGATCGGAGTACTCCGCCGTCCGCATATAGGCCATTCCATCCAGACCATGTGGAGCAATACTGCTCATTCGATCACGAACCTTTGCCACACCAGCCATCAGTGGATACAGCATGGCCGCCACAATCAAAGCACTCAACCCAAGCTGCCAAATGGGTTTCCAGCCGGATTTCCACTCCCGTTCGATTGCTGGCAACAACCAACCGGCGGCAGCCGCTGATCCAATGGCGAGTAAATTCCACGCCTGTAAATAAAACTTAAACACCGTGTTCATTCTACCAATATCGCCTACCAAAACAATAACTTCTACCATCAACGTAAGAATGACACCGGTACCAATCAAAAACAGCACCGCGCGTTTGGCATCCGATTGATTTGGGCGCAGCAACAAAATCAAACACCATACTGCTAAAGTGAGCGGGTAAAAGGCAATTTCGACTTTCAATGATACATTCAACAATACAACAGCCAGTAAATAAATCCCCAACCCGCTAAAAATCCAGAAGCGCCAAGGGCGCAATTTTTCCAGGGCCGAAAGCGGAGTATTTGCCATCCAGTTGATGGTTTCATAAATCAGCCACGAGGCAATCACAAAGAAAAACAATCCCCAATGCGTGAGGTACGAAGCCACTGGTGAGCGGCCACCTTCCCAAATTTGCACACTGCCATAGCCTTGCGCATACCAGAATGAATATGGCATAAACAATAGAAAAGACATGCCCGTCAATAGCAAACTTGCTCCTAAGGCAACCCCAAATCGTTTCAACCAAACCGGAAAACCCTTTAAGTAATTACCGTTACTGATTCCATAACGAATAGCGGCATAGAACAGGGCGGAAACCCCCAAACCCAGATATGTCGGCATATCCCACGTGTTTGTGGGTCGTAAAACCCCAATGGCAAGCCCGCCCACCAGCATCGAAAGCAGAAAACCTGCAACCGGCTTTATCCGCCCAAATCCCCAACGCCATTGACCAAATACCACCGAAAGACACCAGCCCAGTGCCAGCATTGTCAACGGCAAGGCAAACAGGTGAGCATGTGGATCGGCATATAAGAAGGTAAAAAACGGGAATTCAGTGATGGCTTCGCCCGGTAATGCCCGACTTGGAATCCAGTACCAGTCTCCGGTACTGTAAGGCAGACGTGCTCCGGTCAAAAAGCGTGAAATTCCCTGAACAGTCCAAGAAAGTTTTAAGAAAAAGTTCGCCTCTTCCAGCGACGATCCGGTCATTGCAAGCCGCATCAAACCATGCCAGATCATTCTGGCAGTTCCCAAATTACCCAGAATCAAGGCTGCTATGGCAGCCCCTATCCCAACCCAAAGTGGTTTTCCGAAGGAAGACCGTATCCCCGTGGTTTTTTCATCAGATTGACTGCTCTCTTTGACAAATTGAGCAGCGATATTCCAACCCGCGCTGAATGCTCCCAATGCAAACGTGGCGAACATGGTCGGCAGAATCAAATTGTAGGCTATTGAAGGGATAATACCCAGCCATTTGGTGGGCACACCTACCAAAACAAATCCGTAGTAATAGTAATTAATGTATCCACCGCTGAACCATGGGTTATAGGGAGGAAAAATGGTACTTTTGAGTATGGCGTTGAAGTAGGCAAAATCCATTGGTTTTTCACCACCAAATGCAGGATGCCATAAATCCGGATTACCTACCCGAATCAACGTAAAAAAGATAAAAAATGCTAAACCAATCCCTTCAACCCACAGGTAGTACCTTTTTCGCTCACGAAATTCCTGAATTAAGTCATCTCGCTGCCAGAAGGCTGCCAACCCGCTGAATACCAGCAGTATCAGGAAAACAATGGTTATGGTATCCCGCTCAAACGTCCCCCCTAGCGATGCAATCAACCAAACCCCCCAAGATAAGGACAGCATACCGGCTATCTTAATCAGAGGATAACCACGATCTGGCAATCCCCTCATGGCTATGCGCAAAACCGGATAAACAATCCATCCCAAAATGCTGATGACCAGATACCATACCACTAAACCCAAAAACGGATAACGATTCAGCAAACCATCACTGTTGAATAATTCTGCCCAGGTACCACCGATGCGTTGTTTTGCCAGCAAATGGTCAGGAAGCATTAAGTTTGCGGGAAAAGAAGGCGCCTTTCCGGGTAGAACATGAATAACGGATGATAAATCCACACCCCTTAAGATGCGGACGGTTTGCAGGGGGTCATATCCCTCGCTCTTTTTAAAGATCAACACCTTTGGGTGATCATATACCGTGAAAGCTTCTTCGGCAAATTGGGTATTGATCTCAATCCCACCCAATTTCGGGTTGGATTGAAACACGGCTGCCAGTTCAAAACCCAATTGACCGCTGAACATGCCCGGTTGGGCAACGCGGTAGCACCATAAAAGGTCTTTCTCCGCCGGACAACCCAGCAAGTAACGATAATAAGCGGTGGTTAAGGGATACCGTTCGGGTAATCGGGTAGTCGTTCCCCATTGGCGATTGGATGAAATAAAAATATAGTCTGCCCGATTGAGCAGATCAATCATTCGCTCGCGTTTTTCCACTGTATCATCTGCGTAGAGATCGAGCGTTAGATCGCGTGGGTAAATTCCCCCGTAGGGGTCATACCCCTCTAACCGCAAAGGCAGACCATCATCCCACACGGTTTCATTTACGCCAGCAGCCGGGAAAAATGCAATTTCTCCATCTCCCTTCACCACATCCATATGAATGGTGTAGGTTTTTCCTGCTTCCACGTTCAGAGGTGGATTCAGTTGAAAACTCACCCTCTCACCCCGCGCATCCAGACCATTTGCTGTAAACTCGTCCGTTAGGGATGCACTGCTGAGCGGTTGACCGGTTACACTGCGGTCATACACTGCAACTTGAATTGTTTTCAATCCTTGCGAGGCAGCCCGGTCCACCAACCGATAAAACACAATTTCTTCCAGTATCCCCGTTCGCAACGGCTGGAAAGTCAGTTCCAGCGGGTGATTTGCCCGGACAGCTTCGGTCCAATCCGGCAGGATCTGCCGAAAAGTCCCTTCTTCATTTCGGATCAGAACTGCACCCCCGCCTTGTAACGTAAGGGCTGTTTCGGCGCCATCAAACTGAACCGAAATCGTATACAGCTTGCCTTCTTCAACTGCCAACGGAAAATCCAGAACGATTCGGTATGGTCGGGGTTGAGTTTCCCCAAAGCTTTGCATCAAAGATCCCGAACCAATGGCAGCATAGGGATTGCCAGCCTCATGGATGGTGACCACGAGGGTTTTGAGACTATCATTCAAGGTCAGGTCACGGATTGAATCGAAGTAAATTTCGCTGATCGTCCCATTTTGAGTCGCGCGAAAACTGGTATGAATGGGCTGCTCACGTTGTATCACTACCAGAGAGTTAAAAGCCAGCGGTTGATGAAATTCTCCCTCTAAGGTTTTTATCGAAAGATTCACCGGACCGGGCACATTTTGATAAATCCAATGTGACGCTTCAACCCGTGTAATTGGGCGGGTGTAAATCCCATCAAAGGCAATAGCCCAGCCAGCGGTCAACCCCAAAACAGCTACACCAAGACCTATTACCCCCCAACGGATAACTTCTCTCCTGATTGGACTCCTCAAATAACCTCGATTAACCTTTTCCCACATGGTTGGAAGAGTCCAGCCAGCTGCAAGCGCCAAAATGGGATAGATCGGCAATTGATAACGCATTGTGGGATTGCCCTGTAAGGATTGCCAGAGGAAATAAAGGATTGCCCATCCCCATACAGCCGTAAAGGGGTGACAGAACCGATACTTGAAAATCTGCCACCCCATCCACAGCATTCCCGTCCAGGCCAGCAAACCCATTGGCAGCCCCATTCCCCATAACACCATGTTTTGCAAGGAAAAAGTAACGGGACGACGCGCCCATTGTAAAGCGGGTGGAAAATCCACATCACCGCCCGTCTGAGCGATCAAACTTCTCAAATTTTCCACCCACAAAGGATTTGGCAGGATATTCCAGATTTGTGGTCCTTGAAAAGCATACGGCTGAAAAACGCGAAAAATGATGAAAGCGCTGATCCCTCCTGACAGCAAACCACTCAGCACTGCCCTCAGGAGAAAATTCCTGTTATTACGCTGGTGCTGGATCAATTTCCATAACAGGACGCCCGGCAGAATCAAAGCCACAACACCAACATGAATCTTGGAAGCAGCCGCCAAACCGGCTGCTGCCCCAAAGGCAACACAATTCCAAATGAATCTCGTAAAATGCTTTTTATCCAAATTGCCAGCGAATATCCTATTGTCCGTTATTTCTGGCATGGTTGCCAACCGAACAGCAAAATAAATCGCCAGGGTTGAGAAAAAAGCAGCGAATGTGTCGGTTGTATAAAAATGGGCTTGCTGAATTTGTAATACCGCCAGAGCAGAAAAAGCCGCCCCTAAAATCCCTGTCATTTTTCCCCACAGGTGTTCCCCAATCAAAAAAACCACCAAAACGGTTAATAAATCAACCAGCGCACTCAGACTTCTCCCAACAATTAGGATTTGTTCCCACCCACTACTTGAAAAAAGCCATTCGGTCAAATAGCGAGTTAAGAAAATTGGGAATGTACCATATACAAAAAAGCGATGACCGACATTATGAGGGTTCAATGTGGATTGAGCCGTATCAAAATACACTCCTAGTTGATCAACCGGTTTCAAATCGGCTGTAACCCACACCAGAAACCGCTCATCCGGGTGGAGAAATTGTCCCTGACCCCAATCCAAACCTTTGAACCTGAGAAATAATCCAAGCAGTAAAATACCAAGAAAAGCAGCATCTAAAAGCCAGCTCAATCGCACCGATTCAAGAAAAACCCGGCTTTGTACTTTCCTGGATGTTGTAACATTCTCGCTCATGGCTGAACCGTATCCTCTACTGCACCAGCCGGAGGCACAAAGTAGAGCAGAAAATCTTTTCCTTCCAATTCAACATCATAAAAATACAACCAGCCAGTCGGGTATAACTCCTGCAATTTATGAACAGCATCCTCATCACGTGGATTAATCACAAATAACTTTGCCCGTTTCTCGTTCAATGTTGTTTCAAATTGATCAGGCCACAGGGCATAATCTTTCATTGGATAACCCGCATTGATTCCCACCAGGCGGGTATCTACCCAATGGGGATAAGGCACCACATACGCTGTATCCGGGTTGCCCTGCGACTCGCTGAAACCACGAATCACCGCTCCAATTTGAGAGGTATTCCACGCCCCAGCCATGAACTGCCGGTCAAATTGCCGGAATACCAGATCATAATTGGCAGAACCAATGAAAAAGAGCAGGAAAGCAGTTACCGCAACAGGAATGACACGGGAAAGGCCGACCGAATAACGCCGTTCGAAAGAGCGCATGACAGCATCCAATCCCACCGCCGCTAAAATGAAAACCGGGATGATTGCTCCGCCGCTGCGGTTTAGGGATGGATTTTCTTCCGGAAAAGCAAGCGAAAGGATCGAAGGCATCATCAAGAGTGGGATAGATACTAACAGGAAAAGGTCAAGCCAGTGGCGTTGACGAATGTAACGAATGACCACAAGCGCACTGCCAAGAAAAAACAGTGCTGCACTAATCACATCCAACGCCGGACGATTGGGAATAGAATGAACCCAGATATTCCCATTTTTGTAGAAGAACATAATCATGGACTTCCACAAATTATTGAGAAAAATAATCCAAACCGGTGCCGGATATACCGTTTCAGTCTCACCAACTCGGCTCAAAGCCCGATAGGCAAACATTTCCGGCTCACTGAGTGCGTAGCGAAGCAAGGGCAGGAACACTACAAGAGAAGTCACTGCCAACAGGATAAGGCCCACAACGGCTTCGCGCCGATTCCCACTGGATTGACGGTGAAACAGATAAATCAGAACTGCCGCAACAACGACAACGGGGACGAGACGTGCCGGACTGTAACCATGTAATCCTAATCCCAGAAAAATTCCCGCCCAGATAAAATCATTCCGGTTACGATATTTCAATCCTTTGACTAGAAAGTAGAGCGTTGGCGCAGCGAACAGTGGATACAGCGGAAACCGCAACCCGATTCGAGCGATCACATTTGCCCAATAAGCAACGCCCGCCAGCAAAAATGCAAACAGCGCAACCCGCTTTCCACCAACTTCCTTTCCCAGTAAGTAAATGAAGGGCAAAGTCAGCACACCTGCCAGAGCAGTTCCAATCTTTAGACTCATAAACGAAAGTTTGGTACCTGCCACAATGGCAATCAATGCCGTAAGGTACATTTGGATGGCTTCACGCCCGGTGTTACGCGGGAAAAAGATGGAAGTTTGTCCCTGCAGCACATCCGCCACATCCATTAATTTTTCAGCATGGTCACTGAACATTTCTCCCGGAACTTCACTCAACCGGTAAAAACGGAAAAAAACCACAACTCCAATCGCCAGCAAAACCAGCATACTCCAGGGTGTGATCCGGATTATCCATTGCGGTGCGTGAAAAAACGATCTGATTTTACTTTTCAAACTCACCCGGCTTCGAGAAGGGATATAAAACGCTGCTACGAGGGCTGCTGTACCTGTCAGCCACAGGGTGAGGTTTATTGTATTAAAACGGTTTCCGCTGAAAAAGATAAAAGACAGGAGCAATAAAGGGATTGAAAGCACGAGCGGATTCCGGCTTATCGTTACCGGCATAGGGATAGAAGATGGATCTTCGTAATCCGGCACCAGCCACTCTTTGGAGAACACCGCAAAAAGCAGGGAAGCAAGGGCCAGACCATAAAAAATCAAAGCAACGTTGACTTGCTGACGAGGGGGTTCTAAAAAAGATTGCCCAACCACTGCCAGAACAAACGCCACCAGTGTCCGCCACCCAAGGGGTTGTTTATCTTGGCTTATGGGTTGCGATGCAACCTTCACCGGTTCGAGCTTTTCTTCAACCTTTTCTTCAGTGAACCTGGAAGAACTGGTTAAGTCTTTTTTTGCTTCAAAAACAGGTTGATCGGGGGTAGCCTCTTTATCCCTGGCCAAAAGAGTCGGTGGCTTGCCTTTCCAAGGCATCAGTAAGGCTTTGACATAATCCAGAACAGTAGGTTCTTTCGATTCGTTCATGGTTCGGAGGAAGAATCAATTCATCACTACGATGGTATATCTTACATCAGGCTCTAATTACTGACAAGCGCTTCCAGGATCAAGTATTTTTTAAATGCGTTTTTCGAGCAACATAAAAAGAATAAACGCCATTGTCTTGTTCAGGTGACTCCAGGTACACTCCCTCACATATCTTGCGAGTGATTGCCAGATTCCATGGTTGACTCACCAGAATCCATCGCTTAAACAACCAACGCATGATTAAGGATGGTAGACCAAAATAATGGCCCCATTCCAAAATGGCTAAAGCACGTGGTGAAAAATAATCCCAATGACGCAACACTTCAAAACCTGCATTGTGCAGACGATTTTTCCAGACTGTAAAATCATCACAATGGTAATGGCGAGAGATGCGGTTAAAAAATCTCCGGTATTGTTGCGCCATACCTGTCAAACCAACTTGATCGAATAACCGGGCAATGGACAGATTTTCCAGAAAACGGTGATTGGGAACACAGAACACAAACAAGCCACCCGTTTTGAGAACCCGTGCGGTTTCTTCCAGCACAGGATTTAAGTCGGTTATATGTTCTAACACCGAATTACTGACCACACTGGCAAAAGTTTCATCCTTGAAGGGCATTCGGGAACCACTGCCTCGTAAAGTAAGGCGATAAGTGCTTCTCCTGGCTGCCTCTCTGACCGGATTCCACCACGGGTCCAAACCAACTGTCAGGGGCTTTTCAAAAGCAATCGAGGCGAAGTGTCCATCTCCACAACCCAAATCGAGAACCGGCTCATTGAGTTCAATGATTTGGTAAAATCGGGCTTCAACTGCGCGAAGCATACCCCGAAAATAGGGTAATTCACGGATATTAAGCCACAAAAAATCTTTCTCAATAGATGAAGTCTGCCCCAAAGCCTGTCAACCTCAAAAATCAGAATTTACGAAGATTTTGTTGTATCTCAGCAAATAATTTTTCATATTCTTCAGCAATCGTATCCGGCAGATACCGCTGGCGAATAGGTTGAGGATCTCGAATATAAGCCTGCCGATTACCCAACACCTCCAACAAAGCATTTGCCAGACCGTTCGAATCGCCAATTTCAACCACCTTTCCCATTTCGTGAATCCGGACAGGTTGCCGCACGCCGGGTAAATTGGATGCTATGGAAGGGGTTCCGCTGATCATGGCTTCAATTTGAACAAGACCAAATGCTTCGGTTGAATTCAACGAGGGTAATACTAAAACATCCAAATTGGGGTAAAAACAAGCCATCTGTTCGGGAGGAAGATTTCCAAGAAACTGCCATGCCCCACTTTGTTGAAAACGAGCAATGCGAGGCATAATTTTGGCATAATAAGCCTCTTCTCCTACAATATTTTGGTAAGTGCCAGCAAATTGCACCTGAGCATTGGGATAAACCTCCAAAACCCTGGGCAAGGCTTCAACCAGCACCTCCACACCCTTTTCGGTTGCCAGCCGAGCAGCCATCCCAATCACAGGTTTGCGATTTTGTGGATTTGTGCGCTGACGGAATTCTCGAATCATCTGAGGTGAGACTTGCGGCAATTCCACAGGCGGGGGAATAACCTTCAATTTATGCAGATAACGGCGAAGATAAGGAGAATTTTCCGCATAATCCTGAGTATAAGTCACAATCCGATGAGTAAACTTAGCAGCAAGTTCATTCATCAGCAAAACAGCCTGGTTTGCCGCCCAGCTAAGCACCCCCGGTGGCATTCTCAAATCACAATGGTAGGTGATAACAGTGGGTTTCTTAAGCAACCGACCACGTAAAGCCACCCCCGCCGCATCAAATTGCGGCAGGTGCAGTTGAATCACATCGTGTTCGCTCACCAGCCGATTCGCAGTAATGCCGAACGAAGGCATGATCACCCCCTTGCTGACCCGCATTAAAACCGGCACTCGTACAATTCTTACCCCGGCTGCCTCCTCTTCCACTGGCAGCGATTTATCATACTGCGAGGTCATTACCGTAACCGTATGCCCCCGGCGAGCAAAAGCCTGCGCCAATCTTTCTGCGTATATCGTCAACCCTGAGGTATGAGGGCGATAATAAGTCAGGATGATCAGAATACGCATAACCCTAGAATAAATCCTGATTGGTCTTGACCCACTCAAATAGGCGTTGTATACCTTCTTCAACGCCGACTTTGGGTTTCCAGCCCAGCAGCTTCTGCGCTTTGCGAATATCTGAAATAAAAACTCGCTGATCGCCCGGCCGCCAATCCCCTCTTTTTATGGGGATATTTTCGCCGAGGAGTTTTTCGAGCAATTGGCCAAACTCTTCCCAAACGGAAATGGTTAATTCGGCTCCTCCGCCAATATTAAAGACCTGGCCAGCAGCAAGGTCTATATGTTCAATGGCAAGATCGTAGACATCGCAAAGGTCCTCAACAAAAAGGACATCCCGCACTTGCTTGCCATCACCATAAATTGTAATTGGCAGCCGTTTGACCGCCGCAATCACAAACCATGCCACCCAACCCTGATCTTCAATGCCAAACTGCCGCGTGCCGTAGATACAAGATTGGCGCATGACCACTGTACGCAAGCCGTAAATCCGGGCATAATCGCGGGTGTATTGGTCTCCGCACCCTTTCGAGCAACCATAGGGAGAATGAAAATCCAGTCCAAAGGTTTCTGGAATGCCCAAGGGATAATCCACATACGCATAACGACTTTCCAGCTCCTTGACCCTTACCTCCTCCATTCCGCCGTATACCTTATTCGTAGAAGCATATATCACAATCGGATCGCGACCGGAAAGCCGGGCCGCTTCTAAAACATTGAAAGTTCCCAAAGCATTGACTTCGAAGTCGTTTCGAGGGTCAACCACCGAGGTCGTCACTGCAACCTGCCCGGCCAGATGTACAATCACATCCGCTTGTGCGGCAGCCTCTTGAATTGATTGAAAATCACGAACATCCGCCCGAACAAGTCGAAATGAGTTCTCACCATAGATATTTTTCAACCAATTCAGATTGCGGATAGCGCCGGCACGGGACAAATTATCAAAAACAGTTACCTGCTCGCCTCTTTGTAAAAGCCGGGCAACATAATTTGAACCGATAAAACCCGCCCCGCCGGTGATTAAGTAGTTTCTCGGCATATACATTCCTCCCCGGTTTCAGTATGATGATGGATTAATGACCCTGGCTTGAATATCCTTCAAAAAAGTTCCAACAGATTTTCCCTGTCGAACGAGGGCAGTTAGACCTAAAATGCCGGTAACCACGAATTGAATGAAGTGAAGAGTAATCGCATAAGCCAAAGCCGCAGTCTGATCAATCCCCAAAATGGTTAGCGCACCAACTATAGAAGCCTCAAAAGTCCCCAAAGCCGCCGGAGCAGAGGGAATGGCGATTCCCATTGCCAGGACTGCATCGGTAAACATTCCCCACCAGAACGGTGCTTGAGGATTAATTGGAAGCAGGAAGACGTAATAAGTGGAAACGGCTACTCCCCAAGAAACGCCAACCCAAAACAGACTGAGGAGAAACTGGCGCGGCTCAGACAAAGTTGACAACCCCTGCATGAGCGCGTTTAATTGGGGAACAACCACCCTGCGGACGAACCCCCACTTTGCCCCAACTTTCTCTACAATGCCAATAACCCATTCCTGGTTACGGGACATGAGAAATAATATCAATAAACCGGCGATCACCAATCCTAATGTCAGGAGAGCAACTGACCGCGCCCAGGCCATGCCCAAAGCCAGCGGTAAAGTTGCCAGCAATAACCCTGCTGCAATCGCCAGATCAAAGGCTCGTTCGATCACGATGCTGGAAAGTACGCGAGCAGGTGATAGATGCGCCGCCTGTCCTAACAACAAAGCCCGTCCAAATTCACCCGCTCGAAACGGGAATAAATTATTTAAGAGATAACCTTGATTAATCGCCCAAAAGGTCTGGCTGATCGTGGCATGGTTGCCCAGAATAGCCCGCCATGCCACAGCCCGCACGATCAAGAAGAATATAGTCAAAAGCACCGCTGCCACGATGAAATGAATGGGTATTCTGGCAATGGCTGGCCCCAACTCATCCCATTGAGCCAGCCGAAAAACCACAAATAAAGCAATCATGCTGACCAGAACACCGGGTAGCCAACGTCCGATGTTTTTGACAGTTCCTTTTTGTTGAGTGTTCAATCTTCCTCCAAGCGAAGAATGGCCATAAAGGCTTCCTGAGGAATTTCCACATTCCCCACCATTTTCATGCGCTTTTTGCCCCGTTTCTGCTTTTCGAGCAATTTTTTCTTTCGAGTGATATCGCCGCCATAACATTTAGCCAGCACATCTTTACGCAGGGCTTTGACATTAGCACGCGAGATAATCCGCCCGTTTGCAGAAGCCTGAATGGCCACATCGAATAATTGACGGGGAATCAATTCTTTCAATTTGCTGACCAGCGCTTGTCCTTTGTGATAGGCATTATCACGATGGACAATTGTTGCCAGCGCATCAACCGGTTCGCCTCCCACCAGTACCTCCAATTTGGTCAGGTTACCCGGCCGGTAATCCGCAAAATGATAGTCCATGGAGGCATAGCCGCGAGTACGGGATTTGAGCTCATCAAAAAAATCTACAATTAACTCGGATAGAGGAATTTCAAAAGTCAATTGGACCCGCGTAGGGGCAGGATATTCCTGTTCTTTAAATATCCCTCGTCTTTTCTTAACCAATTCCATTACGGTGCCATAGTAATCTACTGGTGTAATGATCTGAAGAATCATCCATGGCTCACGAATTTCGGCAATCTGAGATTCTTCCGGTAGTTGCGCCGGTGAATCAATTCGGATCACTTCGCCATCAGTCAACACGATTTCATATTCAACCGAAGGTGCCGTGACGACAATATCCAGATTATATTCGCGCTCCAATCGTTCCTGAATGATTTCCATGTGAAATAAACCAAGGAAGCCACAGCGAAAACCGAAATTCAAAGCCTGAGATTTTTCCGGCTCAAAAACTAGCGAAGCATCATTCAACTGAAGTTTTTCGAGTGCTTCCTTGAGGTCTTCGTAATCCTCACCCTCAACCGGATAAATGCCGGCAAAGACCATGGGTTTGGGGTGTCGAAAACCCGGTAACGGTTTTTCCGCTGGTCGGTTTGTCGCAGTTATTGTATCGCCCACGCGGCATTCCGAGACGGTTTTTAAACCCGTGGCAATATATCCCACATCGCCGGCTTGCAACTCTTTAACCGCTCGCATATCGGGTGAAAAAATTCCAATTTCAACCGGGCGTATATCTACATTGGTAGACATCATCCGCAACATGTCATTGGAATTTATTTTTCCATGCATCACCCGCACATACGCTACCACCCCTTTATAGGAGTCGTAGTGTGAATCGAAAATTAACGCTTGTAAAGGAGCATCCAAATCGCCTTTTGGTGGTGGAATTTCCCTCACGACTGTTTCAAGGACTTGATCAACATTAATCCCTTCTTTGGCTGAGATGCGTAAAATTTTCTCCGGTTCAATCCCCAGTAAATTATGAATGTCCTCAGCAACTTCATCCACCCGTGCCGAAGGTAAATCAATTTTGTTAATAACCGGCACAATCACCAAATCCGCATCCAGGGCAAGGTATAAATTGGCCAGGGTTTGAGCCTCGATCCCCTGAGTTGCATCCACCACCAGTAAAGCCCCCTCGCAAGCCATTAAGGCTCGGCTGACCTCGTAACTAAAATCAACATGGCCGGGAGTATCAATCAGGTTGAGTTCATACGCCTCGCCATTTTTAGCCTCATAAATCATCCGCACTGCCGAAGCCTTGATGGTGACCCCCTTTTCTCGTTCAAGTTCCATTGAATCCAGCACTTGCTCCATCATCTCCCGATCTGAGATCGTGCCGGTCAATTGCAACATCCGATCGGCCAGGGTCGATTTACCATGGTCAATATGAGCAATGATGCAAAAGTTACGGATATGTTCCTTTTCCATAATCGAGGCTAGTATACCCTAATTACCCTCAAAGCAACAGAGCGCACCTTCTCGGTGCGCTCTGTGTGATACGCGTTAGAACTAATCCGGTCAGGCAATTGAAAACAAGCGCATCCGAACCTCGTCAGAGCGCTCAATTGCAATCCCTCTCTTGCGAACATTTTCCGCCAAAGTCACAATCGCCTGAGATAATTCTGCACCTTTATTCACCCTCAAAACCGGTTGGCCAAGGGCGTCAGATTTTTGAGTCAACTCCGGATCGTCGGGTAAAGTAACGGTCACAGCGTGCTTTAGTCGTTCGCTAATCTTTTCGACTGTTATCGGATTGTCTGGATTAAAGCGATTAACCACCATGGCAACTCGATCGCGGGACATTCCAAAGGCATCCCACAAATCCAGGAATAAACGTGTATTCCGAATGGCGTTAATCTGTTGGGAAGTGACCAGCACCACCACTTCTGCCGCATCTAATGCCGCCAATACCGGATCGGAAATGAACGAATCGGTATTCACCACAATATAATCGTAATAACGGCGCAGGAATTCGAGAATGCGAGTGAAATTTTCACCACTGATTTTTTCAGCAAATTCGGGACGTGGGGGTGCCGGCAAAATATATAAACCTGTTGCTCGATTCAAGAGCATGACACTTTCAACGAGTTGTAAATCCATATCATAAATGCGCGGCACCAAATCCAGTACCGATAATTGCCCCAATTCATTGAAGAATAAATGAACATCGCCAAACTGCATACTGCCATCCACCAAAACAACTCGCGCTTCGTGATCAATATCCATCAATGCCAGGGCAAGATTGGCCGCAATCGTTGTCGTTCCCACACCTCCCTTTGGACTATACACCGCAATCACCTGACCATTGGCGCCTTTGCCACCCATCGGTGTTGGAGCAATTCCGCCAGGTCCCAGCGCAGGAGCATTGATCTTTTGTCGCTCGGAACGAGCCAACGCAGCCGCGCGGTGAAGGACATCCGACAACTCCTTAATGGAGACCTCATGGGTGATAAAGTCACAAGCACCTGTGCGAATGGCTTGCAGAACGATATCGGTGTAATTGTCCTGCGAAATCAGCACCACCTGAGTTTGCGGGAATTCCTTTCGAATAATTTCTGTCAGGTTGATGCCGTTCATGTCCGGCAGGTTATACTCGATCAGAGCCACCTCCGGTTTCAAGTCGCGAATCGCCTCAATGGCTTCCTGAGCAGACATACATGAATTCACCAAATCAATGTCATCAATCAAGCCAATGGTTTTTTGTAAGTGTTTGATCATTTGGGGGATATTTTCAACCAGTATGACCGATATAGAACTCAGATCACTGTGCATACCCACCTCCCGATGGCCAGTTCCGTTGTTTTTACTTTCATCAAGAAATTGATTCATGGCACACCCCCGTAAAATTCTTTCTCATTATACAAACAAAATTGATTGAAAACAATGGACAATATTGAAGAGTTAAGAAAATTATAAACAATTTTTGAAGATAAAGTAACTATAATAAGGGTAATAAATTTTCGCGCAGGCAAAATTCAGGGGATTGTATTAGACAAATTTTGTGTATAATGAAAAGGGGGATTAAGGTATGAACACCCTCCACAATCAAAAATCATCGGATCACCCAGAATCTTACAGAGAGCCAGAACAGAGGGCGGACGTGAGTGATTTATCTTCTATTGAAACGGATCATCCGGAATTAGAAACCGGTAATATTGACCATTCTCTCAAGTCGGAGGCGGGGGACATTAGCGTGGTAGAACAGAACACCATCACGGATGAATCCACCCTCGTCACCGATACAGTGCAAGAAGAATCTGCTACGCCAAGGCAAAATTGGTTGCATAGCCGAATCCAGTCTATAACTGGCTCAATCGAGGAGTGGAAATGGCTTCGCCGCGAGATTCGGGCTTTCCCCTCGCGGACACAGCAGCGGATGAAAGAAATCGAAAAACACTTCATGGTCTACCGACTGACTTTTGCCAATCTGACTTACAAAGCCCCGCGGATTGAGGAAGAAATTCAGGAAGTATATGATAGGATTGTCGGCCAGATTCCCCTCCTTGAAGAAAGGACCAAGAAGCGTTCGTTAATCTTTCGCAACCTGCAAACTTTGCGCAATTTGCATCAAGAATGGCTCAAAATATCTGAACAACAGGATCACTTAATCGCCCTGTTACAAAAAGCCCCCAAAGGCATGGATTTTTACAATCGCATGCAAATCATTCGCGAGCAGCGCCGACAGGAAGAACTTCGCCAAAAAGAAAATCAGGAACGCATCGAAGCTGCTTATGAGTCCCTTAAAAAAGCTTTGAGCTATGTTGAACATCAATGCAAAGACGACGAACCAATTGTATACGGCAATGAAGTTCTCACCCTGGAAGATGCTCAAAAAGTTTGGAACGAGCATATTACTGAAATCCTTACGATGAAGGATTTGAAAAATGCCAGTGTAGAAGCCGTCCTTGCCCGAATTCGGTCACTGGAAGAAACCATTCGCGAATATCCTACCCTCTCCAAGCAAATTCAACGAGTAGGCGAACGTTTTTCGCGACTGATTGCCTTGCATGATCTGCTGTCCTCTTATGGAAAGAGGATTATTCCGCAAGCCGAAATCTCCCGCTCTTCAACCATCATGTTTGAACAAATCCCGGCGCTCTGGTCAACTGGTCAATATCAAAACCTGAAAATTTTGTTGGAGCGCGTGGAAAACTTCCTGAACTTTTACGAGAACACCGTTGAGCTGGAAGTTGCCATTGGCGAACGTCGCCGCTCCGGCTTTACCCAAGGGCTGGCACCTTCCATAATACCCGGCGTAGGTGGTTTATCCCCATTGATTGGGTTGGCGCGGGTGCTGGTTGCCGCTATTGATCAACGCGACCGTTACATGATTGGACACTCCGAAAAAGTTGCCCGGTTAGCGGTGGAAACCGGAAAAAAGCTAGCCTGGTCGAGCGGTGACCTCGAATTCCTCGAAATTGCTGCGTTACTTCACGACATTGGTAAAATTTCCATACCAGAAACCATCTTGACAAAGGTAAAACCCCTTACCTCCCAAGAATGGAAAATGATTCAGATGCATCCGTACTACGGTGCCCAAATCGTCAAACAGATGAATGTCTTCAACCGTATTGTGCCATGGATTTATCACCATCAAGAACATTGGGACGGCACAGGGTACCCCGATCAACTAAAGAAGGAAGACATTCCTCTTGCCAGTTCCATTATCGCCGTTGCCGAAGCCTATACGGTTATGACCGCAGAACTGCCTTATCGGACTGCTGTAACAACCGAAGAGGCACTCAACAACCTGAAAGAATCGGCTGGTAAACAATTTGCCCCCGAAGTTGTTGAAGCATTTGTGGAAGGCGTGATAGAATCAACCCAAGAAAAATCAAGCAATCCTCAAAAATAAGCCCTGATACCCAATGACCAAAATTCAACCATTCATTCATTATGCACCCGAAACTTGTGCTTTTTGCAATGGCAATGGCAGCGGTCGTTGCCGGGATGGTAATATTTACGAATTATGCCCGGTGTGTAAAGGAATCGGCACTGTTTTAGTTGCCCAGGAACCTAAAAAATGTGCCTTTTGTTCGGGTGGCGGTAGCGGGTTATGTAAAGATGGGTATGTTTATGATCGTTGTCCCGTTTGTAAGGGCTCCGGTTGGGCTTATGTTTACGAGGAAGAGACGGAATAGGGTTAAATTCTTAATTCGCGGGGGTAAGAACCAACATGAGATTCTTCAAACCGGTCTTAGCAGCAGTTCTTGTTGGTGTCATTTTGGGTTTAATCCTCAATATTGTCCCTCTTAAGAGTCGTCTTCAACATTTACAACAAACGTCCACCATTTCCACTCCCGTTCTTCCCCTTCCTGTACTTCGGAAAACCGAACAATCCCCTTCCATTAACCCAGCTTCCTTGCAGAATGTTGACAGCAGTCTTTCTGTTCAACAACCTCAAAATCAGACCGATGCAACCCCTACACCGAGTGCATCACCGACTCCCTTCACCTCAACCCCAACTTCTTCATCGTTTGAAGAGTTTGAACCTCTTCCGCCGGCAGAAATTACTACCTGTGCCGAAATATGGTCAGTACCTGAATTGCCCCTCAACTTACCCTTGGTGTTGGAATATCCACGCAGCGTTGAGGAGCTGTATACCGAATACAACTATTATTATCTGGCAGCCATGTTGATCCAGAATAAGGTTGTGGATGCCAGTCAGTGTCCATATAACGGATTGCAATCTGCAACCACGGCAAATCAATGCGGGGTTGAAGTTGCCCGACCAGCGATCATTGAGTGGCAGAACCAATATGACTCAAAAATCTTTGAAACCAGTGTCAAACACGGCGTGCCGGCTCGCTTACTGAAAAAGATTTTCGCCATTGAAAGTCAATTTTGGCCGGCAATTTACATTGATATTCTTGAGAGCGGCTTCGGTCAATTGAATGATACAGGAGCAGACGCCCTTTTATTATATAGCCCTTATTTTTATGCCCAATTCTGTCCGCTCATCCTTCATCCAAGAACTTGCGACCAGGGATATCTTGGAATACCCGAATCAGCTCGCGCTTTACTGCGAGGGGCGTTAGTACGTCAGGTCAATGCTACCTGTGCTGAGTGCCCCCAAGGAGTTAATCGCCAGCGTGCATTAAGCAGCATTCCAATTTTCGCAGAAGTGGTCAAAGCCAATTGCAGTCAAATCAACCAAATTGTACAGAATACCACAAACCAAAAAGCCGGTCAGGTTGCCGATTACGTAGATTTATGGAAATTGACTATGGCAAACTACAATGCCGGCCCCGG
This sequence comes from Bellilinea sp., assembly GCA_026003615.1. Taxonomy (GTDB): domain Bacteria; phylum Chloroflexota; class Anaerolineae; order Anaerolineales; family Anaerolineaceae; genus Bellilinea. The sequence continues at coordinate 131,981 of BPHQ01000002.1, forward strand.
CTGTACTGCCCGTGCAATTGAAAGCGCCTGGAAAGAAGAGGGGGAGCTTACCTGGACCATAGTAGCCAGTTATTTCACCTCGAAAGAATGCCAGAGTGCGCCTTTTTATGTATCCGATATTTTCAAGGACTGATTCGGTGATTTCGTAATATGCTCGATCACCACATCAGTATTTTCCAACCCAGTTCCGCTTAAAGATAACCAGATTAAGAATTCCACATTCCCTTTTGGGCCAATCAGTGGTGAGCGCATCAGTCCGCGAACAACCCACCCCTCTTGCTGACAAAACCGGATCATTTCTTCCAGTATCTGTCGGTGAATCCGACCATCGCGAATAACCCCTTCACCACGGGCAGCTTCCTGTTGACCTGCCTCAAATTGGGGTTTAATCAGGGCAATCACATTGCCTTTTTCCCCACGAAACCACCTGCGGATAACCGGTAATAGAATTTTCAAAGAAATAAAAGAAGCATCAATGGTCACAAGGTCAATATTTTCCTCAAATCCTTTAAGATAACGGGCATTTGTTCTTTCCATCACCACCACGCGTTCATCCCGGCGTAACCGCCAGTGCAATACGCCATAACCTACGTCCACGGCATAAACCCGTTTTGCTCCGTGTTGCAATAAACAATCCGTAAAACCTCCAGTTGAAGCCCCCACATCTACACACACTGTACTTTCGAGATTGGTCAAACCAAACTCAACCAAAGCCGCTTCTAACTTTTCTCCCCCTCTGGAAACAAACCGAGCAGGCTGGATGATTCCAATATCCCAATCGGAATCCACCATCTGGCCGGGTTTCAGTGCGATTGCATTGCCCACCCGAACCTGACCTGCCATAATCAACCTTTGGGCCTGACTGCGGCTTTCGGCTAAGCCCTTCTCTACCAGCAATACATCCAGTCTTTTTTTCATTTGACCATATTCTATCCTGCTTTTTGTGAGCAATAACATTTCTTTAACCAAAAGTTCTTAAAAATTCAGGATACTTATTTATGGTTGTGATATGATTGGAATATGCTTTCTGCGTTGATCAAAAGCATGCGACCGCGCCAATGGAGTAAAAATGTATTCGTTTTGGCTGCGGTTGTTTTTGATAAAAAACTGCTTAACCCTGAAGCGGTGAGCAAATCGCTGGCAGGTATGATCCTGTTTTGCCTGATTTCCAGCAGTGTTTATCTGATCAATGATATTCTTGATGCTGAAGCAGATCGCAACCACCCTCAAAAAAGAAACCGGCCAATCGCTTCCGGAAAATTGCCAATTCCAGTTGCAGCAATCGCTGCCATTGGTATTATTGTCGTTACAATCCCAGTGTCATTTTTACTTTCAACCTTATTTGGCTGGATAGCCTTAGTTTATTTTCTGGTCAATCTGGCTTATTCTACTCGCCTCAAACATATTCCTTTGATTGATGTATTAATCATAGCGGCTGGTTTTGTCCTCCGGGTTGCTGCAGGGGTTTCATTGATCGAAGTGGAACGTTTTTCACCGTGGCTATATGTGGTAACCACTTTGTTAGCACTTTATATCGGTTTTGGTAAACGCCGGGCCGAACTGACTCTGCTTCAAAATGATGCAAATAATCATCGCCGTGTTTTGGATGGCTACAATCTGACATTATTGGATCAATTGATCACCATTGTTTCTGGCACAACGATTGTAGCTTATAGCCTTTACACCTTCTCTGCACCCAACCTTCCCGATAACCACAGCATGATGCTGACTATTCCCTTCGTCATTTACGGAATCTTTCGCTATCTGTACCTGATTCAAGTGGAACAAGCTGGTGGCGCGCCGGAGGATATTGTTCTCACCGATAGACCCTTACAGGCCACTATTCTCCTCTGGGGTATATCGGTTTTGTTTGTGTTTTACTTAAACTGAAATTATGCCTGCTGTCTCCGCATCAGCCCCGGGAAAAGTCATTCTGTTTGGCGAGCATGCTGTCGTATATGGGCAGCCAGCCATCGCCGCTCCCGTAACGGGGGTTGCGGTAAAGGTTATCGTACAACCAAACCTGCTTCAACCCCCTGGCAGTATTGAGATCGACTCACCCGCAGTAGATTTTCATGCCACCAGGTCTGAACTCCCCGAACAGCACCCTCTGAATATTCTCTTTCACCAAATTGAACAAACCCTTCACATCGCCCGCCTCCCGGCAATGAAAATTCGCATCAACTCCACATTACCAGCAGGGGCAGGAATGGGTTCTAGCGCAGCTGTAAGCGTCGCAATGATCCGCGCCATAACCCGGTTTATTGGCCTGCCGCTAAATAACGAACAGGTTAATCAGATTGCTTTTGAGGTAGAAAAAGCCTTTCATGGCACCCCCAGCGGAATTGACAATACGGTTATTACCTACCAGATGCCAATTTATTTTATAAAAAACTATCAGCCTCGCTTAATCCATCTTAAAGAACCCATCACATTGGTGATTGCAAATGCAGGCGAAGCCCCTTCAACCGCAGAGATGGTTGCCGGCGTTCGTCAGCGCTGGCAGCAATTCCCGCAAAGATATGAACAGATCTTCCGTCAGATTGGGCGTGTGGTCGAAGCAGCCCTTCAGATTCTCGAAAATGGCAACTGGCAACAACTTCCGCCCTTGATGAGAGAAAATCATCAATTACTTCAGGAAATAGGGGTTTCTTCCCCATCCTTGGACAAACTGGTAAGCGCCGCTTTACAATGCGGTGCATACGGTGCAAAATTAACCGGAGGAGGTGGAGGCGGCAACATAATCGCATTGGTACAACCTGAACAAGCCGACTCAATCGCTCAAAAATTACGTGAAGAAGGTGCTTTGCACACCTGGCTGACCACACTCCACCCATCTGAAAATGGTTGATGAAAATGAGACGCATCTTTCTAAAATTGGGTGGTTCCCTGATCACTGACAAACATCGTCCCTCAACCGCCAAACCAGAAATCATTGAACGATTGGCTGATGAAATTCTTTATGCTATACGAAGCGACGATAAAGTTCAACTGATCATTGGCCATGGTTCTGGTTCCTTTGGTCACATCCCCGCCAAACAATACCAAACACGTCAGGGTGTTCATACACCCGAAGAATGGCAAGGATTTCTGGAAGTCTATCGTCAGGCACGTAAACTGAACCAAATCGTTTATGATATTTTCAGTCAAAAGGGTTTACCGGTTATCGCCTTTCCGCCTTCTGCAATGATCCTGGCAAATAACAAACACCTCTCCAAATGGAATCCAAAACCGCTGGTTGCTGCCTTACAAGCAGGCTTCATCCCATTGGTCAACGGCGACGTGGTATTTGACACCAAAATTGGTGGAACCATTTTCTCCACAGAAGATGTATTCGCGACGTTGGCAGCTACCCTGCCTCCCACCGAAATTTTGTTATGCGGTATTGAAAATGGTGTATTTGCAGATTTTCCAGTATGTTCACAGCTACTGCCCAAAATCACAGCCACCGAAAAAGCCAGAATACTCCCGCTTTTACAGGGTTCAGCAGCGCCTGATGTAACCGGCGGAATGGTTGAAAAAGTCCGTCTGATGTTCGAATTAATCGAAACTTATCCGCTTTTGCGCGCGATGATTTTCTCCGGCTTGTATCCGGGTAATTTGCAAAATGCGTTATCCGGCATCCCTGCCGGCACCCTCCTCACCAAAGAGTGAAAAGAAAGGAGTTCTTAACATGGTCACCCGACAAGAATTAGAAGATATAGAAGATAAAATATTAGCCCCCTACGCCAGTCGCAGCAAATACTCCCGCGGCAGATTTTACCCCGAAGATGAACCAGCTTACCGCACTGTCTTTCAACGCGACCGCGACCGCATTTTACACACTACCGCCTTCCGCCGATTGGAATATAAAACTCAGGTGTTCATCAATTACGAAGGAGATTACTACCGTACTCGACTGACCCATACGCTTGAAGTCGCTCAAATTGGCAGGACTCTGGCTCGTGCATTAGGCGCAAACGAAGACCTGACAGAAAGCATCTGCCTGGCCCATGATTTAGGTCACCCTCCATTTGGGCATTCGGGTGAAATTGCGCTGGCTCGTTTGATGAAGGACTATGGCGGTTTTGAACACAATAAACAGTCCCTGCGCATCGTTACCGAACTGGAACAACGCTACCCCGATTTTCCCGGTCTCAACCTCTCATGGGAAGTACTAGAAGGAATCGTCAAGCACGAGACCGAATACGACAAAACCGATGCCCGTGACTTCAACCCTGAATTACGTGGGCATATCGAAGCTCAAATTGCTAACGTAGCCGACGAACTGGCTTACACTGCCCACGATTTGGATGACGGCCTTCGTTCGGGAATGATCACTCAGGATATGCTGGAGGAAATCGAAATCTGGCAGGTAATGAAAACCTCGATTGGCTGGCATGGTGATGGCCTGGACGATTTGACCCGCCATCGCATCATCCGCCGTCTGATAGGTAAAGAAGTGGATGATATTGTTGAAACGACCAGCCAAAAACTAAAAGAAAGCGGCGTTCAGTCCGTTGAGGATCTGCAGCGTTTGGAATATAACGTCGTTACCTTTAGCGAAACTTTTCACCGCCGAAACCGCCAGTTAAAGGATTTTCTTTACAAGAATCTCTACCGCCATTACCGGGTCGTTCGCATGGCGGTTAAAGCAGAACGTCTGATCGGCGAGCTATTTAATGCTTATTGCTCTGAGCCAACCATCTTACCGCACCATGTGCAAAAAAGAGTGGAAAAATTTGGTATCCATCGAACAGTTTGTGACTACATCGCCGGCATGACCGATCGTTACGCGACAGAAGAATACCGTAAATTATTCAATGCCGAAACCCTCCCTTAACCGGTTAAATTTTCCGCTTTTAATTTTATTTCGAGAAAAATCATGGTATCATTATCGCTGTTAAGGTTATTGCTAGGAGAAAGTTTGTATGGCTGAAGCATCCTATCTGACCCAAGAGGGTTTGGATCGTCTTAAACAAGAACTTGAATACCTCAAAGGCCCTGCCCGCGAACAGCTTGCCAAACGCCTGCGTGCAGCGATCGAACAAGGTGATCTTTCCGAAAATGCGGATTACTCCGCAGCGAAAGAAGAACAGGGCTTTCTAGAAGGACGCATTCGCGAATTGGAACAGTTGCTTTCCAATGTCATCATCATTGATCATGTTCAGAAAAACTTAAATGAAATTGGCATTGGGGATTACGTCACCATTCAGGAAGATGGCTTTGAACCCGAACGCTACCATTTGGTTGGCCCCAAAGAAGCAGATCCCAGTAACGGTAGAATCTCCCATGAATCCCCAATTGGCAGAGCTTTGATGGGGCATAAAGTCGGTGACGTGGTTATTGTGGATACGCCTAACGGAGAAATTCGCTTAAAAATTCTCAAAATCGAATGATCCTTTTTAGAGTCAATCATAAAGCGGGGCTGCATATGAGCAACCCCGCTTTCTTCGTCAATCAGTATGTTTTTATGATTTAGGCCACACAGCCAGTTCGAGTGTCAATCGTTCAAAATAACTGTTTTCGGGCAAAGCACCACCGCCCAGGCTGACATCTACCACTCTCGCTTCCAGTTGCAGGGTGGCCGTCTCCAGCAACACCCTTCGATCTTTGGCGACCTCAATCGGTTCACCTTTTGATTCCAAACGCTGGCGAATGGCTGGATCATTGAAGGCATGGGGTGACATAAGCACTTTCGTTACCGTTTGAATGTCATTCTTATCGAACAGCCATACTTCAAAAGCGGTAACCTTCTTGGGATCCCCAACTCCAATCGTCTCTGAAATTCCGACCCCGCACTCCCCTAAGAACTCACCGGTTGGAGAGTCAATGCTGAACGAATCGTCATACAGGTCATCTCCCATGATGTAAGTCGTCATGAATTGATTGATGGGAGCTTCTTGTCCCTCAGCAGTATAATCGGTACGCTCAGCCTGCCGGTTTAGATCCTGAGCCACCCCTGCCGGACTTTCAGTTTTTACTGGCCGCTTGCGAAGTACCAGGAGATAAACCAATCCTGCTCCAACTGCCAAGGTGACCAAACAGAGCAGGATAACCAAACCCAGGCGTGATCCACCTCCCGCCGCAGGTGGTGTGGTCGGTACAGCCGTTTCACCCGGCAAAGGCACTGTTGGTCCCATCACCAGCGCCCGAAATGAGTTGATGTCTCCCTCGCTCAAATTACAGGTACCGGGTTTCAGCGAATCAAGGAGGTCACCGCCTCCTTCTCCCAATGCTTCAAATCGCTGCAGGGCAATTGCAGTATCGCCTTTTCTGGCATACGAATCAATGACCAGACACAGGTATTCCTGTTTGAAATCATCCCGCAACTGACTGGGATCGGCATTGACCCACTTAACCGGCCATAATCCCCACCCCAAGACAGGCAGGCCGATGATCAGACCGATCACGAAGCCTGTAATTGCCGAGATGAGCGGATTGCGTAATTGCTCTCGAATCTTGTCCATGATTTTTTGCTCCTCACTGGCTGTGGTTATCTCTGCCGTGCAGTTTTCACCAGATACTTGAATTTATTGTAGAACAAGGTTTAGATTGGCGCAACTGCAATCAAGGCATGAATTTATGATCGAAAAATTGCGTTGCAATTTTCATGCCGATTCTGGAGAAGTCACTCCAATTGTCTCTTGCAGGAAACTCTCCTGGCATTTTAAGCATTGCAATTCCCGTTTATTTGAGATAACCAGCATCCCGCCACAGTTCGGGCAGGGGGTTGCCACCGGTTTCTTCCATGTGGTAAATTGACAGGTTGGGTAATTTGAACACCCATAAAACACCCTGCCCTTCCGTGTTTTTCGTTCAATCAAATCACTACCGCATTCGGGGCAGGCAACCCCAATTTTTTCCAGCCATGGTTCGGTATAACGACACTCTGGAAAATTGCTGCAGGAAATGAACTTGCCATATCTGCCCCAGCGAATGATGAGATCATGCCCGCATTGCGGACAGGCACGGCCAATTTTTTCCACAGTTTTAGTCACCGGCATGGCTTCCTGCGCTTTCTTTACACTTGGCTCAAAATTCTCATAGAAAGCGCGGATTACATCCACCCACTCGCGACTGCCAGAAGCCACCTGGTCAAGATCATTTTCCATCCTGGCGGTGAATCCGACATCCACAATGTCAGGGAAGTGCTGAACTAATAAATCATTCACCAATATGCCGGTTTCCGTGGGAATTAATTTTTTATTTTCACGAACGACATAACCCCGTTCTACAATAGTGGAGAGAATTGGAGCATAAGTAGAAGGACGGCCAATCCCATATTCCTCCAGGGTTTGCACCAGTGTGGCCTCGGAATATCGCGGTGGCGGTTGAGTAAAGTGTTGTTCCGGCATTAAACGCTCCAATTCCTGTAATTGCCCCTCTTCCAAACCGGGTGGAATGCGGACATTCTCATCCTCCTCGCTTTTCTGGTCTTCCTCGCGCGATTCTTCATAAACAGCCAGAAAACCGGGAAATTTCAAGGTCGAACCCGTAGCTCGCAAGAGATAAAGATTGGCCTGACCTCTTCCTTCCACCTCAACGGAAACCGTATCCATCACGGCTGCTTCCATCTGCGAAGCAATAAACCGTTGCCAGATAAGCATATATAACTTGTACTGTTCAGAACTTAGGAACGGTTTAACTTTTTCTGGCAGTCGCAGCACCGAAGTGGGTCGTATCGCTTCATGCGCTTCCTGTGCACCCACTGCACGGGTTTTATATTGGGGTGGTGTAACGGGGAGATAATCTTCGCCGTAGGTGTTAAGGATGTAATCACGTGCTTCTTTTTGCGCCAGTTCGGATATATTGGTCGAGTCGGTACGCATGTACGTGATCAAACCGGTTGAACCGCCCTCACCCACATCCAATCCTTCATACAATTGTTGGGCAATCATCATCGTGCGGCGGGCAGTGTACCCCAATTTTCGCGAGGCTTCTTGTTGTAAGGTGCTGGTAATAAATGGAGGCTGGGGTTTTCGTTTACGTTCACCTCGCTTAATTCGTACAATCCGGTATATGGCCGACTCCATATCTTCAAGCAATCCCTGTACCGTTGTCTGGTCAGGTAACTGAGGTTCTTCTTCGTTAACCCTGACCAGTTTCGCAACATAGGATTGTTTGCCACCCTGCGGCTTTAATTCAGCGGCAATCGTCCAATATTCAACCGGCACGAAAGATTGAATTTCACGTTCCCGTTCCACAATTAACCTTAGGGCAACCGACTGCACCCGCCCGGCCGAAAGCCGACTGCGTACTTTCTCCCACAATAATGGGGTGAGGTTATAACCAACCAATCGGTCTAATATTCTTCGACCTTGTTGAGCATTGACCAGATTCATATTGATATTGCGTGGGTGAGAGAATGCTTCTTCAATCGCTGGTTGGGTAATTTCATGAAACACCACTCGCCGGGAAAGATTTTCCGGAATTTCAGCAGCCTCCATCAGATGCCAGGCAATTGCTTCCCCCTCACGATCCGGGTCGGTTGCCAGATAGATTTCCTCAGCCTTCTTCACCAGGTCTTTTAGTTCTTTCACAACTGCCCGTTTTTCATTGGGGACACGGTACTTTGGTTGAAAATTGTTTTCAACATCTACCGACAGCTCCGATCGCAGTAAATCGCGGATATGCCCAACAGAGGCTTTGACGGTATAGCCTTTTCCCAAAAAACGTCCAACCGTGCGCGCTTTTGCAGGAGATTCAACGATAACCAGTTTTCCGCTTCGTCCCTCAAAGCCGTCATCTTTTCGATCTTTGGCTTTCCGCTTTGAATGGACTGCATTGGGTATTTTATCCGCAGTTTTTTCTTTTTTTTCTGGTACAGGTAAATTTTCATGTTCGGGAGTATTTCCCATGCGAAATAATTGTGTGCCACATACCGGGCAAATTCCCCGCGTTACCGGCCTGCCTGCTGCATTAAATTCCGCTCGCGGAGAAACCATTTCTCGTTTTTCTTTACACTTTACACAATAGGCTTCCAACGCTTACCTCCCTGGATTAAAGGTAATTTTCTTTTCCGCTTTGTTTCAAATTCTGGACAATCTTGCGTACAGACTGCGCTTTGTCTTTATGACAAACCAGCAGCACATTTCCACTATCTACGATGATCAAATTTTCAACCCCAATCGTTGCAATCAGGCGCTGATCATCCTCACAAAGCACAAGAGTCCTATAGGTATCAAATGCAACCCACTCAGACGCTAATCGAATATTTCCATTTTCATCACGATCCAGCACCTCAAACAGCGAATCCCAGCTGCCCACATCATTCCAACCCAAACCGGCTGCGGGGATGACAACCACATCGCGGGCATGCTCCATGATTCCGTAGTCAATGGTTTCGGATTTCAGTTTCATCCATTGAGGCAACCAGGCTTCTTTGTTGTTGAAGCCGGCATTTTCAATTTTCAGCATTACCTGATATAGTTCGGGTAATTGTTCCGCTATTTCCTGGCGTATCTGTTCAACCTGCCAGAAAAACATGCCCGAATTCCAGTCGTGATCACCGCTTTCCAACATCCGACGGGCAGTATCAGCGTCCGGTTTTTCTTTGAACCTGACCACACGATAGATCGTTTGTTGGTTAATTTCAGCCAATGCCTGCCCGCGCTGAATATAACCATAGCCGGTGGAGGGGTGGGTGGGGTGGATTCCCAACGTAACCAGGTAACCCATGCGGGCGGCCTCATCCGCTGCCTGTAAAATTTTTTGAAAGTAAGCCACATCCTGAATAACATGATCCGCTGTAAGGATAGCCATTACAGCCTGTCGGTCTTTTGGATACAAATAAGCAGCCGCCATTCCCACGACTGCAGCCGTCCCTTTGGGGGCCGGTTCTACCAAAAAATTTTCGGGCGGGATTTCAGGACAATCCCGCTTCAAATCTCCTGCCATTTCGAAGCCGGTAACCACCAGAATTCGTTCAGGGGGGACCAGGCCATACAAACGGTCAACTGCCTGTTGAAACAAGGTGCGTTCCGAGCCCAATTTAAGCATTTGTTTCGGGCGCGCCGAGCGCGAAAGGGGCCACAAACGAGTTCCTCCTCCTCCCGCCATAATCACCGCATAAAAGGATTTATTCATCATTCCTTCCGTAGTACTCCATTTCCTCTCGAACAGCTTGGTAATTTGTTCCACCATGATTCCGCACCAGCCCTTTTAGTTCCATCATCATCAAGCAAGCGGATACTTTTTCAATCGGCACACCCGAAAGGAAACTGATTTCATCTGCTGAAAGATTATCTTCGCCCAAGACTTGCAATAGTTTAGCCTCAGTTTCATCAGAAGGCAATACCTTTCTGGCAATCCGCCGGGTATTTACCTGCTGGATATTCAACGCTTCCAGTACATCCGAGGGGTCAAGCAGCGGACGGGCACCATTCTGGATTAGGCGGTTTACCCCTTTCGAATTGGGAGAGTGAATATTCCCCGGTACGGCCAACACCTCGCGCCCCTGATCTGCTGCGAAAGAAGCCGTAATCAACGCTCCGCTGGTGTCACCGGCTTCAATCACAACAGTTGCCAGCGCCAAACCAGAAATAATCCGATTGCGGGGTGGAAAATTACTGCTATCTGGAGGAGTTCCGGGGGGATAATCACTGATCAGTGCACCGCTGGCAGCAATTTCCTCCGCTAATCTGGCATGTTCCGGGGGATACACCAGATCTACCCCGCATCCTAACACAGCAAGCGTGCGTCCCCCTGCTCGTAAGGCAGATTGATGAGCCACTGCATCTGTACCGCGTGCCAATCCGCTTACAACCGTGACCCGATTGCGAGCCAGAAAGGCGGCAAGTTCTTCTGCTACTTGTTTGCCATAGGCAGATACTCGTCGCGTCCCAACCACTGCCACAGCCAGTTCATCTTCCGGCAGATATTCTCCTTTGAAATAAAGCACAGGCGGCGGCTGATCAATTTGACGGAGGATCGAGGGATAATCATCATCATCCCATGTAATCACCCGGATTCCCTTCCGTTCAATATTTTCCCAAATTTTCTCCAAATCAAGCTGGGATCGAATTTTCACTAACCTTTCCACCAGAGTGGGATGCAGCCGTGCCGCAATCAATTTTTCGTAGGATGCGTGCCATGCGGCTTCCAAATCCCCCTCAAAGGTGTGTAAAATGCGGCTAAGGCGGACTGATCCAATCCCTTTGACGTAATTGAAAGCAACCCAATAGGCTTTGGGGTTCATCCATTTCGCTCCAGATTACAACCACTCTGGTGGAGAAATGATTAGAATGCGCTCGGCCAATCGTATTTCAAGGAGAACTTCAGGGATTGCCGGTACCAGCAGTTCTTTTTCGGAGCCTTCATCCCGGATTATATAAACATCATTTGCGCCAGTCTCGAGGATCTCGACAAGCGTTCCAAGTCGTTGACCATCGGGTGTAAAAACATTCAACCCAAGCAATTCATGATGATAATACTCACCCTCAGGTAAAGGTGGAATCTCATCCGACCGAACGAACAGATATTGATTCCGGTAAGGCGCAGTGGACTCGGGATCTCCAATTTCTTCGAAGGCGATTAATACCTGCTTTCCTTTGGAGCGCAGTGAACGAATGGTCAGGCGGTTGTGTTCTTCTCCGGCGTAAACCACCTTGCCCCGCACCAAACGTTCAGGGAAATCGGTCAAGACGTCCATAACCATTTCGCCCTGGAGGCCATGCGCCCGCCTGAGAAAACCAACAGCCAGAAAGACAGGCTCGCCTAAGGGAGGCGAGCCTGACGGTTCCCTAACATTGTCCGATTGAGGCGGACGACCTTCCATCAACGCGGCTCCATCACATCCAGGGTTGCCTGTTTACCTTCACGAGCAGCTGCTACACGCAATAAAATCCGCATAGCATTGGCTACCCGCCCGCTTTTCCCAATGATCCTGCCCATATCTTCTTTGGCAACCCACAATTCAAGCCGGGCTTTTCCACCAATCCATTCCTGGCGCACCCGCACTTGAGTGGGGTCATCCACTAATGAAGCGGCAATATATTCAATCAATTCCTTCACGATTCATCCTTTCGCACAATGGCTTTGGACGATGTTTCAACCACAGATTTATACGGCGTTGGTTTTTACATCTACTTTTCGGGAAGCGTAGTAGGCTTCCGCTTCCTTCAAAACTTCTTCCATTGGCTCACCAGCTTTGACGCGTGCCCAGCGCTTGCTCAAACCCACGCTATCGAACAATTTTTGTACGGATTCGGTTGGTTGAGCTCCGTTCTTCAGCCAATGGTAAATCCGTTCTTCATTCACCTGGAATGTAAACGGCTCTGTGCGCGGGTTGTAAAAACCAAGAATTTCAAGGAATCGACCATCGCGGGGGCTTTCTTTATCAGCCGCCACAATTCGGTAACTGGGTTGTCCTTTTAAGCCAATTCGGCGCAATCGTATTCGAACCATAGTTGATCTTTTCTCCTCATTTCTACAGGATTATTTTAGCATATACATGGCGATTCAAGTTGTCCTCTAAAAGTTGAGGGGCGCCGAAGGAAGCGCAATCTTTCAGAGGCATTGATCAGCCAAACAGGCGCGGTAAACCCCGACCTCCTGTTTTTTGTAAAGTCTTGAACATTTTCTGCGCATCACGAAACTGCTTAAGAACCCGATTGACATCCTGCACCTGAGTGCCGGATCCGCGGGCAATCCTCCTCCGCCGGCTGGCGTTGAGGATTTCAGGATGACGGCGTTCTTCGCGAGTCATCGAGTTCAATATTGCTTCCGTAATTTTCAAGGAACGCTCGGCCTCTTGCGGTGAAATATTGCGTGCCATTTGCCCCAGTCCGCCGGGCAACATTTCTAAAATTTGCGCCAGAGGTCCCATCTTTCGGATTTGCTTGAGCTGTTTGGCAAAATCCTCTAGGGTAAAGGAACCAGAAAGCATGCGTTCAGCCTGCTCCTGCGCTTCTTTTTCATCGAAGGCCGCTTCAGCACGCTCAATCAGGCCGATCACATCTCCCATGCCCAGAATTCGCGAGGCTAACCGACCGGGATCATAAACTTCAATGGCATCAATGGCCTCACCGGTGCCAAGGAATTTGAGGGGGACTCCAGTAACGGCCCGAATGGAAATCGCCGCACCACCGCGTGCATCCCCATCCATTTTCGTAAGGATCAAACCGGTCAGAGTAACAGTATCCCGAAAGCCTTCCGCAACATGCAGAGCCTCCTGACCGATCATTGCATCCACGACCAGCAAAATTTCATTGGGGGTTACTCGCCGTGAAATCGCTTTCAGCTCCTCCATTAGTGCATTATCCAGCTGAGAGCGCCCCGCCGTATCCACAATTAAAACACTGACACCGCTCTTTTGCGCCTTCTCAAAGGCTCGCGCCACCAATTCCGGAGGTTTTACACCGTTTTCTGTGTAAACCGGCACACCAATCCGCTCTCCAAGCGTTTGTAATTGCTTGATGGCAGCTGGTCGGTAGGGATCCGCAGCAACCAGTTCAACTCGTTCGCCCTGAGAGCGTAACAGCGAAGCCACTTTTGCGGCTGCTGTAGTTTTACCGGAACCCTGCAAACCAACCATCATGATGACTCGCGGTTTGGGGCCAGTTAAGTTCAGCCGGGCTGGTTCGCCCAGAGTCTTAATCAACTCTTCATGGACGATTTTGATAACTTGCTGGGCAGGATTTAGAGCCCTTGAAACTTCTGCCCCAACTGCCCGCTCACGCACACGGCTGATAAAATCCTTCACAACGCTGAAATGAACGTCTGCCTCAAGCAGCGCCAAACGAACTTCGCGCATGGCGGCATCTACGTCCTGTTCGGATAGTTTGCCCCGCCGGCGAAGTTGTTGGAATACCTGTTCCAGCCGATTTGAAAGCGATTCGAACACGCTGACCTTAATCCATAAGAAATCAACACCCCTGAGGGGCGTTACGCCACCCAATTCTAGTCGGATAAATTGCAATGGTCAAGGTTTAGGGGAACGGATTTTTACTGTCCGGAAAGCGAAACTTTTTACAATAGATGGGGTTTAATGGACAGAAATACTATAATAACAAAATAACCTTGATTTAAGGAGAGAGAACATGTCAAAGGTTGCCGTCGTAACCGACAGCACTGCCTATATTCCAGAACATTTATCCAATGGTTATGCTTTACATGCCATTCCTTTGCAGGTAGTCTGGGGAGAAGAGACTTTTCGAGATGGGGTGGACATTACTCCGCTAGAATTCTATACACGGCTTCAGCACGCCAAAGTAATGCCCACAACCTCACAGCCTTCCCCCGCTGCATTTCAGCAAGTGTACACCTCCCTCCTGGAACAGGGATACGACATTCTGTCCATTCACATATCCGCAGCACTTTCTGGCACAATCGATTCTGCAACTCAGGCCAGGCAAAACCTACAAACAGATCGGGTGGTTATCATTGACTCTTTATCTGCGGGCATGGGGTTGGGCTTTCAAGCCCTGCAAGTAGCCCGCGCGGCGAAACAGGGGGCTTCCCTCGAGGAATGTAAAGCAATCGCCGAAAAAGCCGTTCATCATACGGGCGTTTTATTTGCGGTCAGCACTCTGGAATTTTTACACCGCGGCGGGCGTATCGGCGGGGCTGCTGCATTTCTCGGCACTGCCCTGGGGCTGAAACCAATCCTCGGTCTGGAGAATGGAAAAATTGTGGCCGTGGAAAAAATCCGCACGATGAACAAAGCTGTTGACCGGCTGATTGACATTTTTGTCGAGCGAGTTGGCAGCCAGCGCCCGGTGCGAATTGCTGCTTTACACGCCAACGCCCCTGTCGAAGCAGAACGCCTGCTCGAAAAAGCCTGCCAGCGTTTCGCACCATCCGACATTGCAGAAGCCTTTGCAGCCACGGTATCCCCGGTAATTGGAACCCACACCGGACCGGGAACGGTGGGCATTGCCTACATGGCAGGAATGTGATGGGTCAATCTTCCTGATATTGATTGACAGATTTCCTTTCCGCTTCAACACCTCTTTATTCTCAAACGGTCTTTGGTAAAATGAAAAAGACCGTTTTCTTTTTCCCTGTATCTCACCTTGAGGTTTTTACAATGCGAATATACTCCGATATTGGCGTACAAGTTGCGGACATCCTCCTCCCCAAAAAGGGAATTGATTTACGGAAATGGGCAACAATTGCCTGCGATCAGTTCACTTCTCAACCCGAGTACTGGGAACAGGTGGCCAAAGAAGTGGGCGATGCCCCTTCTACTCTTAACCTCATCTTACCCGAGGTTTATTTGGGCAAACCGGAGGAATTGGAACGCATCCAAACCGCCCAAACAACCATGCGCCAGTATTTAGATAATGGCATTTTCGATGTCCACAGCGGTTTGATTTATGTGGAACGAACGGTCAATGGAAAAACCCGTCATGGTTTGATTCTGGCGCTCGATCTCGAAAAGTATGATTATTCCCCCGGTTCACAAACCCTCATACGCGCAACTGAAGGGACCATTGTGGAACGTATTCCTCCCCGCATGCGTGTTCGGGAAGGGGCTGTGATTGAACTACCACATATCCTCGTGTTGATTGATGACCCGGAGAAAACGGTCATCGAACCGGTTGGTCAGCACAGCGACTCATTGATCCCCCTCTATGATTTTGACTTAATGCAGGGCAGCGGCCATCTCAAAGGTGCTCTTGTCGCCAATTTAGAAGTTGAAAAACAAGTCATTCGAGCGCTGGAACGCCTGGCTTCACCTGAAGTCTTTTATCCCAAATACGGGGTTGGCTCGGAGAAAGGCATCCTTCTCTTTGCCGTGGGAGACGGCAATCACTCTCTTGCCACTGCCAAAGCCTGTTGGGAAAAATTGAAGCCTTGCGTCGGGATGTATCACCCGGCCCGATACGCCCTTGTCGAAATTGAGAATCTCCATGATCCCGGTCTGGTCTTTGAAGCCATTCACCGTGTGATTTTCAACGTGAAATATTCCCCACTCACAGCACTTAAGCGCTTCTTTGGTGAAGAAAGTATCACCTTAACCGCGTGTCCAAACGCTCACGAAATGGAAAAGACGGTACAAGAACAAGTCGGCAAAAGTCAGACCTTTGGCATCGTTTCACCCGAAGGTTACTCCACCGCCACTATCCATCATCCAATGTCAAACCTGGTTGTGGGAAGTTTGCAGGCATTTCTGGATGACTGGCTAAAACAAGGTGGAGCAGATAAAATTGATTATGTTCACGGCGAAGATGCGCTCTATCACCTTTCCAAACAACAAGGTAATTGTGGTTTCTATTTACCAGCGATGGATAAGAATGAATTATTCCGAACCGTGATCCTGGATGGCGTTCTTCCCCGAAAAACCTTTTCGATGGGAGAAGCAATTGAAAAACGGTTCTATGTGGAAGCCCGTAAAATTATCTAAATGAAGCGATTTCACCCCTTACAACCTCATCCACATGCTGTCCCACCAGAACAGGTCAGGTTTTTGGAATTAATGGTGGATCCCCGCGAAGACCGCCAGCGGGTTCGGGTACATGCCCGGCTCACTCCCTTTCAAAAACCACCCAATCTTGAATTTGAAATTCGAGATGCCAGCGAAACGGTGGTTGCCAGTGCTTACATTGTCGAAAACATAGACTTTGACCTGGTCATCACCATGCACCTGCGGGGGCTTGCACCACAGATGCAGCAATTTACTCTCTATGCCAATGTCCAGTATGAGGGTATTGGGCTGGTTTGCGAAGGCAAGACTGTTTTCTCACTGTAAAGAATAGAATTACTTTCTAGTATACATGAGGATCGGACTGAATCGAACTGAGCAATGAAGAGACATCTTCTCAATCTGAAATCACTGGTCAAGCCGTATATTCGTCAAATCGTGCTTGCCAGTGTTTTTCTGCTAATCCTCACCTCGATTGAAATGGCTTTTCCCGCCATTATTCGGCAAGTGATTGATATCGGTTTGAAGGGGGGCGACAACCGATTTCTCGTCATGGCAGCTGGCCTGATTCTGGGTTTGGGGTTGATCAAGGCCCTCGTTAATTTTCGTGAGCAATACCTGACCGAATGGATTGCCCATCACGTGGCTTATGATCTGCGCAACCGCCTGTACGACCATATTCAACGTCTGTCATTTCAATACCACGACCACATGCCGACCGGTCAGCTTATCAGCCGGGTAATTGAAGATGTGCGTTCTTTGCAAAATTTTGCCGGACACGGTTTGGTTGAATTAGCCCGAATTTTGATCCTTCTGATTGGAATTGGTATTTTGATGTTCAGCCGTCATCCTGTTCTGGCGGCAATTGCTATTTCACCCCTGATTCCGATGGTGTTATTGACCACCGATTTCGGCAAGCGGGTGGGCAGGCTATTCCTGGCTGTGGACAATACTCTTGGTGAACTATCCTCGATATTGCAAGAAAATGTAGTTGGTGTTCAGGTCGTGCGGGCTTTTGCCCAGGAAAAATACGAGACCGATCGTTTTGATCAAACCAACCGCAAGCTCTTTGACCGCCAGATTACGGTTGTCCGCGAGTGGGCTAAAGTGATGCCCTCAACCATTTTTCTGGTTACTCTTGGCACGATTTTGATCCTGTGGTTCGGCGGTCAAATGGCGATCCGTGGGGAAATTACCATCGGAGAGCTGGTCGCCTTCAACAGTTACATGCTTTTGCTCGCTAATCCCGCTCAACAACTGGCCTGGTTGGTTAATGCCGCTGGCGAAGCCTATGCGGGTTTACAGCGAACCTTTGAAATTCTCGAAACCGAGCCGGATATCCAGTCTCCTCCGAACCCAATCGTTTGTTCCACCTTTCGGGGTGAGATTCAATTTGAAGGGGTTTCATTCTGTTATAGCCAAAGGGACAAGCCAATCCTCTCAGACATCAACCTGAAAATTGAACCGAACCAGCGGGTAGCAATCATCGGCTCAACCGGGTCGGGCAAAACTACACTGGTCAACCTGATTCCTCGTTTTTACGATGTAAGCGAAGGTGCAGTGAAAATTGACGGCATAGATGTTCGACAGATGGAATTAACCTCATTGCGCCGGCAAATCGGTATCGTTCTGCAAACATCCTTGCTTTTTTCAACTACCATCCGAGAAAATCTTGCCTACGGGCGACCGGACGCCAGCGAAGAGGAAATCATTGCCGCAGCCAAAGCTGCTCAGGCTCACGAATTCATCATGGAATTACCCCAGGGTTATGACACAGTTGTGGGTGAAAGAGGGGTTACATTATCCGGTGGACAGCGCCAGCGAATCGCGATTGGACGCGCTTTATTGATGAATCCTCGCATCCTGATACTGGACGATTCTACTTCCAGTGTGGACACCCACACCGAACACTTAATCCAAAAAGCCCTCTCGACCTTGATGGAAGGACGCACAACTCTGATCATTGCTCAGCGGTTATCCACCGTCAAACAGGCCGATTTAATTTTGGTTATGGAACAGGGTCACATCGTTGAGAAGGGTACTCATTCCCAATTAATGGCATTGAACGGGCTTTATCGTCAAATTTACGATCTCCAACTAAAAAATCAGGAGGAATTGGAGGAGGACCTGATCATCCCCCAGGTAAACTTTTCCAAAACCAATTTCCGTTCTGGGAATTCACTGGAGTAAAACAAAAGCATGGCAGTCACAGCCTCACCCAACATTCACGAGGATGTCCAGTTCAAGGGATACGATCCGCAGGTAGTTCGTGGATTACTGGCATTTGTCAAACCTTACTGGAGGCCGCTGCTTTTCTCCCTTTTCCTCATGGCAATCACATCTGCCGCTTCGGTTGCCGGGCCATATCTGGTCAAACTCGCCATAGATGAAGGTATTGACGCTGGCTCACTCCCTGCCCTTCGCAAGATTGTCCTCATTTACTTAACCATCGCCATCATGCAATGGTCGGCAATTTATGGGCGGGTCTTCATCATGTCCCGCGTTGGACAATCTATCATCTATGATATCCGCTCCCAACTTTTCCATCATCTTCAGCGTCTTTCGCTTAGTTTTTTCACTCACTATTCTGTAGGACGCATTATTGTTCGTGTCATCAATGATGTCAGTGTCTTGCGGGAATTTATTACCTGGGCCATGCTTGCCATCGCGCGCGATCTGTTTGTGCTGATCGGGATCGTTTTCACCATGTTGAGCATGAATCCGCAACTGTCATTATTGACATTCAGTGTATTGCCGCTCATCATCCTGATCACCCGCCTGTTTCGCAGTCGCGCCCGTGAGTACTATCGGGAAACACGCAAAGCCATCAGTTGGGTGAATTCCATCCTTGCCGAAAATATCAACGGACTTCGGGTTGTCCAGGCATTTTCGCGCGAAGATCGAAATTATGCCTATTTTCGGGATGTTGTCAATCGTCATAATCTTGATGTGAACCTCAAAGCAGCTCGTCTCGCTGCGCTCTTCTTTCCGAGTGTAGATTTTCTTGGCATAACTGCCATGGCGTTGGTCGTCTGGCTGGGTGGCAGTGCTGTGCTGGGAGAAAAACTCTCACCGGGAACACTGATTGCGTTTGTTTTGTACATCAACCGATTTTTCGATCCCATTCGCGATTTGAGCCGCCGCTTTGACTCGTTTCAATCCACCATGGCCAGTGGGGAGCGCATTCTCAACCTTTTAAACACCCCTGTTGAAGTTCAAGATGCACCAGATGCCGTCGAAATGCCCCCAATTCGGGGTGAAATTCGTTTTGAGAATGTAAGTTTTCATTATTCCGACGATCCTACCCCCGTTTTGCGCAACATCAATCTGATCATTCCTGCCGGTCAAACCGTTGCACTGGTTGGTAAAACTGGCGCTGGAAAATCTACCTTCATCAAACTTGTTGCCCGTTTTTACGACCCCACCGAAGGAGTTGTACGCCTGGATGGTTACGATCTTCGCAAAGTAACCCAACAAAGTCTCCGCCGTCAGTTCGGCATCGTCCTGCAAGATCCCTTCCTGTTTTCCGGAACGGTGCGTGAGAATATCCGTTTTGGCAGGCTGAACGCCAGCGACGAGGAGGTTGAAGCCGCTGCGAAAGCCGTTGGAGCCGATGAATTCATCCGCCAATTACCACACGGCTACGACACCCCTGTGGAGGAGGGTGGAGCCATTTTATCCGTCGGCCAACGCCAGCTGATTTCTTTTGCACGTGCCTTGCTTGCCGACCCCCGTGTTCTCATCCTCGATGAAGCCACGTCCAGCGTAGATACCCAAACCGAACGCATTATTCAGGCAGGCCTTAGTCGCTTGTTGACTGGCCGCACATCTCTGATTATCGCCCATCGTCTCTCCACCATCACCAATGCCGATCGTATCCTCGTCATCGAAAACGGACAAATTATCGAGGATGGTACTCATTCCGAATTGATTCAAAAAAGAGGGGTTTACTACAAAATGTACAGGCTGCGGTTCGAGGATGAATAATGTGAAGTTAACAATATTGATAACCCAACCTTATTGAAAGCCAATTTAATTGACCCTTCAATTTTTTGAATGCTACAATAAACCATAAGTGAATTCAACCTTGAATTCACCCGAAGAAAACAGCATTTCTGAAAAAAAGATTATATGGATAACTTTGAGAATTTCAAAGGAGGGCTGCTTTTCTTCTTCACATTACGCCTGAATTCCGTATTGGGAGATAGATGGCTACTTCTCCGAAAGAACATAACCAAAGACAACCTTTAGGTTGGTTGACCTTATTCTTTGCGCTATTGGTAGCAATTCTCTGGATTGGTATACCAATCCTCAGAGATCAATTCTTACTACTTCCCACCCCAACCTTGCCATCACTTCTGCCAACCATTCCACCCATTGGGACAACCGTTCCATCAGACATTGCCTCACAAGCCAATCTTTTGAATGTAGCCCTTGGCGAATCAATAGCCCCACAAAACGGTTCGAATCCGGATGGGTTGATTGTTTTCGCAATGAGTGATGGTCCATTTACTCACATCTTTGCCTTTCATCCCAACCGATTACCCCTCTCTCGTTTGACCAATCATCCGTGGGATGACTTACATCCCGCTTTAAGCCCGGATGGCACTCGAATGGCCTACACTTCTCGCCGTAATGGGTATTGGGATATCTACATCTTCGACTTTCGCGATGGCAACTTAGTCCGGGTGACCGACACACCAGAATACGATGGCTGGCCAACATGGTCTCCAGATGGACAATGGCTGGCTTATGAAACCTATGCCAATGGCAATCTGGATATCCTCATCCAGTCTCTTGCTGATTTGAATCAGAAGCCAATCCCTCTTACCAACACCGCAAGTGCTGACCATTCCCCTGCCTGGTCGCCATTAGGACAGGAGATTGCCTATATTTCTGACCGGAACGGACAGGATGAAGTCTGGACAGCTCGACTGGATCAAATTGGAGAACGCTATACCAATATCAGCCTCGGTGTTGGCAGTCCCAATCGCTCCCCAGCCTGGTCACCGGACGGGCGCTTCTTGACATGGGGAGGGCAAAATAATGCCACAGATACCATCTTTCTTTGGGATAGCAAAGCTCCTCAAAAGCCTGCTATACCGGTAGTGGCAGGTCACAATTCAATCTGGAGCCCAGATGGGAAAGTTCTCCTCATACGTCAAACCGATTTTTTGCAGGATAATCTGGCAGGTTTTGAGCTCTCCTCCCAGAAACTGGCCCTGCCATTTTCGAACATGCCAGCTGCAATTCACGGCATGGATTGGAAAGGTGGGCAGATCAACGATTTGATCACAACCCATCTCAAAGACAGTCCAGCGGCCCTGCCTTCGTTGTACACGGTACAAACTACTCCTAAGCTCCAATCTCCCCCAGGCCGTTTTGGCCTGGCGCCTCTCATTGATATCAATGTCCCTTATCCATT
The DNA here is from genome assembly GCA_026003615.1 of Bellilinea sp. Taxonomy (GTDB): domain Bacteria; phylum Chloroflexota; class Anaerolineae; order Anaerolineales; family Anaerolineaceae; genus Bellilinea. The sequence continues at coordinate 153,754 of BPHQ01000002.1, forward strand.
CCTCCACGATGCTGTAGATGAATCCTTCCTTGCCCTCCGAAAAGAAGCTGCCCGTCAATCGGGTTGGGATGTATTGGGTAATCTGGAAAATGCGTACTTACCGATCACCGAGCCTCCTCACCCCGGCAGTGTAGATGAGTGGCTGCTGACCGGTAGAGCCTTCGCGGTAAATCCTCTTCCTGTTCAGGCTGGCTGGATGACCATCACCCGGGAAGAGCGCGGCGGCCAAACCTTCTGGCGTGTCTTTATTCGTGCCCGATATCAGGATGGTTCCCAGGGAATACCCATGCGTGAGCACCCCTGGTCCCTGGATGCACGCTACAACGGCGACCCACGCACCTACGAACAAGGCGGGGCTTTGATTCCAATTCCAGATGGCTACTGGATTGATTTTACCGAACTGGCCAGCCGATTCGGGTGGCAACCGGTAGCGGCTTTGCAAAACTGGCGTACTTTTTACCCTGCTGCTCGGTTTAATCAATTCGTTAAAACCGATGGTTTGAACTGGAGCGCAGCCATGGCGCAATTTTATCCACCTGAAGCACTCCAAACACCCACAGCCATCCCAACATTAACTCTCACACCGACCATATCACCCACCATCCGTTTTTATCGGACTTCAACTCCTCTACCAAGTCCAACACCAACCAGCCAGCCAACCCGTCGCCCAACCTGGACTCCACTGCCCGGAGCCAGTCAGCCATGACCAAATCCGGTTATCTTTGTCTGGTGGTGATATTTGGTTTTCTGCTGAATGCCTGTCAAAGCAGTGCAGCAGCAGACACCTCTGCATTGACGATGATCGAAGCGGCAGATGCCATCCTGATCACACCCACAACCGATTCCAACACCCTATCCTCATACAACAATGACTGGCAACACCTGGAAACGGAAGAACCGCTTAAATTCACTTTTCCTACTCCGTCCGATCCACCGGTTTCCCTTTGGCGCCCACCGCTTTACGAAGTTCCGTGGGCATTGAGTCCGCACGATCATTTTTACTTCATCCGTCCCATCGCTGCAGATGAGGTCAACTGGCCGCTGGCAGACTACCGTTATGGCTATTACTTTACCGGCACAACCATTGTCCACACCGGCATTGATATTGACGCAAAGCGCGGCACCCCGGTTATTGCTGCTGCCGATGGTACTGTCGTTTGGGCAGGTATTGGCCTGTACAAAGGACCCGATTCGCCGGATGATCCCTATGGAATCGCGGTAGCCATTCGCCATGATTTTGGTTTTGATCGCCGTCAGTTATATACCATTTATGCCCACATGGATCGGGTTGACGTTTTTCCGGGACAAACCGTAAAAGCCGGCGATGTATTGGGCATTGTCGGAAACACTGGCTTCACTACAGGGCCGCACCTGCACTTCGAGGTGCGCCTTGAGCGGAATAGCTATTATGTTTCCCGTAATCCCGAATTGTGGCTAGCCCCACCGCAAGGATGGGGGGTTCTTGTCGGCCGCTGGATGAAAGCCGATGGATCACTCATCCGCTTGCTGGATGTACGGGTGTCATCCATCGAGCTTAAACGCAGTTGGGTGGTACGAACTTATGCCCCCGAAAGTGTCAACAGTGACGATTACTACCGCGAGAATCTGGTATTGAGCGACTTACCCGCCGGGGATTATACCCTTCAATTCTCCTATAACGGAACCGATTATCAAACTCGCTTCAGTATTAATCCAGGAGCAATTACCTATCTTACCTTCCGGGAAGGATACGGATTTTCAGACCGCTTACCGGAAACCTCATCCTCCACGAACAACATCTGGCAGCCAGTAGACCCATAAAGCCTTGACAATTTGAGCTGCCTGGCACAGAATCGGGGGATTGCCTGCCAGCCAAATGACAGGTATCATTTAGGTTGATTTGAACACGGAGGATAAACGATGTTAATAAAGAAAATTTTGAAACAGGCACTCCCATTTGTCCTGTTATTGGGCTTATTATTGCTTTCGGCGTGCAGCCGTTCTGAGGCTGCCCCTACGACAGATCCCGCCTTAATTTTCACTCAAGCGGCTGAAACCGTTGCAGCAGGTCTGACTCAAACCGCAGCCAGCTTGCCAACCGCGACTCCAACCCTCACTTTACCCCCAACCAACACTCCCGAACCAACACAGGCTGTTTCTCCAACCAGTGCCGTCAGTCCAACACCCACCCTTCCCCCGACCGCAACCCGTCCCTCGGTGGCAGACCGGGCAGATTTTGTAACCCAATCCCCCTTGGATGGCACGGTCATGTACCCGGAGCAACCATTCACCCTGACATGGACTGTAAAAAATTCCGGTACAACAACATGGACGACCGCTTATCAAGTGAGGTACTTCCTTTCCGATCCCGCATTGCGTTTTGGGGCATCCGATATTCGCTTTCCCAAAGAAGTTAAACCCAATGAAAATGTAGATTTGGTGTTAAGCATGAAAGCACCGGCCAAAGCCGGAGATTACCGTACCATTTGGGTTTTGACCAATGCTGATGGTCAGAACTTCTTCACACTGACTCTCGATATCAAAGTTTCTGGCAGCGCCCCCTCTCCGACCCAGACGGCTGTCCCCGCCACCGACACCCCTCCTCCGGCACCGACTGAAACAGAGACACCTTCCCCAACACCCTGATTGTATTTCTTATGGTGGAGGATTCGCTGAACCTCAAGGAATTCATCAAAGCCGAGGCTTTCCGTCTCGGCTTTGATCTTGTGGGGTTTACAACTCCATCACCGCCCGCTTCTTTTCCGGTCTATAAAAATTGGCTGGAACGAGGCTTACACGGCGATATGGCCTATCTGGCTCGTTCGGATGCGGTTGCCCGCCGGGCTGATCCTTCTCTAATCCTTCCCGGAGTTAAAACTATCCTTGTGGTAGCCATCCGCTACCCCCGTCCACAAGATGCCCCTCCTGCAACAACCGAACCACATGGCAGGGTAGCAGCCTACGCCTGGGGGCAGGATTACCATGAGATCATTCCGGTGCGATTAAGGGAATTGATCGCTATGGTACAACAAAAAAAAGAAAATCAGCCGTTTGAGTGGAAAATTCTCACCGATAGCGGCCCCGTTTTGGAACGCGACTTTGCCCAGCGCGCCGGCCTCGGCTGGATTGGTAAGAACACCTGTCTGATCCATCCCCAAATTGGTTCTTATTTCTTGCTGGGTGAATTATTCCTGACGCTGGAACTGGAAGCGGATTCGCCCTTTACTGCCGATCATTGCGGTTCGTGTCAACGTTGTATTGAAGCCTGCCCAACTCAATGTATTTTACCGGATCGTACGCTGGATGCCAAACGATGTATCTCTTATCTGACCATCGAAAATAAAGGCGAAATTCCATCGGAACTACGTCCTGCCATTAACAATTGGATTTTCGGATGTGATATTTGCCAACAGGTATGTCCGTGGAATATTCGCTTCGCCTCTTCCCATTATGACTCCGCTTTTTCCCCGCAAAAAAACACTGCTCGTCCTCCACTTAGCCGTGAAATCCGCCTTTCCCCGTCGGAATTTAAGCAAAAATTCGAGCGGAGTCCAATCCGACGTGCCAAACGACGCGGTTACTTGCGAAATGTTGCCGTTGCCCTTGGCAATTCAGGCGACAAGCGCTTCTTGTCGGATCTGTTCGCATGTCTGAAATCAGATGATGACCCACTGGTTCGCGCTCACGCCGCCTGGGCAATTGGTCGAATGGGCAGCCCTGAGGCTCAGGCTGCCTTGCAAGATGTTTTACAAGTCGAAACGGACCCACAAGTAATCAAAGAAATCCAATCCGCCCTGGAATCTTTGAGTATATCGGGGAGATAAACCGATTTCACGGCATCCATTGGGGAAAAGCCCCATTTTCAAATACTCTTTCTATTCTTTGATCTTCAATTTGCCAGATAAAAATTTTGGGTGAATCGTCTGACTGACCGAGATTGACCTCCTGAAACACCACTCTTTTTCCATCCGGCGACCATTGGTAGGAAGAATAATTCATTTGGGGTTGGTTGGTTATCTGATTGACGGCATGCCCCCGTTTGTCAAACAACCACAATTGCTTTCCCTCTTGGCGGCTCTGCGTTTGAACCGCGCAAATAACCCATTCCCCATCAGGTGACCATACCGGTAAAGACACATCGAATACTTCGAACGACTCTTCAAAAAAACGGCTGACCGAACGGGTTTCCAGATCCAGCCGAAAAAGATTGCTGCGGGGGATTGCATCTTGGCCCTCCCAATCTGCAACCAGAAATGTGCGTCCGTCCGGCGACCAGCTGCCTCGTCCCGCCACCCGGCTGGGAACAATCGAACTGCTGCCATCAAGCAAATTGACAAGGCGGATAGCCTGTTCACCGAAATCATAGAACGACACCGCTGAACCATCCGGCGAAAACACCGGCAAAGCCCCAAATAAACCAGGGTTATTGAAAAGGAGATTACTGGTGCCGCTTTCCACATCAACTATATAGACTTTACCGACACCATCCATCAAACTCGCTGTCAGGCTGCTTTCGTAGCGAGTATATGCCAAAAATCGGCCGTCCGGCGTCCAAGCAGGTTCTATACAGGCAAAATCACCGCATTCCACCAGCACTTTTTCTTCTGTTCCATTGCGGTTGATCAAGATCAGGTCGCTGCCGTCCCGAAGGTTGATTCTTGAATAGACAATTTTTTCTCCATCTGGAGATACGGCAAAATCGAAAACCCTGCCTCCGCTGGCGGTTAGAAGTTGATACTCGCCTGTCAACGGATTCATCCCGCCCAGTTCCGGCGAAATGAGAGGATCGTTTAGAAAAATGAGAAGGGTGGGACGAATACGCAGTTCAGCTGAAAATGGATGACGAAAGACCCGCCCATCCCGGCTGCGAGCACCCTGTTCGAGAATCACTCTAAGCAACGTTCCCTCACCGAGGGTAACTTTTGGGAAAAAGCGAATTGTTCGATCATCCGCCCAACGCCAGGTACCATCCCAGGCCGGCTCAAATGAAAGGCGGCTCTCAACAGATGAACGATCCATATCTTGTTGAAATCGCAGTTCAACCGGTCCGCGCCCCCCGATCAATCCTGCCTCACCCGGGAAAACGACCTGTGGATCGGGCAGCCCCATTTGAACGGCAATCCAGGCCAACCCTGCCAGGATAACCACAAGGAAGAAAATTGTGATCAGGACAACTCGTTCAAAACGACCGAATTTCATGGAAAAAGATAAGGTTGCTCAGGGGGCGGGACCGCCTCAACCGAATCGGCCAGGATGAGCGGCAGCAAGCGACCTTCCCGCTCCATTACACCGATTTTTCCTTGAACCCGCACCCAGGTATGTTGTTTCAACACTGCGGCTTGTGGATAGTCAACGATCATTCCCAAAGCGGTGGCATCGGCAACACAACAGGTGATTGTGAAACGACCCACCATGAATTGACTCTCGCTCAAACGACCATCCGAAAATACAAAACCGGTCACGTCTACAGGTTGGTCAACGAATTGTTCCAAATTCTCCGAAAAACTGAATAAACGGATCCAATCCAACACCGTTCTTTCGGTGGGGCTGAGGGAAAGTAAAACTCCAGTATCTTCAATCCGTGCCGAAAGAGGAGCATCTATGCTGATTCCACGATTGACCACAGCCGAAGGACTCAGAGGTTTTGCCGGCACCAAGAAACCGATTAAAACAGGAAGGGCCAACCACCATAAAGTTGATATTGAAAAATTCTTAGAATGTTTCTCGTCATTTTGAGTCGATAAACGCTCCGAATAAAGAACCTGTGCAAAAATGACAAAGCCTAAACTGGCCAGAAAGACCAAAAATACAAAGCGCTGATTAATATATAACAAAATAGTCCCGCTCCAGATTCGACTGAGCAAAAACAGCCCGATCAGCGCCATCAATAAAGCCTGAAAACTTCGTCCAGCCCGAAGAGTCACATTTACCTCATCCACAAATTAATCACTGTACTGGAAATTATTGTAAGCAGCCACGGTAAGATTACCAACACCCCAACAGTTCTTCGATTGAACACTCGTAAATACATCAGTGTGGCTTTGATATCTACCATGGGTCCGTAAACGAGAAAAGCCAACACGGCTCCGCTGGAAAAAGTACCGCTAAATGCCAGTGCAATAAAAGAATCGACTGTGGAGCAAACTGAAAGCAGCACCGCCAGCAATGAAAGCACAACCGCCGAGAGAATTGGTCCTTGTCCCAGTGACAGCAACCAGCTCTGCGGCACGACGGTTTGCATCAGTGCAGCAAGGAAAGCCCCGATGACCAGAAACCGCCCCATTTCAAAAAACTCATCAGCAGCGATGATCGTCACCTTTTTTAACTTCTGAATGACCGAGGAAGTTGAATTACCGAAATCATGATCATGTTCACCATGAAAGTGGAAGGATTGGGAAAGTTCCACATTCAACGAGCGAATAACGCGGTTGCCGTCCGACTCAAACATGAACAACAACCCAACTCCAATGGCTATCAGCAAAGTAAGCCCAAAACGCAGCCAAAAAATGGGCGTATTACCAAAGGCTGCAAAAGTACTGGCTATCACGATTGGGTTAATGACTGGTGCTGCCAGCAAAAAAGCAATTCCAACCGGCACTGGTAAACCTTTTCTCATCAATCGGCGCGCCAACGGGATACTTCCACATTCACACACCGGAAAGAACAACCCCAACAACCCACCGAAACCAATTGAGAGAAATCGGCTGCGCGGTAGTAACCGGGTGATTTCTTCCGGGCTGAAAAATACTTCAACCAGCCCGGATGCCAATGTTCCCAGCAAAAGATATGGGGCTGCCTCAATAAATATACCGAGAAATACCGCTGAAAAATTGCTCACACCCTCGGTCAACTTGAGGAGCCATTCGCCCTGCCAGTTAAACATTTGTTGTAAACGGGTAAGAGCTGCCATGACAAGTACACCCGCTACAATAATCACCGGTAAATGAAAAGTAGTAATCCGGGCGACCCGCCCTACGATACCAGCACCAGGAGTTGATGGAACCATTTCGCTGATTATTTGCTCTAAAAAACGGTATTTCAAAGAATTTATACCATACTATTCGCATCAAAGAGTTAAGGGGCTTTCCTGACGTGAAAGCCCCTATTTAAGTTCCCAAATATAAAATTTTTCAGGAACCGCTGGTCGGTGACGGGGTTATCGTCGGTTGTTGATCTCCGGTAGTGGGGGTCAAGGTCGGGGGACGTGTAGGTGTGGGTGTAACCAAATTGACCCGCACAACGAGGACCTGCCCGGCAGAAATCAGATTTTTGTCGGTGATGTTGTTCTGCTGCATGATGTCCTCAACAGTCGAATTGAAAATTGACGCAATGTAATCCAATGTGTCACCGGTTTTGACCACATATTCAATTCGAGTACCGCGCGGCAGACCGGTGGGCAAGGGTGTTTCGGTGGGCAATTGCTGGTTGGGGGCCGGGATCAGGATTTTATCTCCTTCCCGAATTGGGCACTGGCCGGCAGGAAAATTATTCAACGCCAGCAACACCAGCAAATCAACTTCATATTTGACTGCAATATCAAAACAGGTATCACCGCTTTGGACAGTGTATTCAAACGGCCCCGAAGGCGTGAAAGTGAGCGTGGGAGTTGGCGTTTCCGTTTCGGTGGGGGTCATCGTCGCGGTAGCCGTCGGCGGTACGGGGCTTGGGGTCAATGTTAATGTAGCCGTCGGGGTTGGGGAGGAAAAGAAGGCAATTTGCGGTCGGTTTCCTCCACTGACCCATAAAATGATCAGGATAATGCCCATCAACACCAGCAATCCTGCCAACCCCCAGGTGATATAGGGCATCATTTGCTGTCGTTTGCGATAGGAATCGATCACGCTTTGAGGCGAATTTTTTCCACTCATGATTTTCCTGCTCCATTTCCGGGATGAATCTTGTGCTCCGGTGAAATTAGGATGGGACTTACAGGCTTACGAGAAGTATTCTACACTAAAAAGTTGAAATCGGGATAGCCTTGATTTCTGTCCAGCCCTGATTAAGGGTCGGTCATGATATAATGTACAAAACAACCGCCCAATCTAAAAAACTGGAGGAAATCCATGGAACTCAATCACACAGAATTTAAGCGCTGTGATGTGGTTAAAGTGTCCGGTCGGGTAGACAGTGCCACAGCGCCGCGTCTTGCCGAGAAGCTCAGCGAAATCATGGACGCAGGTCGCTACCGAATTGTATTAGACCTTCAGGATTTGGATTTCATCTCCAGTGCCGGATTGAGAGTGTTGATCGGGGCGCAAAAAAACTGCAAGCGCTACAACCGTGGCGAAGTTGTCCTTGCCAATGTCCAGCCAAATATCCTTTCCGCTCTTGACCTGGCTGGATTCACCCCCTTCTTCAAGATTTTTGAGGATACCGTTTCCGCGGTGGGAAATTTCTAAAATCACAGGTTCTGGATTAATGCCCACCTTCGTTTTCCCAGGCAAATACGAAAGCCTGGCTAAAATTGCAGAACTGGTTCAAATTGCTACCCGAGAATTTGGGCTGGATTCTTGTGCTGCTTATGGGGTCGAAACAGCAGTGGATGAAGCTTGTTCTAACATCATCGAGCATGCTTATGGCGGTGAAAATAGAGGTGAGATCGAGTTTTCCTATGAGATTACCTCCAATTCCTTAATCATTACCTTACGTGATCAGGGAAAGAAATTCAAACCGAAAAAGATCGAGAAACCAAAAACAAATGTTCCTCTAAAAAATCGTTCGGATCATGGATTAGGATTGTATTTCATTCATCAATGGATGGATGAAGTCCATTATGATCATCGCGAAGGCTACAACATCCTGACATTGATCAAACACAAAGGCACGATGAATACATGAGCCCCGCTCGCAAGCAGACGATTGAACCGGATTGGAAGGAATTTCTCCGCTTCGGGGAAACGCTGCTATCACAGGCCGACGTGACAAGCCAATGTGAGGCAATTTGCCGCTGGGTTGAAAATAAACTGGCGGTCAGCGCCGATTTATGGCTGGCAAAGCCTTTATATCCCCTCCCTGGAGTAAATTATCCGAAAATCCTGCCGGCAGAGAATCCACTCCCCCTTTTGCAGGAATGTTTCGAAAAACGAAAACTTGTCTTGCAAAGGCACAAAATTCCATCCTCACCCGAAGATAAACAATTTACTCACCAAATTGCCATACCTTTATTGACCCAGGACAATCTCCTGGGAATTTTACATGTTTGGCGGACGAATCATAAACCTTTTCGTCCTCAGGAAATTGAATATCTTGAGAGAATCGCATCTCATGCAGCCCTTGCCATGCAGGTAATGCGGCAGTCCGTCTTGAAAAATTGGCGGTTAGAACAATTGTCACTGGTTCGTAACATCAGTACGGAGGTAACCCGTTTACGAAATCTTGATCAATTTTGCCGGCTTTTGACCAGGACAATTCTGGAAAGATTTGATTACTTTCTGGTTTCAATTTACACATTTGATCCGCTTTCTAAAATGCTGGTCCACCGCGCCAGTGCCTCCAAAAACGAGAGCATAGTCAATCAGCCACCTGTTTTACATATCCTGCCGGGCGAGGGAATAATAGGACAGGTTGCCGCAACCGGTGCAGAGATCATTGCGCAAAAAATTGAAGGTGATCCGAATTACCGTTCATTACCGGGCTGGGAGATTATTCAGGCTGAAGCAGCCATTCCAATTCAAATTGGCGGACGGCTTTTAGGAGTGTTGGATTTACAAAGTGATCAAAAAGACGCCTTCCACGACGTTGATTTGGTGGTTTTACGCGCTCTCGCGGATTATCTTGCCTTTGCCATGGAAGGAATGCAGTTGATTAACGGTCTGGAAAAGCGAACTCACCAGATTTCAGCACTGCTGGATATCACCCACAAACTGACCTCCATTCTCGATTTTGACCGTTTGTTAGAAGAAGTTGTTGAGGCAATCCAACAGCATTTCGGTTATCCCTATGTTCATATTTTTATCCTGCACGCCGGCAGAAGAAAATTATTTTATGAGGCTGGCAGCGGCGCCCGAAGTCATGCTCTGGAGGAAAAGCAGGTCTCTTATGATTTAGATGACCCTCATGGTATCATCCCCTGGGTTGCACGCACGGGCAAAACCTTGCTGGCCAACGACGTCAGTCAGGAACCGCTTTACCGCCCCTCAGACCTTCCTCCCTCCGATACCCGCGCCGAATTAGCCATCCCTCTGGCGTATGCGGGTGAAATTCTCGGTGTTTTGGATTTACAGTCCGATCAAGTCAACAGTTTTGATTTTCGGGATATACCCCTGTTGGAGTCTCTCGGCTCCACCATTGCCATTGCCATTCGCAATGCTCGCCTTTACCGTTCCGAAGTGTGGCGGCGCCAGGTCGCCGAGTCATTTCGAGAAATCGCCGGTTTGGTATCTGCTAACCTTGCTCTGCCCGATTTGTTGGAAAGGATACTCAACGAGGTTGATCGAAATCTACCCTGTGAAGCCAGCGCCATCTGGTTGATTCAACCCGGTACCGAAAGGAACCAAACACCTACGTTGATGCTGGCCGCGGTGCATGGAGCTCCAGCGGAAAAAGTATGGGAGGTGATTCAAGCCAACCCAAACGCCCGCCAATATTTACTGAGTGCCCTGAATGCCACCTCGCCGCTAATTCGTCAACCGACTGATCCAATCGGACCGCTTGGACAAGCACTGGGTTTTCCAAAGGACTATTCCTCTCTTGCAGCCCCGTTGCGCGCCGGTGATGAACCGCTTGGGCTATTGACTCTCGCCCATCACATGCCAGGCCGCTATGGCAGCGAAGCCAGTTTAATCACCATGACTTTTGCAAATCACGCTGCGGTTGCCATTCAAAACAACCGTCTGTTTATGGCTTCTCAAGAACAAGCCTGGATTTCGACCATTCTGCTGCAAATTGCCGAAGCAACGCAGGGAACCCAGAACGTCGAGGAACTGTTGGATACCATGGCAAGACTCACTCCCATGCTGGCGGGTGTCAAAAAATGTGCCTTCTTCGTTTGGGATGAAAGCCGTCAGATTTTTATTCTCCAATCCGAGTATGGGCTGAACCTGACCAGCAACACCCGACCACTCACTTTTGATCTGTCCATACCGCTGGTACAACGGCTGGTTGAAAACCGCGAGATCATTTTTATTCAGGATGTATCCAAAGAATTACACCTTGCCGAAGCCGGCTTAGAGGAAGAAAGCGGCACATTGGTGATTCTACCGATGATCTCTCGGGGAAGATTGCTGGGAGCCTTTTTGGTAGCCCACATGCTGGAAAACAATTTGCATTCAACCCGGATTTTCGATCAACAAACGCTCGACCTGTTGCAGGGAATTGCCCGACAGACCGCTCTGGCTATGGAAAATCTCATGTTGATTGAAGCCCGTCAGGAGGAGGCTTACGTAACGGCGGTCATGCTTCAAGTAGCACAAGCGGTTGTCAGCCAAAACAACCTGGAAGACATTCTGGATACCATTGTTCACCTGATGCCCATTCTGGTCGGAATTGACGCTTGTGTAATATACCTCTGGGAGGAACATCTTGAAATTTTCCGCACCGCAAAAGTGTTTACCGGCTCCCAGCGGGAAGAGATGATGATTGAAGGAGAAACCTACCGGATCGGTGAGTTCCCCTTACTGGATGCCGTGTTAGAAAGTGAACAACTGATTGCCTGTAAAACGACGAAGAAAGACGCTTCCATCCAAAACTGGAAAACCCTCGATTGTCTGTTGCCCGCTGAAGAAATCGAACAGCAGTACGACCCACAAGATCAATGGATTCTTGGTGTACCGCTCTCGGTCAAAGGGGAATTTTATGGCGTGCTGGTTGCCAGCGAGTCGAATGTACCGCTTTCTTTCCATGATCGCCGATTAGAAATTCTTTCAGGCATTGCTCAACAGGTTTCATTGGCGATTCAGAATGATCGCTTAAACCGTGAAATGATCCAACGTGAGCGCCTCGAACGGGAAATCCAACTCGCCCGGCAGATTCAAAAAACCTTCTTACCCAATCGTCTTCCCAAAATTCCCGGCTGGGAAGTAGACATTCACTGGCAGACGGCTCGCGAAGTTGGCGGAGATTTTTATGATGTTTTCCGAATTAAGGGAGATCGTTTTGGTGTGGTAATTGCAGACGTTTCTGATAAAGGTATGCCAGCCGCCCTGTATATGACTGTGACCAAAACGCTCATTCGCGCCTTTTCGCAGAATGCCGAATCACCCGCGCGTGTGCTGGAACGTGTGAATCGCGCATTGACCTTTGAACCCCAAAACACCATGTTTGTTACGGCGGTCTTTGTTATCCTCAATGCGAAAGATGGCACCCTGCGATATGCCAACGCCGGCCACAATTTGCCCTTTATATATCGCCGCCAAAACAATTCCGTCGAAGAATTTCCCAAAGGTGGTATGGCGCTGGGGGTTTACTCATCCAACAAATTGAGTGACCATATTCTTACTATTGATGCCGATGACTGGCTGATTTTCTACACTGATGGCGTTACTGAAAGTTTCTCACCCAGCGGAGAAACTTTTGGAGAACAGCGTTTACGAGCGACCATTGAACACGCTTCCAAAAAGAGCCCGGCTGACTTTCTCGATTATGTCAGGGAACAATTGAGTGACTTTCGTGAAGGAAACCCACCTTCAGATGATTTGACTTTGGTTGTGCTTCACCGTCTCCCCCCAGAAGAAATTAGAGAGGAAACGAACGGTCAACCCTAGCTGGCATCAATAATGCACCCATCACCCAAAAATGAGGATGATGACAGCATGCGGCCAGAAAGAATGCTCATTCACCAAAAAACAACGCCCACCACACATCTACATTGCGCACCGGTAAAGGCGTTGGTTCGGGCTGGATGTTCCCCAGACTTTGCGGAGTACCTTCCCCGATGGGAACAATTAGCTTTTCCCCTTCCCGAATTAATCCGTGATTTCGAGCGTATTCGTTTACGGCAGCCTCGGAGGTGGAGTAAATGATCTGCGTACTGAGCGCTGACTCGGTTGCTTTCAAACCGGCAACCTGGGTTTCAATCTTGGTCAGCTGGCTATTCAAACGACTTAAATCCCCCAATCGGTTATTTAAGTCCATCAACAAGAAAAATAAAACGACAAATGCCAGCAACACAAGAAATTGTTTCCAATGGGTAAATATTCTCTTCATGCTCTTATCTTACAATAAACCTACCCAACGGACAAGTGAATTTTACCGGGGAAAAATGAACCCCGCTTTTCGCGGGGTTATAGTGCCGAAGGAGGGATTTGAACCCTCACGAGCGCTATGCTCACTACGCCCTGAACGTAGCGCGTCTGCCAGTTCCGCCACTTCGGCGTTCATCGTATGGTATTTTATCTTGATTTGCCAATTTGTCAACCTTTATGCCGTGCATACGACAAATCATTTGTTTTCAAAGCCGAACCTCGAATTGTCTCGTAATACCGACCATGCTATAATCTCTTCTGAATAATCCAGCCCATGAATACCCTGATTTCGCAAATCTTCAATTTGATAACCCAGCCACCGGGGAACCTGATTTATCATCTCATCCTGGTATTTTCGATTCTCGCCGGCCTTCAAACCATTGCTTTGATTCGAACCGTCGAAAATCGTGAAACAGCCAAGCGATTGATCATCGGCTTTGTGATACTACTGGCGGGGCAAATTGCGCTTTTTCTGACGAGTGCATCGGTGTGGCAAAAACTGATCCCTAATCCGGCAATTCTTTTTCCTCTTGACAGAGCCATCACGACCCTCTCTTTAATCGTCATTGCATGGATGTGGAGTTTTACCCAATCGCCGCGTAGAGCAAATCTCATCCTGATTTCATTGTTTTTTTTAGTCACCCTCTTCTTTTTTGCAGATATATCTCTGTTGTTGAGTTCACAAATTTCGCTGCCATTTCAATGGGTTTGGTCATTGGTAAATCTACTCATTTCTGGTCTTTCGCTGCTGTTGCTACTTAGCCGTAAAGAGAAGACGTGGGAAATGGGGGTCTCCTTTTTTTTGATCGTTTTTATTGGTGCAGTAGCCAGTTTGTTTAACTTACAAGATGGAGCAAGTAATTTTTCTCCTACCATGCGGCTGGCATTAATCTGTGCCTTCCCCCTCCTTCCATCCGTGGCAAAAACCTTACTCCCATTGTCAATGGCCGTTTCGTCAACGCAGCAAATCGCGGCGGAAAAAATGCCATCCCGAAGCACTCCTGTGGGAAGCCCACTGATCTTGCCATGGTTGCGTTTATCAAAGGCCGAATCCGCACAAGAAGCAACTGTTCTGCTCACCGCGGCAATCGGTAAAACCTTTTCTTCGGATCTGACTTTTCTCATCAGGCAGGACAATCCTTACCGTCCCATTCTTCTCGATTCAGGCTATGATCTTATTCGTGATGAGGCATTGCCCCTCTTACAGGTCGAGGCAGAGGCCTGTCCGCTCATCACCAACGCATTACAAAAGGGCAAAAACCTCAAGCTAGTTGCTGAAAGTGACTCCCCCTTACAGGATTTACTCGCCCTTACCAAAGCCGTGGGGCTGGCCGTGCCGGGACACATTCTAATCTCACCCATACCCGATACGACGAATGGAAAGCGGGCAATCCTTCTTTTTACTCCTTATTCAAGGCATGAATGGACAATTGAAGAGCAAGTACTTTTGAATACCATTACGGAAGAACTTTCTGGTTTGTTTTCACAAATAGCTCACAAAGAAAAACTTGAAGCAACCGTTCAATCCTTACAGGAACAACTGTTGATTACTCAGGAACAACGAAAAGCAAAAACCCAGGAGCGGGAAGAAATTAAACCACGTGAATCAGAAATTCCAGGCGTTTCCGCAGGTGATCCTGCTTTGGAGATTGCCGGCTTATTGGCAATTCAACGCGAAGCGCAGGAAACCATCCATCGTTTAGAAACCGAAAATCGCTCCCTACGTGAGGCTTTGAGAGATCTCAAAGGTAAAAACAATCAGTCCTCCGAAGTCGAACATCTGGAAAAAGAGCTCCGACAGGCACTCGAAGAAGTTGCCCGCCTGCAAAATGCACTTGCTAATGCCAACATGCGTATCGTTGAATTGCAAACCTCGCCCGGACAAAGCGCAAATCTCAACATCAAAGATACCGAAGCAGTTCTATCCATTATTCAGGAATTGCGGCAACCCGTCTCTTCCGTGATCGGTTATACCGATTTACTCATTAATGAATCCATTGGAAATCTTAACAATCAACAACGAAAATTTCTCGAACGAATCCGTACTTCATCGGAACGAATGCAATCCTTGCTGGATGATTTACTGCAAACCTCCGTTTTTAACATTAGCCCCATCGAACTAGCGCCCCAGCCGCTCGATGTTGAGACCCTTTTAGATCAAGCCATCACGGACATGTCCGACTTGCTGCGGGAAAAAGAAATTAACATATTGATGGATATTCCTCCTGAATTGCCAACTTTTTACGCCGACCGTGATGCACTCCACCAGGTTCTTATTCATCTGCTACAAAATGCCGGCAGTGCTACACCACCCGAAGGTAATATCACCCTCAAAGTAAAAATTGAGCAGGGAGAGAAAAACACCCTCTTTGTTCTGTTTCAAATAACTGATGAAGGTGGTGGAATCCCCGCGGATGAATTATCGCGTGTATTTTCGCGGCGCATCAAACACGACACACCTTTTATTCACGGGGTTGGCGACTCGGGTGTAGGACTTTCTATCGCTAAAACGCTCATCGAAGCCCATGGTGGAAGAATCTGGGTTGAAAGCGACGGGGAAAGAACATCCACTTTCAGCATCTTGTTACCGGTTAAAACCCCCGCTTTTACCTCAAAAACCCTGGTTGCATAAATGAATCCGATCGTGCGGGGTTTAATTTCAATTCTTATCTCGGCAGCCTTGGGGTTGATCGTGTTTGGGGCGATTATCGCCAGCCTTTCAGAAGGCCAGGTCATAAACCCACCCACACCCACACAATTCCCAACCCTACCACCACCCAATCTTACTCCAATCAGTCAAATCCAATCTGCCACTGTAATCCTTGCTTCACATACCCCTCTTCCAGCCACTCAAACCACCTGTCCACCACCTCCGGGTTGGCAAGCCTACACTGTCCACGCCGGCGATTCCCTGGAAGAATTAGCCCAACAATATGGCATCGGTTTATCTGATTTACTCGTCGCTAACTGCCTGTCATCTGCCATCAGCATTCCAGGAACTCAAATCTTCTTACCCCCAACAAACACCTCTACCGTCTCACCTCTTCCTACACTATCGTTGACCATTACCTCCACACCAACGAAGTGCGTTCCTCCTCGCGGATGGGTTCGATACACCGTCAAGGCAGGAGATACACTGACCCGTCTGAGCGGTCTCTACCGGGTCTCGGTCTGGGAATTGAAACAAGCTAATTGTTTATGGAGTGACTTCATCCGTACAGGCCAGCGCTTATATGTACCTAATGTTGCTACCAGCACCTTTACCGATGTGCCAGAGAGACCACTACCAACTCAAACGGCGTTGCCTTCAGCAACCAATACAATCCTCCCATCCATAACCAGTACCCCCACTTCCACACCTTCTGCAACTCCCATTCCACCAACAGCATCTCCCACCTTAGCCCCCAGTGGAACTTTTACTTTTACTCCAACGTCTATACCAACGGCAACGGATACTCCTGTGCCTTTGACGCCGACCGCTGAACCCACCCTGACGGAAACCACCGTCACACCTTGAGGAACTTTGTATGCGTAAAACCTTCTGGATAATGGTTTTGATTTTTCTGATTTCGACAGCTTGCAACCTGCCGATATCCAACTTTAACGGGGAGCCAAGTCCTCGAGCCGTCGCTCAGCGAATCGTCACACTTGACCCCAACGCTCCGCCAACCCCCACCCCTTTTATGCCGGTTGCACCCACCCCGACCCCTGAAACGGAACAATCCACACCACCAGGCCTTACCCCCGCTCCCGAACAACAAGATACGCCTTCTCCCCTTGTTCAGCCAGAAGACACGATCAGCATTCTCGTTCTCGGTTCGGACTGGCGCCCCAATTCCGGTTTTCGTACCGATGTTATCCTGCTTACTATCATAAACACCCGCTCCGGTGCCATCAGCCTGGTTTCCTTTCCACGTGATTTATATGTAGAGATTCCAGGAGTTGGACCACAGAGAATCAACACATCCCAACAATTTGGTGGATTTCCCCTTACGCAGGCAACTTTCCAAAATAATTTTGGAATAAAGCCTGAGTATTATGTCATGACCAACTTTCAAGGATTCGTCAACATTATAGATCGGCTGGGCGGGATAGAAGTTGAAACAGCCATGAATCTTACCGACACCTGCAAATTACCTCAGGCAGTCAATGGATATTGTTCGGTAGGTCCCGGTCGGGTGTATATGAACGGCGAAACCGCCTTGTGGTATGTCCGCTCGCGATATAGTAGCAGCGATTTTGATAGAACGCGACGTGCTCAGGAAATAATCCTGGCAGTATTTAAGAAACTGATGAGCCTGGATGCCATCTCCAAAGCTCCGCAGTTGTATCAGGAATTTCGCAGCAATGTCGAAACCGACATCCCGCTGGATTTAGCAATCAAATTGACCAGTTTTGCACCGGGATTGATTTCCAATCCCGAACGGATTAATCGTTTTACAATTGGTCCTTCGGATGTGTGGCATTATACGACCGATACCGGTGCTCAGGTTTTAATACCTGTACAGGAACGCGTTCAAGCCATATTACAGGAAGCTTATCAGGTTAAATAAACCTCGCCTTCGGGAAATGAATTGACTTTCCCTGATTTCTGTTGTATATTCATTTCATGTAAGGCTATACGAAAACGAGAAGGGATTACCGACTATGGCTTCCGAATTGTCACCTTCAGTTCACATTACCTCGCAGACTCCCTTATTGCCCGCCATCCGCTCTTGGGAAATTTATCTACTTGATCAAGGCAAATCTCCCTATACGGTCAGAGCCTTTCAGAACGATTTACAACTGCTGGCAAGTTATTTGCCACCAGATCGTGCAATTGGCTCCATCAGCACCCGGGATATCAACAACTTTCTCAACTGGCTACAACAAGGACGAGGTGTCCCGTGCAGCCCCAAAAGTCTTTCCAGACGAATAACTTCCATCAAGTCCTTCTTCCGGTGGTTGCACCAATCTGGCCGTATTCTGGTTGATCCGGCTGAAAAAGTAGTGCAGCAATCCGTTATCAGTCCCTTGCCAACGGTATTGACCAACGAGGAGTTCGATAAAGTTTTAGAAGCCGCTAATACCTACCGCTCCGCAAAAAAGCCGGATGCCCGTCCCTACACTCTGTTGCTTCTCTTATTATCTACCGGCATCAAGAAAGGTGAATGTTTGGCAATTCAGAACAATCACATAGATTTGGAAACACCGGCAGGTCCTGTTTTATTCGTCCGCTACGCAAGCCCGCGTAACCGCTATAAAGAACGGAAAATACCCTTACCCGACGAATGGGTTATCAGCTACAAGGAGTATCTTGCTCAATATCAGCCGAAGGATGTCATCTTTCCCTGGTCACCGAGACGGCTGGAATACCTGTTGGAAGACATTGGAGAAAAAGCAGGATTGGAAAAGCATCTTTCCTTTGACATGTGCCGCTGGACCTGTGCGTTACGGGACTGGAACGCCGATATGAACCGCGAACACCTTCGCCAGAAATTAGGGATTTCCAAAATCCAATGGCGTGAAATCAGTCTTAAATTGAACCAGCTCAGCCAAATGGGAGTGAAAGAAAATTAAATCCGTCCCAGCTTCAGGTGCAATACTGCCTGGCTGTGTGGTGTGAGACGTACCGGATCGGCAATTTGTAAACCGGGCAGCCATATCACCTCTTCACCGCACAAAACCAATGGGTACTGTGAGCGCAGGGAGCGCGGGATTTTCTTTTCAGCAAAGAAATCCGCAATCTTTACGCTCCCCTTGTTCATCCCCAAAGGACGGAAGCGGTCACCCCTCCGCCAACCCCGCACGCTCAACGGAAATTGGATTTTTTGTGCATCCAGCCAGGCTTCCAATGGGTCATCTTTCCATGTTGGTGGAATTTCTTCAATCCTGATTAATTCTGCCTGAAGAAACCAGTCTTTTCCCAATCTGATTTCCCCAATGCCAGCAAGCGTAAATTCTTCATTCAAGGGAATGGATGGAAATCGTGGATCAACCATTGCAGTCCACTCGTATTTCAGGTAAATCCAATCCTGAGAAAACAGCAATTCAAGCTCATCTCCAAGTTGTATAGTTCCTGTGCGACGGCCTGATCGAATTTCCCCAGCTGCCCTATTCAAACTTTGCCAGTCAACTTCTTCGCTGGCAGGTTTCAATTCCCGAATTGCCTCTCTCAAAACCAGATTAAGCATTTCTTTCGACAAATCTTTTAGTCGGCTTGCAGAAAAGATCAACCATTCGCCCGCCCGGCGATCCATACAAACCTCTTGAAGGGACCTTTTGACCATCGGTTTGAGGAGCAGCAGATGATCTTTTACCACCTGGCTCATCGTCCAAATCCTGTTTTTGATTTGTGGATTATAGTGCTGCAAGTGAGGGATTAGATCATGGCGAATTCGATTACGTGTGAATTCAAGACTTCGATTAGTCTCATCTACAAGGGGTTGAATACTGTTTTGCCGACAATATTGTTCAATATCATTCCGCCAAAAACCTAACAAGGGACGAATTAGAGGTATGGTTGGGGAAAATTCATCAAGAGTAGTACAGTAATCCATCCCCCTCAGCCCATCTAATCCACTCCCGCGAACCAGGTGCATCAGAACAGTCTCAACCTGATCATCGGCTGTATGCCCAACCGCAACCGCTTGTGCATTGACCTCGTTGGCTGTTTTGAATAAAAATTGATAGCGAGCCTGACGGGCAGCAGCCTCCAGGGAACAGCGACCCTGTTCAGCCAGACGGTGCACATCTTCCCGCCCTGTAATAAACCCTTCTGCCCCCCAAGCCCTCGCCAATTGCTGAACAAAAAGGGCTTCATCCTTAGATTCAGGACGCAACTGATGATCAAAGTAAACCACCCAGGTAGGAACCTTCGAACGAAGCAAAAGGTGAAGCAAGGTAAGGCTATCTGCCCCGCCCGAAACTCCGGCAACAACTGGTTTGCTTAAAGAGACTCTGCAATTAGTTAGTAAAGTATTCTTAAATTCTTCAAGCACGTTCCCATTATAGCATGTCAAAATATGCCTCGAATCCTCTAAAACCGAAAAAGCAACTGAATTAAAACAATAAATCGTCTTGTATGAGATTTAAGATTGTGCTAGACTGTTTTAAGTATTATCTTCGGTGAGGCAGGGATGACAGAAAAAATTTTGATCGTAGATGACGACCTGGAAACATTGCGCCTTGTTGGATTGATGCTTCAGCGGCAGGGATATCAGGTCATTTCTGCAAAAAATGGAAAAGAAGGTATGGTCCTGGCGGTTAAGGAGCATCCTGATCTGATCGTACTGGATATTATGATGCCAGATGTGGACGGCTATCAGGTAGCCAGAGATATTCGCGCCAACCCTGAAACAGCCGATATCCCCATCTTGATGTTCACTGCAAAATCTCAAGTAGATGACAAGGTTACCGGTTACGAAGCCGGTGCGGATGATTACTTGACCAAGCCCGTTCACCCTGCCGAATTAATCGCTCACATCAAGGCTTTGCTCAGCCGAACACGCGCAAGAGTTGGTAAGCAGGTTCAAAAAAGTGCAACTGTGATCGGACTTCTGGCAGCAAAAGGAGGGATGGGGACTTCAACACTCACCCTCAACCTGGCGCTGGCCTATTTTCAGCGTACTCGCAAAGAAATCATCGCTGCCGAGATTCGTGCTGGCCAGGGTACCTGGGCAGGAGAATTAAACTTCCCCAACGCGGAAGGATTAAACAACTTGTTGAACATGCGTAGCGGTGAGGTTACCCGTGCAGCAGTCGAAAAAGAATTGGTCAGGACAACCTTTGGCATCCGCCTGCTCCTGGCAAACCATCGAATCAAGGACTTTGTACTCCTTCAAAATGCCGTCCATCAATTGGAGGCAATTCTCCATCACCTTTCCACCCTCGGTGATGTGGTATTCGTGGATATTGGCAATCCCTTTTTACCCGGTTTTGAAAAAGTGATCACCTCCTGCGATGAGATGATTTTAATTGCTGAACCTCAGCCTTTTTCGCTGAAGCGCACCAATCAATTGATGGATGAGCTTGCCGAGTACGGATTTGGAAAATCAAAAATTCTTAATGTAGTGATTGTCAATCGCGTTCGAGCCGACTTACAACTCTCCGCACTTCAAATTCAGGAAATGTTGGGTAAGCCAATCACTCTGGTCATTCCGCCTGCACCCGAACAGTCCTACCACGCCGCTCTGCGTAATGTTCCCTTGATTCAGTTACAGCCCGATGGCATCCTGAGTCAACAGATCAACCGTCTGGCAGCCCTATATGCAGATCGCTTGAATAAATGACAACTCTTTCAATGGCAGAAGCCGCCCAGCAGGCGGCTGAACTCATCTCCAAATCAAAGTGGATGGTTGTATTGACCGGAGCGGGAATTTCAACCCCATCGGGTATCCCAGATTTTCGCTCGCCAAACACCGGTTTATGGTCGCGCAGCGACCCCATGGAGGTTGCTTCCCTCTCCGCTTTCCAATTCCACCCCGAAAAATTCTACAACTGGCTGCGCCCTCTGGCACGGGAAATGATCAAAGCCCTTCCAAATGCGGCTCATTTCGCACTGGCAAAATTAGAAGAAAAAGGTGTTTTGAAGGCGGTCATCACCCAAAATATTGATGGACTTCACCAAAAAGCCGGTTCGAAAGAGGTCTACGAAGTCCATGGCTCCATGCAGAGATTAAATTGTCTGTCATGCCGTAAAAATTATCCACTCCAGGACTTTCTCGGACTATTCAATTCACCGCAGGACATACCACGCTGTCCCAACTGCTGTGCAATTCTAAAGCCCGATATCGTTCTATTCGAGGAGCTACTACCTGCAGATGTTTGGAATCAGGCTGAACAAACCTCCACAAAAGCCGATTTGTTTGTGGTGATTGGCAGTGCCTTGGAAGTCACACCCGCTGCGCATCTGCCCTTGTATGCACTGGAGAATGGTGCGCGTCTCATCATCAACACCTTCTCATCCACATATCTCAATTCTCGGGCAGATCTATTACTGCCCTTTGATGTTGCCCAAATCTGGCCGGAAATTGTTGCCCGGTTAGATTGAGAGAACTTAGCGGCTGCCGCGCCGCCCAAATTGACGTTCCAGTAAATCCACCGACAGATGAATCATAGTTGGCCGCCCATGCGGGCAGGTGCGTGGGGATTGACAGCGTTCCAGATCACGCACCAACGCATTTTGCTCTTCCGCAGAGAGAATTTGGCCAGCTTTGACTGCCGCCCGTTTACAAACCCGGGCAATTACCCGCGCTTCAATTTCGGTTTGTAAAGGAGTCTCGTCTTCCTCAAAATCCTCTACCAGCGAGCGCACGAGAACCACCGGATCGAGACCGCTCAACATCGCCGGTATGCGCCGTACTCGAAACGCATTTCCACCAAAATGTTGCACCTCAAAACCCCAGCGATTGAGCAAAGACAAATGAGTTTGGAGCAGTTCAGCCGCTTGAGGGGGTAGTTCAAAAGTTTGTGGTTGTAATAAAGCCTGTGAGGGAATTTCTTTGTCGGCCTCGCGCATGAATTTTTCGAACAAAACCCGTTCATGCGCAGCGTGCTGGTCAATCAAATATAGCCCATCCGGCCCCTCAGCAACCAGATAAGCCGCTCCAACCTGGCCAATTACTCGCAGAAGTGGTAAAGAATCAACCGGAAGTTGGATGGATTGTGGTTCCCCTGCCTTTTCAGGCGATGCTGTCTCGATGCCAGCCACCCTCGGTTCAGTTTCGTGAGCGATTTCCCATCCGGGGTCGAGAACGCTTTCACCCGACCGATTTTGCCAGGTGTTGGAACCCAGTTGTGGCGCAGGTGAATAGGCCAGCAAGGCTCGCTTAACCGCCCTTTGCACCGCCCGGAAGACATGGTCTGCATCGCGAAATCGCACTTCTGCTTTTGCAGGGTGGACATTTACATCCACCATGTCGGGAGACAATTCCACAAACAGGAAAGCAATCGGATAACGCCCCACCATGAGCAAGGTGTGATAAGCCTGAATAAGGGCTGTTGAAAGACCAACATCCTGCACCCATCGCCCATTGACAAAGAAGATAATTTCTCGACGATTAGAACGACTTATCCCAACCGGGCTGATGAAACCCGTAATGCGGATATCGCCGTCCTCTAATTCCACCTCCAACAACTGTCTGGCAAGATCATTACCATAAAGTTGAGCCAATACCTCACGCCGATTGTTTTTTCCATGGGTGATAAAAACGTCACGATCATCCTGCATTAAGCGGAAGCGAACCTGTGGGTAAGCCAGTGCATAACGAGATACGAATTGAATGATTTGATTTTTTTCGGTCAGATCGCTTCTTAAGAATTTCAAACGTGCCGGCACATTGAAAAACAGGTTTTCAACCCGCGCCACTGTACCAACCGTCGTACCAACTGCTTCATTGGCAATCAGTTTTCCGCCCTCAACGATGATTTTCCTTCCCTCCTCAGCGTTTTTTTCACGGGAGATGAGAGTCAAACGTGAAACTGAACCAATCGAAGCCAACGCCTCACCCCGGAAACCCAGCGTTGCAATCCGAAAAAGATCTTCAGCGCTGCTTAATTTACTGGTAGCGTGACGGGCAACCGCCAGGTTCATCTCACCAGCAGGTATACCGCAGCCATCATCGGCCACCTCAATTAACGTCTTACCCGCGTTGGCTATGCGAATTTCTATCCGCTCTGCTCCGGCGTCCAGCGAATTTTCCATCAGCTCTTTCACCACCGAAGCTGGCCTTTCAACGACCTCACCCGCGGCAATTTGTGAGGCAACCGCCTCTGCTAAAATCCGAATTGGCAAATTGCACTCCCTTTACATTTTCTTTTCAGATACCTGCTTTATGGATTATACTCAAAAATGAATATGAAACCTGAATTGCTGATATTCGATTTGGATGATACCCTCTATCCTCCTGAATCGGGGTTGTGGCACGCCATTGGTGAGCGTATCAATCTTTACATTCAAAATAAGCTCGGCCTGACTCTTTCAGAAGCCATTACCCTTCGTGACCAAATGTACCATCAATATGGTACTACCCTCAGAGGGCTTCAATCGCACTACAGTATCCCTGCAGAGGAATACCTTGCTTTTGTTCACAATGTGCCGGTTAATCTTTTCCTCAAACCCGATCCTGTGTTGCGAACCATTCTTGTAAACATCCCTATCCGAAAGATCATCTTTACCAATGGCGACCGGGCTCATGCTCATCGGGTTTTAAGTGCTTTACAACTGGAAGATTGCTTCGATGAAGTCGTTGATATCCAGGATATTGAGCCTTACTGCAAGCCAATGCCCCAATCCTTCCAATTAGCTCTTCAAAAAGTCGGGGTTGAGGATATTTCCCGATGTGTCTTGTTTGAAGACTCTCCCCGCAACCTTTCTGTTGCCCGCTCTCTGGGCATGTTTACCATTCATGTTGGAAAGAACGGCGTTTCTTCGGAAGCACATCTCCGAATTTCAGATATTCATGAATTGATTTCCCTGTTCACCCCTGAATTTTCCATTTTACATAGGAGAGAGGAATGAACGATATCCCCCTAATCGGCTGGGTTGGCATTGGGATCATTGCCATCTTACTGCTCGCCACCAACTTAAGTCTTTTTTCCCTTCTTCGCCGAAAGGACTCGGAAAAATCCGGTGCATCCATCCTCTCGGAAACAATGAAGACTCTCAAAAATCCGTGGGAGAAGGAAGACCAGCCGTTACGAGAACTTTCTGAACGGGTTGCAAGAATAAAAGGATTCAATCAAGAAAAAGACCCAACTAAGGAATGATTTTTTCATTTTGACTTAACCATATCGTGATATTTATTGTGCTAGGTCAAAATTAATTTAATGGAGACAAGATCATGAATTCAAAAGTAATCCGAACCATTTTGGTTTTACTGGTTCTGGGTCTCTTGATGGGAGCCAGTTTTAGTATCGGTTTAGCGGCGGGCATTAGCTTGCCTTCCACCGTCAGTCTGCCCAACATTCCTTTCCTCTCCAATAACTCCTCAAGCGGGACTCCATCTGCCACCCAACAAGCCGTTGACCGGGAAACATTATTTGAGCCTTTTTGGCAAGCCT
This sequence comes from Bellilinea sp., assembly GCA_026003615.1. Classification (GTDB taxonomy): domain Bacteria; phylum Chloroflexota; class Anaerolineae; order Anaerolineales; family Anaerolineaceae; genus Bellilinea. The sequence continues at coordinate 178,956 of BPHQ01000002.1, forward strand.
GGGATCTGGTTCACGAAAATTACGTGGATCAACCCGTTGATGACCAGTTGTTGATGCAAGGTGCCATCCGAGGCATGTTAGAGGCTCTGGGTGACCCTTATAGCGGCTACCTGACAATTGATGAATATCAACAAGCCAATGCACCACTGCGAGGTGAATATGATGGGATTGGTGCCTGGGTAGATACCAGCGGTAAATACCTCACCATCATTAGTCCCATGGAAGGTTCCCCCGCTGAAAAGGCGGGTTTGAAAGCCGGGGACCAGATCATCGCCGTGGATGGGGAAGATGTCACATCGCTCGATCCACAACTGGTTTTACGCCGTGTTCTCGGCCCGGCCGGCACCACGGTTCGTTTGACCATATTGCGAGAAGGTGAAGAAAGTCCTTTTGAAGTCAGTATCATTCGTCAAAAAATCACCCTCGAAACAGTCAGCGCTGAAATGCTGGATAATGACATTGCCTACATCAAAATTACTCAATTTGGAGAAAGAACTGACCGTGATTTACGCACCAAATTGCGTGAATTGTTGAGAAATAATCCCAAAGGGATTATTCTCGATTTACGAAATAACCCCGGTGGTTTTCTAAACACAGCCATCAACATTACCTCTCAGTTCATCGGCGATGGCATTATCATGTACGAGCAATATGGAAATGGCGAGAAAGTCTCCTATCAAGCCCGCCCCGGAGGTTTGGCAACCGACATTCCGCTGGTTGTTTTGGTCAATGAAGGCTCCGCTTCTGCGTCGGAAATTACGGCGGGCGCCATCCAAGATCGCGACCGTGGATTACTGGTGGGCACCCAAACATTTGGTAAAGGTACGGTTCAAACCTGGCGGCAGCTGAAAGATAATGCAGGAGCAGTGAAGATCACGATTGCCCGCTGGCTCACTCCGAATGAACGTCAAATCAACGGAGAGGGACTAGTGCCTGATGTTGTTGTAGAACTAACCGAAGAAGATCAAAAAGCGAACCGCGATCCCCAGTTGGAGAAAGCCATTGAATTGCTTCTGAGTCAATAAACACCCCTCCAGACCAGGTAAAAATTTTTCCTCAAACTACTCTAATCAGGCACTTCCTGCTCAAACGCAGGAAGTGCTTTTTCCGGTTTTCTTCCGGTATTTTTTTACTCATTGGGCGTATTCTCATTTATAATCTACCCGTGAGAAAATTGATTTTCGCCCTGGCGGTTTTATTGGGCATCCTTTTTATCATTAGCCGGTTCACCGAAGTACAAGAGGTCTTGCTGGTTTTGCAAAATGGCAATTGGCTCTGGCTTGGAGCAGCTTTTATTCTTTTACTCGGATGGATTTTAGTCACCGCTGCCACTTTTCAATCACTGTTTTCCATTGTAGGGGTTGTCAAACCTCTTGCCCAGGTTCTTCGTTTGTTTTTAGCGGTCAATTTTATCAATCTGGTTGCGCCAAGTGCCGGAATGAGCGGCATGGTTGTGTTTTACTCAGATGCCCAAAAAAATGGGCATTCCACTGCACGGATTATGGTTGGTAGTGCTTTATTTCTCATTTTCGATTACTGCGGTCTTCTGACCATTATTTTTTTGGGTTTGATTATTCTTGCCTTTTATCAGGTCTTGTGGGCATTTGAGATCTTTGCATTTCTTCTTTTCGTGGTATTTGTTTCCGTAATGATTTCGGTGGTTTATCTGGCATCGCAATCAGAAGATCATTTGACTCGCCTGTCATTGAAAATGACCCGCTTCGTTAACCGCTATGCTTCTTTGCTACTCAAGAAGACAATAATCAGCGAAGAAAGGGTGATTCGGTTCGCCGCCGAGACCTGCGAAGGGGTTAAAGCCATTCAAAACCTTCGTCATGCCTGGTTGCGTCCAGCCGGCTTTACTCTTCTGAATAAGATGCTCCTGGTTAGCATCCTCGGTTTGATGTTTTTAGCTTTTGGTACACCCGTGACCCCCGGTCAGTTAATTGCCGGCTTTTCGATTGCTTACCTTTTTGTAATCATTTCCCCCACACCGGCGGGCATTGGCATTGTTGAGGGGCTTCTAACCTTTGCTCTTAATTCTCTATCTATCCCTATCGAAGCCGCTGCGGTCATTACTCTTGCTTTTCGGGGATATACTTTCTGGTTACCTTTTTTCCTTGGAATGATTTCTTTTCGCAGTCTTCACTCCTGATTTTGCGGTCTTCGGACAAACACGGATTTTTTCAGCTTTTCATTCCTTTAATTGACAGTTCCATCGGCTGGGGGTATAATCAACCCTCGCAGTAATAATGACCTTTGGGAGAAAAGTATTATGGAAAATACCGCGGTTGCGGAGAGCAACTCAAATATTGAAATCAAACCGAAGATGAAGTTTGCCGGAAAGGTTATTAAGACAACCCTTGCTGGCGCTGTCGTTGAAATTGCGGAAGGTCAAAAAGCCGTCCTCCATATTTCACAAATCTCCACCTTCACCGATCAACCCATCAAAAGCGTCAAAGATGTTTTACAGGTTGGTCAAATCATTGACGTATGGGTGCGCCGTATCAAGGATAATCGTATCGAATTAACCATGATCAAACCGCTTGATCTGGAATGGCGCGAAATTAAGCCAGATATGGTGGTAAAAGGCAAGGTTGTCCGCATTGAAAATTTCGGTGTGTTTTTGGATATTGGCGCAGAACGTCCCGGTTTAATTCATATCAGTGAACTGGCGCATGGCTATGTACGAACCCCCTCCGATGTTGTCAAGGAAGGGGATGAATTGGAAGCCAAAGTCATTGATGTCAATAAAAAGAAAAAACAGATTAAACTCAGCGTAAAGGCTCTTTTACCCGAACCGGTTCAAGAAGAAGCAGTCGAACCCATCCGAGAACCCAAAAAAGAATCGGGCAAGGAGAGACCCCGCCGCGGCAAGAAAAACGCTCCCCGCCAGGATTATCTGAATGAGGGCAAACCGTTGAACGCAGAACTGTCTCAGAGTGGTGAGGAATCCTCCTCTGAAAATGAACCGACCGCCATGGAAATTGCCCTTCGTGAAGCCATGGAACGCGCCAAAGACCGCAAAAAAGCCGAAAAAGCAAAAAAAGAAAAGGCAAAAAACCTTTCTGCCGAACAAGAAGAAATTTTGGCACGCACATTAGAACATAAAAGCACGACCCAATGATTTCAGCCTTCTCATAGCTTAAGGTTTGCTGGAAGCCTTATATTAAGCATAACACTCCCGGGTCTACTATCTGGTTTTACCGATCAACTCTGCTTCCTCAAAAAAGCAGAGTTGTTTTTTATCTGATCGAGAATTTTTATGATAAACTTTGAGTGGCAGTCTATTACTACTGGCTGCTTGTCGAATAACTCAGCCATACATCCAATAAATTCATGGTATTTTTAGCCCGAGGACATCAAACGCACCTCTGATCTTCATCCTCTGAGGGAGGAGCCATTCAAACGCCCTCCCTCCTTTTGATTAAAAAGCGGAGATGAGATGTCAACCAAGTACATTTTCTACACAGGTGGGGTCGTCAGTTCCGTTGGAAAGGGAGTTACCGCCGCTGCCACAGGACGATTGTTGAAAGAGCGAGGTTTCGCAATCGCCGTCCAAAAGCTCGACCCTTACATTAACGTGGATCCCGGCACGATGAGCCCCTACCAGCATGGCGAGGTCTACGTACTGGACGACGGTGCAGAAACAGATCTGGATCTCGGTCATTACGAGCGATTCATTGACATCCGGTTGAACCGCGTCTGTAACATGACAACCGGGCAAATCTATGCTGAGGTGATTAGCAAAGAACGGCGTGGGGATTACCTCGGCGGCACAATTCAGGTCATCCCCCACATCACAAATGAGATCAAACGGCGGATTGGGATGGTCTCAAAAACCACCGGTGCTGAAATTGTCCTGGTCGAAGTTGGCGGTACCGTTGGCGACATCGAATCTCAACCCTTTTTAGAAGCCCTGCGTCAGTTACGCAGCGATGTTGGCCGCGAGAATACCCTGTATATTCATGTTACCTGGCTGCCCTACATCGGTGCAACGGGTGAGTTGAAAACCAAACCAACTCAGCATTCTGTCGCCCAACTACGCGCAATCGGTATCACCCCGGATATGATTGTCGCCCGCTCCGATTATCCGGTCAATCGTGAAATCATCGAGAAAATTGCTCAGTTTTGCGATGTCGAAAAACGGGCAGTCATCCCGATGATCACTGCATCCACCCTTTATGAAGTCCCGCTGCTTCTGGAACAGGCTGGTGTGGGTGAAATCATCCTTGAAAAATTGGGACTACAGGCTCGCCGTACTCCAGATTGGAAAGACTGGAAGCGGTTGGTGGATCAGGTACATAAATCGAAACCCAAAATCAAAATTGCTTTGATCGGTAAATACGTCGAACTCCACGACGCTTATATGAGCGTGCGTGAAGCGCTTTATCATGCCGCTTTGTATCTTGGTGTTGAAGTGGAAATCATGTGGATCCACTCGGTTGATCTTGAAAAAGGTAAATATCTTGACGAAATCCGCAATGCTGCCGGAATTTTGATACCCGGCGGGTTCGGAAGCCGTGGAATCGAGGGGAAGATCGCCGCCGTGCGCCTTGCCCGTACCGAAAAGATTCCATTTTTAGGCTTATGTTTAGGAATGCAATTGATGTGTGTCGAATTTGCCCGCCATATTTTACAGGATGAGCGCGCCAATTCAACCGAATTTGACCGCACCACCCCCCACCCTGTCATTGATTTGATGCCCGATCAGCAGCATATCTCCGAAATGGGTGGCACAATGCGTCTGGGTTTATATCCCTGCCGATTACTGCCGGGCAGCATCGCTCATCGAGCCTATCAACAGGAATTGGTAGAGGAGCGTCACCGCCACCGCTTCGAATTCAACAACGCCTTTCGCCAACTGTTTGAACAAAATGGCATGCGTTTTTCAGGAATTTCGCCGAATGGTTTACTGGTGGAAATTTGTGAATTGACCGACCACCCCTTCATGGTCGGCACCCAGTTCCACCCCGAGTTTCTTTCGCGTCCCAACCGTCCGCATCCCCTTTTTCTGGCTTTCGTACAGGCTGCGTGCGAACACGCCGGTGTAAAAGTTCAGCCTTTCACAAACCCCAAAGAAAAAAACGAAAAATTGGATTATACTTAGAGCGTTTGGGGTAGCCTGATAATCGGTCAACTGACCGTAGCCAAAGATTTCATTTCTCAAGAGAGGTAAATACTACTATGGATACAACAATCGAATCAATTCTTGCCCAGGAAATCCTCGATTCGCGCGGCAACCCGACCATTGAGGTCGAAGTTGTCCTTGCTGATGGCAGTTGGGGACGCGCTGCAGTTCCCTCTGGCGCTTCTACTGGCACTCACGAGGCGCTTGAATTGCGTGATGGAGATAAATCCCGCTACAACGGCAAAGGTGTTCTCAAAGCCGTCGAAAATGTCAATAATGAAATTGCCGATGCCCTGATTGGCTGGGATGCTTTAGAACAAAAAGCCATTGACATGGAAATGATCGCACTGGACGGAACACCCAACAAATCCAAGCTGGGTGCCAACGCCATTTTGGGTGTCAGTCTGGCGGTGGCCAAAGCAGCAGCCAATTCACTGGGGTTACCGCTTTATCGTTATATCGGCGGAGTGTATGCCCATGTCCTGCCTGTTCCGATGATGAACATCCTCAATGGTGGCGCTCATACGGCTTGGCAATCCACCGATGCTCAGGAATTCATGGTCATGCCATTGGGCGCTTCCTCTTTCGCTGAGGGTTTACGCTGGGGCTCTGAAATCTATCACGCCCTCAAGAGTGTCCTTAAATCCCGCGGCTACGCTACGCTGGTCGGCGATGAAGGTGGTTATGCGCCATCGCTCAAAGCGAATGTGGAAGCCGTCGAGGTCATCCTGGAAGCCATCGAAAAAGCTGGTTATAAGGCGGGTGAACAGGTGGCAATTGCCCTTGACCCGGCTGCATCCGAATTGTTCGACGCCGAAACCCGCAAATACAACCTTCGTAAAGAAGGGAAAATGCTCACCAGTGAGGAAATGGTCGCCTTCTGGAAGAACTGGGTTGACCAATATCCAATTGTGTCTATTGAGGATGGGTTAGCCGAAGATGACTGGGAAGGCTGGCAAATGATGATGGCAGAATTGGGGAACCCGCATCCAAATCGTCGGTGATGATTTATTGGTGACTAACCCCTTGCGTGTTAAACGAGCCATTGAAGCGAAAGCCTGCAATGCTCTGTTGGTAAAACTGAACCAGATAGGTTCATTAACCGAGACCATTCAAGCGGTCGAGATGGTTCACCGCGCTGGCTGGCGGAGTGTTGTTTCTCACCGCTCGGGTGAAACCGAGGATGCCACTATCGCCGACCTGGCAGTTGCCCTCAATACCGGTCAAATCAAAACCGGTGCGCCCGCCCGCTCTGATCGGGTTGCCAAGTACAACCAGTTACTGCGCATTGAAGCCGAGCTTGGCGATACGGCTCGCTACGCTGGCTGGGAAGCTTTGCGTCGTTAAGCCACGCGGGATGATTTATTTCAGCGGGCAGGAATGTCCTGCCCGCTGATGTTTTAATTTTTCATTCGAAATTGTTCTGCAAAGCCTATCACTGCGGCTTCCGTTGCGGCGTAGCCGGGGTTTGATCGCTGATTAATATTGTGATCTCCCTCTGTTTCGATATATTCGAGGGGTGCACGAATCTGTCGAATTAAGGCTTTGGTGCCTTGAGGTAATACGACAGGATCGAATTTCCCTTGCACTACCAAAGTTGGAACACGGATATTGCTTAAGCCTTTGATGATCAGCTGGCTCAGCCGTCGGAATTGTTCTAAAAACACCATCGGTAAACGGATGTCCATCAAAGACCGCCGCACCTGTGGATCATCCAGATTGAAGCCCGGCAGAAGTTCGGTTGAAGCAGCCCGAAATTGCTCAGGTCGCAGCCAACGCGTCCGAAACGGGTAGATGGAAACCGGTAGTATTGTTCTAACCGGCAGCGCCAGCCATTTGACCCACCAGGGTTCTGCCTTCCAAAAGGGAGAAAGCAAGATTAAACCATCCGGTTTGGTGCGGCTGGCTACCGCCAGAGAAATGCCCCCTCCCAGCGAGTATCCCATCAGTACAAGACTGGTGCATAATTTTTGCGCAATTCCACCAGATTCTTTTCCACCTCAGTCAGCCACTCCGTTACCCGTGTCTGGAACAGTTGAGAAAATGCCGGGCCGTGACCGGGCAGACGCAAGAGACGCACATTCCAGCCGGTTTTGTTTAATGCCTCGCCCAGTGCTCTCATTTCAGCCGGGCTACCGGGGAAGCCATGCACTACCAGCACTGCACCGCTATGCCAACCCCTCAAATCAGTGGTGTCATGCTGGGGTTCTTTGAATATCCCCAGATCAGGGAGAAGGCTCTCCAAAGGGGTATGAAGAGCATGCCACAGATCGAAAAGGAGCAAGAAACCCCCTCTGTACAATTATGCCCGCCCCCGTACCGGCCAAAAATGGCTCAGCCATTGCGTTTTGGGAATAAAGCAATCCCCCGCCAGCAATATAAAGGACGTCCAAACCAGTATTAATCCATAATATCTTTCGTAATTTTTTCGTTTCTTTTTCAGCCACCTTCAAGTCCACTGGTTGATACAATTTGGGCAAAGAAGAGCGCAAACCCCACATTGCAATCAATGCGTCCACAGCAGCCCAAACCAATGCCTGAATGGCAAACCCGCGCCAGAAATCCCCCCTCCCAAAAACCAGTAACCCTGCAAGAACGCTGATGAAACTCCACAGCAGCAGCCGCCTGGAAATAAGATGCTGATAATCCCAAACCATGTCAATCCAAAAACAGTTCTTTATAATTATTTTGATAAGCCGAATACATTTTTCGAGCCAGGTCTTCTGCTCTGAGTGCAGTTACGGGTAACCGGAAGGGTACTTTTTTCCATAATTCAGTGCTAACTGCTCCCGGTCGCACAACCACAACAGTTCTTTTGGTTTCCTTACGCAACACCTCGGCAAAAGATTCCAATCCGGCTTTGGCGGCTGCATATACCGCCAGACCAGGAAGGCGCATTCGTTCGCTGACCGCACCCAAAATGTAAATTGGCGCGCCTTCGCTCAGGAGTGGCATACTTTCATGGATGGCATAAAAAACACCAGTCAAATTAGCATTTAAAATTTGCTGCCATTCGTTTTCATTCATCTCGCTAATCGGTTTCGATAGTATATCACCAATTGCGTAGACCCACCAATCTACGCCGCTTATCTCCTGGGCCATGGCCGCCACGCCTTCCCGTACAGTAGTTGGATTAGAAACGTCCACTTCAAAGGCCAACGGCACGATCTGGCGCGCCTTCACTTCGTTTCTCGTGGTGCCGGCCACCTCCCAGCCCTCACTCTGCAACAATTTTGCCAGCGCAGAGCCAATTCCACCGCTTACTCCCCATATTAATGCTGTTTTAGTCATACTGTTCCTCGTTGATTTGATCAATAACCTTTAAGACTTCTTCATTTTCTGGAATATCCGACATGGATGAAGCGTAATGCTTATATCGAATGATTCCATCCTTATCAATCACAAACACAGCCGGCATCCTGCCCATTTTGAATAAATTTACTTCCTGGTAATATCTATCCGCAATTTTCGATTTGATATCGGGTATCCCGATAAAAGGCATGTTTTCCTCTTCCCAAAATCGCTTATACGCACGTGGCCCATCAGGCCCCAAAGCAATTATTTCAGCACCTCGGCGGCGAAACTCCTCGTAGTCCTGACGCAACTGCGCCATATGCTTCACGCAGTATGGTCACATAAATCCGCGATTGAAAACCAAAACAATGATATTTTGACCTCGAAAATCAGACAATTTCACGGTATTCCCATGGGTATCAACCCCTTCAAAATCGGGTGCAGGAATGTTGATTTTTAGTTGCCTGGTCATATGATCTTCCCATTTATTTATTGATATCTGAAAGAAAATTAACTACCGCCTCCAAAAAAGGCTGAGGACACTCTTCCTGCGGAACATGACCACAATTTGGAAAAACCACCAGTCTTGCACCAGGAATTTCGTTTGCCAACCGAAGACTTTCCGCAGTCGGTACAATCCGGTCATCATCACCGGTTACAACCAGCACCGGCATGGAAAATTCTTTCAAACGTTCTGCTAACCGAGATTCTCCGCTAGCTTTGGTCAATTCCCACAAGGCGCGATCCCAATTAGCCAGTTGCAAAGGTTTGCGATAACCCTGAATGATTTCCTCGGTAATTTTGGAAGGATCATGCCAGGCAGCCCGCAGAAAGGCATCACCCTGCTCGCCGGCAAGTGATCGTGCAAACCATGGCCCTAAGCGGTCAAATTGAGGTGTGCGTAAAAGCGGACGAATCCATGCTGGGGCTCCCCCGCCCGCATAAATCGCCGCATCCACCAGCACCAGTCCGCTCACCCGGTCAGGATGAGCCAGCGCAGCAGCCGCAGCCACAGTGCCTCCGGCTGAATTACCGATCAATACTGCTTGCTGAATCCCCATATGATCCATCAACCCAATCAGCAATTGGATTTGTGAATTAAGGGAATACGGTGATTCCCCTTCCCATTCTCCGGGCATTGGGCGCTCTGTCAGCCCAAAGGCCGGACGATCAAATGCAATCACCGTCCCATGCTCCGCAAGCGGTTTCATGACCTCGCGCCAGGAAAACGTACTCGCGCCAAATCCATGCAATAAAATCATCACCGGTGCACCGCTGCCATATTGTTTGTAATGAACGTTAATCCCGTTGACTTCAATAAACTGGCTGTCTTGATCCACAAGTGCCGATACAGGAACAGGCTCTGGTAAAGGGGGTATGGGAATGACCAAAGGGCCAATGACGATCACAAGCATAATGACCGCTAAAAAAAATGCCATTAATCGCAATGGCTTCATTGTTCCACCCCGTTGAAAGATATTTGTTTCAGGAAACGAACCGTTTCAGCAACAACAATCAACTGTTGATCCTCACGGTTGATCAATGCCTCACCATCTCCCGGCTGGTTTCCATACCAGCCAAATTGAGCGTGATTCCCGCCAGCAATTTCCACCCAACGCGTATCTGCCGGCAAGAGACTTTGTGAGGCTTTCACCACATCAACCGTGGCCAGCCCATCCTCACTACCGTATATCGAAATTGCCTTGACCGGCACATTGCTTAGAGGATTATTGTCCGCCGGGTAAGAAGCCCACAAAACCAAACCCTGCACCAGGCCGGGATTTTGATAAACAAAATTGGCCGCCATTGCTCCGCCCAGCGAATGACCCCCAATTGCCCAGAAGCGAATCTGAGGATTGGATCGAATGACATCCAAACCTTTTTGTGGGGAGAATACCGCTAAATTAAAAGGCATCGGCACCAATGCAACGAACAGACCATTTTGAGCAATCGCTTTCGCCAAAGGGGCATAAGAACGCCAATCAACACGTCCACCCGGGTATAAGATGAATCCGGTAGAAACCTCCCCCGAATCTGGTGAAAACACCCACCAATCACCTTGAGGCTCTACCCGAACCTGACCATCGCTAATTAATGCCGCGTTTGTTTCCGGCATTGGACCTAATGGGGTGTATGCCCAAATTGAAAAACCACCGAAAACTAAAAGGATAAGAATTATTGGAACATAAAGATAAATTCTACGTTTATTCATAAATTCATTCTAAACCAACCCCACATCCGGTACAAGATATAATTGTACAAAGGTTTTACAACTCGATTTTCAAGGAAGGACAAAATGAGTCAAATTTACCAACAGTTTGCCGAAGCGTACAGCCGTGGTTCATACCCCGAATTTTCAAAATGGGTGCTAACTTTGCTCCCTTCGTTGCTGGAAAAATATTCCTTACCCCTATCTGGACGGCTGCTTGACCTTGCTTGCGGTGAAGGCACCTTCCTGGAAGGGATGTTGTTGAATAACTGGCAGGTAACCGGTCTGGATCAGTCTGCAGAGATGCTTCGGCTGGCTGAAATGCGGTTAAAGCAAACCGGCCAGCCTTTTCATCTGATTCAGGATGATATGCGTAATTTGGATTTCGACAATGAGTTTGAGCTGGTTACTTGCTGGTTTGATAGCATGAATTACCTGCTGGAATTGAGTGACCTGGAAAGGGTTTTCAGCCGTGTATTCCGCGCTTTGAAAGTTCAAGGAGGGTTTCTGTTTGACATGAACACCCTTTATGGGCTTTTTGTGCGCTGGCAGCAACAACCCGTCTACATTTCTCAAGATCATGAAGACCTATTCGAAATTCATATTCCTTCCTGCAATTACGAGAAAAGCGAAGCATCTCTGCGGATTATCCTGTTCATGCGTGACCCCCAAACTCACCAGTGGAATCGCTCGGAAGAGGTACACACCCAAAAAGCATATCCCATGGACACGATTCAAGCGCTGTTGGAAAAAGTTGGCTTTCAGGTTCTGGATCGCCTCGGCAATCTGACCGACCAGAGTCCAGCACAACCCGATTCGGGAAGGGTGTGGTTTATCACCCAAAAGCCCGCTTAACCCAGTTCATTCCTCACTTGCTGCCAGATGCCTGCAAACATTTCCGAGGTCAATCTTCCGGTTTGCGTATTCTGACGGCTGGGATGATAAGAAGCGAGTATCCACGGTAACGCATCGGCTGGTTTGTAAAAGGCACCATGTCGAAACGGGAGCATTGGATTTTTCGGCCGCAGAATTTTTTGAACCTGTTCGAATGCAATCCGGCCCAACGCAACGATTCCTTCCAAACGGGTTAGTAAACGCATTTCTTCCAACAGGTAAGGCTGGCAATTGAGAATTTCCTCTGTAAGAGGACGATTTCCTGGTGGAGCACAGCGACACACAGCCGTGATGAAAACATCCTGCAGTTCCAATCCATCTCCCACCCGGGTTGCGGTGGGTTGGCTGGCAAAACCGGCGTCATATAAAGCCTTGTAAAGAAAATCGCCCGAAGAATCTCCCGTAAACATCCGTCCTGTACGGTTTGAACCGTGTGCGCCGGGCGCCAGGCCAACTATCAACACCCGCGCTTCTGGATCCCCAAATCCCGGCACCGGTTTAGCCCAATAATCCCACTCCACATAAGCGCGCCGGCGCTCCCGCGCAACCCGCTCCCGCCATTCAACCAGCCGCGGACAGCGCCGGCAGCCAATAATTTCCCGATTCAACTGCTCCCACATATCTCGTTGCTCAGCCAAATAAGGCTCAATCCTCTTCGTTGATCGTTACGGTTTTCAAACGGACGGCGGGGCTGTTGACTTTCATCGGATCACGGGCGGGAATGGCCAGAAGCACGTCCATTCCCGCGATGACCTCACCAAATACGGCATGACGATTATCCAGCCAGGGGGTTGGCACGTGGGTAATGAAAAACTGAGAACCGTTGGTATTTGGACCGGCGTTCGCCATGGATAGAATGCCGGGTTTATCATGCTTCAGGTCGGGATGGAATTCGTCCTCAAAGCGATAGCCCGGCCCACCCCTGCCCGTGCCAGTTGGATCTCCACCTTGAGCCATAAAATCATCAATCACACGATGAAAAATGGTGTCGTCGTAAAACCCCTGCCGGGCAAGGAAGACAAAGTTATTTACCGTTTTGGGAACTTTATCAGCATGCAGACGCACGACAATATCCCCTTTTTCTGTCACAAAGGTGGCTGTGTAGCGTTTTTGGGGGTCTATTACCATTGCGGGTGCTTGTGACCATTGCAAATTTTTTTTAGTCATGATCTCTCCTTTTGGTTTATAAAATCAACATCGCATCTCCGAACGAGTAAAACCGATACTCGAGGCGGATGGCTTCCTCATATGCTTTTAGAATTTGTTCTCTACCCGCAAAAGCGGAAACGAGCATGAGCAAAGTAGAGCGTGGTAAATGAAAATTGGTAATCATCGCATCCACGGCTTTGAAAGTATAACCGGGTAATATGTATAAACGGGTACTACCGCTGAATGGTGCAACCACCTGCCCGCTTGGGGCGTTCATCGCCGCACTTTCAAGCGTTCGCACGGAGGTGGTTCCCACTGCAATGATTCGCCCGCCTTTCTCCCGAGCCGAATTAAGCAGGTCAGCTGTTGCCTCGTCCAACTCGCACCACTCGCTGTGAATAACATGTTGACGGGGATCTTCTTCATTAACCGGCGCAAAAGTATCCAGTCCCACGTGCAGGGTAACCCGCGCGAAAAGAATGCCTTTTTGTTCCAAAATCCGAATCAATTCGGGGGTAAAGTGCAATCCTGCCGTGGGTGCTGCTGCCGAACCGGGCTGCCGGGCAAAAACAGTTTGATAGCGTTCCGGATCTTCCAGTTTTTCATGGATATATGGCGGGAGCGGCATCTGTCCTTGCTTTTCAAGATAGGGTTCAATTTCTACCTCAAAACGAATCAGACGGCGAGCCCCATCTAAAACCTGCTCAACAACGGCGCGTGGACCTTCAACCAGTTGAAGAATGGTGCCTTCGCGAATTTTCTTTCCCCCCACCAGGGCTTCCCAAACCAGATTGTCTTCCCGCCTCAAAAGGAGTATTTCAACCTTTCCCCCACTCGGCTTAAACCCGAAGATTCTCGCCGGTATTACCCGCGTCTGATTGATGACCAGCACATCCCCGGCCTTCAAATACTCGGGCAGATTGTAAAAGATTCGGTGAGCCATCTCACCTGTTTTGCGATCAAATACCAGCAAACGAGCATTGTGACGCGGTTCGATTGGGTGTTGGGCAATTCGTTCCGGCGGGAGGTAATAATTAAAATCACTGGTGCGCATGAGACGATGGCAGTTTCCGGTCAAATCAATCTGAGGGTGAAGTATCGAATAGGGTAGGTTGACGCTGGTCGCCCGGAAAGACAATCCCTAAATGCTCGTAAGCCAGACGAGTTGCAACCCTTCCTTGAGGAGTGCGATCCAAAAAACCCAGTTGGAGGAGATAGGGTTCAACCACATCCATGATGGTATCAGGTTCTTCTCCAATTGAAGCCGCTATGGTGTTCAAGCCAACCGGTCCGCCTCCGTACTTTTCTATCACGGTGCTTAGCACACGGCGATCCACATCATCCAACCCCAATGGATCCACGTTTAATAAATTCAAGGCTTCGCGGGCTACTTCACGGCTGATTGCTCCATCAGCGCGAACCTGCGCAAAATCTCGCACACGTCTTAACAAACGCAAGGCCACCCGCGGTGTTCCTCGCGCACGTCTGGCAATTTCCTCAATACCTCCGGCATCGGTAGGCACATTTAAGATGCGGGCTGCTCGTTCAACGATGATGCACATGGGTTGCAGGTTGTAATAATCCAACCGGTACACAGCACCAAAACGGGCACGCAACGGTGCACTCACCAGAGCCAGCCGTGTTGTTGCACCGATTACTGAAAAACGGGGTAATTTCAGGCGGATAGAACGCGCCGAAGGGCCCTTACCAATGACAATATCCAGTGCAAAATCCTCCATTGCCGGGTAAAGCACTTCTTCAACCGTTTTCCCCAGTCGGTGAATTTCGTCAATAAACAAAATATCCCCGGCGTGAAGGTTGGTAAGGATCGCCGCTAAATCACCGGCGCGTTCAACAGCCGGTCCCGCTGTAATTTTGATATTGACCCCCATCTCATTAGCCAGAACATGGGCAAAGGTAGTTTTTCCCAGTCCCGGAGGCCCGTAAAAAAGCACATGATCGAGCGGTTCGTTCCTTTTTCGAGCAGCGCTGATTAAGATGGACAGGTTTTCTTTGACCTGATCCTGACCGATCACTTCGTTCAAATGACGGGGACGTAAAGCCTGATCCAGCCGGTCATCTGGACGGGCTTCGGGTTGCACCAATCGGTTTGATGAATCGCTCATGGCAACGATTATACCCTCTTTCGATTAGTCGAAAGGGTTTATAATGGGAAAAATCTTCTCCAAGGAGCAGATATGTCCCAGGTCTTCATCTCCCAACACCCTCTGGTTGCCCACAAGCTGGCCAAACTTCGCTCAACCCAAACCGAACCAAAAAAGTTCCGTGAACTGGTCCGGGAAATTACAATCCTGCTTGCTTACGAAGCGACGGCTGATTTACAAATCCAGCCTATTCAGGTGCAAACTCCATTAGGAACCGCACCAGGAGCTGAGCTGTTAGAAAAAATCGGCCTGGTACCCATCCTCCGCGCCGGGCTGGGAATGGTCGAAGGAATCTGGGAAATGATGCCCTCCGCCGAAGTCTGGCACATTGGCATCTATCGCGACGAAAAGACTCTCAAACCGGTTCAATATTACAACAAATTACCCACCGAACCACGCGTAGCCGTTTGTCTAATTCTCGACCCAATGCTCGCCACTGGCGGTTCAGCGGTTGCCACAGTAGATATCCTCAAACAATGGGGGGTTCGACGCATCAAATTTGTAGGGTTAATCGGGGCGCCAGAGGGTATTCAAAACATGCAACAACACCACCCGGATGTTCCCATCCACCTGGCCGCCGTAGATGATCATCTGAACGAAATTGGCTATATTGTTCCCGGCCTGGGAGATGCGGGAGATCGTCAGTTCGGCACAGGTTAATCCTTATCCCCCAATTTGAATCATGCAACGGCCGTTAGGTGAAACGTGGCGAGCCAACTGGTGAGAAGCAGGTTTCCTATTGACTGCTTCCTGCAATAATGGCAATATCGGTTCACCCCCCCGCAGGGCTGGCAAAATCGGAATTTCCACATCGCTCATCAAGCAGGGGCGCAAGTGACCATCTGCCGTCAGGCGGAGACGATTACAGCGCTGGCAAAAATGTTGCTCGGTCAATGGCGAAATAAAGCCAACCGTTCCTATCCCTCCCTCCAACCGATAGGGTATCGCCGGCCCTGAATCACCGGCTAAATCCACCTCTTTCAAACCCAAAGGCTGCAATATATCCATCACCTCACGGACTGGCATAAAGATCTCACCCGGTGGCGGAAAGCCATCGCCCCATGTCTGCTGATTTTCAATTGGCATTAACTCAATAAAGCGCAAAATCCACGGGTGATCCAGCGTTAATTTCGCCAGATCAATCAACTCGTCATCATTGATCCCGCGCATGATGACCGTATTGATTTTGATCGGTGTCAATCCGCACGCCTCTGCCGCAGCTATCCCCCTTAGGACTTTTTCCAGTTCGCCACCCCGAGTGATTCGAGCAAATTTTTCGGCGCTCAGTGTATCTAAACTGACATTTACCCGTCTCAGACCTGCGGAAGCAAGGGCACTGGCATACTTTTCCAGCAAAATGCCATTGGTCGTCAGACTAATCTCTTCAATTCCCTCGATGGCTGAAATCATCTCCACCAGACGAGGTAAATCAGCCCTCACCAAAGGTTCACCCCCCGTTATGCGAACCTTTTGGATACCCTGGCGAGCTGCCACTTGAACAAATGCCACAATTTCCTCGTACCGCATAATCCGATTATGTGGAACATGCGGTACTCCTTGTGGCGGCATGCAATAAACACACCGAAAATTACATCGGTCGGTAACTGAAATTCGCAGATAGGTAATCTGTCTACCAAACGGATCGGTCAACAAGCCAACATTCTCCTGATAATTCATCATCCAACATTCTAACCAAACCAAAACTATTTTTCATCTAACCTTAGTCCGTTTATTGGATGATATTTGTCAAATTAATTCCAAACCGGTAATCCGACTCAAGAACTTGCGCAAGAGCCAGAAAGGGATAATCAAAAATAAATGAAGCAACAACGAAAAAACGAAGACCAGTGCAATGGCGCTCAAAATTCGATTAATGGGCTTGACCAGAACCAGCAGCCACTCTCCTACACCGACAAAGATAACGATCAACACAATCAAACCGATAATCGCCAAGGCAGGCAGCCATGCCCGACGATCCGATTCTGAGGGAAGCATTGTGGAACTAATCGTAAACGCAAGATAAAACCATAACCAAAAATCCGGCAGATTAATCACTTCAGTCAAAGATGCCCATAAACTCGCCAAAGATTGGATTTGACCTGCAGAAAAAACCTTCAAAGGGAAAGCTGCAATCCAGCCGACAGCCAGCACCCCACTGAAAAAAGGGGCTGCTCCAATGATGGTTTCACGGAAGACATCCACCGGCGCTGCTTCGACATATCCCAATCGCAAAGTACCATCCGGCTGCAATTGAGGGATGAGCGAAAACTTACCGGTGCGCACCCCCATCAATTTGGCGGCAATCCAGTGGCTGGTTTCATGAATCAAAACCCCGGGAAAGAACAACAACGCAAACAGCCCTAAAGCCAATGCCGGACTGCGCGTTAACAAAAGAAAAACCCCTTGAATCTCGCGGTGCAGCCTGCGCTGCACCACGAGATATACCAGCAGGCTTAGAATAAAATATATCAGCCCACTATAGGATTGAACCCAATTCACCTGGCAGCGGCAACCACAATATTGACAAATTCTGCCGGTTTGAGGCTGGCACCGCCCACCAGTGCGCCATCAATCTCCGGTTGACCGAAAAATTCCTGCGCATTGGCAGCTGTCACAGACCCGCCATACAAAATCCGAATTTGCTGTGCCGTGGGCGTATCGAACAGTCCAGCCAGTGCCGGACGGATGATTTCGGCCAGAACACGATTGGCTACCTCACCGCTGGCGGCCCTGCCCGTACCAATTGCCCATACTGGTTCGTAAGCAATGACCAGTTTCGAAGCATGGTCAAGGGGTACATCTTTCAATCCGTCGCAAACCTGGCGGCCAACTACTTCAGCAGTTCGACCGGCTTCATTTTCTTCGAGGGTTTCTCCCACACATACAATTGGAGTTAACTGGTGCGCCAATGCAGCATGAACTTTTTTGTTAACCGTTTGATCGGTTTCGCCAAAGTAAGTTCGCCTTTCAGAATGCCCCAAAATAACATACTGGCAAAATTCCTTAACCATTCCCGGTGAAATCTCACCAGTGAAGGCCCCCTGTGCTTCCCAGTGCATGTTTTGAGCGCCAAGTCCAATCTCTGTACCGGCAAGCATCGCCGCAACCGGCATCAGGGCAGTAAATGGCGGACAAAGCACCCGCTCTACGGATGAAACAGCCTGCAAACCAGGCAGCATTTCGGCTACCAAAGCCCGCGCCTGCTCTACCGTTTTGTTCATCTTCCAATTTCCTGCAATCAAAGGTGTACGCATTGTTCCCTCCGAAAAAAAATGACTTGAATAGATTATACTTTACGTTTGGTAAATCTTCGGGTATATTCTAATTAACCGGGCTGGCCGGGTGATCGCGGCAGTCATCCTGGGCTGCTGAGGAAAGTCCGCACTCCACAGAGCACGGCGCCGGGTAACACCCGGAGCGGGGTAACCTGCTGGATCGGGCCACAGAAACAAACCGCTGCCTGACACAGGCAGCAAGGGTGAAAAGGTGGTGTAAGAGACCACCGGAGTCCGCAGTAATGCGGCTGCCAGGCAACCCCCGCCGGGAGCAAAGCCAAGCAGGAACGAGGGGCTGCTCGTCCCGTTTGAGTTCCGGGTAGGCTGCATAGAACCGTCTGGTAACAGCCGGTCCAGAGAGATGATCACCCCACCCGCAGCCGTCCCGTACGGGATACCCTGCGGGTGGACAGAATGCGGCTTATAGGTCAGCCCGGTGACTTACACGCCTAAATAGGCTTCTTTCACCCTAGGGTTTTCGGCAATCTCCTTTGCGGTGCCGGTAAGTACTATTCGTCCAGTTTCCAACACATATGCCCGATGTGAAATTGAAAGTGCCATTTGGGCGTTTTGCTCCACCAGAAGAATGCTGGTTCCCTGTGAGTTGATGTCTTTGATAATGTTAAAGATTTCTTCAACAAGAATGGGGCTCAGACCCATCGAAGGTTCATCCATCATCAGCAAAGTCGGACGGCTCATCAAGCCTCTTCCGGTTGCCAGCATTTGCTGCTCGCCACCCGAAAGAGTACCTCCCAATTGATTCAACCGCTCTTTCAAACGCGGAAAACTGGCAAACACCCGCTGCATCGAACGCTCAATCTCATTAGGATCTTTGCGGGTATAGGCTCCCATTAATAAATTTTCTTTCACGGTTAACGGAGCAAAAATCTTGCGCCCTTCCGGCACATGACTGATGCCCAGCCTCACAATTTGATCGGCCGGCATCATAGAGATGTCCATTCCCTTAAATTTAATATGACCGGTACGCGACCGAAGCAAGCCGGAAATGGTGCGTAAGGTTGTAGATTTCCCTGCCCCATTGGCACCGATCAGGGTAACAATTTCACCCTCCTCCACATGAAAGGAAACGCCCTGCAAGGCGTGAATCGCCCCGTAATACACATTTAGATCTTCAACTTCAAGCAGCATGACCGGCTCCTTTCCCTAAATACGCCTCAATCACCCGTTCGTTTTCCTGAATCTCTTTTGGTGTACCACGTGCAATCACCTGGCCAAAGTCCATCACGGTGATGTATTTGCATATTCCCATCACTACCCGCATTTGATGTTCAATCAGTAAAATGGTCAGATCAAATCGGTCATGGATGAAGTGAATTAAGTCCATCAATTCCAGGATCTCACGCGGGTTCATTCCCGCCGCAGGCTCATCCAGCAGCAATAAACGCGGTTCACAAGCCAGCGCACGGGCAATTTCAACCCTTCGTTGCTGACCGTAGGGCAGGTTTTTGGCTATTTCATTTTGAAGGTTTTCCAAACCAAAAATTGCCAGAAATTCCTGTGCTTTTTCGGTTAATTCTTTCTCGTTGACATCAAACTTGCGGTTGTGGAGAATCCCATCCGCCATACTGTATTTCGTATGCGGATGGTAGGCAATCCGCACGTTATCCAGTACGGTCAGATTAGAAAACAAACGGATATTTTGAAAGGTTCGCGCAATTCCTAAACGGGTAATTTCAAACGGCTGCAGCCCGACAATAGAAGTATTATTGAATACAATATCACCAGAGGTTGGCTCATAAATGCCAGTGATTAGATTGAAAACGGTGGTTTTTCCCGCACCATTCGGGCCAATTAACCCATTCAAATCGCCTTTCTTGAGGGTCAGTTCAAAATTCCGCACGGCACCCAAGCCGCCAAAAAACTTGGTCAGGTCACTGATTTCGAGGATTGTTGAAATGGTGGTCATTGTCAAGGTCTCCTCAGGCTTTACTGGCTGCAACTTCGGGTTGATCAACCGCCGGAATTTCTCGCGGTAGCACTTCTTTCTGCTTTAAAAAGCCCCATTCGATATTCCCCAGCAATCCCTGTGGCCGAATCAGCATCAACAACAACAGGGTGATTGGATACAGGACAAACCGCCAGGTTGGCGCTTCGGTGCCCATCTGACTGAGAAGCACCCGCAGCAATCCCTCCAGGAAAAAGATCCACCCAAAAGAGGCCGCTATTGTACCCGTCATGCTGCCCAGACCGCCAAATACGATAATAATCAACGGATTGAAGCTTTGTAAAAAGCCAAACGTTCCGGGGCTAAGAAAACCGATAAAGTGAGCATACACTGCTCCACCAATCCCGGCAAAGAAACTACCCACAACGAAAGCCAGTAATTTGGAACCGGCCACATCAATACCCATCGCTTTTGCGGCTACTTCATCCTCCCGCACGGAGATGATAGCCCGGCCAGTGCTGGACTGAATTAAATTCCGCATGATGATAATGACCGCCATCATGAAGAAAAATGCCCAAAACCAGGTTGTCAACTTCGGAATACCCACCATCCCTCGACCACCTTTCATTTCGGGGAAGGGTAATATGGTGTCTGAGTTGATCATCAGAACATTTACCACAATGGTAAAACCCAAAGTGGCAATGCCGAAGTAATCCGACCCCAGGGTTAAAACCGGCAAGCCAAACAAAAAGCTCACTTCTGCCGCGAAGATACCCGCAAATACCACCGCAAGGAAAAAGACAATTTGCAGGGCTAACGGAGAGTTGAGAATACCCGGATTTAAACTGGTACCAAGCAATGGTTCAAGCATGGGGTTAAGTGCATTTCCAATGAAAACCGCTAATATCCCTGCCAGAATAGCCCCGATGAGATAAAGGGTGAAAGATGAAAGCACCGGCACACCCCGAAAGCGTTTCAACCAGCGTCCGATGTAAATGAGCGCCAATCCTCCGAGGATTGTACCAAAACCCACAACCAGCAACCCTCTGGCATCACCGTTGACCCACCGGTAGGTGATGTCCGCTGCCGTATAGGCTCCGATGCCATAGAAACCCCATTGACCAAGGCTGAATTGCCCATTGAAACCGTAAATCAAGTTCAATCCAAGCGCAACCATCGTCATTGCGCAGGCCTGGAACAGCAAACCGCTGTCAAAATTGGTCAGAACCTGGAAACCACCAATATTTGTCAACGCCAGTTGAATCACACCAAAAGCAACCACGACACCAATAATCTTAACCCAGCGGTTTGGGTGTGCCAGTACCTTTAGCAGTCCGTACAAATAGGCCAGAATTCCAATTATTTTTACAATTGAACCCAAAAGAAATCCAAGTTCCATCAGGGCTCTCCTTTATACTTTCTCTTTTTCCGGTTCACCGAAAATGCCGGTGGGACGGATGAGAAGCACGATAATCAATATTGTAAAAGCAACAGCATCACGCATTGGGGTTGAGATATATCCCATGGTCATTGCTTCTGCCTGTCCCATGATTAAAGCACCGACGAAAGCACCGGGAATACTGCCAATGCCCCCCAAAACGGCTGCAACGAAGGCTTTCAAGCCTGGCAGGATACCCAGCTGTGTCCAAATAGAGCTGTACGCAATTGCGTATAACACTCCGCCAAGGCCGGCAAAAGCAGCACCAATCGCAAATGTGAAGGAAATCACCGAATCGACATTAATACCCATCAATCGCGCTGCTGGCTTATCATACGACGAAGCCCGCATGGCGATACCAATTTTGGTTCGTTTTACTAAAAATTGCAAAAAAATCTGTACGAGTATTGAAGCTACAATGATGATCACCAGAATATTTGAGAAGGTGATCGCCCCATCTGGAGGTGCCTCCCCCGGTTTAATCAGGTGAATACCGTCCTTGATATACCAGGCTACCACTTCAAACGGTCGTTCATAAGGGATAAAACGAGGCGAAAACACAAAATTCAAAGCCCCAAAATATTCCAGAAAGAATGAAACACCAATTGCAGTAATTAAAGCGGCAATGCGGGGGGCATCCCGCAGGGGCTTGTAGGCAACTCGTTCAATCGTAATTGCCAGCGCGGAGCAAATCACCATGGAAAGCAAAATTACGGTGAGCGATCCAATCACAACACCGAGCCCGGGTGATATTTCCGGAAAAACCGCCAGCGGCCATTGATGCAACCGAAAGCGGGCTACAGCGAAATAGGAAACAAAAGCTCCTACCATGAACACATCGCCATGGGCAAAATTAATGAGTTTAACAATGCCATAGACCATCGTATAACCCAAGGCGATCATTGCATACACAAAACCCAATTGCAGCCCGCTGATGAAAAATTGGGCAAACAAAGTCGGCTGGCGAATCAGGTTGCTGATTAAGATGACTGCCACAACAATACCTAGCAAAATGAAAAAACCCTGACCAACCCATGCGAGGGGTGGCTGTTTCTTCTTTTTTGGTACGGGGATAACCACTTGAGATGAACCGCTCACCTGTTGCATCGGTCGAGCACCTCCAAATCGGGAATACCTGTCTCCTGCAATGAATCCAATGGAAAGATTACAAAACCAAAGATGGAGGGCAACTCGAGGCTGCCCTCCATGACCGTTTAGGAGATTGGAAGTTTAGGGGTTAACAATGGTCTCGAACTTAACCCCATCCGGTTTAACGGCCAGCAATGCGGCTGATTTAATCGGATTGTGATTGGCGTCAAAGGTGATGTTACCCGAAACACCCTTGAAGTTAATCTTTTCGAGGATCTCCTTCACCTTGGCAGTATCGGTAGTGCCGGCATCATTGATTGCCTGCAATAATACATTGGCAGCATCATATGCCAGAGCAGCCAGCGCATCCGGAACTTTCGGATTGCCGCTTTCATCCTTGTATTTCTCACCATACGCCTTCAGGAAATTGACCACTTCGGGGCGTGGATCATCCGGCGAATAGTGGTTGGTGAAGTAGCCACCTGCTGCGGCAGCCAGGTCCAGATCCGGCGAGTCCCAACCATCTCCACCGATGAAAGGCACATTGATACCCTTCTCTTTAGCCTGTTTGGCTACCAGATTGACGATATTGTAATAATCCGGGAGGTAAACCACATCCGGCTTGGCCTCGGCAATCTTGCCCAAAATGACCGAGAAGTCAGTATCGGTTGCGGTGTAGGATTCAGTGCCAACCACTTTGCCGCCCATCATCTCGAAATTCTTGGCAAATTCAGTCGCCAGACCCTTGACATAGTCATTCGCCTGATCCAGCATCACAAAAGCTGTCTTTGCGCCTAATTGTTCATAAGCAAATTTGGCGCCGACATACCCCTGGAATGGATCAATGAAGCAGGCACGGAAGATGTAGGGCTTCACATTTCCATTTGCATCTACGGTGACCTGTTCGTTGGTGGAAGTGGGGCTGATTTGTATGACACCCTTGGAGTTGGCGATTTCAGAAACCGGGATGGATGCTTTCGAGCAGACCTCACCGATGATGAACTTTACGCCATCCTGATCAATGACTTTATTTGCCGCATTGACTGCAGGATCGGGTGTGCATTGGCTGTCCTCAACAATTGGAACGATTTTCATACCCAACACACCGCCCTTGGCGTTCCATTCGTCAATCGCCATCAAGGCGCCATCACGAGTGGATACCCCAAACGTCGGAACCGGCCCGGATAAGGGCGCCAGGATAGCCACTTTCAGTTCTTGCTGCTGGCCGCCAGTGCTGCCACCCTGAGCACATGCAGAGAGGATCAGAGCAGCAACAATCAACAAACTAAAAAACTTTACGAAACGCATTTTCTCCTCCATATGTTTGGCAAATGAATGATAGAAATTATTCACTTTTTATCCCCCGCCAGGCATCAGAATATGTCTGTACCTGTCCTTTTCCCTTCTTCTTTCATTATGGAACAATACCACCTCCTTCCCGAAAGGCAACTCCTCATGTATTAATGATAAAAAAAGTGGGAATTAATCGAAATCAGCAATTTCGCTATTGCTTGAAATTGCATAGTGCATATAATAGAGAAACATGCTCAAATTGTCAAGTGTTTAACTTCCTCTAATTTTCTGAGCATTGCTTGACAATGGCGCTCACAAATTGTAATATTGTCCTGTAAGTGCTTTCCCCTTTTCAATTTTATCCCAGGGAGCTGCTCAATTATGTTGCGGAAAAAACTTGCCCAATCCAATGTGGTTATTTTTTTATTTATCATTCAGTTTTTTCCAATTTTACTCCTTCCTCCGGAATCATATTCGCCTGCCACCCAGGAATGGTGGCTGCCCCTTTTGTTGGCCATTTTTGCATTAGTCGCTTCTATTCAGCTGGTGTTTCGTGGGGCAGTTCAACCCTGGCCGTGGTATTTGCTTTCCTTTGCTCATGGGTTTAATATCATCAGCCGCTTGATGTTGCTCATGCCGCGCGCCTCAATTCTAGTTGATGGCGCCGTGCGTCTGAATGTTTCATACGTATCTTTAACCCTCCTCAGCATTTTCCTATCAGCACTGTATTTACTGTATATTGATCTTCCAGAAGTCCGCATCAGTTTAATCAACCGCCGTACCGCCGCCTCCAATGGGTAATTGAACAATTTAAGAGAATAAAATGGGGTGCCCCGTCGCGCTGTACACTTCGCACGGGGCACCCGACTAAAGATTGGGATGACTTCACCCTACATCTTCCATCCCATCCGAGTCTGCTTTCATCATTTCTAAAAAGACATCCACTACTTTTGGATCAAAATCGGTACCTGCGCAGCGCTTCAACTCTGCAAGCGCATCCCGAAAAGACAATGCCGGCCGATAGACACGGTCAGCGGTCATCGCTCCGAATGCATCCACCACTGCTAAAATTCGAGCGCCAAGTGGAATAGCATCCCCGCTAAGCCCATAAGGGTAGCCCGATCCGTCATAGCGTTCATGATGAGCCAGTACCAACCTGGCAACCTCACTTAAACCATGGACAAGCCGCAGGATTCGTGCTCCAATCTCCGGGTGCTGACGCATGATTGCCCATTCGCGCTCAGTGAGCGGGCCGGGTTTATGTAATATTTGATCCGGAATTCCTATTTTGCCAAGGTCGTGTAGCAAAGCCGCTCGCCGAATATCCTGAATCTCGCGAAAAGTACACCCCATACGCAAAGCAACTTGTTCAGCCATGCGGGTCACTCTTCGACAATGTGAGCCCGTGGATAAATCTCTGGATTCTTGGGCTTTAGCTAGCGCCAGAACAATTTCAACCGCCGATTCTTCCTCGGTAAGCGCCAGTCCCTCCCGCTGAATAGCCTGAGCAGCCTGCTCGGCAAACATTATTGCCAGCGGTAAGCGCTGCTCAATTGAATGAAACCGGTCAAAACCCAAAGCGAAAATTCCAACCGGTTCAGTTTCCAACCTCATCGGAAAAAGAACCAGATTTTCATTCACTTGCAACTTCAATAACCGCCGCTCTTCTGTTCCCAAATAAGAATCCCGGTATCCAATCAGAACAGGCCCATCGTTGAGAACAACCTTTTGAAGAAAATAATTCAAACGTGGATAATTCCGTAAAACTCCGTTGGAATGGCTCAACAAGGTTTGAGCCTGATAAAAAGCCTGTCGGTGGAAAGTACCGTCCGCACAGAGAACAAGCACCTGTGAATGTTTGACATCCAGTAACTCCACTGCCTTGACAGTAATTTCAAAAAGCAAACTGGACGATCCTTCAACCTGCAGCCACTGCGCTGCCAGATCGCCCAACTCCCCCCATACCTCGGTGACAAGAGGGGTTTTCATTTTTCCAAGGCGGTTAAAAAAATCCCCGCCAAAATAAAGATTCCCTGTAATCATGGAGTCCATTCCTTGTGAGCAATCACGCGAGCTTCGATGCACGGGCAGGGAAACAGTTTCCGGTATTCCCATAAATTGTTAAGAGAGTGAACTGAACCTCTAATCTCCACAAACTGCCGATTGAACCGAGCGGTTTGCATTGTAACCACTCAATTGAGAAGCAAAATCAGCCAGAGAGGTTGCGCGGATCGCCACCAAACGAGAGCGATCTTCATTGCTAAGATGAAATGCCTCACCGCCAAAGCCCGCCGCCAGAGCCTTCGCCGGATTACTGAGCAGCAATTGCCGAAACTGGGCACTGATTACCGCCGCGGTAAGAATGCGGCCATACTCTTCCGATACATCTCGATAAGTGGGTTTTCTCGTATCCATAAGAGTGGGTGTCATCGTTAAGTCTCCTTTCCTGGATTACGTTCGGTTTGCCCGCCGACCGACCACAACAGCCAAAATGCACCGAGCGCAATCAACACATCTCCCGCACTAAAGGCAACCCGATAATACGGATTGTCTGGCGTTCGAAAACGGTCGGAAAGTAATTCGAGTTTGGTTTGTTCAACCGGCAGCACAATATCCTTCCCAGTTCCCAACCGCTCACCCACCTCCCAACCGGCTGTGGCGGAGTCTCCGCGCAGCCACTGGACGGTTTCCGGACTGATGGGCATAAAGCCGCCATTTAGAGTAATTACTAAAAGGTTCAGCACCAATCCAGTGGTTAGCAGCCAGAAACCGGGCATCTTCCGGTTGAACCATGCAAACACGAGCAAAATGAATTGTGAAAGTACCAAACTGATGCTTGCTGCCTCATCCGGGTAAATGGCTCGGGTGAGCGGGAAACCAAAGGCCAGCCATTGCAGGATGAGAGCCACTCCTACCATCCAACCCCACCGAATGGGAAACGGACGGTATGGGCGGTTACCGATTTTTGCTCGAATTAGCCCAAAAGTCAGGCCGGCGATGACGGCTGTGAGGAGTATCATTCAAGCAAAAAAATTGAGCTACGATTACCAACCCGGGAAGTTGATGATGCTGTTGATGATTCCTCCACCGGCTTCCGGTGCACCAGAACCCAAAACGAACAGGGCAACCGTCAAGACGAACAACACGACGCGGGAATTGATCTTTTTCATTTCAGCCTCTCCTTATTTTCTAGTGTTTGGATATGTTCAGTTTAATCAGGGGTAGGCTTCCAAAGAGGCTTCCATAAA
Source organism: Bellilinea sp. (assembly GCA_026003615.1). Taxonomy (GTDB): domain Bacteria; phylum Chloroflexota; class Anaerolineae; order Anaerolineales; family Anaerolineaceae; genus Bellilinea. Next base: position 206,047 of record BPHQ01000002.1, read on the forward strand.
CCGGTTTTGAGGCGGTTTTCAGCATTTCAATGTTAACAAATTGTTAACGTTTGATTAACAAGCGTTCATTTGTCGGTTTCGGTCTTGCGGCGGCTGCGGGTTAACAAATCAAATAACGAGGTCGTTTGTGGACTCGGCTGGCTGCCCAGCTCTCTTTCGAGCAAGGCATTTAACGTCTGGTATTGTTTGATCACCAAATTAACATTCCCCATACTTGCATAACAGCGCATGATTAATTGGTGAACACTCTCATTGACGGGATCATGTTGAAGGTATTTATTTGCATATACCAGCGCTTCCACCGGTTGAGAAATTTCCAGGTATAACTCAGCCAATCGCTTCAAAGCACTGATGTACTTTTGGTAAAACCGCTCTCTTTCACCCAAAACCCATTCCTCATGGATTTCTGGTAAGAAATCGCCTTTATACAATTCCAAAGCCCGCTGATAATGCTGAATTTCCTGTTCCGGCTTTCTTGCAAGCCCGGCGAGTTGAATTTCTCGATTAAAAGTCTCAAAATCCGCCTCATAATCCATGGCACGGTTGAAGTAGTAAACATCATCCTCAAAGACAACCACATCTTTCCCGGCAGCATGGCGCAATCGGTAAATGGTGTTTTTGAATCGAATCTTTAACTCTTCCGGACTGATGTCCGGCCAAAAGATCAGGCCAACCTGTTCTTTGGTCAGGCCTTCCGGGTGTAGCATCAATAACAGCATTAAGTCACGGGCGGTTTGAGAACGCCACTCCATTCCGGTAATGATATGGTCGCCAAGAGAAATCTGTATTCTGCCCAACGTCAGGATGCTTAATTCCGGCGGTGATATTGGTACTTCTTGTGATCTTTGACGCAGTTGCTTTCTGGCGTTTGGCAAGTGCCGCCCATGCTGCCGGATCACTTTCAAAAAAGGCGCGGATAAAATGCGTATGTCCTCAGGAAGGTTTATCTCATCCTGGACGATTCTGCCAAAGGGTTCTCCACTACTACCAATCAAGTGATGAAATTTAACATCACGAACTACTGGTAATAAGTCCTCAATTCGTTTCTTAAGTTCTGGTTCATTCCGCAAGCGGACAAAAACCGCTAATAACAACATCCTGCAGCGGATGGCTTCCACATGGTGCCTTTCAAGGGAGAAATAGCTTTCTGCTTCTTCCAGATTTCTGCGAGCCGTATCCCATTCCTCTTTGAAAATGGCAATTTTGCCCGAAATCCACTTGCACAATGCCTCCTCGTAAAGAGAACCGGCATCAACGGCTGCCTGCCACGCCTTTATGAGCTCTTGTTCTGCTTCTTGAATCTGCTCTCGGGTTAACTTTAAATCGCTTTTGGCAAGGATTAAGTAAAACCGGAGAAACTGGTCTTCGATCTGCTGGGTTAATTGCGTGGCTTTTTGATAAGCTTGTTCTGCTTCCAGTAACGCACCTACATCCTTAAATAAATCCCCTAGACTGGTCAGCGCATAAGCCTCCAAACGGTTATATCCACCCAATCGGGCGTATTGAATGGCCTTTTCAAGTTCTTCCAATGCAGTCTCGTACAATCCCGACAACGAATGAAGTACACCGAGATTGTTCAGTAAATTTGCCTGCCAAATGATGTTGCCGTTGCTTTGGTAAAACAATAGCGTATCTTTGTAAATTTTTTCGGCCTGTTCCAGGTTTCCAAGATAACGTTGAACCATCGCAATCTCCATGGCAACCTTGGCAGCCGATTCTTCATCACCCAGATCGAAGAATATGTCCCTCGCTTGAAGAAGCCATGTCAACGCCTCGTTGATCTTTCCAAGATAATGTAAAACCGTTCCTTTGGCATGTAACGCAGTTGCAAATAATTGCTTTTCCTCCGGCAAGTGAGCCAACACCTGAAGAGCCTTTTCGGCATCCGCTAAGGCATGAGTATAGTCACCCTGGATTCGATATGCCCCGGAGCGCCGAATGAGAGTATGGGCATATAAGGTCGTATCAGCCTCATTGCATAAACCCAATGAAAGATTGAACGACTCAATGCCGCTGCGAACATCTCCCAACATCACTCGCACAACCCCTTGAATCGAAAGCAGCAAAGGAGAACGCTCAATGTAGAGCGAAGGAATATCCTCCAGCCAGGATTGGAGCGTAAGAATCCTCCCCTTTGAAACCATCATTGCTCCGGCGCGCTCAATTAATCGCGCCTTAGCCTCTTTCTCTCCCATCCGTTCGAAGATGTGGTATGCCCGCTCCCACTCTCCAATCTCTTGATAATACTCTGAAAGCCGAGCGAGAATCTTTTGGGCTTCTTCGGGATACTCTTTAAGTAACCGATTTTGCAGGAAGTCGCGGAAAAGGTGGTGGAAGCGCAGCCAGATACGGTCTTCCTCAATTACCGGCAGGACAAATAAATTATTCCGCTGCACCTCATCCATCAAAACTTGCCAATCCACGTGGAGATTTAATCCCTTGCCTAAAACCTCCTCGCAAATCCGCGTATCGAACTCCTCAAAAAGCGAGGTTCGATATAAAAATTTTTTTAATTCCTCTTTTTGTTGTTCTAAAACCTGTTGGGCAAGATAATCATAGATACTTACACCGGAAACTTTTTTTGTCTGAAAGCGGGTCTTCAACTGACCATTTTCTACCTGTGTCGAAAGAATCAAACCGGTAATCCAACCTTCGGTAAGTCGAGAAAGATCCTGCACTTGTTGTTCAGAAAGTGAAATACCAAAATTTTGTAAATACAAATTTCGAATCTCTTCCGGTAGAAATGCCAGCTCCTCGAAACCAATACCACCCACCATTGAGCGAGCAACCAGCAAAGGCATGTCGGCAAGGGGGAGTAATCGCCTCGATGAGATGAACACATGGCAATTTTCATCAGCCAAGAGCAAAAAGCGATTAATAAAATAATTGATTTCCTGCACATTCTCGACGAAATGGTAATCATCAATGACCAGGATAAAGTGTTCATCAATGGTTTCATAAATATCATTGACGATTAATGAAACTAATGCTTCAAGATTCAGTCGTTCCTGAGGCATCCCGTTCAGCGCCGGAATACTGTTTTTACCAAACTTGGGAAAAACCTCTTGAAGTGACGCAATAAACCCTGCAACGAACCGTTGTGGGTCGGCGTCCATTGTATCAAGAGATAACCAGCAAACCGGCATTGGATTTTGATGTGCAAAATCCACAAGCAGTGAAGTCTTTCCATAGCCCGCTGGAGCAGCAACAATGACCAATCGGTTATCGCTCAGATCATCTAAATAGGAAATCAGCCGTTGCCGGGTGAGAATATCCGCACGGCGGCGAGGGAGAATGACTTTGGTTCGTGTTACCGGTATGGAAAGTTCTGCCATAATGGGTTCAAAAAAAGAAACAGACCCGGCACTGGTCAATGGTCAAAGAAACGGGTATCTTTGCTTCTGACCACACCCTAACAAGTTGATTATGAATACTCAATTACGTTTTTCCGGAATCGGTATTATCATAACAAAAAATTCATTTATTGAATACCACCATTCGTCATCATTTGTTGACTCAGATGATGATATGATTATGCTTGCTTGGGTAAATTTTCAACGAACAAAATTAAAAATCTCTCTTTTCTCGAGGAAACAACCATGGAGTACAAATTTTTAGGCAAAACAGGTGTCAAAGTATCTTCACTTTGTTTTGGCACAATGTCTTTTGGAGGTGACGCCGATCGGGAAACTTCGGCTCAGTTGTATCAAATTTGCCGGGATGCTGGAATCAACTTTTTCGATTGCGCGAATGTGTATGCTGGTGGTAAGTCTGAAGAAATACTTGGGGAGTTGATGCAAAAGCATCGCGATGAGGTGATCATCACCAGTAAAGTTTATTTCCCGACCGGAGAGGATGTTAACGCACGTGGCGCTTCCCGCCGGCATATCCTGCGTTCCGTAGAGGCATCCCTGAAACGCCTAAAAACCGACTGGATTGACATTTACTTCATCCACCACTTTGACGATTTTACCGATCTAGAACAAACCTTACGCGCCCTTGATGATCTGGTACAGCAGGGAAAAATTTTATATCCTGCCGTCAGTAATTTTGCCGCCTGGCAAATTATGAAGGCGCTCAGTGTTTCCCGCTTAAACGGTTGGGCATCCATTGAAGTAATACAACCCATGTACAATCTAGCCAAACGACAGGCTGAAGTCGAAATTTTGCCCATGGCTCAAGCCGAACATCTCGCCGTGATTCCTTACAGTCCTTTAGGCGGCGGATTGTTGAGCGGAAAATACGGAGTGGGCAAAAAACCTGAAAGCGGCAGGCTTGTTGAAAATAAAATGTATCAAACCCGCTACGGCGATCCCTCATTGTATGTGCTTGCCGAACGATTTAACGAACTGGCAAGATCTTACGGGTATGAACCGGCACCTCTTGCAGTTGCTTGGGTAGCCAGTCATCCGGCTGTCACGGCGCCTATCATCGGGGCTCGTAGCCCCGAACAATTGAGGCAAATTCTCAAATGCACTGAAATTCAAATTACCCCGGAACTTCGTGCTGAAATTTCTGCTCTTTCTCCCGAACCGCCTCCCGCCACGGACCGCAACGAAGAAAGAACACCTTATCAATACGGCGCTCGATAAAATCACCCCGCCTATTAAACAGAGGTATTTCTTATAATGGGCGGGGTGAATTTTCTAATCACTGAACATTTCCAGTACGGTTTGTTTTCCAGTGAGATCGGTTCGAAACACAAAGATAATACCGCCTGATTCAAGCAGGATGCGAAAACCGGGAGTGATGACCATATTGCAATTTATTCCGGGCTGTTCCAGACCAAGGCAGCTGTCCGGCCAATCCACTTTTTCGATGGAAACCCAGCGGACAAATTCTGGATTGATGTTCAACCGTTTGGCTAAATCCGATTGCGCAGCCTTTAAGGCAATCGGCACAATCCGCATACGTTCGCCGCTTTGATCGCTGCGAAATTCATATTGAGCACCTTCCAGCGAGATGATTCCCTGATAGCCCCTGATCACCATGTCGGCGCAATCTTCATCAACCGAGGGAAGGCCAAGGCAGGTATTAGAATAGTCCAGCTCAGTAACTTTATTAAATTCGATCTGAGTTGCTTCCACCTTCAAATTCCGACTGAGCGAATCCACCACCCCCACCGGCAATTCCACCTTGATCGGTTCTGGGGTTGGTCTCTGTCCAGTACAGGCAGTCAGAGGCAGAACAAATAACAGCAGGGCAATGATAATTCTTCTCATCCAATATCCTCTTCTCGAAATAGAATTATAGTCATCTTTCTGAAACAACCCAATTTTAGTCATTTTTTTCGAATTGCGCTTAAAATAACTGTTTAACGAAGACCGGTTTTAGTCGGTTAAGAAATCTTATGGTTAATGTCAAACACATCCATGAAATTCGTCCCAGGTTGGATGAGGAATTCAGCCCCGGCGCATTTATCCCACGCACACCGGCGATTTCCGAAGCCTACCAGTGGGGAAAAGAACTTCATGCTGGTCAATTACGCCTGAGCGGAGAGCCATATTTTGAAACCCACTGTGCATGGGTAGCCGCTTTTGTGGATAAACTGGTAGCAAATGAAGCCTGGACGATAGCCGCCTTGTTACACGATAGCGTGGAGGATCAGGGTGAAAGCCTTGAACGCATCCGAAAGCGTTTTCCGGGTCGCTTAGGAGAAGAAATCGCCTACATCGTTGATGGCGTTACCAAAATCAGCGCCCCACGCGATGGACGCTCTCGGGAGATAGAAACATTACGAAAGATTGCCCAATTTCGTGATCCCGGTGTTTTTCTGGTCAAACTGGCAGATAAGAGCCACAACCTGCTCACCCTTCATCACATGCCCGCCCATAAAAGACAGCAAAAAGCCAGCGAGGCCATTCGTGCCTACGGTAAGTTAGCAGGCATCCTGAACTGCTATCGCTGGCGGCGCTGGATCGAAGACCTTGCATTCCCATACGCCGAGCCGGAAACATACGCTTACGTCAAATCCATGATTGACGCCGACCCACGTCTTGACCTGAATTTCATCAACCCAATGATGGAACAGCTCGGTGACATCATGGAGCAAACCGGCTTACAGGGTTCCATTGAAATTATTGTCAATGGATACTGGCAATCCTGGCAAAAACTGCGCCGCATGGCTCGCGCTCGCAAAACTTCGATGAATTCCTTCCGGGATGTCAATGACATCATCAGCTTTCGGATGGTCATCGAGGAAGAAGACGAAGCAGCCTGTTATCAGTTGTTACCGCGAGTAAATCGCTTTCTAGGTCCCTACCTCGACCAAAATCGGTTTGATGATTACATTGCCTGTCCGCAAAATGGTTACCGAGCCTTGCAAATTACCGCCTGGCTGCCAGATTTAGGAGCCGTGGAAGTCGCCATTGCCACCCGAGACATGGAGGGAGAAAATCATTGGGGTGTGGTGTATGCCATCCAAAAAGGGAAAGATATCAGTCATTACCGGCCGGTAGAAATATTAACCCCCAGCGGTGGTGCACGTTTTCTGCCCGAAGGTTCCACCGTGCTGGATGCGGTTGCCTCAATTCAACAAGAATTCCTTCTTGATAAAATCAGTGCCGTAAAAGTGAATGGCGCTTTGGTCCGTCTCTCTGATCGAGTGCACTCAGGAGATGTTATTGAAGTCATCACCGAGGGCACTCGTCAGCCCCCCAGCGAAGAATGGCTGGCTTACGCCAATAACTCCACCACACGCCTGCTCCGTTCGGTGCTGGTCACGGAAGCCTTAAAAAAGAGTGCGGAGAAAGGCCGCCAATTGATCAAACCGGTGCTGATTAATCAAGGAATTCTCTCTTTAGAGGATGTCCAGGTGCTTGATCCGGTTCGTTTCGATATACTGCTGGAGAATCTGGCAGCATCCAGTTTGGAAGATCTTTATGCTTCAGTTGGCTCGGGCGCCATACGCGAATTGGATTTTGCCGACGCTCTCATCAATGCCGGCATTACTCAACAAAACCTCAACTGGACGACCATCTCGATTACCGGCACCAAAAATGCTAATCGGCCAGGAGTACTGGCACGGATAGCCCATCTGGTATCCCAGGCTGGCGGGAATATTCTCCGCTCCATCAATGATACCCAGCCGGATGGTAGCTTTTATATCCGCCTTGTGATCAAAAATCTGACCCCCGCAAAGCAAGAAGCTCTGCGCCTCGCCTTCCTCAACACCGACATTGAAATTGCCTACCTGGAAATTGCTTGAGAGTTATGAAAGTTGCCATCCTTTCAGATACCCATAATCATCTGGCAAACCTGCAAAAAGCGTTGCGGATTGTTGAGGAAGAGAAGATTCAGACGATTATCCATTGCGGTGATGTAACCACCGTCGAAACCGCCCTTCTTCTTTCTCCCTATCAAGTCATTCTTGCTTATGGTAACGGCGATTTTAACAGTGGTGAAATCCGGGATACACTGATGAGAAACAACCCTGCTTCTTTCGCTGGTCCCGTTTTTCAAGGAGATCTGGATAATTTAAGGATTGCCGTAACCCATGGTCATCTTGTCTCTACTTTTCAAAATCTTCTTAACTGCCGGCAATTTGACCTGATCTTTTTTGGGCATAGCCACCGCCGCGAGGAGAGAATTCAGGGCAATACCCGCCTTATCAACCCGGGGGCACTTGGCGGCTTGAAAAAAGAAGAACGTTCATTTTGCATATTGGATACCCATAATCGGCAAATTCGTTTTGTTCTTATAGAATAACTCCCCTTTGAATGATTTCGACTATAATCTGAAAGAATGAGACCCATGATTACTCCTCTTGTCATTGCCATTGCCGGCGGTTCTGGCTCCGGAAAGACAACAGTTGCCACCGAAATTCTCAAACGAGTTGGTTCTCACCGGATTGCCTACCTCCCCCATGATGCCTATTACCGCGACCTAAAAGACCTGCCGCGGGCTCAGCGCGATTTGGTTAATTTTGATCATCCCAATTCTTTGGAAACTCCCCTGATGATTGAACACATCCGCAAATTAAAGAATTGGGAAGCCATTGAACTCCCGGTCTATGATTTTACCACTCACACACGCACTGACCGCACCATTCACATTGAACCGCAGCGCGTCATTTTGGTTGAGGGCATCCTCATTTTTGCCGAACCCGCATTGCGGGAATTATTCGATGTGAAAATCTTTGTGGATACTGACCCGGATTTACGCTTCATCCGTCGCCTGGAACGGGATATTCGTGAACGGGGACGCACAACCGAATCGGTCATTCGCCAGTACCTCAACACCGTCCGCCCCATGCACATGGAATTTGTTGAACCTTCTAAACGCTATGCTGATGTAATTATTCCCGAAGGGGGTTTTAATACTGTAGCATTGGACATGGTCATTTCCCGCATCGAAACCCTCTTGGAAAATAAAGAACAACACCCGGATGAATAAAGAAACCCGCCTGAAAATCGCGCGCATTCTGGCCCTGATCTTTGTGGTGGGTTTAACCCTTTTCCTTTACCTCAACCGCGAAAAAGTGCGCGAATTGGAAGCCCTGGGTTATCCCGGAATCTTTCTGGTTTCTCTGCTGGCAAACGCCACGCTGATTTTACCGCTACCTGGAGTTTTATTCACATCCGCCATGGGGGCAGTTTTCAACCCGTTTTGGGTAGCGGTTGCTGCTGGTACGGGGGCAGCCATTGGCGAGATTTCGGGCTATTTGGCCGGTTTCAGCGGCCAGGGAATTGTTGAAAGAACGCAATGGAGTGACAGATTCGAAAACTGGATGCGTAAATACGGTGCAATTACCATTTTAGTGCTTTCTTTCGTCCCAAATCCGATTTTTGATGTAGCGGGGATTACTGCCGGCATCCTTAAAATGCCGCTCTGGCAGTTTCTACTGTTTTCATGGATCGGCAAAGTGTTGAAGATGATCCTTTTCTCCTATGGCGGATCTTTCGTCCTCAATCTCTTTCCTTTCTAACCTTCACTCTACCTTTCGGAGGAATCTGTGACTCCAATAAGCCGTATTGACCGATTTTTGGAAGAAAATCTCGACCAAAGCATTTCGGAATTGAGCCGTCTCTGTGAACAACCCAGTGTCTCAGCCCAAAACTGGGGAATTGAAGAAACCGCCCGTATGGTTGAGAAAATGTTGAAACAGCGTGGATTTGAAACCCGTATCATTTCTACCGATGGCGCACCCGTTGTTACCGCTTTTCGGGCGGGAAAATCACCCCGCACGATCTTGTTTTACAATCATTATGATGTACAGCCACCAGAACCGCTCGAGTTATGGGAGTCCCCTCCTTTTCAACCTACCCTGCGCGATGGAAAGTTATTTGCACGGGGTGTCAGCGATGATAAAGGCCACCTCGTCAGCCGCCTTTTTGCCATAGATGCCCTGCTGGCCGAGTTGGGAGAATTACCCTGTAATGTCCGCTTTGTCATCGAGGGGGAAGAAGAAATTGGTAGCCCTAATTTAAAATCTTTTATGGAAAGGTACGCTGGCGAGCTGAGCGCAGATGCCTGCATCTGGGAATTTGGCGGCGTGGATCACCGCGATGTTCCGGTTCAATACCTGGGACTGCGGGGTTTATGCTACGTTGAACTCAGCGTAGAAACTGCCAATCAGGATGTTCACTCTGGATTGGGTGGTTCCATTTTTCCTAACGCCGCCTGGCGGCTGGTATGGGCACTGAACACCCTCAAATCCCCCGATGAAACCATTCACCTGCCCGGCTTCTACGATAAAGTCCGTCCGCCCTCCAAACGCGATCTTGAATTATTTGAATTAATGCCAGAAACCGCCGATGAATACCGCAGCCGATATGGAATCAAAGAATTTCTTAGAGGTATGAGCGGTGGTGTGGATTTACGAGTTGCCGAGAGCATGTTGCCCACCTGCACCATATGCGGATTGACTTCGGGCTACCAGGGGCCGGGCTCAAAAACCGTTTTACCTGCCCGTGCCACCGCCAAGGTGGATTTTCGTCTGGTGCCGGATCAGACCCCCGAAGAGGTGTTGGAACAATTGCGCCACCATCTGGACAGCCATGGCTTTCAGGATGTACAAATCACCTATCTTGGTGGTGAGGCACCCGCCCGCACCGACGCGGACCATCCTTTTGTTAAGTTAGTGGTCGACTCGGCTGCCGAGGTTTACGGACAACCCATGCAATTGATTCCGATGAGCGGGGGTTCGGGTCCTAACCATCTTTTTTCAGAAACACTGCATGTCCCGATTGTTACAGCCGGAATCGGTCACCCCGGTTCACAGGCTCATGCTCCCAATGAAAACATCCGTCTGGATTTGTACTTAAAAGGTGCCCAGCACATTGCCCGTATTTTACTTTACTATGGGCAGAAACAAGTATGAAAACCACTCAATAAGTAAAGACTTCCAGCGGTTCTCCAACGCGCACGTTTAATTGCCTTTGGGCGTTCCCATTGACTACACAAACGCTCAAATAGCCCGAACTGTCGAACATGGTGATAAGGGAACCAGCCGGCGCATCGCCAAATGTCCTTGTAAATCTCTCAATGGTTGTGCCGGCAATAACCACTCTTTCAATTTTTTGCTCACCTAAATCATCGGTCGTAAGATTACTGATCAAATTTCCAAACACATCCGCCATCAGTACCTGCGCTTGCCAACCGGTCGACGTTCGGCTTGGTTTTGGAATGGCTACACGCACAAGAGTGTTGCTCTCTAATCGGCTTCCCATCTCATCCAATGGCACACCATTTGCTAAATGCGCTGCGCAAGGGGCAAAGATATCCCTGCCGTGAAAGGAGCGACTGACTTCTGGAAGCCAAAAACGCGGTTCATTCAATTCAACCGCATGGATTGGATTTCCGGATTTTTCAGCCCGCTCTAACGGAACGGTTAACAAACCATTGTCCGGAGCAACAAAATAAAAATCGCCAATGCGGACTGCGACCGCCTTCCGTTGAGTACCTACCCCCGGATCCACTACAGCCAGATGGACACTTCCTGGCGGAAAATACGAGTAAGCCTGACCCAGAATTAAAGCACCGTGGAGAACATTTTGCGGTTCAATCCAGTGCGTAAGGTCGGCCACTTGAACTTGAGGGGCGATCTTCCAGATCACCCCTTTCATGATTCCCACAAAAGCATCGCGGTCACCGAAGTCAGTCAACAGCGAAATTACAGCCATTAAGAGACCTCATATCATTTTCGGTTATTCGTTTTATGGACAGATTTGCTGCCGTTTCCTTTGAGCCGGATTTCTTCGCGTATTTTTTCAATTCGTCGTTGAAGATACGGTGAGAAAAACCCAAAATACCTTTCCTGCAATTCGGGAAGCATCCAATCCCGGCCGGTAATGGTCTTGCGGCAGTTAGGCGCTCCGCAGTGACATTCGAATTCGTCATAATCCGAGGAGTCGCTCATGGCATAGTCAAAACAGGCTTCCTCTCCCACTTCAATGTCCCGCATGGCTACTAAGGATATTGGCGAATCCAAACCACAATTGGGATTACACGAGTGGTTGAAATAATCGGCAGGTTCTCCATGGGTTACCGGTACCAGATAGAGATCTTCATGAATCTGAATACCGTGCGTCTGTCGGTCTATTGGCAGGTACTGCAATTGTTCACTGGTAACCACTTGCCCGCCCCACATGGCGAGCAATTCACCCGCACTGATCGGTTCAATTGCAAATAATCCAAATCCCCCTTTTTCAGGGCACGGACGCAGCTCCAATTTTGGAGAGCAATATGAAAATGTTTGAATCTCCATTTTTCTCCTTTGAAGTGAAAAAAGATATGAATTTTTAACCTCGCCGGAGACGCCCGGTCTTTGGTTAAATTGCCATGGTTATTCACCATGAGCCTGTCCCGGACAAGCCAACCAGGGACTTGTCCACAAAAAACACGCCATAACGACCGCCTTACCGCATGTGCTGAGATGAATCATGCTGCGGCGCAATGTCGAGGCAAAAAAATTGGCTTCGCTGTTCCACCTTAATTGGGAAAGCGCTGCCAAAAATCATCCAGCCGCCGTTTGGGCTGCCGGACACCTTCGTTACAGCATTTTTAAGGTGCGTAACGGACAGACGCATGCCTTGCCAGGGCAACTTTCGGATCAGTACAAACCGATTGGGTTTGCCTGTAACCGGGCAAATGGATTGTTGTTATTATAATCACATTTCTTCTGAGTGGAAGATATTTATTCCTAATTAATTTTTTTAGAAAAAGGTCTCATCCCTTGTGACGGCGACGTAATTCCGCTTCAATTTCCTCCAATCCCACGTGTTTGTACGAAAGCATGACCATGACATGATAGAGCAGATCGCTGACTTCTTCAACAATCCGCTGGCTACCTTGCCCTTTTGCTGCCAGAATGACCTCCACCGCCTCCTCCCCGATTTTCTTCAGGATTTCATCCTCACCGCTGGCAAACAGGGAACAGGTATAGGACCCTTCTTGCGGGTTCTCTCGCCGATCATCAATAACTCTGCTCAGTTCACTTAGAAATTGCATTATGCTGCATTCTCCGTATTCATTGGGTTATGAAAACAGGTGACCATGCCAGTATGACAGGCAGGCCCCCTGCGCAATACCCTCACCAAAAGGGCATCCTGGTCACAATCCACACTTATTTCCACCACCTGCATCAGGTTGCCAGAGGTTTCCCCTTTTTTCCATAACCTTTGACGGCTACGTGACCAGAAATGAACCAGCCCCGTGCTGCGGGTTAAATCCAATGCCTCCTGGTTCATCCACCCCAACATCAACACTTGATGACTGAAAGCATCCTGAATGATTGCAGGAATCAAACCCTTCTCATCAAACCTCAAAGGATTTTCTCCAATCATGATCCTTCTCCTTTTTCCATCTGGCGAACCGGAATACCGTTTTGAGATAAATAACGCTTGAGAGCCGGTATTCGGATAATTCCATCGTGAAACAAGGTTGCCGCCAGGGCTGCATCTGCCCCGCCTTCACCAAGAACTTCGGCAAAATGTTCCAATTGGCCTGCCCCGCCAGAAGCAATAATCGGCACCGGCAAGGTTTGACTGAATGCCCGTGTCAATTCAAGGTCAAAACCAGCTCGTGTGCCGTCTCGATCCATGCTGGTCAACAAAATTTCACCAGCACCCAAACGGACGGCTTGCTCGGCCCATTCCAGCGCATCGAATCCGGTTGGTGTCCTGCCACCGTCAACAACAACCTCCCAGCGGGGCAGGCTGCTTTCCCCTACCCTTCGGGCATCAATTGCCAGAACGATGCACTGGCTGCCGAACCGGTCTGCACCTTCGCGCAGAAGTTGTGGGTTACGAACAGCCGCGGAATTGATGCTGATCTTGTCAGCCCCCGCCATCAACAAACGGCGCATATCCTCCACACTGCGCACACCACCCCCTACCGTGAGCGGCATTCGGATTTCCTCTGCAACGCGGGAAACCAGATCCAACACAGTCTCCCGTCCCTCAGGGGTCGCCTGGATATCTAAGAAGACCAGTTCATCCGCACCCATTGCATCGTACAGGGCTGCCTGCCGTAGCGGATCACCGGCATCCCGCAGTGAGATAAAGTTAACCCCTTTGACAACTCGTCCGTCTTTGATATCTAAGCAGGGAATGATTCGTTTAGCCAACATTGGATATCATCCTTAAAACTTCGGGGAAATTTAATTCACCACTGTAAAAAGCCCGTCCTATGATCACCCCAGCCAGCCCCTCACGACGGGCGATTTGAATATCCTCTAAACGGCTGACTCCTCCGGCCAGAACAATGCGAAGCCTCTCATCCTGAGGAAGACTCTGGGTAATTTCAGGATTGGCGCCGATTAACATGCCATCCCGTTCTACATCTGTCACCACCACCCAGCGTAAACCTTTATCCGCCAAACGTTGAAGCCACACGGAAGGCTTCACGTCAACGCTTTGCTGCCACCCATGAGTCTGGATTCTACTGGCACGCAAATCCACACTGACCGCAATTCGTTCGGGCCCCCATTGTGCAACGCTTTCGATTACTGTCTGCGGTTGTTCCACCGCCAATGTTCCGAGAATCAGCCGGTGGACTCCCTTTGTTAACAGGCGCTTAATCACCTTCACCGATCGTATGCCTCCCCCTACCTGAATTTTCCCGCCAAATTCGGGGGTAATTTCCAATATCTGGCCAATTGCCGTTTCATTTCTTCTTGCCCCGCGTTCATCGCCAAACGCACCATCCAGATTGATGACATGCAGCCATTTGGCACCTGCGCTCAAGAATTGATAGGCGACTTCTGCCGGATGGTCGCTAAATACGGTTTGGCGGGAGGGGTCGCCCACCTCCAATCGAACCACTTTTCCATCCCGCAGGTCAATCGCCGGGAAAATCGTAAATTCCTCCATTGTTATGCCTGCCTTCCCGAAATATTCATAAAATTTTTGAGGATCATTTCACCTGCCGTCTGGCTCTTTTCGGGATGAAATTGAACACCAAACAGAACCCCTCGTCCGATGATGCTGCAAAAGTCAACCATGTAATCTGTCGTCGCTAGCACAACTTCACTTTGTTGAGGTTGGCAGTAAAAACTGTGGTTGAAATAAGCATAAAAACCGCTGGTTAAGCCAGTGGTTAATGGGTTATCCTGCCTGATCCAGACTTGATTCCAACCGGTGTGAGGTACTTTGTAAGCGGTTGCGGAAGGAAAGCGCACAACCCGCCCATGGAAAATTCCCAACCCGTCGAACTGTCCCAATTCCTCACTCATTTCCATTAATGCCTGCATGCCCACGCAAATCCCCAACAATGGCCGCCCGCTTTGAATAAAAACCTTCAGCGCATTGTCCAGTTGATTGCGGCGAAGTCCTTCCATGAATTCTCCAAAAGCTCCAACCCCCGGTAAAACGATCCGTTCGGCTTCCAAAACATCCTCAGCCGCAGAAGTAAGCCGGACCGAAGCGCCAATTTTGTTCAGGGCCCCCACAACCGAGCGCAAATTACCCGTACCGGCGTCTACCACAACAATCGTATCAGACATTTAAAGCTCCTTTAGTGGATGGCACCTCATTCAAACGGCGCGGCTCGTAGCGGCTGGCAGCACAAAGCGACCTGGCAAGAGCCTTAAAGACAGCCTCGACTTGATGATGCCCATCACGCCCGTAAAGCACCCGTACATGCAAATTGGATCGAGAACGCAATGCAAATGATTCCAGGAAATGCTCCAATAAACTGATGGGAACACGACCAACTTCACTGGCTGCCCACCGAGCCTTGATCACGCTATACGGCCTGCCAGAAAGATCCACCACCACACGTGCCAGGCTGTCGTCCATCGGCGCATATTGAACCGCCATACGCACCAGTCCCTTGCGTTCACCCAGGGCGTGATCGAACGCCTCACCCAGGAGTAATCCGCAATCCTCAACTGTATGGTGAAAATCAACTGCTAAATCCCCCTCAGCCAGGATGCGTAGATCAAACAAGCCGTGGAAGGCCAATTGCGCCAGCATGTGATCTAAAAATCCAATGCCAGTCTGAATCTGAAACCGACCCGATCCATCCAGATTTAATTCCACCTGTATGGAGGTTTCGCGGGTCTTTCGGCTGAGCGCAGCAGTACGACCATTGAGTTGATTTTCGCTCATGAAGTCTGTTCCTCCATTTCCTTCAATACATCAAACAAAATGTCATGATGTTGGGGCAATCCAACACTGATTCGGATGTAGTTCTGTAGCAAGGGTGTATCAAAATGACGAACAAAGATTCCTTTCTTCATCAAATCGGCTTTAACGGTTTTTGCAGAACGATCTTTGACACGGCATAAAATAAAGTTTGCCTGCGAAGGTATGGGTTCAAGCCAGCTCACCTGAGTGAGCATGGTGAAGAGACGCAGGCGCTCTGAGCGGATGTTTTCTACTCGTTCAACGAGGCAGGTTAGATCCTCCAACGAGGCAATCGCTGCTGCACTGGCAGCCACATTGACATTGTAGGGTTGTTTCACTTTCCATAACACGGGCAATATCCATTCAGGAAAAACACCATAACCCACCCGAAGCCCAGCCAGCCCAGCCCATTTGCTGAAAGTGCGCAGCACAATCACATTCTCTCGTTCAAGGGGTTGCCGAATCTGAGTAACTTTTTCACCCAATTTCCCTTCGCCGCTGAATTCAATGTAGGCTTCATCGAGAACGACCAGTACATCCCATGAGAAGATTTCCTCCAAATCGGCCGGGGTAAGCATTCCTCCATCTGGATTGTTGGGAGATGCCAGTAAAATGGCGCGTGGCTTTCGCTTTCGCACGATGTCGCGCATTTCGTCCAGATTCAAACTGAAATCCGGTTTACGCGGTACCTCCACAGCAATCCCGCCATTAATCCGCGCATCAAAAGCATACATTCCAAAGGTAGGCGGGGCAATCACTACAGCATCACCGGGTTTCAAAATTACCCGTAATATCAAATCTATCAATTCATCTGCTCCTGCTCCGGCCAAAATCTGCTCAATCGGTACTTCCAAAAAAGAAGCAATAGCCTGGCGCAAAGCACGGCTCTCAGGGTCAGGGTAGATATTACCCCAACGCAAATCGGCAAGGGCTTTGCGCGCCAACGGAGAGAGACCATAAGGATTTTCATTGGCATCTAATTTGATTATTTCCTCAGCTTTTCGCCCCACTCTCTCCGCAATAATCTCAAAGGGTTCAATCGGAGTATAAGGTGCAACCTGTTCAAACCGTTCAAAAACTTCTCTTTGAGTTGCGTCAATCATTTTTTCACTCCGGAGGGGTCCTCTAAAATCGAATTAAGAAGCGGGGGCTGATCCATCCTCAACGCATGCATCATCCGTACACAGCGTGGAGGTTCTTCATCGAAGATATAGGTTACTGGTACAACCACTACACCACTGCCGCCCACCGCACGAAGTTCGTTCACCGCCCGGTAGATTTCGTGTTTTTCAACCACCACATGTACAGCATACCAATCTCCATTGCCTTGCGGAGTAAAAACGGGTGAAATCGTCGGGCCTTGTAAGCCATGCAATGTACTGTGGTCAAAAATTCGTTGAGCAACTGCCTGCGCCGATGGCCCCCGCATGTTAGCAAAAACCGAATAATTTGTACTTCCTCGCAAATGAGCCTCGATCAATTCCAGTAAATTGCGAGCAAGCGTCTGGGCGGCTTCACTTCTTTTTAGCCGGTAAAAATTCGCAATCAATACCGCCTGGGATGTAAGAATCTGTCCACCCTCGATAACTTTCAAACGGTTATCTCGTAAGGTTTGACCGGAAGCTACCAGATCACTGATCATATCGGCATAACCAATCGCTGGAGCCGTTTCCAGGGTTCCTTCAGCAGAGATCAGAGAAAAATGTATTTGGTGCAGGTCCAAAAACCGTCCAGTCAAACGAGAAAACTTGGTTGCCACTCGCAACGGACGTCCTAAGTGATCCGCATAGGTTTTCAGTCCTTCAAGAGTATCTACTCCTTCCCACCCTTCTGGAATTGCCAGACTCAATGTACAACCCCCAAAACCCAATGCCTCGTGTAAAATCAGAATTGAAGTTGGTTCGGGTGATTTTTCCAAGACCATATCCAGACCGGTAATGCCAAAGTCAACACTTCCATCGGCAACGCTGGCAACAATGTCCCCTGGTCTTTGAAAAAGGACTTTCAAATCGGGTAAATCCGGCAAAACTGCCTCATACTGGCGTGGATTTGGTTTATACACTCTCAAACCGCAAGATTCCAAAAAGCCGAGCGCCTCCTCAGATAAACGTCCTTTGGATGGTAATGAAATTCGAAAAGGGTTCATGGCTTATCCTCGTTTCGATAAAAAGTAACACCCCCCGCCGATTGGCGGGGGGTGTTGTATGCGACAATACCTGACCTACCCACTCACCCAATCGGACAGCGGAGGGTTTTCGTCAAGTGATGATGATGGAGAGAAATGAGGGCTTGCATATCCAGTTTCACCATTTTATTTTACTGATTTGTTCCTTAATTTGTCAAGCAATTGGTCGAAATTCTAAAGAAAAGAGTTATATATATCTTGGGTAATCTTTTGCACAGCAACTTTTCGCCTTAAAGTGCGTAAATAAATCAACAACAAGAGAGGATTATAACCATTATGGAAAATCGTCCCGGATGTTTATCAGGTTTATTGAAATTGTTTTTATTGGACCGCCTGTTTCGCTGGCTCCAATCCCGATTTGGATTCGGGAGCGGCTCCTGTGTTGGCTGTGGTTGTGGGATGATTCTTTTGATTTTATTTGTTCTTATAGCCCTTTCGATTATCACCGGTACGGACTGGTTTCGAATCGGCTTTTGAGGAGCATTTTTCAACAATATTTCTTTATCAATCACCTTTTACCCTTGATTCGGGTCATGGAATAACACCGCTTCCCATTTCTCTCAATGGGTCATAGCCGGTAATTACCCTGACAAAGAATTATCGGCGTAATTGCCCTTTTTCAGGAATCCGATGGGTAATATTTTTCTTCACTAGTACAAGGAGGGTGTTGAAAAAGTCATATTTGGTGGATATCTCTGCGAAAAACGGGCTGTTTTCCCACACCATAACCACATCCAGTGGATGGGTTTCGTTTTTCAAAACCCTGAGTGTATAAACTTGCTCTTTTAAACTCTTAGATTATTAAACTGGGGGTAAAATCAAAGAGCCACCGAAGGGACTCGAACCCTTGACCAGACGTTTACGAAACGCCTGCTCTACCGTCTGAGCTACGGTGGCGTGGCTCAAATTATACCAGCACACCGTTTTTTCGGGCAAGGAATTTTTCCATGAACATCGCCATGATATCCTATCACACCTGCCCTCTGGCTACTCTGGGCGGCAAAGACACGGGTGGAATGAATGTGTACGTTGCCGAATTAACCCGCTTTTTGGGTCAAGCCGGCATTCACGTGGATGTATTCACCCGTTCTCAAGATGAACACGTTCCTCATGTGTTGCATAATTTAGGTTATGGAAACCGGGTAGTGCATATCCCTGCCGGGCCTGAAATCCCCCTACCCAAAAAGGAACTGGTCAATTACTTGCCGGACTTTGTTGATGGCATTCTCAACTTTACCCGCGCCAAAGAACTGCGTTACGATCTCATTCACAGCCATTACTGGATGTCTGGAATTGCAGCGGAGAAGTTGAAATCCGAATGGAATATTCCCATCGTTCACATGTTCCACACTCTCGTGCTAATGAAAAACCGGGTTGCCCGTTCTCCCGAAGAAATCGAAGGCGAATATCGGTTAGAGGGTGAAAAACGAATATTACAACTAGCCGACCGCATTATTGCTGCGACACCAGCAGAACAATCCCAATTGGAATTTCTCTATGGGGCAAATTCAAAAAAACTTCGCGTAATTCCCCCCGGTGTGGATTTAAGCAGGTTTTATCCAATTCCACGGGATGAGGCTCGCGAAGTCATTGGCGTTCCTTTCAAGAATCGCATGATTTTATTCGTCGGAAGGATTGAACCCCTTAAAGGGTTGGAGACGCTCATCCGGGCAATAGCCTGGATGCAGCAATCTGAAGAATTATTATGTTGCCCGCACTCTCTCGTGATTGTCGGGGGAGATCCGGAAGAGAGCGAGCTGAGCGTTAATGCCGAAATGGCACGTTTGCAGAATCTCGTCAAAAGCCTCAATCTGCGTGATTTTGTGCTTTTCCTTGGCAAACGCGATCAGGATTGGCTTCCTTACTACTATTCCGCCGCTGATGTGGTTGTTGTTCCTTCGCATTATGAATCTTTTGGAATGGTCGCGCTGGAAGCAATGGCTTGCGGTACTCCTGTTGTGGCTTCGCAAGTGGGTGGACTGGCATTTTTAGTCCAGGACGGGGTTACAGGCTTTGTAGTGCCGGACGGTGAACCGGAGATTTTAGGAAATCGCCTCAAAGAACTGATTCTTAATCCCACATTACGCAATCGCTTGGGGAAACAAGCCCATCAAGTGGCTCAGTCCTATTCGTGGGAACGGATTGCCAATGAGATTAAATCCGTCTACATGGAGGTTCTCAACTTTCCATCTGCCGGGGATCGCTCTTCACGACCATTCTTTTCCGCCTTGTAAGCTATTCCTCTTCACAGAGGCATTTGGAAAAATATGATCAAGATCATCAGCGTACAAAACCACACGCCTACGGCAGACCATAGATGGTGAACGCGGCTTTCCGCCTTGAAGAACATCCAAAGCAGGAAAAAGATCAAACTCGATAGCGCAATAAAACCGCTGAGATAATAACTCCACTGAAAGAATGTAAAACTTCCCGCCAGAAGGGCATGCAACCCAAGCCAGAAACGGAGAGTCCACTCTACTAAGAATACAAAGGCGAGGAATCGAACACCGAGGGGGAAGACGGTCTTCCAAAGCGTTGTAGTTACCAGCACTGCTAATAGCAGCATAACCGCTTCGACCTCAATGGAAAATGAACTTTCACCCAAATGCCCGGCTGTTTCAACGGCAAACCACAACGATAAACCGGCAATCAAACCATACCAGGCACGAGTGATTTCGTCAAAGCGCATCTGCACGCTCTTGCCCAGCGAATACACACCCCCCGCCAGAAAAATCAAGGTGTAAATCAAGAGTCCTGGTATGCCAAACATTACTTCCACGGGTATAAAAAGCAACTTAAACAATAATGCCAGCAAGATCATCACTAAAGCCGGCAGGATGCCATCATAAAGTTTACTCTTCCAAATCCTCGGCCCAAACCAGTTATCTTCCAAAATAGCGGGAATGTTGAACTGGATTTTTTTAGTCATACCGCTTTCTTTAAAAACAGGCTCATTCAGCATAGTCTCATGGCGAGAAAGCCCAAGCGGTTGTCTGAAAGAATATATTTGAGCATCCTTTGATTGGGTTGAATTTTGTACCGAATGCAAACGTTTCATCATAGTAATCTTCCCGCCCCTTATCTGGCACCCAGATGCGGAAAACTCTTGCTTAAATACTAAATCAAAGCCCTTTTGCAATCAATCGCCGAAACTTACAATCAGTTTTCAGTTTGGAAAAAGTGGAAAAATTGGATGACTTCAAAAATCATTGGGGCGGATTGTCTAAGCGCAAGCCGTAACCGCGTACAGTTACCAGATAAGCGTGATTGGGGTCGAATAACGCCAGCCGATCCCTCAAACGCCTTACCAGTGCATCTAAAGCTTGCTCGGACACACCCACGGCTTCTTCATCACCCCAAACCGCCACCACCAGGTCCTGTCTTGAAACAACCTTCCCCTCGTTATCATACAATGCTTCTAATAAACGAAATTGTGGCACCGAAAGCGGCGGTAAAAGTTCTTCACCATTCACCCAAACCCGCCGCGATAACTTATCCAGATACAACCGCTTGTTAATTTTATGATCTACTTCTTCAACGGGTAATTCAAATTCCGTGGCCAGCGGTAAGGTTGAATCGGAACTGAGATAAACAAAATACTGAACCAAAGCAATTTGAACCACATCGCCATCTTGAAGAACAACCGGTTCTTCAACCCGTTTACCATTTCGATATGTACCATTTTTACTGGAAAGATCATGAAGTATGGTTCGATCCGCACGGACTTCAAAGCGGGCATGATAACGAGAAACCTGCCGATCTGGAATGACCAGATCACAATCCTTCTCCCGTCCAATAGTCATTCCATCAAAAATATCCCACCGCTTGCCATTCAGCGGCCCACTTTGTGCAATCAATATCGGTTGATCTTCAACACGCGAATCCACTGCCCATCTCCAAAAAATCAGGATTGGGAATGATTACCTCACCCGGTAAGGTATAATATATCAAAGAATCAATACTTTGTGTAAAAGTATTCTCAAGACATTCTGGTTCACGCCGAGAAAGATAACAGAATGCCTGAAGCCCTCAGAACACGGATTTGACCAATGCCTTTGCCGCTAAAATCCGGAGAAGTTTTACGGGGCCGATACCGCATTGTCCGCATCATCGGACAAGGCGGTATGGGTAGTATTTACCTTGCTGATGATCTTCGCCTTGAAGGGCGTCAATGTGCGTTAAAAGAAGTCGAACACGATCGCTCACTCCCACCCGATTTGCTTCAAGAGGCTCGGGACCAATTCTTCCGTGAAGCAACCGTTCTGGCACGCTTGGACCACCCCAACTTGCCCAAAGTTTCCGACTTTTTCTCCACGGGTTCGCGCGACTACCTTGTAATGGATTTCATCCCCGGTAGAGACCTGCGCTCTCTCATGATGGAGGCGAAACAGGAAAATCGCTTCCTTTCAGAAACAGAGGTTCTAAACTGGGCTGATCAATTGGCGAGCGCACTTTCCTACCTTCATAATCAAACCCCCCCCATTCTACATCGCGATATAAAACCATCCAATTTGAAAGTGACTCCCAGCGGTTTGTTAAAATTGGTAGATTTTGGGCTGGTCAAGGTCCTTGCTCCCGGCGAGATAACCATCACCGTGTTACAAGGGCAGGGTACCGCACTCTACACCCCACTGGAACAGTACGGCGGCGATAGCGGACATACCGATGTTCGCAGTGACATTTATGCCTTTGGAGCTACCCTTTATCACCTGCTGACCAATGAACCGCCTGCCGATGCCCGAGAACGCTTCCTTGACCCCAGCCGCCTGATTCCTCCTCGTCAAATCAACCCGGATATTTCCCTCCGAACAGAACGATGTATCTTATGGGCTATGGGGCTGCACCCCGATGAACGACCTGAGTCTGTAGAAGTATTCCGCAAAAGCTTGATTGGTGATAGACCAACACTTCCCCGAATTAAAACAGACGCCTCTTCGCCATGGAGTTTCATCACCTACCCGTTAGAACAAAGTTTGATTGCCATTGCGGCTTTCTTGATGGTAATTAGTTTAATAGTCACATTGTTTCGCTAGGGTTTACGATAAGATTTTTGGGCTTTTTGTAAGCGAATTTGCCAGAGCCAGGCAATTCCCCATCCGCTGATCAATCCAACCAGACTGCTGATCACTACCCCCCATCGGCCTGCTCTTTCCAATGGAGCCAACGGCACGAACCAACCACTAAGCAGGTAAAGATAAGCCACAACTCCACCAATTACAGCCATCATCCCCCATCGAAAACCCCATCGCAGAGAAACCCGTCGTTGTCCAAGAAAGCCAATCCCCACACCACCTCCCCCAACAATCAATAACATGGTTAACCAGTCCATAAAACCGTAATCAAGCGGTATTTCAGAAATCTCCTCCGCCTCTTCCGTTGGCTCGGGTGTTGTAGTAACAGTCGGCGTAGATGTCAGAGTTGGCTGGGGGGTGGGTACTTCTGTCGAAATGTTGGCCTCTCCATTCAAGGTGTTAATCGTGATGATCTGGGAGGTCATCGCTGGTTCGCTGACTACGCGAACTTCTATGGTGGATGGAAGATTGATTCGATAACTTGCTCTGGCAATTCCGCCCGTTGTTACCGTTTCAATTTGTTGCATAGTGCCACTTTCACCCAAAGTATTGATGATGAAACGTACAATCGTCCCATCAGGCACCGGATTGCCATTTTGATCAACAATCACCCCTGTTCTAAATGGAATAACATCTCCCACCTTAAATTCAACAGTAGCGGTTGGTTGGGGCGTGGTGGTGATTTCTGGATTTTCTTCGGGAGGAATCGGAAGGTCAATATAAATCGGTATCACTTGAAGCGGATCCGGAGAGGTTGCCCGGATAATATCATAACCAATTCCGGGAATTGATACGGGTGATGCGCCATTCGCGCTTTGTTCCTGGAATAAAATCCGGGCGGCTGTATCCACAAAAGCGGGTACTTTGCTGTATAACCCGTAATACGCCGTCAATTTGGCAATATCTGTGGCGTCCAGCAAATAGGGTGCTCCAAAGGCAAACACAATCACTTTTTTGTTCAGAAGCAAATCAGGACGCTCACTCAACAACCGACGCAAGGCTTGCGATTCTGGACGCGATGGATTATCTCCTGTAAGCGCAAACACTACCCACTCAGCATCTGCCAAATTGACCCCCAAGGCAGCCAAACCTTCGGGATTATTCAAATAAGTGTTCAAGTCCAAAAATGAGTATGAGAACAAATAACCTTGAATAATCGAACCACCTGCCGCCGGTCCATACAAACGGATAACCGCATTCTTTAAACTATCCACCGATAGAATCCATTGATCACCACAGGTGCTGCACTGTCGCGCGTTGACTACATCTGTGAAAAAGATGATTTGATCACGGCTTTCGGGGGGACGCGGCAGGCGGATATTTAATTCCGCAGCCGAAGGGCTGAGAAGGGTGACTGCCTTGCGGGCTACTTCCAACACCACCGATTGCGATCGTCCAACTTCGGCCAGCTGACTTGCCGACGGTAACACACGGTCAATCCGAAATTCACCAAAAAGGCGAAGTTTTAACTTCAAAATTCGTTCTACCGACTGATCAACTCGCTCGGCAAAGGCGGCATCCTCCCGGTATTTCTGGGCAAAAGAATCCAAAACCCGCATTATGGTGGTAGTACTATCGTTGTCCGCTGGTTCCACGAAATTATTCACGTACAACAAGTCGTTTCCGGCCAGAAAGGCGTTTCGCGCAACCGACCGTGCATCAAAAGTTTGGCCGGTTGGGTCATAAAATCGTCGTACCGCATTACTCCCCAAATTATCGCTGACAATCACCCCCCCCTCCTGGTACCAGGTGGCTGCCGGCTCAAGCGTCAGCACTTGGCGCATTGCCTCGGCATCAAGACTGACCGGCGGTGTGATTTCGCGAATATTCTCCTGTAAACCCTGATAGCGAATATGAGAAACCATGACCCCATCCACTCGGGATTTACTCTCAGCACTTGCCTGCATCGAAGCAAAAAACGGGGCTAATTCAAACTGACGAAGTGCATCCAGGGATTTTCGAACGGTCGCCACTTCTTCTTCCGGCATGCGATCCGATGCTCCTCGCCCCGGAAAATGCTTTGCAATGACTGCTATTTGATCACGGCTTCCCAAATGCAGTCCCCGCACATACGCTTTACCCATCTCGCCAACCCAAAATGGGTCTCCCCCAAAGGTACGAACCCCCAGTGTATTGGCTGAGCTTGCCGTTACTTCCAGCACATCCAAAGACGGTCCAAGATACAGGTTAAACCCCAACGCCCGCAGTTCTTTTCCCATCACATTACCCACGGCTTCAGCCTGCGAAGGATTCCAGGTTGCCCCAATCGCCATCAGGCTGGGCAGAGAAGTCAATCCGCTAAAAATCTGATCGTTGGGATACAGGTCTCCTTCTTGCGAAATACCAATGAATAAGGGAATATAGGGTATGGTCTGTGAGCCTGTTGTCTGGCCTTGCGTTTGAGAGGCATCCCAGACATGATTTTGTAAAGCTCGAATCAACTCAGCCGCTTTTGGAACCGTGTTGCCTGCCACTTCAAAATTATCGTTGTCGGCGCGGAGAACAACCCCGCCCACTTTGTAATCTACAATTAGCTTATAAATTGGCGAGTCCCGGCGCGCATCGGTGCCCTTGAAGGTTACCAGAAATAATTGACCGACTTTCTGCTCCGGTGTCATTTCATTCATGATAAGCCGCACGCGAGTGTCCAAATCACTTTGGATATCATTGGCTGCCTGCACCTTGTCAGCCGGTGCAAACCCCAAAGTAACCTGTCCGATGACAAGTGCTATGAGCAAAATGATATTGATCCATTTCTGGTTTGGAGGAATAATCCTTAATCCGTTCACATTCTATTCCGTATTTGTAGGGCTGTTAGGGGATCATCCGTAAAAACCCCATCAACTCCATCCTCAAATAGCCTTTGTAAATCTTTTGGCTCATTTACGGTCCACACATGCACCCGCCGATGGCGTTCATGCTGTTTTTGGATATAGTGTTTAGTAACATCCCGCAAATTAGGGTGAACAATTTGAGGAGCAAATGCTCTGCCAACCACCGAACGAGCAATCCAACCGGCGGCACCTTCCAACGCCAATATACCTACCGGGCACTCCGGCAACAGCCGGCGAATGCGTAATAGATTGATTGGATTGAACGACGAAAATAGCACCCATTCTTCCAGGTGATACTCCCTTACCAGATCTGCAACTTTTTCGGGAAGTCTATCGCGGGGGCTGCTATAATTGGTCAATTCCACATTGACATAGATCTTCCTCCCCAATTCTTCAAAAACTTGCCGGAGAGAAGGCACCGGTTCACCCTGAAATTTTTGGGAAAAATGACTGCCGGCATCCATTTGTTGAAATTCTCGCAGGCTGAATTGACGCACTTCCCCCTTTGCGTTGGTAGTCCGGTCAACAGTCAAATCATGAATGACAATGACCTCACCATCCACCGTGAGTTTGGCATCCAATTCGATAGCCTCAACCCCTTGCCGGGCAGCCAGCCGAAAGGCCGCCATCGTGTTTTCCGGAGCATACGCCGAAGCGCCCCGGTGAGCAAAAATAACCGGTCTGGGTAGTTCAAACAGTCGATTCATAAGTCTACAAAGTAGGATTTGACTGCCCGGTCAATTAACTCCTTGGACATTTCCGGTTCCATCCCAAGGTAACGGGAAATATCCAAAATCTGGTCGCACAAATCGCGTGGATGGGATGCCCGCAGTTTACGGTTTGCTTTGATGTAATACTCCTGCAACAAGTACGCCAACCCCTGATCGTTGTAAGCCACGCCTTTTTGCGCTGCTACCCGCTTGAAAATCTCGCGATATTCTTCATAAGTGGGGTCAGTAATCTCAATTTTGTGGCGCAATCGGCGTAAAAATGCCTCATCTACCAACTCTTTAGGCGGCAAATTCGTCGAAAAGATTACCAGCACATCGAAAGGCACTTCAAATTTTCTTCCGGTGTGAAGGCTCATGTAATCAATCCGGTTTTCAAGCGGCACAATCCACCGGTTAAGAAGATCACGCGGTCGGACTTGCTGGCGGCCGAAGTCATCAATCAGTAAAATTCCGCCGTTCGCTTTGACCTGGAAAGGTGCTTCGTAAAATTTCAGGGTATCATCAAAAACCAGGTCTAACCCTGCCATGGTTAACTCACCACCGGTGACTATGAATGGCCGCCGAATCTGGATCCAGCGCGGATCGCGCCGTACCGTAGATCGCAGCCCCCCAGTACCTTGCATGGAGGTATCCTCTTCACCGGCCAGCTGATGATTGACGGAATCGTACAGGGTTATGACCTGACCATCCACATAAATTGCATAAGGAATGTACATTTTTTGGGCTTGAATCAGGTTGCCGATAGCCCGTGCAATGGTCGTTTTTCCATTGCCCGGTGGACCGTAAAGAAAAATGGACGTCCCCGAATTAACCGCTGGTCCTAATCGCTGGTATGTGTCTTCCGATAAGACAACATGGGAAAGAACTTGCCGCATCACACGGTTGGTCACCTGCAATCTGCCGCGACTTTGCCGTCGAATCGCATCATTGTACATTTCCAACGAAACAGGAGCCGGGCCAGCATATTGGGAACGCTCCAGGGCTTCCCTTGCTCTGGCAATTCCCGCTCCAGTGATGGCATAGATATATGCGCCCTCACCGACCCCAGCCTGCGAGGAACGCACCTCGATTAATTTTTCCCGCTTCAATGCATCCAATATCTGACTCAAAACTCCGGTAAACGGCAGTGCGATTTCTTCAGCCAGTTTGAAACCGCTCATGTACCCCTGAAAATAAAAAATTTTCAGTGCCAGGTCTTGCAGCCACAATGGATTCAGGCCGGTATCCTCAATGGTATTAATCGGCGGTGGCACAAATGGACCGGTTGGCACTGCGGTTGCAGCTGAGGTTGGCGGGCGAGTAGTTTTGGTCATCCTACCCCTCCATAATAAGGTTTCAAAATCGTATTACCAAATTTGGAAAATAAAAAATTTTTCGAATACCCAAATCAACATCCAAATTATAGCACGCCCATGGCTTGTTGATTTGGAGAGGATACCTTATAATTCCCGCCATGAAAATTTCTGTCATCATACCTGCATATAACGAACGAAAAACAATTTCAGAAATCATCCAACGCGTACAGGCAACCAGCCTGGCGGATGAAATTCTGGTCGTGGATGACGGCTCCAAAGACGGCACCCGGGAAATTTTAAGTGAGTTGGAACAAAAGGGAGCAATCCGCACCATCTTTCACGAGAAGAATATGGGCAAGGGGGCTGCCGTTCGGACGGGAATTCAAAATGCCACAGGGGATGTGATTATCATCCAGGATGCCGATTTAGAGTATGATCCACGGGAATATCCCAATCTTTTACAGCCGATTAAGGATGGGATAGCCGACGTAGTCTATGGTTCCCGCTTCTTAGGAGCTGCTCGTCGTCCGATTTTATTTTGGAACATGGTCGCGAATAAACTGCTGACCATGATCACCAATATCCTCTACAACAATATTCTCAGCGATATGGAAACGGGTTACAAAGTTTTCAAACGGGAAGTTATCAAAGATATTCCCCTCCATGCCCGTAGATTTGAGTTTGAGCCGGAATTTACGGCGAAAATTCTCAAAAGAAAAATTCGCATTTACGAAGTACCAATTGCCTTCAATCCGCGCGATTACTCGGAAGGCAAAAAAATCAAAGCCTGGGATGCTTTTGAGGCCTTATGGGCTTTGATCAAATATCGTTTCGTAGATTAGATCAATCAATTCAACAGGAGAATCAATCACTACCCGCAGGTTTAATATCCACAATATTGAGTTGTAAAGATTCGCGTCCGTTGTAGGTATTCATCTCAAAACGGTAGAGGATATCCACCTCTCGCGGCAATCCAGTTTCCATCCAGTACCCCTGCCGGAAGGCAACCGCATCATAGGTGATCCAGCCATCTGTTACCAGAAATTTGAGATGCTTTCCGTCAGAACCAATTGCCCTGGCATTAGAAGTGCGCACATTGCGCGAAATAAAATAAACCTCCGGGTTATCCATTCCGGTTGGCTCCAAGAGATGCAAGTACTTCAAAAATTCCGGGTGCAGCTCGCCCAACGGTAATTCCACATCCGCACGCAGCACAGGGCGTAAATCCAAATCTCCAAGTTGCTCGAAGGCTATTTTTGCCAACCGCTCTTTGAGTTCAGGTAAATGGTCTCGGTGAATAGTAAAACCTGCCGCCTGTGCATGTCCGCCGTGATGCACCATTAAATCCGCACAGGCATCCAACGCCTGAGTGATGTGAAATGCAGGAATACTCCGGCAAGATGCCCGCACATACTCCCCATTCACATGCCCAACCACTGCTGGGCGGTAGTAGCTTTCTGTCAACTTTCCCGCTACCAGTCCAACCACTCCCGGATTGAAACTTTCATCAAAAGCAAACAGAATTTCCTCAAAATCCTCTTCCTGGATGAGCTCCTCGGCTCTTTGTTGCATCTCGGCTGTAATTTTTTGGCGTTCTCGATTTTGATCGTCTAAGTGCTGCACCAGGAGACCAATATGTTGAATATCCCTTTCCAGAAGCAACTGGTAGGAAGCCAAGGCTGATTCTAACCGCCCGGCAGCGTTCAAACGCGGCGCCAAACCAAATCCGATATCGGCTGTATTTAGAGTTGAGAGGTTTATTCTCGCAGCTTGTGCAAGGGATCGCAGTCCAATTCGCGAGCCACGCCTTAATTCTTTCAAGCCAGCCTTCACCAACA
This sequence comes from Bellilinea sp., assembly GCA_026003615.1. Classification (GTDB taxonomy): domain Bacteria; phylum Chloroflexota; class Anaerolineae; order Anaerolineales; family Anaerolineaceae; genus Bellilinea. The sequence goes on from BPHQ01000002.1 coordinate 235,571, forward strand.
ACCGATTTTCACCGGTGAGCGGCACAACATCCGCTACCGTCCCCAAAGCCACCAGATCCAGCCCCAATCTATCATTAGACAGTTCCAACTGGCGTTGCTGTAATAATGCCTGCGCAATTTTATAGGCAACCCCCACCCCTGCCAGGTTTTTCTCCGGATATTCATCACCCTTTTGTTTTGGGCAAATCACGAAATTTGCCGGGGGAATTTCCTCTAATGGCTGATGATGATCGCTTATGATTAAATCCATTCCAATCCGTCTGGCATGTTCTGCCTCTCGTAACGAGCGAATCCCGCAATCAACGGTTAACACCAGACCAATGCCCTGATCCCGCAACTGATTTAATGCTTCAATGTTCAGACCGTAACCTTCTTCAAAGCGGTTGGGAATATACACCGTGACATTCCCCCCCAGTAATCGAAGGACTTCAACCAGCAAAGCCGTTGCGCTGACTCCATCCACATCATAGTCACCGTAAATGGCAATCGGTTCCTGATGATCAACAGCAAACAACAGACGCTCTACCGCGCCCGCCATGTTCAATAACAGCATAGGATCGTGAAAATCCTCGCCGGCACTGAGAAAAGCCATTGCCTGTTCGGCGCTGGTAATGCCACGATTGTACAATATCTGGCGGAAGAAAGGGGGATAATAACTTAAAGCCTGCTCAACCTCGGCAGGGATTTTTTCAGCCAGTTTCCAGTGCTTTGAGGCAACTTTTTGCATCATCCGTCATTCCTGTTGTTTGTGTAAATGTATTTTCGCATCAGGCGATCAGCCATTCCGCATACCACTTCGTAATTGACCGTTCCCCATTCTTTTGCCACATCCTCGGTTGTTCGCCACAATCCGCCCGATTTTCCAATCAGCACAACCTCATCCCCAACCTGAGCGTCTTGTATACCCTCTAAAGACACCATACATTGATCCATGCAAACTGATCCAACAACAGGAATTTCTTTGCCGCGGAGCAGCGCTTTATTGCCCATCACCCGTCGAAAACCATCCGCATAACCAACCGCAATGGTGCCAATGCGCTCTTTGTTGGTCGTGTAGTAGCGGTAGTTATAGCCAACCCCCTCCCCTGCATCCAGTTCACGAATGCTGGTCAGGCGGGTTTTCAAGCTCAATGCGGGTTTGAAGGTCGCCGGTAACGGCGTTTCGGGGGAAGGATGCAGCCCATATAACGCGATCCCACAGCGCACCATATCATAAGCTGCCTTTGGGTAGTTGAACACAGCCGCGGAATTGGAAGCATGCACAATTGGTGGCTTCACGCCAGCTGCCTTCAGGCTATCCAAAACCTCTTCAAAAATGCGAATTTGTCGTTCGGTTGTATCTAACGCTGGCTCATCCGCCCGTGCGAAATGGGTAAAAACACCTTCTACCTCAATACCCGGGAGATTAGAAAGCCATCGGGTGAACTCGACTCCTTCTTGCGGGGAAATGCCCAGACGATTCATTCCCGTATTGATCTTGATGTGTACTTTTACCCGCATCCCCCGTTCACTTGTCTGAGTAGAATAATGGTGCGCCGTTTGGGCATCAAACACAGTCAAACGGATGTTCTCCTTGGCTGCCTCAACCACCCGATCCGGTGGTGTAAACCCCAATACCAGAATTGGTGCCATGATCCAGTTTTTGCGTAACTGCTCGGCTTCTTCAAAGCGAGCTACCGCCAGCCATTCACCCCCCGCGTCAAGGACTGCTTGCGAAACCCGAATCAACCCATGCCCGTAGGCATTAGCCTTAACAACCGCCGCTACCTTCGTCCCGCTGATGCGGCACAATTCCATGTAATTATTTTGAATCGCGTTGAGATCAATTTCCAGCCAGGATGTGGGAGTGGGGGAATTCATGCGCTCAAGTATAAAACGGGCTTTGCATTCTCGCAAGCCAAAGCGGAGGTTTGCCAATTGAGAGAATCAGGCTATAATCCGTTGAACTTGGTAAATCCATACTCAGAAATTGGTAGAATGGCAACCTTCAACTTTCAATTTGAATTAATCGCAACGGATCACCATGCCCGTGCCGGGGTGTTCCATACCCCACATGGCGACCTTCTCACACCCGTCTTTGCTCCAGTAGGCACTCAGGCAACCGTAAAGGCAGTCACCCCCGCCCAATTGCAAGAGATTGGTGTGACGCTGGTACTGGCCAATACCTACCACCTTTACTTGCGCCCCGGCGCCGATTTGGTGGCCGAGATGGGCGGGCTACATCACTTTATGCAATGGAACTCTCCCATCCTGACCGATTCGGGCGGTTTTCAGGTTTTTTCCCTGGCAAGTATGCGCAAAATTGACGAGGAAGGTGTGACCTTCAAAAGTCACATAGATGGCTCAATGCACCGGCTGACCCCCGAAAAAGCCATCCAGATACAAGAACAACTCGGTGCTGACATCATTATGGCCTTCGATGAATGCGCCCCCCCTTATGACCGTGCCTACAATGAACAAGCCGTTGATCGAACCCATCGGTGGGCTGAACGCTGTCTTAATGCTCAAACTCGCCTCGACCAGGCCCTCTTTGGCATTGTCCAGGGGGGCATTTTCCCGGACCTGCGCGAACAATCCGCTCGGTTCATTTCTTCATTGGGATTTCCGGGTCATGCCATTGGTGGACTTTCGGTAGGTGAAACCAAGGAAGAAATGCTCCACACACTGGAACTGGTCAACCAGATTTTACCGGAAAATAAACCTCGTTATCTGATGGGAGTAGGGTCTCCCGAAGACCTGATCAACGGTATCCGTCGTGGTATAGATATCTTCGACTGCGTCCTGCCCACCCGCCTTGCCCGCCATCAAGCCGCCATGACCCGACAAGGTCGTCTCAACTTAATGAACGCTATTCACGCCCGTGACCCCCGTCCAATAGACGAAAATTGTACCTGTTACACCTGTAACCACTTCAGCCGGGCATATTTACGCCATTTGATCGTAGCCAAAGAGATGCTGGCAGCCACTCTCATCTCCATCCACAACATCGCCACACTTGTCTCTCTGGTTCAAGATGCCCGGCGGTCAATTCTCGAAGGGACCTTTGAGCAATTTGCAAATGAGTTCCTCGCTCAATACACTCTCCCGGAAAAGTCATAAAAAATGAATTTTTTACAAGCGTTATTCCTTGGTGTCCTTCAGGGAATTACTGAATTCCTGCCAATTTCCAGTTCTGCGCACCTCGTCTTGGCACCCTTCTTCTTTGGATGGCAAATACCAGACGAGCAGATTTTCCCTTTTGATGTGCTGGTTCAAGTCGGCACACTGGTAGCCGTTATCGTCTATTTTCGTAAGGATCTCATCAGCATCCTTACAGAAGTGATCCAGGGATTGGTCAAGCGGCAGCCGTTCGTATCTTCTTCCTCCCGTCTGGGGTGGCTGCTTGTGCTGGCCAGTTTACCCGCCGGCATTGCTGGAATTCTTCTCAAAGATGTTGTTGAAGCAGCCTTCAAGAGTCCGACCAGCGTCGCGTTTTTCCTCATTGGAACTGCACTATTATTGTGGATTGCCGAAAGTATCGGTAAACGAAATCGAGATATCTCCTCTCTCGGTTGGTTGGATGCCATTTGGATTGGTATTGGACAAGCTCTGGCGCTTTTTCCGGGTATTTCGCGCTCCGGTGCAACCATTGCCAGTGGCATGTCACGCCACTTCAATCGGCCTGCCGCAGCCCGTTTTTCCTTCCTGATGTCTATCCCCGTCATGGCGGCAGCAGGCCTCATTGGTTTGATAGATTTGTTAGAAGTGCCTGATCTGGCAGCCTTCCTTCCGATAATGATTACAGGCTTTTTATCTGCCGCAGGGATAGGTTATTTGTCCATTCACTGGCTGCTGGGTTTTCTCGCCCGCCGCTCATTGCGTCCATTTGCAGTTTACTGCCTTTTATTGGCAACAATCACCTTGATTTTCTCTTATGCGGGTTTATAAGTTCATTCTCCTTGAATTGGCATTCTTGCTCATTTCTGCTTGCAGTGTTGAGCCAATCAATCACTCGATTTCTACACCTCCCCCTGTCGTGCAGATTCAGGTAGATCCGGTAGTGGACTGGGTAAGTCCTGTCATTCAAATTTGCAATCAACAAATTCCGGAACGAGGCTGGATCATCCAATCCCCAGATACCCTGCCAGAAGAAGGGATTGAAAAAAACATTCGAATTTTTTGGGCGACGCCAACCGACACTTCACAAAACACTTTCCAGATCACCCATGATGCGATTCAAATTGTAGTCAACCCCTCTCTTTCGCTTCACAGTCTCACATTTTTAGAACTCAAGGCGGTTTTTTCCGGTAAAATCAATCAGTGGAACGAAATTGCCGAGAACTTGCCCGCTGCCGAAATTCAAGTTTGGACATATCCTCAGTCCAGCTCCATCATGGAAAACTTTTTCCAATGGAGCGGATTATCGCCCCAATCTTTATCTCCACTGGTGTATCTGGCGCCCAACCCGCTTCAATTACGTAACGCCGTGGCTGAAAATCCACTGTCAATTGGCATCTTAACCACCCGCTGGAGCAATCAGCAGGTAGATACTGTCCTTATTGAAGAGGATCAAGACAATCGGGAATTTCCTGTACTGGCAGAACTAACCGAATCTGACCCCTATATGCTGGAATGGTTGTTTTGCATCCAAAGCCAAATCAACCAATAATACCTACAACCTGTGTTAAAATGATTAACTCCTTAGGAGGTGCAGCCCATGCCGGTTGTGTTGATTTACCGTAAACAAAAATTAGAGGTTGAAGGCACACTCACCGTCCGAGAAGCACTTCAACAATTGGGGTTATCAACGGAAAGCCACCTGATTGTACGGAATGGTGAACTCCTCAATGAAAACGACACCCTGCGCAACGGCGAGGAAGTCAAAATCATTTCAGCCATATCCGGAGGTTCGTCGTGACCACCATGCGCTGCCACAAATGCCAGCAACGCGCTGTGATACGCATGCGGCAGCATCGCCTTGCACTTTGCAAAGAACACTACCCGATCTGGTTTGTTGAACAGACCCAGCGTTTTATTGAAAAATACCACATGTTTCGCCAACAGGATCGGATTCTGGTTGCCGTTTCTGGGGGCAAAGATTCACTCGCGCTATGGGATGTCCTTTGGCAACTGGGTTACGAAGCCGAAGGTTTATACATTCACCTCGGCATCGAGGGTGAAATTGCCTACTCGGACGAGTCGGAGCAGGCTGCCAGAAAATTTGCGGATCAACGCGGGTTGCAACTTCATATTTACTCTGTCGAAGAACAGCGTGGTGAATCGGTCCCTGCCATTGCCCTGCGCACCCACCGGGGACGTCAAAAACCTTGCGCTGTATGCGGTTTGATTAAGCGTCACACCATGAATCAAATGGCACGCCAGTTAGGATTCAATGTTTTAGCCACAGCCCATAATCTGGATGATGAGGTTTCCTTCCTGTTTGGTAATTTACTCTCATGGAACTTGCGGCAGATTCCACGCCAATCACCGGTTTTAGAAGCGGAGGAAGGCTTTGTCCGCAAAGTCAAACCGTTTATCCGTTTCTCCGAACGCGAAACCGCAGCATATTCAATTGTGCGTGGAATAGAGTACATTGAAGAAGAATGTCCTTTTGCCGAAGGAAGCAAACAACTCCAATACAAAGATCTGTTGAATCGTCTTGAAGAACAACAACCCGGTGTCAAATTGCGTTTTCTGCTTGGATTTTTCAATGCAATGGAACAGGGATTCATTCACCCTATTGAAGACGAGCAGGGAGAAGTTATCCTCAATCCCTGCCCGTCTTGTGGTCAGCCCACCTCTACCGGTGGTTTATGTGCAACCTGTCGCTTGTTTGAAGAAAACTGATAACAGGTTTAAGCCGTTTCCAGGAAGCGTTCGATTTCCCAGTCGGATACCTGTGTGCGGAATTCATCCCACTCTGCCCACTTGGCACGCATAAATGCCTCGTATAAACTGGGTGAAAACGCGCTTTGAATGACCTCATCCTTCTCCAGCTCTTCCAAAGCCTGACGCAGTGAGCCGGGTAATTCGGCAACCCCGCGTTCATGCCGTTCAGCGGCGTCCATCTCATACACATTGACATTATTAAGGGGTTCAGGCGGGGTCAACTGGCGGTCGATTCCATCCAATGCTGCTTTCAGCATGGCATTGAAAGCCAGATAGGGGTTACAGGAAGGATCCGGGCAGCGCAACTCGGCACGGGTGGCTTTGTGCATTCCGGGAGTGTAGCGCGGAATGCGGATTAATGCCGAACGGTTGATCTGCGCCCAACCAACATAGACAGGCGCTTCATAACCCGGCACCAGTCGTTTATAGGAATTAACGGTTGGCGCAACCACTGCCGAAAGCGCACGAGCATGGGCTAATTGGCCGGCAATGAATCCATAAGCGATTGGTGAAAGATGAAAGGGATCATTTTCAGAAAAGAAAAGATTATTGCCGTCCTGATCAAAGAGCGACTGATGACAGTGCATCCCCGATCCATTAATCCCAAAAATCGGCTTTGGCATGAACGAGGCAATCAGTCCATGTTGCGCTGCAATTGCTTTTACGGTGTACTTCAAGGTTACAACATTGTCAGCAGTCTTCAAAGCATCCGCAAAGCGAAAGTCAATCTCGTGCTGTCCCAGAGCCACTTCGTGATGTCCTACTTCGACTTCAAGTCCCATTTTATTGAGTGCTTCCATCAATTCGGTACGTACTCGAACGGCTTCATCATTGGGGGAGAAGTCAAAATAACCACCTACATCATGAGGAACCGGGCGGATGCTTTCGGTCCCATTGCGGCGAAAGAGGAAAAATTCAGGCTCTGGGCCAACATTATACGTCCAACCACGTTCATCTTTTAATTTCTGCAAGGCACGCTTCAAACTCCCGCGTGGATCTCCGGAAAAGGGCGAGCCATCCGGGTGATATATATCGCAAAAAACTCTGGCACGTTTCAATTCGGGTGGTGACCAAGGCAAAACGGCATACGTTTCCGGATCAATCCGCAAGTGCATATCCGATTCCTGAATACGGGCAAAGCCTTCCACAGAAGACCCATCAAACCAAACGCCGTTTTCAAGCGCACCCTCGAGCTGGTCAATCGGCGCATCCACCGATTTGACCGATCCCAACACATCAATAAACTGGTACGAAATAAACTTGATATTATCTTCCTTCACTTTTTTGAGTAAATCTTTGGCGTCCATTGAGCTACCTCCTTTGGAATTAAATGATATAGGGCATGCCGGGCATGCCCTGTATTGACTGGAGTCTTCGAGCAGCTGCCCTTCCATACCGAAAGTCGGTCGAGCCGATTGGCTCTGCCGGTCACTGCGCTGGCTTTGGTTCGAGCGTTTCCGTCGGGTTTCAGCCAGACACTTCTTCTGGAAGGGAGAAAGGAGCCTGTGACCGGGCTCCAGAGGCATCCGCTGATCCTTCGATTTTCCCCTGTTTTACAGGGTTAGCGCTCTCTTCGCAGAGAGGAACCTCCACCTCGTCATCCTGCTGGTTATCAGCAGGACTCAGCCGCTATTTCTCCGTCTATTCAGTTTTAAGTTACCTATAATTGGTAATATACTAACAATTTCATTAGCCAATGTCAAGATGGAATTTGTAAAATTTTGATTAAATCCTTGACGAATAGAACATTTATACTATAATGAATTCATTGTTAGAACCACGAATGTCCTTGCATTTTTACAGATGCAGATATAATCATATTAACCAGAACCCTTCAGGAGAACTCTCATGGCGCGTAAAACCCCCTCTTCCACTCCTTTGCCCGCTGGCGGCGGCACTCCTCAGGATGATGCCCGCCGAGCCATGCTCGACAAAGCCCTCGGTGATATTCTCAAACGCTATGGCGATGGTGCCATCATGCGGCTTGGTGAGGCTCAACATCTGGAAGTTGAAGCCATTCCCACCGGTTCGCTTTCTCTGGATATTGCTCTGGGGGTGGGGGGTATCCCACGCGGCCGTGTCACGGAAATTTTTGGTCCCGAATCTTCCGGCAAGACCACCCTCTGTCTGCACCTCGTTGCGGAAGCCCAACGGATGGGAGGCACCGCTGCCTATGTGGACATGGAACATGCTCTTGATCCGGCATACGCAGCCCGCCTGGGCGTTGATATTGACAGTTTGTACATCTCACAGCCCGACACCGGTGAACAGGCTCTTGAAATCACCGAAACTCTCGTACGCTCCGGGGCAATTGATCTGGTGGTAATCGACTCGGTCGCTGCTCTCGTTCCGCGCAATGAAATTGAAGGTGACATGGGCGACGCTACAATGGGCATGCAAGCTCGCCTGATGTCCCAGGCCTTGCGTAAACTTTCCAGCGCGATCAATCAAACCAAAACGGCGGTGGTATTCACCAATCAACTGAGGCAGAAAATCGGTGTAATGTTTGGTAACCCCGAAACCACTCCTGGTGGATTGGCTCTAAAATTTTACGCATCCGTTCGCCTGGATATTCGCCGCATTCAGTCCATTAAAGTTGGTGCAGAGGTCATTGGTAACCGGGTTCGGGTCAAGGTTGTCAAGAATAAAGTGGCTCCACCCTTCCGTACCGCAGAATTTGACATCATGTACAATGAAGGCATATCTAAGACCGGAGACATCCTCGACCTTGCCACAGGATTGGATATTATTACCAAACGGGGAGCTTTCTTCTCTTATGGCGATATTCGTCTCGGTCAGGGACGTGAAAATGCCAAAGAGTTTCTGCGCCAGAATCCTGAACTTGCCCTTGAAATTGAGAACGCTGTGCGTCAACGAGCCTTGGGCGGGGAAATACCCCTGGCTTTTACCGCAGATAGCGGGGACGAGGGTTTCTCAGACGAAATTTAATTCCAGTAAAATGACTTTTCAAAAACGATTTGAAAGGAAAATTTTTCCAATTGGGTCCTTTATTTTCCGCTTGAAACTGGCCTGGATTCTTACAGCCCTGATGTTAACTCTTCAGGGCTGTGTTTTTACCTCTCCTCAGCGTATTCCTCCACCCGCCAGCCAGTCGCCTTTGTTTTTACCGCCCACATCTGCACCGGTGGTCATCGAAACCAGTATCACACCCGACCTCTCCCAACCAACCCCAACCTTACCCTGCGTGGATGGGTTGACCTTTATCAATGACCTGACCATTCCAGACGGCAGCGTCATCCAGCCCGGCGCATCCATTGATAAGCGCTGGGAAGTTGAAAACAGTGGAACCTGTAACTGGGAAAGTGGTTATTCCTTACGATTAATCGCCGGGGACGAATTAGGCGCCGGCACACAACAGGCCCTCACACCAGCACGCAGCGGCACCCGGGCCGTAATTCGAATATTATTTCAGGCCCCTTCAGAAGAGGGCAATTATCGGAGTGCCTGGCAAGCGTACAACCCTCAAAATCAACCTTTCGGTGATCCGATATTTATTGATATTGTGGTTGAACCCTGATCAAATCTGCTTATGAATAACAACAATACCGCTCAACGCGGCAGTATCGTTCCTCTTCCCGCTTTTGGAATTGGATTGATTCTCGTCTTAATCGTTCTCATTATCGCGGGTTTCAAATTTTTTGTTTCCCAATTTGGACCATTCCCACAGTACATAACACCGGAATATGTCCCGCAATTCACCCCCACCCTAAAGATAGCACTGGCTTTTGGTGGCTACCCTGAAACACCAACCCCGTTTCAACCCCTTCCAACTCACACATCAACCCCAATACCGACACCTTCCCCAACTGCCCAGCCAATCGTGGAACCCAACCTCCAACCATCCCCTCAATTGCCTCCTTTTGCAAGAATCGAAGACATTCGGGGTTACCCACAAACCCTAAATCTTTCGTGTGAATCTCGCTCAGCCGCGGATTGGGCAGCCTATTTTGGCGTTTCAATTGAAGAACTGGACTTCTTGTCCCAACTCCCCCATTCAGACGATCCCAATAAGGGCTTTGTTGGAGATCCCAACGGCCCTGGCGGATTAATTCCTCCTCATCCCTATGGTGTTCATGCCGCCCCAGTCGCAGCCTTGTTACGGGCATATGGTTTACCGGCCGAGGATGTGATGGATGTAACCATTGAAGAATTAAAAGCAGAAATCGCCGCCGGACGCCCCGTAATTGTATGGGTGATTTTTGGTACTTCTCCTGGGTATGCCCTCTCCTACACCACACAGGCAGGAGAAGTGATCACCGTTGCCCCCAACGAACACACAGCAATCCTCATTGGTTATGATCCAAATGGAGTTACTCTACTGGATGGGGCAATGATTTACTGGCGGTCATGGGATACTTTTTTGCAATCTTTCAAGGTCTTGGGAAACATGGCCGTCTTCTACCGTCACCCCTAACGATTGATTGAACCAGTTAAACTCAACGCATCCCATTACGTAACAGGTTTGTCATTCCTTCAACCTCTTTCATCTCAATTTCCGTTACAATATAATCATGCAGGTTATTCTGACTCATGAACAAGCCGATTTTGATGCGATTGCCGCGTTACTGGCAGCGCATATTCTTAATGAACAGGCTCTGCCTGTCTTGCCCCGTCGGGTAAATCGGAATGTGCGCTCATTTCTGAACCTGTATGGGGCAGAACTGCCCTTCATTGAGGCACGCGATCTTCCCCCCGAGGAAATTGAAATTGTCACCCTGGTGGATACTCAATCCTTAATAACCCTCAAGGGGATGAAAAATGATACTCTTGTCCACGTGATTGATCACCATCAAGCGCGGGAGGACTTACCACCCGACTGGACATTGGTCATCGAGCGGGTCGGCGCGACTACGACTCTTCTGATTGAAGATATCCAGGATCACAATGGGCCGTTAAACACTTTGCAGGCAACCTTGTTGCTGCTGGGCATCTACGAGGATACAGGTAGCCTGACATACAACAGCACAACACCACGAGACCTGCGAGCGGCCGCTTTTTTGTTGGAACAAGGCGCCAGCCTGAATTTGGTAGATGAATACCTGAATCCCCCACTTTCCGAACAACAGCGCGAATTGTACAACCGCCTCTTACAAAATGCCGAAAACCTGCACATCCATGGGCAGCATATCATCATTGCCAAAGCAGATGCGCGAGATATTCGTGAAGAAATTTCCAGTATTGCCCATAAACTACGCGATTTACTGGACCCTGATGCCCTGTTTCTATTGGTTCACACCATGGAAGGAATTCGCATTGTTGCTCGCTCCACCACCGAACGGATCAATGTAGCCCAGACCGTTGCCCTCTTCGGTGGACGCGGACATGAGAAAGCCGCTGCTGCTCTCATTCGTACGGGAGATAAAGCCTCTCAGTCTGTGGATATTGATGACATTTACAATCGTCTGGTGGAGGCACTACCTTCCATTGTTCAACCGGCCATAACGGTTGGAAAGATCATGTCCCGCAACCCGCGGGTATTGAAACCAGAAACCCCAGCTCAGGAAGCCGCACGTTTAATGCAGCGCTATGGATATGAAGGCTATCCGGTAGTCAAAGATGGGCGAGTGGTTGGATTGCTGACCCGCCGCGCAGTGGATCGCGCTCTAGCCCATAAACTCAATTTACCAGCAATCAGCCTGATGGATGCTGGTGAGTACTTTGTTACTCCCGATACACCCCTGCCCCATCTTCAACAATTGATGGCCGACACGGGCTGGGGTCAGGTTCCAGTAATTGACCCTGATTCGCATCAGATCATCGGCATCGTGACCCGCACCGATTTACTCAAACAAATCGGGAAAGAAGATACCATCCATCCGGAAAGAGAAAATTTTGCTGACCGCTTAGAAAAAGCCTTGCCTCCTGCCCGTCTCGCCTTGCTGAAAACCATTGCGGCGGAAGCCCACCACCATCGCTTGCCGATTTATGTCGTTGGTGGGTTCGTGCGTGACCTGATTCTGGAACGTCCCTCGATTGATTTTGATCTGGTTGTGGAGGGGGATGCGATCGCACTGGCACGAGCATTGGAAAAAAAATATGGCGGTAAAGTGACCAGTCACAGCCGCTTTGGGACAGCCAAATGGCAAATCAGCACAATCCGCTCATCATTGATTGAGAAATTGAAATCGGATGGCAATCTTAGAGCCGAAGACCTGCCCGATTCTTTGGATCTCATCAGCGCTCGCACTGAGTTTTATAACTACCCAACCGCTTTGCCAACCGTTGAGCGAGGTAGTATCAAACTTGATTTGCACCGACGAGATTTTACAATTAATACACTGGCCTTGCGATTAGATGGACGTTTTTACGCAACCCTCTATGACTATTGGGGCGGGATGAACGACATCAAGAAAAAACTGGTTCGTGTTCTGCATTCGCTTTCCTTCGTAGATGATCCAACCCGCATGTTGCGCGCTGTTCGTTTTGAACAACGGTTTAATTTCAAAATTGAAAGTCGCACCCTCCAACTGATGAACGAAGCTCACGACCTCCTAAAACAGGTCTCCGGTGACCGATTGCGCCATGAATTGGATTTGATCCTTGCCGAAGAAAACCCCGTCAGCGCACTCAATCGGTTGGAAGAATTAAACCTTCTTTCCGCCATTCATCCAGATCTGCATTGGGATGCTTCCTTATCCAATGCTTTGGTGCGAGTACTCAAAGACCCCCTCGACCCGGCCTGGCAGCTTCCTGAAGCAGTGGGTAACCAACCTGTTCGTAACGCACTGGCTTACCTTGTCTGGTTGATACCGCTTCCACCAGAAAGCAGTCGTTCCATCTGCGAACGTTTGAAACTGAGTCACCACCTCCAAAACGCCATTCTGGCAGGCAATCGCCTGATGACCGAGTTGCCCCAATTAATTGGTCAGCCTCCCAGTCGGGTAGTTTCCCGGCTTGAAGAAGCTCCCTTACACACGCTTTATGCTATCGTCTGCCTATGTCCCGGAAAAGAAATTTGCACCATGCTCAACCGCTACGCCACGGAATGGCGAAAAGTCCAACCACTAACCGATGGATACACACTCCACGCCATGGGAATTGAACCTGGCCCGGTTTATCGGCGTATTCTCTGGGCATTGCGTGCTGCCTGGCTGGATGGGAAAATCACCTCGCGGGAACAGGAAAATGCCCTCTTGAATCAACTGGTCTACACTCAAACCATTCAATAAAAATGGCTACTCAAATATTACCCAAAGACTGGCTGGAAACCGTTATCATCCGAAACGTCTGCAAAGAAGATTTACCCGCTTTGGAATGGGGTGGGGAATTTAGCCATTTTCGCCGGGTTTATGCGGAGGCTTTTGAGCGGGCCCAAATGGGTTATTCCATCCTCTGGGTTGCCGAACTGCTCGAAAAGGGCATAATCGCGCAGGTATTTATTCAATTGATTTGCAACCGTAAAGAACTTGCAGATGGAATCAGGCGAGCCTATTTGTATTCCTTTCGCGTCCACCCCGATTTTCGCAATCAAGGTCTGGGCAGCCGCATGGTTCGCCATGTTGAATTGGACTTAATTCGGCGCGGCTTTCAGGTACTTACCCTGAATGTCGCCAGGGATAATCTCAATGCTTTGCGTCTTTACCTGCGGCTGGGTTTTCATATTGTTGCCGCGGAGCCGGGCGTCTGGTCGTTTGTGGATGACAAGGGAATTCGTCAGACCGTTGAAGAACCTGCCTGGCGCATGGAAAAAGTTCTTTTTTAACCACCCTCAATTCTTTTGCAGTGCATCCAAAAAATCTTCATCCCGAATGCCCGAGTTTAACAAATGTTCGGCTAAATCCCGTTTGAACCACAAGTTCTTTACTTCTTGTTGATTGCTGTAAAATTGAATTCCGATATAACCCGCTTGTATTCCCGGCAATGAACTTATCGGTATATCTAAAAGGGTTTGCAAAATATTGAAGGCCAACTCGCCTAATTCAGCTGAATTGGATAAACTTTGCACGTTTACAAACAAACGGATATCGGTTTGCAGGGCAATGAAACGCACAATCTGACCGTTGGCCGTCACACAATTTTCCCCAAATGCTTCTGCAACAACCCGCACATGGTCAATATCGGCCTGATTGAGTAATTCCTCCATTTTTCTACTTTCCTCCGGTAAGAATTGACTTGCCCACATGTAAGCGCAATCTGTCTCGCTCGAATCGGCTGGAGGTGTAACCGGAGTTAGGTCGGCATGATCACTCACCGTGACGGTGAGGGTTGGTACATTGTGCAAAGGGACTGTACTCTTTTCTTTTAACGATTCAGAGATTGTCCGCATTTGGCAAGAATTCAGCAATAACATTACGAATAACCCCGAAAGCAGATTTGCCAATCGGTTCTTCTTCATTCCATCACATCCTTATGAAACCACAACCATACCGAAGGACGGATACTTCTTTCCCACCCCTCGGTTCTGCGAATAAGACGCAAAAAAGAGAGAAACTGTTCCACATCCAGTTCATCAATTCCATGGGAATCTTCTGGAAACTTTTTGTAATGGGCATATACCAAATAATCGCCGTTTTGTTTGAGCAGTCGTCGGATATTATCCAGATATTTTTCTCGTTCACTCTTTTCCAGTTGATGGTAACAACCAATATCAAGTATCAAATCGAAACCCTGCATAACTACATGTAAATTGGTGACACTTTCAACCAACAGGTCAGCTTTCAGGTCGTGCTGAGTTAATTTTTTCCGTGCCAGTGCAATAGCTCGTCTCGAGAAATCCACCCCATAAACCTGCCAGCCGGCTTTTGCCATGGTGACCAAATTTGTCCCGGTGCCACAACCCAGGTCCAATGCCCGGCCGGGAGGATGAGAAGCAAGATATTCCATCAATTCCGGGGGTGAGATTCCCGTATCCCAGGGCGGTTGATCAAACCAATAACGCCACTCGAATTTCAATCGTTTAAACCAGATTCGCATAAAACCATTGTAGTCTGAAACCCCAATTTGGTCACCCCAGATTTTATGGCTGCTGATATAATAAGCAAGGTTTGTGGGAAAGAAAGAGCAAAACCGATCAAGCGTGCTTTGACAATTTGTCACTTGCGCCTTAAAATAAGCGAGTTAAATCCATGTAACACAGAAGGGTTCGTTTCATGAAGGAATATACCACTGAGTCTATCCGTAATATCGCCCTCGCCTCTCACAGCAGTGCCGGCAAGACCATGCTGGCAGAAGCTATGCTCCACTTGACCGGAGCAACAACCCGCCTCGGTAGAGTGGAAGATGGCACCACTATCTCCGATTTTGATGAAGAAGAAATTCGCCGCGGAATCTCGCTTTACACAAGCGTGCTTCCGGTCGAATATCGGGATGTCAAGATCAATCTGCTCGACACGCCCGGCTATACAGATTTCATCGGTGAAGTAATTTCGGCATTGAGGGTTGCTGATGGCGCCATTATTGTGGTGGATTCGGTAGCCGGCGCCGAGGTGGGCACCGAAATCGCCTGGAATTATTGTAACACTTTCCAACTGCCCCGTTTCGTGGTCATTAACAAGATGGACCGCGACAATGCTAATTTCCAAAAAGCGTTGGCCTCCATCCAAAACTTAACCGAAACCCGCCTGATTCCGGTTCAACTGCCTTGGGGTGAAAAAGCCAGTTTTCAGGGTGTCATTGACCTGATCACCATGAAGGCCTATAAAGGCGATGGTAAAACCGTTGTGGATATTCCCGCCGAATACCGCTCGGCTGCCGAAGAAGCCCGCTTTGCCCTGGTCGAAGCTGCTGCCGAAGGTGAAGACGAACTGCTGGAAAAATACCTCGAAAGCGGTGAATTAAGCAATGAAGAAGTCATTCGCGGTTTAAAGGCCGTCATCCGGCAGGGTAGTTTTGTACCCGTATTCGCCACATCCGCAACAACCGAAACCGGCATTTTCCGCCTGCTGGATGCAATCGTTGACTTCTTCCCATCCCCCGCGGAAATTCCACCGGTAAAAGCCATTGGAAAGAATGGCGAGGAAGAACTGCTAACCGCCTCCGATTCCGGTCCACTTGCTGCTTATGTATGGAAGACCACTGCTGATCCGTTTGTTGGTAAACAAACCTTTTTCCGCGTGTATTCCGGCATGGTCACTTCTGACAGCCGGGTTTGGAATCAAAACAAGGGTGTTGAAGAGCGCTTTGGCACCGTCAGTATTCCGCGCGGCAAAGAGAACATCCCCGTAAAAGTGATTCACAGCGGGGATATTGGCGTTGTTCCCAAACTCTCTGAAACCATCACCGGTAATACCCTGGTGGACAAAGCCCACCCGTTGACATTGCCCGTGCCGGAATATCCCAATGCCCTCTATCGGGTAGCAATCTTCCCCAAGACACAAGCCGACTCGACCAAGATCAGCCCGACCCTCACTCGCTTGTGCGAAGAGGATATGACCCTTTCATGGTACAACGAGCCAGCAACCTTGCAGACCATTTTGCAGGGTATGGGTGATCAGCACATTGATGTGGCGATCCGCCGCGCCGAAACCAAATTCCAGGTCAATCTGCTCATCGGTGAGCCAAAAGTTCCCTATCAGGAAACAATCACTCGTAAAGCCACGGCCATGTACCGCCATAAGAAACAGACCGGTGGTGCCGGACAATTTGGTGAAGTACACCTGCGGGTCGAGCCTTTGGCAGACAAGGATTTTGATTTCACCTGGGAAGTCTTCGGTGGTGCAATTTCCCAAACTTATGCCGCTTCAATCCAAAAAGGCATTCAGAATGTCATGAAGGAAGGTGTATTGGCGGGCTACCCAATCCGTGGTGTGCTGGTTGCTGTCTATGATGGCAAGGAACATCCGGTCGATTCAAAGCCGGTTGCTTTTGAAATCGCCGGTCGGGAAGCGTTCAAACTGGCCTTCAAAGAAGCTGGTCCGGTATTGTATGAACCGATCATGAACGTCCAAATCATCGTCCCCGAAGAAAACATGGGCGACGTTTTGGGCGATCTCAACACCCGCCGGGCGCGTGTTCAGGGCATGAACTCCGAAAAGGGGCGCTCGGTCATCACCGCCACCGTACCTCTGGCTGAAATGCTGCGTTACACCACCCAACTGCGCTCACTGACCGGTGGACGCGGCATCTTCAATATGGAACTTGCCGGCTACGAGATGGTTCCACCGCACATTCAGGCTGAAATTGTTGCCCAACGGCAGAAAGAACTGGCGGAAAAACGCGAGGAATAAATCCTCTCACCTTGCAGAAGAGGTTTGTTTGCGCCCATAATTTGGCTCAGGCAAACCTCTTTTTATTTTTATGGTAGGCTTAAGTCATGGAACAAAATGCAGACCCTATTCAAGTCTTTTGGGAGAACCTGCTTTCGCGAAATCCCGCCCAAATCGAAAAAGCGTTTCTTGAGCTGGACCAAAACTCAAAACAAGCGGTCATTGCCCATTTACAAAAAATGGCCAACGAGCCCGGCTGGCACCCGGAACAGGTAAAATCTGCTCTGGCCGCGTTGAAAATCATCTCTTCCTTACCCAAGTAATAATCAGATAAAGGCATTTATTCATGCTTCTTCGCGAGCTAACCCAACTGATGGATCAATTCGTCCAAAGCAAAGGCTGGTACGAAGCCGACAGCCCGCGCCCGCAAACCCCACGCAATATTGCCATCTCCCTCTGCCTCGAAACTGCGGAGGTGTTGGAGCATTTTCAATGGTCAGAAAACTCAACCAACACCGAGCAGCTGGCTGGTGAGCTGGCCGATGTTGCACTTTATCTTATTCAACTGGCTCACCTGAGCCAGATTGACCTTGAACAAGCCATATTGAAGAAATTACAACAGAATTACCACCGCACTTGGGATCAGGATCAGGTAAAATAAGGGACATTCATTCGCCTATGAAGATCACCGTATTTGGCAGTTCCAAACCACAAGCCGGGCAGCCGGATTATCAAAACGCTTTCCGTTTAGGTCGTCTGATAGCAGAAGGCGGCCATACCGTTCTAACCGGCGGCTATATGGGTACCATGGAGGCAGTCTCACGCGGCGCTGCCGAGGCTGGTGGTCATGTGATTGGTGTCACCTGCGAAGAAATCGAACGCTGGCGGAAGAATGGCCCTAACCCCTGGGTCAAAGAAGAATGGCGCTGTCAGACTCTTTTGGAAAGGATGCAACGTTTGATTTATAGCTGTGAGGCGGCCATTGCCTTGCCCGGTGGAGTGGGTACCCTGGCCGAAACTACCCTCTATTGGAATTTGCTCGTTATTCAAGCCCTGCCTCCACGACCGCTTGTACTGGTCGGTGAAGCATGGAAGGTGATTTTTGAAACCATCCGTCAAGAGATGGCAGAGACTGCCAATCCATCCGATTGGAAAAGACTTTCCTTTGCAAGCGATATTGAAATGGCTTACCAGATCGCTGTGAATTACCAATCCACATAATCAGGATGAGGATGCATGAGTACTGATAAATTACCCACCCGAAGTGAAAATTTCTCCGAATGGTACAACCAGGTCATTCAGCGTGCCGAAATGGCCGATTACGCCCCTGTACGCGGTTGCATGGTCGTCCGCCCGTATGGCTGGGCGTTATGGGAAAACATTCAGCAGGCACTCGATAAGCGATTTAAGGCAACCGGTCACGTCAATGCTGCCTTTCCCCTTTTTATTCCCATGTCCTTTCTGGAAAAGGAGAAACAACACGTCGAAGGGTTTTCCCCCGAATTGGCGGTGGTGACCATCGGAGGCGGTGAAAAATTGGAAGAACCGTTAGTCGTCCGCCCCACTTCGGAAACGATTATCGGTTACATGTACTCCAAATGGATCAAGTCCTATCGTGACCTGCCGGTTCTCATCAATCAATGGGGAAATGTGGTTCGTTGGGAAATGCGCACCCGCCTGTTCCTGCGCACATTGGAGTTCTACTGGCAGGAAGGTCATACCGCTCATGCAACCGCCGAAGAAGCCGTAGAGGAAACCGTCCGCATGCTGAATGTTTATACGGACTTTGCCGTGAATGAAGCCGCTGTTCCTGTCATCCCCGGTAAAAAGAGCGAAACAGAAAAGTTTGCTGGTGCGGTGGATTCCTACACCATCGAAGCAATGATGGGAGACACCCGCGCATTACAGGCAGGAACTTCCCACTTTTTAGGACAGAACTTTGCACGAGCATTCGACATTCAATATCTTGATCCCAATAATTCTTTACAATATTGCTGGACAACATCCTGGGGTCTCTCCACTCGTTTTATTGGTGCCATCATTATGACCCATGGCGATGATCAGGGCTTAATTCTCCCGCCCCGTTTGGCACCCATTCAAATTGTCGTTGTACCCATTTATAAAAATGATCAGGAACAGTCCAAAGTTTTTGCAGCAATTCAACAGGTTGAAAATCAGCTTTCTGCATGGCGTCATAAAATTGACCTGCGAACTGAGGTAACACCGGGATTTAAGTTCAATGATTGGGAAATGAGAGGGGTACCTCTTCGAATTGAGATTGGACCGAAGGATGTGGATAATGGAGTTGTGACTCTTGCCCGACGCCACCTGCCCGGTAAAGCCGGCAAATCCACACTGCCAATAGACCAGCTTTCAACCCGGATTGGCAGCATATTGGACGAAATTCAGGCAGCATTACTGGAACGAGCCACCCGATTCCGCGATGACCATATTTATGACCCCAAAAACTACGATGAACTGAAGGAAATAGTGCAAAACGGTTGGGCATTCTCCTGGTGGTGCGGCAGCGCCGAATGCGAAGCCAAAGTTAAAGAAGATACAAAAGCCACCACTCGCTGTATGCCCCTCGATCAACCCGAAGGAAATGGCTCTTGTGTTGTATGCGGTAAACCAGCCCGGCGCAAAGTCTACTTTGCCCGTGCGTATTGATGGACGAATGCCGGCGGTTTCGCTCACTCACCTGAAGAAAAAAATCGAGTTATTGCGCTGGAAATATACCCAGCCTGATGAGTTTGTCATCCAATTGCGAAATCTGTTGGAAAGCTACTCAGACCACACTTATCGGGCATCTGCCAGCGCACCGGAATCGAGCCGCCAGATTGAAGCATACCACGTACCGCCAATCGTTGTTCGACAAATCGAGCTTACTCTTTATACTTTGGTCAATGAAAATCCAACGCCGGCTCTAGAACTGGCAAATGTACTCTGGAAAGAGAAAAAAGAAGAGCCTCGGCTCCTGGCAACCTATCTGTTGGGACTGCTTCCGCCCCCTGAATTCGAACGTACTCTCCAAAAAATCGAGGAATGGGCATTTTCGGAAAATGACCGCGAATTGCTCGAATCACTTTTTGAGCGAGGTACTGTCAACCTGCGTCGGTATGCCATTCAGCAGTGGCTTACTAAAATTCAGGAATGGGCATCCCGCAGTTCCATCCAATCTCAACAGCTTAGCTTGATGGCTCTCTTACCCCTGCTGAGGGATCGCCAGTTTGAAAATTTGCCGCAGGTGTTTTCTATTTGCACACCCCTCTTTCAAAGCAGCCAAAAAGGCTTAACCCATCCGTTGAGTCAGGTGCTGATAACGATGGCCGAGCGAACACCAGCAGAATCGGTTTATTACATCCGACAGTTGGTTGGCTCAGCGCCATCGGATGATCTTCGTCGTTTGATCCGACGTTGCTTACCCGCCTTTCCAGACGACGTTCAAGAGAGAATACGCCCCGTTCTCCAACGGTTGCCTTCTTGAGGAGAGACCGATTCTTCCTCCAGAGAGAGGATTTTCCAAAAATTTTTTCGACAATAAATAGCTTCCCTCATCCGGAATCCTGCCGTTGAGGGATGAGAGGCAAAGGGCGTTTTCAATTTTGAGAATCCCTTGTCGAAGGCCTGCGCTTGATCCCACAAATTCTTAAAATTCTGGTATAATTTTTGCTCGTGACTGGACCTTTCAGTGGTTAACGCTGCTGAGATGGAGACCTGCTCAATCAATTTTTATTCTATTCTGTAAGGAGAAAGCAGACGTCATGACCTTAACAAAAGAAGCCAAAGCCGAAATCATCGGCGAATACCACCGCCATGAAAGCGACACCGGTTCGCCAGAAGTTCAGGTGGCCATTCTAACCCGACGCATCAACCAGTTGACTGAGCATCTGCGAAACAATAAACATGATGAATCATCCCGCCGGGGATTGCTCAAAATGGTTGGGCGCCGCCGCCGATTACTGGCATACCTGCGTCGCAAAGATCTGGCGCGGTATCAGGCGCTTGTTGAGCGGTTGAACTTGCGCTACCGCTAAAAATCAAAAACGAGTAGATGGCGGCAAGTAAAACCATCTGCTCGTTTTTTGAAGGATGTGTATCAACCGCGATAATCGAATATTTCAGAATCACCCCCACGGTTGGGTATTGAAAACTGCTGAGGAATGTATCCTCGCCAGCTTTCAGTCCCTAACCGGGTGGGGGAATAAACGAGAGGAAAAATATGAGTAAACCTGAAGCAAAAATTTACACAGCCCAGGTCGGTGGTCGCACTATTACCATCGAAACGGGCAAGTTAGCCGGTCAGGCAGGTGGCGCTGTCACCCTGCGACTTGGTGACTCCATTGTCTTTGCCGCTGCAACCATGGGCGGCGTTCGGGAAGGAATTGACTTTTTCCCGTTATCAGTTGATTACGAAGAGCGCATGTATGCAGGAGGGCGCATTCCGGGTTCTTTCTTCCGCAGAGAAGGGAAACCATCTGATGAAGCGATTCTCATTTCCCGCCTGATTGACCGCCCCCTGCGCCCGCTTTTTCCCAAAAACATGCGCAATGAAGTGCAGGTGATTTGCTTTTCTCTGTCTGCTGATAAAGACAATCCGCTGGATATCCTGGCTGTCAATGCCGCCTCCGCCGCATTGATGATCTCGGATATTCCATGGGGCGGGCCGATTGGAGCCGTGCGCGTAGGACGCATCAATGGTGAATTTATTATCAACCCCACCTTTGAGCAAAAAGAACAATCCGACCTGGACTTGCGCATCGCAGGAACCCGTGAAGCCATCCTCATGGTGGAATGCGGCGCGGACATTATTCCTGAAGATGTGATGGTTGAAGCCTTGATGTTTGGTCATCAAGCTCTTCAGCCGCTTATTGATGTTCAGGAAAAAATGGCTGAAGAGATTGGCAAACCCAAACGGGAAGTAACCATTGAGACCCTCGATGAAGGTCTGGTGGAACGTGTACGCCAGCGGGCAGCGGCTGAAATTGAAGCACGGCTGGATGCTCCCCATACCAAAGCCGAACTCAATGAAAGCCTTGACGAATTGCGCGAAACTGTCGTGGCCGAATTCACTGCTGAGGATGAAACCCTCACCAAAGCGGCAACGGAAGCCTTTGATCAGGTCCTTAAAGAAGTTGTACGCAACCGCATTCTAAACCGCGGAATACGCCCGGATGGACGCACACCCACTGAAATCCGTCCCATCTGGTGCGAAGTGGATGTCTCGCCCCGCGCACATGGTTCTGGTCTATTCACACGAGGCGAAACACAGGTGTTGACCCTGGCTACGCTGGGTACACCCAAAGAAGCCCAGGAACTGGACAACCTGACTCCGGTTGAAACCAAACGATACATGCATCACTACAACTTCCCGCCTTATTCAACCGGTGAAGTAAAACCCTTGCGTGGTCAATCCCGCCGGGAAATCGGCCACGGTGCTTTGGCAGAGCGGGCGCTAGTACCCGTTATTCCACCCGAGAAAGAATTTCCCTATACCCTCCGTCTGGTTTCCGAAGTGCTTTCTTCAAACGGCTCCACCTCAATGGCGTCCGTTTGCGGTTCCACCCTGGCCTTGATGGATACCGGAGTTCCCATTAAAGCGCCGGTTGCTGGCGTTGCAATGGGTCTCATCAAAGAAGGAGACCGCTTCCAAATCCTCACCGATATTCAGGGCATGGAAGATCATCTAGGCGACATGGACTTTAAGGTAGCCGGTACCCGCGAAGGCATTACTGCCCTGCAAATGGACATCAAAATCAAAGGCATCACGGCTGAATTGATGACCCAGGCTCTGGAACAGGCTCGGCAGGCGCGTTTGTTCATTCTGGATAAAATGCTGGAAGTCATCCCAGCGCCGCGTCCTCAACTTAAACCACACGCTCCACGAATCACCATCATACAGGTGCCGGTGGACAAAATTGGAGCCATCATCGGGCCAGGCGGCAAGATCATTCGTGCCATTCAAGAAGAAACCAATACCAAAATTGATATTGACGATGATGGTACCGTTTACATTGCCGCAACGGATGGCATTGGTGAAAGTTCCGCCCGTGAACGAATTGAATCCCTGATTGAAATCCCTCAATTGGGCCGAATTTATACCGGTAAAGTCGTTCGGGTTACCGACTTTGGCGCGTTTGTGGAGATCTTACCCAACGTTGATGGAATGGTTCACATCTCGCAGCTGGATAGCGAACGGGTAGCCAGCGTTCAGGATGTTGTGGATGTTGGCGACGAGATTACTGTGATGGTGACCGGTATTGACGAATCCGGAAAAATTCGCCTGTCACGACAGGCCGTATTAGAAGGCTGGTCACTGGAAGAAGCCCAGGCAAATGACCGCAATGGCCGCAGCGGAAGCCGACCTTCCGGTGGGCGTCCCTCAGGGGGCAACCGCCCATCCGGAGGTGGAAGATCGGGTAGTGGTGAACGGCGCGGCGGTGGGGATCGCGGTTTTGACAATCGCAGTGGTCAACGCCGACGCTGATAGACAAACATAACGAGAGTTAATCATACAAACCGCCTACCGGTTTCGGTAGGCGGTTGATTTTTCATTCATCCTGGGTGGGTAGATACGGCATGGTGTAGCCTTGCGATCCCAGCCGCTCTGCCAAAGCAGCCCGCATAGCAACACGATCATCCCATGGGTACTCGATTTCCCCAAAACACATTGATTGTTCATGCCCTTTTCCAAGAGCCATGATCACGTCACCAGTTTTGGCAAATTGAACACCCAGTCGAATTGCCGCACCCCTATCGGCTACGCGAAAGAAATTTTTTCCTTCAACTCCACCTCGCAATCTCGCGGCTTGTGCCATCTCCTCCAAAATTTCTTCCAACGACTCGGTGCGCGGATCCTCGGCAGTCAAGACCGTCACGTCCGCCAATTCTACAGAAATTTCCGCCATCATCCTTCTTTTGAGCCGATCCCGCAACCCCGCCGAACCAAAGACGGCAATCACTTTTCCATGGGTCATCTGACGTGCCGTTTGAAGCGCTCGCTTCAGCGCATTGGGGGTGTGAGCAAAATCTACAATCGCGATAAAATCCTGCCCCAGGTCAATTTGTTCCATCCGACCCGGCACAGGTTTCATTTTTTCTACCCCCTCGGCTGCAGCAGCTGGTTGAATGCCAAGTCCGCCAATGGTTGCCGCCAAGGCTGCCAGTATATTGGATATATTGTATTCTCCGACCAACCGGCTGTGAATTTTCAAAAGCTTATCCCCCTCAAAACGAACCTGAAAGGCCAGACCAGCGGGCGTATATTCAGGATGAAAACCCATAAAATCCGCCTCGTTGCCTACACTGTATGTCATCTTCCTGCCACTGATCACACCGTTCAGATAATCATAAGACTCATCATCACGGTTAAGCACTGCCAGCCGTGGGTTTCCCTGAGGTTTGGCAACCGTAGTTTGTAAATGTTGAAATAATCGCGCTTTAGCCGCCCGATAAGCCTCATACGACCCGTGATAATCCAGATGTTCATGGGTGATGTTGGTAACAACCCCAATGTCAAACTCGCAGGCAGTCACCCGCTCCTGTGCCAACCCATGCGAAGTCGCCTCCAGGACAACATGCGTCAAACCCGCATCCCGCATCTTTGCCAGATAGCGTTGTACATCCGGTGCTTCTGGCGTAGTAACATGAAAGCCAGTATCAATGACTTCGTCGCCAATCACCGCATTAACGGTAGAAATGATTCCAGTACTCAATCCAGCACTGCGAAGTATGGAATAAATGAGGGTGGATGTAGTCGTTTTCCCATCCGTGCCGGTTACACCAATCACTGTCAGGGATCGCGCAGGATGGTCGTAAAAAGCCGCCGAAAGATAGGCCAGAGCCGAGCGGGTATCTTCCACTTGAAGGTATGGAAGGTCAGCAGGGATTTCATTCAAAGGTTTGCTGCCAATCACGGCAGCCGCCCCTCGCTCCACGGCCGAGGGTATATAGGAATGGCCATCCGTGTTTCCACCACTTAGCGCCACAAAAAGGTAGCCGGGCTGTACCTGACGCGAATCCAGCACAATACCGCCCACCTCAACCCCCGCTATATATTGAGCAGCCAGCACCTTTACTGGCAAATTTTGAATGAGTTCTTCAAGTCTTTTCATCTTATATAACAAATGCCACCTGCTGTTTTACATCACAGGTGGCAAAAATCTCCTACCTCAAGAGAATATTAGAGTAAGGTCTGGCGTAACCCTTGTAGTTGACCAGCCACCGAGCCATCAATCACCCGATCACCAACCTTGATAATTAATCCACCTAAAATCGAGGGGTCAACCCGAAAGGTGACCGATGCCGCTCCACCGAGTTTGGCAAGCACATCCTGCTTGACTGCCTGTTGTTCCGCTTCGGTTAGCGGTAATGCACTGGTGATTTCCGCAGCCTGGCCGCTAATCGTCTCATTTTCTAAAACAACCACCTTGCCGCCCCGCACACCCGAGAAAAATTCTTCCAACAGGGCGTGCTGTCGTTGCTCATCCAGGGTAACACCAATCAACTTTTGAGTGGCTGCAATGGCCAATGCTGCAATTTGACCGCGCACTTCACTTAGGACACGGTTGCGTTCCTGTTCAATTTCAGCCATGGCTTGTTCTCGGGCTTTGGCAATCTCAGCATTGGCCTGTAAACGAACATCTTTGGCAGCGGCCTCCGCTCGTTCGGTTGCCTCCCTCACAATTTCGGCTGCTTTTTGCTGGGCTTCCGCAATAATTCGGTTGGATTCACGCTCCGCATTCGCTCGCGCCTCAGCAGCAACACGGGCGTCTTCCAGCCCCTGCGCAATCGCGCGCCGTCGTTTTTCCAATTGAGCGGTCAGCGGTTTGTAGACCCATTCTTTGAGGACAATAAAAACAATCCCAAAACTCAGGATTTGGATCAATAGGAAACCGAGGGTAATACCTAACTTTTCCAAAGCACCCTCCTCACAGCACGAACAACATCAGGAATGCTATCACCAGACAGTAAATTGCAATCGCTTCGGAGAAAGCAATACCCAGAATCATGTTCGTTAGCAAATTACCGTAAGCATCCGGGTTGCGAGCCATGCCCTGCAAAGCACCCTGCACGCTCAACCCAATGCCAACGCCCGCGCCGAGCGCGCCGATCATCGCCAGACCCGCGCCGATAAATTTTGCTGCTAAAACGATGTCACCTTCCATTGTTAGTTGACCTCCTCAATTGTGATGAATCAATCCAATTCTAATGATGTTCTTCTTCACCATGACCGCGGGTCGCCATTGCCATAAAGACCATTGTTAACATACCAAAGACAAAGGCTTGAATGACGCCCATGAAAACTTCGAACATATAAATCATGGATGGCACAAAAACGGGCAGCATGGTAGCCACCAATGCCACCAACACAAAACCGGAAAACATAACCCCAAACAAACGGAATGTAAATGAGAGGATTTTTGCAAACTCAGAAATCAATTCCAGCAACCCAACCAGAAAGTCCATGAAGCCGAAAAAGGGCTTTTTGAACATAGTTGTGAAATTGATGAATTTGGTGAAGTACCGCAATCCCTGAGTCTGCACCCCAATCACCTGCGTCATGAAGACCGAAATAAGAGCAAGTGCCAGGGTAAAATTCAAATCCGTTGAAAGAGCGCGGAAAAAGGGAGTCAGAATATAACCTTCACCATGTTCTGCTTTGCCCGGAAGAACTGTGTAGACATTTCCAAACAGGTTTTGAATGGGATGGCCATGTTCTGAATGGTGCATCACCCCAATTGCTTCCATACCCGGTAATATTTTCATCAGGTTGGCAACCAATACCAGGATCATAATCGTTGCAAACCACGGGAAAATCCGCCGCGCATGTTTCCCGGCAGCCGATTCGGTCAGGTTGTATAATACTTCGATCAAACCTTCCATTGCACCGGCAATTCCGCGAGGGACAAGGTCACCTTTTCGAAGGCTTTGCCGCACGGCGAAAGCAATGGCAATGATAATGAGATCCACAACCACCAGCGTTGGCAGCGTGTTAATCAAATAAAAATCCCCCAGCGGACCTAAATTGAATAATGGTTCTTCAATAATTCGTTCGGGAGCAACTTGAATATGAGGCTGAACAGGCACAGCAAAGTTTATGGCAACAATACTCAAGACGATAAACAACAGCACAATCCAGCGGTTTTTTCCCCAGCGCCATTTACGCGTTGTTTCCAAGACCCGTTTCCTCCTTCTTTTCGGATTGGTTCGACTGACCAGAACCCGGTTTGATCTTTGAAACCGCCATTCGGACAACCAGAAACATGATTGCCAGCGATACCGGAATGCTCACCACCAATAATCCCAATGTAAACCATGGTCGGGTTTCAAAACGATTGTCCAGCCAGATACCTGCGAATACGGCGGCCAACACAATCACCAGTGTAATACACCCCACCTGCGCCGTTACACTTGCCAGGGTCAAATTGAGAATTTTTTGGCGTCGTGATGGTTCGTCGGCGTTTGGGTGGCTCATGACGAAAACATTATATCAGATGGAAAATTGCGCGTCAATAAACCCAAATTGCACTTGTAGCAGCCTGTGCCAACGAATACCACGGCGAAAACCAGAAGCCAACCAGAAGGATGCCTGCCATGCACACCCACATCGCCAGCCTCCACCCCGGGGTTGCCGGGACAATTTCTTTTTCTTCGATCGGCGGATGCAGGTAAATGACTTTGAGAACATTTAAGTAGTAATATAAACCGACCACCGCATTGAATACACCAATCAGCACCAGCCAGATCAACCCTCGCTCAACAGCAGCCGCAAAGACCAAAAGTTTCGCGAAGAAGCCAGCGAAAGGTGGAATGCCCCCCAGCGACAGCATGGCAGCCAGCATAGCCAGTGCCAGGCCTGCTGAACGCCGGTTAAGCCCCGCCAATGCACCAATTTCATCCGATCCGACCCGATTCTCGATCAGGTTCACAATGCCAAAAGCGGCCAGATTGGTCACCAGATACGCGATCAGGTAATAGACTACTGAAAGTGTACCTAATTCCGAATCAGATGCAATCCCGATTAATAAATAACCGGCATGCGCAATTGAGGAATATGCCAGTAGTCGTTTGATACTGCGTTGCGCCAGCGCAAGGTAGTTGCCAATCAGCATGCTGGCAGTGGCCAGAATCGCGATCAATACCATCCATAAACTGCCCTGCCCGGCAAACACAATTTGGAAAACACGTAAAAGAACCGCAAAGCCGGCCGCCTTGCTGGCAGTTGAGAGGAAACCAGCCACGGGTGTTGGCGCCCCCTGATAGACATCCGGCGCCCAAAAATGGAACGGCACTGCAGAAATCTTAAAACCGAAACCGACCAGCACGAGAACAATAACCAGACCCGCCAGTCCAACTGGCAAATTACCCGCTTGAAAAGCCGAACTCAACTCATAAATCTGGGTTGTGCCGGTGAGCCCGTAAATCAGGCTGAAGCCGTACAACATCACGGCTGAGGTTATTGCCCCAAAAAGAAAATACTTAATACCAGCCTCGACCGAACGATCATCCCGGGTTAAAAACCCAGCCATTACATAGAGAGGGATCGAAGTGGTTTCGATTGCGAGAAAGAGCAAAATTAAATCCGCCGCCGAAGCCATTAAATTCATACCAAGGGTACTGATCAGCAAAAGAGCATAGAATTCACCACGTTTTTTCACAGCCTCAAATTGGCTGGCAAACAAGGCGGTCAACGCTGCTGCACTCATGAAAATCATCCGAAACACAAAACCGGCTGCATCAAATCGCAGCATTCCACCCCATTCTATGCTGCCCTGCCCCTGCGGCATAGAAACACCAGCCGCAACCCCCATAATCAGGACAATCCCAATACTGGTTATCCACCCCAGCCACCTGGCACGCATCTGTGGTCGTTTGAGCCAGATAAGATCGAAAAATAATAAGACGATTGCCAGAATCAGCAACCCGACTTCAGGGAAAATGGAGCGCCACATTTGAGGAGTGAAGTCACTGCTCACCGGCCACCTCCTATCAGGGCTAAGATGGATTGAACCCCCGGTTCAATCAAACGGGTCAAAAGGGAAGGGAACCAACCCAGCAAAATCATCACCGCGGATAACATCCCAATCACCAATTTATCTTTGCGGCTCACATCGCCGACCCTGGCAGATAGTTCAGCGGGGATTTCTCCAAAAAACACCCGCCGTACGACCAGAAAGATATAGGCGGCCGTGATCAAAATGCCAAGAATGGCTACCACAGCCACCAGAGGAGCCACCTGCCATGCCCCCATGAATACCGGTATTTCCGAAACAAAGCCGGAAAAACCC
Organism: Bellilinea sp.; assembly: GCA_026003615.1. Taxonomy (GTDB): domain Bacteria; phylum Chloroflexota; class Anaerolineae; order Anaerolineales; family Anaerolineaceae; genus Bellilinea. The sequence goes on from BPHQ01000002.1 coordinate 264,894, forward strand.
GGCATCCCCATCGAAACCAAACCGCCAATGATGAACCCCACGGCTGCCCAGGGCATTTTTCGCACCAAACCGCCCAAAGCCCCAATCTCGCGGGTATGAGCCCGATCATACACCATTCCAACGATGGCGAAGAAGAGAGCCGTCATCACACCGTGAGAAAACATTTGCATCCCAGCCCCCAACAAGCCATCTCGATTGAGGGTTGCAAAGCCGATCAACACCAATCCCATATGTGAAACCGACGAGAAACCAATCACATACTTGAAATCGGTTTGTACCATGGCGATAAACGCCCCATACACTACATTAATTGTTGCCAGCAACAAGATAGCTGGCGCCCAATACTGCGCCCCTTCGGGCAGCAATTGAATACCGACTCGCAAAGCCGCAAACGCACCAACTTTCATTTCAACACCAGCCAACAGCATCGAAATGGCGGTAGGGGCAGCCACATGACCATCGGGAGCCCAGCTATGGAAGGGGAAGATACCGCCCAAAATCGCAAAGCCCAGAAACACAAACGGGAACCACAGCCGTTGAAACTCAATTGGGAAGCCGGCTTGTTCCAATGCCAGCAAATCGAAAGTTCGCAATCCCGAGCCGAAGTAAATCGCCAGCGTACCAACCAGTGCAATCACCGAACCAACAAAAAGATAGAGGGTTAACTTCATCCCCCCATATTCGCGGGTCTTTGGGTAACCCCATACTACAATCATCAGATACTTTGGAAAAACAGCCAGTTCAAAGAAGAAAAACAAGAGAAACAAATCCAACGCACAGAAAACACCCAGGACACTGGCTCCCAAAAACATCAAAAACGAGAAAAATTCACGCGGCCGATCTTCAACATTCCACGAAACCAACACGCCGGAGAAGATGACCAAACCCGATAACAAAACCAATGGAAGGCTGATTCCATCAACACCCAACTTGTAATGGATTCCAAACTGCGGAAGCCAGTTTGCCTCTTCGAGAAATTGGTAACCTCCACGGCTGACATCATAAGAAAAGTACAGGAAGAGCGACATCAGCAGAATAAGTGTGGCTGCCACCAATGCAACCCGCCGAATCCAGATTCGATTTTCGGCAGGGAGTAAAAGCAAAAGGATCCCGGCTACAATGGGAGTGAAAATCAGAGTGCTCAGAATTGGAAACTGCATCACTCACCTCTCAAAACAGAAACGCTACCGCGCGGTTGATCATATCGAGTAGCCACGCTGGCCAAACACCTAATAACAACATTAAAACCATCAAGGGAGCCATAACCACCAACTCCCTGCGGGTCATATCGGTTAAGTGACCCTGCCACCGGGTGTTAAGCGGGCCGTGTAACACCATTTTCAGTGCCTTTAGAATATAAGCCCCGGTGAAGAACAGGCCAATCATCGCCAGTGCCGTTGCCAGTGTTAATACCGGCCACGCTCCTCTCACCACCAAAAATTCCGAAACAAAACCGTTCAATCCAGGAAGCCCAAGGGATGCCATTGCCGTAAAGATCAGCACACCCCCATAAACCGGCAGCACAGCGTATAAACCGCCAAAATCGTTCAAATCGCGGGTGTGGGCACGCTCATATAAAACACCCACCAGAAAGAACATTCCTGCAGCGCTAAGACCGTGATTGAACATTTGCAGCACTGCCCCGTTCAGGGCGATATTCTTGTCCAGCAATCCTCCCGGGGAAGAGGTATTCAGCAACGCCGCTGCAGCAGCAATACCCAGAACCACAAAACCCATATGATTAATGGACGAATAAGCAATCAATCGCTTGAAATCATTTTGCGCCCAGGCGCCTAATGCCCCAAAAATAATGGCTGCCACCCCCAAAAACGCCAACGCCCCCGCATATTGCTGAGACTCAACCGGGAAGAGCGGTAGAACCAACCGTAAAAAGCCATAGGCACCCAGTTTGAGTAGCACTCCCGCCAGAATCATCGAACCAGCCGTTGGTGCTTCGGTATGGGCATCTGGCAGCCAGGTGTGAAATGGCCAGACCGGCACCTTGATGGCAAATGCCACCACGAAAGCCCAAAAAGCAATTGCCTTAACCGTTGATACCGGCAATCCAATAGGAATGCTTAATTGATTAAGCCCCGGCCAGCGCTGATACATCTCCAGCAAATCAAAACTGCCAACCGCCACACCCATCAGTTGTATTGCCAGCAGCAAGCCGAGCGAACCGCCCATCGTGTATAACACAAATTTCAGTGCGGCATAATTACGATTTTTACTACCCCATTGGGCAATCAAAAAATACATTGGAACCAATCCAACTTCCCAAAACACAAAGAAGAGCAGTAAATCCAGCGCAAGAAACACCCCCAGCATACCGGTTTCGAGCAAAAGGAACAGAATCATGTAGGATTTGACCCGCTCCTCGATACTATATGAAGCCAATATGGCAAGGGGGGTGAGCAGGGTAGTCAACAGAACCATCGGCAGGGAAATACCATCGACTCCCAAATGATAAGAAGCCCGGATAGCACTGTACCATGATGCTTTTTCTACAAACTGGAACGGCATATCCGCACGAGGCTGTGGATCAAAACCAGCCCAGACTACCAGAGTCAGGACAAACGGAATCAGCGAGGCAACCAGAGCAAAATTACGCAACAGGGTGGTTTTCTCTTTGGGAAGCAATAGCATCACCAGCGCAGCGGCCGTGGGGGTGAACAAAATCAGGCTCAACAGATGATTGGCAAGAAAGCTCATGCTCTCCATCCTCCACGCTCAACCAATCACCCACAAGAAGTAAATCAGGATGGCAATCATCGCTGTCAATCCCAGTCCCACTGTTGCATAAACTTGCACTCTGCCGGATTGTAGAGAACGGAGAAAAGTCCCCAGATTGCGTGTGCTGGTAGCAGCCATATCCCCTGCTCCGTTGATAACCGGTAGATCAATCCATTGCCGTAGAGATTTACCCAGCCAAACCCCAAAACCGGCAATGGAATGCAGCACCCCGTCAATCATCGTACGATCCAGCCAACGATCGGTCAGTGTTTCAGCCAACCAGCGCGCCGGGCGAATAAACACCCACTGGTAGAATTCATCCACATAATACTTGTTTCGAAGCAAGGTATACACCCCTCCTAAAGGCTTTTCCAGCGGGTCAACCGGTTTAACTACCCCCCGATAGGTCAACCATCCAAGCAGTAACCCGCCCAACGCTACAACCAGAGAAACTCCCAGGGGAAGCAGACTGAAATGAGACTTTTCGCCGTGCGAGCTCAGCATACTGCCAACAAATTCCTCAAACCAGTTGGGTAGCAGCCCTCCTACTGCGGGAAAGTACTCCGGAATTCCAACCCAACCGGCAGCAATAGCAAAGAATGCCAGAACGACCAACGGGATAGTCATCACCGGCTTCGATTCGTGGGCATGCTCGGCTGATTGACTGCGTGGTTGACCCAAAAAGGTCAAGGTGATCTGGCGCATCGTGTAAAAAGCCGTCAACAAGGCTGCCACCGCCAGTGTCCAAAAGATCAACAATTGTCCGCTGGCATATGCACCGGATAAAATCTCATCCTTGGACCAGAAACCCGCCGTGACCAAGGGAAAACCGGAGAGTGCTAATCCACCGGACAGAAAAGTCCAAAAAGTCAGCGGCATTTTTTTGCGCAAACCACCCATGTAGAGCATGTTTTGCGGGTCAATTTTTTCACCAGTATGTAAAACTCCGTGTTCCATCCCATGAATGACCGAACCCGAACCCAAAAAGAGCAGTGCCTTGAAGAACGCATGAGTTACCAGATGAAAAGCGGCGGCCACATACGCACCCACCCCCAGCGCAGCGATCATGTATCCCAATTGAGAAATGGTGGAGTAAGCCAGCACTCGCTTAATATCATTTTGAGCAAGTGCAATCGTAGCGGCAAACAATGCCGTGAATGCCCCCACCGCACCCATCACCACCATGGGTAGAGTCAGATGATGCCCATCCCACCCCGCGGAGAGCAATGGGAAGAACCGAATGACCAGATACACCCCCGCCGAAACCATCGTGGCCGCATGGATCATCGCTGAAACCGGGGTTGGACCTTCCATAGCATCCGGCAACCAGATGTGCAGCGGGAATTGTGCGGATTTTCCAATTGTTCCAATGATCAACAAAACGCCAATTAGACCAGCCCAGGAAATCCCTGCCAGAGGCGAATTGGTACTGGCCAGTCCACTCAAAACAGCCGGGTTGCTCAGGATGGCCTGGTAATTCAATGTTCCAGTCAGGGAATACAGTGCTGCCAGCCCCAGCAGCATGAACACATCCCCCACCCGGGTAGTCAGGAAGGCTTTAATCATGGCATTTCGTGCTGATTCCTTGCCGTACCAGAATCCAATCAGCAGGTAGGAACAAAGCCCCATGATCTCCCAGCCGATATATAGGGTCAATAAATTATCCGTGACGACTAATAAAAACATTGCAAAAGCAAACAGGCTGATCAGCGCAAAAAAGCGCGCATACATCGGTTCAATCGAGGGGACACGATGGGTATGGCCATGCTCATCCTTTACCTCTGCCCCATGTGGAGGTAAGCCGGGACGATCATGTTCTCCTTTGGGCTGTCCAAAGTTATGATACCCAATACTGTAAATAAAGATCATCAAAACCGTCCAGGCGACAAAGAAAAGCGTCACGGCGCTGAGCGGGTCAATTTGAATTCCAATTTGGAGGGTAGCGGCACCGGTCGGTAACCACCCAATCGCTCCAACAAAAGGATGCTGGCTGAGGTCTTCGGTTTGAATGGCACGCCCAAAAACCATCATGGTCAACAGCCACGACAAGCCGGCTGCGCACAGTGCAAGCCAGTGGGACAGTGCATTATTGCGGTGGGCAAATAACACAATTGTGAAAAACGCCAACAACGGCAGCAGCGGAATGAGGACAATCAAGGTTTCAACAGCCATGCAATTCTTTCCTCCCGCTCTTATCCTTTTAGCAGAGTTAGTTCATCCACAATCGGCGTTTGACGCCTACGGTAAGCGGAGATAATCAGCGCCAGACCAACTGCCACTTCCGCAGCAGCAACAACAAAAACCATCGTGGTAAAGGCCAGCCCATGCACATACGGAGCATTATGCACCTGAGCATAATAATGCCAGAAGGTAATCAAATTGACATTGACCGCGTTCAGCATCAGCTCAACCCCCATAAGAATGGCGACAGCATTTTTGCGTGCCAGCGCCCCAAACAATCCAATGCAGAACAAAGCCGCCGAAAAAATCAAATACCAGGCCAGGGGTATCATCTGTCTTGATCCTCCTTGCGGTCCACCGCAATCGTGATGGCACCGATCAAAGCCGCCACAAGCAACACCGACGCCAGCTCAAACGGTAACACATACCCTTGTGGAGATACCAACGACCGCCCCAACTCCAATAGGTTTTCTGCATCGGCCGGCAGTTCAACCAGCACAGCGGAAAAACCCAGCCAAAGTGTCATAAATCCCACGATCACCCCAAACAATAGCAGCGCAACCAAACCGGCTGCCCGCCACCCCGGTAAAATCTGATCGCCATGATCTTCCATAACTCGCCGAGTCAACATCACCGAAAAGATGATTAAAATGGCGATAGCTCCAACGTAGACCAATATCTGAACCACCGCAAAAAAGGATGATTGAAGCGTGACAAAAATGACGGCTACCCCCATCAAGGTCAGCACCAGCCACAAGGCAGCATGCATCATCCGGCGTGCAGAAACAACCATGACGGCTGAAAACAATGAAACCAGCGCCGCAAGCAAAAAAACCACTTGAAGACCGTTCATTCTCCTGATCCGTGTTTGGAAGATGTGGTTAAAACCCCTTTTCCGGGTTGCGTGGCAAGGTTCAATTTCGTTTTCCTGTTCTGGGCAAAATGCATCAATTGATCTGTGGCTCCTAGCAGAAGGAGATTGATGATGAGATAGGCGGTAACCTGCCAGAATGCTGGCAATTGCCGGGTCAAACCACCAACGATTGACATTGCCATGATTAACCCCAGAGAAAGGGGGGTTAAAACTTTCCAATTCAAATTCATCATCTGGTCAATTCGGAAGCGCGGTAGAGTTCCCCTGAAAAGAATTGTCACGAAGTAGACGACGAAAGTTTTCACCATCAGATACACAAAACCCAAAACAGGAATTTGTTCGGCGCCAGGGCCACGCCAACCGCCCAGAAAAACTGTGGCAAAAATCATCGAAACAGTAAAAGCATGTAAAAACTCGGCCACAAAAAACATGCCAAATTTCAATCCAGAATATTCAATATTGTAGCCGGCCACCAGTTCTGATTCGGCTTCGATCAAGTCAAATGGGGAGCGGCCGATTTCGGCGATGGACGCAATAAAGAAAATCAAAGCTGCCGCTGGTGCTGCTACAATAAACCAGACATTCTCCTGCGCCTGCACAATACCAGTAACACTTAGAGTACCGGCCAGCATCACCGGAACCAAAGCCGAAAGCACAAGTGGTACTTCGTAAGAAATAAGCTGAGCTACCAGACGAAACGCCCCCAAAAGAGCATATTTATTATTAGAACCCCAACCAGCGAGGATATAACTCATCTCCCCCAGACCACCGACTGCAATCAAAAAAAGCAGTCCAACATTTAGATCTGTACCCACAACCGTGACCGAGAGTGGAAGCACCGACCATAACAAAAGCACCGCTGCAACCGCCAGAATAGGGGCAAGATTATAGGTAACTTTATCTGCACCAATTGGGGTGATATATTCTTTGGTAAAAATCTTTAGCATATCCGCAACCGGTTGAAATATTCCCCACGGTCCGACACGATTCGGCCCAAACCGGTCCTGGATACGGCCAATCAATTTTCGCTCATACCAGATCAAAAAGACCACAAACAACATCGCGCCGGTTGCCAGAACCAGAGCACCGGTTAGTTTTGAGATCAATTCCACCCCAAAAGCTGGCAGACCCAATCCACTCAACCAGCCCACGTACCATTGAATCACAAAGCCAAAAGGATCACGCAAAAAATCCATTGGTTTTCCCTGCCTTCGAAGGTTTTAGAACCATTCCAGTGCCCCTTTTCGCCAGGCGTAAAAAAACCCAATCACCAAAATCAGCAGGAATAAGACGCCTTCGATTATGGCATACAGGGGCAAGAACTGATACGCAACTGCCCACGGGAAAAGTAATACTGCCTCAACATCAAAAATCAAGAAAACGAGGGCAAAGACGTAATATTGAATTTTAATTTGTGTCCAGTTGGGGCCTACCGTTTCAACCCCACATTCATAGGTTGAATTCTTTATGGGATCCGGTTTTTTTGGAGAGAGAATTCCAGCGATGAGAATGGTGATCGCTGGCATCATCAGGGCTACCAGCGCAAAGATTCCGATGTACAACCAGTTTCCCAGCATACACGCTCCTGCGAAGTTTAAGGATCCAGGGATTTTTAGTAATCTTTCCCATCCCCACCCAATACATCCATTTTATCAATTTACCCCTTGCTTGTAAAGCAAATCCCTTAATTTTATGTTTGGTTTGTTCCTCTTTCTCGCATCGCATTCCCCCTCCTTCGAGCATTCCACGCCCAGAACAGGCTGGTTAACAATCCACCACCTGCCATAACACGCAGCAGCATCCAGCCGCTCCCACCCATCCAATTCCAAATCCGGATTTCGAAAGGGTGAGCCAAAATTAATTGGGTATCCCCCTTACCAATTCCATTAGCTCTCACCCGATAGACCCATAATGTACCCCGCCCAGCCGTGGGTGTATAGGGCTTGATCTTCCAGCGGAATACATTTTCGGTTCCGGCAACGACTCTCTGGCGCGATTCGCCCTGCGGCGAAATCGCCACATCACTCATTTCAAGACGTGCCTGCCATCCTCGTATGTTTCCCCCATCCGTGCCATCCAGATTAATCCTCAACAGGAATGAACTATCTTCGTTCAGGCGCACCCAATAGGGATAGACCATTTGAAAGTGAACCAATTGTGGATTTTGAGAGGATTGCTCTGGATACATTACAGCCGTATCTACGACCATTTGATTATTGATAAACGGTGCAGGTAAAAAAGAAACAAGAAGTACCCCCACGGAGAGTATAAAAAGGATTAAAGGTGTATACCACCGTCTCATCCGATAAAGACCTCAACCTCCTCTCCGTCTTCTTCATCATTGACCTGAATGTGAATCGGCTCGTCGCTGGAAATATTTTTCATTAAGTCGGTAAGCATGTCTGCCGGATTTTGTTCTCGTACTTTTGGTGGCATCCAGTGACCAAAAGTTCGTAAAAACCAGACAAGGGCGTGAACGGGTAACGGAAAACTAACAGAAATTTTTTCAGGCTTTACACCTCTCCGCCGACGAATACGCACATGTAACCACGGTGAGTTAAAAGAAAGCCACATGCCCGCAATACCAATCAGGAAGGGCAACCAGGCCAACCAGAACCCCCATCCCCATGGACGGGTCATCCATCCCTGCACCATCCAAACCGCCGAAAGAGCCGTTAAAAGCACCATTAAACCAAAAATCACCCAGGAGTAACGTCTCCAGCGGCGATAATCGGGTGCAGCGCTTTTTTCGCTGCCGGTTTCGATTACATCTATCTCTTTTACCCTTTCACCCGGCTCTTCAATCTTCAAATCTTCTTCGATGAAGAACCGAGGTTGTTCTGCTGGACCTTCCTCAAGGGCATTGATTAATCGCAAACCTTCTTCTGGAGAAATTTCACCTGCCTCAATTTTTCGCAACAATTCAAGGCGTTCGTCACTCATTCACAGCCTCCAGCAAATTGAATTCGAATCGATTATCGTTTGCTCATTTCTACATAGTAGAACGTCACTGTTGTGAAAACTTGCCTTCAAGCGCATCCAGCAACCGATTGGCTTCCTCAGCAGTAATTTTCTTTTCTCGCAATAAATTTAAAATAATCAGACGTTCTTCCTCGCTAGCACGCCTGCGGGGAGCAGCCACCCGACTCTCAAAATTGAAACTCATTCCCCCAATGTTCAAAAACTCCCCCCGCCCTGCTCTGCGACTGGCAGCTCGTTCGGCTCGCTCTTGAGCCAGTCTTGCGCGTTCCTCTGCCCGCCGCACCTTTTCCTGAATGCGCTGGGCAATCTGATCACCCAGGCTCTCCAGGCGCACACCGAATTCCTCTTCGAAATTTTCTTCTTCCCACTCCCCCTCCATAATCGCAATTGAACCACCTGCTGCCAGCCTCAACCGCACGCCTCCGCCTCCAATAATGCCTTGAAAACGATGAGCAACCTGTCGGACAGGTGATCCTTGCTCCTGGAATACTATCCGTTCTCCACCGCTGCTGGCATCCAGTTGATAACCACTACCCGGCGGAAGCCACAACTTAACGCTCCCTCCAGCCGATGCCTGTAAATCATTGGACAATTCAAGGAGTTTTACCTTGATATTTCCTCCCGCCCGTAACGTTTCTGCATGGCGCACGTCCAATAATTTTATGGAACCACCTGTATTTTCAACCTTTAAAGCGCCATTAATTTCTCCCCCCTTAAGGTTTCCACCAACATTGATCACAACCAAATCCCCACTCACTTTAAAAACTTTCAGGTGACCGCCGACATTGCCGCACCGCACTTCACCAACCTCTCGCAGCGTCAGATGACCGCCTACATTGTCAATCTTCAAACTTCCTTTAAGGTTGATTGCCGACATTGAGCCGTGTACGTAATCCACCCGAAGCTCCGTTTGCATCGGTACCTGAATCACGGTATCCTCTTCACAACGAATGAACCAACTGCCGTTTTCTTGCCTGACATGTAAACGGCTTTCATCCTGAACACGAATTTGAATCTGGGGCTGGTCCCAACCACTCAAGGATAAATGATCTTCCGCCTGAATGCGGATTTGCGGTTTCGGCTCACAGGGAATTGTTCGTATGGACATCGGGTTTTCTCCAGGTTTAAGTCGGTTATTTCTATAATAACAAATTATCCAAATTTGTCAACAACGGAATCAATATAATTGATATCATTTTGTTTTTCTGTAAATTTATTTTTGAATATTTCAAAATTTATTTTTGTTAATACCTGTAACATTAAAAATCAACAGGATGAATGTCAGTTCCTCACCGCTCTCTTTTTATGATAAACTGAACAGGAACCCTTTCCAACTTTCCCCTTCAAACCCCTGCGGAGGAAATTTTTTTCGATGATACCTTATCCAGTCGAACCATTTCGAATTAAAATGGTTGAGCCAATTCGCCTGATTCCACCCGACGAACGAAAGCAAGCCATGCAGTCAGCCGGGTACAACCTCTTCAACCTCCGGGCTGAGGATGTCTTTATTGATCTGCTGACCGATTCAGGTACCGGCACAATGAGTCAGAATCAATGGGCGGCCATGATGACCGGCGATGAATCATACGCCGGAGCACGTTCTTACTACCGCCTCGCCGAGGTAATGAAGCAGATTTTTGGCTTTGAACATTTTGTTCCCACCCATCAGGGTCGCGCAGCCGAAAACATTCTTACCCAGTTGCTGGTCAAACCCGGCATGTATGTCCCCTCAAATATGCATTTTGATACCACGGACGGAAACATCCGTGCTCGCGGTGGACGGCCAACCAACCTGGTCATTGATGAGGCCTTTGACCCCACCAATCCTCATCCGTTCAAAGGCAACATGGATATTCAAAAGCTGCGTGCCTTCATCGAGCAGGTCGGGCCCCAAAATATCCCCTTCGGCAGTATTACCATCACCAATAACGCTGGAGGCGGGCAACCTGTTTCCCTGGAAAATATTCGCCAGGTTGCCGAGGTTTATCACCAGTATGATATTCCCTTCTTCATAGATGCGTGCCGTTTTGCCGAAAACGCCTATTTCATCAAGCAGAGAGAACCGGGCTGCGCCCATCTTTCCACCCTGGAGATTGCCCAACAGATCTTTACCCTTGCCGACGGCGCCTGGATGTCCGCCAAGAAAGATGCGTTGGTTAACATAGGCGGTTTTCTGGCAGTGCGGGATGATGAACTTTTTCAACGCATATGCAACGAATTGATCCTGAGAGAGGGTTTTGTAACCTACGGTGGATTGGCCGGACGTGATTTGGATGCCATGGCAGTTGGGCTAATGGAAGGTCTGGACGAGAATTACCTGGCCTATCGAATCGGACAGACAGCATATTTTGCCGATCAATTAAAAGCCGCCGGAATACCGATCATTGAACCTGCTGGCGGTCACGCCATTTATCTGGATGCAGGTCGGTTTTTACCTCACATACCACACGCGGAATATCCCGGTCAGGCACTCGCCGCTGCCCTTTATCTGGAAGGCGGTATACGCGGTGTTGAAATCGGCTCGGTCATGTTTGCCTACCCTGACCCCGATAGCGGAGAAATTATTTACCCGAAACTTGAACTGGTACGACTGGCTATACCCCGACGTACCTATACCCGCAGTCATTTTGATTACATCGTGGAAATCCTTCAGTTGCTTGCCAAAAAACGCGAGCAGCTGCGCGGCTACCGCATTCTGTATGCGCCGCCTTTGCTGCGCCATTTCACTGCCCGCTTCGAACCATTATAGGAGGAAGGTATGGTAAAAAACCGTTTTCTCAAGCCCATTCTTTGGCTGACCATCATTGCCGCCTATCTGCTTGGCGGCTGTTCGCTGCTCTCACCCGCCCAAAGTCAAACAATCACTTTGGAAGGTGAACAACGGGAAGCCGTGCTGGAATATGCCAGCCCCATGGGCGAAAACCTGATCACCGGCCTGGTCAACCGTGATTATGAAACCTTCTCCAAAGACTTTGACACAACGATGAAAAAGGGTATGGACGAGTCTGCTTTTGAAAAGTTACTCTCCACATTGACCGATAAATTGGGCGCTTATCAATCCCACGAAATCAGCCAGGTTCTGCAAGACGAGAAGTATACGATTGTTATCTATCGCCTGACTTACGAGAAAGACAACCTCGTCACTATGCGAATTGTCTTCAACCGCGACGAGCCCCATCTAATTTCCGGTCTCTGGTTCGATTCGCCGGAATTGCGCAAAAAGTAGTCAGGACAAACGCTTAGCCTCATCCCACCAGCGATCCATTTCGTCAAGGCTCATTGAGGTAAGTTGCCTGCCCGCCTGACGGGCGCGCGTTTCAATGTGTGCAAAGCGCTGACGAAAGCGGCGGTTGGCCGCCCTTAACGCGCTTTCTGCATCCACATTGTACCAGCGTGCCAAATTGACGACTGCAAACAAAAGATCACCCAGCTCTTTTTCCCTTTCGCTGGCGTCTTTTGCGGTTTGCACCTCGTTGATCTCTTCAAAAACTTTTTCCAAGACGGGTTGAATTTCACTCCAATCGAACCCCACCCGGGCAGCCCGGCTTTGAATCTCTTGCGCCTGCGAGAGCGCCGGCAGGCTCACTGGAACACCATCCAGAATGCTCTTTGGCAGATCCTGACCATTGAGTGCCCGTTCTTCATCTTTCAATTTTTGCCAGTTTCGCAGAACACCCTCCACCCCGCTGACCTTGACCTCACCAAATACATGCGGATGACGACGGACAATTTTTCGGTGAATTCCCTGAATAACCTCTGCCAGTGTAAATTCACCTTCTTCAACTGCAATTTGGGCGTGGAGAACGATTTGTAGCAACAGATCGCCTAATTCTTCACGTAAGGCATCCGTATCCTCATCATCGAGCGCCTCGATGGCTTCGTAAGCCTCTTCCAGTAAATATTTTCGCAATGTCAGGTGGGTCTGTTCGCGATCCCACGGACAACCATCAGGCGCGCGCAGCCGGGCTACCACCTCTTGAAACGCCTCCAGGGAGGTGTCAGCACCTAATGCAGGAACAAAAAGCGCCGTCATCAACCCCAAATGGGGACTACGGTCAATCTCATACAACATTAAATCCTCAACGATTTGTTGACGGGTGCCTGCCGCATGAACCAATCTGACCCGAAACTCATCCGGGTAAACCGCATTCAAAGCCAGTTTGACAGCCGAAGCCGTCATCGTATCATAGATTTGCGTAATCAGCGCCGGCATATCCGGCGCATAACCCGGAGTGTGCAGCCTTCCAATTTCGAGAGCATCAAGCAGTGCAAGCCGCGGGAAGGGATCCATCTGTAATGCGCTAAAAACCGGTTCCAGAAAGGACATTCCTTCAATAATCCGAACCGGGATACCTTCCTGAGTAGCCCTGCGGAAAATCTCTGGGGCAGTGGCTTCTGCTACAAATGGATGGCCGGGGACGGCATAAGTTACACCAGAAGCCTGCCGCCCCATTTGAAGAACATTCTCGACAATCGCCTCATAAACCGCCTCAAAGGTATCGCTGGTTTCGTACAAATCGTCGAAGGAAACAATTTCCAGATTTTTTGGCAGGTCATCAACCAACGGATGATGACGGGTTCGCAGATACACACGGTCAATCTGATGCAGCCAATCCCACGCCTCACGGGTTAAATGGCGTTCTTCACCTGGTCCAAGACCCAAAAGAACAATCCCTTTTTTATTTTGTGAAGTTTCCATAATTGAGATTCCTCACCAACAGCAATTTGCTATAAAACATTGCAGAGCAGCCCTCTACCTGCTTTCCCAAAACCGGTAGAGGAAATCTGCCCTGCGATTTATTCCACCTTCCCAACCGGGATGGTGACCGAAAATGTGCTTGAAGTTTAGCGCTTGGTGTAGGTCGGTGCCTTGCGAGCGCGTTTGAGACCCGGTTTCTTGCGTTCCTTAACACGCGGATCGCGGGTGAGCAAACCGTACTTGCGCAATTCATGAACGAAATCCGCATTCATTTTTGCCAAAGCACGCGCCAGCCCCAGTTGAACGGCATCGGTTTGACCGGTGACCCCACCACCTTTCACGACAACCGTCACATCGAAAGTCGAACGTTCCTGCTGGGTTGCCTGAAACGGTTTGAGGATGGCTTCCACATCACCAATCCGGGGGAAATATTCCTCAATAGACTTCTGATTGACGGTAAATTTACCCGTCCCACTCATGATACGTACGCGCGCGGTGGCTTCTTTACGTCGCCCAACACCTTCGTAATACTGAACAGACATATCTTGCCCACTCCTTTATGCAACAGGCTCTGGCTTTTGCGCTTCGTGCGGATGTTCGCTGCCAGCGTAGATTTTCAAACGCTTGATCAATTTGCGACCCAGTTTATTATGAGGCAGCATTCCCCACACCGCAGCACGGATGACCCGATCGGGATGGCGGTTTAATTGTTCCCGCATACCCACAACTTTCAATCCGCCCGGATAGTTGGAATGCTTGTAATAGAACTTGGTATCCAACCGCTTGTCGGTAACATCCAGCTGCTGCGCATTGATGACCACCACATAATCACCCATGGCTACGCCCGGAGTGAAGGTTGGTTTATGCTTACCGAGCAGGTAGCGGGCAATTTGGGTCGCCAGCCGGCCCAGATTTTGTCCTCTGGCATCCACCAGCACCCACTTTGTTTCAGGTTTTCCTTTTATGACGTATGTCTTATCCACAGTCCTCTTCTCCACTGACAGATAAGGTTTTGATTAACCCTTCAGATTTCAACTCAGTCTCCTCGTACTGCACCCATTCCAGATACAGACCGTTTGGTTTGGCCAGCCCGGGCAACAGGGGCTGTGGGATCTTGAGGGCAGACTCGAACTGTTCCAAAGATAGTTGCTGCTGCCCAACCCGGACTTGCAAAAACACCAGTCTGCGCACCATTCGGTAGAGAAACGCATTGGCAGTGACCCGAAAAACCCATTCCGATGAAGCGGTTTGCTGCCATTCTGCCCGGTAAATTCTGCGGATGGTGCTGCCTCCTGGTCGTAAAGGCGAACCAAATGCCGCAAAATCGTGTTCACCGATCAGCCGGCTGGCGGCCTGATGCAGAAGTTCTTCCCGCACCGGTGGCCAAACCCGCCACATGTAGCGTTCCCGCAATGGATCACGCTCCTCCTGACAATACAGGCGGTAAAGATATTGGCGGGCGAGGGCATCGTAGCGGGGATGAAAATCATCCCGCACCGTTTGCACACGGCGTACCGCAACATCCTCAGGAAGCGAGGCATTTAAGGCTTTCAACAATTTCTGGGGAGCATGTTGCCAATTCAGGTCAAACGCAATCACCTGACCAAGAGCGTGCACCCCACTGTCGGTTCGACCGGCATACAGGATACTTTCCTCCTGCCAGCCCAGCGAACGCAGCGCTGCCTCAACTTCTGCCTGCACCGTCCGGCTGCTTCCCTGCCGTTGAAAGCCCTGGAAGTGTGTGCCGTCGTAGGCGATGATAACCTGGTAACGTGCCATCCCGAACCGGAAGTGAAACCGGCGGGTTCTTAATCCTCAACCAGTTCAAGCAGAACCATCTCGGCAGCATCACCCTGCCGCGGCCCCAACTTGAACATCCGCGTGTAACCGCCATTGCGATTGGTATATCGCGGCGCAATTTCATCGAACAACTTCTTCACCACAATCGGGTCTCCCAGGCGTGCCGCAACCAACCGGCGGGCATTGACCTTTTCAAGATCGCTGCCATTGGCGCTTCGCCTCGCAATGGTGATCATCCGCTCAGCTTCGCCGCGAATCGCCAGCGCTTTGGCACGGGTGGTCTTCATCCGTTCGTGAGTAAAGAACTGTTTGATCAAGGTTCGGCGCAATCCCTTGCGCTGATCCTTTGATCGTCCCAGTTTCAAACCAGCAACTTTATGGCGCATAATTCCTTACTCCGTCTCGTTATCGTTTGGCAGGAATCCTTTTTCCCGCATCTTCTGGCGTAACTCATCCAGACTTTTCTCACCAAAATTTCGGATGGACATGACCGCTTCACTGCCTTTTTCGAGCAGTTCCAGCACATCGCCCACCGTGGTAATGCCAGTGCGTTTGAGAGAATTGAACACACGCACCGACAAATCCAAATTTTCGATGGGTGTTTCGGCGGCTTCGCTGGTCAGGCGGCTTCCGCTAATCTCACGCTCCGGCATGGCAGTGAAAACTTCTTCGCTAATACCGGAAATCAACCGCAGATGGTCAATTAAGATCTTCGATGCGGTGCCCAAGGCACTTTCCGGTGAAACGGTACCATCTGTCCAGATTTCCAAAATCAACCGTTCATAGTTGGTGTTTTGACCAACCCGCGCCGAAGCCACATTGAAATTGACCCGGCGTACCGGACTGAAAATGGCATCCACCGGCAGTTCGCCAATCGGCAACCGCCCGCTGCGATCGCCCGCTGGTGAATAGCCCCGGCCGCGCTCAACCGTCATATCAATCTCCAAACGGGTGCGGCTGTCATCCACCGTGAACAGGTACAGATCCGGGTTAACGATTTCCACCTCGGCCGGCACCTGAATGTCCGCTGCAGTGACTGTGCCCGCACCGCGGACATCCAAATGGAGGTGAGAACTTTCCACATCGTGCAACACAAGGCGCAGCTGCTTGATTTGCAACATCACCTGAATGACATCTTCCCGAACGCCGGGAATATCACTGAACTCATGCAGCACGTCCGAAATCCGGATGGAAGTTACCGCTGCCCCTTCCAGCGACGACAGCAGTACCCGCCGAAGTGCATTGCCAAGGGTGACGCCGTAGCCGCGTTCCAGCGGGCTGATAACGAACTTTCCATAATTTCGAGCCTCATTTTCACGCTCGATTTTCGGTTTGACCATATTGGTTATTACAGACAAGGTTCACCCCTTTCTGATGCACAGCTACAAAAATCAGCCAAACAGGACAACGGCATTACCTCGAGTAGTACTCAACGATCAATTGTTCGTTGAGATTACCGTCAATTTCAGCCCGTTCGGGCAGGCGCAAAACCCGCCCACTCAGATTACGCACATCCCGTTCCAGCCACAAAGCGCAGTTTCGCTTCTCCGCGAAATCCGGCAATTCCTTGAAGAATGGTTTGCTTCGCGAACCTTCCCGCACTTCTATCTTGTCACCGGGTTTAAGCAGCATGGAAGGAACATCCGTGCGGCGGCCATTGACCAAAAAATGGCCATGGGTCACCAGTTGGCGTGCCTGAGCGCGGTTTTCAGCAAAGCCCATGCGAAAGACCACATTATCCAATCGCAATTCAAGGGTTTGCAGCAAGTTCAAACCCGTTAAGCCTCGTTTTTTCAGAGCCACATTGAAATAGCGGCGGAACTGACGTTCCAGAATGCCGTACGTGCGACGGGCTTGCTGCTTGGCGCGTAATTGCCGGGCATAGTCCGACATACGCTCACTGCCGCCCCGACCGGCATTTGCCCGCCCGTGTTCACCGGGAGCAAAACCACGCCGTTCAAAGGCGCACTTGGGGGTAAAGCAGCGCTCACCCTTCAAGAACATTTTGAATCCTTCTCGCCGGCAGAGTTTACAAACCGGACCAATATATCTCGCCATAACTTCCCTCTCTTGATTAAATTAGACGCGGCGTTTTTTGGGAGGCCGGCAACCGTTATGCGGCACCGGAGTAACGTCCGCAATGGAGCGCACCTTGATGCCCATCCCTTGCACAGCTCGAATCGCCGATTCGCGGCCAGGTCCGGGGCCTTTTACAATAACATCCACTTCCTGCACACCCATTGCCTGTGCGGCTTTCAGGGCCTGTTCGGCTGCCAAACGAGCCGCAAACGGAGTGGACTTGCGCGAACCCTTGAAACCGGCTGAACCGGCGCTTGCCCAGCAGACGGTGTTGCCCTGCTGGTCCGTTACCGTCACAATCGTATTATTGAACGACGCATAGATATGTACCTGCGCTGAGGACAGTGTGCGCTTCACCTTTCGGGGAGCGCTTGACCGGCGCGCTGATCTTACATTTTGTGCCATATTTCCTCGCTATCAACCTCGATTTCTTTCAGAGTACAGCGTTTTTGATTAAACCGGTTTGGGTCAGGCTGACCAGCCGCGGGGGCGGGAAGGTACCCCAGATCAGCCCTTCCCAATACCGGATTATTTCTTGGCTGCTCCACGGCGGCGACCACGTCCCGCCACAGTTTTCTTGGGACCTTTGCGTGTACGGGCATTCGTCCGCGTTCGCTGCCCCCGAACCGGCAGGTTACGGCGGTGACGCAGACCACGGTAGCACCCGATCTCGATCAGGCGTTTGATATTCATTTGAACTTCGCGCCGCAAATCGCCCTCAACCTTGTAATTTTGGGCAATGTAATCACGCAGAAGGTTCACATCTGTTTCGGTCAGGTCTTTGACCCGCGTATCCGGATTGACTTTGGTATCCGCCAGGATCTTTCGAGCCCGGGTCGGGCCGATCCCATAAATATAGGTTAGCGCAACTTCAACGCGCTTATTGCGTGGTAGATCAACACCTTCAATTCTCGCCATGACTGATTACCCCTGTCGCTGCTTATGCTTTGGGTTTTCACAAATGACATACAACTTGCCGCTGCGCCGCACAATCTTGCACTTTGCGCATCGCTTGCGAATGGATGGTGAAACTTTCATGATTGATTACTCCTCATCATTCCTTACTTCAACAGCCAAAGTTTCAATTATACCTGATTTTTACCATTTCGTCCAGGTTTGCTGCCGTCTTTCAAAAGGGTCAGGATGCGCGGTCCATTTTCGGTGATGGCCACCGTATGCTCAAAATGAGCCGTCGGTAAGCCATTTCGCGAGACGACCGTCCACTGGTCATCCAGAACCCGCGTTGCCGGTGAACCAATCAATACCATCGGTTCAAGCGCAATGGTCATTCCAACCCGCAACAACATACCGCGGCCGGGGGTGCCATAATTCGGCACCTGCGGGCCTTCGTGCATTTGCCGCCCCACCCCATGCCCGGTGTACTCACGGGTGACATGGAAACCATGGCTCTCCACATACTGCTGAATTGCAGCCGATACATCACCGACACGATTGCCGGCCACCAGTTTTTCAATGCCAACATACAGAACCGTTTCGGTTACTTCCAGCAATTGTTGTACCTGCGGTGAAACTTCACCTATCGGAAAGGTAATCGCCGAATCTGCCACGAACCCTTCATATACCGTACCACAGTCCACCGAAACGATATCCCCTTCACGCAATTTGCGGCGCGGACTGGGGATGCCATGAACCAACTCCTCGTTAACACTGATAGTTGTACTGGCAGGATAGGGATACGGTCCCGGGTAATTTAAGAATGGGGAATACACACCATACTTCTTAAGTACTTCTTCAGCTGCGGCATTCAAATCGGCAGTGGAAACGCCAGGACGAGCCGCATCACGCGCTGCTTGCAGAGCTTCAGCATTGATCTGCCCGGCAATCCGCATGATTTCCAGTTCCTGAGGTGACTTAATCGTAATCTGGCGTTCCCACGTCATTTTGCTCACACCTATCCGGCTATGGCATTCAACAGTTGACGGGTCACTTCTTCAATGGGTTGTGTCCCGTCAATTTCCACCAGCAGCCCGGTATTCCGATAATACTCAATCAGCGGGCTGGTCTGTTCCAGATACACTTTGATCCGCTTTTCTACTGTTGCCGGCTGATCATCTTCCCGCTGGTACAACTCGCCACCGTCATCATCACAAACCCCAACCGTCTTGGGCGGATTATAGACGCTGTGATACACCTTGCCACAAGCGCGACACGTCCAACGGCCGCTCAACCGTTCAATCAACACCTCCGCAGGTACGGAGATATAAGGTACGCTCACCACTTTTCCGCCCAGTTCTTTCAACATCACATTGAGGGCTTCGGCCTGAGCCGGGGTCCGCGGAAAACCATCCAATATCGCACCATTTTTGCAATCGGAACGGCTTATTCGCTCGCGGATCATCGCTATGGTTACATCATCCGGCACCAGCTCGCCGCGATTCATATAACCTTGGGCCAGTTTGCCCAAGTCCGTCTGGTTCTTCAGATTTTCGCGGAAGATATCACCGGAGGAGATATGTGCCAAACCGGTTTTTTCCGCCAAAACCTGAGCCTGTGTGCCTTTTCCCGCTCCTGGAGGACCGAGAAGTACGATAAAGCGTCCCATCCGATTACCCCTTGATTAGATTTTCGTCGTAACCGTGCAATTTCAGCTCGGTTTCGATAATGGTAAAGGTATCCCGCACCACACCGACGACAATCAACAAACCGGCAGCCGAGATGAGAAAGAGGCCAGAATTTCTTGCGGAAGCGGGCAGCAAGGCATGCATAAGGTAAGGAAGCACCGCTACAAACCCGAGAAAGAATGCTCCGGGAAGGGTGATTCGGCGTTGAACTTTGGTCAGGTATTTTTGGGTGGCAGGCCCACGCAAAACACCCGGAATTTGAGCACCTTGCCGCTTGAGCGTCTCACCGTAATTCTGTTGCGCAAAGAGAACATCGGTATAGAAAAAGGTGAACGCGACCACCATCAGGAAATACATCACCGCATACCAGCCACCCTGCCCGCTGAAGGTGTTGTAAATCCCGCTTGCGAGGCTGGCAACCCATGGAGTTTGGGAATTGACAAAGTAACTGGCAACAATCGCCGGAAAGAGCAAGATGGACTGGGCAAAAATCAGGGGGATCATGCCAGCCATGTTGATCATCAATGGCAGGTTACTGCGCACCGGCATGGACATGCGGTTTCCTACCCGCCGCCCGGGGAAAAGCACCGGCACATTGCGCCGTCCTTGCTGCACAAAGACGATCGCAAAAATCACCAGCACGAGAACAACCAGAATCAAGAGTGTCATCCACCAGGCATTTTGCCGGTCACTCCACAAACTGATTAGATTTGAGGGAATACCAGACACAATGCCGGAGAAAATGATCAACGAAAGACCCTGTTTGGGAATTCCGTACTCGGAAATCAATTGACCCAGCCAGATACCCAGCATCGTACCTGCCATCATACTGATCAGGGTTGTAAGAGTGGGCAACAAGGAAGCCCCGGTGAACCCATAGGTATAGGACAAGACCGTCTGTCCAGTTTGCCCGGCAAGCGAGTTGAAGATATTAATCTGACCAATTGCCGAAAGCAGCGCCATTGGCACGGTCAGAATAATCGTCCATTTCTCCATCCACTTCTGGCCTTCGCGGGGGTTTTCCTTCATCTTGCGTTCCAGTGCCGGAATGATCGGCACCAGCAATTGCAGAATAATCTGCGCTGTGATGTAAGGATAAACCCCCATTGCCAGAATAGAGAAACGCGAAATTGTACCGCCAGAAAGCAGATCCAGCAGGCCAAACAGCGTACCCGCTGCACCGGGTGCCTGAACGATGCTTCGAATCACTTCGCGGTCAATTCCCGGTACGGGGATATTGGCTGCCAGCCGGTAAAGCACCAGCAGCAGTAAAGTGATCAAAAGCTTCTTACGAATATCTTCCGATTTCCATAAATAACGCCATGCTGACCGCTTCATGCGTTGGTCTCCTTAGGTTACAGCCTTTCAGGCGATGATTTCCACCGAACCGCCGGCCGCTTCGATTTTTGACTTTGCTCCCTTGCTCACCCGCTGCACCCGCACTTTGAGCGGGATGTTCAAATCGCCGTTACCCAGAATGACTACCGGGTTATTGGGCTTGTGAAGTAAGTTCTTTTCAGCCAGAGTTTGTGGATTAACTTCCATGTTGGCTTCAAACTTTGCAGCCAGTTGACTGAGGTTGACCTCATTGTATTCAACCTGCACAGGTGGGGTAAAACCCTCACCGCGCATGAACGGCAGCCGACGGTAGAACGGAAGGTTACCGCCCTGACGGTACAGGTGGCCGCCCTCACCGGAGCGGGAGCCCTGGCCTTTGGTACCGCGGCCGCTGGTTTTTCCTTTACCGGCGGAAATACCCCGCCCAACGCGTTTGCGGTCTTTTCTGGCGCCTTCGTTTGGCTTCAGATCATTCAATTTCATTGCTCTACCTGCTCTTCAATTTTTACAAGATGATTGACTTTTCGCAGCATTCCCCGCAGGGTCGGCGTATCCTCATGGATCACCGTCTGGTTGAGACGGCGCAACCCCAGCGCGCGAATGGTCGCTTTATGCTGCTCCGAATAACCGATTGCGCTCTTCACCCATGTGATGCGCAGCATCTTGGGAGATTGCTTTTTCTCAGCCATTCTTCCTCCGTTCCCAGAAGGGCAGCAATTCCTTGGCGGGTTTACCGCGTTTGGCTGCTTCTTCTTCGGGCGATTTCAACTGGCTCAGTGCGTCAAAGGTGGCTTTAACCACATTCAACACATTGGCGCTGCCCATTGATTTCGTCAGAATATCGCGAATGCCAGCCGCTTCCAACACAGCACGCACACCGCCCGCTGCAATCACTCCTGTACCGGCGGATGCCGGTTTTAGCAGCACTTTTGCACCGGATGTCTTGCCAATTACCTCGTGCGGAATGGTTGTACCCACCATCGGCACAGGCCGCATGTTTTTATGAGCGCGTTCGGTGGCTTTACGCATGGCATCCGGTACGGCGTTGGCTTTACCAACACCCAAACCGACATTCCCATGATTGTCACCGGCCACTACCGTTACCCGGAATTGGAATCGGCGGCCGCCTTTGACCACTTTTGCCACACGGGCAATTTCAATCACACGCTCATCGTATTGCTGTTCGTAAGTTGTGTATTCCATCATCTCCATAGTCAGGCCTCTTTCATTGCTTCCTGTTCAGCCTAGAACTCCAGGCCAGACTCACGGGCAGCTTCAGCCAGCGCCTTCACGCGGCCGATGTAGCGGAAACCGCCCCGGTCGAACACCACACGGGTGATGCCTTTTTCTTTGGCGCGCTTGGCAACCAGTTCACCCACTAAACGGGCTTGTTCGGTTTTAGTCTTACCTTCCACTTTACCACGCAATTCATGATCAATCGTGGAAGCTGCAGCCAGCGTATGCCCGGCTTCATCATCAATCACCTGTGCATAGGTTTCGGCCAGGCTGCGGAAAACTGCCAGACGCGGACGATCCGGCGTGCCGCTGACGTGCTTGCGCACGCGGCGATGGCGGCGAATTCTCGCTTCAGAACGACTTAATTTAGCCATGAGCACTCACCTATTTCTTGCCTTTACCGGCTTTACCGGCTTTTCGGCGGATTTTTTCACCAAGATAGTGAATCCCTTTCCCGTGATAGGGTTCGGGTGGTCGAATTTTACGGATATCGGCAGCAACCTGCCCTACCAACTCCCGGTTGTATCCCATTACCTTGATCTGGCGTGTTTTGGTATCCACATCAAAAGCGATACCCGCCGGGGGTTCAACAATGACCGGGTGGGAGTATCCCACAAACAGCTTCAGGTTTTGTCCTTCCATTTCGGCGCGGTAACCCACACCATCAATTTCCAGCACTTTGGTAAACCCTTCGCTGACACCGGTTACCATATTCTGGATTAATGCTCGGGTCATTCCATGCAACGCCCGGACTTGCGGTTCTTCGGATGAACGGCTAACGGCGATTTGTCCATTCTCGAACTTAATGGAGATCACCGGAGAAAACTCGCGTTGCAGTTCACCCTTCGGGCCTTTGATGTGCACCAAAGAGCCATCCACCGTCACCTGAACATTTGCAGGAACGACCACCGGTAAGCGACCAATACGAGACACGTCTATATACCTCCTTTACGCTTTCCGGCCTACCAGACCTTGCACAGGATTTCGCCGCCAACATTAAGTTGACGTGCACGCTGTCCGGTCATCACACCCTTGGGTGTGGAAAGAATGGCAACACCTAAACCAGAAAGCACCCAGGGAATATCCTGTTTACGGGTGTAGATGCGTCGGCCCGGACGGCTGACCCGTTCCAGCCCGGTAATCACCGGGCGGCGCTGGCGGCGTTCGCCCACGTACTTCAACCGAATGCGCAGGGTTTGTTCGTGAGGTTTTTCACCGCTCACCACTTCGTAGGATTCGATGAAACCCTCTTCTTTCAAAACCCGGGCAATTTCTGCTTTGAGTTTAGTGCTTGGCATTGCAACTACCACCTGACCGTTCAGGATGGCGTTGCGCATGCGGGTTAACATATCAGCAATTGGATCATTCACACTCATGCCTACCTCCGGCCTGGCACTACCAGGATGACTTGGTTACGCCGGGGATCTTCCCTTCAAGAGCGAGCTCCCGGAAGCAAATTCGGCACAGCCCAAAACGACGCAGGTAACCTCGCGGGCGTCCACAACGTTTGCAACGATTACGCACCTGAACGGCGTACTTGCGGCGTTGTTCACGATACATCATACATTTCTTTGCCATACTAATCCTTCCTGAAAGGCATCCCAAGCAATTGCAGCAGTTTATAAGCCTGATCATCGCTCGGCGCAGTGGTTACAATGGTAATTTCCATACCGCGCACCTTATCCACCTTATCGTATTCGATTTCCGGGAAGATGATCTGTTCCCGTAATCCCAGCGTGTAGTTTCCACGTCCATCAAATGCCTCTGCCGAGACACCGCGAAAATCACGCACCCGCGGGAGTACGATGTTCATCAAACGGTCAAGGAATGACCACATTCGTTCCCCGCGCAGGGTGACCATCGTGCCGATGGCGCGCCCTTCACGCAATTTGAAGGCGGCAATACTCTTGCGGGCTTTGGTAATGACCGGCTTCTGACCGGTAATTTTAGCCAGGTCACCACTGGCGGCTTCCAGCGCTTTTGGATTATCCAGCGCTTCGCCCAGGCCAATGTTGACCACCACTTTGGTAATGCGGGGTACCTGCATGACATTGTGAAGCCCCAACTCCTTCATCAATGTCGGCACCACTTCCTTCTGGTATTTTTCCTTCAATATGTTCATTGACTCGCTCCCCGATGGCTTATTCGTCTATGGCGGCGTCGCATTTTTTGCAAACCCGCAATGCTTTGCCATCTTCGCCACGCGAAATTCCCACCCGCGTGGCTTTGCCGCACTTCGGGCAAACCAGCATGACATTGGAAAGATCAATCGGCGCCTCAAAGCGGATTTTACCGGGTGAAATATTGCGTCCCTGAGCCTGAACCTGACGCTGATGTTTGGTGCGCAGGTTAACTCCCTGCACCACCACCCGATTTTCCTTGGGCAATACCCGAATGATCTCGCCGCGTTTTCCGCGATCTTCAAAGCGGCCGCTAATCACTTCGACCGTATCACCTTTACGAATTTTCATCTTCATGGCTTCGCTCCTGTTTCCTTGCATTAGATCACTTCCGGCGCAAGCGAAACGATCTTCATAAAGCCTTTTTCACGCAACTCGCGAGCCACAGGGCCAAAAATGCGGGTGCCTTTCGGGTTCTGGCCATCGTTATCCAGAATGACGGCTGCATTATCATCAAAGCGGATAGTTGAACCATCTTCGCGCCGCCATTCTTTAGCGCAGCGCACAATCACTGCCTTGACGATATCGCTCTTTTTGACCGAGCCCTGCGGTGAAGCGGATTTCACCGTGGCCACCACAATGTCACCCACACGTCCATAGCGTCGGGTTGAGCCGCCCATCACATGGATGACCAACAGCTCGCGTGCGCCTGTGTTATCAGCGACTTTAAGTCGGGTTTCGTGCTGAATCATCCTTTACGCTCCTTCCTCCGCGGGCAATTCCTCCATTGGCTGCCCCTGGCGTTTGAGGATGGATTGAACCACCCAGCGTTTTTCGCGCGAGATGGGTTTGCTTTCCACCACCAGCACTTCATCGCCAATTTCACATCCCAGTTCATCATGGGCTTTCAATTTCATGGAAGCATGCACCACTTTTTTATAAAGCGGATGCTGGTAGGTGCGGGTCACTTTTACGACCACAGTTTTCTGCATTTTATTGCTGGTGACAACACCGGTTAAACGTCTCCGTGTGTTCATTTTTCACCTTCCCGCTGCTGAGAAAGTTCCCGCTCGCGCAGAATGGTCATGTAGCGCGCAATCAGGCGGCGGGTTTGCTTAAGCCGGCTGGTATCTGTAAGTTGACCGGTAACGATTTGAAAGCGCAAATTCATCAATTCCTGGCGTGCATCAGCCAGCTTGGCTTGCAATTCTTCCGTAGACATGAGACGAATCTGTTCGGTTTTCATGCTGCTTCTCCTGTCGCCGATTCGTGACGAGCCACAACCTTCGTCTTAATCGCAAACTTGTAAGAAGCCTGACGTAAAGCCTGTACCGCCACATCAGCGGGTAGGCCGCCCAGCTCGAACATGATTCTTCCCGGGCGGACGACCGCCACCCAGTATTCCACATTACCCTTCCCCTTACCCATGCGCGTTTCGGGTGGTTTTTGGGTATAGGGTTTATCGGGAAAGATGCGAATCCACACTTTTCCTCGGCGGCGCATGGAACGCACCAACGCACGGCGAGCAGCCTCAATTTGCCGGGCGGTGACCCATCCGGGTTCGAGTGCTTGCAAACCGAACTCACCGTAGATCAATTCCGCTCCGCGCAGGGCTTTCCCCTTCATGCGTCCGCGCTGCTGTTTGCGCCATTTGACACGTTTTGGCATCAACATAATTGCTTACCTCTCTTCATTCCGTCTGGGAACAACCCAGCGCAGGATTACTCGCTGATATAGACACCTTCGGTGACTTCTGCTTTTTCCTCTTCGCTAGGCAGAACTTCACCCTTGTAAATCCAGACCTTGACACCGATTTGTCCGTAGGTGGTCAGAGCTTCTGCTCGGGCAAAGTCAATGTCTGCGCGAATGGTTTGCAGCGGCACCCGACCTTCACGCAGCCAGACACTTCGTGCCATTTCAGCGCCGCTCAAACGGCCAGCCACTTCAATCTTGATTCCCTGAGCGCCCTGACGGATTGCCTGCTGTAAGGCACGTTTCATGGCGCGGCGGTAGGCCACACGCCGTTCAATTTGACCGGCGATGTTCTGCGCGACCAGATAGGCATCACAATCAGGCAGTTTGATCTCTTTGATTTCCAGATCAATCTTTTTCTTGGTCAGGGCTTCCAGGTCCTGGCGAATTTTCTTGACGGTTTCACCTTTGCGCCCAATCAAGATACCGGGTTTGGCCGTATGAACAATCACCTTGACTTTACCGGGGAAGCGCTCAATTTCAACTTTCGAAATGGCTGCCCGGTCGGCATCCGCAAAGATCATTTTGCGAATTTCAAAGTCCTGATGCAGTTGTTCGGTGTACTCACTGCCATCAGCGTACCAGCGACCTTCCCACGGTTGGTGGACGCCCAGACGAAATCCAATTGGATGAACTTTTCGACCCATAATTTCTCCTGGTTTCTCCTTGCCGGCTGCTGTTTGAATTCAAGCACGCCGGACTAAAATCACCTTATTCACGCTCCCGTAAAACCACGGTGACATGCGAAGCGCGTTTGAGAATCGGCTTGAACCGACCGCGCGCACCAAACCGGCGCCATTTGCGCGTCGGGGCTTCATCCGCGACAATCTGGTAGACGAAGAGATTGTTGCGATCAATCCCAAAATTTTCTTCAGCATTGGCAACCGCGGAAGCCAGCAATTTGCGCACAGGCCCCGCTGCGCCTTTGTTGACGAACTTGAGCGTATCCAGCGCTTCCACCGCCGGCCGCCCGCGCACCAGGTCAATCACCAGACGCACCTTCTGGGCAGAAACCGGACAATAACTCAACTTGGCTCGAATATCGTTTGCCATTGCGACTTACCTCTTGGAGGATTTTTCCGCCACATGCCCGCGGAAATGGCGGGTTGGGGCAAACTCACCCAGACGATGGCCTACCATGTTTTCGGTGATATAAATCGGCACATGTCGGCGGCCATCATGGACGGCAATGGTATGCCCCACCATTTGGGGGAAGATGACGCTTGCCCGACTCCACGTGCGAATGACTTTCTTTTCACCACGGGCATTCATCATTTCAATTTTCTTCAACAATTTCGGGGCTACAAACGGGCCCTTTTTCAATGAACGTGACATATCTCGTCCCTCTTTCTCGGTGTTACCTATCCTTCAAACCACACCGCTTAGCGCTTGGCTGCACTGCGGCGGCGAACGATGTATTTATCCGTCGTCTTATTGCGGCGGGTTTTGTAACCACGAGTGGGTTTACCCCACGGACTCTTCGGGCCGGGCATACCCACTGGCTGACGACCTTCACCACCACCATGAGGGTGATCTCGCGGTGACATAGCCGTACCACGTACGGTCGGGCGGATACCCAGGTGGCGCTTGCGACCGGCTTTACCCAATTTGATATTGCCGTGGTCAAGATTGCCAACCTGTCCAATCGTCGCATAGCAGACCTGACGTACCAGCCGCACCTCACCCGAAGGCAGACGGATCTGGGCAAAATCGCCTTCTTTTGCCAGCAGTTGGGCGGCAGCCCCTGCGGAGCGCACCAGCTGCCCGCCTCGTCCCGGATATAGCTCAATGTTGTGGATCATCGTACCAACCGGGATATTGGAAATGGGCAGGCTGTTGCCGGGGCGAATATCCACACCCGGACCCGCCACCACGGTATCGCCAACCTTCAAACCTACCGGCGAAAGAATATAGCGTTTTTCTCCATCCGCATAGGTCAGCAACGCCAGACGTGCCGTGCGATTGGGATCATATTCAATCGCCGCCACTTTGGCAGGCACATTCAACTTATTTCGCTTGAAGTCCACCACCCGGATATAACGGCGATTGCCGCCACCCTGATGACGAACAGTCACCCGCCCCTGATTGTTACGGCCAGCGTGCTTTTTGCGAACCACCAGCAGTGAACGTTCCGGGACAGTTTTGGTGATTTCTTCAAAGGTATAACCGGTCATGCCACGCAGACCGGGAGTTACCGGTTTGTAAATCTTAATCGCCATTATTCAACCCCTTCAAAGATCGGAATTCTGTCTTCGGGCGCCAGGGTGACAACGGCTTTTTTATAAGCCGGGTTACGCACCACAACGCGTCGGCTGCGCGCCCGGCGGGTGCGCTTGGCGGGCACATTGATGATGTTGACCCGCAACACCTTCACGTCAAAAATTTGCTCGACCGCATCTTTCACCATCGTTTTGGTGGCATTTTCGGCCACTTCAAACACATATTGGTGCAAGCGGTTTACCTGATAGTTGGTTTTTTCGGTCACCAACGGGCGGCGGAGTACTTCGTACATTGTCGTCATTTGAACCTCCTACCTATCCCAGATAACTCTTAATCACATCCAACGCCGCCAACGGCATGACGACCTTATCGAACTTGAAAAGGTCACGGATGTTGAGATAAGAAGCCAGTAAAATTTTGGTTTCCGGAAGATTCGCCGTCGAGAGAATGACATTCTCGTACGAATCCTTCTGCGGGATCAATACCAATGCGCTGGCATCACCCACCAGGGTATTCAAAGCCTTCGCCATCAGGCGGGTTTTCGGTTCAGTCACCACCAACTCATCCACCACAACGATGGAAGACTCGGAAGCTTTCACCGAAAGCGCTGAACGCAAGGCGGCCCGGCGCATTTTTTTCGGCATCGAAAGCGTATAAGCGTGCGGGTGCGGAGTGTGAATCCGACCACCACCTTTCCATTGCGCTGCCCGAATGGAACCCTGGCGCGCCCGTCCAGTGCCTTTTTGACGCCATGGCTTTCGGCCGCCACCAGCAACCTCATTGCGGGTCTTGGTATCGTGTGTTCCCAGGCGCGCATTCGCCATCTGACGTACATACGCCTGATGCATCAAATCCAGATTAATTGGGGCAGAAAAGATCGCCTCAGGTAATTCCACCTGCTTGACCTTTTGGCCCTCCATATTGAAGACATCTACTAACATAGTTCCTTCGCTCCGTCAGTCCAGGTAAAGTCGCGGTGCATCTTACTGCTTGCGCGCCTCTTTGATGATCACCAAACCGCCGCGCGGGCCCGGAACCGCTCCACACACGCCGATCAAGTTACGCTCGGCATCCACCAGAACCACCTTCAAGTGCTGCGCGGTCACACGTTCATTGCCCATATGACCCGGCCCACGCGAACCCTTGAAGACACGCCCGGGGGTCGTTCCGGAACTGCGGGAACCAGGCGCACGATGACGATCCGATTGACCGTGGGTCTTGGGACCACCACGGAAGCCATAGCGCTTGACACCGCCCTGGAAGCCTTTTCCTTTGCTGGTACCAACCACATCCACACGCTCACCAACAGCGAACGCCTCGACGGTGACCGTTTCCCCTTCCTTCACGTCAGGGTTTTTGGCGCGAAACTCTCGCAAAAAACGCAACGGAGGCAAATTAAGACCGGAGCGCTTCAAATGACCCAGCTCACCGCCGGTTAAACGCTTCGGCTTAACTTCCCCATAACCCAATTGGACAGCAGAATAGCCGTCATTTTCAGGCCGTCTTATCTGGGTAACGTAGCATGGCCCAGCTTCGATAATTGTGACGGGCACCGCCACACCTGCATCATCGAAAATCTGGGTCATGCCGATTTTCTTCCCGATCAGCCCTTTAAACATCTCTTTTGTTCTCCTTAATCTTTCAAAGGTTTTTTCAGGACTGTCAGCCTGGGCTTGGCTGCATCATCCCGGTCCGCCTGGCAGTCAGTGCCTTGCTGCGTCAGTTCGGAATTTGTTCTGCGCCCACAGAGACACTCTTACCCGGCCTTGCTGGCGTTGACTGTGTTCAGTCTTTGCGCCAAAACCGCTCTATTATAATCCTGCTTTTTCAAATTGACCAGAGTTGGTCTTGCATTAATTATGGGTTTTTTCGGGCAGGCAAAACCTGCCCGATTTTTATCCCAAATACTAAATCTTGATCTCGATATCCACACCGGCCGGCAGATTGAGCCGCATCAGCATGTCAATCGTTTTCGAGTCCGGATCGAGAACATCAATCAAGCGGTTGTGAGTCCGGACTTCGAAATGCTCGTGAGAGTCCTTATCAATGAAAGTTGAACGTCGCACGGTAAAACGCTCAATTCGGGTTGGCAGAGGCACCGGCCCAACAACCTGTGCGCCGCTGCGCTCGGCGGTTTCGACAATCCGCTTGGCTGATTGATCCAGAACACGGTGGTCATATGCCTTCAGACGAATACGAATTCGTTGCTTTGCCATCATACTGCACCTAATCTAAAATCTTGGTAATCACACCCGCGCCGACGGTCAAACCGCCTTCGCGAATGGCGAACTTCGAACCCTGTTCCAGCGCCACCGGCACGATCAGTTCCACTTCCATGTTCACATTGTCGCCCGGCATCACCATTTCCACGCCTTCCGGCAGCTTGATCGAACCGGTCACGTCCATCGTCCGAATGTAGAACTGCGGCCGATACCCGCTGAAGAACGGTTTGTGCCGCCCGCCTTCCTCGCGCTTCAACACGTACACTTCCGCATTGAACTTCCGGTGCGGCGTGATGCTCCCCGGTTTGGCTATCACCATCCCGCGCTCCACATCCGTCCGCTCAATCCCGCGCAGCAGCAATCCCAGGTTATCCCCGGCGATCCCTTCATCCAGCATCTTGTGGAACATTTCCACGCCCGTCACTACCGAGCTCATGCTCTTGTCGCGCAGACCCACAATTTCCACCGGGTCACCCACCTTGATCCGTCCGCGTTCCACGCGCCCCGTCACCACCGTCCCGCGTCCCTTGATCGAGAACACGTCTTCCACCGGCATCATGAACGGCTTGTCCACATCCCGCACCGGCTCCGGAATGTAATTGTCCACTACATCCATCAATTCCTTGATGCACGCATATTCCGGCGCGTTCGGATCCGTCGAGGTGCTCTCCAATGCCTTCAACGCACTCCCCCGCACTATCGGCGTCTCATCCCCGGGGAAGCCGTACTCGTTCAGCATCTCGCGCAGCTCCAGCTCCACCAACTCCAGCAATTCCGGATCGTCCATCTGATCCACTTTGTTCAAGAACACCACAATGCTCGGCACTTCCACCTGCCGCGCCAGCAGCACATGCTCCCGCGTCTGCGGCATCGGCCCGTCCGGCGCCGCTACCACCAGAATCGCTCCATCTACCTGCGCCGCGCCGGTAATCATGTTCTTGATGTAGTCGCGGTGCCCCGGCATGTCCACGTGCGCGTAGTGCCGCTTATCCGTCTCATATTCCACATGCGCAATGTTGATCGTGATCCCGCGCGCTTTCTCTTCCGGCGCATTGTCAATCTGGTCATACGCCTTGAATTCGGCTTTCCCCAAAAGACTGCACCACTTCGTGATCGCCGCCGTCAGCGTCGTCTTCCCATGGTCAATGTGACCCATGGTTCCTACGTTCAAATGCGGTTTCGTTCGCTCAAATTTTTGCTTCGCCATGTTTTTTTATCTCTCCTCGCAAAAGTCCTGATGGTGATTCAGTGAATGATATTAAATGATGATTTTTTGTTTGACCGATTCTGGCACAGGGGCATAATGATGGAACTCCATCGAATATACACCTCTGCCCTGTGTAGCCGAGCGCAGCTCGGTTGTATACCCAAACATTTCTGCCAGCGGCACCAGCGCACGAATTGCCTGCGCATTACCGGGGCGAACATCCATCCCCTGGATTTCTGCCCGACGGGAATTCAATTGAGCCAGTACATCACCCAAATATTCTTCCGGTAAGACAACCTCCACTTTCATAATCGGCTCTAAAAGGACGGGCGCTCCACGCTGCATACCCTCTTTGAAGGCAAAAATTGCAGCCATTTTGAATGCCATTTCACTGGAGTCGACCTCATGATAGGAACCGTCCGTCAGGGTGACCTGAATATCCGTAACCGGATAGCCCGCCAGAACCCCCGATTCAGCCGCTTCCATAACTCCTTTTTCTACAGCCGGGATGTATTCCTTTGGAATGACACCACCCACAATGCGATCTACAAAACGGATGCCATTACCACGTTCAAGCGGTTCGAGCGTCAACACTACGTGTCCGTATTGACCTCGTCCACCGGTCTGCTTGACGTATTTGTAATTGACTCCGACAACAGGACGGCTAATCGTTTCGCGGTAGGAAACTCGTGGACGACCCACATTGGCCTGCACCCGAAATTCGCGCATCATTCGATCCACAATAATATCCAGATGCAATTCGCCCATCCCGGCAATAATGGTTTGCCCGGTATTTTCATCGGTACGCACTTTGAAAGTGGGGTCTTCCTCTGCCAGCCGACGCAGCGCTTCGGCCATGCGATCTTGATCAGCGGTGGTTTTGGGTTCTACCGCCACAAAAATGACCGGTTCAGGGAAGGTGATACTTTCCAACAGAATGGGGTGCTTGGGATCACATAAGGTATCTCCCGTGAAGGTGTCCTTGAAACCCAAGACAGCTCCAATATCACCGGCGTACACCTCCGTGATGTCCTCTCGCCGGTCGGCGTACATGCGCACCATTCGCCCAATCCGCTCTTTTCGGTTTTTGGAGGAATTTAGAACAGTCTCACCCTGCACCACTTTACCGGAATACACCCGGAAGTAAGCAAGCCGGCCAACATATGGATCCGAGACGATTTTAAAAACCAGCGCGCTCATCGGAGCATCATCATCAGCCGGGCGCTCAATAACCCGGTCGTGATTTTCCGGGTCTACTCCTTTTACGGGTGGAATATCCCGCGGTGAAGGCAAGTAATCAATGATCGCATCCAGAATCGGCTGAACCCCCTTGTTTCGGAGAGATGAACCGCAAAAAACAGGTGTTGCTTTGTTGGCGATGACCGCTCTGCGCAGCACCTGTTTTAATTCTTCTACCGAAATCTCTTCGCCTTCGAGGAACTTGATGATTAATTCATCCTCGAATTCGGCAATCTTTTCAACCATGATGGCACGCATCTCCTGCGCTTGAGCCAGCAGGTGATCGGGAATCTTGCCGTACTTTGGCTCCCGCCCTAATTCATCTTCCCAGGTGATGGCTTGCATCGTCAACAAGTCCACCACTCCTTCAAAAGCCGATTCTTCCCCGATAGGAATTTGCATGGCAATCGGATTTGCACCCAACCGCTGGCGAATCGACTCAATTGTACGCTCAAAAGAAGCTCCGACTCGATCCATTTTGTTGACAAAGCAAATCCGTGGAACGTGGTAACGATCTGCCTGTCGCCAAACAGTCTCGCTTTGCGGTTCAACGCCTTGAACCGCATCGAAAATCACCACTCCCCCATCCAAAACCCGCAGGGAACGCTGGACTTCCGCGGTGAAGTCAATATGACCGGGTGTATCAATCACATTGATTTGATACCCCTTCCACTCTGCTGTTACCGCAGCCGAGACAATCGTAATACCGCGCTCCCGTTCCTGAGCCATCCAGTCGGTAACTGTTGTGCCTTCATCCACCGAGCCAATCCGATAGGTTTTGCCGGTGTAGAACAGGATACGCTCTGTTGTGGTAGTTTTACCAGCATCAATATGAGCGATTATCCCAATATTGCGGCACTTTTCTAACGGAAAATTACGCGGCATGAGAGTCTTCCTGCATTAAATCAACCTGCCAAAACACCCGCTACACCCGATAGTGGGAGAAGGCGCGGTTTGCCTCGGCCATTTTGTGAGTTTCCTCACGTTTGCGCACCGCATTGCCCTGGTTGTTGGCAGCATCCATCAATTCAGCGGCAATTTTTTCCGCAAAGGATTTACCCGAACGCGCGCGGGCAGCATCTGCAATCCAGCGCATGGCGAGCGCCAGGCGGCGTTCACCGGGAACTTCCATAGGAACTTGATAAGTAGCACCACCCACCCGGCGCGGACGCACTTCCATAATTGGCCCCACGTTTTTCAGTGCCAGTTCAAAAACTTCCAATGGATTGCGACCAGTCTTTTCCTTGACTATATCCATCGCATCATACACAATGGACACTGCCAGGCTTTTCTTTCCGCGGCGCAGTATGTGATGAATGAATTTTTGCAGATCTACGCTGTTGTAGCGTACATCCGGTGGGATTTCTCGTTTTTCCGGCTTCGTTCGACGCATGAAACTTTCTCCATCCTCAGGTCAGGCTTATTTCTTGGCTTTCTTGGCACCGTATTTGGAACGACCCTGAGCCCGTTTGGCAACTCCGGTCGCATCCAATGTACCTCGCACGATGTGATAGCGGACACCCGGCAGGTCTTTCACACGACCGCCGCGCACCAGCACCACCGAGTGTTCTTGCAACTGGTGACCTTCGCCCGGAATGTAGGCAGTCACCTCGATCATGTTGGTCAGACGAACACGGGCTATCTTACGCAGTGCCGAGTTCGGCTTTTTGGGGGTCATGGTACGTACAGAGGTACACACACCACGTTTTTGCGGGGCACCTTTTTCCTGACGGGTGCGGCGCTGCTTCATCGAGTTGTAGGTGAATTGCAGCGCAGGAGCCTTGCTCTTGACCTTTTTGGTTTGACGACCTTTTCGGATCAGTTGGTTAATTGTTGGCACGTTCTTTTGCCTCCAGAAGATTAGTCCTGCGGCGATTGCTCGCCTAAATTGAATGTGGTTTGTTCTCAACAATGGAGGCGATCACATCAAGAGATCGCCTCACTGATTCCCGTTCGTCCGTTAGAACTGCGTTTTTCGGACAGTAAAGGCACGGAGATGGATTATATCACGGTGGGCATGCTCCGTCAACCTCTCACATCAGTTCATCCAATTCCTCACCCAGGGTCAGTAAACCGGTTTCCAATTTGGGTGGCCGCACCCGTTCTTCATCCTTCCCAAAACGGATGACTTCA
The DNA here is from genome assembly GCA_026003615.1 of Bellilinea sp. Classification (GTDB taxonomy): domain Bacteria; phylum Chloroflexota; class Anaerolineae; order Anaerolineales; family Anaerolineaceae; genus Bellilinea. The sequence goes on from BPHQ01000002.1 coordinate 300,291, forward strand.
CCCGAATCCATCACGGCTTCAACCGCCAATCCCAGACTCTGCAATTCCTTGACCAGTACGCGGAAGGACGCCGGCAGGCTGGGTTCTTCAATTGGCTCATTTTTGACAATTGCCTCGTAGGTAGCCACACGCCCCTGAACATCATCCGATTTGACCGTCAACATCTCCTGCAGCGTGTAAGCCGCACCATAGGCCTCCAGCGCCCATACTTCCATCTCGCCAAAGCGCTGGCCACCAAATTGAGCTTTACCACCCAGCGGCTGCTGAGTGACCAGCGAGTATGGACCAGTTGAGCGGGCATGGACTTTATCTTCCACCAGGTGATGTAACTTGAGCATCGTCATCACACCAACAGTCACGGGTTGATCGTAGGGCAGACCGGTTTTACCATCCCGCAAAATCATTTTGCCAATCACAGGTATAGGAATACCACTTTCCAGCATATAAGCTTCTGCTTTTTGCCGTACTTCATGATCATCTGCCGCAGCATCCACCTCGATTCCATTCTCATGCAACCACAGCCGCAAACATACAGTTACAGCTTGTTGGTCTTTCTGTTCCATCTGCGGATCACGAGTCACATTCTCTTCGTAAACCAGCACTTCTTTTGGATCGTAACCGTGTTCTTGCAGCCAGACTTCCATCCAGGACCAGCGCGCATAATTTTCGTCATAGGACAGTTTTTCAACATCATAACCATGTCTGGAGAGTTCCTGCTCGAGGAAAAGCAGACGAACTTCATCATCATCGCGAATGCTTTCGGGGTCGTAGGTCTGTTCTTTCAGCCATTGCCAGGCTCGTTCACTCGCTTCCTTCCAGGCCTGGTCAATGATCCACGCCCGCGCAAGCTCAGCCTCGATCTCCTTTTCATTGGCACCATCAAAAACAGGAGTGATCGCCCGAAAGCCCAACCGTTGTGCCGCCCAACCCAGGTGAGTTTCCAGCACCTGACCAATATTCATACGACCGGGCACACCCAACGGATTCAGGATAATATCCACCGGTGTACCATCTTCAAGGAACGGCATATTCTCGACAGGCACAACCCGCGAAACCACACCTTTATTGCCATGGCGGCCAGCCATTTTATCACCCGCCGTTATTTTACGGCGCTGCGCCACCGAGACTCGCACCATCATATCCACACCTGCGGACAAATCACTGTTTTCTTCGCGGGTAAACACCTTCACATCTACAACCTTGCCGCGTTCACCGTGCGGCATTCTAAGGGAGGTATCCTTCACATCCCGCGATTTCTCGCCAAAAATCGCTCGCAGCAAGCGTTCTTCGGGTGTCAGTTCTTTTTCCCCTTTTGGCGTAATTTTACCCACCAGAATATCATTCGGGCCAACTTCAGCGCCGATACGGATGATTCCATGTTCATCGAGGTCTTTGATGGCATCTTCACCCACATTGGGAATGTCCCGGGTGATCTCCTCCGGACCTAATTTCGTATCCCGCGCTTCGACCTCGTATTTTTCAATATGAACGGAAGTGAAACGGTCATCCTGAACCAGTTTTTCGGAGATCAAAATGGCATCTTCGAAGTTGCCGCCTTCCCAGGAAAGGAATGCCACCACTACATTTTGCCCCAGTGCCAGATTACCGTTTACAGTGGATGAGGAATCGGCCAGCACATCACCTTTCCGCACCCGCTGGCCTTTGACCACCGCCGGGCGTTGATCAATACAGGTGGATTGGTTGGAACGCTGGTATTTGCGCAGGTTGTAAGTGTGCAGTCCCGATTCACCGCGTACCACAATTTGCCGTCCGGTTACCGAAACCACATCCCCATCTTCTTCGGCAATCAATACCTGCCCCGAATCCAGAGCAGCGTAGGCTTCCATGCCAGTCGAAATGATCGGGATATCGGGCTGAACCAGCGGCACAGCCTGAGCCTGCATGTTGGAACCCATCAGGGCGCGGTTGGCATCATCGTGTTCAAGGAAGGGGATCAAAGAGGCACTGATCCCAACCACCTGATGCGGGGCGACGTCCATGTAATTGACCGCCTCTGGGGATGCCATGCGAAAATCCGAGTGGTGACGGCACATGATGCGGGTTTCGGTAAATTCGTTGTACTCATTCAACGGTGTGTTCGCCTGAGCAATGACAAATTTATCCTCAGCATCCGCAGAAAGATACTCTACCTCTTCTGAGACAAACGGAACAACAAAAATGGTGGAACGATTCAATTTCTGAATCGCCGGTAACAATTCCGGGGTGACCCGTTCACCCTGCCGTATAATCACCTCACCCGTCTCAGGATCGGTGAGATTTTCAGCCAGGGCCCGCCCAACCAGTTGCGGATCATTGGAGGAAAGCGCTTTAACCACCCGGCGATAGGGAGTTTCGATAAAGCCGTATTCGTTGACCCGCGCATAACTGGCTAAACGCCCAATTAAGCCAATGTTCGGGCCTTCTGGTGTTTCAATTGGGCAAATCCGCCCATAGTGTGAGTGGTGTACATCACGCACATCGAAACCAGCCCGCTCGCGCCGCAGACCGCCCGGTCCTAACGCCGACAGGGTGCGTTTGTGGCGCAATTCAGCCAATGGGTTTGTTTGATCCATAAATTGCGAAAGCTGGCTGGAGCCAAAGAATTCCCGCAATGCTGCTACCACCGGCCGGATATTGACCAGACTTACCGGCGAGGTCTGATCCTGATCACGGATGGACATGCGTTCCTTGATCACCCGCTCCATCCGGCGCAACCCAACTCGCAGTTTATTTTGAATTAATTCGCCTACGGTTTTTACACGCCGATTGCCAAGGTGATCAATATCGTCCTTGTCTTCTTTTTCGTTGTTGATCATGATCATCCGCCGCACCAGATAGACTACATCCCACGAGGTGACGGTACGATGACTCATCGGGATTTTATCCATCAGATCCAGCTTCTGATTGAGTTTATACCGCCCCACTTTTTCTAAATCGTAGTGGCGTTGATCAAACAACTGTTCTTCCAAAAATTCACGCGCATTTTCAAGGGTGGCCGGGTCACCTGGCCGCATCCGCTTGAAGAATTCAATCAAAGCGGCTTCGCCGATGGTCAAACCACCACTTAAGTCCCATGGCGGTTCTTGCCGGATGGTGGACGTGATAAACAACCGATCCGGATTATTATCCACATCCTGGAAGAGGGCAATCAATTCTTCATCCGAGCCGGTTTTGATCGGCGAATCTCCCAATCCATCCGAAACAGCCGCCAGAGCACGCAGAAAGATGGTGATTGGCACTGTGCGCTTGCGGTTGAATTTGAGAATGAGGTAATCGTTTTTCCGAGTTTCAAACTCCATCCAGGCGCCGCGATCAGGAATCAACTTGGCCATTGCCAGTCGGTGACCGGTAGCACGGTCAACCGGCGCTTCAAAGTAGACCCCCGGCGAGCGGATTAATTGCGAAACGACCACCCGTTCCGTACCATTGATAATGAATGTGCCTTTTTCGGTCATTTCCGGAAAATCGCCGAGGAATATGTCCTGTTTGATCGGCTCCGACACATCCGGCCCCGCCAGCAGTACCGAGACATATAACGGACTGGCATAGGTCAAATCGCGCTCGACGCACTCTTCGATTGAATGTTTGGGTTCACCAAACCAAAATTTCAAACCCCACTGCTCCGATTCGGGGGATCGGCTGGGAAAATACAACTTCATCCCCTTGTTGTAAGACTCTATAGGGGAAATCTCGTGGAATAAATCCGCCAACCCCTCTGATTTTAGGCGCTTGAAAGACTCGATCTGCACCTCAATCAAATTGGGAAGGTTATAAACAACCGGAATTCGAGCGTAAGATTTGGTTTTGAGAACAGAAGGCATTTTTTTCTCCTGACAGAAATTACGGACAGGATATCACCGTTTGCATGAAACCAAACAATGTTTCCAGACCCTTTTACGGCATTTTATCTTAATACGCAAATTGTTATTATACCACGAAAATTTAAATGTTAATAAATTTACATAAAATTCAATCTTAAAATTTTCTCCAACCCCGTCCATTCAACTTCATCCTCGGCAGGGTTACAATTCGGGCAGAAACCTTTCCGTTATCAATATTCAAAAACCCAATAGAAGGTTGGCCATCCTTTCCAATTCCAAAAGCCGCAGAACCAGGATTGAGGAAAAGCCTGCCGTCCCGTTCAAGCACCAGCGCGCGGTGGGTATGGCCAAATATGACAACTTGTTCATCCACTAAACGTTTTTCAATGAGCGCCAAATACCGCTCCGCCCGATAACCATCCAGCAAATACCAGAGCTTATCTACCAGATAATCTCCCAACCCACCCTGACCATGGGTAAGCAAAATTCGGATCCCCGCCATACTTAAGGTGCGCGTCCATGGCAAGGTCTTTCCAAAAGCCCAATCGCGATTACCGCGTACTGCAAAAACCGGAGCAAGTTTTTCTAACTGACGGATCACCATCGGGCTGGAAATATCTCCGGCGTGGATAATGGCATCCACTCTCTCTGAGCGTAAAATATCTGCCAAATCTGGATGAAGCCCCTCAATCCGGTCCGGTACATGCGTATCGGCAATCACTCCAACGTTTATTCTGGCATGTTTTTCGAATAGATTGTCTGGACGCATCACCCCAAAACCTGACCCGAGTGGTGATTCAAGAATGCCTGCACTTCTCTCAGAGCTTGTTTCGGGTCGCGAAAATGTACTGCCTTCATTCCCAATTCAGCAGCCGCCTCAATATTCAGTAGAAAATCATCCACAAATACAGCTTCTTCCGGTTTTACCCCCAATCGCTCCAGGATCAAGCGATAAAACCGCTCGTCGGGTTTACGCAGTTTCACTTCGGCGGAAAACAAACTGACATCAAAGGCATCCAGAAAACCAAAGCGTGACTGAATCGCATTTCGTGCCTCATCCCAGGCATTGCTCAATAATCCGGTTTTGTAGTAAGGTCGCAATTTCCGCAACCAATCCACCAGTTCGTAATCTGCCCGATCACCCGACCAAAACAACTCACGAAAGGTCGTCCTGTCCTCTTCCGCAACCCCTAATTGATTGAGAACCATATTCCAGTGTTCGGCCTCGCTGATCTCACCCACCTCAGCCAGCCTGGAGGAAGGGCTCAGAAAAACAGCCTCTTCGAGCGCCTGGCGAGTCATTCCCAAATGCTGCGCCAGCCTCTCTCGCGGGGAGGGGTCTTCGGTTCGCAAAATCACCCCCCCCATGTCAAAAATCACAGCCCGAATAGTAGATTCGATTTTTCTCATATCTTTGAACGGCAGGAGTATACCACGAAAGTTACTGTCCGGCGGCGCATGGTGAGACTCGCCGCCGGACACCTTTATAACTCACCCGCGATTGAACAAAGACCGGCCAGAACGTAATTCCTTCTCATAGGTATGAAATTCTTCTTCAACCCGCATACCTGCTTGTTCGTAGAGACGAAGCGCACCAGTCAGGTTGTCACTGTCCACCCCCAAACCGGCGGAAGTTAATCCCAAGGAGTAAAAGGTATAGAACGATGTGAGCAGCAGGGCTAACCCTAAGCCCCGCTTACGCCAGGGGCGGCGCACACCCAGAATATTCACCCATCCCTGCCGGGCATCTTCAACTGTTCCAATTGAATTGAAACAAACACCGGCCACTTCCTCGCCATCCATAGCCAGAAAACTATTGTTCAAATCCACAAAAGGATCATTCTGCAAGTAGTAAGCCATTCGACGATAGAAAGATTCAAAATCTTCGCCTTCCTGTACAAATCCCCAGTGATCTTTAAAAGAATCATGGTCAGCAAAAATTCCCAGGCGAAGGTCCTTTTCATCTACAAGTCGTCGTATTTGAATTCCTGTTGGCACAAGAGGTGTTTGCGGCGGTTGATTGAAATCAATCCGCATCCGATAAAACGTGCGGATGTGGTGATACCCTTGTCTTTCATACAACCGTTTGGCACGTTCATTCCGCGCCATAATGCTGCTGTGAATGACCACCTGCGCATCGGCTGGGGCAAGCGGTAAACTTTCCTGGGCGCGCTGTTCAAACCACTGAACGATCATGGTTCCAATTCCCTTACCCCAATCCCGTGGGTGAACTGCACCAAAACCAAACAATCTCACGTGTGGTTGACCTCGATCCCAAAACTCCGCATATCCAACCAGCCGTTCTTCATCGTCCAGGAATAAGCGGATATCCGTCTCTGGATTGAAACCCGGATAATTTAATTCCGCCTGCAATTCCTCCTCCGTGGTCATCGGCTTGCCGTTGATGGCTGCCTGTGCAGAGTTCAATAAATTCACAACCTCACCAAGGTAACTATGGTCAAATGGTCGAACTTGTAGGGAAATTTTCTCGCGCATCATTTATTCCTTTTCAATCATTGATTTTTGGAGTTCTTCCCATTCCGAGCGTAGAACACCCATGAAAATTAAATCCCAGCGTTTGCCAGCCTTTAACAAAGCGGACGGCAATCGGCCTTCTTCCTTAAAGCCGCATTTTTTATAGGATGCGTAACCGCGTTGATTGAAATCGAACACATTGAGTGTCACTCGTTGTAAATTCAAAATCGTAAAAGCATAACGCAGCAACACTCGCATAGCATCTGTGCCATAACCTTTGCCCCAAAACTCACGTTCGCCGATGCCAATACCAACCCACGCATTTCGGCTGACCCAATCAATGCCATTCAGGTCAATCAACCCAATCTTTTGGTCGTCCTCCAACCGTTGGATGATGTAGAAATGCATGGAGTCGATTTCTTTTTCCAGAAATTCTCTCACTTGTTTGGGATTATAACGGGCAGCACTTTCCGAGTTTAGCAACCGTTGAAATTCACTATCCCGATCCCACTCCGAAATTAACCGCGGGTCCTCTTCAACATCCACAGCAACCAGACGAACCAGATTACCTGTTAACAAATCTCCTTCCATAGCGCTTATTCCTCCGAATAGATTATTTGCCAGTCCGATTGAGGCATCCCAACGATGATTCGATCCCAATATCGGTTCTGGTAATAGACCATCAGGCGCTGGCGTACATATACCCGCATCCCCAATCCTTGAAGAGCATGGAAAATTTGAGGCTGGAATTCACCCGTACTGCTGGCAACCAGCGCCATATCCAGCTCTTCGAAAACATAACGCAACCCCATTTTGGCTGCTTCTGGCAAGTACATCGCCTCTAAGGATTCCTCTCCGATCAACACCTTCATCCACGCCATCCGGTTCGACCACGAAACCCACGGCAATTCCACAACACCGATGAATTTCGTATTCTCACGTAATCGAATGGCAAACAGGAAGGCATCACGGCTTTCCGCGCAGCGTTTTAATTGCTCTTCCCGTTTCTTTTTCACCTGAAAAGCAGAAAGAGGATGCGCCTCAGAGTAGAGCATGGATCCCCAGGTGTAGTGCCAACGGCGGGTAAAGCCCGCCTCCACTACCGCGTCCTTATCAGGGTCATAAGGTTCCAACAACAACGATTGTGACTCAAACAATTGGGTTTTGAACATTGATATTCTCCAAAGTAAATTATTCCAAAATCCACACCGCTTCCGCATCCATCCGATTTGGATCAAGGATGGGAGTCTTTGCACGTTTAATCAACCAGACCTTCTCCCTGTCAGCCATCAGGATTTCGCAAGCGGATAGTTTTTCAAGATGCTTTTGCCAGTCTCGCAGAAATGGGGTGAAATCCGCGATCGTTCTTTCGCACACGAGCATCAAACGGTGAAAGACGCCCGCCAACCCATCCCGTAGCAATTGCTCCAACGCCAGCCGTTTTTGAACATCGGATGAAGCTATATCCACATACACCCCAACCAGATTTGAAATCTGGCCCATCTGGCAAATCGCCATCAGACCGCTTTGCAAGCAGCGCTTTGCACTTCGGCTATATGGTTGACCAATCGGTAAGTTGCCTGAGACATACATAGCCAACGAAGGAGGTGTTCCGAATTTTTCTCGGTTCATATAATCCACACGATAAGATCCGTTGCGCATGAAAACTTCAAACACGGTTGACTCCATAGGTGATTGCAAATCTTTCTTTCCAAAGGACAATGGCTTTCCGGTAGACACTATTGGTTCGGAGTGATGAGTTTTCTTCACCATGACAACACCTCCTGATAACAGTACGAAAAAAAAAGCCACGGGGTTTTCTTTTCCCGCGGCTGGACTGAACCAAATTACATTGAAAAACAAACAGCCACGGGATCGGCGTGCTCCCGTGGCTGTCGGTGTTTTATAATTCTTTCAAATTACCGGGCAACAGGCGCACTCCGAGAAGGTACATAAGCAACCCCACCGCTGACGGCAAGCAGGCTGCTGAAGGTATAAACGACGTAAATTTCTACCATCTCGTGTGCATCCTTTCTGTAAAATAATTACAGTCAAATCCTATCATAGTGCTTCAAAATCTGTCAAGGTTTTAAGAAAGAATTAATCTTTATGGTTTTTTCAAATTGAATAATCTGCTGAGGCATGCTACAATTCTCTCAAACCACCTCTCTGGAAAGGGATATGATGAGTAATGTCATTGTAATTACCGACAGCAGCGCCTATTTACCCCCCTTTCAAACCGATTCTTTACCAGTGGAGGTGATCCCTCTTTATTTAACCTGGGAGGGAAATTCTTATGCCGACGGTATTGATCTCCAACCAGAGGATTTTTTCCGTCGTCTGTCTCGGTCATCTGAAATGCCGCGCACATCGCAAATTCCCCTGCAAACCTTCCTGAACGTTTACCACCGCTGGCTGGAAAAAGGCTACGACATCCTCAGTATTCATATCTCCAGCAAGGTTTCCGGCACGGTGACAGCTGCCATACAGGCAGCCCGCGAATTGGCTACCGACAAAATTCGCGTATTTGATTCGCTTACTGGCGCAGCCGCAATGGCCTTTCAGGTGGTAGAAGCGGCGCGAGCTGCCGCACAGGGTGCAACACTGGCGGAATGCGAACGAATCGCTCGTAAAATTCGCGATGCCAGTCATACCTATTTCATTCCCGGCACACTGGAATTTTTGCACCGCGGCGGACGCATCGGCGGGGCAGCTGCGTTACTGGGGTCTGCTTTGAAAATCCACCCCATCCTGGAAACTCGCAATGGTGTTATTGAATCCTGCGAAAAAGTTCGCACCATGAGCCGAGCCATGCAGCGGATGGTGGATTTGATGGAGAAAAGAGTGGGAAATTGTGGCCGCATCATGGCAGCCAGCCTGTATGCAGACCTTCCTGAGCTGGCCGAAACGTTACTCAATCTCGTCAAGCAGAGATTGGGAAATCGTCTTCATCAAACCTGGTTTTCCACGATCAGCCCGGTAATAGGTGCCCACATTGGGCCCGGCGCTGTTGGTATGGCTTTCACCTGTCATCAGGACTAGTTTTTTCACACAGGAGGTTTCAGCAATGATCACGCTGCTCCTTATTTTGGCTCTAATCATTGCAGTCATTGCGGTCATTTTTGCTTTACAAAATACTGCCGCTGTCAGTGTCAGTTTTTTCGTTTGGCAATTTAATCAATCGCTCGCGTTGGTTTTATTGCTGGCCGCATTCGTCGGTGTGATCATCGGTTTGCTGACCATATTACCCGGCTCTATCCGTACCCGCTGGCAGCTGGCTGCACGCAATAAAAAAATCGCCTCTCTGGAAAAAGAGATTGAAGACCTGAAGGAGAAATTAGCCAGCGCAGAGCAGCGTTTGCAGACTCTACAAACAATCCCGCCCGCTAATCAGATTGAAACATCCCCCGCCGCCAACACCTCGATGGATCAACCTGAATAGCCGCTACCCGGCAGTTTCTTTCTCGAGGCTCAAAACAAATTCCAAAAAGCAGGAATTGAGCGGCGAACGACTCCTTCGAAAAGCAGCCATCAAGCCGATCAATTTGCGCTGAATGCCGTATTTTTGATCGAACAGGCGGTTAACCTGTTTGATTTTTTCTTCATCGCGGAGAACTTTGCCTCGCGCAGGAATAAAATCGCCAAGGGGATTCCCGCGCACATCACTGGGAGCAATCAATGCCCGTCCGTTGGCGCGGATGCGTTTTGCCTTACCGGACTGCTCCTGGGTATATACATACAGACGGTCATCATGCCAGACAAACCACACGGGTGTCGAAACAGCCTGGCCATTCTTGCGGAACGTGGTCAGGTTAATAAATTGCCCGGTTTCAAGCCAATCAAGTTTTTGATCCTTCATGGTTCTCTCTCAAAAGATTTCATTACTTTCATAAAATAGCCGTAACTCTTAAGAAGTGTTACGGATCTTGATCGTGTAAAACAACATTAGTCCGGGAAAGTGATTTTACTAACATTACAAGTGCAGCCTGACTTGCACCACACCGCATCCGGTAGGGTAAAGGTTATTGGTGCAGTCGAGAAGGAAATCTTCCGACCGGATGCCCCAAAAAATCGTACCCGAACTTGAGGGAAAGTGCAGGAGGGGGCAAGAGATTGCCACGCTCGACGCGCTCACTGGCAATGACATGTTCACGAATACCCCGGATTTTCGATATTCCAAATTCAAGTTGCTACCAAAGGAAGTTGATGGAAACAGCCAGGACGAAGAGAGCGACTTTGAGTTCGAAGCCGCGAGCGGTCACAGCATGAATGGATTTAGGCAGCAGCCGCTCAAGCAAGCTGCCGGTGGTTTCAACGACTTTGCGAACTGAGGCTTGGAGGTAAGTAAAGAAAGGCGGCAATGGACGATGCGAATTCGTTTTGCGCATGGGCAAGAGTTCGACACCGGCTTCGCGCAGGACATCCTCGACCAGGTAATCATTATAGGCTTTGTCACCAGTCAGCCAGGCAGCGGCCGGGACATCGAAATCGTACTGGCGCAGGGCAGCCGTGTCGCTCATTGCGCCCGGCGCCAGAAAGAATTCCACTGGCTGCCCATTTTCCGTGACCAGAATATGCACTCGCACGCCGTAGAAGAAGCGTTTTTTGCTGGCGATGTAACCTCGCCAGGCTTCACCTTGATAGATTTTACAGTGTGGAATGCGAATATTATCGCACACTGCAATCGGATAACTATCCAGCACATAGGTGGAATGCTCATTCAACTGTTGCCAGTGTTTGCCCAACGACCGAAACAGGCTCAAAAACAAGTCGGCGATGCGATGCAGCCGCCGATTGAAACGACTGCGGCTCAACATGCGTGGCATATACCCATACTCGCACAAAAATTGGCAACTCAACCGAAAATTACCTCGAAAGTACAACATGGCAACAATAGCCGCCGTCATCACTTCCGCATCTTTCATCCGACTTTGCTTATCTTCCACATGATGAAGTGCTTTCAAAAGGTCATCACACAGGCAAAAAATGAGTACAATTTGAGTGTCCATGCGATCCTCCGGTGGAGTCTTGGTTTTTTGCACCTCAACTTTACCAGATTTCGCATGGACTTTTCTCTCCTCTCTTGGTGGCAACTTGGGTTAAATAATAATCTTCTCAGCAGATGAAATCAATTTGAACAACACTCAAAGATTAGACAAAATGGATTGTGAAGAAAAGAACGATATGACATTCGTCATGACTTTCTTCACTTTGCACGCTTCCCACGACGGACTATGATAAAGGTGATACAAGTTGTTATAACTTTTTATATCAAACTATGGAAGAATTACTCACTACTCGTCAGGTTCAGGAACTACTCAAGGTTGATCGAATTACCATTTACCGCATGCTGCAGGATGGGCGGTTGAGGGGAGTCAAGATTGGTCAACAATGGCGCTTTCCGCGCGGTAATGTAGAAAAATTACTAAGCAGTGGAGTTACTTTGGAAACCACGACTGCGGCCGAATTGACTGCCGCTTTTCCGGCTCATTGCATTCAGCCAGTGCAAGATCTGTTCGCTGAAGTGAGTGGTTTAAGCGCAATCATCCTGGATCTGGAGGGTGTACCCCAAACCGAGGTCAGCAATCCCTGCGAATTTTGCCGTCTGCTCTGGAAAAGCGACAAAGGTCGGGCTGCCTGCCTTGAAAGCTGGCGGGAATTTGCCCACCAGGCTGCGAAAGGCAAAAAACTCCTCACCTGCCATAGCGGGTTGAGTTATTGGGTCCATCCTGTAATGGAGAACTCAAAACCGATTGGTTGGTTTGTCACTGGCGGTTGTTTAGCCGAATCATCCGAAACCACCCGGCAACGACTTTTTGAAATCTCCCGACAATTCGATATTCCCCTTCAAGCACTTCAAGACGCCTTCGATAAGATTCCCCGTATTGAACCGGATATGTACGCTCGCCTGAATTCATGGCCTGCTGTCGCTGCCCGGGCGGTCGAAGGCATCTTGCGTGAACGCATATCTTTCATCCAAAGATTACAGCAAATTGCTAATCTCACTCAAATTTCCTGACAAAAGGAGCAAGTTTCCATGAAAAAATTGGTCATCTTAGGTGCGGGTACAGCTGGAACAATAGTTGCCAATCGCTTCAAGCGAGTCATGGATCTGGACGAGTGGCAAATCACACTGGTTGACCCGGATCCGATCCATTATTATCAACCCGGCTTCCTGTTCATTCCCTTCGGAATGTACACCAAGAAAGATGTCATCAAGCCGAAACGGGATTACATTTCTGCCCCACTCACCCTCATCCAGTCAGCAGTCGAAGAAGTTGATCCTGCACAACGACTTGTCCGGCTTGCCAACAAACAAACCCTCTCTTACGATTATTTGATCATTGCCACCGGCACCGATATCCACCCCGAAGAAACTCCCGGCATGGCCGAGCATGAATGGGGAAAGTCCATTCATTCCTTTTATACGCTGCAAACCAGCCTGAAACTCAATCAGATGCTGCACAATTGGGATGGCGGCCGGCTGGTGGTCAATGTCGTCGAAAATCCAATCAAATGCCCGGTTGCTCCTTTGGAATTCATCATGCTGGCTGACTGGCATTTTCACAAACACGGCAAGCGCGATCGCGTGGAAATCATCTACGCAACCCCGCTTCCAGGTGCTTTCACCAAACCGGTTGCTTCTCGCCTCCTCGGTGAATTGCTGGAGCGCAAGAATATCCGTGTCGAGCCGGATTTCATGATTGAACGGGTTGAGCCGGATGCCAAAAAAATCGTTTCTTACGATGAACGCGAAATCGAATATGATTTGCTGGTGACGGTTCCGCTCAACAAAGGCGCTGAGTTTATCGCCCGTTCCGGTTTAGGCAATGAATTGAATTATGTGCCGGTAGATCAATACACCCTGCGTTCCAAAGCCTATGACAACATCTTTGTTCTGGGGGATGCCTCCGATGCTCCGGCTTCAAAAGCTGGAGCCACGGCTCACTTCGCAATTGACCTTTTCACCGAAAACTTTCTGCGTTATGTGGAAGGTCATGAACTGAAACCCTATTTCGACGGTCACGCCAACTGTTTCATCGAAACTGGCTTTGGAAAGGGTTTAATGATTGATTTCAACTACGAACAGGAACCCTTACCGGGGCGCTACCCTCTGCCGGGCATCGGACCGTTGACTTTGCTGGAAGAATCAGAATTCAACCATTGGGGCAAGCTGATGTTCCGCTGGATGTATTGGCACCTTTTGCTCAAAGGCATGGAAGTCCCCCTCCCCTCTGAAATGAGCATGAGTGGCAAACGGTTGGTATAGGAGGGATTATGACTCTGGAAACCGATCTTCTGGCTATTAACCAAAAGCTGGATGCGCTTACCGCACAGGTGGCTTACCTGACGGAACAGGCACACCTCGCTCAGCAGGAAAGAGAAGCCCGCAGCGACCTCGTAGATACCGCCATGCCGATTGCCCGCGAGGCAATGGACATTGTCACCCGTGAACTTCAAGATGTACAGGATGAAATCCGCACCGAAGATCTGCTGCGTCTGAGCAAGAAACTTCTCCGACATGTCCCTCAGCTGGAGATGCTGCTCGACCAGCTGGACAGCCTGAGTGATTTGCTCGCCACGGTTGGTCCTATCAGTCGCGAGATGATCACCAAACTGACCGATCTGATGGATGAACTCGACCGAAAAGGGTATTTTGCCTTTGCGCGCGGTGGTGGACGGCTGGTGGACAATGTGGTTACCTCTTTTACAGTGGAGGATGTCAATCGGCTGAGCGATAATATTGTGCTGATTTTGAATACCGTCAAAGATATGACCCAACCGGAAATTATGTCCTTTGTACGCAACACCTTATTGTTGGCGGAAGAAGAAGTGGCTCAACCGGTAGATACTTCTATGTGGAGTATCTTGCGTCAGATGCAAGACCCGGCTGTAAGACGCGGTTTGACATTGACCCTGCGGGTACTGCGCGCCATTGGCGTGCAAAGCAGTAATGGATAACCCATCCGATCCCAATCATAAATCCTGAGCGCGAGGCTCACATAAAATCAATTCTAAAACCGGAGGAATAAAAAACCATGGTTGCAAAAACAATTGCTGGAAAGACCGTCGAAGTCAACGAAGAAGGCTTTATGACCAATCCCAATGAATGGACTGAGGAGATTGCGGTCGAAATTGCCAAAGAAGAAGGCATTCCCGAACTGACTGCTGAACACTGGAAAATCATCAACTTCTGCCGGCAGTCCGCTGGCACAAGCGGTAAAGCACCCACCCTGCGGCAAATTACCGTTGGGACGGGCGTTTCCACCAAAGAACTCTTCACCCTGTTTCCCAAAGGTCCCGCCAAGAAAGTCGCCCGGATCGCCGGGCTGGGCAAACCCGAGGGCTGCGTCTAGACGCGCAGTTCACTTGAATTAGAAAAAGGAGTAACCGCTATGTCTGACGAACGTAAAATTGCATTTATCTGCTCCAAAGGCAGCCTGGATATGGCATTGCCTGCCTTGGTGATGGGTTGGGCAGCCTTGGGTAACGGCATTGATGTGACTATCTTCTTCACCTTCTGGGGAATGGACATCATCAACAAAAACCGGGTAGACCATCTGGAAATTGCGCCCGTCGCCAATACCAGCATGAAAATGAGCATGATGGGTGTTCCGGGCAATCTTGGCATTCCGAATATTGTGGGTATCCTGCCCGGCATGACTGCCTTTGCCACAAAATTGATGAAAGATAAAATGAAAGCCCTGGAAGTACCTCCCGTGCGCGAATACTTACAAATGCTGGTGGATGCCGGTGCCAAACTTTACGCATGCAAGATGTCGGTAGATATGATGGGACTGACCAAAGAGGATTTCGTTGATGGCGTTATTGACATCGTCACCGCTGGTGATTTCATTGATATGACCGAAGGCGCGCAAATTATCTTCATTTAGCAGGCAACATTAACTACCACCAACAGGCTTCCCTCCATTCCAGCCGGGAAGCCTGTTTTTTTGACCTTATTAATTTACCTACCTCAACCTAAAAACTGGCGTAAATTGGCAGCCTGTAAGATCCACTCATCCAACCGGTGAAAGCGGTTGTTTTTCACCGATTCAACCACTTGCCGGCTGATTTCAAGATGCCCTTGATCGACCTCTGCTGTGATTCCCAACCGCTCAATCGCCCGACGCAGATCTTGATTTAGGAATGGATTTTCCAAATCAGCAAAGCGTAAAGCGGCCTGGAGATCGGCCTCAAAATTGATATAGGTTTGGCGCAAAAACGCCAAATCATCATTGGTCAAAGATTGCAACCCCAGCAATTCTGGTGGCAGACCGATGGTGTACAACGCGGCGGTGAAGGAAATCGCACGCGGCAGCGAAACACCATTGACATTGCGAGAATAGCCAAACAAACCAATATGCAATTTGCGCTTTCGCCGCCGCGGCACATAAGCGGCAACGTTATTAATCACCCCGGCCAGTTCCATGATGGCTTCTCGATAGGCTTGAGTGTACTTTTCCATAATTTCAAAGCAGCGTTTCTCGTCCACCGCTTGAGCTGGCCTGCGAGGTAATTCATGTAGACGGCGGATCGCCTGACCAACTTGCAAGGCTGGATAATCGTACTTGAACGCCGATTGAATGGTAAAAGTTTGAACCGAAGGATATTCCTGCACCACTTGTTCAACATTGGAAGGTTTAAGATGGCCGCGAAACGGAGCAGAACCAACCCCAAGGATGGGATAGAGCGGCTTTCCCAGCTTCTTTTCCAATCGTTCAAGGCGCTGTAAGGCAATTTTGTTGGCCAATACCGTACTGACCAATCCGGAATTCATTGCCGGGTCGGATCTGGCCAAAAACACGCGGTGATATTCCAACGGCTTATCGCGCAGGTATTCTTCCATCACATCTGCTGCGGCAAGCATGTGTTCAACAGCCTCGAACAGCGGAATCACATGAATACGCTGCGGACGAAACTCTCCCAGCCATTCGCCAATGGTCAGATCCGTGCCGGGTAACTTTGTGTTGTTGCGCCCGGCCACAAAATGCTCGTAATACACATAAATTCGGTTCAGATCCTCGGCTGAAATGGTCATCGGTAAAATGACTTCAAAAATTGGAGCGGGATGTCCGGTCTGAAAAATCTCGGCCGCGTCGAATGATCGAGGAATGCTGCCCAGCGTTTCCAACAGGATTTTTGCCTCGCTGCGTTCAACCGCCGGATTCGGAATGCGCGGTGTGATAAAGACATCTCGACCAATCAGATTTTGCTGGAAGTACGAACCATAGGTAGTCAACAATTTTTTGATGACAAAATTGTCAACTTCTTTGCCCTCGTAATCCCACATCTGCTCATCACAACCGAGATGCGAAAAAACATAATAAGCTTCCTGCACCTCATCCTCCCCTTGCAATTCGGAATTATCCGAAAAGAAGGGTACTTGCACATTATCGGGATGTTGGGTACTCATACAGCGTGGGATCTTGACCATTCTTCTTACCTCATTCATTAAGATTGGTAAATCATACCCAAATAGATACACCTGGTCAAGATAAATCCGATGGATTATTCTTTTTGTTTCTCATTAAGACACAATTTGACTTCAGGTAGTATTTGTTCAACCCATGCTTGAATCATGATCCCCGAAGGATGCAACCCGTCACCGGCGATCAGATCGGGTTCATCCACCGCCCGGCGAGAAATTGCGGTAATGTTCACGTATTTCACCCCCGCCACCTCGGCTTCTTCCTGGTTGATCTGGTTAAATTGGTCAATTTCCAATGACACCTGTGTGCGATTCAAGCCCATCATTTCGGCAAAAGGAGTAAAACCCCAATCCGGTATGGAAAGCACAATGACACAAGTGGAATGATTTCCGGCGAATTGGATGGAACGATACAGCAATTCCTTGAATTCACTGCGATAGATTGCCGGTGAATAACCCCGAAATTGATTATTGACCCCAATCAGTAAGGTAACAAGATCATACGTACCCTCCGGAGGGTTATCTTCTAAAGCGCGGATTAACTCATCGGTTGTCCAACCAGTACGGGCAATTACCACCGGCTCACCAAAAGAGTAACCGTCTTCCTTTAGCGCATTCACCAGCTGATTTGGCAGAGAATCTTCTTTCCTGATTCCCTCCCCAACCGTGTAGGAATCACCCAAAGCGAGATACTTCAATAAAGGGTGATTGTTCTGGGTTTTGGGGGTTAACCCAAATTCAAATACCGGTGCGCAAGCCGAAATCAACAGGGCGAAAACAACTAAAACCAGCCCACAACGGGTAAAATTCATATCCTTATTCTACTTTCTCGGTTATGCTCGTCCAATCTATTGTCAAACCCTTGAAAGTGAATCCCAACCGACCCTCTTGTCCCGAGGAAACCCATCTATGAATTCACCATCCCGACCAGCTGGTATCCGAGCTTTTTTCATCATCTGGATCAGTCAGATTGTTTCCATTCTTGCTTCCGGCATGACCGGTTTTGCTGTATCCATCTGGCTCTATCAAAAAACTGAAAGCGCCACCGCAATGGGATTGATGCAAGTCTTCTATATCACACCCTTTCTGTTGATGTCCCCTCTGGCCGGAGTAATGGTAGATCGTTACAGTCGAAAGTTAATGATGATGATCAGCGATATTGCAGCCGGTTTGGGTACAATTTTCGTCCTGATTCTCTTTCTGACTGGTCACTTACAGTTCTGGCACCTCTACATTGCCGCTGCCCTCAATGGAATAGGGAATACCTTTCAGTGGCCCGCCTACTCGGCAGCAATCAGTGTCATGGTGCCGAAAGAACAACTGGGCAGAGTCAATGGGCTGATGTCCCTAATGGAAGCCGGACCCGGTGTCCTTGCGCCGCTGGCAGCTGGCGCATTGCTTCCAATAATCGGGATTCAAGGTGTCCTCATGGTGGACATCATCACTTTCTTGATCGCAATCCTTGCGCTTTCGTATGTAATCATCCCACAACCATCCATAAGTGAAGAAGGAAGGCGCGGTCAGGGTACTTTTTTGAGAGAAGCCCTGTTTGGTTTTGATTATATTTTCAAACGACCGAGTTTATTGGGTCTCCAATTGATCTTCCTGGCAGCCAATCTTTTCAGCGGAATCGGATTTACTCTCCTTGCACCGATGATTTTGGCAAAAACCAATCAAAATTCACTCATTTTTGGCACGGTCCAATCTATGTTTGCTGCTGGGAGCGTAGCCGGCGGCATCATCATGAGTATCTGGGGAGGCTTTAAGAAGCGTGTTCATGGTGTATTGCTCGGATGGATGGCATTGGGAATCGGGATGATGGTCATGGGATTCGGCAATCAGTTATCCTTATGGATTGGAGCAGCCATTTTTATGAACCTTTTTGGACCGCTGATCAATAGCTCTAATCAGGCAATCTGGCAATCCAAAGTTCACCCCGATTTACAAGGACGGGTCTTTTCTGCTCGCCGGTTAATTGCATGGTTAACCACCCCAATTTCTCCCATCATTGCGGGCACTCTGGCCGATTTCATTTTCGAACCTCTCTTTCGTCAACCAGAGGGGTGGATCGGTTTCTTCACCAAATTGACAGGAATAGGACCGGGAGCGGGAATGGGGTTTCTTTTCTTCCTTTGTGGAATAGGAGTCCTGTTGGTCGGGATTTTTGGTTACTCCGTTAAAGCCGTTAGAAATGTGGAAGAAGTATTGCCAGATGTTATTTAAGGTAACCCTGTTCTTATTCAATACAGGCTTTTATTTTCAGTCAAATATTATGTGATGATCTACTCAGGAAATGTTAGAATACATCTCTGATGTCTCCACAAACGCAATGTCCAGCATGTGGCGCACCTGTTGAGAAAAATCAATCCCCAAATGGGGTAATATGTGAATATTGTGGTACTTATCTCCCCGGCGAACAACATTCCCCCACTCTGCCCTCATCTGCGCCAGTGACTGACTTACCCACAATTCATGATATAGAAGTGATTCTCCCCGAAAGCAACACCTTCTCGGATGCGGAACATAACCGGAATTTCGTTTCTCAACGGGGTGGAAGCGGGCTACTTCGCAAGAGATTCCTCCGACGCTCTCTGGTAAGCGGAATCTTGATTGTGGTTGCTTTTTTATGCTTTTCCTGCTTTTGTCTGATCAGCGTGTTGGACAAACCGCTTCAACAACTTTTCAATTCAATCACCCGCTAAAACGTTTGGGGAAGATCAATGGACATCAACACCAGATTGCTCCGCAGCCGCCAGCCCATCCTTTCCCAAAAAGCAATCCCTACCCGATTATCCGCATACACAAAGATGTGCACCCGGTCAATCCCCTGTCTGCCCAACGCTTGTAATGCCATTTGTGTCAAGCGGCTTCCGATACCCAATCTACGGACAGAAGGATGAACGGCAAGATGATGTAAATAACCACGCCGGCCGTCACTTCCACCCAATACCGCCCCAACAATTTGACCATTTTTACGAGCCACAAAACTGCAACCCGGATTACGCGCAAGGTAACTCTGAATGCGCTCAGGGGAATCCGCTTCGCTAAGGCCAATCCCCTCGCAGGACTGCCACAATTGATACACTTCATCATAATCCTTCATTTCAAAAGGGAGGATCTCAAATTCCATATTTCCACAGCCTTTTCTCACTGGTCTTTCCGCCAGCTTAACACAAACTCGACTTGTTCATCGGTTTCAGGAGAGCGGCGCCAGTGATCCGGTGTACCGCGCCGCAATTCTGCAATTTGTTGCAAAGCCTTGCGAGGGGGTATTCCCTTCCTTACCAGATAGCAGCCTACAACCATTCCGGTACGGCCAATTCCCCCATAGCAATGCACATACACCGTTTTGCCTTTACTCAGCCATTCATCAATTTGATTCAAAATGGTCATCATTTCCACCACAAGCGGCGTCGAAAAATCGCGAATGGGCATACGTTTGATTTCCACATCCAACCCAAAATCATCCGCCTCTTCCCTCAACCACGGAGTGTAATCCAACAGTTCGCCTTCCTCGGTCAGGTTTAGGATTGCATTAACTCCGCAATGCAAAAGACTAATTAACTTCTTTCGGGCTGTGTGCTCTTCCAAAGCGCCGGGATATTCGCCCGCCAATAAACGTCCGGGAATAACCCAGTAACTATCCGGAAAGGGGATTTGAGATGTCAACAGGCTTCCATCTTCTTCCATAAAATAACCCTCCAAAACTATGATATTGGCGGGGGGAAGGTTTGCCGTTTTCCAAAGATCAATCCAACCAATGGAATTGCAAGCAAATTCAATCCCGCAAGGACAATAAACGTAACCGCAAAACCGAAGGAATCAACCAGCCCTCCGCTCAATGCCAGACCAATTCCTGTACCGATATTGGCTACAGCCATCAGAATGGAAAACATAGAAGCGGCGATACGCGGATCGGTCTTACTCATCGAAACCGCAAAATAGACCGTCTCATAGAAACCGAAAGCCAATCCAAACAAGATAACCAACGGCCAGACCATCCATGCCGCACGGGTAAATGCCAACGATAAAATTGCCACCAGAGAAAGGGCCATGGCTCGAATGACGGATTGATGGTGTCCCCAACGGTCGGTCAATCGCCCACCCGCCAGTGAACCCAAAACAACCCCTATGCCCCATACCGTGGTAACAAACCCAGCAGTAGCATAGGAAATGCCAAATTGATTTTGTAAAAATGGATTGACCAGTTGATTGGCACCATTGATGATGAGCGAGTACAACGCCCCTAACACCGCCAGCGAAATGACAGGCACTTTTGTAAAGGCCCGAAAAGCCCCCCAGGTAAATTGCTGTTCCGCCATGCGCGGCTTTTCTCGAATCTGGAACACCAGTGGGAGAGGAATCAACGAAAGGACTGCCAGACTGTAAAACGCTGCCGGCCAGCCAAGGTTCTCCACCAGCAACCCCAACAACGCCGAAATAGCCACCACCCCCAACGCCCTGCCGCCAACCATAAATCCCTGAATAGTCCCTTGCTCTTCCAGTGGTGTAGTATCCAAAGCATAACCATCGGTGCAGGTATCATACAAAGCCATTCCCAGCATCAAAACAAAAGCCAGCAGCGCGTAAAAACCATACTGGCTTCCCGGATTTATTTGGGGAACGATCAAAAGACAAACACTTTGGACAAGTAAGCCAATAATGATATAGGGTTTTCGGTATCCCCAGTCGGCCAAATTAACTCTGTCACTCAACATCCCCAGGAAAATTTTTAAGACAAATGGAATCAACCCGATTGCTCCAACCAGTCCAATCTGGCTCATCGTCAAATTGAAACGAAGCAAATAAAGAGAGTTCAGGGCAGTAAAATAGCTGAGAATTGCCCCCTGTGCAAAATACAATAGCGCAAACATCGCATATCGGTTGAATCTAGACATTAAGTTCCTCACAGCGCAATTTGATTTAAAACCTGAAATGAGTATAGAATCGAGAAATCAATTCGTCAATCAAACATTGCGCACTTGTCAGAAAATCAAACTTAAAGTATAGTCAACATCGCAAGAAATATCCTGAAAAACTGTTACCTCATCGCTAACCATTATGGAAAACAATCGCGAATCATCCTCTTCCACAAGCTGGCTGGATCGCCCACTGCTTCAAGACATTCCACAAATTACCCCTTATTTTATTTTGATTGCCCTCCTGATCGGTCTGACATTATTCAGCCGATTTTATATTCTTGGCGAACGGGTGATGAGCCACGATGAAGTCAATCACGTTGTTCCTTCTTATGATCTCTCCATTGGAAAAGGCTACCGTCACGATCCAGTGACGCATGGTCCGGTTCAATTTCACTTAGTTGCGCTTTCTTACTTCCTTTTTGGTGCTAACGATTTTACCTCGCGCATCCCGGCTGCACTTTTTAGCGTCGCCACCGTGTTGTTTGTAACCTTTGGCTTTCGCCGTTATCTGGGCAAAATTGGTTCGCTCATCGGTGGTTACCTTTTCCTGATTTCCCCCTACCTGCTCTTCTACGGCCGCTATACCCGCAACGAAGCATTCGTAGCCCTCTACGCCGTCTTAACTCTCTTTGCCGTCCTGCGCTATCTTGAAAAGGGCGAGCGCAGCATGCTTTACCTGCTCACGGCAGTTACTGCGCTTCAATTTGCCACCAAAGAAACAGCCTACATTTACACCGCCCAATTGTTGATCTTTCTGGCTTTTCTGTTCATGGAACACATCGGCAAAGCCCGTTGGGAAAACCAACGGGCACGTCAGATGTTCATGACTCTTCTTTCAACCGCCTTGATTCTGCTGGTGTTTGTTGTCATCCTTGCCGGCTGGAATGCAATTGTCAACAAAAACGCCGTTGAAATTCAACAATCCCTGGGACAAACCTTCACCCCCATTCAGCTGATTGAACTGGGTGGCGTCATCCTCGCGCTGATTTTAGGGGTCGCGTCTGTGGTCATATTACTGCGTAACATTGGCTGGCAGGCTCTCAAGCAAGATCGCTCCTTCGACTTACTCGTGTTGACCGGTTCATTAATCCTGCCTTTATTGACCGCTTTTCCGGTAAAGATCATCGGTTCATTGCTGCGTCAAAACTGGAATCCGATTGATTATTCATCGGAAAGCCTCCTTCGCACCGGCATCTTTCTGATTCTGCTCACCGCGCTTGGAGTGGGCATTGGCCTCCTCTGGAAACCCAAACTCTGGTTGGTGAATTTTGCCATTTTCTACGGCATCTTCACTGTTTTTTACACCACATTCTTTACCAATGGCTTTGGGTTTTTTACCGGCATTGTCGGTTCGTTAGGTTACTGGCTGGAGCAGCAGGGCGTTCATCGGGGTGAACAGCCTTTCTATTACTACATCCTCATCCAGATGCCCATTTACGAATTTCTGGCAATGTTTGGAACATTGCTGGCCGTATACTTCGGTATCCGCTACAACCGCCTCTCATCCTTTTCAGGTGAGCGGCTTAGTGAGAACAGCGAGAATTACGATCAAACAACTTCAATCGAGGTAGAAGAAACGCCCCAATATATAGATGGAGTAGATGGGCAACCTCCTTCACCAGTCTTCCTTCAAGAAAGACCCTTACCCACCTTAGCACTCTTCCTTTTT
This sequence comes from Bellilinea sp., assembly GCA_026003615.1. Classification (GTDB taxonomy): domain Bacteria; phylum Chloroflexota; class Anaerolineae; order Anaerolineales; family Anaerolineaceae; genus Bellilinea. The sequence continues at coordinate 323,610 of BPHQ01000002.1, forward strand.
TGGGCGTTGACATCTCTGGTTGCATATTCAATCGCCGGCGAGAAAATGCCCTGGCTGACCGTTCACATTGCCGTTCCCTTCCTGATTTCGGCGGCATGGGGCTTCGGCTACCTTATCGAAACCACCCCATGGCAAAAACTCAAAGGACATCATGCCTGGTTGGCGCTGATCCTTGTGCCGGTTGCCCTCACCAGTTTGGGGGGCGTGCTGGGCACATTACTCAGCCCTCAGCCGCCGTTTCAGGGCAACACCCTCGATCAACTCCAATCCACTTCCATATTCGTATTTTCCTTGCTGGCTTTTGGGCTTTCCATCTGGGGAATTTTACAATTTTTACAGGACTGGCATCCCTCTGCCATCCTGCGCCTGTTTGTGGCTGGAATGGCGGTCTATCTGGCGGTGATGACTGCCAGAACCGCCTATACAGCCAATTACATCAACTATGATAATGCGAAAGAATTTCTGGTCTATGCCCATGCTGCCAGGGGTCCAAAAGACATTTTAGCCCAGGTAGAAGAAATCTCACGGCGCACAGCGAGCGGGAAAAACATCAATGTGGCTTACGACAATGATGCACTATACCCCTATTGGTGGTACTTCCGCGACTATCCCAACAAACGCTACTTTACCGATAATGTCACCCGCGATTTGCGTGATTCGCCAATCATTATCGCCGGTGAAAAGAACTGGTCCAGGCTTGATTCGATCACCCGAGGTACTTTCCAGAGTTTCGAATATCAACGCCTGTGGTGGCCAATGCAAGATTATTACAACCTGACATGGGACCGAATCTGGAATGCCCTGCGTGATCCGGCCATGCGCTCAGCATTGTTCAAAATCTGGCGAGACCGTGACTATACCGAGTATGCTCAGTTAACCAATAATCCCAATCTGACTGTGGAAACCTGGCAGCCATCTCAAAAACTCAAGATGTACATCCGCAATGACATCCTGTCGTTGATTTGGAACTACGGTGCCGCACCCACTGCCAGCCAGCCGCAGCAAACCGATCCATATATCAACGGTGTTGTGGAATTACTGCCCGATCAGGTCATCGGCCTACCCGGCAGCGCAATCCAATTTGGCTCACCCCGAAAAATCGCAATTGCACCGGATGGCAGCCTGTATGTAGCCGACACAGGCTTGCACCAGATTCTCCATCTCACACCCGATGGACAGTTGCTCCATCGTTGGGGTTCATTTGCCAACATAGCAGAAGGCAACGCTCCTGGCGGTACATTTTATGAGCCGTGGGGTGTTGCTGTAGCTGCGGATGGCTCGGTTTTTGTGGCTGACACCTGGAATCATCGGATTCAAAAATTTACTGCCGACGGTCAGTTTGTAACCATGTGGGGCTTTTTCGGCCAGGGGGTAGCACCGGATGCCTTCTGGGGGCCGCGTGATCTGGCTTTCGACTCCGAGGGAAGATTGTTTGTCACCGATACTGGCAACAAACGCATTGTCATCTTTGACCAAAACGGTAACTACCTGGATGAATTTGGCAGCCCCGGTATTGATCCCGGTCAGTTTGATGAACAGGTCGGAATCGCCATCAACGCGAAGAATCAGTTATTTGTAACCGATACCTGGAATCAAAGGGTACAGGTATTCCAAATTGATACGCAAAGCGGCAAAACCTTCTTCCTGCGTTCATGGGATATTTTTGGCTGGTTTGGTCAATCATTGGAAAACAAACCCTACATTGCTGTGGACAACCGGGGTAATGTTTTTGTCACCGATCCTGAAGGTTATCGGGTTCTCCAGTTCACTGAAGAAGGCCAGTTTGTGCGCACATGGGGAGGATACAGTCCCGACATTGATGGATTTGGATTGGCAGCCGGGATTGCAGTGGACGGGGAAGGACATATCTGGGTCAGTGACGCCGCCAATCGTCATCTCCTGCGGTTCACGTTGCCATAAATCTCTATTAAACATGACCGCCCGCTCATGTCGGCGGGCGGTTTTCTGTTACACATCTATTTTTTTAACTCATCCCTGAACAATTGACTCAACACAAAACTGACCACACTGGTAATTAGTGCGCCCAAAAATGCTCCCCAGAAACCGTTTACTTCAAACCCCACACCAAACTGTGTGCCTATCCACCCGGCAAGCACAAACATCAACGTATTGATCAACAGAGTACCCAAACCCAGCGTTAGAATAATTAAAGGACAGCTCATCACCATTAGAATTGGTCGGATAACCGCATTGACCACCCCAAAGATCAGTGCCAGCCAGATAAAACTGAGCCAGTTATCCGGGTCATTCGGAAAGATGTAGGAATCCTTCAACAAGGCAACCGCTGCATACAAAGCCACAGCATTGATCGCAAGTCGAATCACCAGTTTTTTCATTTTCTCCTCCTCAAATTATGATAGATGGATGCGCATCCAGATTAGGGTAACATGCGCTTGAAAGCCAGCCCGGCGAAAACTTTCCGTCGCCCGCCCAGCGGGATAATTGACCGATAAAGGTCGTCCATTGCGCAGCCGCCTGCCAGCGGCCGATAATAAGACCGCAATCACTTCATCCTCATGTTCACTGGCAGCAGCCAACCAGAGGATATCCGCATAGGCGGAGGTGGGCTGCCAGGAAGCCACTCCCGCCAGATGATTATCCCAGCGGGCCGACAGGTGCAGAGCTTCGCCGCCGTTCAGCCAGTGCCAGATGTCCTTCCAGAAGTTGGGTTTCAGGCGGTTTTTATCCAGGGGAAGGTTCCAGGTTATTTCTACCGGATAGACTTCATCCAGCCAGCGGCTCTGCAGCGCCCAGTCGGCAGGTTGGCGAGACACAATCCGAACTTTTTCATGATTGATTTTTGGCAAGAATCCATAATGCGGTTCCCACATCCAGCTGGTGCGTCGGCAAACTTCCTCAAAACCGATAGACTGATACAATTGAATGGCAGCCGGGTTATCCACGCGGACGTGCAGCCAGACCTCCTGATCTCCACGTTCACGAATCTGTTGGAGGGCCGTCTCGGTCAGGTGGCGGGCAATTCCACGCCGACGGTAAGCCGGGTGAGTGGCCAAATTGGCAATCAGGGTATACCGTTTACCCTGTCTATTGAACGAGATCAGGCTCAGGTTACCGACAATTTGACCCTCTTCCTCCCACACCAAACCTCGCACCGGAACCTGAAATGGCTCTAAAAGCTTTCCTGCCAGTCCTTCTTCCGGGATAGCAAAGCGGCGTAAATAACGAATGTACTCTCTCCCATCTACGTCCATATGATCGGCGAAGCACATCTCGATCAAGTCTGCCACTGCCAGTATATCTTTTCGGCTGCGTAACGGCCGGATGTGTTGACGGGAGGGAAGCAAAGCAACATCCATAACAAAATTGTACACCGCTTATCAGTACTTGAAAACCCGCTCACCTAATGCGACAATTCTCGAAATTCCCACTCCCCAAATGACCAACCTATCCGTTTTCAGATTACAATCAATGAAACCAAAGCGTTGAGGAACATGGTATGGGAACCTTAATCTGGAATGCCCAAATTTATACCCCGGCTGAAATCCTATCCCCTGGCTGGCTTTTGATTGAAAATCGAACGATTACTCGCATAGGGCGCGGTCAACCGCCGCCAGCCGAACTGGAAAACACCCATGAAAAATTAGATGCCGCTCATCATCGCCTCCTTCCCGGGCTGATTGATCTGCATATACATGGTGCGATGGGCTTTGAATTCATGGATGCCGACCTGCACGCCATTGAAGAGATTGCTCAATTTCTGGTTCAACATGGGGTGACTGCTTTCCTGGCTACCACGTGGGCTGCTCCCCATGCCACTCTACTGAAGGCATTGGATGCCATTGGCAATGCCTATGGACGGATCCGTAATGGTGCAACATTATTAGGGGCTTATTTAGAAGGCCCATATATGAATCCTAACCGCGCCGGTGCTCAGGCCATTCAATTTATCCGTCAGGCAACCAACCACGAGGAAGCTCTCTCCCTCATTCATCACGAAATGGTCAAAGTAGTATCACTGGCTCCAGAATTCCCCGAAAACTTCTGGTTGATTGATACCTGTGTTTCGCGGGGTATTACCGTTGCAGCAGGCCATACCAGTGCAACCTATGAGCAGATGCAAGTTGCCGTTGCTCGGGGAGTTAGGCTGCTGACCCATTGCTTCAACGCCATGAGTCCATTTCACCATCGTGAACCCGGTGTCGTTGGCGCCGGTATGACAATGCCCGAGCTGCGCTGTGAATTGATCGCCGACAACGTCCATGTACACCCATTGGCTCAGCGTATTCTCTATCAGTTGCGAGGCTGTGAAGGAATTGTTCTGGTTTCTGACAGTACGCGGGTAACCGGCTTACCGGATGGTCAGTACATTCTGGATAATCGGCCAGTGCAGGTTAAGCAGGGCAAAGTAGCTTTATTGGATGGGACACTGGCTGGTAGCGGCTTGACGCTTGAGCAAGCCTTGAAAAACTTTGCTAAGGCGGCTGGGGTCCCGCTTGAAGAAGCAATCCTGAGTGCTTCGCTATACCCTGCACGAGCAATCGGAATTGCCCATCAGAAAGGCAGTCTTGAACCTGGTAAAGACGCTGATTTGTTTTTGATGGATGAAGATGGGAATATTCTCTTCACCATGGTAGAAGGCAAAATAGTGTACAGGCGGAGTTGAGCGCTTGTTTTCATTCTTCAAAAAAACTAAAATGATGATAGATTTCTAATATACCGCTTGTAAAATGTGGATGAAGGCAATGCTATAATCTTACCAGGAGCATTGTTTAACCATTATTGAAGGATAACAAACTATGATGCGATTTGATCGTTTTACGGAAAGAGCTCAAGAAGCTGCTCAACGCGCTGCGGAAATCATTCAGCGCTATGGTCATAACCAGATAGATACCGAGCATATTCTGCTCGCGTTAATTGAACAACCCCAAGGGGTCATCTCTCAAATTCTGGAAATTTTGAAGGTTGACCCCAACATGCTTGCTGACCGACTGGATTACATCTTGCGCACCAGCCCCAAAGCCAGCATTTTTGGCGGAGGTGCCGGCCAAATCTTCATCACACCACGCGTAAAGCGCATCGTGGATCTGGCAAACGAAGAAGCCAGTCGGCTCAAAGATGAATACATCTCGACCGAGCATCTCTTTCTGGCAATACTCAGTGAACGGAACACACCGGCTGCCCGCCTGCTGGAAAGCAACGGCCTGACCCGCGAGCGGGTGCTGGATGCGATCATGCAATTACGCGGTGGTCAACGGGTTACCGACCCACAAGCCGAAACCCGCTACCGCACACTGGAAAAGTACTCGCGTGACTTAACTCAACTGGCACGCGAAGGTAAATTGGATCCGGTCATCGGTCGAGACAACGAAATCCGGCGGGTGATGCAAATACTCTCGCGGCGCACCAAAAATAACCCCGTCTTAATCGGCGAAGCCGGCGTTGGTAAGACCGCCATCGTAGAAGGCCTGGCGCAAAAAATTGCCAGCAACGATGTGCCGGAAATCCTGATGGGCAAGCGGGTGGTTTCCCTCGACCTGGGGGCTATGATCGCCGGAAGCCGCTTTCGCGGCGAATTTGAAGAGCGCCTGAAAGCTGCCATCGAAGAAGTGCAGCGATCAGAAGGCGAAATCATCCTGTTCATTGATGAGTTGCATACCGTTGTGGGTGCCGGGGCTGCCCAAGGCGCGATGGATGCATCGAACATGCTCAAACCGGCGCTGGCACGTGGTGAGCTGCAATGTATCGGTGCAACCACGCTGGATGAGTACCACAAACACATTGAAAAGGACTCAGCTTTGGAACGTCGTTTTGCGCCGGTTTATGTGGATGAGCCGAGCGTGGAAGATACCATCAAAATGCTCATGGGTTTGCGTGACCGCTATGAAGCGCATCACAAGGTACACTTCTCGGATGACGCACTGGTTGCCGCCGCACGACTATCTGCTCAGTACGTGACTGACCGACATTTACCGGATAAAGCCATTGACCTCATGGACGAGGCTGCCGCCAAATTGCGCGTGGCATTGTTCTCTTTGCCTCCCGAATTGAAGGAGATGAAAACCGAAATTGAAAAGCTGCGCGCTGAAGAGGAACAGGCTGGGATTGAACGCGATTACGAACGCGCCGCCCGCAAAAAAGCCGAACGCCTGCGCCTCGAAACCGAATTCAACCAGTTGCGTGATCAATGGGAAGCCGAACATAAACTGGATGAGGTTGTAGATGTGGATGACATCGCTCAGGTTGTCGCTCAGTGGACGGGCATTCCCGTGAGCCAGATGATGGAATCAGAGGCTGAGCGCTTGCTCCACATGGAAGAACGATTGAGTGAGCGAGTAGTCGGTCAGGAAGAGGCCATTCACGCCATTTCGGATGCCATCCGCCGTGCCCGGGCCGGATTGAAAGACCCGCGCCGGCCGATTGGCTCCTTCATCTTCATTGGCCCATCCGGAGTGGGTAAAACCGAACTGGCTAAAGCCCTGGCCGAATTCCTGTTTGGCGATGAGGATGCGCTGGTGCGTCTGGACATGAGTGAATACCGCGAACAACACACCGTTTCGCGACTGTTTGGTGCACCACCCGGTTATGTGGGTTACGAAGAAGGCGGTCAGTTAACCGAAGCCGTCCGCCGCCGGCCGTATCGGGTTGTTTTATTCGACGAGATCGAAAAGGCTCATCCCGAAGTATGGAATGCGCTCCTTCAGATTCTGGATGACGGTCGCCTCACGGATGGACAGGGTCAGGTCGTTGATTTCCGCAACACGGTTCTGATCATGACCAGCAATCTTGGCACTGAATTTGTGCGCCAGGGCGGTACATTGGGCTTTTTAAGCGAAGATTCGAGCGACGAAAACCGCGCTCAACACGAGAAAATTCAGAAAGCGCTCAAAAGCACCTTCCGTCCGGAATTTCTCAACCGGATTGACGAGATCATCATGTTCTCCCCGCTCAAGCTGGAGCAGATGTACCAAATTGTGGACCTGCAAATGAAAGAAGTCAGCGAGCGCCTGAAAGAACATGGTTTGCATGTCATATTGACCGAAGCAGCCCGTAAATGGCTGGCAGAAGTCGGTTATGATCCAGCTTTTGGCGCTCGTCCACTGCGCCGTGCGCTCCAAAAGCACATCGAAAGCCCGCTCTCCATCGCTGTACTCTCCGGTAAGTTCCAGCGGGGTGACCGCGTGATCATTGATTACCAGGAAGGGGACAATCAATTAACCTTCCGCAAGGAAGAAGTGGAAGTCAAGCAGCCCGTTTAATCTTCTTTCGCCACTCAAACGCATCTGGCAGGGTAAGCATTGCCCTGCCAGATTTTTGTTTGACAGTTCTTAAGCGGGTCGGTTATACTTGTTGCTTGTAGCAATTACGATTGATATCTAATGAGGATCAATCTGTTTGATCTCAGGAGGACACTTTGAAAAAAGCTTTGATTACCGGCATCACCGGTCAGGATGGGTCTTATCTGGCCGAGTTGTTGCTTTCCAAAGGATACGAAGTCCACGGCATCATCCGCCGGGCTTCCACTTTCAACACCCGCCGGATTGACCATATCTACCACGATCCCCATCCAAATGGCGGCGAAGTCCGTTTATATTTGCATTATGGCGATATTTCGGTTGCCGAAACTATTTCGAATATCATATACAATGTACGTCCGGATGAGGTGTATCATCTCGCCGCCCAAAGTCATGTGCGGGTCAGTTTTGATATGCCTGAATACACCGGCGATGTGACAGCATTAGGCACCACCCGCATCTTGGAAGCCATCCGTAAAAGCGGCTTTGAAGAAAAATTCTATCAGGCATCTTCCAGCGAGATGTTCGGCGGGGCAAAGCCCCCTCAAAACGAAGAGACTCCTTTTGAGCCGCGCAGTCCTTACGCCGCTGCAAAAGTATATGCCTACTGGTTGACGCGCAATTACCGGGAAGGCTATGGTATTTTTGCCTGTAACGGGATTCTCTTCAACCACGAATCACCCCGCCGCGGCGAAACCTTTGTAACCCGCAAGATTACTCGCGCTATCGCCGCCATCAAGGCCGGCCGTCAAAAATACCTTTACCTGGGAAATTTGGATGCCAAACGCGACTGGGGTTATGCCCCCGAATACGTCGAAGCAATGTGGCTGATCATGCAGCAGGACAAACCGAATGATTATGTCATTGGCACGGGAGAGTCCCATTCCGTCCGTGAATTTTTAGAAGAAGCCTTTGGCTACGCGGGGATGAAATGGGAAGATTACGTACGGATTGATCCCCGTTATTTCCGTCCAACCGAAGTGGACTATCTGCTGGCAGATGCCAGCCGTGCCCGCCGCGAGTTGGGCTGGCAGCCCAAAGTCCGCTTTCACGAATTGGTGCGAATTATGGTGGATGCGGATCTCGAACTGGCCGGCTTACCCTGCCCCGGTGAAGGAAAACGCATTTTAGTAGAGCGTTTTGGGGATTGGCATCGTTGGGAGCAGCAGGTTGTCAGCATGGAGCGCTGATTGTTTGAAGCCGGTAGAACCGCACCGCTCAACCGTCCATCGGTGCTGTTTGTCTGCATGGCTAACCGCATCCGCTCACCGCTGGCAGCGGCGCTTTTTCGCAACTATCTACTGAGGGAGGGTCTGCCTATACAGCGGTGGCGGGTCCACAGTGCCGGAACATGGGTGCAGGAGGGTGCAACCTGCCCAGAAGTAGTGATTCAGGCCGGCTTTTCCAGAGGACTTGACCTCTCTAAACATCGTTCTCAAAAAGTGAACGAAGGACTGCTTAGCAGCCACAACCTGATTCTGGTCATGGAACACAGCCAAAAAGAAGCCCTGAATCATGTTTTCCCACATCATTCAGAACGTTTATTTTTACTCGGCGAAATGAGCAACAGCGATGAGGAAGTAAAAGATCCACCGGTAATCACTTCCTCGAATATTGATCTTCTTCTCAATCAAATAAGCCTTTTAATTCTAAAGGGGTTGCCGCGAATCCTCTTACTGGCTCACGGCAACCTCTAATGCTCATTTACACCTGAGGACTGGCAAACCACAGGGTTTGATAGGGTTGGATTTTCAAGTGTCCTTCCGCAGGATTAATTGAAATTTTGCCTTCAATTAAATCGGTCAAAATCCCTGCTTGCACTGGCAGATTCAAACTGATTTCTTGAACCCTGTTGGCGAGGTTGTGTACGGCACACAACCATCTGTCGCCTTCTGCACGCCAGACCGCCGCTACCGAAGGGGATCCAGTTTCGATCCAGCGCATTTCGCCACCTGCCAGTTCAAAACGGGATTTACGGAGTGCAATCAGATGCTTTAGATAGTGATATAACGAGTCACTCCGCTGAATTTGATCGGCAACATTTACGTGAACGGGGTCAAAAGGAGAAACGGATATAACCGGTGCGTACCATTGAGATGGCGGTGCAGATGAAAATCCCGCCGTCGGTGAAGAATCCCATTGCATGGGAGTGCGCACCCCATTCCGGTCGAACAATTCGATGTTATCGCCCATGCCAATCTCATCCCCATAGTAAATAATAGGGGTACCGGGAAAACTGAACAGCATCGAATACAATAAGCGGATGCGGCGTTGGTCATTATCTAATAAGGATGCCAGTCGGCGACGAATACCTAAATTCAGTCGCATTTTTGGATCAGGGGCATATTCGCGCCACATGAATTCCCTTTCTTCCGGTGTAACCATTTCCAGGGTAAGTTCATCATGATTGCGCAGGAAGGTACACCACTGACAATTTTCAGGGATGGTCGGGGTACGTTCAAAAACCCATTCCAGCGGGGCTTTATCCTCCTTTTTCAACGCCATGTACAGGCGCGGCATCAATGGGAAGTGAAAGTTCATGTGCAATTCATCCCCGTTGCCAAAATACGGCAACACATCCTCCGGCCATTGATTGGCCTCCCCCAGCAAAATTGCATCCGGATAATGCTCATCTAAATAAGCCCGTACTTCTTTCAGATAAGCATGGGTTTCTGGCAAGTTTTCACAATTTGTGCCTTCGCGTTCGAATAAATAAGGAACAGCATCCGCGCGGAAACCATCAATTCCCATGTCCATCCAAAAGTGGATGATCTTTTTCATTTCCTCTCGCACGGCAGGATTATCGTAATTTAAGTCGGGCTGAGAGGAATAGAAACGATGCCAGTAATACTGTCCGGCTACTTCATCCCATGTCCAGTTGGATTTTTCGGTATCCAAAAAAATAATGCGTGCGTCTTTGTATTTTTGATCGGTATCTGACCAGACGTAATAATCACGGTAGGGAGAGGTCCGACTGCTGCGTGCGGACTGGAACCACGGATGCTGATCCGAGGTGTGATTCATGACCAGATCAGCGATCACGCGCATTCCACGCTGATGCGCTTGCCGCACCAGTTCTTTGAAGTCGTTCAAATCGCCATATGTAGGCAAGACATTGTAATAATCCGCAATGTCATAACCATCATCGCGCAAGGGAGAAGGATAAATCGGCAGCAACCAGATACAATCCACCCCAAAATCTTTCAGATAATCCAGTTTCTGAATCAAACCCTTCAGATCACCATGTCCATCCCCATTGCTGTCATAAAAAGCGCGCACATAAACTTCATAAAAAACAGCTTGTTTGTACCAAAGAGACCTTATTGAATTCATATATTGGACTCCTTTCGATTGAATGTCCCCTGCAACCAAATTATAGCAGATGCGTAAACCATTAAAGATAATCCACACTTGAATTGGAAATAATCATGCTCAAAAAGCGAAAAACTCTTTTGTTGGGAATCTTCTTCACATTAGCAGGATTGTGTTTGTTAAGTTCTTTGACACTTTTCATCATCAACCAATCACTCCCAAAAAGTTCCAATCATCCAGAACTTCTTTCAGAAAATCAAATGCTTCTGATGCAGGAAGCCAATCGTCTGTTAGAGGCTATGGGCAACGAGGTCTTTCCGGGTTGGTCAGATGAACCAACTGCGTGGGTGTTATACAACGAAACATCCGCTTTTGCCGTGGGTATTGAAACTCCGCTTTCGGAGGGATGGACAATGTACCCGCGCACTCATCAGCGCGGCGGGGCCTGGCAGCCAGTGAGTGCATCCGGTCAAACAATCTTCCGCACAATGATAGAGGATCCACAACAGACACCCGAAAACTTTGTGGTTAAAGTAGGCGATCAAATTGCTGCCTCCTTCCAAACTCAGGAGTATGCATTAATTTATTTTCACGACCTGATGTACGCCGAACTCCCCCCGCTCTTGCGGGAGGTATTTCCCTACCGGCCTTTCTTTCGAGATTTGATCCTCGCTCCAGAGGCTTATATCAGTGCCTTAGCACATGAGGCGTTTCATGTCTATCAGGCCAGACAAAATCCGACTCTATTTGAAAAGGCAGAATTAATTGCCAATTGGGAAAAACAATATCCTTTTGACAATGAAATCTTAATGAAAAACTGGAAAGATGAATTGGAAATACTCCAACAAGCGGGAGAAATTTCAACTCGCGAAGAAGCCGTCTCAGTTGCTGAGCAATTTCTAAAACTCAGAGAGAAACGACGGCAATCCGCCCAGTTAAGTAACACCCTGATTGATTATGAACGCAAACGAGAATGGCTGGAGGGCATGGCAAAATATGCGGAGCTGCAAATTGGCAAAATTGCTGCACAAAAGAATTTTTCTCCCCTTCCAAATTCGATTCAGAAAATAGGTCTGAAAAATTACTCCTCCCGCGCTCAATTTTGGAAAACTCAGATCAATACCATGTCCAAAACGAACATGGACGGTGAAACCCTCTTTTACTACTCTGGTTTTGGGCAAGGGGTTTTGCTGGATCACCTGATGCCGGATTGGAAAAACCGTGTATTGCAGGGTGAATACCTGGAAGATTTATTGGCCGAAGCGATTCAGCCTTGATTCTTTTCACCCAAAAATCACCCTCAATTTACTATAACAGCCTCTTCTCAAAATAGAATTATTGTTCTATAATTATTTCAGCCTGATTACCTTCAACTGCATCACGGTTTGCCCGCCTGGAGGCTGAAATGAACCACCCCAGTAAAGCCATTTTTCCCGCTGTGATAATTGGGATTTTCGTGGTCGTCGGAATTTCCCGTCTGCTCTTGAGGCCCTCCCTCACAGCACAAGCCTCAGAACTCGAACCTACCATTTTACCTGCGGAACAAGTCAAAACCGAAGAACCCCTTCAAGCCAGCGTGGAAGAATGTCAGCTCTCCGAACGCTACCCGCAGAAAATTCGGCAGTGGTGTCAATATATTCAGCAAGCGGCAAAGGAATATCAATTAGACCCAAATTTGATTGCAGCGGTCATGCTGCAAGAATCGGGCGGCAACCCGGAAGCCTACTCGCGCAGCGGTGCCGTAGGTTTAATGCAAATCATGCCGCGTGATGGTAAAGCCGCTGAATTTATTTGCGTCAATGGGCCATGCTTTGCTAACCGCCCTTCCATGCAGGAATTGTTCGATCCGCAATTCAACATTCAATACGGCGTGCGAATGCTGGCAGGGTTGATTCAACGTAAGGGCGATGTTCGCGAAGCCTTAAAAGCCTATGGCCCCATGGATGCAGGTTACACCTATGCGGACAAAGTTCTGACAATTTACCATAACTATCCGTAGATCAACGGCTTGGCCTTTAATTCAACCCATATATCTCCGAAAACTTGGTATTTAAGTATCGCAAATAGGGCTGCACATCCAATTCGGCCTTGCCCGTAACTTTCTGGAGGGTCTCCTTTGGGGTAAATTTTCGGCCATATGTGTGCAGGTTATCTCGCAACCACTCACGTAGCGGTAGGAATTGTCCCCGTTCAAACTGATCATGTAAATCAGGAATGGCTTCCAATACCTTTTCCCAAATCTGGCACGAAATGATATTGCCCAAGGCGTAGGTCGGAAAATAACCGATCAGACCCATTGACCAATGGATATCCTGCAATACCCCCAAACTATCGTTGGGAATTCTCAAACCAAGATACTCCCGAAAACGACTGTTCCAGATTTCGGGAAGGTCCTTAAGCGCAATTTCTCCCCGAATCATCTCCCGTTCTATCTCAAAGCGCAAAATAATGTGCAGGTTGTAAGTGGCTTCATCCGCCTCAACCCGGATAAAGGAGGGTTGGACTTTATTGATTGCCCGATAAAATTCCTCCAATCGAACCCCATCGAATTGCTGCGGAAAGGTTTGTTGCAATTTGGGGTAAAAATACTTCCAAAAAGGAAGACTGCGTCCGACCAGATTCTCCCACATCCGGGATTGGGACTCATGCAGCCCTAATGAGGCACCGCGCGCCAGCAATGTTCGTTCTAATGAAGGAGAAACACCATTTTCATATAATCCATGCCCACACTCATGCATCGAGCCAAACAATGCCGGGGAGAGGAAATCCTCAAAATACCGCGTCGTGATGCGAATATCTTGGGTGGCAATACTGGATGCGAAAGGATGCACGGTAGGATCTAACCGCCAGCTCTTGGGATCAAAACCAAAATGGCTGACCACCTCAAGACAAAAAGCCTTTTGCTGTTCTACCGGAAAATGGCCATGCAAGGGAGCATCTGAAACACGGTCGGCATTTTCCTCGATAGATTGAATCAACGGCACAAGACCTTGTTTCAACTGCTCAAATGTATGTTGGACCTCAGCCGAACGCATATCACGTTCGTAATCGTCTAACAAAATATCATAAGGATCCCCTGCCGGCGGAAAACATTCAATATAACGATGGCGTAATTCGATTTGTCGCTCCAAAATTGGTAAAAAGTGCTTGAAATCGGCTTTTTGGCGAGCTTCTACCCACACCTGTTGGGCTTGAGAAGAAACCCGACTCATTTCAGCCCGTAAACTGGCCGGTACCCGGACACTCTTTTCGTAATCTCTTCTGGCTACACGAATAAGACTGGCCTCGTCCGAATCATAAGGTAAACTTTCCTCATACGGCTTCAGGTCTTCGAGTAATTTTCCTATTTCATCAGAAGTAAATTTTTCATGGGCTATCTTTCCCAGAGTGGCGAGGACTTCGGCCCGAACAGCGGCACCGGCTGGTGGCATCATCACCCGTTGATCCCAGCCCAACAAACCAGCCGCTTTGTTTAAGTCGGCAATCTCCATCAAACGCGATTTCAGTTCCAAATATTTTTCTTCCATTTTTTCTCTCCAATGTTTTTCTACCAATGTATCGGATTATAGCAAAATGTGCAAATCATTCTTCCCATGATTCTCCCACAGACGGCTTATTTTCATTTACAATCATAAGGCATGGCTCGATGGTCATTTGTTATCACCGTTTGTTTGGTGCTTTGGCTGGCTGCCTGTAACCCAAATCAGCAACCGACCACGCAAACTGCCACGTTGCCCCCTCAGGATGGCGGTTTTATCCAACCCCCCGCAGGGGCCTTACAAGCCAGGCGTGAACTCGCCCGCGAGCTGAATGTCTCACCGCAAAGTATCACCATTCAAGCCATCGAATCGATCACCTGGCAAAATTCCTGTCTAGAAGCAGGTGACCCGGGTGAAATTTGTGCGGAACAAGAGATTCCCGGACTGATTGTGACCCTTCGTTACGGAGATCGCTCCTACACCTACCACACAGATTTAGACGGTGTTCTTGTCCGTCCTATCCTTTCGGTGGATGAACCGTCCACTTCCGCTCTACAGACGGTACAGTATCTGGCTGGATTGCTCGGTTACAACTCACAGGCAATCCAACTCCTCAGCGAACGCCAGACCACTTTTTCGGATGGTTGTCTGGAAATCGCCATCGCAGAAATTCCTTGCACCCAATTGCCAGTAGAAGGCCGAATTATTCGATTGGGTGTTGAAAATCACATTTTTGAGTTTCGGATTTCAACATTCGATTCGATTCCGGTACTGGCCAGTGTAGACGGTTATCTCAGCAGTACGCCAGCTCTGAACTGGAGTCGCGAAGGTTCATCACAGGAATACTGCGATGGATTGAAAGTTTACCTCAATGGATGGAGTGTCCAGTATTACTGTCGAGGTCAAGCCAGCCAAAATCCCGGCATTATGCGCCTGTCCCCCGAGCAATTGAGCAGACTTCTCCGCTGGTTCATACGCCTACAACCTTTTGAGTTTGACCAGAGCAGCGCAGATGGCAGTCAAATTCGAATGACATTAAACAGCCTGGGTCTGGAAGAAGCCGATACCCCCCTTCGTCTGGAAATCAGTGAATTTGCGGTCAGTTTACTGGCACCTATTCAACGCGGAACTGTAACGCCATTTCCTCTTCCGTAGCAGGATTGCACAAAGGTAGTTCGGTCAATTGTGGCATAACACCACGAATAGCCGGGACAAACCCAAAAGCGAAGGGTTGACCGTTTGCAGGGATGTGGTTAAAATAATTTCCACAACGCGGGAGTCGCCAAGTGGTAAGGCATCAGCCTTCCAAGCTGACATTCGCGGGTTCGAGTCCCGTCTCCCGCTCTAAAATCCAAAAACACCTCCTCCAGAGGTGTTTTCTTTATCGGCTGACCGCCGGCAGTACCACTGTATATAGCGCTTGATAAGCCTGATGATATGGCACCGCTCTCATTCCCACCGTCCCGCCAATAAAATGGAGGCGCGTTTGGCTGGATGCCAATGCCGTATCCGCCGAGATCAGTAATGGTGGTGGATCCAGAACTTCCCATGCCCCGTTTGTCTCATTGAACCGAAGAATGTCAGTGATGGGTTGATCAATTTGATTAAAACCCCCAGCCACATATACACCATCAGCCAGAACCGTTGCCCGCAAGTTTTTCCTTCCCCTGGGAAGCGGAGGTTTTGTCTCCCATGCAGTTGGATCATCTCCTTCACGATTGGGGTAAAAAGCCACACATTCATCTGTCACCCCCTTCGTAGTTTCACCCCCCATCAGGTAGATTTTATTCCCAAGCACCACCGCCGCCATAAATGCGCGAGCAGAAGTCATTTTCTGTCGTAAAGTCCATTCTTCTGTGTCCGGATCAAACATCCAAACCTCATCCCGGTAGGAATTGCCATCCCATCCACCAAACAAGTACAATCGCCCCTCAAATACAGCCAGTCCGTAACCTGTCAGTGCAACCGGTAAAGGTGTGGATAATTCCCACCTGTTGTTGCGCGGGTCATACACTTCAACCACCGTGGTTAGGGTATGATCTGTCATTTCTCCGCCGGGCAGGTAAATCTTTTCCCTCAATGTTCCTGCCTGAACACCTCTTACCGGAACAGGCTTAGATGCTTTTTCTTCCCACAGGTTTTGATTGAGATCATAAGCAAATACCTCTCCGCTCAGATTGCCGTTCTTTTCACCGCCAAACAGATAAAGATATCCTTCGTATCTCTCGGTGATGCCTCCCCCAATACCCACAGGTAAATCAGCCAGATCACTCCACCGCTGGGCGCTGCTGGCTGGTAAAACCACCCCTTGATCGCTTCCCCGCATTCGAAAGAAACCAATTCCGATCAACAGGAGAACCACAAACAACACCCATCCCCTGCCCCTCATTGGAAAAGAACGGGTGGAAGTAGCCACCGATTCTGTGCTTGCATTGCTGCCCTCAGAAATGGCTTGATTGATCTGGATTTCTTCACGCACAGCTTCGGGAATCAACCCGATCTTGATGGCATATAAGGTGGCTTCGGTACGGGAAACAACACCGATTTTTGCAAAGATATTACGAAGATGTACTTTTACCGTATTCGGACTGATATACAACACCTGAGCAATTTCTTTATTGCTGGCACCGGTTGCCACCAGCCGTAAAATTTCCTTTTCCCGTTCGCTCAATTCATTTTCGGATGGCATAGATTTATTATAACCGCAACACAAAAAGAGGCTTTTATGTCCTTTGGACAATTGTCATACATCTCTTAATAATTCGTCATTTACCAGCCCAAACTGCTTGCAATTCTTAATGTTTTTCAATAAACTATTAATACCCTGCATCTTCAGTTTCATCCATTGTTCAATTCGGATTTACCCGGTTTGGTAAGAAAAAAACCGGAAATCTGGTTTTTAGGTTTTCATCTACTTTGTTCGTCCCCCCTCTTAATAATCACAAATTCAGCGGATCCCCAACAACACAGAAAGGAGGTGTTCACTTCAAAATCACCCACCCGGTCTTCTTTACTTCTGAAGTTGGTTAATGAAAATCATTTACCCTGGAGGAGAACCAAACAATGAAAACCATTAAGCTCATCTTGATTGCCGTTTTGCTGGTGGTACTTACCGCACAATGCGCCCCGGCAGCCCAAACCCAGGCGCCCCAAACTGGTGAGACAGAAAAACCATTGTTCTTCGGTGCCTTTGCCACCCCCATTGAAGAACCCTGGGATGGCGTCATTCATCAGGCACTTCAAAAAGCAGCGGATGAAGGAAAAATTCGCTACGAGTACACCGATGATATCGGCTATGCTGGTGACATGGAACGCGTCCTGCGTGAAGTAGCCGAGAAACAAAAACCCGCTGCCATCTTTGGCGATGCCTTCGGCAACGAAGAAGCCGTCCGCCGGGTTGCAAAGGATTATCCGGAAATCGCATTTGTATTTGGTTCGGGATTAGGTCCGGCAGATCCCAACCTGGCCGTATTCGACAACTGGATTCACGAACCGGCCTACCTGTGTGGTCTGATCGCTGGCGGTGTGACCAAGACCAATGTTATCGGAGTGGTCGGCGGTTATCCGGTCCCAGAAGTGAACCGCATTGTCAATGCCTTCATCAGCGGTGTCAAGGAAACCAACCCGGATGCAAAAGTGCTCGTTACCTTTATTAACTCCTGGTTTGATCCCGCCGCTGCCAAAGAGGCAGCTCTGGCTCAGGTGGATGCCGGCGCGGATGTACTTTTTGCCGAGCGTTTTGGCGTAATTGACGCGGCAGTTGAAAAAGGTTTGCTGGCTTTCGGCAACATGAGCGACCAATACGAGCTCGGACCGGATCACGTTCTCACCGGACCGGTTTGGAATATGACCCCCACCGTGGAATATGTGATCAAGCAGGTTGAAGCGGGCACCTTCACTGCGCAGGATCTCAAGGACTTCAGTATGGTTGCCAAGGGTGGTGCCTATCTTGCTCCATTCCACGGCATGGAATCCAAGATTCCTGAAAACATCCTTGCGCTGGTCAAGCAGCGCGATGAGGAAATCCGCAACGGACTCTTCCGCGTGGACATCAAGGAAGAACCCCCTGCGCCCACCAACTAATCCAAACTCGCACGTGCCTGTGCGGCTTAATCATGCCGCACAGGCACTTCAAAGAGTTTATTGGTTGAAACACAGCAAACAGATACCCATTCAGACATAGATGCGGCCGTTACCCCCCTTTTTGAGTCCTGCAGCACGCATCTGTTCTATAATCCACCCAAGCCCCTCAGGAGAGGTCATGTTTATCGTCGAAATGCAATCCATCACCAAGCGGTTTGGCGACCTCATCGCCAACGACCATGTGAATTTCCAGTTAAGGAAAGGGGAAGTTCACGCTTTGCTGGGTGAAAACGGGGCAGGAAAAACCACATTGATGCGCATCCTTTATGGGTTGTATCATCCCGATTCGGGTGTCATCAAAGTAAAAGATCAGCCTGTCGTCATCCACTCACCCAAAGATGCCATACAACTCGGAATTGGAATGGTTACCCAGCACTTTGCGCTTGTGCCGCCGCTGACGGTTGCAGAAAATGTTGTGCTGGGTTATCAAAACTCGTTTGTTCTCAATCAAACCCAAATCGAAGAGAGTGTCGCCGAAGCCGCCCGTCGTTTTGGACTGGAAATCAATCCCAAAGCCATCGTCCGCCATCTCTCGGTCGGGCAGCGTCAGCGGGTTGAAATCCTCAAGGCACTCTACCGCAATGCCCAAATTCTCATCCTGGATGAGCCAACAGCTGTGCTGATACCCCAAGAGGTAGATGCACTGTTTGAAACCCTGAATCGCCTCAAGGAGGAAGGTTTATCGGTCATTTTCATCAGCCATAAACTCCATGAGGTCACCCAAATCACCGACCGGGTTACCGTCCTGCGTGATGGAAAAGTTGTTGGAACGGTTAACACTGCCGATGTAACCCAAAAAGAACTGGCCGCCATGATGGTCGGGAGGGAAACTTTCGGTGTCTCCCGCAGCGAGGCGAATTCTGAAAAAGGCGCCCAAAAACCCATGTTGGAATTGATCAACCTGTGCGCCAACGATGATAAAAATTTACCCATTCTTAAAAACATCTGCCTTACTGTTTTTGAAGGTGAAATTTTAGGCATTGCCGGCGTTGGCGGAAACGGCCAAAGAGAACTGGCCGAAACTATTTGCGGTGTACGCCAGCCGACTGCCGGCAACATTCGGGTAGATGGGCAGGATGTTACCGGGAAAACCCCCTCAGAGCTCACCCGTGCCGGACTCGGACGCATACCCGAAGACCGCCACGAGGGCATGGTTGTTCACCTGACCGTTACGGATAATCTTGTTCTGGAACATCTGGATGAATTCACCCGCAATGGTGTTTTAGATCATAAAGCCATCCGCCAATATGCGGGTGAGTTGATTCGGAAATTCCAGATCAAAGCCAAACCCAATGACATTACCCGCACCCTTTCCGGTGGGAACATGCAGAAAGTGTTGCTGGCGCGTGTACTGGCTCGTCAACCTAAGGTGATCATCGCCCCGCAACCAACCCGCGGTTTGGATATTGGTGCAACCGATTATGTTCGTCAGCAATTGCTGGAACAGCGCCAGCGCGGCGCCGCCATCCTGCTGATCTCCGAAGATCTGGATGAAATTCTGGCTCTCTCCGATCGGATTGCCGTCATCTATGAGGGGGAAATTGTTGGTACACTACCCGCCGCAGAAGCCACACCTGAACGACTGGGGCTGCTGATGTCAGGTGCCGTCAAGGAGCATTAATCACATGGAAGCCAAACGGTTCCCCTACCAACTTATTAAAACCGACACTCCCCCATTTTGGATGCGCCCGCTTATTCCGGTGTTGATCCTCTTAACCACCTTCCTCATTACTGCCGGCTTGATCCTCACCGCTCGGGCAAATCCATTCCAGGCTTATTACTACTTTCTAATCTCCCCTCTCTCCAGTCAAGTATCCTTCTTGGAGGTGCTGGTCAAGTCCACCCCATTAATGCTGACAGGAGTCGCCGTAACGTTTGCTTTTGCCACCGGTTATTACAATATTGGCGCCGAAGGTCAGCTGTACGCCGGTGCGATAGCGGCGGCCTGGCTGGGTATTGTACTTGGCGGTGTACCCGCCATCTTTGCCATTCCGTTGATGATTATCGGTGGATTTCTTGCGGGCATGGTCTGGGCGTTGATTCCGGCCTTGCTCAAAGTTCGTCTGGCGGTAGATGAAGTGGTTACCACCCTTTTGATGAACTCGATCATGGCTTATATTGTCAGCGCCATTTTGAACGGCCCATGGCGCGACCCCAATTCCGGCTGGCCGCAATCCCCTGAAATTGCCGAAAATACCATGTTCTTCAAACTGATTCCCCGCTCACGTCTGCATTTTGGTTTTATTGTGGGCCTGGCGGCCATTGCCGTACTATGGTTTATTCTGACCCAAACCTCATTTGGTTTGAAAATGCGTGCCGTGGGCTTGGGGAAACCCGCTGCGCAATTTGCCGGCATCAATGTTGGAACGACGACCTTGATTGCAGCCTTGATCAGTGGCGGCATTGCCGGTATCGCTGGGGTGAGCGAAGTAGCTGGCATCCAGTTTCACTTGATCGGTGACCTTTCCGCTGGCTATGGCTACACGGGCGTGATCATTGCCACCTTGGGCAGCTTGAATGCCATTGGCGTATTTGTCGCTTCCCTCTTCTTTGGGCTGATTGACACCGGCGCCCAAACCGTCAGTCGGGCATTGGGCGTACCAGTTTACCTCGGCGAGGTCACCCAGGCAGTCATGTTACTGGTTGCTCTGGGTATGTACCTGCTTCAACGTTACCGCATCGTTCGGAGGGCATAATGGAAGTTTTTCTTGTTAACTTAATCGCTGCCACCTTCCGCGTTTCAACACCAATTGTCCTCGCCGCCATTGGAGAAACATACAGTGAACGCGCCGGTATATTGAACCTGGGTATCGAGGGCATCATGTACTTTGGCGCATTTGTGGGCTTTCTGGTCGCCGATAAAAGCGGATCGCTCTGGTTGGGTTTATTCATCGCCGTCCTATCGGGAATTGTGTTTGGTCTGTTGATGGGTTTCTTCACCGTCACCCTTGGGGTCAACCAGCATGTTTCTGGTTTGGGCATCACCCTCCTGCTGACTGGATTGACACTCTTCACCTTCCGTCTTTTCTACGGCGGACGGTCTACTCCCCCCTCGATTCCTTCCTTCCAAACCCTCAATGTTCTGCCGGAAAATCCCATCCTCGGCCCGATTCTTTCCCAATACTGGTTGACCTATGTTACCTTTTTAGTCATAGTACCGTTGGCATGGTGGGTTCTGTACCGCACCAATTTCGGTCTGAAAATCCGCTCGGTTGGCGAAAACCCCGAAGCCGTGGATGCTGCCGGTATCAGTGTGCCTGCCGTGCGTTATGCCACTCTGGCAATCGGCGGCGGTTTGATGGCAGCCGGCGGTGCTTTTTTGTCGCTTTTCCAATTAGGCGCTTTCACCCACGGCATCATCTCCGGGCGCGGCTGGGTAGCCATTGCCATCGTCATCTTCGGCAACTGGCACCCTGTTCGAGTCATGCTGGGCGGTTTGATCTTTGGCGGCACCTTTGCCTTGCAATTGCGCTTACAGGCAATGGGATTGCAGTTACCCGTGCCTTATGAAACCTTTTTGGCTCTGCCGTATGTAGTAACTATCATTGCCTTGGTCATTGCCGGGCGAAATGCTTCCTACCCGGCAGCCTTGCTAAAACCTTACCGCAGAGAATAGTTCTTGTATAAGAAAGGAGTTTGAAATGGCCTACAAATATTTGGGTAAAAGTTACGTCAGGCCGGATGCCATCAATAAAGTAACCGGCAAAGCCGTATTTCTGGATGACATTCGGCTGCCGGGTATGTTACACGCCGCCATTTTACGACCGAAATATGCTCATGCCCGCATCGTCTCCATTGACACCAGCGAAGCCGAAAAATGCCCCGGCGTAGTCAAAGTGGTCACCGGCAAAGGCTGCACCTACCGCTATGGAGATAACATCCGCGACCTGGTCCCCATGGCTATTGACAAAGTCCGCCACATCGGTGAGCCGGTTGCCGCTGTCATTGCCGATACACCTCGTCACGCCTATGCAGCGCTGGATAAAATCAAAGTGGAATACGACCCCTTGCCGGTTTACATTGATGCCCGGCAAGCCATGAGTGAGGACGCCGTCTTGATTCATGAGGAATTGGGCGAATACTGGCATCTGCCCACCCTCAACCCACAACCCGGCACCAATATCGCCAATGTCTATCACCTCAAAAAAGGGCGCGGCGAGGAAGGTTTCGAAGAAGCGGATGTCATCATCGAAGGCGAGTTCAATTACCCGTTTGGCTCCTGCGCCGCCCTTGAACCGCACGGTTCTATTGTCTGGTTCAAAGAAGACCGCACCATTGAAATCTGGTCCTCCTCAATTTGCCCCTTCATCATCCGGGATGACATTGCCCACTCCTATGGTGTGCCGGTCTCGGATGTGCGCGTCCATATTCCCGATATTGGCGGCTGCTTTGGCTACAAATCGGATATCACCGTTGAACAAACCGTTGCCTGGATAGCCAGCTTTGTCCCCGGTCGCCCGGTCAAATGGGTTGCCAGCCGCAAGGAAGACATTACCAGCACACTGCTTGCTCATGGCATTCGTACAGTGATGAAAATCGGTGCAAAACGCGATGGCAAACTCGTAGCCCTCAAAACCACGGTGTATCATTCCGGCGGCGCTTACTCCGACACCGCCGTCAATGTGACCATCGCCGCCACTCACAACTCCACCGGTCCGTACGAATTTGAACACTGCGACCTGACCGGTTACACTGTCTATACGAACACCCCGCCGGTGGGTGCATTCCGCGGCTATGGGCATCCCGAACCACAATTTGCAACCGAGCGGATGATGGACATACTGGCGCGTAAACTGAACATGGATCCTTTTGAATTACGCGCCAAGAATTATCTGCGCGAAGGCAGCACCAATTCTCTTGGCGAGCGGATGTGGAAATCGAACGGGGATATGCAGGCATGTGCTGAACGGGTTCAGCAAATTGTCTTTGGAAAACCCAAGGAGAAACGAGAGGATGATCAATTCTATTATGGGCGTGGTTTTGCCGCGCTGATGAAATCACCCAAAGGCGCGCCCTTCTCCACCAAAGGCTGCTACATGAAGATGAACATTGACGGCAGTGTGTCGGTCAACATGGGCGGTGCCGAAGTGGGCCAGGGATTGCGTACCGTTGTGCGCCAGATTGCTGCCGAAGCCCTCAAGATTCCACCCGAAAAAGTGCGTTGTTACAACGAAATTGACACCCAGTTCTCCCCCTACGAATGGCAAACCATTGGCTCAATGTTTACCATGCAAGGTGGACGCGCCATTGTCCGTGCTGCCGAGAAATTGATTCAAGGCTTAAAGAAAACCGCCGCTCAGGTATTGCGCACCGATGAGGACTATCTCGAATATGATGGTGAGTATGTCTACTTGCGCAGCGATCCTTCTATTCGCGTTCCAGTCACCCAACTGGCACGCGGCTATATCACCGATAACGGCATCACCATTGGCGATCTGGCTCAATCGGTTGCCGATGCCCGCCTGCCTCGCTATTCCAATCCGGATCAAAACGGGCAGGGGAATTTGGGGGTAACTTACACTTTTGGCGCTCAAGCCGCCGAAATCCGCATCGAAAAGAAAACCGGCAAAATTTATGTGGATCACTTTGCATCCGTATTTGATGTCGGGCAGGTGATTAACCCGCTTCAAATTCGCGGCACGGTTTTGGGCGGCGTTCTAATGGGATTGGGTGCAGCGCTGTACGAAGAGGTCAAATTCGACGAGGAAGGCCGCATCCTCAATCCACATTACTTCCAATACCACATTCCCACTTACAAAGAAGCCCCCCAGCAAACCATTGAATTTATCGAAACACCCGATCCCATTGGGGCATTTGGCGCTCGCGGTATCGGCGAACATCCGGTGATCGGTGTTCCACCCGCCATCTTGAATGCCATCTATGATGCAATCGGCGTAGATTTCTACGAGATTCCCGTCACTCCCGAAAAAATCAAACAAGCGCTCGAGGCCCGAATGGAAAAGGAGATTGCCTGAAATGACCGAGAAAATTTCCTTCACTATCAACGGTGAATACCGCTCCGTCGAAATTGACGAAGAGATGATGGTCATTGATGTGATCCGGGATATACTGGATCTAACCGGTACCAAACGCGGCTGCGATAATGCTACCTGCGGCACGTGTGTGATTGTGATGAACGGTAAAGCGATCAAATCCTGTAATACACCGGCAATAAAAATGCAGGGGGCAGATATTCTGACCATTGAGGGATTGGCTCAAGGCATGGAATTGCACCCCATCCAGAAAGCCATCGCCGAATCGGGAGCCGTCCAATGTGGCTTTTGTACCCCCGGTATCGTGATGGAACTTCATGCCCTGCTGGAAAGCAAACCGGATGCCAGTGAAACCGAACTTTCCAATGCCCTCAATAAACACCTGTGCCGCTGCACCGGCTACGAACCAATCCGCGACGGAGCATTGATTGCCCAACAGTTAGTCCGTGAACGCATGAGCGAAAAGGCTTGAAAATCAAAATCCTGCCCGTAGAACTTACGGGCAGGATAATTTTATAATTTTACTCTCTGGAGGGAACAATGACATTGGATTACCTGATCAAGAACGCCAAAACCCGCTTTTCAGGAAATGAAGTAGTTCAAATCGGTATTAAGGATGGCAAAATTACTGCGATTGCGCCAAAAATCGAGGGGGACGCAAAGCAGATACTGGATGCCGATGGACATCTGGTGACCGAATCGTTCGTTAACGGGCATCTGCACCTCTGCAAGGTCTATACTCTTTCCATGATGGACGACGAAGCCCTGGGAGCCTACACAGGCGAGGCGATGGGCGGGGCAATGACCGCTATTGAACTGGCTGCCCGCGTCAAAGAAAAATACGACGAATCCTGGATTATTGAAAATGTTCGCAAAGCGGTCAAACTCGCCATCCGTTTTGGTAACACTCACATTCGTGCTTTTGCCGATACCGACACCAAAGCCCGTTTGGAAGGGGTAAAAGCCCTCATCCGCGCACGCGAGGAATTCAGAGGTAAAGTGGATATTCAGGTTGTCGCTTTTCCGCAAGACGGCGTGGTGCGCGACCCCGGCGCAGAGGAGTACATCGAAGAAGCCCTCAAACTGGGTGCGGATGTGGTTGGTGGCATTCCGTGGATTGAATACACCGACGCTGATGCCCAGGAACACATTGACCGCATGTTTGCTCTGGCGAAGAAATACAACAAACCGGTTTCCATGCTGATTGACGATGCCGGTGATCCCACCCTGCGCACGCTCGAAATGCTGGCCGTCAAGACGATCAAAGAAGGTTGGGAAGGACGCGTGACCGCTCAACATGCCCGCGCCATGGCACTTTATCCGGAGCCATATTACCGGAAGATCGAATACCTGCTCAAGCGCGCTCAAATTGGTGTGGTTTCGGACCCGCAGACCGGACCGCTATATGCCCGCGTCAAGTCGCTTTATAAGGCGGGGGTGCGCGTTGCCCTTGGGCAGGATGATATTGCCGATGCCTATTACCCGTTTGGACGCAATAACATGCTGGAAGTAGCCTTCCTTGCCGCTCACCTGATGTGGATGACCAGCCGCGAAGAATTGGAAATTCTCTACGACCTGATTACCACCAACGCTGCTCTGGCCTTGAACATCCCCAATTACGGTCTCAAAGCCGGCTGCACTGCCGACCTGGTCATCTTGAATGCGGGTTCGGTGTGGGAAGCCATATGGAATCACGAAGCCCCGTTGCACGTCTTCAAAGACGGTGTGGAAATCACAGAAAAGTAAGCTGTATCTCAGCTCTCAAATGACAATCGGCGGAGAATGAAACTCCGCCGATTGCTCTTATTTGCGGTAAAACCTTATTCCGAAACCTTGAATTGCCTCACCAGACCGCGCAGCGAAGCAGCCATCTGCGAAAGTGACACCGCAGCTTTGGTCACATCCTGCACCTGTTGGCTCATCTCACGAGCCGCCGCGCTGATTTCCTCAATAGAAGCGTTGGTTTCTTCATTGATGCTGGCAATCATCTCCATGGCTTCGGATACTTCTGTCGAGTTGGCCGACATTTCCTCGGTCGAGGCAATATTTTCCTCCACCACCGAAGATACCGAATCCATGACATCAATCAACTCGTGTGAGAAGCTGGAAATCTGCTTAACCGCTGAGGCAATCCCCTCGGCTTGCTGACGCACCTGCTGAATGACGTCTAAAATACGCATCAGTGCCTCGCTGGATTGATGAGTCTGAGCCACCCCGTTTTCCACCTCTCTGGCGCTCAGGCTCATTGCCTCGACTGCCTCCTGAACCGTCTTTTGAATTTCGGTTACCAGATCGCCAATCTGGCGCGTGGCCTGTGCGGAACGCTCCGCCAGTTTGCGGACTTCATCTGCCACAACGGCGAAACCCTTGCCGTGCTCGCCGGCACGAGCCGCTTCAATAGCAGCATTGAGCGCCAGCAGGTTGGTTTGATTGGCAATGTCTTCAATCGTTTCCAAAATCACGCTGATCTGCTGAGAGCGTTCACCCATATCTTTGACCCGTTCCATGGAAAGGTCAACTTTTTCTTTGATAAGGCGCATCCCATGGATCATCTGGTTGAGTGTTTCCGCGCTGCTCTGGGCTACCTCCGCGGCGCTGATTGCATTTTGCGCACCTTCTGTGGCTGTTTCGGCAACGCTCTGCATTTTCTCACCCATCTGGTTGGAAACCTGCGAAGCGGAGGTCACGGCACGAGCCTGTTCCTGTGCGCCTTTGGCAACCCCGTCAATCGCATTCGCCATCTGGTGGACTGAACTGACTGTGCGCTGTACCGACTCAGCCTGTTGAGAAGACCCCATGGCAATCTGCTGCATGGTTTGAGCAATCTGATCCGAAGCCAGGCGCACCTGTTCGGCAAAATTAGCCAGTTCCGCCGAGGCTTGGTCCAGCTCATCCGAACTCTGAGTAAGGCGGAAAACGGTAGATTTCAGGCTGGAAATCATTGTTGAAAACGCATTTCCCAAACCATCCCGCTCGGAGCGTGGCTTGACCGATATACTCAAATCTCCCGTCGCCAGCCGGTTGGCAACCTCGATCATTTCGGTAAAGTAACCGATCAAACGCCGGAAAGATCGTCCAACGGTTCCTAATTCATCTTTGCGGTGATAGATCGCTTCCAGCTGTTTCTGCTGGGCTTCGGAGAAGGACAAATCACCATCCGCCAGTTGATCCGCCGCTTTTTCGATTACTCCCAGCGGGCGGGTGATGGTATTTGCAATGAACAAAGCCGCACCAAGGCTGATTGCCAGCAATACCAGCGTAGCAATCACGGCCGTGATTAAAGTCTGACGAACCTGCTCGGCTACCCCGGCTGTACTCATGAACACCGTGATGGTGGCCTGTTCACCCGCACTGGTTTTAACCGGGTAAACAACCCGCAGAGCATTGGAAATTTCGTCAACAATAACCTCACCACTGCTTAACGCTTCTTCAACGCTCTCTTCCCAATCCGTACCCAGTAAATCGGATTGAGAGAAACCCTGACGGGCACTGAAAACAACCGGCTGCCCGCCTGTTTTTACAGCCACTGCATTCACGTCCTTGACAGAAACTGTTTGTTCCACCAGTGTTTGCAGATTCATGCTGCGGGTTACCTCATCCAGGTAGGTTGCTTCAACTCCGACCTGGATAATACGCGGGCTGTCCACACCCGAAACGCCGACATACTTGTAAAGTTTTGAGTCTAATTCCCGTACCTGTGCCGATTGAACAACCTGACCGTTCGTTTGTTGCAGTAACTGGTAGAAAATATAAGCCTGGGGTTGTTCGTTCGGATCCGGACTGAAAGCGAAGGGGACATCAATGTTGGAATAAACCACTGTTCCGGTATCGTCCGTGATCCAGAATTCTTTGAGGTCTGTCGTGTCCACAATAGCGCGCAGCATTTCTTCGATTTGACTTTCACTCATACCGGCTTTGAGCGCTGCATCAATCAAGTAAGCCGAGATTCTGGCCTGGGTGACCATTTGTTGTCCGACTATCCGGTCAACTTCGCCGGGAATACGGTTGGCAAAATCAACCGAATGGGCAAACATTTCTGCCAGTGCAACAGCATTGGAACGCGTCTGTTCCAACAAGGACTGCCGCGCCCGTGTGACCATCCAGGCTGTATTGACCCCCATCACAAACACGAGTATCAAAGTGATGATCACGATCAAACGATCTCTGAATTTCATGGTTCCTCTCTGTTGAAATAAAGTAATGATTGTATGACAACCGCAACATATCATGCGCCGTTTCATCTATTTTGACCATAAGGATGGAGTAAAAGATGGATAAAAAAGAGATAAATTTTCCGAGAGGAAAATCGTGGTATAGTTTGTATTAGCAAACCATTTGACGGAGGAATATTGTGGAAGATCGCAAAGATCATCTGCGCAGGATTGTCGTTGAAGCCACTGCCACTTCCATTGAAAAATGGCGCAAGCAGGTCATTGCCGGCCAACCGGAAACCGGTCGTATGTTCGCCTTTATCAGCGACGAGGGCAACTATATTCCCGGTGGAGAAGGCACGGCTCCTACACCGCTGACCTATTTTGTCTCCGGCATGGCGCTCTGACTGATCTCTCACGTGACGCAGGTTGCGTCCAAAAAGAGATTGAACATTCGTAAAGAAACCGTCAAGGTAACCGCTCATTTTCGGGAACAAGGCTCAGTGTTACGCGGGGATGCAGAGGCTTTTTGTGATGGCTTTGAGGTCGAGATGCAAATCGAATCGGACGAACCCCTGCCGGTCATCCAGGACCTGGTTCGCCTAGCCCGACGGATGTGTTTTACCGAAGTTGCTTTGACAAACAACACCCCCATTACGGTCACTGCAAAACTGAACGGAAATCCTCTCGAGCAGGATTAAGACTTTTCAGGATGGTGTTTCTCCTGAAATCAACCTTCTCCGAGAGTTATTGAAAGCAGGGTTGTGCCATAATAAAAACATCAAATGCTCTTTCAAATCCCAAACTCTGGCAAGCTTTGCGAGGCAGACCATGGATGCAATATTTTATCCGCGCAGTATTGTCGTGGCGGGGGTTTCGGATAAGCCGGATAATCTCGCTCGTCATATAGCCAGCAACCTGATCGAATTTGGTTACAGGGGGCAACTCTATTTATTAGGACGATCCGGCGGGCAGATTCTGGATCGTCCTATTTATTCATCTGTCACTCAATTACCTCCCAACATTGATCTGGCGGTCATTCTTACCCCGGCGGCTACTGTGCCGGGTTTGATGGATGAGTTAGGGGCGGCCGGTGTGCGTTACGCGGTCATCGAATCGGCTGGCTTCAGCGAATTTTCCGAAGAGGGCGCAAAACTGGAAGAAGATCTATGCCGGATTGCCCACAAATGGGGAATGCGTCTTGTCGGGCCGAATTGTCTCGGTATTATTTGCACCAATAGCGGTATCTGTACGTTTTTTATCCCAACCGCCCCTGCAGAAATTCCTCCCGGCCGTGTTTCACTGGTTTCACAAAGCGGCGGCGTCGTTATGACGTGTATTGACTTGCTCGCCGCTGCTGGACTGGGAATTGCGAAATCGGTCAGTGTGGGCAATAAAGTTGACCTTAAAGAAAGCGACTACCTTCACTACTTCATCGAGGATAAGGCTACTGAAGTGATTTTGCTCTACCTCGAAAGTATCGTCGAAGGCCGTCGGCTGGTAGAACTGGCTGCCCAATCTCCCAAACCGGTGATCGTCTATAAATCCAATACCAGTCAGGCCAGCGCTCAAATTGCCCAATCTCATACGGCTGCTCTGGCAAATGACGAGGCAATTGTCAATGCAGCGTTCCGGCAATTTGGCATAACCCGTGCAATGACCTTCCGGGAAATGATGATTTACAGTAAGGGCTTTACGCTGCCACCCGTACGCGGCAATCGCTTGGGGGTATTTTCACGATCAGGTGGACATGCAATCATTGCGGTGGATTGCGCCAGCCAGTTCGGTTTTGAACTGCCCCCTTACAGCGACGCATTAATCGAAGTGGCAAAGCCCTTTTTCCGCGTAAATGTTATTGAGCGGATGAACCCGCTGGATTTGGGAACTGTCTTTAATTTTGAGGCCTATCCGGTGCTTATCGAGGAAGCCATTAAGCTCGATCAAGCCGATGCCTTCCTGTTGATTTTCAATTATCGCCGCGAGACGATCTCTACCGCCCGCACCGTGGCAGAAAAGATCAAGGCAATCAGCCAGCAGTATCAAATCCCCATTGCGTTATGCTACTTTACCGAGGCCGACGAAGTTAACTTTCTGGAGAAAAACTTAGGGTTTCCGCTTTTCAGTGAAGTCCATGAAGCCGTTCAGGCACTGGCTGCCTCACGGGATTACCATCATCGGGTGGAATTGTTACGCACGGCTCAACACCAACCGCCCGCAATTTCCCTGCCAAAGGATGCTCCCGGCAAAGCCCAATGGGTTTTCAACCACACCAACTCGGCTGTCCTCCCCCTTGATCAGGCCATCCGGGTATGCGAGGCCTATGGTCTTCCGGTTGCGCCCTGGGCCACCGTGTACAATCTCTCGCAGGCAGTTGAGGCTTCTGCGCGCATCGGCTACCCGGTTGCAGTCAAAGCCATTTCCGAACAGGCAACCCACAAAACCGATGTGGGAGGCATCGCCTTGAACATCCCCGATCAGGTTCTGCTGGCAGCCGCCATTCTGGAAATGGGAGAACGGTTTGAGCAGCAAGGGCTTGAACCACCGGAACAATTTCTGATCCAGAAAATGCTGAGCGGCGGCAGAGAGGTAATCCTTGGTGGAAAACGAGATCCTTCTTTCGGGCCTGTCTTATTGCTGGGTCTCGGCGGCATTTACGCTGAAGCCCTGCAGGATGTTTCGATGCGGCTTGCCCCGTTAACTCATCTGGACGTTGAAGAAATGCTGGAAGAGCTGCGCGCTGCCCGTCTGCTACACGGTATCCGCGGCCAGCCACCTGCCGACCGTTCAGCCATCATAGATGCAATGTTACGGCTGTCTCAAATGATGGTGGACAACGAGGAGATTCTGGAAATTGACCTCAATCCCGCCCTGGTGTTTGAACATGGGTTACAGGTGGTAGATGCACGCCTCATCCTGAAGTCCTGATGCACCATCATCGCCGGCATAAAGGCAGATGAAACTGACGAACCGGACGGGATGGTTTTAAGATATCCAGAATTTCAGTGGCAGCCCGAAAAACCAGCCGGGCATAACGCTCCCAGTCCAGATCATCAGCGTTGGGAGGGGTAATGCTCACGCCCTGGCGCGTGTACCAGAAGAAAAGCCGCATCCCGGCGCGCACCGCCACACCCTCGGCCTGCAACTGGCAGGCGGCCTGGGCCGCTGCCGAAGGACGACGGAAGGCCTGGGGATCCCGGCTGAGTTTTACTGCCATTTGCAATCCCTCCACGGCTGCCTGCCGGCGCTGCAATGACCTTAACCGCTGGTTCACTAGCGCCCACGCTTCTTTCCATCGTTCCCGCGGGTCATCTGCCTGAGCCAGACAACCCAAAATATCCAGTTGCGTTCGGGCTACATAAGGGCAGGTATCGTGGCGGCGTAAGGCAACACCGCGATATTTCAGAGTGCCGTCCTCGAACACGCCAAAATAGCGGTTGGCCACCGGGATACGCTGATCGCGGCGCGCCGGCAAAAATACCAGCCAGCGGTACACACCTTCGAGGGTCACTCCAATGCCGGTTTCCGTCTGAATGGTTTCCACCAGCGGGAGAAAATCCGCTTCACCTCGCACCCCCTCTCGTTTCACAAACAGACTGTCCACATACATGTGCAGCACACTGAATCCCATTTCCTCAGCGTTTTCCTTGGCCTGCAGCAGCAACTCGCGGCTGATGGCTGTGACCGCCTCGTGTGATTCAACTCGCCCAAATCGGGCATTTTTATACCCCAAATATCCAAAACACACCACCAGCAGCCATTTGAGCGCCGTCTGGCGAGCCTTCAAGTCGCTAACGCGGCTGTCACGCCGGTCGAGCGTGTGCAGGTATTGTTTGAGCGCCAAGCGTTTAACCAGCAAGGGTTGCAGGGTGCGCGGAATCAGTCCAGCGGGGGCATCGTTCTTATTCAGCGTTTCGGGCGAGATGTTATAACGCACCATGATAGCCGGGTACATTGAAGCAAAATCCAGTTCGGCGACATGATGATGCACGCCGACGAGTGGCTGATAGACCATCCCACCCCGGTCATGCCGTATCAGGTTGGCCAGTGTGCGCGTGGATTCTGCCTGCTGTTTAACCACCGGGATCAGCACCCCATCCCGCAGGGCAGTCTGCATTTGCATGGCAGTAATTCCCGCTCCCGGTGACTTCCGGATAGCCTCCTGAACCCCCATGCCGGTAACCCGTGCCATTTCCAGTGCGCCCATCAGCCCAATTTCGGAAAACAGGGCTGCGTTACAACGGTCAATGTGCCAGCGCCCAAACAACAAGGCCTGCGCCCCACGGTAAAGCACCTGCCCATAAGCGAATAAACTGCGTTCACGGCGATATTCAACCTTCATCTGTTCGTCCCGGTTGGGGTTGAATGAGGGAGCATGTTCACCCAAGAACGGGAACAGCCATGTATCACCATAACGGGTCACTATGATATCTGGATCATAATTGCCCAACAAGGCCTGCAAGTTGGCCAGAAAGGCGCGCAACGGCTGCACGGTAAAACGAAAACAGCGCCTATCGCAGCGGATTGTGATCTCCTGCGGGGGGTGCAGAGCCGGGTTTGCCTCGCACTCGATTTCCATCACGCGCAGGGGCGGTAGTAAGGGCTGCATCTCCCAGGCGGATTCGAGAGGCTGCAGCCCAAGCAGGCGTTGCCCGTCTGTTTCAAAGAAGCAGCGTCCCAGCAGCGGCACCTGCGTGCGGGCAACAAAGCGAACCGCCAGCGGCAAGTCAGCATCGTAGTAATCCAGCAACGGAAAAGTCTGTGCCAGCCGGCGGTGAACCTCTGCCAGCCGACCCGGCAAATCCACCGTCACCGCAAGCACAATCCGCTCGCCATGAAACAGATCACGGCGCACCTGCCGGGAAAGATGTACCCCACGACCTTGTAGAAAGCGCCACGCCTGGCGCAACACCGCCGAGCTGCCAGCGGCGTAAAAAGTAACCGGAAAATCCATTGGTAACAGCCAGCGCTGTCCGTCCTCGCTCAGCAGCCAGCAGACCAGTTCCCCACCCGGACGGGTATACACATCCATCAGCCAGCCAGTTCTTTCAACCCTTGCCATCACGCAGTCGCACCAGTTCCTCCTGTAAGATATCTATTTCATCCTCCAGCTCAGCAATCCGACGCGCCTGCTCGATCAACATGGCCAGTAAAGCCACCTCAAAAGGCAGCAATGCCCCGCTGGCTGAGATGGCCGGCAGATGACGGCGCGCAGATGCCAGCAGGCCATCCAACAAAGCCTGGTCACCACGCCGCAGCGCCCGCCGGAAGTTTTGCAGCATGGCTTCGGTTTCGTTCAGTTGATAAGTAATGGTTGGAACTGTCCGCCCCATCGTTTCATCCCTCAAAATAACGCGGGTTGAGCAAAAGAGGTTGGCTTTTCCTGCTCGTAGAAAAGCGTATCTGCTTTCTGGTAGACCATTTCGTGTAAAAAACGACGCTGCGGCAAGAGGCAGGTTCTCAGCAAGAGAAAAACGGGTGCCGCTCCTTTCAATCGCTCGATCTCCTGCAGACAGCGCTGCACCAGCCAGCGCGCCTGGCCGGCTGGCAATGTTTCGTCATAAAAGGTGACCAACAGGTCCAGAATGACCACTGGAAGAGCAGCCAGAGGGGTACTTTCCAGCAACGCCAGCATCTGATACGCGGTAAATGCCCGCCGAATCAATACCCGCTGGCTGAGCAGGTCAAGGGAGGTGGTACGTTCGCGCAGCGCCCGCGCCAACGGATAGGCCTGGAAGCAGTTGCCGCCATCTATCACCAACACCTTGCCACGCAGCGCCAGTTCAGCCAGCAGACGAGTGGCGGCATCCCCCACCCTCTCGCGGCTGCACACCAGCACACACATTCCCGTAGAAACACTCGTCGAAAGCAGCATCGTTTTGATGTTAAGCCAGACCCCGCTCCAATTCCATCCCCCAACGGGGGAAAAAGGCGGTGATTTTGGGGTTAACCGGATGGAGGAATAATGATACTGGTACGGGAATACTCTTCGAGTGCAAAACAATGCTCTCGGCGGGACTTTGATACCCCATACGAGCAATCCAATTCCCGTCATTTACATCAAGGAGAGCCCGCGACCAATTTTTTCTGTTATCAGCCCGGCAGAATGCGAATACGCCCCCTCGATGGGGACTGCGACCAATTTTTCTGTTGTGGGCCCGGCAGAATGCGAATACCACCCCTCGATGAGGCCAGCGACTTATTCTTTCTGTTGTGGGCCCGGAAGGATTCGAACCTTCGACCAAGCGGTTATGAGCCGCGCGCTCTGCCGCTGAGCTACGGGCCCCGGCGGCACTGACTTGCCTTTGCAGCCAAATTATATCACAATGAAATTATGCCGCACATAAATCAAAAGAAAAAAAGCAGACTAACCCAGCCGATTGGCCGCCCAACACGCTGATCCCACCACACCGGCGTGATCTCCCAATAGGCCGGTCACAATTTCTACCTGCTCCACCGGCATGATGTGCACCCGCTCTCGCATTGTCTTTTCCATTGGGTCGAGCAACAGCCGGCCGGCATTGGCAACTCCGCCGGTGACGATGATCCGGCGGGGGCTGACCGAAGCACACAAACTGGAAGCGGCCACCCCAAGGTAAAAACCAGCTTGGTCGTAAATTTCACAGGCGATTTCATCACCCTGTCGAGCGGCTTCTGCAATCAGCGCAGGTGTGATCGCATTCAAGTCATACTTGCACAAGTCGCCAATTTTGGTAGTTAGTCCTTGTGCCACTGCCTTCATACCCATTGCTGCAATTGCCGGTCCGGATGCAAATGCTTCCAGACAACCGTAATTACCGCAGCCGCACCGCGGCCCGTTGAAATCAATCACCATGTGGCCTAATTCACCCGCCGTACCGCCAATCCCCAGGTGCAACTGCCCATTGATCACCAGTCCGCCGCCGATACCCGTGCCGATTGCCAGTACTGCAACCGTTTCCACGCCCTGGCCGGCGCCAAAGCGCCACTCCCCATAAGTGATCGAGCGCACATCGTTCAACAACGCCACTGGCAATCCCGTCGCCTGTTGCAACACATCCCGCAACGGTACATGCGGCCAGGTTCCAGGCAGGTTGGGCAGAAACAACGTTTCCCCTTTTTCCAGGTCAAGCACACCCGGTACGCCGATTCCAATGCCACCCACATCCCCTGGCTCCAGGCCAGCCGCCTCGATCATGTTCAGGAACAAACCTGCCATACGTTGCATAACCGCATCGTGGCCCTCGCGTGCCAACGTTGGTACACTCTGCTGAAAGAGCACCTCTCCCGTTTCGACATCCACCAGCGCGGCACGTAAATTGGTGCCGCCCAAATCACATCCAATATATCGCTTCATAGGTCCTTGTCATCCTCATCAGTCCTGTGCCACGGCTTATGCCGGACACAGGACTGCTTCGAGGTAGGGTTAGTGGATATAGGGTTTCAATACATCCCGCGCAAGGTAGAACCCGCGCTTGACCAGTTCCTCCGATCCTTCGAAAGCCCGGTCTTCATGTTCGATACTAACCACATAATCGTAGCGAGCTGCGGTCAACGCTGCAAAGAACTTACCCCAGTCCATATCACCCAAACCGGGTAAACGCGGTACCTGCCAGCCCATGCCCTGCGACAAGACGCCGTGATTGTAAAGCCCCTCGCGGTCAATGTGCAGGTCTTTGGCATGAACATGGAAAATTTTACCGGCAAATTCTCGTACCACTCGTTCGTAGTCGATCATCTGCAAAACCAAATGCGAGGGGTCGAGGTTTAACCCAAAATTTTCCTCAGGGATAATCTCCCACATTTTACGCCAGATAGCCGGAGTACTGGCCAGGTTATTCCCGCCCGGCCACTCATCGTAAGAGAAAATCATCGGGCAGTTTTCAATGGCAATTTTCACCCCTCGTTCTTTGGCATACTGCACAATTGGCGGCCAAATTCGGGCGTAATCTTCGAGGTTTTGCGGCACAGTCTTGTTTTTATCTTTACCAATGAAGGTGCCGACCACACCAACCTCCAGCAAAGCCGCTGCATCAATCACCTTTTTGAGGTGGGCAATAACCGTCTCTCGATGCTCTGGGTCCGGATGGAGAGGATTGGGATAATACCCCAACGAAGAAATCATCAATCCGTACCCATCCAGCATGTTACGAATCTCGCGGGCTTTGGCTTGATCCAATTGGGTCACATCAATGTGGGTCACCCCGGCATAACGCCGTGTGGCTTTCTCGTGCGGCCAGCAGGCAATTTCAATCGCTTGAAAACCGCTCTCAGCCCCCCAACGGGCAACTTCTTCCAGGGTACTCCCCGGCAATGCAGCTGTAAAAAATCCAAGTTTCATGGCTCCCTCCGTATTTGATTAGACTTTGATCCAGACTCTTTCTTTCGCGCTGCGTTCAATTGCCTCACACAATTGCATCTCGTAGTGACCATCCGCAAAGGTGGGGAAATCGGGTGGTTTGTTGTAATCTCCGGCAAGGATATAGTTATACACCTTGTTGTAAAGTTGCTTGAAGGTATCCGGGAAGCCCTCATTATGTCCACCGGGATAGGAAGTAACCGCCCGTGCTTCTGGTGAAAGCAGAGCCGGATCTTTCATGATGATTTGATTGGGTTGGGTACGATGGCCAACCCACAATTCGTTTGGCCGTTCCGAATCCCACGCCAGCGAAGATTTAGAGGCATTAATCTCAAAAAACAGGCGATTCTTTCGTCCCGAACAGACCTGCCCAACGGTCAACACCCCTCGCACATCGTTCTCAAAATGCAGCAGAACTGTTGCATAATCCTCGGTGGAGACGGGCTGATCTACATAGTCTTCTGGTTGTAAGATCTTGCCTGTGTAGGTTTCCACCGGTTTGGCCGGTTTTTTACGAACGGGATGAATGGTCTTAAAATCGGCAAAGACCTCGACTACACGCAAGCCGGTAATGAAAGTGATCAGATCCAGCCAGTGCGAACCAATGTCACCCACCGCCCGCAGGCTGCCACCCAATTCCGGCTCCAACCGCCAGTTCCAATCCGTCGGGAATAACAACCAATCCTGTAGATAGGAACCTTGCAATATAAATAATTCACCTAATTCACCGCTTTGAACCATATTGCGCGCCTGTTGCACCAGCGGGTACATTCGAATATTGAAGTTTACCGCATTGACTTTGCCGGTTTCTTGAGCCAGTTGCACCAGTTCCGCCGATTCACGGGTGTTCATTGCCAGCGGCTTTTCACATATGACATGTTTTCCAGTCATGAGCGCTGCTTTGGCATGAGGATAATGCAGATAATTGGGCGTTGCCAGATGCACCACCTGTATGTCATCATCCCTCAGCATCTCATCCAGTGAGCCGTAGACGCGCGGGATGCCCATTTCAGCTGCTTTTTGCTCGGCTTTTTCCCGGGTATTTTCTGCCAACCCCAGCACGGTAATCCCATTCCGGCGCAAGGCTTCGATATGGGCAGGCCCGATGAATCCGGTGCCGGCAACTCCCACCCCAATGGTTGATTTGCTCAATTTTGTCATTCTGCTCCTCCCCGTTTTCTAATATCCACCGTCGATTTTAGCCTCACCAGTGGAGGTCTGTTCTCCCGCCAAACGCGCTTTAAAATCGTCCAGAATTTTGGCAGTCGCAGTCGCACCACAACGGGTTACTCCTGCTTCAATCACTGCCAGCAGCGCATCCAGCGTGCGCACACCACCGGCCGCTTTGATTTGCACCTTCTCACTGACGGAACGGCGCATCAATCGGATATCTTCCAGGGTGGCCCCACCGGGTGCAAATCCGGTGGAAGTCTTAACCCAGTCTGCTCCGGCTTTTTCTGCCAACTGACAGGCACGCACTTTCTGTTCATCGGTCAGATAGGCATTTTCCAGGATGACCTTCACCTTTACCCCGCGGGCATGAGCAACATCACACACGGCTTTGATGTCTTGAAACACAACCTCGTCATTGCCAGATCGCAATTCACCAATGTTTAGCACCATGTCCAACTCCACTGCCCCATCGTCCATGGCGCGCTGTGCTTCGGCAACTTTGATTTCGGTTACGCTGCTGCCGTGCGGAAATCCAACCACAGTGCTGACCAGCACATCGGACTCTTTCAGCTGCTCGGCCGCCAGCCGCACATGACAGGGCTTTACACACACGGTCGCCACGTGGTAACGCGCTGCCAGTTGACATCCTTCGATTACTTCTTGAGATGTCAACTCCGGGCGCAACAACGAATGGTCAATCACCTTGGCTAATTGTTCATAAGTGATGGTCTTTACATCAATGGCTGTCATGATACCTCCAGTAAAGATTTAGAATTTTCGCCAAAGATCAATTGGTTTTTCGACCTGTGGCGGGTTATAAGGGAATTCAATCCGCCGGCCCTCTCCAGCAGATTGATAAGCAGCGTACAAAATCTTGAGTACTTCGCGCCCATCCTCTCCGGTTTCGATTGGTTCTTCCTTTCCCAGCACACAATTGACAAAATGCTGCATTTCCTGCGGGAAACCATAATTCCAAACTTCTTCAAACATGGTAAACGTCCAGCCACGCGTGGTGCCAGCCTTCTCGACTGCGTAGCCGTATCCTTCCTGGCTGTATGTCCACAAGGAACTGCCCTTCAGCAGATCGGCGCGGGTATTGCCCTTTGTACCGTAAATCTCACAACGGTCATCCACCCCGCCGCCTTTTGCCCATGAATTTTCGGCGATGTTGATTTTGTTGCCTTCATACTCGATCACCATAATCGAGTGATCTTCACCTTTGGTGCGTTGATGGTGTACAAAGGTGTTGCAATACGCCGTGACGCTTTTTACTTTGGGTTTACCAAACACCCAACGCCCGTATTCTACCGAATGACATCCCATATCCAGCAACACACCGCCACCGGAAAGGTTCACATCCCAAAACCAGGGCATGTGTGGGCCATCATGCTCTTCAGATTGTTTGACCAGAAACGGCTCACCCAAGGCACCTTCTTCGATCAACTGTTTGGCACGTACGTACTTTGGCGCAAAGCATAATTCCTCAGCGTACATCAGCAGCACGCCCGCCTTTTTGGTCGCCTCGATCATTTGATCGGCCTCTTCCAGCGTTTTGCAAAGCGGTTTTTCACAAATAATGTGTTTGCCTGCTGCTGCAGCATCCAGGGTTGCCTGGCAGTGCAGGTAGTTCGGTATGGCTACCGTAACTACATCAATTTCTTTCATCTTCAACATTTCGCGATAGTCGTTGAAAGCGTGGGGAATACCATGAGTTTTGGCAAATTCCCCTGCCCGGTTGGGTGATGCCACCGCCACAACCTCGGCGTTGTGAACATATTGCTTGAACGCGTGAGCGTGAATATCACTGACGAACCCGGCTCCAATCATGCCAACTTTTACGGTCTTAGTCATGGCTTGCCTCCTGAAATATTGATTTTTATTGTCTGAAACCGCGCTGCCGGCCGTAGATTGAGATCATCACCAGCAGCGTTGCACCCAATACCATCCTGCGCACCGAATCGGGCATCTGCATGGTCGTCAAAAGACTGGTGATCAAGGTCAGCACAATGGCACCCGCCATCGTACCCCAATAGCTACCTTTACCACCTGAAAGTAAAGTACCACCTACCGCCACAGCCGCAATTGAGGGAAACAGGAATGGCTGTCCTAACGCAATAAAGACTACACCCGTGTTACCCACCACCAAAAAACCGCCAAACCCGGCCAGTGCGCCGGCTAAAGAATAGACGGCCAAATTTGTGACTGTTACATTAACCCCGGAAAGTTTCGCCGTCACGCGGTTTACGCCAATTGCAAAAAGATGCTTGCCAAAGGTTGACCTTTCCAATAACAACCACATCATAAAACCAAAAATAATCCAGATGATGATGGCATTGGGGATGGGAATATCCGGCGAGAGTGGTCGTGCAATCAGACGAGTCATAATCGGAGCCACTTTCCCGCTGACATTACCGTGATTGATGATAATGATCAAACCGGTCACCACTCCGGACATCCCTAAGGTCATTACAAACGGCGAAATTTTCAAAAAAGTAATTCCCAGACCATTGATAAATCCAATCAACGCCCCAACCGCCAGGGAAATCAACAATGCCAGCAGGACTTTATCATCCTCTCCTTTCACAGTCACATAAGTGAGGATAGCGGTTAAAGTAACCACCGAGCCAGCAGAAAGATCAATCCCTTCAAAACCACTGATGATCACCAGTGTTTGGCCAGCCGCAATCACTCCTAAAAACACCGCCAGGCGCACGATATTGGTTGCCTGAGCAATGGCAACATTGATGTCATTGCCAAACCCGTTTGGTAAAAATCCCGAAAGCAGGAAAAGGACAATTGCAAGCAAAATTGCCGCAACAGGTGGGGAAATACTTATCCTTCTCATACCTTCTTCCTCCGTAGCAGATTGATGATACCCGGAGCCGCCAGTGCTACCACGATGATGGTTGCCTTCACAAATGTCTCCCACCAGGTATCAATCCGCGAAAAGGAAATAATGTTTTGAATGATTCCCAAGGTAATCGCGCCAACCACCGGCCCTGCCACCCCGCCAACTCCGCCGCTCAAAGCAGTACCGCCGATAACAACAGCGGTAATGGAAGTCAATGTCATTGGCACGCCGATTTCGGCATTACCGGAACCACTCAACATCGTGATGGCAACCCCAGCCAGGGCTGCCATAAAACCGGAGGCAACATAGGTTGTAAAAATTACCCATGTCACCGGCACCGCCGTTTCGTAAGCTGCTTCGGCATTACCGCCAACTGCATACAGGTAATTTCCAAATCGCGTCGAACGGATATACATCCAGATCAGCAAAATAACCGCAATTACATAAAACGCCAGCGGTAAACCCAAAGGAGTGGTGTTGCGATAAATATTGGCAATTTCAGCGGGAATACCCCCACCGGGATTCGGTAAGATGAACAAAGCAAAACCCACATACAGGAAACTGGTAGCATAAGTGGTGATGATTGGCTGCAATCGCAGAAAAGCAATGAAAAATCCGTTGATTGCGCCTGCCAGAATACCTGCTCCAATCGAAACCAGCACATACGTCCACATTTTCTCCGGCGAGCCGTTTAACCCGACCTGTGTTGCCAGAATGGTATTGACGATTGAAACGATACCACCTACCGAAATATCAATCCCTCCGCCCAAAATGACAACGGCCTGCCCGGCTGCCAGTAAAATCATTGGCAGAAAAACCCGCATGTTGCTGTTCAGAGTATCACGCGCAAACATATTGGGCTGCAAGATGAAGTTGATAATCAACGCGACCACCAGCAAGAGGATTGCAAAGAAGGCGGGGTAGCGGTTCATCATTTCATCCCAGGAAAACCGTTTCATGCCTCACCTCCGTTGGAAACGCCCATGCTGGCAGCAATCAGATTTTCCTTGGTCAACGAAGCACCTTTGAGTTCGGCGCGAATTTTCCCATCATGAAGCACAATCACCCGATCGCACAAACCAATTAATTCGTCATCATCACTGCTGTAAAACAATATGGATTTACCCTGCTGAGAAAGTTCTGTTAGCAGGGCGTAAAACTCAGCCTTGGTATGGACATCCACCCCCTTGGTCGGATCATCCAACAAATAACAATCCGGGTCACGCAATAGCCATTTGCCGATGACCACCTTTTGAGCATTTCCACCTGAAAGACTGCTCACCGGCGCCATTAAACCAGCCATTACCAGACTGAGTCTTTCACTGATTGCCAGGGCATCCCGTTTTGCCAGTTTCATTTTGAGCGGAAATCCGTATTTCTGCCATGAAGGCAGTAAAAAATTCTCCAGGATTGAGCGAATGTAGAGCAGCCCCTCTTTCGCCCGATCTCCCGGCACAAGAGCCAGTTTCTTCTGCATTGCCTGCCGTGGGTGTTTGAACCTTACCACCTCACCCCTGATCCGAACTATCCCCTGATAGGGGATATCCCCAAACAAGGCCAGCAGCAAATCTCGCTGGCCCTGCCCCTGCAATCCACCAATCCCTAACAATTCTCCTTGTTTTACTTTAAGACTGACTCCCCGCAGTATTTCGGTGGTCAGGTTTTCCACCTCCAGGTAAACTGGTTGCTCCAAACCGGTTGCATTTTCAGCAATAGTCGTTTTTGTGAACTGAAAAACCTTCTCTTTTTCGGTCATCAACTGAATCAAATCTTTCTCTGTAATATCCTTAATGTCCCCCTGACCGACCGTTTTACCATTCCGCAGGACGCTATAACGATCGGCAATGCGGAATATTTCTTCCATGCGGTGAGAAACAAATACAATTGCCTTGCCTTCGGCTTTCCAACGTCTGACCAGTTCGAATAATCGCTCTACCTGGCGACTATCAAGGCTGGCAGTTGCTTCATCCAAAATCAATATGCGCGGATTGAGACTGATGGCTTTCAAAATTTCTACGATTTGTTTTTCATCCGGGTGCAAATCGGATACAAGTGTTTCCGGTCGTAAATCGGCTTTGAAAGTACCGCTGAACAATTCCAGCAGGGCTTCCGTTTTTTCTCGCATCACCCTCCGGTCAATCATTCCGTCAGGTTTCAGCGGTTCGCGTGTCAGCCAGATATTATCCGCCACCGTCATTTTAGGCACCAAACTGAGTTCCTGAAATACGGTAGCAATTCCCATCTTTCGAGCCGCCTGCGGGGATGAGAAGCGCACGGGTTTATCATCGAGGAGTAGTTGCCCTCCATCGAGGACAACTACTCCATTGATGACCTTACTCATCGTGCTTTTGCCGCTTCCATTTGCCCCAATCAGTGCGACCACCTCCCCGGAATGAACATCCAGGTTCCCGTCTGACAGCGCTATAACACCCCCATAACGCTTAACGATATTTCGGGCAGAAAGCGACACACTCATAGGTTTATTTCAAGAAGAAGGTATCCAGGACTTCCTGATCGGTCATGATGCCGTCCAGCAGATAGGCATCCGGTTTGTCCTTGCAGATGTCCAGACCCTCTTGCAGGTTGTCCTTGGTGATCACAATCGGCACCGGAATGACAAACGACAGACCGTTCGCACCACCCAGCTTGCTCTTATCCACCTGCTTGCCCAGCAGCATGTTCACCGCAATCCGCAAACCGGTCGGTGAGACACCCGGCGGATTGGCCACCGCAATCGTCTCGAAGTCCGGGCGATCCTTCAGCACCTGCTCCCACAGTTTCAGGAACTGGCAGCGGCCTTCGCCCACTCCCACCGGGAACTTCGCCGGGTTCGCTGCGATCACCGCCTGCAAAGCACCAATCGCCATCCCATCCTGTGTCCAGTACCCATCCAGATTCGGATACGCCGCCAGGAAGTTCGACATCACCTGCTGACCGGTCGCTTCATCCCACTTCCCCGTGTCCTTCGCCAGCACTTTGATGTCCGGATACTGCGACAACACCTCGTCTACCCCTTCCATCCGCGCTACATTCGCCGGATGCCCGGGAAAACCTTCGATCAGCACGATGTTGCCCTTGCCGCCCAACTTCTCGGCAAGCCACTTCGCGCTCGTCTTCGCCCATTCCTTCTGATCAATGCCCACGTTGTACACGCCCGGCACATTCAACTCCTGATCCACCGAGATCACAATGATCCCCTTGCTCACTGCCTCCTGCAGCGTCGCATTCAGACCATTCACATCACTCGGATTGACCAGAATCGCATCCACTCCCTTCGCCATCAGATTCTGCAATTGCTGAATCTGACCGGCTACGTCCGTGTCCGCACTCTCAATCACCAACTCCGTCGTCAGACCTTTGTCCATGTACTCTTTGTTGACTTCGATCAACTCCGCTATCATCTGCGTGCGATATTCGCTGCTGATGAACGGATTCGAAATCCCTATCGTGAAGGGCGGCCCCTTGGATTCAACGGGGGGTTGAGTGGGTTGTTGTCCGGTTTGCGGCGGCTGAGTTGGCTGCACCTCGGTAGTTGGTGTTGCCGGTGTGCCGCAGGCTGCCAGCACCATGGAAATGACCATGATGAGGGCAAGAATTGTAAAGAGGGGTTTTCTTTGCATGTTCATCTTCTCCTTCTGTCAAGTTTTTCAAACAAACAAAAATTCGGATAAACGATCATTGGGACCTTTTTGAAGTATGAAACACCTCCTTTCCATCAAGTATCCAGCTCAAATTGTCGTGGTTGGTTGATCTTCGATGACAAACAAGTATTCGAGAGCCAGCGCAACCGCGCCGGTTACCCCCGCATCGGCGCCCATCCGCGAGAAATTGATGGAAAGATGGGTGGTCGCCAATGGGAGGGAACGGCGCAGCACTGCCCGGCGGATGGAAACCAGTAAATGATTGCCAAAATTGGCAATGCCTCCACCGATAAAAATATGACTGGGATTGAAGAAATTGACCAGCCCGGCCAACACGTCACCAA
This sequence comes from Bellilinea sp., assembly GCA_026003615.1. GTDB lineage: Bacteria > Chloroflexota > Anaerolineae > Anaerolineales > Anaerolineaceae > Bellilinea. The sequence goes on from BPHQ01000002.1 coordinate 368,306, forward strand.
TCATTTGACCGCTTGCCCGAATGATTTCCAAAGCAGCCTGATCACCTTCGCGGCATGCGGTGTTGACATCTTCAGGGCGTAAAACACCCCCGTTTTGATTCATCAGGTTTTTCAGGAAAGGACTACTCCCGCTCAAGGCAGCTTGCACGGCTTTCTCTGCAATCGCCGGGCCAGCGGCCATTGCTTCCAGACAACCGGTATTCCCGCAACGGCAGATTGGCCCGTTTTTATCCACACAGATATGACCAATGTCACCGGCGCAACCAGTGCTTCCACGATGGATTTTTCCATTTGAGACAATCCCCGCTCCGATACCCGTGCCAATTTTTACAAAGATAAAATGATCCACGTTGATCCCATCGCCAGCGCGCTGCTCACCTAACGCCATGATATTGACATCGTTATCAACAACGACAAACGCATTCGGGAACGATTCCTTAACAAACCCCCGTATCGAAAAATTCTCCCAGTCCGGCATCAAAGGCGGCGCAACCAGCACCCCCCGCGCAAAGTCAACCGGCCCCGGCACACCAATGCCAATTCCCAAAATCTGATCAGACCGGCATCCCTGCAAATCCATCAATTGGAAGATGATCTCTACACAACGAGACAAAAACGGTTCCGGGCGCTGACGCACGTCCGCTGCCTCACTATAGCGTTGAAGGATTCCGCCCGAAATATCCGCCAGAGCAACATCCACACTGGTCGCGCCAATATCTACCCCCACCACAAAACCCAGATTGCGGTTAATACAAAGCAGGCGGGGTTTTCTCCCTCCCTGAGATATACCCTCGCCCGCTTCCATTAAGAACCCCTTTTCAACCAGATCGCGAATGTCTTGAGCAGTCTTGGCCTTCGACCAACCGGTCATACGGGTAATATCGCTGCTGGTTATGCACCCCTGCCGGCGCAAAGCACGGATGATCTCCGCCTCTGCACTGTTCAACAAAATCGGTGCCTTGATTCTTGGCCGAAAGGATTGGGTCATGGGCTGAAAAAAAAGGGCAAAAGATGGAAATCAATGGCAGGAGAGAAGCGTTTTCAACGCGAATTTTCGCATTAAAAACAACTTGATCTTATTATGGCAAAAATCTTTCGTAAATTCAATAGACGATTTCGTATATTTTATTAAGAACTTCGTCTATTTGATAGACAAAGCGCTTACTCGCGAATCACCTGCGTAATCGCCCCGGTCTTCTTGTTTTTCAGGATGACTTTGAGGTTACCATTCGGCATCCGTTCCTCTTTGATCAGGTAATGCTCCTCATCGTAATCCCTCAAGGCAGTAGTGAGGTCTTTCCCTTCACCACCACGCCAGACTTTTAAATCAACCGGTTCCCATTTTTTGGTCTGGGCTGATTTGTAGCACGCATCAATGATGGCATTGACTACATAACCATCGTAAAAGGTTTCCATTGGCTGCCGACCCTCATCCATGGCGTTGAACATATCCAGGAACATCTCCACATAACCCAGCGAACCAATTTCATCACCCACCGGGAATAGCCAGCCAGTATCCCCTTCGGCTTTCTCAGCCACATAACCGCCCTGCCCCACCGCAGTAAACATCTCAAAGCCAGTGCGCAGCCAGTGATTCAACCAGACCGTTCCTTCGGTGCCGGCAATCTCATCGCGCAGATCCATACCGCCGCGAAACGTCCAGGAAACCTCAAATTGCCCGATAGCCCCATTGTCATACCGCACAAGGCCCACCGCGTGATCTTCGGCATCAATTGGATGAACCTGAGTATCAGCCCAGCACGTCACTTCGATGGGGCAATTTTCCTTGCCGATGAAATTGCGCGCAATCTCGATACAGTGACACCCCATGTCTACAATGGCGCCTCCGCCAGACTGCTCTTTGGTCCAAAACCAGTCACTGTGCGGGCCGCCATGGGTTTCGCGCGAGCGTGCCCACAACACCTTTCCTAACGCGCCATTGCGAGCCGACTCCAGCGCCTTGAGAGTCTTTGGGGTATAAACCAAATCTTCAAGGTATCCGTGAAAAACCCCTGCCTCTTCAACGGCTCTCAACATTTCCAGCGCCTCTTCCCCATTGGTTGCCAGCGGTTTGGTGCAAAGCACCGCCTTGCCCGCCTCTGCCGCCAGTAAAGCAGCCGGTTTGTGCAGATAATTCGGCAAACCAATGACAACAGTATCCACTTCCGGATCACGGATTGCTTCAGCCATGTCTGTTGTCCATCGCGGGATACCAAATTCTGCCGCGAACTTTTCAGCCTGTTCCGCCCGTCGGGAATAGACCGTTACGACCTGCTCCTTGCCGCGATATTTCAACAGACTCATAGTGTAAAAACGACCAATCAAGCCGGTACCCAGCATGGCGATCTTGTGACTCATAGTTTGTTTCTCCAAGGGGGATTTTTTTAATATCTAAATGTACGAACATTCTAATTATAGATAATTCTATTATGCGTGTCAACTTGCTTTTTCAACTGTTTTCGACTAAAATCGACTTAATGTACGCACATTTGAATAATCGTTCTTAAATTCCCATGACCACTTTTTCCCTCACTCCCCGTCAGCGCGTATATACTGCCCTTCGGCACGAAACCCCCGACCGCGTCCCCACCGCTCTGGGAGGTGGGCCTTATGGCCTGGTAGACGATCTCTACTTTCGCCTGCTGGATTTCTTCCAGCTTGGTGAAGCCGTCCCCCCTTTCCGTCAAGGTCATAACATCTCTTACATGGACGATCGTCTGTTAAGTCGTTTGGGCACCGATTTTCGCTACTGCTGGCCGGCCAAGCTGCCAAACAGTCCAGTCATCCCCGGCGAAGATGAAAACACTTTTTTTGATTCATTTGGTCAAATCTGGAAACGGGCTTTGCCTTACTATTATGCCGGTAACGGTCTTTTACAACACACAACCAACATCGAGGACATCGAACGACTTGTGCGCTGGCCTGATCCCCGTGATCCTTCGTGGATGCAAGGAGTTGCTCAACGGGCTGAGGAACTTCAACGCAACACCCCCTACTTTATCGTTATGCGCATGGTGGCTTCTCATGGGCCATTTCAAACCGCCTGTGACCTGCGCGGCACGGAAAATTTTCTCACCGATTTGATTGAATACCCTGACTTTGCCCTTACATTACTGGATCGCATCACCACCCTACTGGAAGGTCTTTTGGATGCCGCCATGCGAGCCGGCGGGCGATGGTTTGATATGATTGAATTACCCGGTGATGATTACGCCGGTAACTCCGGTCCGATTCTTTCACCAGCCATGTTCCGCCGCTTCATCAAACCCTGCCTGGCAAGAATGATTCATACCATTCGCGCACACAAACCGGACATTAAGATTATGCTTCACAGCGACGGTGCGGTTGCCCGTCTGATCCCGGATTTCATCGAGTTAGGGGTGGATGTCCTTCATCCACTTGAACCACTCCCTGCCACAAACATCTCTGAAATCAAACAAAAATACGGAGACCGCATCAGCTTCTTGGGCGGCATTGATATCAGTCACGCCATGCTCGGCAGCCGCGAGGATGTCATTCAAGAAGTAAAAACCCGTCTTGCTCAACTTGCCGAAGGAGGTGGTTACATTTTGGCCCCTGCCAATCACCTTCAGGCTGATGTCCCCGCGGAAAATGTAGTAACTCTTTTTCAAGCCGCTCAACATTGGGGAAAGTACCCGCTGGCACTTTCTTCCTCGCCGTGAATTGAACCTTTTATGACTCTCAGAAAGGACCCTATGAGCCTGCCATACTCAACTGTTGATCCTCACAACCCCATTCCGTTGTACTATCAAATTTATCTAGACTTGCGCCGCATGATTCAACGCGGCATACTCAAACCTGGCAGTATGCTCCCCCCCGAACTAGAGATTTGCCAGGCTTATAACGTTGGCCGACAGACTGTTCGTCAGGCAATTGGCCGATTGGTGGATGAAAATCTGGTAGAACGTTACCCGGGTAAAGGCACCTTTGTCCGGGACATTCCCAGTATTCAGTTTTTCCTCGATCGCAGTTTCAGCCAGCAAATGCGCGAAATGGGACGGGTGCCTTCGTCTAAAGTCTTGCGTTGTGAACCTTCAACTGTCACGATGGAAAATGTCCCCGTATTGGAAAAAGTCAAAGGTGCACCATGCGTGATTTTAGAACGATTACGATACGGGGATAATGAATTAATCTGCCACCAAATTTCAATCATCCTGACCGAACGATGCCCCGGCATAGAAAAGGTGGATTTCACCAACCAATCCCTCTTTGAAGTGCTCACCAATCGCTTTGCTTTAATGATCAAACGCATGGATATCGTCGTGCGCGCTGTGGCTGCCGATGGCTATCGGGCTGACCTGCTGGAAGTTGAAGAATGTGCACCCTTGTTGTACGTCGGCACAGCCACTTATGTTGAAGAAGGCGATTTAATTGAATATTCCACCAGCTATTACCGCGCCGACCGGTACGAGTATAGCATCACTCAAATTCGTTGAACGATCTTGCAGAGGAGCCATGCAGACCAATGCCTCCATTGAATATCTCAAGAAAGCGCAGGATATCCTGACCCGTATTCAACAGACCCAGTTGGAAAACATTGAAAAAGCAGCAGAACAATGCGCTCAAACCATCGCGGGAGACGGGCTGGTGCATATGTTTGGCAGCGGACATTCGCGCATTTTTGTCGAAGAAATGTTCCCCCGCCACGGCAGTTTTCCCGGTTTTCACCCCATCGTGGAATTATCCCTCACCTTCCACAATCTTGTGGTCGGCTCCAACGGCCAGCGGCAAGCCATGTTTTTGGAACACGTGGAAGGGCTGGGGCAAATCATTCTGAGGAACTTCGTTTTCTCGCCCCCCGACTGCTTCCTGATCTTCTCCAACAGCGGCGTCAATGAAGTCATTATTGATGTGGCGCTGGAATCAAAACGGTTGAACATGCCGGTCATTGCTGTCGTCTCGGTGGAGCATTGTCAGGCCAGCCCGGCGCTCCACTCCAGTGGTAAAAAGTTGACTGACATTGCCGATATCGTCATTGATAACTGCACACCAGCAGGGGATGCCCTGGTTCGAGTCGAAGGATTGGGGGACCCGGTCGGCCCCGGTTCCACCATTGGCGCCGCCGCCATCACCAATGCGCTAAAGTGCCGCATTGCCGAGAAGCTGACCGCCATGGGCAAACCACCCATTGTGCTGACCAGCAGCTACTTCCTTGGACGCGAGGAATCGAAAAAACGGTTTGATGCCTGTTACGACGACTACCGCGCCCGCGTGCGCCGTGTATATGGGTGCTGACCATGCAATTGAAGGATAAAGTTGCCATAATCACAGGGGCAGGCAGCGGCATCGGTGCAGCCATCGCACGCCAATTTTCTCAAGAAGGTGCAACGGTTGTATTATGGGATATTGACCTGAACGCTGCCGAAGAAATTCGTCAAACCTGCTCTTTTCCCTTAACCGCAGTCCCCATGCAGGTGGATGTCACCCGCCCCGATCAAGTTGAGGAAGCAACTTTACGGGTTGTCCACCAATTTCAACACCTGGATGTGCTGGTCAATGTTGCCGGTGGCTCTGGCAGAAGATGGGGGGATGGACCTGTAGATTCGTGTTCGCTGGAAGGCTGGCATAAAACCCTTGATTTGAATTTGAACAGCGTGTTCTACTGCTGTAAATTCGCCATCCAGGCAATGCTCCCCCAGCGAAAAGGAGCCGTGGTGGTCATCTCTTCGGTTTTAGGCCTGGTGGGCGGTGATGAAGATTTTGCCACCCATGCCTATGCGGCCAGTAAAGGCGCAGCCATCAGCCTGACGCGTTCGATTGCTGCCTACTACGCTCCTCACGGCATCCGCGCCAATGTCATTTGCCCCGGGCTGATCGCCACCCCAATGAGCCAGCGTGCCCAGCAAAACCAAAATATCCGTTCCCGACTGGCTGATCTGCAACCTCTGACCGCCGATTTTGGTCAACCAGAAGACGTTGCCGGGGCTGCCGTTTTCCTTGCCTCCGATGCTGCCCGCTTTGTAACCGGTGCTGTGCTGACCGTAGATGGCGGCTGGACAGCTCGGTAGTCCGCAGGAGAGTATCACGATGATAATTTACTCCACTTCTCTGGAAGAATTACCTCCTACCGATGTGTTGGTGGTTGGTTCGGGCTCGGCAGGTGCTACTGCTGCCATTACTGCTGCCCGTCTCGGGGCGACTACAACGCTGGTTGAACGATATGGTTTCATGGGTGGAATCAGTACCCAGGTTCTGGATACTTTCTATGGCTTTTTCACCCCAGGTGTCAAACCGCGCAAGGTGGTAGGTGGTGTGCCGGACAGTGTAGTTGAAGAATTGTTCAAACGCAACGCCGCAATTTACCGCCCTAACACCTATGGAGCGGGACAGGGCATAACTTATGATCCCGAAACTCTGAAATTCGTGTGGGAACAACTTGCCCGGCAAGCCGGTGTCCGTTTGTATTATCACGCACTGGTCATTGATGTTCTCTCCGAAGGCACCGAAATTCGCGGGGTTGTGATCGCCAGTAAATCCGGCTTATTTCGCCTGTCTGCCAAAGTGGTCATTGATGCCAGCGGCGACGCGGATGTGGCTGCCCGCATGGGCGTGCCATTCGAAAGCAGCCGGGACGGCCCGATACAATCACTCACTACGACGTTTAAAATGATAAATGTGGATGTCTCGCGGGCCCAAAATGTCAGGAAGTCGGAATTGCACGAAAAAATGGCACAGGCCGAACAATTGGGCTATGACCTGCCCCGCAAGGAAGGCAGCGCTCACATCACTCCTCTGCCCGGTGTCATGGTTACCAACATGACCCGTGTTCGGGATATTGACCCCCTCGACTTGACCCAATTGACCCAAGCCGAAATCGAAGGCCGGCGGCAGGCACTTGAATATGCCCGCTTTCTCGTGGAGCAGATCCCCGGGTATGAGAATGCCGCAATGGGTGGTTTTAGCACCCAAATTGGCATCCGCGAAAGCCGTCGGATTTTTGGCGAATACCGCCTGACCCGCGAGGATGTCCTCACTGCCCGTAAGTTCGACGATGCCATTGCCCAATGCGGAGCTCCCATTGAAGAACACCATGCCGGGCAGGACACCCGCTGGGAGTACCTGCCGGAGGGAGAAACCTATCACATCCCTTATCGTTGCCTGCTCCCCAAACAGGTCGAAGGACTGCTGGTTGCAGGGCGCTGCCTTTCAGCAGACCATGACGCTCACGCTTCGGTGCGCAGCATGGGACAGTGTATGGCTATGGGACAGGCTGCTGGCGTGGCTGCCGCTATTGCACTCAAACATCACTGGTCCCTACGGGCGGTTTCTATCCCCAAATTACAATCGGAGTTGCGGAAGATCGGCGCAATACTGGATTAGAAAGGAGGATATTCGTGGCGGTTCAAACGGTTTTAGGTTCAATTCCTGCAGATCAATTGGGTATTACCGCCTGCCATGAGCATGTACTCTGGTACCCACCCGATTCGATGGCACTTGAGGATGCCGACCTCGGCCTCAATTCCATTCCGGCAGCCGTTGCCGAATTGCGTTATTACAAATCCGTTGGCGGTGGTACTCTGGTGGAAATGACCACCGAGGAAATTGGACGTTCTCCACTTGATCTGGCTCAAATTTCGCAAGCAACTGGGGTTCATATCATCGCAGTTACAGGTCACCACAAAGCGAAGTTTTCTGCTGAATTTTTGCAAAATCAATCTGTTGAACAAATCGCGGAACGGATCATTCGGGAAATTACCCTTGGTATTGCAGATACCGGTGTCCGTGCTGGGGTTATCAAAGCGGCCTCCAGCCTGAATCACGCTGCTGAGGTGGAAAAGCGTGTCATTCGAGCCGCTGGAATTGCCCACCGCCAAACGGGTGCGCCGGTCAGCACGCACACCGAGGCAGGCACCTTCGCACTCGAACAAGCCGAACTGCTGCTCGAAGCAGGTGTACCCCCTCGAAAATTACTCATCGGTCATCTCGACCGAAACCTGCCACGGGAGGTTTATTTTCAATTGGCACAACGGGGCGTTTTCTTGGGATTCGATCAAATTGGCAAGGAACAGTACTGGCCGGATGACCAGCGCGCCATTTTGATCCGCGATTTGATCGAAGCCGGTTATGTGCGTCAGATTTTGCTTTCCAGTGACCGGGCGCGTAAATCCTCCTGGAAAGTTCATAACCCTCAAACACTTGGTCTCGGTCATATACTGTTGGATTTTGTCCCCCGCCTGAAAAAGGTTGGAGTAGAAGAACAAGCCATCACCACCCTGTTAGTGGAAAATCCCGCCCACTTTCTGGATTTTTAACTAAAAATGCTCAATCCAATCTATCGTACAATTTACTCGCTTGGCCTCATTCCCGTTGTAGAAATGGACACTGTAGACCGCGCGGAAACGCTGGCAGCCACCTTGATCAAAGCCGGCCTGCCGGTTCTCGAAATCACCTTGCGCACACCGGCCGCACTTGAAGCCATTCAAGCCATCCGAAAGGCATATCCCAATCTTCTTCTGGGGGCGGGGACAATTCTGACTTTGGATCAGGCCGTAAAGTCAGCAAAGGCCGGGGCGGATTTTCTGGTTTCACCCGGTTTACCACAGGACGCTGTTGAATGGGCACTCCGGGAGGGGATACCCTTTTTGCCCGGCGCTGTCACCCCAAATGAAATCCTGCAAGGATTACGACTGGGCATTGAGGTGTTCAAATTCTTTCCTGCTGAAACGATGGGCGGGATCGCCGCCATCAAGGCTGTTTCAGACCCATTTCCCAACCTCCGCTTTATCCCTACCGGTGGCATTCAAACCGATAACCTGTCATCGTATCTCACCTGCGAGCGAGTTCTGGCAGTAGGTGGTTCCTGGCTGGCAAAACGACAATGGATCCAAAATGGACAATTTGATCAGATCGCAGCTCAGGTCAAAGCCGCCGTTCGGGTGGTACAATCCCTTTCCCGGCCAGTTCTGGACTGACTTCTCACCCTTTTTTACCTTTTCACCATTGGCAAATAAACCCGGCTTACCTGCTCAACCACAAGCAGTTGCACCGTCACCTGACGTGGTGAACCAGCCACAGGAAAAGGCTCCGTGGCGCGGATGGTCAGACCTCCACTCAGAATCTCATTCTGAACAAACGATCCCGTATTCAGTACCGGGTTGATGCCGAGACTGCCGGGGGTTCTTCCCGATTGGATCGAAAGCGAGAACCAATCCCCGTTGATACCTTCAGCCACCCAATTCAACACCAGATCACTGCCGCCGTTCTGGATGGTTATCGAAGCGGAGGGCGGAGTCAGACGACCGGTACTGGTCTCGTAAAAGAACGTCAGCGAAAGTGGCTGCACAACCAGTTGAGGCTCGCCCTCCGTTAATTCAATGGAATCCCAACTGCTCGTGGAGGCTGTGCCGTTGCGCAATTCAACCGTCACTGTGCGGACACCCTTAACCCCATTCAACCTCCAATTGAGGCGTGACTGAAACGGCTGCCAGGCTGTCCAACCCCCGTCGTCGTTGCGCAGGCGCATTTCTGTCCATATCCCCTGACCATAGATATACAATTCCACCTCAGGGGAACTGGTTTTAGCGTATTCCCAATTTATCACCACCGGATAAACCGAGTCGCGCCGACCGAAATCCTGTACCCAGTAATGACCGTAAGACCCACCCGGCCAATACCCCACACCAATTTCACGATTACTGGTACTGAGGATATTGGCTTTATGACCCGAAGAGTTCATCCAGCCGCTCATCACATTCTCCGGTGTGGTATAACCGGCTGCAATGTTCTCTGCCAGGCTGCTCCAACCGCTATAGAATTTTCCAATCCGAGTGTCCCAGTTGCAGATCATTTGTCCACCATCATAGGAATTGTGGCTGAAATACCCGTCTTCCGCCATATCACGCGCGTGGTAACGGGCGGCATAATCCAGGTCCGTCATCCGCTTTAAGGGGGGAAGATTCCGACTTTTGCGCTCATTATTGACCAATTCCACGACGCGCTGCTCAAAGTCCATGTTGACCGGCTCAAAATTTTGACGTTCACAGCCGGTGAACTGGATGGAATATTGCAATTCCTCCTCTTCGTTAAATACTGTGGGGTCACCCACCCTGGGCGGAATCGAGTCATCTGCCCGGACAGCTGCCGGCGAAATCAAACACCCCCACATCAACACTGTAACCAGCCAGATGACCATGGGTTTAATCTTAAAAGCAAAGATTCGACTCACATTTTTCATAATCCAATCTTATTCGAAAAATGCCGAATGAATCCTTGCAAATCCTTTACATTTCCAATAAACTATGCAGAAGATTACAAATTATCTCAAATAATGAATTGGTCATAAAAGATTGAGAGATGTCTTCACCTGTTGAATTCGCGGAACAACCTCAAAAAATTTTAGAAAGCATCAGTGATGCCTTTTTCTCACTGGACGATCAGCTTGTCGTTCGTTATTTCAATCAAGCCGCTGAACGCATGCTCCACCGCACTCGCAACGAAGTTCTAGGTAAACCTCTGTTTGAAGTTTTCCCCGAAGCCAAGGGGTCCATTTTTGAAGAAAAATATCGCTTCGCCCTCCGATCCAAACAACCCCTGACTTTTGAAACGTACTTCGATCAACCCCCTTATGAAAACTGGTACGAGGTCAGGGTTTATCCTCATGCAAATGGTATCTCCGTTTATTTTCAAGTCGTTACAGAACAGGTCAAAGCAAAGCAGGCATTACAAAAGGTCCAAAAACGAATGGAAACCATTTTACAAACATTATCCGAAGGGATTGTGATGGTCAACCAGGCCGGAGAAGTAATCTTTTCGAACCGGGCCGCCGAGCAGATGTTCGATCGTCACCAAAATCAATTACTTTATCCGTCCTGCGAGGACTGTCGCTGGTTGCAGGTAGACAATATTCTCACCCCGCTGCGCCCCGATCAAATCCCCCTTTTCATTGCATTGAACCAAAAACGAGCTGTGGAAGATTTTGAACAGGGTTTAATTGACTCGAACGGCAAATTACGCTGGTTATCGGTGACTGCAATACCTCTAATCGAAGACGAAGATCTGAGCGGGGCAATTGCCAGTTTCCGGGATATTACCGTACAAAAAGAACGCGAAAAGCAAATCCGCTTCCAGGCTGACCTTCTCGACCACATCGGTCAGGCCGCTATTGCCGTTGATCAAAACGGTATTGTGATTTATGCCAACCATTATTGCGAACATTTGTTTGGTTACTCGCTGGAAGTCATCCTTGGAAAACCAATCCTCGAAACTCTCATTCCGATTTCCTCCATACCTTCTATTGAGCAAATCCGCACCACTGTACGGCGCGGGGAGATATGGAGTGGCGAAATTACCCTCAAGCGGAAAAATGGGGCTGACTTCACGGCCTATTGCTCAGTGACACCCATTCAAGATCAACAGCAAATTTTGGGTTTTGTGGTCATCGCCATGGATATCACCGAACGCAAGTGGGCAGAAGAAACCGAACGCCAACTTCGCGCCCTTTCGGACGCCTTGCGAGATACCGCCTCCGCCTTGAACAGTACTCTCAACTTTCGTGAGGTCCTTGAACGCATTCTGCTCAATGTTGGCAAGGTCGTTCCCCATGAATCGGCCAACATCATGTTATTGGACGGTGAATGGGTTGAGGTGCTTTTCCATCAAGGTTATTTTTCCAACAAGACCGATAAATTTCTGGAAGGATTACGTTTTCGGCTGGAGGAATTTCCCACCCTTCAAAAAATGGTCGAAAACAAATTGCCGTTGGTTATACCGGATACTGAGAAATCTTCGCTTTGGCGTAGCAATTCAACCATGGCATGGATCAAATCCTACGCCGGAATGCCTCTGCTCAGTCGCGGCCAGGTGATCGGTTTTCTCAATCTGGATAGCGCTACACCGGGCTTTTTCAACGAGGAAGTCATCTTTCGTTTGCAGGCTTTTGCCGATCAAGCCGCCCTGGCCGTCCAAAATGCCCGTTTATATGAAGAAGTTCAAAGTTTATCTGTAACCGATCCGTTAACCGGGGTTTACAACCGGCGCGGCTTATTCCAAAAATGCAATGAGATGATCGAAGAAAACCGACGGAACAATCTACCGGTGGCATTGGTGGTCTTTGATCTGGATAATTTTAAGGATTATAACGATTCTTACGGACACTCCATCGGGGATCTGATATTAAGCAGCGTTGCCAAACGCATTGCCAGCCGACTGCGAGTATCTGATGTGCTTGGGCGTTATGGCGGCGATGAATTTGTCCTGCTGCTTTCTGGAATTTCGGATACGGGAATAAAACCCATTCTGGAGCGGCTGCGTCAATCCATCAGTCTTGAACCCATCCACATCGGCAGTGAATTGCTCTTTGTCACCATTAGCATGGGGGTATCCACCAATACCACCTCTGGTTACGACCTGACCACTTTGCTGCGGCATGCGGACCACGCCCTTTACCGCGTGAAAAAGTCCGGACGCAACCGGGCTATGTTGTACGGAGAATTGCCAGATTACACCCAAAACTCCTGAGCGTGCTACACACCAAAGGCTGGATAAACCCACAATCCGGCTAATGCGATCATAAATAATGTACTAATAACCAGCTGGCGCACTCCAATCGTTACTGGTTTTACCCCAATGGCTGGTCTTAGTGCCCCCCAAACGGCTTCAACCAACTGAATCAGATAAGCCAGCGGAAGATAAGGTGGCAGCACCCCAACAATGGAAAGCAAACTGACAACAGTAAAATTTATCCCACAAACCAGGATAGAAGCGCGAGCAGCCCTTAGCCTTCTTGCGAGTGAGGGCAGTTCTTTCCACTCGCGTTGATTAAGTCGCAAATAGGCATATAAAATCGAGCCAATAGCCTGCAGCCACAAAAGCAACCAGAGCGCCCAGCCGATCCAATCTGTCTCGCCTTTTCCAGCCCAGTAAACCGCCGGGGCTGACAATCCCAACACACCGCTACCGGCAATTTCCACAACCGGCTTCCGACGTTCTTCGCGCCGACTGACCAGCCATAAGTGCCAAAATAAAACCGGCAGTGCTGGCAAAGCCAGCACTACCAGAAATCCCAAACCCTGACTGAGCATACCGGCTACGCCGATCAGTGCAATCAATCCATATACCCCCATCCAGAATAAAGCTGGCAAGCGTTCTTTGGAAGGACGTCTGCGGCTCAGTACTTTGACCAAAATTGTGAGCGGCTGGCGGAAGAAAAAACCGGCCAGAGCCGTCAGAATCACCCATCCCTGACCGCTGTTCAATCCACCTGAAAGGACCAGCCCAACCATCATCGGGCCGAGCAAAAACACCCAAGATCCATGTTCGATTGGAACGGCAATGTGCCTTTGGAAAATAACACTTCTCAAAGGGGTTTTTGCCTGTACACTCATAACTCCTCCGCAATCAGGATGACCAGAACTAACCCGCAGTATACCGGATTTAATGAGCAACTCAGTTGCGTTGGAGCAAAAACTAAGCCAACTCTAATCTTCGCCTGCCAGTAATCGTGCTTTTTTCCAAGGGGGAAGATTGCTTTCCTCAGCCAGTAAAGCACGCAATTCGAAGATTTGATCTCTCAAGGCGGCTGCTTTTTCAAACTCCAAATCTTTGGCAGCCTGCTTCATTTGTTTTTCCATCTCATTAATCAACCGCTTCATCTCATTGGGGGGCATCGGCAGGAAGCCACTTTTATCACTGGTTCGATATTCCCCTCGCCCTTCAGCAATCCCCGCACCAGCGGAAATACGCTCGGTAATATCATGAATGGCTTTCACAATACCAACCGGTTCAATTCCGTGAGATTGATTGTAAGCCATCTGCTTTGCGCGGCGACGGTTGGTTTCGTCAATAGCAGTTTTCATCGAATCAGTGATAGTGTCAGCATACATGATCACCCGTCCGTTGACATGCCGGGCAGCCCGCCCAATCGTTTGGATCAGCGCCGTGGAAGAACGCAAAAAGCCTTCCTTGTCCGCATCCAGAATCGCCACAAGGGAAACCTCCGGAAGATCCAAACCTTCGCGCAGCAAGTTGATGCCGACCACCACATCGAAAACGCCCCGGCGTAAATCCCGCAAAATGCCAACGCGCTCCAATGTCTCAACCTCGGAGTGCAAATAATGTACTTTTATCCCCATTTCCATCAGGTAGTCAGACAGATCTTCTGCCATCCGCTTGGTCAGTGTGGTTACCAGCACGCGTTCGCCAACCTCAACCCGTTTGCGGATTTCCTTGACCAGATCATCCACCTGCCCGCGAGTTGGGCGCACCTCCACCTCTGGATCTACCAACCCGGTTGGACGGATGATCTGCTCGACCACCTGCTCGGCGCGCGCCATTTCATACGGACCTGGGGTAGCCGACGTGTAAATGGTGTAACCCATGTGTTCTTCAAACTCATCAAACTTCAATGGCCGGTTATCCAGAGCCGAAGGCAAACGAAAGCCAAATTCCACCAGTGTTTGTTTGCGCGAACGATCGCCGTTATACATACCGCGAATTTGCGGAATGGTCATGTGAGACTCATCAATGATCAAAAGGTATTCACTTGGCAGGTAGTCAATCAGCGTCCACGGAGGCGAACCCGGCGGGCGTTGATCCAGATGACGGGAGTAATTTTCAATGCCGGAACAGTAACCCGCTTCGCGCAACATTTCAAGATCATATCGCGTTCGTTGTTCCAGACGCTGTGCTTCCAGAAATTGATTATTCTTCCGAAAATGCGTCAGGCGTTCTTCTAACTCGGACTCAATGTTCTGAATGGCAATTTTCAAACGGTCCTCGCCGGTGATGTAGTGTTTGGCTGGGAAGACGATCATCGTATCGGGTTGGGAAAGCAGTTCACCAGTCAACGAATGGATTACCTGAATCCGCTCCACCTCATCACCGAAGAAGGTTATCCGAATCACCTTGCGATCCTCGTAAGCCGGGAACACTTCCAATGTATCTCCTCTCACCCGAAATGTTCCCCCGCGTAATTCCAGATCATTGCGCTGATACTGGATTTCCACCAGTTGACGCAACAAAGCATTCCGCCGGTAAATTTTGCCCACTTCCAGTTGAATTTGACCCTTTCCAAATTCTTCCGGGCTGCCCAACCCATAAATGCAGGATACCGAAGCCACAATGATCACATCCCGGCGGGTCATCAAGGCTGTAGTGGCTGCCAGCCGCAATCGCTCAATTTCCTCGTTGATTTCGGTTTCTTTTTCGATATATAAATCATGCTGAGGAACATATGCCTCCGGTTGATAATAATCATAATAGCTGACGAAGTATTCCACAGCATTCTCAGGGAAGAACTCCTTAAACTCTGCATACAATTGGGCAGCCAGAGTCTTGTTGTGTGCCATCACCAGCGCCGGCATTTGCAATTCTTGAATGACATTCGCCATCGTAAACGTTTTTCCTGTGCCGGTTGCCCCCAACAGCACCTGATGACGATACCCTTTCCGTACCCCCTCCACCAGTTGACGGATGGCTTCCGGCTGATCACCCGTTGGAATGTAAGGCGCTTGCAATTTGAACTCCATAAGATTATCCTCTCTGCCTCGGAAAACCGCTCGATAATTCGATTGTAACACGTTCCAATAAAAAGAACATTATTTCTAGATATTTCTTTTTACACCATTGGTTTCCATCCTGCCTTCGTGAAAAACAGTTTGAATGACAGCAATGGTTTCCAGAACTACCTCCTGCCAATGTGGGTCTTCCCGGCTGAACGGCATGCGATAGGCATTTTTCCCGGCTCGCACTGTACCTCCAATCGGCGGCAAATTGCGCGCTTCCACATTCTCCGGCAATGGAGGAAAGCGAAAAACTATTTGATCATTTTCCGCTGCTACCGAAACCAAGCCGGCATCCTGCGCCATCAGTTTAACCTTCATCTGATATAACAAATTGCGCACCATTTCCGGCAAAGCGCCAAAACGGTCTTCAAATTCGGTGGCCAGAGCATCCAGTTCAGCAAGGTCCTTAACATCCGCAATTCGGCGGTACAGATTCAGACGAATCTGTGAATCGGCCACATAGGATGAGGGAATACCACTGGCCAGTGGCAATTCAACTGCCACCGCCATGCTTAATTCGCGCATCTCATCCACTGGTAGTTCAGCCGTTTCCAAACCGCTCACCTGCTTCAACTGTCGTACGGCCTGTGCCAGCAAACGGGTGTAGAGGTGAAAACCCACACTGGCAATATAGCCGTGTTGTCGGGTTCCCAGCAATTCGCCTGCCCCGCGCATCTCCAAATCCCGCATGGCGATGGAATAACCGGCCCCCAGTTGAGTATTTTCTGCAATCACCTCCAATCGTTCCTGACCCTCTGGGGTTGGAGGTTTGCGCCGGTGGCGGAAAAAGTAAGCATAGGCACGCTGGGCTCCTCGCCCTACCCGCCCGCGCAGTTGGTACAACTGAGCCAATCCGAAAGTATCGCCTCGATCAACAATCAATGTATTCGCATTGGGAATATCCAACCCCGATTCAATGATCGAGGTGCATAACAGCACATCAATTTTCCCGCGCGTGAAGTCGTGCATTACACGAGCCAGCTCACCCTCGTTCATCTGACCATGTGCCACCCCAATTCGCGCTTCTGGCACCAGTTTTTGTAAATGCCGTTCCATAGCCCGGATAGTCTGAACTCGATTATGCACAAAAAAGACCTGACCGCCGCGCTCCAGTTCACGTACAATCGCCTGCCGAACCAGCCGCGGTGAGTACGGGCCAATATGAGTGATGATCGGCAGGCGCTCTGCCGGCGGGGTGTTGATGACCGAAATATCTCGTACGCCGGTCAGCGCCATGTACAAAGTTCTGGGTATGGGAGTAGCCGTGAGGGTCAGTACATCCACCTCGGTTCGCATCTTTTTGAAATGTTCTTTATGCGTAACCCCGAATCGCTGTTCCTCATCAATGATCAACAACCCAAGGTCCTTAAAAGTCACATCCGGTTGAAGCAGGCGATGGGTGCCGATCAGAATATCCACTTCTCCTAATGCGGTTCGCAGGATGATCTCATCCTGTTCGCGCGGAGAACGGAAACGCGAGAGCATCTCCACTTCTACTGGAAAGGCAGCCAGGCGCTGACGGAATGTTTCGTAGTGCTGCTGAGCCAAAACGGTGGTCGGTACCAGCATGGCCACCTGTTTGCCGTCCATTACGGCTTTGAATGCGGCCCTCAAAGCCACCTCAGTTTTACCGTAACCCACATCACCACATAACAACCGATCCATCGGGCGCGGACGCTCCATATCGCGCTTGACTTCAGCAATGGCTTTGAGTTGATCTTCCGTTTCCACATAGGGAAAAGAAGCCTCTAAATCTTGCTGCCAGGGTGTATCGGGGCTAAAAGCAAAACCCTGCGCAACCTGTCGGCGCGAGTAAAGATCGAGCAGATCCTGAGCCACTTCCAGGACTGCCTCACGCACCCGCTGGCGGGTACTTTGCCATTCATTGCTGCCAAGCCGGGTGGGAGTTGGTGTTTCACCGCTCGGCCCAATGTAACGGCTGATTCGGTCAGCCTGATGCACCGGCACAAATAACTGATCCCCATCAGCGTATTCGATACACAGGAATTCACGCTCCACCCCATCCAGCAGCCGTTGCACCAGCCCGACGAACTTGCCAATCCCATAATCCACGTGGACAACCCATGAACCGGGTTTGAAATCAGCGTAGGACGCTTCGGGGGCTTCGGCAATTGGTCTGGCGCGTGTGCGGGGTTGAGGCCGTTCCCATCCAAAAATTTCACTATCGGTTAAGAGATGAAAACGTCTTTCTGGTGAAAGGGTCAGAGTCCAGCCTTCACTGAGAGAACCTTCTTTGAATTCAAGCCGATCGGGATCACATCCTTGCTCGCGCCACAACGCTTTCAGTCGGGATACCTGCCGTGAAACGACCACTGCTGGCTGATTCGTGTTACAGAGGTTGTTGAGGTACTCAAAAAAAGGCTTCAGCCTGCCGCCATAACGCGGGCCGGGTTGAAACGACTCCGCCAGTGGTGAGGGTTCTTCCGTGCTGCTTTGTCCCATATCCAGCCAGCGCAGCGAGTTCAATTCATCCACAACCTCACTCCAGGTGAGATATGGAATGGGGAAATTTTCCGGCAGCACGCCTTCCTGAATACTCTCTCGGCGGAGTTTGACAGCCTGTTCCTCAATTTCGTTGGCTACAGACCCCAGAAACAATAAATCATCCACAACCACCAATGACTGAGCCGGTAAATAATCCAATATACTGGCCGGAGAAGAATGAACCAGAGGGAGATAAAATTCATCCAGGGGTTGTCCCTCGGTCAGGTTGAGGTGGCCAGCATATCCCGGCAGCACCTCGCGCGCTGGTGTGATCAACAGGCGTTCGATTTTTTCGATGGTGCGCTGTGATCCCGGGTCAAAACGGCGCAGTGTATCCACTTCATTCCCGAAGAACTCCATGCGCACCGGTAAATTCTCAGCCGGCACCCAAATATCCAGGATACCGCCGCGCTGAGCAAACTGTCCCGGCTCTACCACGATATCAACCGGCTGGTAGCCAATCTCCAGCCATTGCCGTTGTAAAATCTCCGGCGAAATACTTTGTCCCAGTTTAATTACTTTGCTGGATTTTAGAAAATCACGGCGAGGTAAAGTGCGGGTCATCACTGCCCGCAGGGGAGCGATCACAACTGGCGGCAGGGCCGGACGCGGCAAACCCAGAAAGTGATAAACCGCCAGGGAAGTCAAACTATTCAACCGATCCCGGCGGGTAACTGTTCCCCAGGCTGCCTGTTCGTAGAAAAGCGGATTGGGCTCCGGGTAAATTTGCAAAGCATTCCGATCCATCCAAAAAGAAAGTTCGTCCAGCATCGCAAGCGCACGGTCGGTACGATCGGTAACCCACAAAACAGGCACCTTCAAGTCTTCCCATAGTGCTGCCAGCAAAGGCAGGCGCGCAGCCCTCATTAAGCCCAAACCGGGCAGCGTTTCGCCATTTCGCACACTTTCCAATAATTTTGGATAGGCCTTTAGAGACCGTATGGCTTCTAAAACATTCATTTTTCCAGTTGATTGCCGTTAAACCGATTCATCGCAGATTCCAAACCTTCGATGACAAATGTCATTAGCGCTTCTGCTGCGCGGGAAAGCAGGTAATCCAAGTCTTTCTTTTCCTCGGGTGAGAAACCGTGTAGCACATAACTGGCACCCTGCTTGCTCCCCGAAGGGCGGCCGATTCCAAAGCGAAGACGTGGAAACTGCTGAGTACCCAGACGGTTGATAATGGATTGCATCCCTTTTTGGCCTGCCGAGCCACCGTCCGGTCGAATCCGCAAAGTGCCAAAGGGTAAATCCAGATCATCATGCACCACGATGAATTGATTCAGTGGAATTTTATAAAAACGTACCAGCCCGGCCACCGACTCGCCGGATAGATTCATAAAGGTTTGAGGTTTTGCCAGAAGTACTTTGTGTTCTCCCAGGTTTCCTAAACCCACAATCGCTTTCTGCTGCACTCGGCTCAAGTTAATTCCTGTTTCCTGTGCCAGTCGGTCTATGACCATAAAACCAACATTGTGACGGGTTTCCCGGTATTCCCGCCCCGGGTTGCCCAAACCAACCAGCAAAAAAGGTGGAGCGGTCAATTCCATCTCGGAAGTGCTTTTTCGTGAAAATACACGGCGAATCCGCGAACCAAGAGGATCCAATTTTCCCTCCTTGTAAAAATTTCTTACCGGCGTTTTTTCGGCCTGCGCAGTCCGATCAACACAGCCAGCATCCCCAATAAAAGGATGGTGATGCCAACTCCACGCATCACACTGGCGGTCCATTGAACCGGTTGAATGCTGCCGGGATTGGGTTTTGGTGGGGTTGGAGTTTCAGGCGGGGATGTTGGTGTGTCAACCGCCGTTAGTGTAGCCGGAATGGTCGAAAGTATCGAACTGTCTGCTGTAGGTGATTCGACGAGCGAATAATTGCGCACTTTGACCGACTCAACAACGGCTTCGCGCATTTCTCCATTTCTAAAATATACCCGTAAGACAAGCCGATAATCGCCATCGGGTATGAGGGTTGTATCCCAACGGTAAATCGGTTGCGAATCCGGGAATGTATTTCCTTGCGTCAATAGAAACAGGTTTCGTTCTTCCCGATCCTCAGCGTAGCCAAAGAGTAATTCAAAGGATTGCACACTCTCCGATGATACCCGCGCTTGAACCTCAATTACTCCCTGCAAGACCTGCTGATCGGTAGGAGACAGTATCAAAATTTCTTCATCCGCCTGAGCCAAAACCCCACGGGGCAGGATGAAAACCAAAACGGCCAGTCCAATAATCCAACGCCACATAGCCTTTAAGTTTATCACGAAGTGCTTGAAATGACTGAAAAGAGTCGAACCCCCGTTTTAGCCTGATCCTGCCTCGATGGCATGAAAGGGCTGTTCAGCCCCCCCCAAAAAAACACCCGCCTTTCGGCGGGTTTGCCCTGTGCCCCCAGGGGGATTCGAACCCCCGTTTTAGCCTTGAAAGGGCTGCGTCCTGGTCCCCTAGACGATGGGGGCATGAACGGGCTGATTTTACCACCACCCCCCCTGACCGGTCAAGGTAAAATGGCAAGTTTTATTGAGGTTTGGCAGATGAAAACTATTCCAATGGCCGGACACACACCGGCTCATCTCGTTTTGGATCATTCACGAGCCGGCTGACCGGGTAGGATTCCATCATTTCGATCGGGAATGGTTTCAACAAAGCCAGCAGTTCATCCGCTGGCAGTGGTTGAAGCCAGCGCCATGCTTTGCCAATTTCAAATATCACTGGCATACGAAGATGAACCGCCCTGACTATCTCGTTCGCCTCAGTGGTCAAAATTGTACAGGTTTTCAACTCATCGCCTTCGGGCGAATGCCAGACTTCCCACAAACCAGCAAAAGCGAATGGCAAACCACCCTTCAAGCGGAAGTAATAGGGCTCGGCTGCCGATTTTGAGGCCTGACCAGCCTTTTTCCATTCATAAAAGCCATCCGCTGGAATCAAACACCGTCGCCGGTTGAACGCCGAACGAAAAGAGGGCTTCTCTTGAATGGTCTCTGCACGCGCATTAATCATTTTCTGTCCGATGGAAATGTCTTTTGCCCAGGACGGTACCAATCCCCAACGCATAAAATCCAGCCTCGGCTGAACCGCATCGGTGATCACAGCCACTGGTTGAGTGGGGGCAATATTAAAACGGGGATTCCATCCAACCGGGGTTTCGATCAACCCAAATGCCTCGCGCAATTCTTCAGGGTCGAGTGCAAGTGAAAACCGGCCACACATTTTTTCTCCTTTCCGGCGTTGAACTCACCACAAACGATTATAATTGACCCATCCCAACCTTACGAGGTCCATATGCCAACCCCGCTGGTCGAATGTATTCCCAACTTTTCCGAAGCCCGCCGCCCGGAGATTGTCGAGGAAATCATTCAGGTCATTCAATCCGTCCCAGAAATCCACATTCTCGACCGCCATTCCGATTTGGATCACAACCGTACCGTGATCACCTTCGTTGGCCCCCCAGCCTCAGTGGAAGAAGCCGCCTTTCAGGCGATTGCCAAAGCGGCGCAGCGGATCAACATGGACGAGCATGAAGGTGCTCACCCCCGCATCGGGGCAACCGATGTGGTACCGTTCGTTCCCATCAGCGACGTCACCATGCAGGATTGTGTGGAAATGGCACGCCGGCTGGGGAAAAGAGTTGGTGAGGAATTGGGCATCCCGGTTTATCTTTACGAGGAAGCAGCCACCCGCCCAGAGCGGCAAAATTTGGAAAATATCCGTCGCGGTCAATACGAAGGGTTGAAGACCGAAATCGGAGTTAACCCCGAACGCCAGCCGGATTTTGGCCCAAACCAATTGGGAACAGCAGGGGCAACCGTGATTGGTGCGCGTCAGCCGTTGATCGCTTTTAATGTGTATCTGAACACCAACGATACAGCTATTGCCCAAAAAATTGCTAAATCCGTGCGCTATTCTTCTGGCGGTTTGCGCTATGTCAAGGCCATGGGCGTGCTGGTCGAGGGGCGCGCTCAGGTTTCGATGAACCTGACCAATTACCGTGGTACTCCGATAGCCCGAGTGGTGGAGATGATCCGTCGCGAAGCAGAACGATACGGTGTCAGTGTGCATCATTCCGAACTGGTAGGCCTCATTCCGCAGGAAGCCCTTAATGATGCCGCGGTGTGGTATCTGCAATTGGATCAATTCTCCCCCGATCAGATTCTCGAACAACGGCTGATGGAATTGATGCGCACCCAACCACCCACTACCGCCCCACCAGAAACATCCTTTCTGGATGCGCTGGCCGCTGCCACGCCCACTCCCGGCGGCGGTTCTGCTGCTGCCCATACCGGAGCAGTTGCCGCGGCGCTGGTGGCAATGGTTGCCCGCTTGACCTTAAGCAAGAAGAAATACGAAGCCCTCAAGGAGCGGATGTGGGTGATTTTGGACGAGGCAGAAAAACTGCGTGCGGCCCTGATGCGCAATGTGGAAGAAGACTCGCAGGCCTTTGAAGGGGTAATGCAAGCCTTCAAAATGCCAAAAGATACGCCCGAGCAGGAGCAACAGCGCCAGCAAGCCATCCAAAATGCTACGCTGGAAGCATCTCGTGTGCCGTTGATCACCGCCCGTAACTGCCTCGATGTCCAGAAACTGGCAGCCGAACTGGCTGAAACCGGTAATCTCAACGCCATCAGCGATGCGGCTTCGGCTGCAACGCTGGCGAAGGCAGCGCTGACCTGCGCAGCCTACAATGTCCGCATTAACCTGATTAACCTCGATGGCGTAAGTGAAGCCCAAACGCTAATGGTTCAATTAAAAGACATCGAATCCCAATCCGACCAGATCGACTCCTCCGTGAAAAAGATTTTGGGGGAACGCGGCGGGTTGAAATAAATTCAAATCAAACCGGGAGTCATAAACATGGGATTGAAAGCCGATCAATGGATACGCAAAATGGCGTTGGAACACGGCATGATTGAGCCATTTGTTGACCATCAAAAACGAGATGGGGTCATCTCCTATGGTCTTTCCTCGTATGGCTATGATATTCGCGTGGCCGATGAATACAAAATTTTCACCAATGTGTTTTCGGCTGTAGTTGACCCGAAATCCTTTGACACAAAATCCATGGTGGATTTCAAGGGAGAAGTATGTATCATCCCGCCAAATTCTTTTGCACTGGCACGCACCGTGGAGTATTTTCGTATTCCCCGCAACGTTTTGACAATTTGTGTAGGAAAAAGCACTTACGCTCGCTGCGGCATTATTGTAAATGTGACTCCCTTTGAACCGGAATGGGAAGGCTACGTGACATTGGAAATCTCCAACACCACCCCCTTACCGGCAAAAATCTACTCAAACGAAGGGATTGCTCAGGTGTTATTTTTCGAAGGGGATGAACCTTGCGAAATTTCTTATGCCGATAAAAAAGGTAAGTACCAGCGGCAACAGGGTATCCTCTTACCGCGACTGTAACGAATTAAACCTTTCATCAGGCATCTTTCACCTCATGGCAGATTGCAATGCCGGACTTTCATCACCCTCTATTTGATTTAACCCTAAATCCCGAACAGGGGTGGTTTTCGCTGATTTCCCATCAGCACCCCATCCGCCTGGAACAGATTCGGCTGAATATTGCTTACACCCTAAATCACCGAAAAGCCGAGTTATTGAACAGCGGATGGCAGCCTCGCTCCATCACCGAAAATGAGATTCTGACGGCATTGGGCAACCTGCGCTGCTGTTCCGTTGAAAGCGATTGGCATCCCGGAGGGCTGCAAACCCGAATTGAATTCGCATTTGCCGATCAGTGGCCCTTTTTATTATGGCGGGTGCATCTTCTCAATCATGGCGAGCAACCGGTGTGGATTGACCGAATCGAGATGATGCGGCTTGGCGGAATGCACCTCCAAAGTCGTTTTGATTTTGGCCAACCTTTTCACCCCAAAAACTTCTGGTTTTACAGCAATGGCTGGCAGTCATGGTCCTACACCGCGGCTTACCCGGCCACCGCTTCCCTGCGAAGGTCGCGGCTGGGGGGTTTTCAAACACCCATGGTCATCAACGCCGGCACACCAGACCTCAAGCAAACCGGCTACTTCACATCCGACTTTTTTGGCATACTGACCGATACGGCTCAGCACAAGTCCATTCTGGCCGGTTTTCTTTCCCAACGCGAACATTTCGGCAGTTTAGAAGCCGTCCTCTATGATCAACCCGCCATGCGCCTGTGGGCAAACGGCGATCACACGCTGCTGGAAAGCCAAACTGAAATGCACACCGACTGGGCTGTCCTATTGATTGCCGACGCAGATGAACAACAGATTTTGGAACCGTATCTTCAAGCCGTTGCGCAAGAACACCAAGTCCGCATTCCCAACGATTCTCCCTCCGGCTGGTGTTCCTGGTATCACTTTTACACCAATGTCACTGCCCAAAATGTACGAGACAACCTGAGAACACTGATTCAGCTAAGACCATCCCTGCCGCTAGACCTGATTCAAATTGACGACGGTTTTGAGTCTCAGGTCGGTGATTGGTTCTCCTTCAAGGACACCTTTCCGCAAGGAGTATCCGGTCTGGCTAAGGAAATCGCTGACGCGGGCTTTACCCCCGGTCTCTGGCTCGCCCCGTTCATTGTTCACCCCAAATCTCAACTGGAACAGAAACACCCCGATTGGCTGCTGCGCGACCGGCGTGGGAGACCTGTTAATGCTGGCTTCGTGTGGAACTCGTTTGCCCATGCACTGGATTTGACCATTCCAGAAGCACTGGATTATGCCTGTCAGGTTGTTCAGACGGCAGCACATGACTGGCATTTCCCCTACCTTAAGCTGGACTTTTTATATGCGGCTGCCTTGCCGGGTGTTTATCGCAATCCAACATGGACGCGTGCGCAGGTGTTACGCCGAGGGATGCAAGCCCTGCGGGAGGTCGCCGGTCAGGGAACTTTCCTCTTGGGGTGTGGGGCTCCATTGGGCAGTGTTTTGGGTCTGGTAGATGCGATGCGAATCGGTGCAGATGTCAGCGGGGACTGGCTTCCGGCATTCTACAACATCCGCTTTCCCTTTAAGAATGAACCGCACATGCCTTCCGCCCGCAACTCTATTAACAATATCCTCACCCGCGCGCCCCTGCACCGCCGCTGGTGGATCAACGACCCGGATTGTCTGCTGGTACGCCCCGACACACGTTTGACCTTAGCCGAAGTGCAAAGTCTGGCTACAGCCATCGCTCTGACCGGCGGTTCGTTGTTGCTTTCCGACGACCTGCCCGCCCTCCCACAAGAACGCATTCATCTGGCACAGGTATTGCTGCCGGTCATCGGTCAAACCGCCCACGTTCTCGATTTATTCACCAGCGAAATGCCCAAACTTCTCCGTTTAGATCTGGAAGGTACTTTAGGTAGATGGCATCTGCTGGCGCGCTTCAATTGGAAAGAAACCCCTGAACCATGGGAGTTTGAACTGCAAACCTTCCATCTGGCAGGAAAGGGCTATCATCTTCATTCTTTCTGGAACGACCAGAGCTTCACCTGCCAGGCTGAGGAAACATTCCGTCTGGCACCCATTCCACCCCATGGGGTTGCTCTGCTGGCAGCCTACCCGCTGAATGGGGGAATTACCTACGCAGGGAGCAGTCTCCACATCAGTCAGGGGCTAGAAGTTAAGACATGGCAGGCAACAAACGAGAGGGTCGAGGTAGAATTGGATTTAGGCCGTTCTTTTGACGGCTGGTTTGATGTATTCCTCAACCAAACCCCCAGATCGGTTGAAGGTGATGTACTTCGCTGGCAGGAAAAAAGCAAGGGACGCTTTCGATTTTTCGTTCAGTCCGAGGGCGTCCCTTGCAAGATCAGTATGAGATTGGAGTAATTACTCGCTTTTTTCAGCAGCTGTTGCTGGCATGATGGTTTTTCTGCGTTTTCTCCAGCGCAGGAAACCGCGAACGATGAAGAAAACGACCAGCCCAATCGGCAGGGCAATCGGCAGGCAGAATAAAACTGCCCAAATCACACCACTGGCAATCGTCTGATACGCGTTAATCAAGGCCTGAATGGCATCTCGCGCCACGCCCTCCGGCTTCCAACCGCCCACGCTAATCGGCGCAACCGTTTCCTGAGCCTGAATATTGACTGAAATTGCTGACATGGCTGCCGATTCTTCGTAATACTTAATCTGGCCTTTCAGCACTTCGATTTGTTCGGTCACACTGCGTAATTCATTCAAAACGCGCAGCACGTCTTCGGTTTTGGTAGCCGTATCCATGATCTTGCGCAATTGCTCGGCAGCATCTTCCAGATTGCGTAAGCGGGATTTGAGGTCGGTATATTCGGCAGTGACATCCTGACCGCTGATATTTTCGGATAATACGTCAGTTTGCGGGTTTTCCACCAACCCCTTGATTCGACTCAACGCCTCATTCAAATCCAAAGCCGGCACACGGACGGTGACATTTCCTTCCAAAACCAGATTGCCGTTGTCCAGGCGCCGCTGGTAAAGATTGGAAGTCACCACAAAACCCCCCATCTCCTCCGCCATGGAGATAATTTCATCCATCGCCTCCGCCGGGTCACGCACCACAATGCTCAGATTGGCATTACGGATCACCATCCGTTCCACAGGATTCTCGACCTGCGAGTTGGCCACCGCTTGCTCCTCTACAGTTCTGTAACCCTCTGCCTCTTGGTACACATCCGCAGCAGGGGGAGCACCGGCAAACATTTCCGAAGGCAGGCTTTCGGGAGCAAACTGTTTTTGGCTGCGTGCAGGGGCACATGCTGTAAGCGCAAAAGCCAACACCATCATAACCACCAGAGTTTTCTTGAACATGGAATTCCTCCTCCTGAGTGAAAAGGGCTTCTCTTTACCCTATGACGTATGGGATTACAGAGAAGTTCCCCCTACCAGCCTTCTTCCAGACGGGAAGCATGCCGGGATGGCAAACCGGCCGCCAGGATTTTTTGTTGGACTGCACGAATA
Source organism: Bellilinea sp. (assembly GCA_026003615.1). Classification (GTDB taxonomy): domain Bacteria; phylum Chloroflexota; class Anaerolineae; order Anaerolineales; family Anaerolineaceae; genus Bellilinea. The sequence continues at coordinate 395,246 of BPHQ01000002.1, forward strand.
TCGTACTCAACCCGTCGTAATTCCCATTGCTGATTCTCAGGAGTATAGATTGCGTAAGCAGCCCGTACATCTCGGTCTCGCGGTTGACCTACGGAACCAGGATTGACAATCGAACGGGGAATCAATCGAATGGGGTGATTGGGGGAAGGAATCATCCAGTCCACATAACTTTCATCTTTACCATTACCATTACGATTGAGACAAGTGTATAAAATCGGAATATGAGTATGACCCACCAGACAAACAGGGGTGGAAAAATGGGCGAAGTTAATTTGTACTGTATTCAAATCCAGTAAATATTCCCAGATTGGGTTGCGTGGGCTGCCATGCGTAAGGGTGATTTCTTCCATTTCGACTTTTTCCGGTAAACCAGCCAGCCACTTCACATCGCTATCCGATAACTGCGCTCGTGTCCATTGAATGGATAAAATAGCCTCGCGATTAAACGCATACAGATCTAATTTCCCGGTCACGGCAGCATCGTGATTTCCCTGCACACAAATCAGGCCGGGTAAATTGGCAACACGATGGAGGCATTCCCTCGGCTGCGGGCCGTATCCAACCACATCCCCCAAACACCATACAGCATCCACCTTTCCCGCATCCCCCAACACCGTCTCCAATGCATCGAGATTACCATGAATATCGGAAAGTACCAGTATTCGCGTCAAGATTATCTCCCCGCAGGAATTTCTTATCCCACAAGTTTAACACATCTCAGGATTAATGTTCTTATCAGCCGGGTGGTAATTTTGGTTGTTCCGCCGGTAGTTCCAATTGACGCACCTTTTCGATGATCTCAGCCGCATAATCAAAGCGGTTAAAAGCCGGCATCAGGTAAATACCCTGAGCAAATTCCACCATCCGCGAAATCAGTTCAAAGGCAATTTCGATGCCGGTTTGGGCTGATCGCTCGCCGGCTGAAGCCATTCGGTCATGGATCTCCTGAGGTATGTTCACGCCAGGGACTTCATGCTGTAAGAAGGCAGCATGGCGGGCAGAAACCAGTGGCAATACACCCACCAGCAGCGGAGTATGAAAATCTTCGATATCGTTTTTTATTCTCTCCAGAAACTGGAGAGCCGGTTTCAGATCATAAATCGGTTGGGTCAAAATAAAATCGGCTCCGGCATTTAATTTGCGGCGCAAATTCTTAAGTTCGCTCTCCGGATTAGCAGGAGTCAGGTTCAGCGCACAGCCCACAAAAAACGAGGTCGGCTGTCCAATATCCACCCCGGCATGATCCACTCCGGCGTTGAATCCCTGCTTGATCAGTTTAATCAAACCAGAAGGAACTAAATCGTAATTGTCCATGGCATCCGGGTAATCCCCAATCGCTGTGGGGTCCCCCATCACCACAAACACATTGCGAACTCCTAAGGCATGAGCAGCCAGCAAATCTCCCTGCACCCGCAATAAATTGCGTCCCCGCGTGGGAAAGTGCAGCACGGTTTCAATGCCCACCTTTTCCTGAATCAACCGGCACACCGCCCAGGGGCTCATACGCATCCTGGCCATGGGGCTGTCTGCCACGTTGATCACATCGGCTCCGGCTTCTGCCAGTAAACTGGAACCAGCCAGTAACTTTTGGGTGGTCAAACCCCGCGGCGGATCCATTTCGACAGCGATCAAAAAGCGGCCATCTCTCAGCTTTTGAGCCATCAGCGTCGGTGCCTGTCTTTCTTGACTGGCTTCCTCTCTTTCCACCACTGACAAGGAAAACCCATTGCTGAATTTTTCCAACGGCCGGGTTTCAATTGCCTGCCGCATGACCGAAATATGTCCTGGGGTCGTGCCGCAGCAGCCGCCAATCAAACTGGCTCCCGCCTGCCAGAAAGCAAGAGCGTACTCGCCAAAGTACTCCGGCGAGGCGGGATACATGATTCGTCCGCCAACCTGCTCAGGCCAACCGGCATTGGGCATGACTGAAAAACGCGCCTGCGGCAAAGCAAGGTGCATTTGTTTGAGAATCCGCAGAATTTGATTTGGTCCGCCCGAACAATTAATACCAATGACATCTGCACCGGCTTCTTGAATGCCGCGTGCCACTTTAACCGGGTCATCTCCCAACAAGGTTCGATCATCACGGGTGAAGGTCATCGAAGCCACAACCGGTATGTGTGGGTTTATCTGCCGCGCCGCTGCAATTGCCTCGCGCACTTCATACAAATCCGTCATCGTTTCAATGATCAGTAGATCAACCCCTGCTTCAATCAGTGCGGAAATTTGCTCAGCGAAAACCTGACGGGCTTGTTCCGGCTGTACTCTTCCAAAGGGAGCCAGGCGTACACCCAACGGCCCAACATCCCCGGCAATCAGCACATCTTTGAAAGATGCCATTACCACCCGCCGCGCCAGTTCTACCGCCGCCGCATTGATTTCAGCCACCTGATCTTCCAAACCATGATGAGCCAGCTTGAAGCGGTTTGCTCCAAAGGTATTGGTCTGGATGATTTGCGATCCGGCGTCAATATATTCGCGATGAATGGATGCTACCAGAGCCGGATCGGTCAGGTTGAGTTCGTCGAAGCAGCGTTCAAACGACACTCCGCGCTGATTGAGCAGTGTTCCCATGGCGCCATCTGAGAGCAGAGGGCGTTGGCTGGATTGTAGTAAATCCAAAAATTTCAACTCCTTCATTTGCCACCTCTAAGCCCGCATTAATTGTTCCACCCGGCTTTCACCCACATTGAAGTACTTGGCCAGGGGATGATGAACAATAATCGCCGCGGTAGATTGCTCCGGCACCAGTTGATAAGCCTCGGTCAGGCGCATACCCAATTCCGATTCCGCCGGTAAGAGTGCAAACACTTTTTGATGATCCGCCAATTCGGGAATAGCGGGATAGCCCCACGAATAACGCTTACCCTGACCCGCCGGCAAGCCCAATTCACGCCGGATGTGGCGGTGCAGATATTCAGCGGCTGCCTCAGCGGTTTGGACGGCTAATCCATGGACAAAATACGCTTCGCTGTAATCGCCCTTTGCTTGAAGTTCCTCGAATCGCTGGCTTGCACCTTCTCCAACCGTCACAACCTGAAACGCCACCACATCCATCAGGCCGCTTTCCACCGGACTGAAATAATCGGCAAGACATAAAAACTCCCCATTCAATTGACGGGGGAATTGGAAACGCACCAGTTCGGCAGGGCTGCCTTGTTGAACACTGCCGGGTTCATACACAACAAGGTCGTTTCCCTCTGACTGAGCTGGAAAGTAACCGTACACTCCCTTGGGTTTCAACCACCCCGTGCGGATGGCTTCCCGTTTCATCTTTTCAAGCCGTTCTTCGTATGTGCGCAGCAATTCTTCCCACGCTTCGCCGTGAGTATTCTTTGCTCCCCAGGAAAGGCGGAACAATTCGTTTTTGAACAGACACTCGAAAACCGATTCCAGCGGCATGCTTCGCACAACGCGAACACCCCAGGAAGGAGGTCGCGGGATTTGACTTGCAGGAGGAACCGCAGAACGGCGTCTTGGGACAGACTGCTGTTCACCTGAACCCTGCCGCCCCAGTTCTACCTCCGCCTCGCGTTGAATGGTCTCTATTAATTTTTGGCGCTCTTCCGGCTGAACCAGGGCATCCATCGTTGCCAAGCCTTCAAAAGCGTCCTTGCAGTAAAAGACACCCGCCGGATAAAACTCACCGCTCTCGGTCAGTAAAATTCTCCTGCCAAAACGGCGGTTGATCGCCGCTCCGCCAATCAAAACCGGAAAATTAAGACCTCGGCGGTGCAGTTCGTTTACAATCAATGGCATTTGTTTGCTGGTGCTGACCAGTAACGCACTTAATCCAATGGCGGTTGCATTGACTTCCACTGCCTTGGAGATGATTGTTTCCGCTGGCACCTGCTTACCCAAATCAATGACTTCATAGCCGTTGTTGACCAAAATCGTCTTGACCAGATTTTTACCAATATCATGCACATCCCCATAGACGGTGGCCAGCACCATCAATCCTTTGCTGACCCCTTCTTTCTTCTCCAAATAATTTTCCAGATAAGCCACCGACTTCTTCATCACTTCCGCAGATTGGAGGACAAACGGCAAAATTAACTCGCCACTGCCAAATTTATCGCCCACTTCTTTCATGGCCGGCAGCAGTACTTCGTTGAGTATGTACACCGCAGTTTGATGCCGGCTGGGGTGCATCCCACGCTGAATAATCTCGTCAATATCCGCCTCCACACCCTCTTTCTGACGATGCAAGATGCGCCAGTGCAGCCGTTGTTCGGCCGTCATTGCCTGCAACACTGCCTGAGTTTGGGAAGTTTTCCCTTCGCTTTCCGCCCCACTTTGCTCAATGTGAGCAATAAACCGTTGCAGTGCATCGGCACGGCGGTTGAAAATCAAATCCTCGGCGAGCGTGCGTTCTTCTTCGCCAATTTCCGCATAAGGTGTAATGTGAGCCGGGTTGACAATGGCCATATCTAACCCGGCCTGAACACAGTGATAGAGCATGACACTATTGAGAACCGCCCGCGCCCGGCTGCCTAAACCAAATGAGACGTTGCTCACTCCCAACGAGGTCAGCACACCCGGCAATTCCGCTTTAATCCGGCGGATGCCTTCAATCGTCTCAATAGCCGATCCAGCAAATTCAGCATCACCGGTTGCCAGCGTAAAGGTGAGTGCATCAAACACCAGATCACCGGGGCGCAAACCATGTTCCTCAACTGCGATTTGATAAATCCGCCGGGCTACTTCGAGTTTACGTTCGGCGGTCTTTGCCATGCCTTGTTCATCAATCGTCAAAACAATCACCGCCGCATTGTATTTACGCGCCAGTGCAAACACGCGGTCGGCTTTTTCTCGCCCGCCTTCCAGATGAGTTGAATTGATCAAACAGCGCCCCGGTGCAGTCTGCAATGCGGCTTCCAGCACATCCGGCTCGGTGGTGTCAATCACCAATGGAACACGAACGGCCGGCGCCAATTTTTTGATGACCTTGCGCATCGTTTCGACTTCGTCTGCGCGTTCGGTCAATGCGACGCAAACATCCAAACCATGCGCTCCTGATTCGACCTGCTCGTAAGCAATTTCCAGAATATCATCGTAACGTTCTTCCAAAATCAATTTCTTAAACTTGCGCGAGCCTTGCGTATTCAACCGTTCACCAATCAAGAAGGGGCGCGGTTCCTGCAGCATGGGTTGAGCCTGCATGGCAGAAGCGAGGCGGGGAATAAAAAATTGCGGACGCGGTGGGCGCGGTTTATGTCCGACCCTCTCAACCAGCAAACGCAAATGCTCCGGTGTTGTGCCGCAGCAGCCCCCAACCACATTGACACGGTGCTTTTCAACAAATTCTGCCAGCGCTTCGGCAAACGGCTGAGGTTCAAGGGGATAGACCGCCTGACCATCTACGTTCAGCGGCAGACCAGCATTGGGTATGCAGGAAACCGGCAGGGGGCTGATTTCTCCTAAAAAACGGATGGGTTCGCGCATATGTTCGGGGCCGGTAGAGCAATTCATCCCAATCACATCAATGGGCAGCCCTTCCAAAATTGTTTCCACGGCCGAAATGTCCGTCCCCAGCAGCATTCGTCCGGAGGTGTCCAGCGTCACCTGTGCCTGTATGGGCAGGTAATGACCCGTTTCTGCAAAGGCGCGTTGAATACCCTCAATGGCAGCCTTGACCTCCAGGATATCCTGCGAAGTTTCAATCAACAATAAATCCACTCCACCCTCGATCAATCCACGCGCCTGTTCCCGAAAGACATCTGCCAGATCCTCGAAGGTCACATCCGACAATTCCGGATCATCCATCGAAGGGAGTTTGCCGGAAGGGCCAATGGAACCGGCCACAAAACGTGGGTGATCGGGAGTGCTGTACTCATCCGCAAGCCGGCGCGCCAAAGCAGCTGCGGCACGGTTAATTTCCAGCACTTGATCTTGAAGACCGTACTCGGCAAGCGTAATCCGGTTTGAGCGAAAAGTGTCCGTTTCGATCACATCCACCCCTACCTCTAAAAATGAGCGGTGTACCCGTTCAACTGCCTGAGGGTAGGTGATGACCAGATAATCATTACATCCCATCGTTTTTTCTCCGCCAAAATGCTCGGCGGTCAGATTCATTTTTTGCAAACTGGTGCCCATTGCGCCATCAAAGACCAGCACACGCTGTTCAAGAGCATCCAGATATCGGCGGTTGGTATAGGTTCGTTGCATAACTTATCCTCCAAGATATAAAAAACCTCTCTGGACGAGAGGCACATCATTCCATGAATCGCTCTCTCATCTTCCAGAATCATCGCATTTTGCGGATTCTGCCGGAGTTGGCACCTGCTGAGTGTTTCAGCGGTTGCCGAGGCTTCATCGGGCCGGTCCCTCCACCTCTCTGGATGAGCGCCGGGATATTCCCGGTCAATCAGTTACTCCAAATTCTACCACATTTGGCTAAAATTACAATCAATGGAGACAACCTTCTCCATCTGGCGCGCTCCATGCAACCTGTTACCAAAATCCTCCCTCGCTCATAAGTGGATAGGATATAATTTTTGGAGAGGTTGCATCGTGGAAAAACAAAATCTCCCGCCATTTATCCCATTTCTCGCTTCCGCTCTGATTTTGGCAGCAATTGGTCTGGCAGGGTTATTCCTGCTTTTCAACCTGACTTTACCAACCCTCGGGCCGCGCTGGCTGTTCTTTTTTCTGACAACGATCACTGCAAGCGGCCTGGCGCTGCCAGTGATATATTTTCTCCACTGGAGGTTTCCCAGCCCCACTCCAGTTACGCCCGGTATCATGGTACGGCAGGCAATTTGGGTTGGTTTGTATTTCGATCTTCTGGCCTGGTTTCAAATGGGGCGCTTCCTGACTCTTCCTCTGGGATTTGCGCTGGCAGCTGGCCTTTCAGCCATTGAATTTGCCATCCGGCTCGCCGAACGCAGCCGTTTTGTCGCCGGTGAAAATGAATGAACTTCGCCGTTTGCCCTCGGTTGACCGGCTTTTGCACACCCCACAAGCCGAACTGTGGATTAATGAGTACGGAAGACCCTTAACCCTCAACGCCATCCGCACCGCATTGGAGCAAATCCGGCAAGATTTCAAACCCGATCAACCCCACATCCGTGAAGAGGACCTGTTCCGATTAGTTGAAACGAATCTCACCCGCTGGACACAATTGACGCTACAGCCAGTCATTAACGCCACCGGCGTGATTCTTCATACCAATCTGGGACGCGCCCCCCTTAGCCAATCAGCACTCCGCTCCATTCAGGCATGTGCCAGCGGTTACAGCACGCTGGAATATGAGCTGACCACCGGCAAACGAGGCAAACGCGAAATTCATGCCCAATCCATCTTAACCCGTCTGACCGGAGCAGAAGATGCTTTGGTGGTCAACAACAACGCTGCTGCGGTTTTGCTGGCGCTTTCAGCCCTGGCACATAGTAAGCCGGTCATCATTTCACGCACTCAGCTGATTGAAATTGGCGGCGGTTTTCGAGTGCCAGATGTAATGAAACAATCCGGAGCAAAGTTAATTGAAATCGGCACAACCAACCGGGTTCACCTCTCCGATTATGAAATCGCTCTGCAAAACTACCCCGGCGCGTTGGTTTTACATGCTCATCATTCCAATTTCCGCCTGATTGGCTTTGCCAGTGAACCGGATCTCGCCGATATCGTCAATCTCGCGCACCGCTACCAGACAATCGCCATAGATGATCTCGGTTCAGGAGCATTGCTCGATACAGCTCTCTTTGGGCTGGAACATGAACCGACTGTTCAAGAGTCCCTGCAAGCCGGCTGTGACCTTGTTTGTTTTTCGGGTGATAAATTACTTGGCGGACCACAGGCAGGTATCCTCGTTGGTAAGACTGAATTACTTGCCAAAATCAAAAAACATCCTCTCGCCCGAGCTGTGCGGGCAGATAAACTTTGCCTTGCCGCACTCGCCGCCACTTTACTTCATTATCTAAAGGATGAAGCCCTGACTGAAATTCCAATCTGGCGGATGATTTCCCAAACTCAAGAAGAAATCCGTCGGCGGGCGCTTGACTGGCAAGCTCGGCTGGGATTTGGAGAAGTAATCAGCGGTCATTCGACTGTGGGTGGTGGTTCATTGCCCGAAGAAACTCTACCTACCAATCTGCTTGCTCTAACCGTACCCAAGGCGGAGCGCTTCCTTGCACGCCTGAGGGAAGGCACACCAGCGATCATCGCCCGAATTGAAAATGACCGCATCGTGCTTGACCCCCGAACGGTCTTGCTTAAACAAGAAGAAGAACTGCTCTCCAGATTGCAGGAACTGTTGGATTTGTACAATTAAAATCTCCCCATACCTCTCCTGAAGGATTTGCAATGAAAAATCAGATTGATACTCTCATGCAAGAAAATCAAATGGATGCCTTGTTGGTGACCGGTAGTGCGATGCATAATCCAGCGATGGTTTATTTGACCGGTGGCGGGCATGTAACCGCAGCCGATTTAATCAAAGTCCGTCATCAGCCGGCCGTTTTGTTTTGTGGCCAAATGGAACGCGATGAAGCCGCCAAAAGCGGTCTGAATGTCCGCCTCTATTCCGACTACCCTCTCAAACCCCTGCTGGAAGAGGCTGGACAGGACTACACCCGCGCCCTGGCCCTTCGTTATCGTCAGATGCTGCACGATTTGGGCTTGATCCGCGGCCGGGTCGCCCTCTATGGACAGGTTGAAATTGGCCCAATCTTTGGTATTCTGCAAGAACTCAGCCGGTTGTTGCCCGATGTGGAGTGGGTTGGTTTTACCCGCGACCCGATTCTAATGCCAGCGATGATGACCAAAGACGCTGCGGAAATTGAACGGATTCGCTGTATGGCAAAAATCACTACTGAAGTCGTTGCCCGTACGGCGGATTTCCTGACTCATCACAAGGTTGAAAACGAAGTGCTGATTCAGCCGGACGGGAAACCCTTGACCATTGGTGATGTGAAAAGCCGAATCAACCTGTGGTTGAGTGAATTGGGTGCCGAAAATCCCGAAGGCACCATCTTTGCGATGGGGCGAGATGCCGGTGTTCCTCACAGCAGCGGCAACCCGGCCGATTTGGTGCGGCTCGGTAAAACGATCGTCTTTGACATTTTCCCCTGCGAAGCAGGCGGCGGTTATTACTATGACTTCACTCGCACCTGGTCACTGGGCTACGCCAGCGACGAAGCTCTTGATCTTTACCAACAGGTCAAAAATGTGTACGACACCATCGTATCGGAGTTAACCATCAACACACCGTTCGCCCGTTACCAGCAGCGCACCTGCCAGCTATTTGAGGAGTTGGGTCATCCCACCATTCAAAGCGACCCGCAGACGCACGAAGGCTATGTACACAGTATCGGGCATGGTCTCGGCTTGCATGTTCACGAAATGCCATTCAGTGGGGCAATAGCCGGATCGCAAGATTTGCTCGTTCCGGGAGTAGTCATCACCATTGAGCCAGGGCTGTACTACCCCTCGCGCGAAATGGGATTCAGGATTGAAGACACCTACTTTGCCCGTGAAGACGGCGGTTTTGAGCGCTTTGCGGACTTTCCGTATGATTTTGTTTTACCAATGCGCCCATAAAACTATGGTATAAATCAGATATGATGAGCCGATTTTCTTCGGAATTACCACCCGCCAGAGTATTGGGAATTGAAACGTCCTGTGATGAAACCGCTGCAGCCGTCGTTGAAAACGGCCGTGCATTATTATCCAGTGTTGTAGCCAGCCAGGTGGATATCCACGCTCAATATGGCGGCGTATTTCCTGAAGTTGCATCCCGCCAGCATATCCGCACCATTTACGCAATTGTAGATGAGGCTCTGCAGCGGGCTCATCTGGGGCTGTCTGATATTGATGCCATTGCCGTTACCCGTGGACCCGGCCTGGCCGGCTCCCTGGTGATCGGGGTCAATCTGGCAAAGGGATTGGCCATCGCCCAAAACCTTCCCTTGATCGGTGTCAACCATCTGGAAGGTCATATTTACTCTGCATGGTTGTATCCGGGGGATGCTCCCAATCCACCTCCGCCGCCGGAATTTCCCCTGCTGGCTTTACTGGTTTCTGGTGGCCACACCGAATTGATTTTGATACGCCAGCACCTCGAATATCAACGATTGGGCGGCACATTGGATGATGCTGCCGGAGAAGCCTTTGACAAGGTCGCCCGCTTGCTCGGGTTACCATATCCGGGTGGGCCGTCCATTCAAAAAGCCGCTCAGGATGGTAATCCGCAGGCGTTTACCTTTCCGCGCGCCCGGCTGGAAGGCACCTGGAATTTCTCCTTCAGTGGTTTGAAAACCGCCGTACTGCGAACCGTGCGCGATTTGGAAAGCCGCGGGCGCAACTTGCCTGTTCCCGATCTGGCAGCCAGTTTTCAAGCCGCCGTTGTAGACACCCTCGTCCAAAAAACCTTCCACGCTGCCAAGGTATATCAAGCCAGGGCGATTCTGGTTGCCGGTGGTGTTTCAGCCAATGAGGCTTTGCGAAACGCCTTTCTCTCCCAGCGCGAATTTCCGGTGCATATTCCCCCGCTTTCACTTTGCACCGACAACGCGGCGATGATCGCCGCTGCCGGTTATTTCCATTACATCGCTGGTGAACGCCATCCCCTCAATTTGGACGTGTTACCCAACTGGACGCTCTCGTGATTTAGCGCAACTTTCTGCTTAAAAGGATATCTAATCAAATGAACGTCGAGAGCAATCCTGAAGCATCCCTCTCTCTGGAAGCCTTGAAGAATGGCGACCGGCATGAGCTGGCACGAATGGTTGACTTATACTCCGAAAAAATCTATAGACTGGCGCTTAAGTTCACAAACAACCCACAGGACGCTGAAGATGTTTTGCAAGAAACGTTTCTCAAAGCCATGCGTGCCTTGCCGGAATTTGAAGGTCGTTCCAGCCTTTCGACATGGCTTTACCGCATCGCGGTCAACGAAGCGTTGATGCTTTTGCGCAAACAAAAGCCAGATATTGCCCTGGATATCCCTGCGGAAGAAGAAGATTCTTCGGAGGAAATGTCCTCAAACGGCTTGATTCTGGCTGATTGGTGTTGTTTACCGGAGGATGAACTGCTTTCGGAAGAATCACGACGCTTTCTGGATCAGGCCATTCAGCAACTGCCGGCAACTCTGCGAGGTGTGTTTGTTCTACGGGATCTGGAGGGTATGTCTATCAAAGAAACGGCGGATTTGCTGGGACTGAGCGAAACCAACGTAAAAACACGTCTTTTACGCGCTCGCCTTTTCCTTCGCCAACAGTTATCCCGATATTTTGGCGAGCGGCTCAAAGAATGGGAACAAAAATGAGCGATCATCTGGACTGTCAGCAATTGCTTTCGTCTATATCCGAATTCGTGGATGGCGAATTAGACCCGGAATTGTGCCGGCGGATTGAACAACACCTCACCGAATGTGAAAACTGCCGGATTGTTATTAACACCCTGCGAAAGACGATTGATTTATACCAGCATCAACCGGCGAGTGAAGGTTTACCCCGAGAAATCCGCCAGCGTCTCTTTTACCGCTTGCACCTTGAAGATTTTTTGAACCACGACCCGGCTTAATGTAACTTTATCTTAATCAGCGCATCTAAATAACCGGAACAAGGAGCAATCAATCAGGATGGGCGGAGAAGGACATCCACAACAACATAAATTTTACCGCAATCAACATCCGTCCATTTCATTTTCGCTCCAGTCCGATCTGCTTAGCTCGAACCACAGTGTCAGCCGCCCAAAAGCCGGTAAACCCTGTCCGGTATGCGGTTTGGGCATTATGGATTATGACGGTTTACTCAACCTAAAATGTCCGGTATGCGGATTTGGTGAAGGCGGCTGCTTTACTTGATAAAATAAAAACAGACATCCCGTGAGGATGGAAAATTTTTTGGAGGAAAAAATGAGTAATTTATTAGACGATGAAATTCGCAATCAGGTGCGGGAAGTTTTAACTGGCATGGTGCATCCGGTTGAAATCATCTTTTTTGGAAATCAGAGTGAACCCTGCGAGTATTGTGAAGATACTCGTCAGTTACTGGAGGAAGTAACTTCCCTTTCCGACAAATTGTCCATGCAAGTGTTTGACCTTAAAAAGGATGCTGATCTGGCAAAGAAGTATCGTGTGGACAAAACTCCCGGTTTTGTCATTCTGGGTAAATTAGGGGATAATCTGGATGATTTTGGCATCCGCTACGCCGGTATTCCTGCCGGACACGAATTCACCTCACTGATCAATGACATTTTGATTGTTTCAAAGCGCGATTCGGGTTTATCAACCGAAACCCGCGAATTTTTGAATAGCCTGAACCAGAAAGTTTTACTGCAAGTATTTGTTACCCCCTCCTGTCCGTATTGCCCGCGTGCCGTTGTTTTAGCGCACCAAATGGCACTGGAAAGCCCCATGGTGGAAGCTGAAATGATTGAAGCTATGGAATTCAATAGCCTGGCCGATCAGTTCAATGTTTCCGGCGTGCCTCACACAGTGATCAATAGCGGCAAGGGCGAGGTGGTCGGCGCTGTACCGGAAAGCCATCTGGTACAGAAAATTCGCGAAGCACTCGCCTGAAAACAGGAGAACTTTCAAATGGAAGCCAAAGCCGTATGGAAAGGTGATTTAACATTTGTTGGCAGTGCCGATTCGGGCTTTTCACTGGTCATGGATTCCTTCAAAGAGGTTGGCGGGAATGAATCCGGCTTTCGGCCAGTAGAATTAATCGCCATCGGAGTAGCCGGCTGTACCGGTATGGATGTCATTTCCATCTTGAAGAAAAAACGGCAGGAAGTCACCGCCTTTGAGGTGTTGGTTCACGCAACCCGCGCTGCCGAACACCCCAAGAAAATTACTCACATGCTGATCGAATATGTGGTCACCGGCAAAAACATTGATCCGGCTGCAGTTGAGCGGGCAGTCCAATTATCGGAAGAAAAATACTGCCCTTCCATTGCCACTATTCGCAACAATGTAACCATCGAGAATAAAATCGTCATCAAAGAAGCCTGAACGGCTGATTAGATTTTCCCTTACGCCCGCTGCTGTACAGCAGCGGGCGTTTGGCTTTCAAGGTTGAGACTGCACCTGACTGGAACGATCGGAACACTCGCATGCCCGCACAGTCCGCCCAGCACGATTCAATGTACCTTGATAGGGCTGCTCTCCATTCGCTGCAACCCACCCTTCTAAATTGAATGCCAGTGCACCTCCAGCAGGGATCCACTCACCGTTGAACTTTCTGGCAATGTGAACGTGGGTGCCCGTCGCTTTACCTCCCTCGCAGGACGGCAAGCCGATAGGCTCACCCCTGCTCAGTTTTTTGCCTACTGGTGGCAGGGAATCATTGGCCAGATGAAGATAGAAAATTGTCCAGCCAGTTCGCTCATCGCCATCTCCGTCCAGGTCCAGCACCACCAGCGCATCACCACGCCGGGCAATCACCCCGTCGGCCACCGCAACGGCTGGTTGCTCGCTGGGCAGACAGGCTCCCACCACGCTGGGCGGGGCAAAATCGAGAGCGGCCAGCGGCTCACCTTCTCCCCAACCGGTATGCGGTCCGCCCGTAAATGCCCACACCTTTCCGGCTGGAAACGGAAAACTCAATTCGGGCTGAAGCAAGCTGCCAGGAATGTGCGGTTCGACACCTATCCATGGGTCACCAAATAGACTGGCATAAACCCGCAGCAATCCCTCTCCACTGACAGCATAGTCATAGGCTTCTTGAGGCATTATTTGGGCAAAGTAGTAATGCAATGCCACACTGGCAGCATTTTGCCACGGGTCGGGATTTTCCAAACGGCCATCTTTGTGACGAATTGTATCCAGCCGCCCGGTTCGCCAACCGTAGTAACCGTTATTCAAGGTGTTCGCAGCCCACAACAGCTGCCGTGCCAACCCTTTACTGAACTGATTCACATACCCAAGCGGATAACTCTCAATATCTACAGCCGGTTGAGACTGGCTTAGGGCACCGGTTTGATATTCAATTATCGCCAGCAGCAATCGCGGACTGATGCTGTATTCGGTTGCAATGTACTGGATAATTTCCCCCCCACGCCGGTCTTGCCCACCCAGATAGAAGGAATAGTCCTTAAGCCAGCCGGGCTGCTGGTTGACAAATGAAATGGCATCAAAACCAATTTGAGCCGGCCCGTTAATAAACAACGCATCGGGCAGAATCTGGAAAGGGCTACCCCATAACGGACGATAATAAATGGGAATTTTCATCGGCATACCCGGTGGCATGGTCGTGGCATCCGGCGGAATAAATGGGTTGGTTTCTAAAATTTCTCGCACGGTTGTGTTGAAATGAGCAGCCAGCGCGGGGAGCGTATCCCCCGTCTGGGCAGTATAATCCACCAGCGTGCCGGGAGCGTACGGTTCGCGGGTTGGCAAAGGAGTTGGCAATCCCTCCTCCCCCGGTGTAGCAGGAAGCGCGGGGGAAGAAAAATCATCCCCAAAATCATTGACATCAACCTGCGGAAGACAGGCTGAAATCATCAAAACCATTACCACTAAAAGTAAATTATTTCGTCTCACCACAAAGACTCAATTTCCACTACTCAAGCGGCTAATGCGCGTTTCAAACGAGCCGCAGGTGCAGGCATGAACCACCTTTCCATCTTTTACCAGACTACCCTCGTATGGGTTTTTACCGGCTATTGCCCGCCAGCCATCCAAAACAAAAGGTAATGGGCCGTCTGCCAGCACCCATTCCCCATTGTACTTGCGCGCAATGTGAACGTGAGTACCGGTTGAAGTGCCACCTTCGCAAGAGGGATGTCCGATGATATCTCCCTGTTGTACCCACGTTCCCACACTTACCCGGTTTTTACTGGCAACATGCAAATATAAAATTGCCCAGCCAGTTTGTTCGTATCCATCCCCATCTAAATCCAACACAACCACACCCGTATCGGTGCGCACCACCAGACCACTGGCAACAGCCGTTGCCCAATCCTCAGAAATATTACAACCGGTTTCTAAACTGGCAGGAGCAAAATCCAATGCGGCTCGGGCACCGTCCGGGCCCCATGCTGAATGGGGTCCGCCGGTAAAACTCCACACATGCCCCGGTAGAAATGGCAGGATTAAGTCCGGTTGTGTCAAATTAACCGGCAGCAAAGGCTCAACCGCCTGCGCCCGCATCCATGGGTTACCATGCATTTTCTCATACAGTTTTACAAAACTGTCTTCACCTCCCAAAACTCCATTCCAGAGGATTTGGGGATACAACCGGGAAAAGAGATATTGTAAAGCCACCGATCCAGCATTCAAACTTGGCGCCAGACGCACCCGGCTGCCATCCGAAAATGACACTTCGGTTAATATTCCGTTGCGCCAGCCGTAATATCCGATAGAAAGCTGCTGAACCGCCCAACTGAGTTGTTTATAAAGACCTTTCTTTTCAGAGTTAATCATACCCAATGGATAATCCATTTCAGCCAGATTAGTAGGCTGACCATAAACCCAATGCGCCTGATATTCCAACAAAGCCAAAAGCAACCGTGGATTGATGGAATTTTCAATCGCCACCTTATAAATGACCTCGCCACCGCTCTTCCAGCCATCCGCAAGGTACTCACGATAAGTACTGAGGTAGCCCCCCGCTTGCTGGATGGTTGCATTCAAGTCGAAATCCAAGGCGGATGGTGAAAAAACAATTTCGCTATCGGGCAACAGCAACTCGGACGGCCCGGTTTGATCCAGGCGATTGGGAATGATCAGCAGTTTACCCGCATTAATCAGCCCAGTCTCCGGTACAGGTTCGGGATAAGAAATTTCTTCCGGCAACACTCCAAATCGAACCGCCACTGCTGGCAAAGTGTCTCCCGCCTGGGTGTAGTATAAAATCGGTGGTAGAGGTGTGCTGCGGGTTGGCAAGGGAGTAAAGATTGGCTGAGAGGGAGTGAACCGACTTTCGTTGAGAGTGCTTACTGCTACTTGTTCAGCCATGCCATCTCCATCTGGGGGTGTAGATGGCAAAGCGGTTGTTTCAAATTCGCCAGAGCCGCTTCCCGCCCCACCAGCCGGGAACAATGCCGTGGCGGTTAAGTCATAATCCGAAACATATCCCTGCGAACAGGCAAGGACAGAAAACAGCCAGACTCCCAGCGCCAGCCCGATTTGAAAGCGCCTATCGGGAAATTTGATTTTCAGGAAGCAAGCGATCCCACGCTTCAACAACGACTCCATTTCGAACCAACATTCCATTATATTCTACACCATCCCCTACCGAAACCCAGCCATCCAGCACGAACGGGATCGTACCATCCGCCGGGATCCATTCCCCGTTAAATTTTCGAGCAATATGAATATGCGTACCATTGGAAACACCCCCCTCACAAGATGGGTGTCCAACCCGATCGCCTGCTCTCAGGCGCATTCCAACACTCGCCCTGTCTGCGCTGGCCAGGTGAAGGTATAAAACGGTCCAACCGGTCTGCTCATAACCATCCTCATCCAAATCCAAAACAACTACTCCCGTCTCCGAACGCACCACCAATCCATCTGCCACAGCAGTTACCCATTGATTGCTGATTCCACACCCCCATCCGCTATCCGGTGGGGCAAAATCAAGTGCTGCCCAGGCTGAACCATCGCCCCACCCGCCATGAGGCCCACCGGTAAATGACCAAACCACCCCTTCCTCAAAAGGTAATTGCATTTTCGGTTGTTGCAAATTGGGGGGAAAAAGCGGCTCAATCCCAAAATCAAACGGATAACCAAAAAAACGGTTATATACCGCAAATACGCCCTCCGGACCCACTGCTGTATCCCATTCACTGCGGGAATACAATAACCCCATCAGATGTTGAATCCCTGCCGTGGCAGCGTTGATGGTTGGATCGGCAGGTACAAGCCCGCCATCGGCCATTTGCCAGTGAGAGATGCCATTCACCTTCCAGAGATAGTAACCGCGGTTGAGTTGATTTGCAGCCCATGAAAGCTGGCGGTAGAGCCCACGCCGGTTAGGATCGTAAAATCGCATAGGGAAATCCATTGTGTTTTCCGGTGGCTGTGCCTGGGAAACCCAACCGGATTGGTATTCCAAAACTGTCAACAGCAGACGCGGGTTAACAGAGTATTCGCGAGCTACCTGAATCACCACCTCTGCACCGGTATACGGCTGGTCATCCAGGGTTTCCCGGTAGGAGAAAAGGTAACCTCCCTGCTGACGAACAAATGCGAACACATCAAAAGGAATAGCCGCCGGGCTGAATACCAGTTCCGAATCAGGAATAACTTTGAAAGAAGTACCTGCAGGCTGCGGAGAAGGAGCCGGAATGATCACCTTCAAGCCGGCTGGTACCAGGTTTGGATTGGCAATTTGATTGGCTTCAACCAGAGTCTGAATATCCACATTAAACATCTGGGCTACTTTTCCAATGGTATCGCCCGGTTGAAGGATGTATTCCTCTTGTTCCGAGCGGAGCGTTGGCAATACTCTCGGAGGATCTGGAGTTGGGGTGAAAATGGGAGCGCCGGGAACTCGGGTTGGTGGTAGCGTGAAAGAGAATGAAGACGTTGGCGAACTCTTCAGGGTATCCGTCGAAGAAGACAGAGAAGTGCCACCATCAACCGGTCTCCAAAAATCCGATTGAGGTGCTGGTTGTACGCATCTCAGCAGGAAAACTGCCAAAATTCCCACAAGAATCCGCCATTTTCTTTGTTGCTTTTCGCTCATCACGCCCCTCTCTCTATTCAAATCGAAACGGCATTCTTCTACCACCGATTAAGTGCAGATGAAGATGGAACACCGATTGCCCAGCCTCCGGGCCGGTGTTGATCACCAGTCGGTAACCGCGCCGTTCCAGTCCATTGGCTATCGCCAGTTGCCTGGCAACCACAATCAGATGACCTAACAATTCTGCATCGTTCTCTTCCACTTCATTAACCGATTCAAGGTGCCGGTTTGGTACGATCAGAATATGCACCGGTGTAATCGGATGAATATCATAGAACGCCGTAACCCGTTCATCAGCATACAGAATTGTGGCAGGTGCTTCACCAGCGATAATTCGACAAAAGATACAATCGCTCATGGCTGATGGGTTGATTGGGTTGGTAAAGAAAGAGGAGGGTAAGAACCATGGCAATACCGCTGATACCACTCCAGTTCAGCCTGTTGATTTTGCCGCGCGTATTCGGCTGCCTGTTGACCCAATTCTACTGCCTGATCCAAATTCATGTAGGCCGCCGTACTCCAGTAACGGGGTAAGAGCAACAACGGATCACTGGCTGACCGTTCCGGTTCTCCCTGCGGTATCCAGTTGAATAAAATTGGCCCTCGCGCATAGGCAGTAAAGCCAAGTTGATAACCGGCCTTGCGCACTTCAACCACCGTTTCAGGGGTAAAGTTTCCCCCCGGCCAGATAAAGGCAATCGGACGAATGCCCAAATTTTCCTCAAACACTTCAATCGGCCCATAAATTTCCTTGTGGATAACCTCATCGGGAGTATTCTCCGTGAAGTAGGTTGACCCATTATGGAGAAACCCATGGGCTTGAATCTCGACCCGGCCGCTATCCAATACGGTCTTAATTTCCTGCCATTCTCTGTGATCAGCCACACCGGTGATATATGCCATGACCATCGTCCAATTATTTTGTTGCAAAATCGGTAAAAAATGGTTGCGCACGGTTCCCAGCCGCCGGTCGTCTATAATCAAAAGCAAGGAACGGGGCGGTATGTAGGCATTGCGTTGCAAGAATGCAGCCAATTGGTCTATTGTGATTGTTTGAAATCCCAAATCAACCGCGTGCTGCATCGTTTCTTTGAAGTACTTTTCAGAAACGGTGATGTTGTCATTAATGATTCCGCCTTCTTTACGAATCCCGTGATACATAATTGGCACCACAATCGTTCCCGGCTGAGCATTTTCCGGGTTCCACCGGTCAGCCAGATATTGACAGCTATCCTGCAAATAAGAAACCGGAACTATGTCTTGATTCAGGCGGGGCGAAAATACCCCCAATGGCACCGGTGTCTCGGTGGAAACTGGAATGGGGGTAGGTAGTTTGGTTGGGGAATATTCTGTTGAAAATGCGATGGGGACATACCGCGTAGGTGTGGTTATTGCCTCCGTTTGATGGGGCAGCGAAGGAGTTAACCAAACATCTGGCGGCGGCTCAGCAACGCCAGCGCACGCCGCCAGATGAATCAGGATCACCCAGCACAGACCCAAAAGGGCAAAGAGATGTTTACTCAGCCTCACCACGAATAAATGCTTCGGTCATCTCCAACGCTACCGAATCGCGGAATTGCTTGGGCGGGGTCTTCATGAAATAAGAAGATGGGGCATACAATGGACCGCCAATACCACGGTCGAGCGCCAGTTTCACACATCGAATGGCATCAATTACCACACCCGCCGAATTGGGTGAGTCCCACACCTCTAATTTTGCTTCCAGATTTAAGGGCACCTCACCAAATGTGGTACCTTCCATGCGAATATAGCACCACTTACGATCGGTCAACCAGGGCACATAATCGCTCGGCCCGACATGGATATTATCCTCAGGCAGGGTATAGGGTAACATCGAAGTGACCGCCCCGGTCTTTGAAATCTTTTTGGACTCCAGGCGTTCCCGTTCCAGCATGTTGAGAAAATCGGTGTTACCGCCAAAGTTCAACTGATAGGTGCGGTCAAGTCTCACCCCGCGGTCAACAAACAGGCTGGTGAGAACACGATGTAAAATGGTTGCCCCGACCTGACTTTTGATATCATCCCCAATGATGGGCAGTTTCTTCTGACGAAAACGCTCTGCCCAGTATTCTGAACTGGCAATGAATACAGGAATTGCGTTCACAAAACCACAACCGGCTTCTAAAACCTGTTCGACATACCATTTCGTGGCCATTTCAGAGCCAACCGGCAGGTAACTCACCACCACATCCGTTTTGGTTTCGCGCAAAATTCCCACAATATCTGCCGTCGGACCAGGGGCTTTCTTGACAATCTGGCTCAGGTATTTGCCCAACCCATCGTGGGTCATTCCGCGGTAGACCGGCACATTGAGAAAAGGCACATCCGTGAATTTGTAGGTGTTATTGGGATAGGCAAAGATGGCTTCAGAAAGGTCTTTTCCTACTTTTGTATCCACCACATCAAAAGCGGCTGTGAATTCAATATCGCGAATGTGGTAGCCACCGAGGTTGACGTGCATCAATCCCGGAATACGATCCGTTTCGGAGGCATTTCGATAGTAATGCACTCCCTGAACCAGTGAAGAAGCACAATTTCCCACCCCAACAATTGCTACGCGAACTTTTTTATCCTTTGCCATATTTCTTGTTGTGAACTCCTTTGGAGAATGATTGGTGTTGGACGAATTTCTTAGTTTTACAATCAAAAACTGCAATTACATTACTCACCCATTTGCCTGACAATTCTGGGGGTAACCTCCCACCTATTATACTTTTATTTTCGTTTTGTTGAACGTCTGTCGAGCCACCTGCACAAATTTCAATCACCTTTCAGATTTGTATAATGTTGGTATTACTGATAAAAGTTAGCCTCTTTGAAAGGGAATCAGATATAATCAAGTTAAACCTCTCAACCCATATCAATGATTCTTCGAAGGAAAGTGGAAACGAACGATCCCTATGACAAATTACCTGATGTCCGATGATTCTTTTATGGTTTCATCGGTTTATAAACCGAAACTGAATTATCGGATATTTCTCTTCATTCGGGATCAACAAGAAGCACAAGAACTCACCGATCAAATTGGCGCTTTTGGTTACCATGTCAATCCATTCGCCAAGTCAGACGATTTGATTTCTGCTTTACGCTGGTCATTGCCCAATGCAATTCTCGTATTTGTGGATTCAAAAACACTCTCCTTTGAAGATTACGAAGAGTTGGCGCAAAAACTCAAAAAACAATCCAATCCCCTGCCGCTGTTGATCATCAGTACGGAGGATAATTTTGATTTACGGCTGAGGGTTGTACGCGCTGGTGGGTCGGCTTTTTTCACTCACCCAATTGACATCAGCACCCTGATTGGTTCACTGGACGAATTTGCCAATCCAACGCCCAGTGTTCCCAATCGGATTTTGATCATTGACGATGTTCTTTCGCAGGCAAGTTTTTACGCCATGCATTTGGAAAAGGTTGGCATGCAAACCCGCATTGTAACCGACCCGCGTCAGATGATTCAACCCATGCTTGAGTTCAACCCCGATTTGATTCTTCTGGATATGTATTTGCCGGATTGCAATGGAATTGAGCTGGCGCGGATGATCCGCCAGATGGAAAATTTCGTCTCGGTGCCAATTGTTTTCCTCTCTGCCGAAACGGACCGCGAACGCCAGTTGGCTGCTCTAATGATGGGTGCCGATGATTTTCTGATCAAACCGGTTAAACCCGAACATCTGATTGCCTCGATTACCTCCCGCATCGAGCGCTACCGCAAACTTCGCTCTTTGATGATATACGACGGCTTGACCAATCTGCTCAATCACACCACGATCAAAGAACGGCTTGTCAAAGAATTACTCCGTTCTGAACGAGATAAACAACCTCTGTCTTTTGCCATGATTGATCTCGATCATTTTAAGAACGTCAATGACCGCTACGGTCATTCTGCTGGTGACCGGGTGCTTAAGAGTCTGGCTCGCTTGCTCAAACAACGCTTAAGGCGCACTGACTTAATCGGCCGCTATGGGGGTGAAGAGTTCTCCATCATCTTTCCAAACACCACCGCTGCCGAAGCCGCATCAGTTGTAGAAAAACTGCGGGAAAGTTTCGCCCGATTACATCATCTCGGCCCTGACGGGGTATTCACCGTTACCTTCAGCGCAGGGATTGCTTCTTTCCCGCAGTTCAAAACCGCAATTGCCATAAGCAATGCCGCCGATAAAGCGCTCTATCAGGCTAAGGAAAAAGGACGCAACCGTATCAGTGTAATATGAGAGGATGTGCCTCAGCGGCGAACGTTGACTTCTACTAAGATTTTCAACGCATCCGCTTCAACCGCAATGGATTTGATGACCGCGCCTTCACCAGCCTCGTTTACCTGATCGCGAATCACTTTGGAGAGCGCCTCGTTGACCTTTTTGATGGCATCGCTGGCAAGATCAATACCAGGAATGTTGATAGCGGTCACTTCCACTTTGGGTTGGTCATTTTCAACAGAAAATTTTAATTCAACCTGCCCGTTCAGCCGCTGACCTCCCAGTACCTGATACTGTCCCTTTGCAATGATCCGATCAGGTTCAATGAATTCAATATCTTCGACCTCAATGAGCGGCAGTTTTTCCCCCTGCGAAGCGGCTGCCGATTGAGCGGCCGTGATAATTTGTTTGATGGTATCTTCTTTCAAAGTAATCGGGATGGATAACTTGCCCTCCCGAAAACTCAGGTTGCATGCAATGGAAGCCAGCAACAAGGCCATGCTGCCAATTAAAATACTCCACGTTTTTCGATACATCGTCTGACTCCTTTTGTAAAACTCAAAATACACCAACCCGATTCTACCAATAAAAATGGGGCTGAAACCCATCCAGCCCCATATAGCTTAAGAAATTCAAGCCGGTTTCTAAGGCAAACTCCCAATGACATCAAATGTATCCAATACCTGATCAAAGGCTTGAAGGTCGGCATCCGTCATGGCATTGAACAACACGGATACCAGCAAAGAGGTTTTATTCACCTTGGGACGGGCGGTTAACACAACAAACAGGTTGCCCGCACCGTCACAGTTTTTGTAGACATCAAAGGAGCCTTCAAAAGCATTATCTTCGTAATTTTCGCGATACTCCCATTTGCAGGAAGATTGGAATATGGACTTGTAATAATCCAACAATTGAATATAACCGGCCAGTTTTGCTACCTCGTCAGACACTCCAAAGAAAATGCCGGGTTCATCAAATGCGTTATTGAAGCGGTCTAAATCCGCTGCAGCGCTGATCGCAGAACCAATCACTTCACCATCTGAAACCCACGGAGAGCCATCCACCTGTGTCCATGTAGAAGGTATAGCCACTTGAATAGCCCCATAATCATCCTGCACCAGCACATAATCGCCATAGGCCTGTCCACTTCCGCCAGAAACATCCTCTTCTAATTGCTGAGCAAAGGAATAACTGGTTTCCAGCACTTTTCCGTTCAACTCACCTCTCAGGAACTCCTGAGTGGAAAATCGCAAAACCTCAACCGACAGGACATCGCTGGCACTGCGAGTTCTCAAAATACTGCAATAATCACTCATTGTTCCATCGGTGGCCAAGACCAGATTCTCCATCATGGTAATGATGTCGCCGGCCTGGATACCTGTTTTACCGGCAGGTGAACCAGACTTCACCGAGGACACCCAAATACCCGAAAGGCTGCCATCTTCTGATACAACTGCCTGACCATTGATACCGATCGACTCGAAATCCTGTCCGGATCGCAAAGTTTCAATCACCTGGCGCGCTTCTTTTGCCCGGATGGCAAAATTTTGATCCAGTTGATCATTGCCCGCGTAATTGATTCCGACGATCTCAGCATTCATATTGACCAGCGGCCCCCCGGAATTGCCACCGCGAATACGGGCATCATGCTCAATCACCGCCGGGACAGAGGCCCAACTTGTTTCTCCATCCGCATTGGCTTTGGACACAATCCCCTTCGTTAAAGTGTATTCCGTGTTACCAAAGACAGGAAAACCAGCCGCATAGACTTCTAAACCCGGAATAATTTCGCCCTCGTAGAAATTCAAGAACGGGAAATCTTCACCTTCTATATCAATCACTGCAAGGTCCCAACACTCCGAAACGCCTAAAATCCGTGCGTTGCGCGGGCGAGTATCACCTTCTATATATACTCTTAACAGGGCTGCTCCAGTAACAACATGATTATTGGTCACTGCAATTCCGGAAGGATCAATAATAAAACCAGAACCCTGTCCCGCTACGTTATAAACACTCCCAAACTCGGGGTCCACAAAACTACCTTCGGCCACAATGCGAATGGTAGCACTGCGTAACAGGCTAAGTACATCCACTTGTTGGGTGGGTGTGGCCTGCGGAGCAGCAGTGGGTAGCTCCACCGGCGGGTTGGTCGGTGCCGAAGTTGGTTGACTGGCCGGTGCACACGCCACTAACAGGCTTATGATTAAAATTAATATCCCCAAATAATGAGCGCGCCTCATTTTTTCCTCCAATGGCTGGTAAATTTGATGAAAATTCTTAATATTGATTTTACTACCTAACAATCCAGTGGATAAAGGATGATTTTCTTTTTCACCCCATTTGGGAAAAACAAGTGATGCAAAAAATAATAAGGCTTTAAGTTCTTTACTTTAATTGTAAATTTTCTTACAATAAGGCCAACACCCCAATTTTCAAGGCAAAAAGAAAGCCCTTTTCGAATTGGTTAACAAAGATGGAAAATTTTTCAAGTAGTTTTTCATTCCAGCATCATTTTCGTTTTATCAATTCCTTTCAGCTTCAATTTCCGGTTTTCATGAATCTTCCTTATGCTGGAACAATCAATCTTAATGAAATCACTTTTGGTTTGTGTGGCGGAATGTGTTTTGCAGCACTGGATTATTTTCATGCAAACCAATTCCCTCCTCCATTTCAAACACCTCAAGAAGTTGATCCCCGTTTATTTGGGTTTCTTTGTGATCGCCAGTTAGACAGCCTGAAAATTTTTACCGTACTTAAATTTATGGAATGGATGATCATTGACGAAACCCAAATCATTACCCGCATCAAACGTTATGAGTTGCCCAAATTGCGCCGCCTGCTTCAAAAAGGAGAACCAGCCGTATTAGGTTTGGTACGCGTGCGTGGCATGCAAAGCCCTACCCAAAACCATCAGGTGCTTGCCATTGGTTATGAATTCGATCCCGCTATTGAACAAATTTCAATACACCTGTATGACCCCAATCACCCGCAGCTCAACCCCAATATCCAATTTTTTACAGGCAAAAATGCTCCACCCCCTGTCCTCACCCAATCTACCGGTGAACCACTGTTTGGCTTCTTCGTGATTCCTTATCGCTTTCAACAACCACCGCAAACTTAACTCGTTTTTCCCTTACATGGTTTTTCAGGAAAACGCACAGTCGTTTTCACATTCCAAACCCCTTCCATGAAAGGAATAGAGGGACAGCCACTGACCCAAATTAACACGAGGATGTCGGGTTCATCCTCTTACCTCACCTGTCGGGGCGGGCGGATTTTATCATCCCTCGATGGGAGAACCGCCGACTAAAATAAAAACGAGGATGTCGGGTTCATCCTCTTACCTCACCTGTCGGGGCGGGCGGATTTGAACCGCCGACCTCACGGACCCGAACCGTGAGATCGGCGGTCGTAACCAAAAAAAAACTAAACCAGATTCCAACACCGAACCGGCGAGGCTATGGAATGGTCATGATCAATATCGTTTTGAGCAATTGCCAGATACCTTTTGACCATATCCAGCGTGGAATGGCCTAAAATTTTCTGAAGCGAATAAATATTTCCCCCATTCCTCAGAAATTGAATCGCAAAGGTGTGTCTGAAACGGTGAGGGAAGACGTGACTAACCTTGCTCCTTTCACCCAAATCTGCAAGAATTTTTCTCAACTTATATCGATCCAGCGGCTTTTCGCTCCTCAATGCGAACAGAGGTGCAGATTGAGCGGTATTTTTCCTAACGGATAGATAATTTTCAACCACTCCAATCGTTTCAATGGATATCGGAACCAAGCGTTCTTTTTTCCCTTTTCCAACAACTCTTACGTGTCCCGTAACCCAATTCAAATCGTTTATCAACAGGTTACACAATTCGGTTGATCTCATTCCTGTATCAACTAGAACGAGAATTATTGCTCGATTTCGCTGAGGATAACGAGATTGTGCAGCACATTCCAACAATGCGTAAATTTCTGTCTTTGATAACGGAATAATCGTTTTCTTTTCTGCTACCGGTGCTTTGATCTGGCGAACCGGGTTCTCATTGCATATCCCTTGCTGAATAGCCCACTGCCACAATGCCGACAAATCGGCATGATAGTTTCGCAAGGTCTTCGCCGAAATCTTCGATTGAGAAGCCATAAACTGAATGATGTGCTGTTTAGTGACGACCCCGATATCCACATCTCCGACATGAGCAAGGAACTTTTTGTAAGTTACCCCATAATCCCGGATGGTATGCGGTGAGTACCGCATAGCAATCCGTTCCTCGATAAACTGTTTGACTGCGGTGCTAAACAACATGGTATCCTCCGTTAGTAGGTGGTAATTTTTTGGTTTTATGATTCTGCCACCTCAAAACGGTTCTGAAAATTAAAATTTTTTGCTATACTATTCACCGAAAACAAACCAGCCCCACCGTTATTCCACAGTGAGGCCGTGATGCAGGCGTGGGGGCTTCTAGAATAGTTTCAAATCATCCTAGCAAATTTTTTCACCGCCCGCAAGTTAGTCCAATATCAGCCACCACTCCATTTCCATAATAACACCACTTTGACAGCAACAACGATGGCATAGGCTGCGAGTCAAATTAGTGTTTGGTTTTGGTTGATGTTCTGCTAAAAAACAGATATATTTAAGCCAGACATAAATCAGCCTCACCGTGGCATCGGTGAGGCTGAGACGGCAACGCGGTGAAGGCGCGTTGCGGCAAAAACAAGCATAGCAAACTTTTGCCGCCCGCGCAAGTCAATCGCAATGCGCGGGCAAGCCACTTGAGCTTGGGAGGATGGCAAGGTGTCTCTATTTTCTAAACCAGCAGGTAATCTAACAGAAGGCGATCTTGTTGATCTCATCACTAACCAAGTGTCTGAAGGAAAACGCATTGAATACAAAAGTACGCTTCCTAACTCTACAGAAGAAAGTAAAAAAGAATTTCTTGCGGATGTTTCATCTTTTGCTAATACTCAAGGTGGATTTCTTATTTTTGGAATAGACGAAGAAAACGGTTATCCAAAAGAGTTGTCTGGAATTGAGGTGGATGATCCAGATGCTGAAAAATTACGCCTTGAAGATATGATTAGAAACGGAATCGAACCCCGTATTCCAATGATTTCTATTTCTGCAATACGGTTAGAAAATCAGCATTATGTTTTTGTAATTTACATACCCCAAAGTTTTCTGCTCCCTCATATGGTGACATTTCGTAATCTCTCCCGTTTTTATGCAAGGAATTCAGCAGGCAAGTATCAAATGGATGTTCAGGAATTACGTCAATCTTTTTTACTTTCAGAAACCATTGAAAAGAAGATCCATAATTTCAGATTGGATCGTGTTGCACGCATCGCTGCAGATCAAACGCCCGTCAAGCTTGTGGACGGACCAAGATATGTTATTCATGTAATTCCTTATCCATCTTTTTTTACCAAACTCCCTTATGACATTAGGGAATATCGAGATATTTCAAATAAATGGCTACAACCCACAACCACATTTCGATACAATTTAGACGGCTATGTGCGTTACCTTCCAGGAAACGAGGGGGTGTTTGAACGATATTACCAATTCTTCAAGGGTGGCTACCTTGAAATCACTCTGACCAATTTTGTCAGACAAGTGAAAGATAGATTTTTCGTGAACTCAAGGGATTTAGAAAGGGAGATTATTTTGACGGTTAAGAGTGCATTGCAATTCTTAAACGAGTGTAATTTTGAAGCACCACTCTTTGTTTTTCTTTCTCTGATTGGTGTAAAAGGTCTTCCCTTACTAAATTCAAACATTCCTCAATTAGATTATATAGATTTTACACATGAATTTGACCGTGATCCTATATTGCTCCCTGAACTCTATCTGGAAAGCTATCCTGATGATTACCAGAACCTTCCCGCTCTTTTGAAGCCACTTATAGATACGATGTGGAATGCAGCTGGAATGGAAGGTTCACCTTACACAAGATCTAATATATCTTGATATGGATAAGGAACTTAAGTCTAAATTCGATAGAACTTTAAGCTTGGATTGCTACCAATCCAAAGGCACCCTCTCTCGAATTTTCCGAACATTGGTTGAATTTTGATGCTACCATCGAATCACCAAAATACCAGCGAACTGTAAATTAGCCATTCGGAGCAAATGAAAGACTATGATTTATACCCTCATCGAAGCAAGAAAAAACCAATGGATTAACTCACCGGATTGCCCCGTGAAAGGCATGGTTGATTTCATGCGCCAGAGAGGGCAATTGCGTGATGCCCAGATTGAAGCCATCGAAACTTACCTGTTCCTCAAATTCGCTGGCGGAAACAAGCCTATGGCGGAACTGTTTGCAGAAGGTTTCTTTTTTGACCCGCCCCAAGGGCTGGAAAAACTGCACATCAGCCAAGATTTACGCGATACCCTCTACGCTAACCCCGCCGCCTGGTCACTTTATCAATTCTCCCGCCTGCCCGATGACAAGGGCAACCCGCTTCTACCCCAACTGCAAAAAGCCATCGCAGACTCTCCCGCATCTATTGCATACACCGACATCATTAGCAAAATTTTCTACAACGTCACCTATCCCGATTACCTCTTAAGTCTGCCAATGGGTGCAGGCAAAACTTTCCTCATTGCTGCGCTGATTTACCTGGATTTGTACTTTGCTAACCAAAATCCGCAAGACCCCCGCTTTGCTCACAACTTCCTCGTCCTGATTCCATCTGGGTTGAAATCGTCCATCGCCCCCAGCCTGAAAACCATTGAACGTTTTGATCCCACCTGGGTACTGCCTGAACCCACAGCCAGCAGCATCCGCCGAATGCTGCAATTTGAAGTCCTGGATGCCCCAAAAACGGCCAACAAAAGCAACCGTGTCCGTAACCCGAACGCTCAAAAGGTCAACCTGCTGATCAGCCAGCCAGAACCAATGGGGCTGGTCTTTCTGGTGAACGCCGAGAAGGTGATTTTAGACCGCCTTGACCTGGATGCCCAATTTGCGCTGATCGAAAAAACGGATGATGAAAAAGATCGCGCCGCCAATGAGCTGCGTCATCTACTCGGCAAGGTGCCGCGCGTGGGCATTCACATTGATGAAGTCCATCACGCCACCGATGATGAGATAAAACTGCGCCAGGTGGTAACCGCTTGGAGCAAAAACGGCGGTGTGGTGAACGTTTTGGGTTATTCCGGCACACCCTACCTCGAAGGAGCGGAGAAAATTTCCGCTGCCCCCGGCGTGGAATTGCAATTCAACCAGATTACCAACACAGTCTATTATTACCCCCTTATCAAAGCCATCCGGCGTTTCCTCAAGAAACCGGAAATCAAAACTGCCGAAGGTTTGCCACCCCATGAGATCATCCGGCAGGGGGTTTTGGAGTTTTATCAGAAATACGGTCAGAAAACCTATCCTGATGGAACGATTGCTAAACTTGCCATCTATTGTGGCACAATTGAACGGCTGGAAGAAGAAATCTACCCTTTCTTGCGAAACGAACTCGGTATTCCTGAAGAGGACATCCTGAAATTCCATCGCGGTAACAAGCAGTACAAGGTTCCGCAGGAAGCCGCGCTGGAATTTGCCACGCTTGATACACCCACATCCAAAAAGCGGATTGTTTTGCTGGTCCAGGTGGGTAAGGAAGGCTGGGACTGCCGCTCTCTGACCGGCGTGATTCTCGCTCAGAGGGGCGATAGCCCGACCAACATGGTCTTGCAAATCGCTTGCCGATGCCTGCGCCAGGTAGAGAAAAACGCAGTGGAAACTGCGCTGATCTGGCTGAATAAAGACAACGCCACCACGCTGCAAAAGCAACTTAAAGCCGAGCAGCGCACCAGTATCCAGGAAATTAATGCGATCACGAAAACCCCCGCCGGAAAGGATATTGACCGCATTTCGCGCGTTGAATATCTCAAATTACCGCCGGTGGACTTTTACCAGCTGCGGATTGACTATGGTGCAATCGAAATCGAAAGTAGCCCTGCCCCCGCCGACCGTCTGACTGACCTATTCAACAACCTGAACGATTACCGCCGCTATGGACAAACCCAGAGCGGGACGCTGAACGGTACTCAGGCTGCCGCGCTAACCTTCCACCAAACCGAAGTGGTGTCGGACATCGCAGGTGAGCGGCTGCGCTTTGACCAGTTGGCTGAACCTGATCGTCCGTGAAGGTTTTGGCAGCGTGACTTTCCGCGACCTGAAAGCCCATGCGGCCATCCTGACGCAAATTTTTGAAAAAATCACCCTGCCGCAGGACGATGGACGCGCCCTGAATGAACTCTATGACCAGGAACAAATCCGCGCCAGAGTCCGCGCTGCTTTCTTCTCCCGCCGCCAACTGCAAACCAATGAGGAAGTTATCAAAGAAAATGCCCATCTATTACTGGCTTCCAAACTGACCCCCGTGAGCGAGAAGAACATTTACCCATCTGAAGCGGATACGCAAACCATCCTGAGCGCAGATGAGCAGGGGAAGACCGGCGAACAACTAGAAAAGGACATTCAGCAACTCGCCGAAAGCATCCGCCAGCAGCATGCCAGCCTGAACCTGCCGATTGCTGTCAATGTCACCGTGCCGGAGATTACTCTAGCCGTCCGCTGGAAAGAACGTACACTGCACTACATTCCGTACAGTTTTTCCCAAAGCGACCTAGAGAAGAGCTTTCTGGAAGCCTGCCTGCAATTGAAAGACTTTCAGCAGAAAAATCTGGAACTGTATTACAACGGTGAACGCGGACTGACCGAATTTGTCATCCAGTGCTATCAGAAAAAGGGCAATTTCTGGAAACGATTGGGTGAATACACGCCTGACTTCCTGATTTTACAGCGCAACGCAAACGGTGATCCGCATCGCGTGCTGATTGTGGAAACCAAGGGTACAGGTTATGAGCAATCCTTCAACACCCGCCGTCAGTATGTTCAGAGCGACTTCCTACGTCTGAACCGCGACAGGTTTGGTTACGAACGGTTTGATTTTCTCTACATCCGCGAATCTGACCCGCCCAATGTCCGCCTCGCCCAACTTGCCGAGAAAATCAATACTTTTTTTGAATAATAACCCCTATCAATTAGACTTCCACGAGGAGATTCTATGCCCATTCGATACATCCCCTTCTACCCCGAACCGATTGAAGGACAGGCTCTGCTCAACAACTTTACCCGCACCCGCCGCGCCCTAACTTACCGTGATAACGATAAACCAGTCCAGCGCCTTTTGCGCGGCATGCCGCTTTATGAAGTAGATAAAGTCGAACAGGTAGGCGATAACCCCCACGGCAATCTGGTGATTCGCGGCGAATGTCTTGCCGCCTGCGCCTACCTGAAAGACAAAGGGATTCAGGTGGATCTGGTGTACATTGACCCGCCTTTTGCCAGCGGCGCCAACTACGCCAAGAAGATTTACCTGCGCCGTAACCCGAAGGTAGTGCAAGCCATCGAACAGGCCGAGCAGGAACTGGATGACGAAGAACTGCAAGCCTTTGAAGAAACCATGTACGGCGACATCTGGACAAAGGAAGCCTACCTGAACTGGATGTACGAGAACCTGATGGCGATCAAGAGCGTGATGAGCCCTACCGCCAGCATTTATGTTCATTTGGATTGGCATATTGGGCATTATGTAAAGGTGCTGATGGATGAGATTTTTGGGGAAGATAATTTTTTGAATGAAATTGCTTACTGCTACACTGGACCAACAAATCAAAAACGAAATTTTCCAAGAAAACACGATATGATACTTCTTTATATAATGGATAATGATAATTATTGTTTCAATGGAGATGAGGTACGTATTCCTTTCAAGAAGAGTCTGAAATCAGGTGGGAAAACAGCCTTAACAGGAAAGGCTAGCGAAAAAGAACTTGAGGAATTAGACTCTAAAGGGAAGATTCCCGAGGACTGGTGGGACTGATATTCCTGATATTGGTAAGGCGCATAGTGAAGACTTAGGCTATTCTACTCAAAAAGCGGAGGCATTACTTGAAAGAATCTTAAGGGCCTCAAGCAACCCCGGCATGATCGTAGCCGACTTCTTTGGCGGCAGCGGGGTCACAGCCAAAGTTGCCCATGATTTAGGACGCCGCTTCATCCACGTGGACGTGGGCATCAACAGTATCCAGACCACCCGCGACCGCCTCATCGCCGCCGGGGCGTCCTTTGACATCCTCGAAGTGCGCGATGGCGTGGCGCTCTTCCGCAACCCGGCCCAAACGATGGAAAAACTCGCCTCGCTCATCCCCAGCTTGGGTAAGGTCAATCGGGCTGAATGACTTTTGGGCAGGCGCAATTCAGCACAGCAAGGATGGCCTGACTCCCGTTTATCTACCCAACCTACTTGACCACCGCGCCAAACTACTCGACCTGCCTCAGCTGAACCGTATCATCAATGAGCAAATCCCTAACTTGCCCGATGGAATCAAAAAAGTCATTGTGTATTACGTTGATATTGAAGACGAAAAAGAAGCCCAAGAATTCATCCGCGAGTACGGCAATCCACTGGTAGAGGTGGAACTGCGCGACCTGAAAGAGGTACTGCACGAAATTGTGTTGAACGATGAGGTGGAATACACCCTGACCAATACCGAAGACGGATGGTGCGTGGAGATTACCCGTTTTTACTCGGATCGGATTGCCCAGAAGATTGACGCTCATAACCAAAAACTGCGCCTCAACACGGGCAAAAAGAAAGCCCGTCAAATCACGCTGGAAGAAGCGGAAAACGGCGAAGAGACCGCCCCAGTCAATTTCTCCCCGATTGAAATCAGCGAAAACGGACTGGAACTGATCGAATTAATCAGTCTGGATTGCACCGCTGCGGAAGGTGTATGGCACAGCGACAGTGAAATCAAAATAGACAAAAAAGGCTACGTCATCCGCAATGGTACAAAGACGAAAGAGTTTTGGGATGGGACAATCACTTCAACTCAAAAACCCTTGCGGATGAAAACCCGCAACATTGCTGGGGATGAGACAATCATTGATATGAATACACATTAGAGCAAATATGGACAAACAATTTCTAGAATCGGATGATGATGGATTGATGATCCGTGAAGCCGGAGAATGGGTAGAAAACAAGCTGTATTTTTTATCCCAGTACCTTCATCGCTTCATCGTATCTATGCGGGAAAAACCTTGGCGTTCTATTAATTACATAGATCTGTTTAGTGGGCCGGGCAAAAACAGATTATCAAATGGAAAAATCTTAAAAGGTTCACCGCTCATTGCAATAAGTCAAGATAAACCTTTTGACAAATACTTTTTTTCTGATATTGATCCAGAAAACATTAAGGTGCTGAAAAAGCGATGTCTATCATCGCCGGAATATGACAAAATTTCCTTCTATCAGGAGGACGCAAATATAGCTGTCGAACAGATTGTCCGTATTATTGAAAAGGAAGACCGGACTTATATCCCCAATGCTTGGTCATCACTTAATCTCGCATTTCTTGACCCATACGGCATGGAACTGTACTGGCACACGGTTAAATGTCTTGCATCGTTGCGTACAGATATGATCATTTACTATCCACAAATGGGCATTAGCAGAGAAGCTCCAAGAGAAATCAAACTGCCACCCCCAACACCTATTGATAATTTTTTTGGTGATACCCAATGGCGCGCCATTTACTACCAAAATCGATCTGCCGGTAAATCTTTGCACCGAATGCTTCTTGACCATTATAAAAACAGATTAGCGGCTTTTGGTTATCAGGTAAAAGATCCATTGGATGAGCCCTTAATTAGAAACTCAAAAGATGCTCCCCTGTATCGCTTGCTTTTCGCATGCAAATCGGATCTCGGAAATAAGTTTTGGAAAGATGTAACGAGAAAAATGGCAAATGGTCAAATGAAGTTATTATAATATAGAACTTGTGTGCTATAATGATTTGGAGAATCAATAAATCTTGTAAGGTATTGCCATGAGCAAATCATCTATCGAATGGACTGAATCCACCTGGAATCCGCTGACAGGCTGTAATAAGGTTAGCCCGGGATGCAAACACTGCTATGCGGAACGTATGGCAAAACGGCTAAAAGCGATGGGTCAACCGAAATATCAGAATGGATTCAGGCTCACCTTACACCCTGAGGTACTTAATGAACCGCTTTCATGGCAGAAGCCACAAATGATTTTCGTGAATTCAATGAGCGATTTGTTTCATGAAAATGTGCCGTTTGAGTTTATACAAAGTATCTTTGATGTGATGGCGCGTGCCCACTGGCACACTTTTCAAATTCTTACCAAACGCGCCGAGCGACTGCTTGAACTTGATCCGGCCCTTGAATGGCCTGAAAATGTCTGGATGGGTGTTAGTGTTGAAAACCAGAATTACACCTTCCGTATTGATTGTTTGAGAAAAACTCATGCAAAAATCAAGTTTCTCTCTTTAGAACCCTTATTAGGCCCAATTTCGGCCTTGAATCTGGAAGGGATCAACTGGGTTATTGTCGGCGGCGAATCCGGGCCCAATGCCCGTCCGATTCAGGCTGAATGGGTACGTGAAATTCGTGACCAATGCCTCGCAAGTCGAGTGCCTTTCTTCTTCAAACAATGGGGCGGAACTAACAAGAAAAAGTCAGGACGATTATTAGACGGGCAAACGTGGGACCAGATGCCAATGCTAATTCCAGCGGGAGACTAAATCAAAAAAACCGGACAGTCCAGCTTAACGGCAAGAGAGGGCTTTTCTGCCCTCTCTTGTGTTCCGTAGTTCACGGATACCCTCACGAAGTAAATTCATCATACACGCTATCCTTGAAAATTTCAATCCCTTCCACAAAAAAAGCAGGCTGGGTAAGCCTGCTTTTTCGGCAAGTGGGCGCCCCCGGCGGGATTCGAACCCGCATTCACACTTCGTGAGGGTGTTGTTCTATCCCTTGAACTACGGAGGCATGACACCTGCCGAGGTCACCCTGGGCGGAGTTGCACCGCCCCAAGACACTACGCAGGGTGAGAGGGCCGGGCTCTTGTAAGCCCGGCTTTTGTGTTACGCCGCCTGCTACACGCTTTGCTCCGTCAGCAGTTTCACTGCGGCAATGTGCTTGCAGGGTTTCTGCCGTTTGGTGAAGTCCAGGCAGGTGCAAGCCCATGTGCCGTTTCTGGTGACCATGTATTCATGGAGTTTGCCCGACATGGTGGAATTGACCACCCAGGCCTTGCCCTGGATAAAGACGATGATGGTTATCTGCTTCTGAATCAGCCCCATCATCGCCCGGTAGGCCCGTGCGTTCTGGGGATCATCCAACAAAGCATCGCTGGTTTTCGACATGGCAGTTGTCCTCCTTTTCCCGGTGCGCCGCACCACACCGGGAGAGTGTTAGTCTCCCCGGTGCAGCGGGGGTTTGGAAGGTCAGACAATCGTTGTCTTGATGACGGAAATCGGCTGTCCGTACACAATCACACCACCGGCAGAACGCCAGGCGTGGGTCGTGTATAACCGCCTGCCCCGTCCCAAGAGCCTCATCCACACCACCCAGCGCTCATCACTCAGGTCACTCACCATCGTGATGACAAAGGTGCTTTTGCCAATCCTGACGATTTCTCCCAGTTCCGGTCTCATGGCGTTTCCTCGTGAGCGGGTTCTTCTTCGTCAGTCAGCACCGCACCGCAGTCGAGGCAGTGGACTTCCTCTTTCAGGTCGTCCCATACCTCCCCGGCAGAATAGTGAAACCCGCCGGTGGTTACGGCGGTGGTGCGCCGGTGAGGGCATTCTTCCTGCCGGTGCAGGTACGCATCGGTCAGGTAGCGAATTTCATCGTACACATGCTGGTCGAGCGCATCTGCCAGATGGTCGGACAGATACTCGATGAAGTTCCGCCAGTCTTTGGGTTTCTCCCGCCGATAAGCCAATGCGTAGAAGATGTCCTCCTCCGTGACGGTGAGGCTGGCAACAACGTTGCCCGGTGTGATGGATACCATAGCAATCCTCCTTCCCCCGGCGCGTCCCGCACCGCTCCGGGGAATGTGGTGATTCCCCGTGCGGGCGGGTTGGATGGGAAAAGAAAGGCGCAGCATTTTGCAGGCGTATGTAACCAAGTTAAGGTTCACTGCCGGATGTATCGCTCCGACGGGCGGGAGTTGACGGTTAGAGCCGGACTGGGTAAGCCCGGCTCATCCCGCAGGGGGTGCAGGTAACGGTCAATCGGCTAGCCCGCGTAGGCGGCTTGCAGTGCGAGGAAGGCGCGCGCCATGCGCTGCAAGTGGACGTTCTTGGGGTCGTTCTTGGTATCGAAGCCCTTTCCGTCCGTGTTGGCGCACCAGCGCACCCAGCCCTGACCCACCGGGCCGGACTGCCACACCTCGGCAAGCGTCTTGTCTTTCTGCTTGCCGAAATGGATGACCGTCTGCCCGGGGTCGGCCAGTTCGCCTTCCCCTGCCGCTTCTGCGGCGGGAGCAGGCTTGGCCGCGGGCTTGGCGGGCTTGGGCGGTTCGTTTGGATCGTCACCGAATAATTCGCGGATGGCATCCTCCGCTCCGCGGATGCCTTTCTCGGCAGCCTCGCGCTCCGCAGCGGCTTCAAAGCGGCGACCAACTTTTTCCCCGGATGGAATTGCCCAATCGGGTAATTTGGGCGGGTTGACGATCTTGCGCTTCTGGGCGTCGTAGTCACACCAGACCTGCGGCAGGGCGTACAGGTACGCTCCCAGCCCGAACTTCACGCACGCCCGCTTGAACGCCTGTGCCGAAGCGGTCGTAACCGCATTGGGTTCTGTCCGCTCGCCTTCCTCGCCCGCGATCAGGCATTCGCCATCTCCTGTGCGGGTCACCCCGGCAATGGTCAAGCGGCACAGCACCACCACCCGATCCGGCTGCATCATCACCTGATACTCATCCTGCCAGTCAGGACATACCAGGTTGAGCCGCTGGATGTAGGGACGGCTGTCCACATAGGCCAGTGCCAGGGCTTTTGTCTTCTCGCGGTTGGTCGCGCCGGGCTTGAACTCCACCTCATTCGAGGGGAACGGTTCCTGAAGCGCATCCAGGATTTGAGAGAAATCGAATTGAGACATGGTATAAACCTCCTTTTGTGCCCCCGTCCGCAGCCGGGGGCAAACGAGTGTGTTGCCCTGCTGCGTCAGGGGAGTACCTGAACGGCCTCGCTCCACCGCTCACGATTGTCCGTCAGCGGCAGAGGGAGACCGTCCAGGCGGAAGGCTTTACCAGTCCCTGTCCCTTCGCCCTGCTTGATTGACCGTTTTCACCTGTTAATGTGCTGCCCCTTGCGGGGAAATCACCTGCCCGGAGTTGCACCGGGTATCCTCGTCAGGTGGGGTTTTCAGATGGGCAGGGCTGGGCAGCCCTGCCAGGTGTTACTCGCTCGCCTGAAATTCGGAAATCTGCGTCCGCCATATCAACTCCAACAAGGGAGTGACCTGGCTCTGCCAGTCCGGGACTACCTTCGTGAGGCATTCCAGACACAAGGCGTCTCCATCCACCACGGGGACGGGACGCAGGGGTAAGTCGCTCAGACACATATCGCAAACGACTTCATCCGCCGCCAGAGTCGGGCCGACAACCTCGACACCGCCATAATACAAAATATAGGCGGGGCGTTCTTCGGGTTCCCAAAGGGTAATCGTTGTCATGGCTGTTCTCCTTTCGGGTCAGTGCCGCACCACCGACCCATGTGGGTATGAGTCAGTGGGCTGGCGCGGCAGCCCGAAAGAGAAAGGCGAGCGATATAACCTTGTTAAGGTGCAAGTGCAAAAGCTGCACTTCAAGTTCCCTGCATTTGTTCCTTGACAATTCGTTCAAGGTTGACTATTATGTGTGTGTACATAACACACACGCTTACGAGGGTTCGATGAACAAAACTCGCAAAGATTTTCGCCTTTCCGCTTCATCTCTCCGGCGGTTACACTGGCTTGTTGAACATACAGGAAAGAATGCCACTACTATCATCGAATTGGGCATCGAGCGGCTTTTTACCGATGAATGGGGCAAACTTCGCGCTCGGCTCATGCCGCGTCAGGACGGAAGATTCGATTTCGTTGTCGGCGGCTTGCCACTACTCACCATCGAACAAAAAGCCCTGCCCCGACTCGGCGATCATCTTGCTGAACTCCTCTCCCCTGACGGTGGAGCAGAAAATCTGTTTGGAGTGGTTGTACTTGCCGCTGGCGCTTCGGAGAGCCGTCTTGAAGTCCACTACGACAACATTCAACGCCTTTTCGGCCCAATTCTGGATACTCCAAATCTTGAAGCGGAAAGCAACTGGCTTATGGTAGAGGGGCGCGGTTAACGCCCCTCTTGTGGCAGGTTATTTGCGAGACATCATAACGACACTGACAGCCACCACATAGAGAACATCGCGACTACGAGCAGAGAGGGTTTTCCGCTTTCCATCGAGGAAGTCCTCAATTTCGGCAATCACGTCTGGGTCTTTGACCCGTTTACGCACCTCTCTTACCAGAGCCGCCGATTCGGTCTCATCAAATATGCGGCTGCCAATACGAACGCCTCGTTCCTGCCAATCGCGGTTTTTTGCCATCGCACACCTCCTGACGATGGCTGAGGGACGATGGCAAGCCGCCCCCAGCCGTAGTTTTAACCGGGAAAGCGGCACCGCGCCGAGAAGGTTTGGTGACCTTCCCCCGTCTTTTAGAAAGATGATTAAGACGGCGGAAAATCACTTTTCCAAAAACTTATGTTGGTTGTTAAGGTGCAGTTCCGGGTTTATCCGCCCGGGCGGGAGTTTTGCATGGCAGGCAGGGCGGGTAGCCCTGCCTGACGGGGGATTGGACGCCGCAACCCGTTCCCGGACTTGCCGGAGTTTGCGCCCGCTCCCCCTAGACCAGGTTGGGGTCTTGCAGGCACTCACCTCCTTTCGGACAGGTTTGGCGTCCGGCGGGGCAGAGCCGGAATTGTGTCTGTACGGCTTCCGCTTTGCCGTACACATCCCTTGTCGAGGGACGCCTGTTTATTCTGCTCACCGCCGTGACCGCCCTGCCGGATTTGCACCGGCGCTGCTGCGAGGGCGGTTTGGCTTGCTTTGGTAAAGTTCGTTGCCCTTGCGGGCAGGTCACTCCTGCGGGACTTGCACCCGCACCCAGCACTCTGCGGAGTGGTGAATTTGGAGAGGGGCTTGTGGCCGCTCTCCGGGGGGACTTACCGCCTGCGGTTCGTCAGGATTGCCAGTAACGCTTCTCGCTCGTCTTGGTCTTTCGCCTTCTGTATCAGCCGAAATAGCAGATACTTGTGGGAAAGGTCGTAAGCAATCAGCAGCACGGCCAGGACGATCAGCAGGGGTATCACTTCGGTCAGGTTCACATCTGGCTCACCTCCTTTCGTTCCCCACGCCGGAGGAAGAGAGCAGCCCTCTCCCGCCGGTATGGAGAACGAAAGGGTCTTGTCCCAGTGGACACCGCTGAGGGTGAACCGCTCGATTGTAAAAGTCCCGCCACGGGCTTTGTCAGCCGGTGGAATGTAGCTGTCCGGGAGTTGCACCCGAAACCGGCTTTGACCGTCAGCCGATAACAAAATAGCCCGCTGGCAAATGCTCTCGCATTCGTCCAACGGGCTTTGTGGCCGGTTTGACGCTCTTTCAGGCGGGGGGGCTTGTGGCCGCTCCTGACCGTATTGTAGCAGAAGGGAATAGAGCGCGCAAGGTGATTATTCTCAGATCCCAAATGTTTTTTCACAATAAATTTAAATAAGTCCAAATCGCTCAAACCGATTTTTCAGGATCTTTCTAACCATTTCGATAAGTATTTGCAGAAATTGTTTTCCTTTTCATGCGGTCACAGATAAAAATTCTCTTTAGAACCACAATTTAACTCAAAGATCGTCTTGGTCATTCTCTTATAAGCAATATTGCCTATAAACAAATTTGCACTTATATGATAATAATTATCCTAATAATGCCACTATCTTCATTTGGGAAAATGTACTACCATGAAAACATACCATTATCTCTTGCTCGTTTTTCTTGTCATAGGGTTATCTTCCTGTTCCACTTCAAAGTTCTCTTCTGAAAATGTAGGAATTGAGGGTAACTCCGGCACTGCCACTTCCACACCCGGCATGATGATGGCAACCAATCCAGAGGCGGCTCATATGATGCAGCCGATTGGAGGGATCAACGTTCAGCCTGCTTCCGATGAAAAAGGTGGACAGTTATTAGAATACCGCGAGGAAAGCGGCATAAAAATATTCGAACTGACCACCAGAGCCGTTCAATGGCCTATTTTGGACAATGTGTTTGTAACAGCCTGGACTTACAATGGTACCGTTCCCGGCCCAATGATCAGAGTTACCGAAGGGGATCAGGTGCGGGTGATCGTCAAAAACGAATTAGACGAACCCACCACAATTCACTGGCATGGGGTTGAAGTCCCCAATGCAATGGATGGTGTGCCGGGAATGACTCAGGCTCCTATTGAACCGGGTGAAACCTTCACCTATGAATTCATTGCCAAACCTGCGGGAACGTTCATGTACCATTCGCATTACGAAGGAGATGTTCAGGTATCTGCCGGTCTGTATGCTCCCTTCATCATTGATCCCAAAGAACCCGCAAACCCACCGGATTTAGATATTACTCTGATGATCTCGGAGTGGCGGGTCCAAAACGGCAGGACTTATGCCGCTATGCCAATGAGCGGAATGGAACCAAATTATTTTACCTTGAATGGTAAAGCCTTTCCCTTCACAGAGACTATCGAGGTCAAAAAAGGTCAACGCGTTCGGCTTCGCTTTATTGGTATCGGCCAATTCATCCATCCCATGCATCTGCATGGCATGGCCTTCAAAATTGTGGCAACCGATGGTCATCCCGTCCCTGAAACCGCTCAACTGACCAAAGATACCGTCAGTGTGGCTCCCGGCGAACGATATGACGTTGAATTCGAAGCGACCGAGGTGGGTCAATGGATGCTGCACTGTCATATACTGCACCATACTACCAACGACAATGTTGAACCAGGGGGGCTGATGTTAATCATCAATGTCACAGAACCTTAAGAGGATAAGGAGAAAAATGATGCGCAAGTGGTTTTTGTTGGTTGTGTTTTTTGCGGGCTTTGTCTTTTTGCTGGCTGCCTGTTCAGGTAATAGTGCTGAAAGCCAGACCACTTCTAAACCGGTCAACATCAGAGTGGAGAGCAATCCCGACCCTGCAGAAGTAGGTGATGTCACCTTTACGTTATTTCTCACCGATGAGAAGAGCAAACCTCTTGAAGGTGCACAGGTGGAGGTTGTTCTGGATCATACGGATATGATGGGAATGACGATGAGTGGTTCAGCATCCGAACAGAGCGGAGGGAAATATGCAATACAGGCAAACTTAAGCATGAGCGGAAACTGGAAGATGACGGTTTCTGTTAAAAAGGATGGATTAGAGTATAAAGAGGATATCACTCTGACGATTCGATAAATAAAATAGATCCATTCTGCAAAATTAGCCGAGGAAAGCGAATTCATCGTGGTCTATGGCATGCACTTTCATAGAAAGGAAGAGCATGCCATTTCATTTTTCCCC
The DNA here is from genome assembly GCA_026003615.1 of Bellilinea sp. Taxonomy (GTDB): domain Bacteria; phylum Chloroflexota; class Anaerolineae; order Anaerolineales; family Anaerolineaceae; genus Bellilinea. The sequence continues at coordinate 436,551 of BPHQ01000002.1, forward strand.
TGTTCTTTAACAAGGGAACAACACGCGCCAAAATGCCTATCCACCCCTAGGGGTTTTAACGCTTGGAGACTCGATTGGCTTGTTTTACACTTTTGAACAGGTTATCACAATGAATTTTTTAACACCTTTCTTGAGTTTAGATCTATCGGCCAATCAAGCGCGTGAAATGATTTTAGGGCGCTTGAAAAGATTAGGGGTTAATCCAATTCAAACTTTTGATTTTCAAATATCTTGCAAAAATTCAACGGATGTTTTTCATTCCCCTGTTGATCCTTCCAATTGTGAATCTCACATCATGGTATTTCTAGTGCTTGACGAGGAGGGCATTCCACTAACTCTTAGTATTTACAGTACGGGAAATCGATCCTATTTTTCGGTGGCCCAACCGAATGACAGCCCCAACAGTCATCAACTTTTTTTGCTCATTCAACAAATTCTCTGTTCCAACAACTTCTGCAATCGAGAACACAATGTCTGATGCCAGTAAATTCGGAGAATTTGTCTGCATGATCAGGTTAGAGCTCGCAAAAGGCGATTTAAATTCCCCGGTTTCGGTGCCGAAAATTGTAAAACCAGTCATTTGAAGTTGAGTTCATAAAACATTTAGGAGAAGGTGAGAAATTATGTGTGGTTGCATGCATTCGCATGGTTCGGCTCATTCGGAAAGGGTTCATTCTGATTCCGATTCAGAAATGAGTGAAAAAGAAATCACCTTGACCACGGAAAGACAACAAGCCTGTCATCATTGCGGGTTTCCTGTAAAACCCACTTTTCAATTTTGCCCAAATTGCGGAACCTCATTACGGGAGAAACATTGCCCGGCCTGTTATCAACTCGTTGATTCAGCAGCGCTAAATTGCCCATATTGTGGTTACCCACTTGCTGCCATCCATCAATCGAAATCCTGAACGAAAAGTAAATCTCTGATACGGAGGATACCGTGAACAAAATAAAAGGAATTGGATGGATATTCATTGGCCTGATCTTAATAGCCTTGCTCCTTCCCATTTTTATAGGAGTTTGGAATGGACGGGGAGTGTTGTGTAATGGATGGGGCTGGCATCCTTGGGGAATGATGTCGTGGGGATGGTTTACAATGCCATTTATGATGATCTTTTTCCTCGTTCTCGTGATTGTACTGATTTGGGGAGGATTTATGATTATTCAACAACTTCTTCGTTCCTCTTCTCCTTCACAAATGTCTCGATGCCCATCCTGCCAAAAACCCATTCAAAGCGAGTGGTCTCACTGCCCGTATTGTGGAGCAGCCCTGAAACAATAATTCCTCAGAATAGAATGCCGATGCAATGAAAAATCATCCAGAACATCTATCATCTTATGGAAAAGATACCCTTCCAAAGGATAAAACCACTTCTCATGTAGAGCATGAACACCATCACCACAAGTCTGGTAAGGAATTCCAACCGGAAAGAGGAATGCCTTCCGCTTCGCATTCCCCAACGCATTCGACCGGCAGTCACACGGTAGACCACCATGGACACGAAGAGTTGTTCCGCCGTCGTTTTTGGGGAAGTCTGCTTTTAACCCTGCCGGTTTTATTGTATAGCCACGAAATCCAGTCATGGTTTGGATTTCGGGCTCCTGCATTCCCGGGTAGCCAATGGGTTCCATTGATTTTCTCTATAATCATCTTCATTTACGGTGGGATTCCCTTCTTACGCATGGCGGTGCCGGAATTGCGCAACCGCCAGCCGGGAATGATGACGCTCATCTCCCTAGCTATTTCGACCGCATTTATATACAGCGTGTTGGGAACATTCTTTCCCGTTGGCGAAGGGTTCTTTTGGGAACTGGTTACCCTGATTGACATCATGTTATTGGGACACTGGCTTGAAATGCGCTCGGTGAGGCAGGCTTCCGGCGCATTGAATGAATTGGCCCGCTTGATCCCTGATACTGCTGAAAGACTATCGCCCAATGGTCAGGTAGAAACAATCCCTGTTTCAGCGTTGCGTACCGATGATCTGGTTCTGGTGCGTCCCGGTTCAACCATTCCTGCAGATGGTGTCGTGGTTGAAGGTGAATCTCGCGTTAACGAAGCCATGATCACTGGGGAATCTCTGCCCGTCAAGAAGGAAAAAGGCTCTAAAGTAATTGCCGGTACCCTGAATGGAGAAGGCAGTTTGAGGGTTCGGGTTACTGCTGTGGGGGAGCAGACAGCGCTGGCAGGAATTATGCGATTGGTAGAACAGGCTCAGCAGTCCAAATCACGTACTCAGGTGCTGGCAGATCGAGCAGCGGGGTGGTTGTTTTATATTGCTGTAGGAGTGGCAATTCTCACGGCATTGATCTGGTCTGTTGCAATTGGATTTAATGTTGAAGTCCTTAAGCGCGTTGTAACTGTGTTGGTAATTGCCTGCCCTCATGCGCTTGGATTGGCCGTCCCTCTCGTTATTGCCATTACGACAACCCTGGGTGCGCGAAATGGGATTTTGGTTCGCAACCGGCTGGCACTGGAAATAGCACGCGATGTGAATGTTGTCGTCTTTGATAAGACAGGCACACTAACCGAAGGGAAATTCGGAGTTACAGCCATTATTACGACGGCTGACTGGAGTGAGGAGCGTGCCCTTGCTTTTGCCTCAGCCGCAGAAGGTGATTCGGAGCATTTGATCGCTCAGGCCTTACGACAGGCTGCCCACCTACGCAACCTTTCTTTGCCGGATGTGAAAGGTTTCGAAGCCCTGAAAGGACGTGGCGTTCAAGCGGTTGTTGAGGAAAAAACCATCTACGTAGGAGGTCCACGTCTCTTAGAAATGCTCCGCCTTGAGCTCTCGAATTCGCTTCAAGAGTTTACTCAGGCGCAAGAAAATAAAGCGCGAACGGTGGTGTACCTCTGTACAAATGAGGAGGTGATCGCCGCTTATGCAGTAGCAGATGTAATCCGACCTCAAAGCCGAGAGGCCGTTCAACACTTACATCAAATGGGAATTGAAGTGGCCATGCTGACGGGTGATAGCCTTGCCGTTGCCAGAGCGGTGGGAGAAGAGGTCGGTATTGACCGTGTTTTTGCAGGAATTCTTCCCGAACATAAAGATCAAATCGTCGCCGAATTGCAAGCGCAGGGAAAACGCGTTGCAATGGTAGGGGATGGCATTAACGATGCGCCGGCCTTAAGCCGGGCTGATGTCGGCATTGCCATTGGAGGGGGAACGGATGTGGCCATCGAGTCGGCGGGCATCATTCTTGTCCAAAACAATCCACTGGATGTGGTAAAAATCATTGCCCTGAGTAGAGCAAGTTACCGTAAAATGGTTGAAAACCTGTGGTGGGCAGCAGGCTACAACATCATTACTTTGCCTTTAGCGGCTGGAGTGTTAGTACCGTGGGGAATCTCACTTTCTCCGGCTGTGGGAGCGTTTCTCATGTCACTGAGTACCCTGGTGGTAGCATTGAACGCTCAAACTCTGAGACGCATATCTCTTTAATAACCTTGCAATGAAAGGAACACAGATGAAAACATCCTCCAAACGGAAACGGAAGCAAGCAAAGCCCCTCTCTTTACGCACTTATCTCATTATTGGAAGTGCATTGCTTCTAGCTGTTGCTGCGTACTGGTGGCTTATTCGCCCCAACATAGAAAAACCTCCTGCGATAAGTGTGGATCAGACGCAAATCAATTTCGGCGATGTTCAATTGGGAACCCCCATATCTTTTAAAATCAGGGTAACCAATAATGGAGAAGGCCCCCTAAGATTTAAAGAAACACCCTACATCGAAGTTTTGGAAGGGTGTTGACCGCCTCAGTTAACCATCGGTTCGATGGTGATCAAACCCGGTGAAAGTACTATCCTTACTTCCAGTGTTTTTCTCATGCATGAGGGTATGGAAGGTTACCACGATTTTGCCGTTCACTTGAAAACAAATGATCCTCAACAGCCGGATCTGGTAGTGCGTGTTATTTCGAATTGGGTTCCCTGAGCGGCTGAGAAGCGAAAAAGAATGAGCGAGCGAACTACCCGCTTGGTTTTGATAATTCTGCTGATTGTATATGGAAAATGGGTGTTAACCCCTTTTCTGGCCCCTGTTTTTATGAAAATCGGCTGGCAAGGTGCCGCAAAAGGCATTTACCTGCTCTACTCTGTTTTCTGCCATCAATTACCTCAACGTTCGTTTTTTCTCTTTGGTGAGAAAACCATGTATTCACTGGCAGAGATTCAAGAGGTGTGGAAAGCAACAGGTGATCCGCTCAGTTTACGCCAATTTATAGGGAATCCGCAAATGGGGTGGAAGGTGGCCTGGTCCGATCGCATGGTCGCTTTTTACACGGCTATCTGGTTTTTTTCATTGTGGCGTTGGTGGATTCACCCTCCTCGTTCTTCTCGAGCAAATCTAAAATTATTGATTTTTCTACTGCCCATGGTTTTGGATGGTGTCACTCACTTCATCAGTGATCTTTCAGGTCTTGAACGTGGATTTCGAGCCACCAATGGGTGGTTGGTCAGTCTCACCGGCAATATCCTGCCGCCCTGGTTTTATGCGGGGGATGCATTCGGATCGTTCAACTCATGGATGCGCCTTCTGAGCGGGCTGCTTGCGGCGTGGGGTATTGTCGAATTTTTAAGACCTTACTGGTATATTCATCAGGAATTAACCTCAATCACCATTCCAGTACACGCGATAGGGGGCTATAATCCAGACAAAGGAAAATGAGTTGTGGAAAAAGCACTCACGAAGAGCAAAATACGCGTTATCCTCGCCGATGACCATCGTCTTGTGCGAGCAGGGATTCGGCAGTTATTGGAGAAAGAGCGCGATATTCAGGTTGTGGACGAAGTAACCGATGGGGAAGAAGCTTTAGCCTCCATTGAAAAACATCAACCTGATGTTGCGGTTCTGGATATTCAGATGCCCAAAGCAAGCGGCATTGAGGTAACCCAACGGGTGCGAGTTCGTTATCCGCATGTGGGTATTCTCATCCTTACTGCATACGATGATGAGCCTTATGTGATGGCTATTCTCCAGGCTGGAGCAAACGGCTATATCTTGAAAACGGCGGATTCGGCGGAACTGGTTCAGGCAGTGCGGGATGTCAATGACGGGAAATCTATCCTTGACCCCACCATTGCCCGAAAACTCCTGCCTGCCCTCTTTCAACGCAGCGAGCGGATGATTGATCCCCTCACCGAACGGGAGCTGGATGTGTTGCGACTTGCGGCAAAGGGATATACCAATAAAGCCATTGGCGTTCAACTGGGAATCAGCGACCGCACCGTGCAGGGTCATCTGGCTCACATTTTTGCCAAATTACAGGTAAACAGCCGAACGGAGGCAGTCATGCGAGCCATTGCACTGGGGCTTATTCCTCAACCGGCCAGTTTCATGGAAGATGGATTTGCTTCCTCATGAAAAGAATAGATACGATGTTCACCAGTGCCTCAACTCTGCGGGTGTTATTCTGGTTTATTCTCCCTATAACACTCATTCTGATCCTTGTGGTCATTGGCAGTCTGGCGTTGCATCAACAGGTAATGCGTCAGTATCTGTCCGAAGAAGCCTGGAAGGCTGCCACCAACCCGACTCTGGAATTAACCCTGATTGCCCCCTTGATATTATTGATCCCACTGGCGGTTACAGCCGCTGCGCTTTGGTTTGGAAGCAATCAGGTCATACGGCCTTTACAAGAATTAGAAAAACAAGCCACATTACTGGGTCAAGGAAATTTTAATGCCCTCCAACAACCTGTTGGAGGGATTGTGGAAATTCAGCGGTTGCAACGTGAACTCATGGAGATGGCGCGAAAGGTTCACTCCTCTCAAGAAGGACTGCGAGACTATATCAACGCTATCACCACAGCACAAGAAGAAGAACGCCGCCGGTTGGCTCGAGAACTTCATGATGAGACCATTCAGGCTTTGATTGCCCTCAAGCACCGCATGCAGCTGGCAAGGAAATCGGTTCGTGAGTCGGGAAGCAAAACATATTTTCAAGAACTGGAAGACCTGACAGAAGAAACCATTGAAAATCTACGAAGATTGACAAAAGCTTTACGCCCGATTTACCTTGAAGATTTGGGATTGGTGACGGCGTTGGAAATGCTGGCCCGCGAAATTGAACATGCCAGTGGAATTCAAATTCATTTTCAGCGAACCGGTCCCGAAAAACGACTTGACTCACGAATTGAACTTGCCCTTTACCGCATTGCCCAGGAAGCCCTTAATAATGTGGTGCGGCATTCTCAGGCGAAAGAAGCAAGGTTGACCATTCGGTTCGACAATCCGATCACACTGGAAGTTTGGGATAATGGAATCGGATTCTCCTTACCGCCTACCCCCACTGATTTTGCCATCCGCGGACATTTTGGGCTACTCGGTATGCGAGAACGGGCAGAATTGATTGGCGCCCATCTGGAAGTGCTTACCCGACCGGGTGACACACGAGTCAGGATAACCCTTCCAATGGATGGAATGGTGGGTGAAAGAATATTACGGGAGGAGAAATTATTTATTTCTCCCACGCAAACTGAAAAATATAACTGACGAGGGCTTCAATTTGCTCATCGGTCAGAATTGGCCCCCAATATGGCATTCCGGTGCCCATGCCGCCTCTTATTATTTTTCCTTCCAGTAAAGCCGGACTTGCTCCAAAAAGATGGTTTGGATCGGTAAAATCTGGCGGTCTGGTTCTTTCACCAGAGGAATGCTCTTCGGTATCTGGAGGCATTAAATCCCGAACCATCACCCCATCTCCTTTACCGGTTTCACCATGACAGGCAGCACAATTCTCGGCATAGAGTTGTTTGGCTTCTGCCAGTAACTCCGGCGAGGTCTGTTGTTCCCAAATCCAGGCCACAATATTCCAGATTTCATCATCGCTTAATTCGATAAGTTTCTGCTCGGCTCGTAACCTTAACCACAGATTAGCCGGGCTTGAGGTACGGTACGTTTGTTTATCGAGCGCGTACGAAGGCAGCAAGCGGGCAAAAGTGCTTCCCTGTTGCGGGTCAACAGAGTTTGATGGCACTTCTTCTGCCGGATGGGGAGCGTCTATCTCCAGTCCCATTTTGAGATATAAAGGTTGATCTTCCACAAGCGGAGTGCCTTCCCCAACGACTTCGATAACTCCTCGCATCCGCCAGTGATTCTCGCCACACCAGCGGGTGCAGTAAAATGTATAAGTGCCCGGTTGATTGAACATCAGGTTAACTTCTACCACTTTTCCGGGTTCAATCTCCACGGAGGAAGGTTCATCCATCTTTCCAATGGCGAAACCGTGGATTACATCTTCACTGGTGAGCCGCAATTTCAGAGGTTCACCTACTTGTGCAGTAATTCTGCTTGGTGACCACCCCCCTTTTTCTGGCATACGAGCATGAATAACCCATGTTGGAAGGTCATTGGGGATGGCTTGCAGCCACTTGCCTGCAAAAGGTATTAACAAGGCGGCTCCGATCAGCACCACCAGAATCGCACGAGCCCAATATTCCTGTTTCACTTTGTTTACCCTATTAATAACCACAGCATGGCTATCCCAAAACTTGCAATAAACAATACCAGCGGCATAACCTGGCGATGAGAACAGCTCAATTGACGGGCTGTCCGCGCTGCCCAGAACATTCCTGCGGCAATAACCACAACCTGGAGAAAACTACTCAGCGGTGATATCTCACCAACACCATTTTTTCCACTCAGCCCCAGTAAATTCCATCCCCACCCCAGAGGATCTGAAAGGACGGGAAGGATATAAGAAAATTTTGTGAAAGCAAATGAGATCGTAAAAGCAATCCAGCCGGTTAAACCCAACGGCACAAGAAATGAGCTGAAATAAGTAAGCGCAGAACGAAGGGGACTCCCCGATCTTTCCAGGCGGGTGCTGCTCCACACTGCCAGCAAATAAAGACCGGGTATAAGGAAAAGTGCTCCCAGCAGAAATGCAATAACGAACCACCACCACTCCGACGTGCCGACCCCGTAAGCAGCGGATTTGAGTTTTCCCCACGGCCCCAAAAAGATTGCGGCATCTGCTAAAGCTGTGGTTAACATCATCAACCCAAAAAATGTTTCGTCCAGAGTGGTTTTGAATCCTTTTGAAATTTCCTCCCCCCACGGACGAATATTCACAGAAATATTATCGTAAGGACACACCCGCAGACATTCCATACAAAGTCCGCAATTGGCGCTGGTTTTTAAGGCTAGCGGATATTGACCCCATGGGCAGGCTTGATAACAGGTTTTTTCACCATGGTGGGCACAGAGAACGGACTGCTTTGCCTGCACTTCCAATGGTGCCAGTTTGGCATATAGCCCTGTAAAACCTCCGATTGGGCACAGGTACAGACAAAAGGATCGCCGTTCGAAGATCAGACTCAGAATAAAAGCCACAATAATTAACCCCAACAATATAAGGGCAGTAACCCGCGGAGAAGTTAAAATAACCGCTCCAAAAAGACCAATCAACAGAAAAGCAAATGCCTGAAGCCAGTTTCCTCGTAAAGCTTTCGGCCAATTTTTCCGTTTCGGCGATTGGAAACGGCGCGGTTTGAAGATTCCCTCATTTTGAAGCCATTCTCCCGGCATGGGAATCGGGCAAATACTACACCATAATCGCCCTCCCACAGGGATAAAGAATAATTTCAGTACACTCCACCACGCTATCCATACGAAGATAACGGCGAAATTATTGCTGCCGACCTCGGATCCGATTAAACCTGTGAGAATGGTGAATATAAATCCAGCTAAAGTTACCGCACGAATCAAAAATTGCGGCCAACGGTTCCGAAGTAATGGAGCAATGTAGGGGGATTGACTCAAATCTATCCGGCTCATAGAGTGCCTTTGTCAGGTCGTCGGAAGGAAGTTGATGAAATTCTCATTGCCACGCCGATTCCCAACAATCCCAACGCCACGCCACGGATCAGGAAAATATCGGACCCTACGCGCAGCTTACCTATCATGAACGGGTGGAGATTGCCACAAGGAACTGCACATCGAAAACGGAAGACGCCGGAACGATCCGCCGTAAAAGTTGCCTGTGCCGTTTGACCGGGTTCTGCTCTCATTACCAGCGAATAACCATCCAGGGATAACCCGTGAATGACATCGGTGGAAACAAGCTCAATCGTGATTCGATCACCAGTATTAACATGAATTTCTTCAGGGGTGAACTGATAAGCACTGGCTTCAATGCGGATATGCCGTTCCTGGGGAGGTTTTTCTGGCAAGGGCAACGGTAGCCATAAAATGCCTGCTGCCAGAAGGATCGAAAACCAGTTTTGCGTGATAAAGGATTTCAGGGTGTTGACAAAGGTAGCAATTCTGTTCATTGAGACAGCGATGTTGGGGAACCGTATTTAGAATAGGTTTGATCAATGATCCCTTGAATTTCTTCCAATGATTTACCGTTTTGCTGCAAACGCATGACATCCTGAGTAATATCCACACAAATCGAGCATCCCAAAGCGTGGGTGTCAAAGGTAATGTTCCCCGACAAAGACACTTCTTTTACATAACATGCATAATTGGAAGTGTGGCCTATGGCACCACACCCACAGTAACAGGGGATTTGTTTCATCACATCGGGGTTGGCTACCGCAAAACGGTATGCTTCCTGAACAGAAACAGGGGAGTCCTGCACCTCTGCCGGCATTTGGGCGAGGGGGTGCCATCAGGATATGGTCAGTTGAGGATTCGCCACAGGCGGTTACTAAAACCGGCAACAAGAGAAAGAGAATTATTATCCCCCTACGAGGAGAAAACCGTGTATGCTCAAAGTTTAAGGTAAACATACAACCTCAATTTGGTTTGATCTTTTCAGAAGTATATTGAAAATAGAAAAATAATTTGAGCGCCATCTCGCTTTGTATTTTGTAAGCATAATTGCTTATTAGGCTGAATTGACTACCCACCAACTCTTTGTGGAACCTAAGCTTGGTAATATTAAGTTTTCCTAAAGCTTTTTGTCATTTGAGTGACCGAAAAGAGTAACGGTGATTGACTTGAGACTACGTCATATTGAATAACCTATTAAGCGTGTAATAAAAAATTGCTCTACCTAAAAAACATATTTAGTGACTATACCAACTGTATGCAATGATTTATTAATTAAATGAAAGTTTACCAATTATTGAATAATTCACTTCTTCTATATTGAATTGGAATCATGCCGGTTATATAAACTTTCTTCCTGTTTTCCTTCTAAAATATTACCTACACCCCCTCCACCGCATCCTGTATCCGCTCCGCAGTCGGGTGCAGGTAACGCCCGGTCGTCTCAATCCGGGAATGCCCCAAGATCGCCGCAAGCGTGGCTACATCCACGCCCTTCTCAATCGCACGGGTGGCAAAGGTGTGCCGTAAGGTGTGCGGGGTGGCTTCCACCCCCGCAACCCGGCCATACTCCGCTACCATACGCTGCACATCCCGCTCCGCAAGCGCCCTGCCGCTGCGGGAGAGGAACAGCCAGTCCAGGTCTACCTTCGGTCTTTCGTCCAGCCAGGTCTTCAAAGCCTGCCGCACCTCACCGTTCAATGGCACACGGCGGGTCTTGTTGCCCTTGCCACTTCTCACCGTCAACCAGCCCGAACGCCCGTTCATCTCGACATCTCCCAGCCGCAGGCGCACCACCTCACCCACCCGCAAGCCTGCCCGTGCCATCAGGTTCAGGATGGCGGTGTCCCGCTGGCTGCCTTCGGCGGCGGCAAACAGCCTGCCCAACTCACGGGCGGAGAGGGCTTTGAGGGGCGGCGTGACCTGCTTGGGGCCTTTCACCTTCAAGGTGCGCCCCAGGTGGCGCAAGAGTGAGCGGATGGCTGCCAATCGCAGGTTGACGCTGGCCGGTGAGAGCCTGCGCACGGTTTGCAGGTAGGCGGTGTAGTCCTTCACTTCAACGGCGGTGAGCAGGTTCCAGTCCACACCTGCGCCGGTGGTGCGGGTGTACCACTCGGTAAATTCGTCCAGCGCAGAGCGGTAGCGTTCTGCCGTGCGGGGGCTGGTGAGGGTTGACAGGAAGTCCTCTATGGGGTTCATTGGTGCGGTTTCCTTTCGCTAAAAACATTGTGCGACGCAGTTTGGAGGGGTTTTCAACCCCAAAAACGGGGGTTTTGAGGGGTTTTTGGGGTGTTTTGCGTCTTACAATGTATATTGTACGACTATGTTGTGCGATACGCAAAGTGGGCCGTTTGTGCCTGAATTCTAAGGATTTGTTAACCTGTTGTTAACCTTTGCGATCTCAAAAATACCCTCACGGAAGCCTCCCTGGCAGCCTGCCCCTGAGTATCATAAAGAAAATACCGTTTCCCGTCTTTTTTCGAACCAAAAATCTCCTTCCAACCTGATGTCATACTTCCCATGCATACACTCATGACTAAAAACCTCCATGCAAATATTATTCGCTTCTTTCTTGTCATCAGCCTGCTGACCAACACTTTCCTCCCCATCCGGAAGGTCTCATCAGCGGCAAATCCGGTTTCCGCAGGCCACTTTCACCCGGCTACTCTATCATCCAATCTGGCCTCATCCCCCCTTCCTATTACCTCCCAATATCCAGTCCCTGCCTCTGTCTCTCAATCCAGCCTCCCCGCCGCTTATTACTACGCCAGCGGGATTTTGGAAACCGGCTTCGATGGCAGCCCCTGTTCGGGTTATTTCAACTGCGTTGGTACAGTATCCTGGTCTTCCCCACTCAATGCCATTGGTGTGCAGGACGGTGCCAGCGCCAGGCTGATCAATTCCTCCCATTATACGGGTGGGAACGGCTTGCGAGCCTGCATGGTGGTCACACTGGGGCAAATCGTTCACCTCACCAACGCAGTCGTTCAAGCCTTTGTGCATCAACCACAAAACGTCACGCAGGATATGGGCATGGAGTTATCCGTATCCCCTACCCCTCTCCCCTGCGAATCGCCGGATTGGGTGGTTGCCTATCCTTATCAGGAAGTCGGGGGTTATCAAGGGGCAGGTTGGTATGGTGGAATCTATACCGGTGATGTACAAGCCGTTCGGATTCGCGTTTGGAGTAATGGCGGTAATGCTTTTTGTGACCCAAGGGAATTCTATATCGACTCGGTTCGAGTTTATGGAACTTCATCAGCCCTCTCCAACCGCTCCAGCATGTCCTCCAATCAACCCAAGAACGGGCAGGGTGACCCACGCGAGTGTGCTGTCAACGCCTGCGGCGATGTCAGCGCAACGGCCGGCGACCCGATTGACACCCGCACCGGCAATTTCGATTACAGCCTGGTAGATCTCTCCCTGGATACCGTTGCCGGGAAACTCTCCTTCCAGCGTTCCTATGCTTCCCTCGCCGTGAACACCACCCTCTACCCCACCGACCTCGGGCCGGGCTGGACGCACAATCAGGATGTGCGCCTGCTCTTTGAAGACGATACGATCTGGTTCAAGGCGCACACCCTCAACCAGTACCGCTTCCTCGCGCAAAGCGACAGCTCTTTTTTACCCTACCCGGGAGTGCTGGCTGAGTTGACCCACGATACCTCTACCAACACCTACCTGCTCATTGCAGCCGACCGTTCCCAATATACTTTCGATAACAACGGGCGTTTGCTGTCCTGGCGGGATGAGCGCGGTTTCGGCTTCGATTACACCTATGCGGACGGACGATTGACCCGCGTGAGCGAGCCGCTCAGCGGGCGCTTTCTGCAGTTCGAGTACCAGAACGGCCGTCTGGCTGTGGTGAGTGACTCGGCCAACCGTCAGGTCAGTTTTGGTTACGATGCCAGCGGTGACCTGACCGAATTCAGCGATGTGCGCGGCCAGGTCTGGCAGTATGCCTATCAGGATCACCGCCTGACCACCGTCATCGCCCCCGGCAATCCGCCTTTTGCGGAACTGATCGTTCACTACGACCTGCAGGGACGCGCCTTCCAGCAATACAACGCAGCCAATGAGCGTATCGTCCACCTGACCTTCAACCCCGATGGCAGCACTACTGTGCTGGACGCACTCGACCGACCTCGCACGGACGGCTACGATGACCGCCACACCAACATCTGGCAGAGCGATCCGGCCGGTTATCTGCTGAACAAGACCTACGATGCCAACTTCCGGCCGATTGAGGTGCGTGATCCATACAACCGCAGCATCGAGTACCAGTGGAGCGCCAACGGAGCCAATCTAACCTATGTCCGCGATGCGGCGGGTAACGAAACCCATTTGGAATATGACCCGGTCAACCGACTGGTGCAGCTGACCGATCCGCTAAACCGCACCCTGACCTTCACCTATGCGGGGGCGTTGCTGCAATCCACCAGCCTGCACACCGGCAGCGCTACGCTCACCACCACTTACACCTATACCACTGCTGCAGATTATCCCCAGCCGCCAGGACTGCTCAAAGCCGTCAGTGACGCCCTCGGCCGCACCACCACCTACACCTATGATTCCCTCGGTCAGCTGGTACAAATTCAGGATGCCGCCCAGAACTTCACCCATTTAGAATATGACGAGATCGGGAGACCGATAAGCCTGACCGACCCGCGCGGCAGCATTACCCGCCTGAGTTACGACCCGGCGGGCAACCTGATCCGGCGGGTGCGTAATTACGACCCCAGCAAAACCCAAAACGAGGACAATCTCTTCAACCTGACCGAGACCTTCACCTACGATGCGCTCGGCAGGCTGCAACAAGCCACCGACCCGCTCGGTCAGACCACCTCCTTCACCTACGACCCGGCCGGACGTTTGATTCAAATCACCGACCCGCTCGGCAACTCCCTCCACTTTGCCTACAATCCGGCCGGGCAATTGATCGCCCAAACCGACCGGCTCGGTCAGACAACCTCCTACGAGTACGATAGTACCGGACGGCTCTGGCGGGTGCGGGATGCCCTGAACCGCGTGGTGGTGACTTTTTCCTACAACCCCGATGGCACACTGGCTCAGGAAAGTCATCCCACCGCCGCCGGGGACTATCTCATCTTCTACGAAACCTACGATGCCCTGCGCCGTCTGTTGCGCATCACGGATAACGCCGGACATACCCTCGAACTGACCTACAACGAATCCGGGCAGGTTACCTCGCTCACGGATGGACTTGGCCGGCTAACCCGTTATGAGTACAACTCGTTGGGGCTTATGAGCGCCGTGGTGCAGAATGCCGTTTCGGGGGTAGCCCCCGACGCCCAGACCAATGTGCGCACCCAATACGAATATGATCTTTTGGGCAACCTCACCGGCATCACCGATGCTAACGGCCACAGCACGACGTTTACCTATGATGTACTCGACCGACTGATTGGTATCTCCGACCCGTTGGGCAACGTGACGACCTTTTCTTACGATCCGCTCGGCAACCTCACCGCCCGGCACGACCCCAACGGCAACACCATCCTCTATTCTTACGATCTCGCCAACCGGCTGCAGGCGGTGGATTATCCGCCCGGCACGGCGGATGTGTCCTTCGAATATGATCCGCTCGGCCGTCTGGCGGCCATGCAGGACGGGCTCGGCCGCACCAGCTGGTCTTACGACCCCCTCGGACGCATTACGGGGGTTACCGACCCCTTCGGCAAGACCCTGACTTACGGCTACGATGCCGAAGGCAGGCGCACCAGCCTTACCTACCCGTCTGCCACGGGCAAAGTGCTAACCTACCACTACGACCCGCCCGGGCGGCTGGTCGAGGTGCGTGAAGGCAGCACGCCGCTGGTGCAGTACATCCACGATGTCGCCGGACGGCTGATCCAGCGAAGTCTAGCCAATGGCGTCTCCAGCCATTACACCTACGATCTCAGCGGGCAGCTGATCGAACTCCAGCACCTGACCCAAGACGATATCTACACCTATGCCTACGAATACGATGCGGTCGGAAACCTGACCCTGAGCGAGGAAAGCCGCCAGAGCCGGGCTACATCCACCCCGACCGTCACACTCACCCCCAGCCCAACCCCCACCGGCACAGTTACCCTGACGCCCACCCCCTCCGTAACGCCGAGCCGTACCCCAACCCGCACGGCTACCGCAAGCCCAAACCCCACCCGCACATCCACCTCCACCCGCACCCCCACGGCAACGCCCCTGCCGCTTCGCAAGGTCTTCCTGCCATTGGTCTGCAACCTCTGCAGTGGAACGCTCCCACCGCCCTATCCGCCACCACCTTCTTCCGGCGGCATGGATGCCCAACGTAGCAGCCCGCCGCTCGACCCCTACCCCGCCCCGCTGCCGGAAAGCCAGACAACCCCCTCCCAAACCTCCCTCAACCCGTGGCGCTGGCTGCAGCCCCTGGCCGATTTCTTCGAGACTTTCCTGACCCGCCTGCAGACCGCGCTGCTGCCCGTTACCGGCAAAGGGCTGGCCGTTCCACCACCTGCCTCTGCTCCGCAAACCGCTGCCGAGGTGATCCAAATTGTGTACGAATACGATGCGCTCGACCGCCTGACTGCGGCCCAATCCAGCACCGGCGAGACCTTCACCTACACCTATGACCCGTCCGGCAACCGCCTCAGCCAGACGCTGAACGGCGTAACCACCCTCTACACCTACGATGCCGCCAACCGCCTATTGATCGCCGCAGGAACAGCCTTCACCTGGGACGACAACGGCAATTTGCTCTCCGACGGGCTCAACACCTATACCCACGATGCTGCCAACCGCCTGAGCGCACTCACCGGTCCTGCCGCTGCTTACACCTTTACCTACGACGGGCTGGGCAACCGCTACCAGACCACTGCCGATGGCAGCCTCACCACCTTCACGCTGGATAACGCCGCCTCACTCCCGCAGGTACTTGCCGCGGGCGACGCTCTGTATTATCATGGATTGGAACGGATCGCCCGGCAGGATGTCGCTGGCGGGGTGGCCTACTTCCTCACCGACCGGCTCGGCTCTGTGCGTCTGCTGACCGATGCGGGCGGGAGTGTCATCCGCAGCCAGTCCTTCGACCCCTTCGGCAATCTGCTTTCGGCTAGCGGCAGCACCTTAACAAATTACGGCTTCACCGGCGAGTGGCACGACCCCACTCACCTGATTTATCTCAGAGCGCGTTACTACGCGCCGCAATGGGGACGCTTCCTCACCCGTGACCCCTTCCCCGGCATCCTCTCCCACCCCGCCACCCTCAACCCTTACCCCTACGCCCTCAACAACCCTTTGCGCTTCACCGACCCCAGCGGGGAAAACCCCTTCCTGCTGTTAGGCGGTTTCGGCGGCCTGCTGGGTGGGGCAGCCTACGGCTATGGCGTTCAGGTCATCCGCAACCTCAACCACGGGCTGTGCTTCTGGGATGCGCTCTCGTTCAATATTGATGCCGGGCAGGTGGCGCTTTACGCGGGGGTAGGCACGCTCCTCGGAACCGGTTTGGGGGCGGGAGCCGCTGGCATTTACCCCCTGCTCGCCCATCTGGGTACAGCAACCACCCTCACCACCACCCTCTCCGCAGATGGAGACCCCACCAATGAAGTACGGACTGGTGTTTACACTGTTTATCAGGTGGTTCAAAATGGCGTAACAAAATACGTGGGCATAACAAATGATTTTGTTCGTCGAGCTGGAGAGCATCTCAGAACACGGAGCTGGGTTATCGAGCCTCTCCAAGGCCTGGAGCACTTAAGTCGCGCAGATGCTAGAGCGGTTGAACAGGTTCTGATTGAGAAGTATGGATTAGCAAACCTCTATAATCAAATTAACAGTATTTCTCCAAATAATCCAATCTACCATGATGCTATTTCGCGTGGGTTGGAGATTCTAAGAATCATTGGGCACAAATGAGGAACGAGTCATGATCCGTATTGGTCATATTGTTGAAATTCCTTTATCCAATCAAAGAAAAGCATACGCTCAATACATCATTAGAGATAGAATGGGGCCTATTATTAAGGTGTTCAAACATATTGGAATGGAGAAGCCAGATCTGGACTTAATTGTAAATTCCGGTGAATTATTTCCTCCAGTAATTACAGGGCTATTTGCCGCAGTGAGGACAGGACTCTGGACCATCATTGGATCAAGAAGGGTTGAGAATCTTCAATATCCGGGGTTCGTATCTACCTTTTATAATCAAAAAACTGGTGAAGCCACCATCTGGTATTACTGGGATGGAAAGCAATCCATACGCCTTGGTCCTGTCTTACCCGATGAATACAAAGCCAAAGAATACCTGATGGTTTGGAGTCCTTATGATGTGATGCATCGCATTGAAACCGGCGAATATCCTTTCCCTTATAAAGACCTGATCCTTTACAACAGGTTTACTCCCCGAAATTTCAATTCATAACTTTCTCAATTACTTTCTCACCTAAAATAATCCACGCACCTTTAAAAATTTATACAAAACCTCCCCATAGTCCTATTTGATGATAGGCTTTTGGTACGACCCCAGCGGGGAGTTCATCGAGACACTCTTCGATGCAGCCATGCTGGGCTTTGACCTTTACACGATTGCCGATAAGGTCAGGCGCGGCTGTGCCGTTGGCTGGGGAGACTGGGCTGCACTGGGGTTAGATGCCCTCAGCCTGGCAGTGCCTTTCCTGCCCGCTGGGGGCTTGGTCATCCGCTTTGCCGCCCACGCCGATGATGCGGGTGATGTGGCAAGACTGACAAGAGACATTAATTCCTTATATGACGGTGTTCGTTCTGCTTCCGCTTACCTTCAAAAAATGGGAGTTCCACATTCGCTAAGAAAGCAAATTATCGAGTCGTTTGAGATCCCCACCATTAGAGTTAGGGTATCTACTTTTGCTGAATATGGAATCAGGTACTATGACAACATCAATGCTTTTGAAAAAGGCCGCTTTCTCTTCGAGACATTTCCTGCCTCTCAACAAAGTTTGGCTATTAAGCGCGAATGGAATCAAATGACTCGCTTCAGACAATGGCAAATCCGCCCTGGCACAACAATCATTGAAGGTCGAGCCGCTCCTCAAGGACAGTTCTTACCAGGGGGTCAAATTCAAAAATTCGTGTTGAGCTTAGAGGATTTGATACCGTGAAAAAAGAGCAGGTGGTTACAACCATTCAACAAGCAGTTGATGCCCTTGATGATCATGTTGCATCCGTTTCAGTTCCTGAATCTGGGCCTATGTCAAGAAAGCAATTGGAATTCTTTCGCGAACAGTTATTAGATATGCTCAAATGCATTCAGGAAAATCGTCAGAGCCTGAGCACAAGGACGATGATGGGAAAGATAATTATAGACTCTTGGCCATTAAATTCTATTCTTGGAGAGATGATCATCAAAGCAGAACAAAACTTTTGGGATTATAACCAGTTATCCAAGAGGAAATCTTAATGCCGAAAATCTTCCCCAATATAGCCGACATAGATTTGCTCCTAAGGTATCCAGATTAGTAAATTTTCCCATTTTTGCTGCACCTTAACAACACGAGCTTTCCTTGCCCCCTCCGCTTCACCGACCCCAGCGGGGAAAACCCCTTCCTGCTGTTAGACGGTTTCGGCGGCCTGCTGGGTGGGGCAGCCTACGGGTATGGCGTTTTCAGGTTATCCGCAACCTCAACCACGGGCTGTGCTTCTGGGATGCGCTCTCGTTCAATATTGATGCCGGGCAGGTGGCGCTTTACGCGGGGGTAGGCACGCTCCTCGGAACCGGTTTGGGGGCGGGAGCCGCTGGCATTTACCCCCTGCTCGCCCATCTGGGTACAGCAACCACCCTCACCACCACCCTCTCCGCAGATGGAGACCCCACCAATGAAGTCAAAGCAGCACTCCAGGGTTTCGGCAATCTCAGTCAGGCTGCCAGATATGGAATCCAGCCAGCCAATCAGCTGAAAAATCTGATCTCTGGAACCGGACTTCAAGTTCATCACCTCATCGAACAAAGACTCGCTTCTGCGCTGGGTCAATCTCCATCACAGGCTCGACAATGGTTGAGTGTCGCGGTCACTCCGGAAGAACATCAGGTGTTTACTAATGCATGGAGAAATGCTATTGGATACATTAATTCCAGTAATCCAATAAATACCGCATCTGTTACTAAAGAGTATGTCTGGTCGGTGACTCAAGATATATACTCCAGACATCCATCGTTATTAGAAGCAGCCAGACGAACAATCTTCGGACAATAGGAGAACAGAATGGAAATCTGGCACAGGGTTACTTTCAACGCAACCTCAAAGCCAATTTTCTTAGAAACCATCAAGGGTATGAAATTAAATTATAAAACTTTACAGTTGCCCGGTGGTGGGGGATTATTGGTTTTCCTTGATATCGCCGAGACTAATTCGAATTGGCCAGCGGTATCCAGGTTAATTTCATCATTAGGAGCAGCCGACTTACAGGAAACCATTTTCTCCGAAGAAGAAATCCGCTCAGCCGCATGGCTTCGCATGATTTGTGTTTTCGAACAGGGGTACCCGCAGCCCAGAATGACCTGGCCATTCAATCAACCGGATCGGGAACTGCTCTGCCCCAAGTGCGCTATCTATCGCCAGATTGCCCCCATGCACATCGCCAAAGAGCCCCATCTCGGGAGAAAAGCCTTCATGACCACCATTTTGACCCATGAGATTTTGTGTATCCCAGCAGTCCTTCAAGAGTTGCAAGAAATTCAAGCCACGGGATATGAAGATTGGGACGTAATCCTTCACAAGACCGGACAGGTTTCTCAGCGGGTACGCCAGTTGTTCATCCCAACCGTTGCCCGCCCAGGAGCCTTGTTGGGTGAAGAACACCCAAGGACGGTTTGTCCCCAATGTGGCACGATAAAATATGAAGCACACATGCGGGGCGTGCTGCTAATTAAAAGCAATGCCCTGCTTCCAAACACCGATTTCATGCTGACCCACGAATGGTTCGGTTCAGGTTATTTTTCGTGGCGAGAGATTATCGTCTCCAATCGGATTGCTCAACTGGTTCTTGACAAGGGCTGGCAAGGCATCCGCTTCAAAGTAGTAGAAATTGTATGAGCAAAGGGATGGCTTTAATAAGGGTGAATTCCTTCTAATCCATAAACCATTGAGCTATCCGCTGTAATAGCACTTTAACAATCTAACTTTCCCAGCCCGCCACCCTCAACCCTTACCCCTACGCCCTCAACAACCCCCTGCGTTTCACCGACCCCAGCGGGGAAAACCCCTTTTTGATTGCCGCTTTCGCAAGCGGGATGATCGGCGGCGGAATCAATCTTGCTTCACAGCTGTACCACTTACAACCCACCAGTCTGGCACAGGCCCTGCGTTGTGTCCATTGGGGCGAGGTAGGGATTTCGTTCGCCGCTGGGACGGTTGCCGGACTGACCGGCTTTGGCGTGTTTGGCGGGCTAACCGCGCTGTTTAGCAGTGGGCTGCTGGCAAACATCACCGCGGGAGCAGTTTCAGGCATGGTTGCCGGTCAGTATGGCCGCATAACCACCCTGGCACTGAGTGGCAACTTGAGCAGTGCGGGAAGCGTTCTCTTTCGCCCGCAAGCCTGATGTTGGATGCGGCTCTGGGCGGAGTTGGCGGCGCCGCCGGATATGGACTGCAACGAGGCACAGCCGGTATTGCCGAAGATTTGCTACAAAGCATGACCCGCAGCGCCAACCGGAGACTGGCTGCCAATCCCCGACTGGCTCAAGCCGTGTTACACAGAGGGGAATATCTGGCAGCACAAACCAATCCAGCCATGGCCCGCATGCAATACGGCAACGCGGTAGAAAGAATGGTGGGACAGAGGGTAGAACACACCCCCTTCAACTACTTCTTTGAGTATGTGGGTGGGCCAAGCAATCCCGATTTTATCGGTAAAGGTATATTTAGCGGATTAACCTTTGATATTACCTCCAACTCACCTCGATCAATTGCCAGCCACCTTACGAGAAGTTATGGGGATGGCTTGATCCTCTTGACATATGTACGACCTTCAAATTTCAGGGTGTTTCCATGATAAAAACCTTTGACCGTCAGGAATTTCGAAGTTTCCATGACCGAAATTCAGGCCGGGTATTCGCTGATCTTTGTTTTAAGTATTGCCGTTTTGTTAGTTGCTCAGTATCCACAACCTTGAGCCCTCGCAAAAGATCCCTTGTCCAAAACATCTGTTTCTATGGCTGTGAAGTGCGGGGTTGTATGATTAACCCTGCCATTGTGGAAGATGTTCTCATCAGCAGCTTGAAGACCCATACTTTGCTTCAAACCTGGGGGACTGTTTTCAAACATGTCAAGCTTGAAGGAAACATTGGCAGGATCATGATCAGCCCTTTCATCGCTCCGGGGGTGGCAAAGCCTCATCAGCAGGCAGCCTTCGATAAAGCCAATGCGGAATACTACCAGCAGGTGGACTGGGCACTGGATATCAGCGAGGCCCGCTTTTATGAGTGTGATATTCGTGGCATTCCCGCCCGTCTGATTCGTCGTGACCCGCGAACTCAGGTTGTGGTAACTCGAGAAAAGGCCCTCCTCGGCGACTGGCGAAAACTAGACTTGTCCAGAACATTCTGGAGCGGATGGATTGAACTTTTCTTGCAAGAGGATGCACTAGATGTTGTCCTGGTGGCGCCCAAGCGGCATCCCAAATTCAATGACTTGCTGGATGGTTTGAAAATGCTGCGGGATGCCGGAGTAGCCGAACCGGATTAGTGCCCCCTATCTTTCGTGCACCTTAACAACGCGGCCTTTCAATCGTTCCAAACAACCCCAACCAGGTCAGGCGCGGTTGTGCCGTTGGCTGGGGAGATTGGGCTGCGCTGGGGTTAGATGCCCTCAGCTTGGCAGTGCCTTTGGCGCAACTACATCTTCATCGGCAGCCAGCGGATTGCCGTAAGGGAATATACCGCCGCCGCCAGCAGTGTCTATTTCCTGTTCGGTGATCATTTGGGTTCGACCAGCGTAGTGACCGATAGCGTCGGCTCATTTCGTTCCCGCTTTCTCTACAAAGCGTGGGGTGAATTGCGCTATACTACCGGTGAGTATTCCGTGCGCTACAAATTCACCGCCCAACGAGAGGAAGCCACCCTGGGACTGTACGACTACCGCGCCCGTTTCTACGACCCCCTGCTGGGACGCTTCATCCAGCCGGATAGTATCGTGCCGGATCCATACAACCACTTAGATGGGGATCGTTACAGCTATGTGCGAAACAATCCAGTCCGTTATGCAGATCCTACTGGTCATATGGTTGCCTGCGACCGAGATGACTGGGCTTGCCAAACTCATTGGAGTTATCCACCAATACCTGTAAACAATGATCCGTACACCTTCACCCAAGAAGACTTAAGTGCAATAACACCGGACGGGAGAAAAAATTCTTTTGTAATCGCTATAGGTATTCCAAGCAACCTTCGGGCAAGGCATCGTGACGAAATGAAAATCCCTACCGTACTTCATTGGGGGCTCAGTATTGTTTATGATCGTACCGGAGGAGTACAACTTTATTCCAAACCCCTGGCAATTGACTTCAAGCCACGTCTTGAGTTGCTCTCCGGTGAACAGGCAAATCCATCTGAACTTTTTGGTGCGGGTTTTTCTGTCACTAAGGGCTTAATTTGGAAGGAGGAATTTAATACGAAAGATTATTATGGCGAAGCAGTTGTTTGGGGAGGAGGTTTCGACATTCTCACTGCTGATTACTACGAGAGTTTTCCGAATAAAACTTTGAAGGGTTTTGATATTGGGCTTAGCGCCGGTTCACCCGTTTCTGGATGGAGGATTTCAACTTTTGCCCATCCCATAACAAAACGGTTTGATATTACATTTTGGTCAAAGAAGTATTGAGTTCAGAACCTTGTTATCCTCTGACAATAAAAAATCAAAAGAACCGTATTTGAGGAACTTAGAATGGAAAAAGTTTGGATAAAAGCAATCGGAATTGCGGCATTGATGATTCTGACTTTGGTTACGATTGCATGGACATTTGCGAGCTCTCCCCCCATCCCAAAGAATTTCCCTTTATCACAAAAATGGGAAACGAAAATTGTTGGGGACATTGAACAAATCTCGATCGTTGACAATCGAATCGTTATCGCTAGAACAATTACACGAATCTATGCCCTCGATGCTACCACAGGAAATATGTTGTGGGAACGTACGACAGCCTGGCATCTCTCTTACCAGCCAGTTATAGCATCAGAGACGATGCTATTCCTGACCGACGGTAAGGGAATTGTCGCTTTGAACAAGTCTGATGGTTCCCTTGTTTGGCAACAGTCGTTACGGTATCCCTCCGGTGCTGAGGTTACGGATATTTTCCAAAACCTCATTGCGGTAAATGATACCCCCTTTCTTTCTGTTTATAGAGCAGATGATGGTACTTTAGTGTGGGATAAATGGGTTTGTAGAGAACCTGTCCAAACTTATTTCTTTAACTCCCACATTGTTGTGCCTTGTTTTGGGTTTATTGTAATGGATGCTTTTTCGGGTGAGACGATTTTAGAAGTAAGATCAGAGCCGGGCCTTGATCGAATATGGGAGTCTGCATTTGCCGATGGCGTAGTTTATTATTCCCAGGATTTAGAACACATCTCTGCCTATGATCTGAAAAATAGTAAGCAATTATGGAATACACCCCTCGAAAATGATCGATCCCAGAAGTTTGAAGTTTTTGGGAAAAATCTTATTGTGACGACCGATGATCAAATTTGCATGATAAACCGAGACACAGGCAACATTACTTGGTGTGTGAATAATCTTATCAAAGCAAGCAACCCCACGATCTTCGCGGATCAACTGTATCTTTTCAACGGATTGCGTCACGGTATTACGGCCTACGATGTTCGCGAAGGGGAACAAAGAGGAAGACTCGAATTGCCTGCCTACAATTTCATCACCGTTGATAACCGAAATTTGATGGCATCATCTGATAAGTTTCTGATATTTGGGTTGAGAAATTATATTTTTGCCTATGGTAAATAAGAGAGGAACAAATAGAATTTATAAGAAACATACATCTACTGACTGCGAGGAAGCCGCCTTGAGCCTGTTCGACTACCGCCCCCGTTTCTACGACCCCCTGCTGGGACGCTTCATCCAGCCGGACAGCCTTGTGCCGGGGGCAGGTAACCCGCTGGCATGGGACAGGTATGCCTATGCTAATAACAACCCCATAATTTATAACGACCCGGATGGGCATTGGCCATGTTCATTCTCGAGTTCTGGCTTCAGTTGCTCAATAAGTACTTTTGGTCTAGGCAGTGTCGTAAATCGGCTGGGTGAGAAGTTGGGGGTGGAAAATGCCAGCGATATAGTATCTGGTGCGATGTCGAACATTGGTCTTGGACTTGATATCGCGGCTGAGGCTGTCGATTTTGTAGCGAGCGCCATTGTCACGACAGGAATAGTTGTTGGAGCCACTGGTGGAGCTGTTATAACGCTTCCTGGTGGAGGAACAGCCGTAGTCACTGGTGCGGCGGGAGCGTCTGTGGGATGGGCAACGGCAGAATTAGGTGTTCGTCCATTAATAATTGCAGGTAACTCTTTGGCTTCTGGTGCCACTTTAACCACAGTATTATCCGAACTGATATCAGGCGATACCGGTTTCGAGTCCACTCTTGGTATCAGCGCAGAAGGCATCGAACTGAACAGCCAAGTGGCTGTTGGTTCGGCGAGTCAGGTCAGCATTTTTGCAACGACAGCAGGTTGGATATCGCCTCTTGCTTACCCATCTTTACTGATCCAGACAGGAACAGTATTGGGGGATCTTGGGGTTATTTCTCCACCACCCATTAAGATGGAGTTTAGACTGAAACGGGGGGAGTTGGAGGTAAGATGATGAAATTTACCTTCGTTCACTGGCTCCTGATATTACTATTGGGGATATTGGCTTTAGGCTGCCTGGTATCGGCAATAAGGCTGTTCAACGTGAAGTATCCAATCGAAAGGAAAGAACAATTTCGGCGATCGTTAAAAATAGGGGGTTTGGCAGCCATTTTTTCTTTCATTGTGGTATTGATCATTGGTGTATATATTTGGGCCGAAACTGGGGTTTTGAAAAGTATGATTTTGGCATTCCCGGGTCTTTGCTTGGTTCCATTCATCTTCGCAATCAGCGCTTTAGGGACATATGTCCAGTTCTTCTGGTATGCAAGGTTATCCAAATACAGAGATGATCTTATCCAGAGACAAATTGAACGGTTAGAATCACACGATCAAAAACCCCCTTTCAGATGAAAAGCGAAACAAGCCACTTGGAAAGGATCTCTCCCGCCTTCTGGAAACTTGCCTGGCTGCCATCTACAAAAAGGGGCTTGTGTTTTGAGTTTTCGTCCTGCCCTGGAAATGGATGAGATAATGATAAAACCAATCTCTATCGGCTCCTTAAAAACTTACTGAAAATAAAAACGAAACCGGTGTACTGCAAGATTGCGAACAGCCTTGGAGCTTTCAATAATTGCCCCATCCTGCTACCTCAATAATTAAGACATAACATTTCGTTCCCGCCATCTCTACAAAGCGTGGGGTGAATTGCGCTATACTACCGGTGAGTATTCTGTGCGCTACAAATTCACCGCCCAACGAGAGGAGCCCACCCTGGGATTGTATGACTACCGCGCCCGTTTCTACGACCCCCTGCTGGGACGCTTCATCCAGCCGGACAGCCTTGTGCCGGGGGCAGGTAACCCGCTGGCATGGGACAGGTACGCCTACACCCTCAACAACCCGGTTCGGCACACCGACCCCAGCGGGCATTTTGCCTGTGGGGATGGAGTTGATGATCCAAGATGTGAGCAGTTTGAACCTACGCTGAAGGATTCTAAAATTATTTTTCAATTTGACACTAAAGTAATTATAGAAGAATCCATACCATTTACGCCTGAACAGCTTAGAGATTGGGGAACGAATCTCAATCACTTTGCTTTGGGGGTTGACGCACTGGCAGAATTGATCGTAATTGGTCATATGGGAGTAGGCACAACCGCAGGAACTATTTTTGAAGGTAATCCCGTCTCAGGTATTCCATCAGGATTTGCCGCTGGTTGGATATTGGGCGAAACAAATCCGATTGTCCAAAGTCTGATTACTGTTGGGAATGTTTCTGCAACCATAGCTTCAACAGCAAGTATCTTGGCCGATATGAAATCCGGTGATAGCCGTCTACAATTTCAAATTGCACAAGCACCTAAAAATATTACCATGACGGGTAATATCTTCTTTAGCTCAAATTCCTTGGCAAGCGGCTATCTAACAACTTTGGGATGGGCAACTCGCATTGTAGAAGGCTCATTATTAATTCAAACAGCCGCTGTTGCCTTTGATCATGGGGTAATAAACACTCATATCTATAATGTGCCTCTCAATTTTCAAATATCCACCCAAGTTGTATGGTATAAGGAGTAGTGAAGATGAATTTCTGTCAGGGTTTTCCACTCTCAATTATCATAATCGCTTTAGTTATTATGATAATTGGCGCAAAGCCTTGGGAAGCACCTAAAACGAATAAACAGCGATTGGGACGTTCCATTTTGACAGGAATCGGTACCGCTATAATTGTAATAAATGGGCTCGCCTTCATGGGAGTTAGCCAAAGTTCAGGAGATTGTGTTAGTGATTTCCTTGACTTGAATATTGGGTCGTGGGCTTGGATAACCATTCCTATTTTTGTGAT
The DNA here is from genome assembly GCA_026003615.1 of Bellilinea sp. GTDB lineage: Bacteria > Chloroflexota > Anaerolineae > Anaerolineales > Anaerolineaceae > Bellilinea. The sequence continues at coordinate 462,995 of BPHQ01000002.1, forward strand.
GACTACAATAGGTGCTTACATTGGATATTGCCAAATCATATGGCTGCATTCTTTTCGCAGGAAAATCGAAAAAAGGAGAAAGTAATGGGTTTCTCTTTTTAAAAACCGATAGGAATTGATACTTATCGGCAGCCAGCGGATTGCCGCACTTGCACCTGCCGCAAGTGCAGGTGTGAGGGAATACACCACCGCCGTCGGTAGTGTTTATTTCCTGTTCGGTGATCATCCTAGAATCTTGAATTACCCTGCTTTACTTCGATGATAAAACTTGTGAAAAATTCTCCATCCCGAAAGAATGATCAATAAAGCCCCACTCAGACTGGTGTAGGAATTAAAACCATACAAAACCCCACCAAAACTCCACTGCGGTGGTAATAACGGATACAACCACGCATATAATCCCAAAGCCAGAAGGAATAGCAAAGCCAATACACCTGCTTTTTGTCCGGCAAAGTAGAGAAATATTCCCAAACTTACCCCCATAAAAATCAAGCTGCTCATGGCTACCACAACAAGGTGAGGAAAGAGAACAAACTCAGTTGCCATGGAATGTCGCACTACTCTGAGCAGCTGATCTAGTCCAAAGCAAACAACAGGATATAAAAACAGAAACCAAATGGCCTTTGTTTTCACATGCCTCCTATTCATTATCCAACAATGCTTGAAAAACCATTAGTCACACACTAGAGCGCTTTGTCCTAAACCAATACAGAATTGTAATGTCCAGGAACTACCTCCACGGACTAATTGGCTATACAAATGGACACCATGGTTACCTACTTCATCCTGCATATTTATAAAAACACCTCGCCATGGGGGGGTTGTAAAATAATAAACATTCAACTGGGGAACTCCTATCCAATATTGATAGCTTGTTGAGTAAGTTCTCCCAGTTTCGCTTACCCCTGCAACTCCCGGTCTAAGGTATGAGTTTCGAATACTCACAGTATTATCAAATTTTTGCCACATTGCAGAATAATTATCTACCGCAATATATCGAACTCCATTGATGAACTTTTCTCGATATGCCATTTGCAAGGTAGCTTTTACTGCAGACGTTTGATCCCACTTACTTACCGACTTCAAATATGATGAGGTAATTATGACTTCATAATCAACTATCTGACGGTCTGGGTCATTTTTATATCGAATATTTACAGGCAACTCTACTGTTCTTCCAGTTTCTGAGTTCCGTAGAAGTACCTTAACTCGTTCTCCCGCCGGGCCTCTTAAATACCTACTGGCTTGTACATCTGTTTGGGGAATAGATATTTGAATCAGCAAAATCATTATCAATATGACATATATTACCGATTTCCTGTCAAATTTACACTGATGGATTAAGAACCCTTCTTGGGGTGATTTTTCTCTCATTTTCATTCCTTTATCACTCCTATTTTATGAATAAACATCATAGAATTTATTTCATTATAGGAATAGCAACTTATCCATACAAGTACCCCTGGTCATAGAAGGTGGTATGACTTTCGGCATTAAGTAGATAACTGCAAAAAAATCATGACCGCCTGCTCATCTCGCGCAGGCGGTCTGTTTGGCTCGCTTCGGCACGCATACGGCGGTTACTTGATCCATTGGTCGAGCCGTCTGTCCAGCGCATACTGCCCGCTGCCGATGTACATTGCCGTCCAGATAAGACGGACAATGAATGCCACAGCGAACAGCACCGCCACCACCAGCAGGACGGTATCCACAGCGGCGGTGTCCAGACCCAAGAGGGTCTCGAAGTCCACCCCCGCCAGATACAACCCCGCTCCGGCCAACAGGAACAAAATCAAGTGTTTCATGGCTGCTCTCCTTTTCGAGTGGTTTTTCGGGCTGGCTGCCCTCTGACCGCCCACCCTCACGGATGAGCAGACAGAGAAGGCAGCCAGCCGCCACCCGTCCCGGCACACTGCGGGTAAGCGCGCCGGAAATGCGGAGAGCAGCCACTCCCGCCGTATTCGCCTGTCAACGAGCCGCCCGGAGACCAGGAACGGGCTGATCCCCGGACGGGGAAGGGGGACGCCTCCCCCACCCCCGTCCGCTTACCAGCGTTCCAGCCACAACGGTTCTTGCGGGGTGATGTCCACCATCTTGCGTAACTCATCCCCGATGAAACTGAGCGACTTCAAGTCGGTGGCCACCCCGCCCAGCCGCTCCGCCTTGCAGTCCCGCACCAGTTTCTCCCGTCCCTCTTCGTTCGCCGCACACAAGGCCACCCTGCCATCGTTCAACTCGGCCAGGTTCTTCCACTTCCTGCGGCTGCCATCGCCACGCTCGACCTCGACATACCAGCGCTCGCCGTCCCGCTCCACCTGCAAGTCGGGCCGCGCAGCCCCTTCCACCTGCGGCAATATCACCGCGTCCCAGCCGCGCAGCCGGGCGTGCAGCGCAAAGGCCAGCGCCATGACGCTGTGCGCTTCCTGCGCTGCTCCCTGATGCAGCCGTAACAGCCGCTCCCATTCGCTCTCCACGACCTGCCAGCCCCACAGGGCGCACAGGGCCTTGCCGTCCTCAGACAGCCGATAAACCGCCAGCCCGGTCTCGAACGGTTTGTACATGCGGATGTTGTCGCTCACCAGCAGGCCGCTTTTCACCAGATCGTCCACCGGACGGCGGACCGAGTTCGTCCGCTCGGACAACCCCTCGACCACGCTCACCACCCGGTCAATCTCCATCCGGCTGCTGATGCCCCCTCTCGCCACCGCATACAGCACCAGCACCTTGCGCCGGTAGCGGATGCCCGATTCTTTCGGTTTCAACTGCGCCTTGAAGCGTTCCGGTGCGGGCGGAACGACCATCCCGCTCATCTCCTCGACCAACTTGCGCCACAATTCGGGCAGTTCGGCAGGGGTGAGGATGCGCTCGGCTGGCCGTCTGGCTTCGCCCTTCTGCTTCGGCTTTTCCTTCGCCTTCGCCTCATCCAGCCGTTGCTGCAACTCCTCACGGGCGCGGCGTTCCTGCGCCGCTTCCATCTGCGCCCGTTCCAGCCGTTCCCGCAGGGCGATCAATTCACCTTCCAGCTGCACCATGCGCCGTTCCAGCGCTTCATGTCCGTTGCCCTTCGGCTTCGTCCAGCCGCTGCCCGTCCCCACGCTGACGCCGTTCCAGAACGCCGTCCAGTCCGCCGCCGTCCAGACCTGCGGTATGGCGGGGTTGTCCCGCCTGCGGGCTTCCAACGCTTCCCCTGCCAAACGCTGGGCCAGTTCCAGCACCAGCGCCCGGTACTCCCGCGCCACCCGCTCGGCGTTCTGGCGCAGTTCCCGCTCGGCGTTCAGGATGTCCTCCAACGCCCGCTCACGGTAGGCTTCCACCGCTCACCTCCGCTACCCTGCGGCTGGCTTCCGCCACCGCTTCCACCGCCCGCTCCCGGCTGTCGCCCATCGCCCAATTCCGCAGGGCCTGCGCGGCAGCCGCCACCGCTTCCCGCTGGGGCTGCAAGACCGCCTGCCCGCCTTTTGCCATCTCGTTCAGGATGCGGTCTGCCGCCACCTGCACCCGCAGAGGGTCAAGCGGCCTGTCCAGCAAGGCCGCCATCTCCTCGCAGGTCTTTTGCAAATCCCGCAGTTCCTGGCGGTAGGCACGCTCGGCCTTGTGAATCTGCCACTCGGCGTAGGTCAGGACTTTGCCGCCTTCCGGCGTGAACAGCCAGCCCAGCACACCCAGCAGTATCAGGGCAATCACGGCCACGATAGCGGCCACAACCGAAAACTCTCTTGCGTCAATCTCGATTTCCAAGCCTCGCTCCTTTCTGCCCGTGCCGTGGGGCAGGCGTTCGGCCTGTGCCTTGCGCCTGCCTGCTGCCCTACCAGGTCAGCCCGGCGACCATCTGGTACACCAGCACCAAGACCCGCTTGGCCAGCAGATTTCCCACGAACAGGGCGGCTGCCACCTGGACGGCAGACAGCCACAAATTGACGGCTGCACTCCTCATAGGGCGGAGACCTCCTTTCGCCGAATCTGGATCCCCGCACCCTCGTGAGCTTGGCAGACCCCGGGCATCCGTCAAACTCCCTAACGCCGGTTGACCCGCATCTCCGACACCGCCACCACATGCACATTCAAAGTTGGCGATGAGGGGATGAGCAGTTTCAGCCCGGCGCTGGCCGTGCAGCGCGCCACCGTTGGCGATAACAGCGATATGCCGGTCAGGGCAGGTGAATAGCCGACAATGCCCTTGTTGGCCACCGTCCCGCTGAACGCCTGCGCCGCATAAGACGCACCCAGTCCCAGATTGATTTGCCGTGCGCCGGTTCGGACAAAGGTGGGCGTATCCAATGCCTGCGCCGCCGCTTCACAGGCGGCATCCGCCGCCGCCTGCAATTGGGCTTGCAGGTACAACGCCCGCACGATGTCCACCGTCAGCACCGCCAGCGGGATGACCACGAAGGTCAGCACGATCACGAAATAGGCCATCGTCTGCCCGCGTTCGCCGTTGCGAAATGTCCGTTTCATGCCTACCATCCTTCCTGCCGGAAGGTGGCCTGCGCCTGACCTTTGAACTCCACCGCTCCGCCACCGCCCAGCAGTCCCAGCATCGAGCCGATGTAATTGGGGGCCGTCCAGTTCACCGTGACCACCACCAGCGAACCGGGACGCCCGCCGCCCGAAGCGGCTACCGAGTAATCCCCAATCATCGTCCGCGACAGCGCACTGTGGGCAGCGGAAGCCGCAGCCGCCGCTGCCCCGCCCTGCGTGACCGAGCCGACCCGTGCGCCGTAATTGGCGGCATTGGCCGCCGCTACGGACGCATACCCGGCAATGGCGAAGTTGATCAGCGCAAAGGTCAAGACCAGCACCACCGGCAGCGATACGGCGGTCTCCGCCATCGCATTCCCAGCCTCATGCCGTCTTTTGACCATCGCCGCCCTCCGACTAGATACCGCTGGCAACCTGCATGATTTTGCCCAGAATGTTGATGCCCAAGGCCTGGAAGCCTGCCAGGGCCACCAGCAGGATCAGCGCACCGACTACGGCGTACTCGCCCATGTCGTTCGCCTCACGGCTCAGCAAGAACAGTTTGATTTTCTCGAACATGACTTAACCTCCCGAAATGATTTGAATTGGAATGGATAGAAACGCACCTGCCGCAAACACGGGCACCGCCGGAAAGCGGGCATCTTTCCCGTGACGCAGCCACAATCCCGCTCCGACCAGCAGCCGAAGCACCAGCGCCAGCAGGAAACCTGCGGGCATGAACACCGCCATAACAGCCAGAATCTTCCCGTCCGCTCCGCCTGTACCTCCTTTCCAGCAACGACAAGAACATCACCAGCGTCACCAGTCCGAACAGCCAGCAGGGTTTCCACCCGTGCCAGACCGCCCACAGCCCCGCCAGCACAAAGGGGGCATGGTCAGCCAGTTCGAGCACCTGCCTGCGAAGCAGGTCTTGCACGGCGCACAGACCGTCAGCCACAGGACAAGCGACCGCTCGTAAGCCACCATGCATTCATTTCTTCTCCGCCAGAGGGACACGGTAGAAGTACAGCCGCTTGGGTTCGCCCCAGTTGACGCCCAGCGCCTTGCCCACCTGCCCGGCTTCGATGTCGAACCACTCCCCGGCGTTCAGGATCGAGCGTTCCTCGACCTGCACCTTGCCGGGATTGCGCCCCAGAAGCGGGTCAACCAGGTTGGCCACCTTGCCGTTTTTGGCTTCCAACGGCTTCAACAGCCGTTTCAGCCGGTCGGGTGAGAAGGGCGAGACCACCAGCCGGGTGGCGTTGTCGGTCAGGAACGAGACCGCCAGAGCCTCACCCTGCACCCGCTCCACGCCGGTCAGGGTCAGGTCAAGGTGCTGCCCCAGCCAGGCCAGCGGATTTTCCACCCTGACCGCCTGACGCTGCTTCTCCCGCTTTTCGGCAACCTGCATCAGATACCAGTCCGAAAGCACCTGCTCCATCTCCCGCAGGGCGGACGCCTGTCGGGAGTTGTACAGGGTGAGGATGGCACCCAGCATCAGCACGGCTGCCAGTGTCGCTGCTGCCCATAAGTCCATTACTTCACCTCCTGCAAGTCTTTGATTTGTTCCATGCGCTCCGCCAGTTTGCGAATCGCTTTGGGTCGTTCGTCTCTCATCGCCGAGTAGCCCAGGGCCGCCGCCAGCCCGATGAGGGTCAGGAACGGCCACAAGGCCCGCCGCACCACCTCCACCGCTGCCTGCACCTCGATTTTGGGCGGCTTGACCGCCACAGTCGGCTGCGGGGTCGGCAACACCACGCTCACCGCCGGGGGTGTGCGGGTCGGTTCTTCCCGTTCTTCTTCGGTTGGCGTTTGGGTCGGCGTAGCCGTGGGGGTCGGGGTGGCCGTTGGCAGGACGGCAATCACCAGCGGCTTTGTGGCAGTCGCTTCTTCCCGTTCCTCCGCCGTTGGCGTGGGTGTGGGAGCGGGAATAATCACCGTCCCGCTCGCCGTAACCGTGCGGCCTGCGATGTCCGTGACCTGCACGGTCACGGGGTACTGTCCCGGCACGGCCTGCGTGCCGTCTGCAAACTTGCCGTCCCACTGCACCGGATTGGGGATGTCCTCAATACTGTCCCCGCACCATTCCACCTTGCGGCTTTCGTCTGCCGCGTCTTGAATCGTCAGGCAGACCTGACGGATGGGCAGATCGCCGGGGGTAATGCTGACCTGCCCGCTTTCGCTGATGACCCACTGGCGGGTTATTTCCGCCGCAGGCAGGGCGTTGCTGACCAGCACATCCACGCCGGTGGTGTAGGTATTGCCTGCTTTGTCCGTCAGGCGCAGGTACAGGCGTTTGTACCCGCCGCCGGTCTGGGTGGTGTCCCACGCATACGCCCAGCGGTCATCGGTAAAGGATATTTCCTGCCACTGATAACCCATCGAGAACGAGATTTCCAGTGATTGCAGGCCCGAAAGCGCATCGGACGCATCACCCGCCAGTTCTACCGTCCCGGAGAGCAGTTCGGGCAGGGCATCGAAGCCGCCCTGCGGCGGGGTCAGGTCAATCCCGAACGAACGCCGGATTTCCGTCACCCACCCGGCGTTGTCCTCCACCTCGCCGCGGACAACATGCCAGCCTTCTGCCTCGATGACCGCCTGCGGCAATCTCACCTCCGCTAGGCCCGAAACGGCGTCCTCGCCGGTGATACTCACCTCCACCGCACTGCGGTACCAGTCCTCGACACCCGCCTCACCGGACAGGGTCATCACTCCCACCGGCGGGGTCTGGTCAAGGGTGAAGGTGTAGCGGCGAATGCGCTCATTCCCGGCGTTGTCTGCGGCGCGGATGTCCAGCACGATTTCACCCTCGCCGTCTATCTGCGGCGTGCCGTTCTGCCATGTGCCGTTATTCAATCGCCAGGCACTCGACTGCACGCCCGAAAGGTTGTCGTCCGTTGCATAACTCACCTCGAAGGGTGAGACATACCAGCCGTTTTTCCCGTCCGCTGCCGGAATGGACGGGCTGATGGTCGGGGCAGTCCGGTCAATGCGGACGGTCAGGCTCTCACGGGTCAGATTGCCCGCCTCGTCCTCCGCCTCGATTTCGACATCGTACACGCCCTCATCGGTCAGGTCGAGCGGTAGAGTCTGCCAAGCCCCTCCGTCCACCCGTACCCGCACCGCTGCCAGCCCGGAGAGGGCATCGCTGGCGGCAGCGTCCAGCGTTGCGCCCACCACATACCAGCCGTTATCGCCGTCCAGCGGCGAGAGTTGCGGCGTGAGAAGCGGCGGGGTAGTGTCCACCCGCACGCTGAAAGCTTGCGTGCTTTGGTTGCCCGCCTCATCCACCGCCCGGATGAGGACGCTGTGAACACCGTCCGAGAGGGTGAGATTCGGCTGCCCATTTACCTCCACCAGCACAATTCCGCTGGTGGCATCGCTGGCCACCCCGCTCACCTCGACATCGCTAACATACCAGCCGTTGTTACCGGCTGTACCGGTCACATCCAGCCCGTTGATCGTGGGGGGTGTGGCATCCCGCCGCACGGTTGCGGTGGCCGTCTGGCTGTTCCCGGCGTTGTCCGTCACCCGCACCGTGACGGTATGCGTTCCATCTGCGGATACGGTCAGGCCGTTCGGCTGCCATGCGCCGCTGCCCAGCCGGGCTTCCCGGCTGGCCACCCCGCTGGTGGCGTCCGTACCCTGCGCCGTAACCGCCACATCCGAGACATACCAGCCGTTCTGTCCATCCACCGTCGGCAGGGAGACGCTGGCGCTTGGGGGCGTGGTGTCCACCCGCACGGTACTGCTCACCACACTCGACCAGTGACCGGCATAATCCTGCGCCCGTCCCTCGACCGTGTGAACGCCGTCCACGCCAATCACGGCACTGCTCTGCCACGCTCCGCCGTTCACCCGCACCTGTCTGACGGCCACCCCGCTGGTGGCGTCCGTCCCACCGGCAGAGACGGTGGGATTGCTGGTAAACCAGCCGTTCTGTCCGTTGGGGGCGGGGATATTCAGGCTGACCACCGGCGGAACGGTATCACGGCGCACGGTTGCATACACCAGATCCGATTCGTTCCCGGCCACATCTACCGCTTGGGCATACACATAATTCACCCCATCGGTCGTAACGGTCAGGGATGACCCGCCCCATGCACCGTTATTCAACCGTGTTCTAACAATCCCAATCCCACTGGTGGCATCGCTTCCGCTAGCAGTCGCCGTGACGTTTGAAACATACCAGCCGTTCAGACCATCCGCCGGGGGAACACTCAAACTGACCAATGGCTCAACCGTATCAATCCAAACGGTCTCGCTCATCGAAGATGAATTACCGGCATAATCAGTTGCGGTAATTGTGACCGTGTTCTGCCCCTCTGCCGAAACTGAACATGGATTTGACCCACACGAGAGGACGACACTGGCCACGCCGCTGGTGGCATCGCTGGCGTTCGCAGAGAACTCTACGGCGGAACGGTACCAGCCGTTGTGGAAACTATTACCGCCAGACGAGTATGACAAGGATGGCGGCACGGTATCCTTGCGAACGGTCAGGTTGCTTGTTGACGAGTTACCGGCATTATCGGTTGCCGTAGCCGTAACGGTATGAACACCATCACTTTGAATAAAACAAGAGCCTGAACCACAACTTGCACAGGAAGGGCAAGACATCGCAATACCCGCCAGCCCGGAGACCGCATCGCTTCCGCTGCCCGTCACGGTCACATTGCTGCGGTACCAGCCGTTACTGCCCAGTGTGCCGGACGGTGAAAGAGACACGGACGGCGCACCCGCATCGAACTTGTAAGCCAGGCTGTTCTTGGCGCTGGTATCCCCGTAACTGGACACCGCCCAGTACCAGAACGTCCCCTGTCCCTGCGGCGGCGTGAAGCCGCAAGACGCTCCGCTGCACGACACTGCCGCCTCGTTCCCACCCGTGTAATTGCCTTCCATGCGGGTAATCGAGTAGCCGCTGACCGGCTCACTCCCGCTCACATTCAGGGACGCCCCAGCCCGGCACCAGCCGCCATTGCCCCATGTCGAACAGGCGAAACTGCCGCTGGCCGTGGCCGGGTTGTGAGTAACCGTAGTCGTCTGCTCACTTTCATAGCAGGTATACAGCGCACCGTTGTTGTAGGGCGCATCCCCGCAGAAGCAATAGTAGTCGTTGTCGCTGCACCGTTGACCGGGGCCGCCCATCCCGCAGCGGCATTCCAGCGTCCAGGGCGAGTTGCGATAAATCGAACGCACCCAACCGGTAACAACCTCCACCTGACGGGGCCGAATCGGCCCGGTGTAGGCGGCAATCGCCACCGTGACGCGTCACCAGCGCACCGCCAGCGCCACCAGGGGGGAGAGTTTGCCAGACCACCCTCGCATACCCGCCTCCCCTACTGCTTCGCCGCCCAGCGCAAGAGCCGGTCAAGCACCAGCCCGGCGCACAATCCCTGCCGCGAAAGATCCTGCCATCAAAGTCCATTCCATCGCAAACCTCCTTACCAGACGAACGGCAGCAGCCGCCAGCGTACCCGCTGGCCGTAGTCGGCGTAGCCGTCCAGAATACGCTCTTCCCAGCCAATCCGCAGGACGAAAACAAAGACAATTGCACAGAATAAAAGACCGTTCCATGCGTTCAGGTTGGAGAGCGTGACCGCACCGAACGAAAGCAACTCCCCGGCATACATCGGATGGCGGATGAAGCGGTACGCCCCGCTCACCACCAGCCCCCTGTCCGCCGGGGCAATGCCGAAACTCTGTCCCAGAGACGCCAGTCCCCACAGCGAAAACACCACCCCGCCAAAAGCCACAACCAGCCAGCCGTTTTCCTGCGCCGCAGGCTGCAAGCCGAACGGCAAGACCGCCGCAAGCCAGGCGGTCAGTTTGCGGGTCAGGTTTGCCCCGCTCTTCTCCGCCCGGCGGGTCAGGAACAGGAAGGCCGCCAGCCCGGACTGCACCGCCAGCGGCAAGGCCATCCACGACCCCGCCGTGACCTGCGCCAGCCGGATGCCCAGCAGCAGGGCAAACACCACTGCGCCAATCCAGTCCCCAGCCTTCCAGCGTCTCCACATCGCCGCACCTCAAAACGCACTGAACAGAGCCAGGAGTATCGGCAAGAGAATCGCCACCATGAAGGGCGCAAAGAAGAACACGGTCATCGGCATCAAGAGGGTGTTATCCAGACTCGCCGCCGCCATCTGCACATGCGCCCGGTACTCACGGGCAAAGCCCCGTGCCACCTCGCTCATCACCCGCGGGCCTTCCACACCCTTGCCCGCCACCTGATCCAACTGCACCCCAAAGCGCAAGAGGGCAGGCAGGTTGTACCTTGCCAGCACTTCCAGCACCACCCCCTCCGCCGTGCCGCTGGTGAAAGCCGGGCGTCCACTGCGGGACGATTCGGACACGGCTTCTTTGAGGATTTTCCCCAGCGGGCCCGGTATCTCCGCCGCCCGGGAGAGGGCCTGCTCCGGGCTTGCCCCGGCGGACATCTCCGCCGCCAGTGCAGTCGCCGTTTCGGGCATCAGCCGTTGAATCTCCGCCCGTGTGTCATTGGCGGCACTGCGTACCCGCAGGATGGGGTAGTAGGCGGCAATCGGCACGGCCAGCCAGAAGATCGGCCCCGGTTGTGTCAAGAGCAGATAGACCAGCGCCGCCCCGCCGTACACCAGACTGCGGGCAAGGATACCGCCCACCGTCCAGTCGGCGTACTTGCCGCCCAACTGCGCCATTTTCAGGTTGTCCGCCAGGCACACCGGACGGGTCTTGATGTACTGCTCGCCGTAGCGGTCAAAGGCGGACTGGTTGCTGCCGTCCAGCATCCCGCTCACCCGCGCCGCTGCGCCCCGCTCGAACTTGACGCTCTTCGCCATGCGGTAGGCAAAGAATGCCGCCAGTGCCGCAAGGACAAGTGCCACGATTTGCCGTACCTGATATGCGTCCATCTCAAAATGCCTCGTCAATCAGTTTGTTCATAAAGCCCCAGCCGAACAGCATCAGCAGGATGATTCCGGCGTACGCCAGCTGCACAATCGGCTGCTGGACGGTGGCCGCCAGAGCCTCATTCCGCAGAATCAAGACCATCACAAAGGCCGTGATTCCGGCAATCAGGCGCACGCTGCCTTTGGCACTCTTGCCGGTTGCCTGTCCCAAGACCCGCGCATCCAGCACGCCTTCCAGATTCTTGCTGGCCATCTCGAAGGCCGTCTCCCACTCCTTGCCGCCCGTCCGCCACAAGCGTCCCAGCAGAAAGACCACAATCCCCAGACTGGACTGAAAGCCCGAACGCTTCACGGGTCAATCCGTCCAGTGCCTCGAAACCTTCCCGCTGACAGCGCGGCAGGAACTCATCCCGCAGCCAGGTCTGCAACGCCCCGCCTGCCTGCAATGTCCGCAATTCATCCTCTACCGCTTGCAGGACGTTCGGCGTGACCTGCACGGTCGAGGATAGCCCGGTCAGAAACAGCGGTATCTCTTTCTCGATGTCCTGTTTGACCTGCGCCCAGGCCCCGTCAATCAAGCCGTTGAACAGTATCCAGCCACCGGCGAAACCAATCAGGCTGGTCAGGGTCGGCAGTCCCAAGACCGTGTTCAGGACGATGAACACCGCCACCCCCGCCGCAATGCGGGCAACATCACGGGCAAAGCGTTCCCGCCCGGCCACATCCAGCCCCAACTTGCGGAACGCCAGCCGCAAGCGGTGGGCTTCACTGCCGAAAGCCACTTTTTCTTCCTGCTGCTGGATACCGGTCAGGGCGGCCACCCGGCTCTCCGCCCGGCTGCGCAGCTGCAAGCCCACTGCCAGCCGGTAGGCGATGAACGCCGCCGCTCCCGCACCCACCAGCGGTACTACCTGCCGCACAATCGCCATCGCTTCCATGCCTACCTCCTGCTCACCGGCTTCATGCTCTTGTCGCCAAAGGCGTACAACTGCTCGAAAGCCACATTACCGCCTTTGAGTTCGGCTTGAATCTCCCACACGCCGATCAGGCGGCGTTTGTCGCCGCTGCGGGGAACGCCCACCTGCACCAGCACCTCGATACCCTGTGCAATCAGGTCTTTGGCGTTCATCCGCTCGATTTTGGCGTCCACGCCCATGATCAACGCCATGCGGCTGACCATCGCCTCCGGGCCTTCGGCGTGGAAGGTGCGAAAGTCCGGGATGGTCGCTCATCTGCGCCCGGAACAGGGCTGCGGCGGCATCGCCGGTACGCACCTCGCCCACGATCAACCACTTGGGGGACATGCGCATGGCGTCATCTACGCCGTGCCGCAGGGTATAGTCCTGCACGCTGGTTGACCCAAGCGGGGCTTTGCGGGCTTCGATGGTGACCACATGCGGGTGATCCATCCAGATTTCCTCCGGGTCTTCGATTTTCACCACCCGCGCATCCTTCGGGATGGCGTTGCACATCGCCGAGAGGAAGGTCGTCTTGCCCGAAGCCGTCCCGCCGATGACCAGCATCCGCACGCCCCTGGACACGGCAGAGAGCAAATCGGCGATGACATTCTCCGGGGCCACCTGCCACTCCACCAGTTTCTCCGGTTTGACCGGCGCAGGCTCGAACAGGCGGATATTGACCGAGTACATGCCCGCCCGTGAGGGGACGATGGCCGGGTGCAGCACATGCACCCGCGCCCCGCCTTTCAGTCCCGGCAGCGATTCAATCCGGGGCAGTTTGGCAGCTCACGGTAGGTAATGCCTCGCTGATTCCTCTGCCCGGTAGGACGCAGCAACGCCTCTACCATCCGCCCGCAGGACTGCTGGTCGAGGTTCATCTCCACCGGCGAAAACTGCACCGCGCCCTTTTTGAGAACAAATACCTTGCCCTCCGGGGTGATGGTGATTTCCGAAAGGTCATCCCGCCGCAGAAGCGGCAGCAACGCCCCCAGCCCGTTGACCCGTCCCACCACCTTCTCCGCAAGCGACAGCATCACATCGCGGGGGACATCCAGCCTGCGGCGGGCCAGCACTTCGCCCACCGCCCCTACCGCCCGCTGGTTGAGGGTGTCCACATCCACCATCTGCCGGAAGGTCAGGCCGTTCGCCAGGTCGTTGGCAGCGTCCTGAATGACCAGTTCCTGCTCATCCGCCGAAAGCGTTACCTGCTGAAAGAAGTCCCACGACATCGCTCACCCCTTGCGAATGCGAATCGGCCCCAGTTTCACCACGCCCGCATCACTGCGAAAGCCGTTGTCGCTGGTTTTCTGCCCGAACAGCAAATCGCCGAGTTTGTGAATCGGACGGGCAAAGTTCTCCGAGCGGTGAGGACGGAACGCCCGGCGTTGGCCGTTACCGCCACTTCGGGTATCTCCGGTATCACCGCCGTGACCGGCGGGAAGGCGGTCAGTCCGGCGGATTGAGCGAACGCCCGTGCCGCCTCGTGCCACTCGTTCATGCCGAGCAGCCCGTTGCGTCCCCGATTCAAGACCACAAAGACATTGGACGCCCCGACCCGGTGCTGCCCGGCGAGTTTCTGGAACACCACCCGGTAGGCTTCCGCCGTGATGACCGCATGGTCAATCGTGGGGTTGGAGACCAGTACCAGCGTGTTGCTGGCACTGATCGCCGAGGGATAACACCCCGAAACGGGCGTGTCGAAGATAATCACGGCATAGCCGCCGTAGGTGGCGGCAATCGCCAGGCTGTTGATACTGCTCTGCTCTTCCGGTTTTTGCAGCAAGTCCTTCTCCCGCAGGCTGTCCTGCAAGCCCACCAGCACATCCAGCCCGCCAAACGACTGCACTGCCGGTTGTATGCCGTCCGCAAAGGTCGGACGGGACAGCCACAGGGACAGGTTCGGGGTGGTTTTCAGGTTCAGGAAGGTGGGCAGGGACACATCCGGCGCGCTCAACCCCACCAGCAGGGTCTTGAAGCCCCGCTGGGCAGCGTCCAGTGCCAGCGCGGTAGCCATCGTGCTTTTGCCCGTCCCGCCGGCCCGGTTCCACACCGTAATCACCCGCAAGCCGCCGATGGTGGTGGCGGTCTGCTGCCAGCGTGCCTGTCCTGCCAGGGCCGGGGCTTGCGAGCGCAGCGCCCCGATTTCCGCCATGATGCGGGCGGACAGGTCGGGGATATTGACATCCCCCACGAACACACCCTTGACGCTGGTCATCTCCCGAATCGGGCGGATGATTTCATCCGGCACGCCGCCGGGCAAGACCACATACGCCGCACCCTGCACCCGGGTCAGGAATTGGGTCAGCGGTTCGGGGCCGCTGAAAATCGCCGCATCCAGCAGGATCACTTCGGGGTTGTAGGACAGTTTGGCCTGCAAGTCCTGCGGGTCGGTCGCCAGCGTCACCACCCGAAAGCGGCTGTCCATCTGGAACGCCTGACTCCACACCCCTAACCGGTTGGGCGGCCCTGCCAGCAGCAGGGTCACGGCATCCTGATTGCTCTCGTTACTCGTTCCCCATGCCATAGCCCACCTCGTTACTGCCCGGCTGCAAAGCCCACCGGGGTCGGCGTGGGGGTCGGGGTCATCTGACGGATGACCAGTTCCGGCAGCCACAAGCCGCTCGTGTTCATCGGTTGGGCTTCGTCCGGCATCAGATACAGCGACAATTTGACATTATCGGCCTGGTCGAGGGCGGAGAGCAGTTCCACCGCATTGACCAGCCGCACGGCGGTGGTGGCTTCGATACCGGCAGACTGGAAGTCGTACACGACGGCCTGCGCTTTGGCAGGCACGGCCAGCACCACCACGCCCTCTTTGCTGCGCTGCCGCTGCACGGCGATGCCGGTCTGCGGGTCGGGGGTGATGATTCGTCCGGCGGCTTCCGCCGGGTCTTCCGCCTGAAAACTCGGCTGGATGTACAGCACCCGCAGGTTCTCTACGGTGGCCTTCGAGAATACCCCCTGCACGGTGTAGTCGCCGTCCGTCAGGATGGCGGTCACGCCCACCCGGTCACCGGGGCGGATGATTCCGGCCAGCCCCGCCGAATCACTCACCTGGATGGCCACCGCCCGCTCGTCCGGCTGCAAGGTAACCGGCTTTTCGCCCAGATGAGCGGTCAGAATCAGGTCGCCTGCACTGCGGTCAATCCGCAGGGCTTGACCCACCGCCACTGCCGGGTCGGTTATCGCCCCTTCCGGCGGCAGCAAGTCCGCCGGGACGCCCTTCATCACCAGGTCGCCCTCCGTCAGGATATGACCGGCAGGCAGGTCAACGGCGGCTACCGCCACCTGCGTCTGCTCCGGCGGAGCGCAGCAACGCCAGGGCAATGAAAAAGACCAGTACGGCTAACAGATAGGGTAAGTATTTCTTAATCACGCTTCACCTCGCAGATATTGATTTGCGCCATCGTAGATGGCCAGTGCCTCACCGAACTCACGCAAATCACAATGCACCACCCGCTGCCTGCCGTTTTGTTCTCGGCTACGATGACCAGCACATACTGCGGTTGCAGCGGCAAGGCGTTCACGATTTCGCTCAATGGAATGCGTTGATTTCGGTCTTGCTCGTTCATCTCACTTTCTCCGTTGGGGTCGTGTGGGGGTCAAAGTCGGTTTGGGGGTCGGGGTCTTGATCTCCGTCCACCACTGCGTCCGTTCCACCTGCGGAACGGGCGTATTGGTCGAAAGAAACACGCCCCGCCATACGGTTGCGGTGGCCAGCGCCTGCCAGCGTTCGCCGCTCATCCCCTCGCTCACCAGCAGGATGAGCGCCACCATCAGCACGAAAACCAAAAGCGGTCACGAAGGCTTTGCTCACAGCGTTATCCTCCCCAGTTTCTCGGCAATCTCCGCATCGGTCGGCTCCGGCACGTCCAGCATCAGCGGACGGAACAGAATCGGCAGCTGCATCTCGCGGCTGTGGGCATACGGGAAACGCCCGATCACCATCCCGATATGCTCATCCGCCAGAAACCGCCGCCAGGGTTCGTCCACGAAGCCCTTTTCGCTTCTCGCAATCGCCGAAAGCACGATGTCCTTGTCTTTGGGGGTTTTCAGAAAGCCCACCACCAGGTTGTTGCAGGACTGAGATAATGCCCTGCGGTATCAGGCTTGGGCTTTGGGTCACCACGCCGAAGTACGCCCCGTACTTCCTCGAATCCCGGAACATATTGCTGTACTGCTCGCCCACCGTTGGCGCGCTTCTGCCCTCTGTGGCGTCTCCGCCGCCTTCCAGCCCGGTGAAGATGATGTTGGCCTCTTCAAACACCATGAACAAATCCGCTTCACCCCGGTTGATTTGCTTCTCCCGCCGGGCCACCATGTCGGAGTAAATCAGCCAGCCCGCCCAGCCCAAGAGCCAGGCTTTGGCGAAGTTGTCCAGAAACTTGCCGCCTTCCAGCACCACCACGCCGTTGGGTCGGCCCAAGTCCTCTACCGGTATCGCATCCGCTCCGGGCTGGAACTGCGCCGCCGGTGCGCCCCGCACCAGCGACTTCAACCGCCACAGGATACCTTCCAGCACGCCCCGCCCTACCTGGTCGCGCGGGTTGAGCGAGTCGTATTCCCGCTCGATCTCCTCGTACAGGTCGCCCAGCCCCACCCGCTTGCTGCGCTCCACCGCCACTCTTTGGCGGTCATCCGCCGAGAGGTCGCCCAGGGGTGTGCCTTCCACCAGCCCCAGCCGGGCGGCTTCCTCCGCCGAAACCCGCCCGTACTGCGGGTCAGCCCGCACCAGCGGGTCGTCCACCATCACACCCACGCTCAGATACACCCGCCGCACCGCATCCAGCAGGCGGTGCTGCTGCTGTTTCTGCCCTAACTGCGCCACACTGCCGAAAATATCGGCAAAGGCTTTCAGTTGCGTCTCCGGGTTGATGTATGTCCCGATTTGCAGCGGGTTCCAGCGCAAGGGTCTCACCCCATCGGGACGCAGTTGGCGGATGTCCACCCGCCCTTCCAGTCCGGGGGCATTCAGCAAACTGCGCCAGGCAAAGCCGAAGTCCAGCACCACCACCCGCATGTTCCAGCGGTAGGCAATCTCATACGCCATCCGCACCGCCGCCACGCTCTTGCCCCAGCCGGTATCCCCGGCAAACATGGTGTGCATCAGGCGGGGCTTGTCCAGTCTGACCGGCGCATTGGTCAGGTCGGCGGTGTTCGGGCTGTACTGGTGTCCCAGTACCACCTCGCCGGGCATTTTCGGGTAGAAGCCCATCCCGTCCGGGATGGGGGCAATCACTTTCAGCGTGCCTTCCTGCAAGAGAGAGGGTGCGACATACGCCGCCACTTTGTCCGCCGGGAGCAGGCTGGCGTAGCGCCAGAACAACCAGCCATCGAAGGGGTCGTGCGGGTCGTTCGTCCTCGCCTTGAACGGCACGAACGCCCGGGCCGCTTCCATGACCGCCTCTCTCTCCGCCTCCGGCGGTTCGGCGGTCAAGACCGGCGTGGGTGCGCCCTCGCCGTAGAAGGCTTCCGGCACAAGGCTTGCCGCTGCCACCGCCGCCCGCTCCGAATCGGTCAGCAGGTAGGCACTGGTCACAAAGCCGCCGGAGTGTGTGGCCGTGTTCAACAGCCCCTCGAAGCCCCGCAGGATTTCCGTCAGCCGTTCGGCCACATCGTCCTCCACCTGCCAGGTGCGGTTGAGGTTGATCGCCGGGGCCAGCCCGTAGGTCAGCCCCGCCCCGGCGGTCTGTGCGCCGATACTCGAGCGGGTCTGTCCGTAGGCATCCGTCTCACCGTAGCCCCTGCCAAACCCCTGACTGCGGGTGTGCGCTTCGCCGGTGGTGTTGGTCTCGCTGTTCATGGTCGTGACCACCCGGCTGGTCGAGCGTGACCAGCCGCTGCTCTCCACCACCCCTTGCGAGGTGGCATTGCCAACCGTCTGTCCCGTGCCGCGACTCTCACCCGTCCCGGTCGTCCAGCTCTCGCCGGTGGTGTCCGCCCGCCCGTGCATCTCGCTGGTGGACTGGAAACTGCCCGATGAGGCAAACTGGCTCTGGCTTTGGGTCAGGTTCCACGATTCGCTCACGCCCGCTCCCGCCGCCCAGGTCAGATCTTGGCCACCCCCACGTTGATTCCGCCACCGGCGTTGACGGACTGGTTGAGGCTCGTCCCATGTCCCAAAGCCCAGCCGCTCCCGCTGCCCGCCGTCTGGCTCGTCCCGCTCGAACTGCCCCATGCGCTCGATTCGGTCTGGCTCTGCATCCGGCTGTGGCTCTGCATCGTGCTTTGGGCCTGCATGGTACTCTGGCTCTCCATCTGGCTCGTCCCCTGCATCACGCTGCGGCTGCCCGATTCGCTCTCCGATTCGCCCAGACTCACGCTCGACCCTCTCGTGACCGAGTGCGAACGGCTCTCCGTGTCCGCCTCGCCCCAGTTCTGATTCCAGGCTTCCGCCTGACTGTGGGCGTGGCTGTCTGCCCGTCCGCCCGCTCCCGAATAGCCGTGCGCCAGTGCGTTGAAAATCGGGATGCCCACCGAAAAGCCGATGGACTTGCTGCCCTTGCGCCGGGAGGCGTAATTGCTGGCAATCCGTGCCATCTGCTCCAGGTCCCGCACCAGTTCCCCGCGCGGCACATGGTCGCTGACCACCTGAAAGACGAAGTTCTCCCGCAGTTTTGCCAGCCCTCTGAACAGAATCTCGTTCTGCTCGATGGCCAGGTCGTCCGCTTCTTCCGGCAGTGCGCCGTCCCGTCCCGTCCCCCGCCGTTTCACTCTCGGGTCGGGGTGGCCGAGTAACGCCAGCGGTTTCCTCGCACTGCTCAAAAACTCGACATACCAGCGGATGATGTCCAGATCCGGCGCTCTCAATTGCGATTGGGCAAAGCCCGCCAGGGTCGCTTCCACCGCCGCCGCGTCCCGCTCGGCTCTGCTAATCCCCGCCGCCACCGAATCGGCGGACACCGCCGCTCCGTACAACTGCACGATTCCGATGTGGTCGGGCTGGAAGATACCCAGTGCCGAATAGACGAAGTTCACCCCGGCGTTGTACAGCCCGGTGATGGCTGCCCACTGCTTGCCGAGTATCCCCTCACCCGCCTGCCGCCGGTTCTGCGGGTCGTCCGTGATGGCGGTCAGTTCCCGCAGGACGGCCACCCGGTAGTACCGCCGTCCGTCCTCGTCCACCAGACACCAGGCGGCGTGAAAGTGGCCGTTCCTGCTCTCGATGCCGTTGTCCAGTATCCGCAGCATCCCTTACCTCCGCTCCCATTCAAGGTTGTATAACCGTCCGCTCCGTTTCTCGTCTTTGAGAAAGATGGTCGTCAGCCGCGCTTGCGGGGGTATGATTTCCGTGACGATCTCATCCACCAGGCGGTATTCCCGCGCTTGTTCCGGCAAAAGCGTCACCGTGCGGGACAAATCCGCCTCGACTTTTTCCAGCGTCTGGCCGGTTGACTCGGCCAGCACCCGACAGATATTGCGCTGGTCGCTTTCCAGTTCGGTCAGGATGTTCCGCAACTGGTCGCCGGTGTAATTGCCCTCTTCCAGATGGGTTCGGATACCGTGTAGTAAAAAGCGCGTTTGCGGCGCAGCCAGCCGCCTTTTCCCGGCGCAGTACAACACCACCCCTATCGAATCCACTTGACCGATGTTGTATGTCCACACTTCTATCGGCAGCCCCCTCATCAAGGCGTACAGCGTCAGGCCGTATGAAACCGATCCGCCCGGTGTGGAAAGCAGCAAATGCAACCGCTCCACCCCTTCCAGTACGGCGTTTTGGAAAATCTCCACCAATAGTCCAAAACTCTCGCCGTTCACCGCTGAAAGAAACTGAATCCAGCGCTCTCCTCTCATCCCTTACCTCCGCTCCCTTGCCCGTTCGATCACCGTGCGCGGGTCTGCCCCGGTCGGGGCGTGCGCCAGCAGGTTCTTGATCAGCAGTCCCTGCCTGCGCTACCGGCATCCCCCACAGCGCAAAAGAAGCCAGCACCGCCAGATAATTCACCCCGGCGATGAGATTGTCCGCCGGTTGGTTGTCCAATGCCCAGAACAACACCCGTGCGCCCAGTCCCACCAGGGCGTACAGGATGAGGTTCTGAATCGTCTCCCACGCCGATTCGTCCGGGCGGTAGTTGTCCACCCGCATCACGAAGCCGCCCACTCCTGCCAGCCCTGCCACCAGGTACGGGGCAGGGTTAGGCGCAATGAGCGCCGCTGCCAGTGCCAGCCCGCCGGCGGGCAGCAGCACCTGCCGCATCCGCCGCGCCTGCGCTTCCTGCAAACGCTGACCCACCAGCCGGTACAGCCACACCAGCGCCGGGATGAGCAGCACCAGCGCAAGGTTGTCCACTGCCAGCCAGACCAGCGCCAGCAGGCCGTTCAAGACCCACACCAAAGGCAAGAGCAGCGTCTCCGGACTCATCCCGCCCCCTTACTTGATGATGGTGGTCATCATCAGGTAGGCGTCAAACTCGCCTGCCGGTATCTGGAACGAACGGGACTGTGATACCGGCGTGCCGCTGGTAATGCCCGAAAGCGTCATGGCGTAAAAGCCGGGGTCACGAATCTGCACCTTTTCCTGCACCAGCGTCCAGCGGAAGGTGTTGGACGCATCGCAGCCCTGACTGGTCGCCGTAGCGCCAGTTCCAGTCCGGGCGGATGAGGGTCGCCCCCGGATACCACTGGGCCAGGTCGTTCAAAATCCAGTCCCGGCTGGATTTTTTCAGGCTCGCCGAAGCCAGCACCCGCGCCTGTTCGCAGAAGGTCTGTTCGTGCAGGACGCAGTACTCGACTTCTTCTTCCTCCTCGACATACCGGTTGGGGGCTTTGCAGTTGTCCTTCGATGGGCGGCGGCAGTTCCACCAGGCTGCCGTTGGGAGCAATACAGCGTTTGTTGACCTCTTTGCGTTCTTCCAGCGTGTAGTAGCGGAAGATGGTCGGCTCGATGGTCAGGCTGAATTGCAAATCCACCCCGCGCTTCTCCGGGTCTTGGCCGGTCACGATGGCGTAATTGGGGGCGGTCTTGACCGCCGTGCCGCTGATCCTGCCCTGCGTTACGCTCGGCGCACCGCATTTCTGCACCACCCTGTCCGGCGTGGGTGTCCTGCCGGGGATGTTGCCGTCCGGACACAGGGACGGCGGACATTGCCCCCGCCGCCGCAGTTCGTCTAGCAGGGCCTGCGGACAGCCGGTCGGCGAGTTCTGGCAGGATGAGTACAGCAGCATCGCAAGGTACAGGTTGCCGGTCTTTGCATCGCGCCGTAGAATATCTAAAAGATTCCGCGCATCGCTTTCTTTCAGCACCGACCAGGCGTTCTCGCCCCGAATGCCGCATCCGCCAACTCTTTGGTGTAGGGTACATTCAGAAGACTTCCCAACAGGCCGCCAACGACATCCGCCGCATTCGCACCGGCAGCGACCAGACCGGCGGATTGAATCCGCAAAGCCAATTCGGAATTGATCTGCCCGTTCGCATCCACCAGCCCCGACTCACGCGGGTTCATCGCCATAAAGAACAGGGTCGTGGCCGATGGCAGCAAGACGCTCTCCCCGCTCGGCAGGGCGTACATGTGGTAGGTCGCTGCCCCGTCATAAATCCAGTCCGGCACCCACGCAGGCACATCCGGCATCCAGTCCGCCGGGACTTTCTGCTCACCCAAATCCACCACGCCCGGTTTGAGGTTGCCGTTTTCGTCAAAGAAATCGCCCCAATCGGCTCTGGCCGGTTGAACGCTCACCGCCAGCAGAACAAAAAGCAAGACTGCGTACATCACCCGCTTCATGGCTCAGCCTCCAATGCCTGCAATTCCTGCTCGAACAGAAAATGGTCGAATTTCCACTCGCCGTTCTCCCGCACCACCAGCACGGGAATTTCTCCCCCTTTTTCCTCGCCGGTGTTCAGGTCTCGGATCGTCCCCGTGACCATCCACACCTGCCGCTCGCCCAAATCCTTACGCAGTTCCGCCGACTGCACCCGGTACTCGCTGCGCGCTTTTGTCTCCACCACCCTGTCCCAATTGGTGAACAGTTCGGCGAAGGCACAGCCGTTCTCGGTAGAGACCGCACACACCGATTGCAGCCAGGCATCGTAGCCGGTGGTCACATCCACCGAAAACAACGCCGTGAGACCGGCGATGGCGGCTTCCCGTCCGTCCGGGACGGGGGTGGGTTCGGGTTCTGCCTGGGCGGTAGTTGAACATCGGCAGGACAAACCGCACGGCGGCAATTGCCGCAAAGACCACCAGCAGGACGACTAACGCTTTTTTGACGGTTGACAGTTTGATTTCCACGCTTCACCTCCGGTTAACACAAAACGGCTCTCCCTGACTGGGGAGAGCCGCTTAAATACAAACAGCGTTCTCACGTTTCGGGCTTCTCGTGCCCTCGGAGCCGCATGCCCCGTTCCTCGCCGATTATTCTACAAAGTTATTTTTCCGTTCGCAAGTGGTATTTTTCAGTCCCTTACAAAACTGCAAGGTCAGGGGGTTGCCGCCGGTCTTTGCGGCGGCGGTAACTGGCACGGACGCCCTAACGCCGTTACCCAAGCCCACCACGATTCGTTCTCGATTTGCCACCACCAGGCATCCAGAAACGGCAGATCGTCCGGTGCAATGATGCCCTTTGCCCCACGAATCCACGACTCGGCTTCTGCCGTGCCGGGCTGGGTGCGCACGAAATACACCCGCAGGAAGGGACAGAACTTTGATAAGCGGAATAGCGCATCTTGAAAACGACAAGTGCATCGCTTTTCGAAACTCCTGCTTTCATACCTTGCCTCGTCAATCTTCTCCCACCCGGCGAAGCGGTCTTGCCAGAACTCCCGGAAGGTCATCCCTTCCGGCGGCAGTGTCCTGGCAAAGCGCGGGTCAATCTGCATCGGTTGATTGGCCTTGACGGCGTAGAAGTACCACCCCACCCCGCCAGCCGCCAGCACCAACACCAGCGCACCTACCGCCAGCAGCGCAGGATGACTTCCAGCAGGAACATGACACGCTTGACCGGCAAGGCTGCCAGGTTGCGGGCTGCCAGTTTCAACCCTTTGCGTGTGATGGTCGCCATAGACCTCACACCTCCCCAATCCAGTGCGCCCACCCCGCCCCCTGCGCTTGCAGGGCATTGACCAGCCGCTGGTCGGCGCTCCACAACTCCGCTCCGTACTGCTCCGCCACTGCCGCATACTGGGCATCGTAGGCTTTGCTCTGTCCCAACCGCTCCGCCCAGCGCAGCGAGGACTGTCAGCACCGCACGGCCCGGCATCCACCAGCCGCACTCCCCATCGCCATCAGGATGTCCACCAGCATGTCGGCATCGCTTGCTGCGGATTGAATTTCCACTATATGCGCTTGTCGTATACACGGCAAACCGCCTCCACCGGCATGACACCACCTCGGCGTAACCAGTGCGCCGGTGCGTACATCACTTCACCGCTGGACTTCCAGTGCGAATCCAGACATCGCTCCGCCTGAACCTGAGTCAATCGGTTGAGACATCAGCAACGGACATCGACCACAACGCTGGCATCCACGACAATCACCCCCATAACAATTCTCCTCCTGCTCCCGGCTGCGTATTCCTCGCGCACTTCCTCGCAGACAGGTCACCCTCAGACTACGCCGTACTTGCGCAGCAGTGTTCGTTCCCGAATCTCCCGCAGCTTTGCCCAGCGATGCGGCGGAATTGCTTCACTCTCCTGCCCGGCGCTGTGCGTTCCAGATCCGCGGTCGCACCAGTTCCCGACCAGGATTTCGGACACGCTGCTTGCCCCTGTTCCTCGAGCAAGCGGCGTGCAGTTTCCGAAGCGTGGTCACTTTCGTCCAACAATCACTTGCTCTACGAATCAGTTCGGCCATCTCACACCTTCCTTGTGTATAGTGTAATTACAGTCTAGTACACAGGATTATCTGTCAAGCCCCTTGCCCGCGGTTCCAGCGTTCCAGCCACAGGTCGCTGTCCGGCTGCTTT
Organism: Bellilinea sp.; assembly: GCA_026003615.1. GTDB lineage: Bacteria > Chloroflexota > Anaerolineae > Anaerolineales > Anaerolineaceae > Bellilinea. The sequence continues at coordinate 487,200 of BPHQ01000002.1, forward strand.
GCCAGCGTGGTCAGTTCGGTGGCCACCCCCGCAAAGCGGGGTTTGAGATAGCGCAGGATACCCTGCATCCGCTTGGGTGTCAGGGTGCATACCGCCACCCGCCGCTGGAAGTTGTACTGATTGATCCACTTCCGCACCCATGTGTTATCCGCCCCGTCCCTGCGTTTGCGGGGGTTACGCAGGGTCTCCACCTCGACATAAATCCGCTCGCCGTCCTTCTCGACCAGCACATCCGGCTCGACCAGCGGATTGTCCACCTCTGGACAGACCTCCACCCGCCAGCCCCGTCTGCGGGCATGGTAGGCAAACAGCAGGATGGCAAAGGCGTGATGGGCGTGTTCTTCGGCGTTGTGCCGTTGTACCAGAATGTCCCACCCTGACCGGCGGATGGGACAGCCCAGTTCTGCGGCAAACACCACCCCGCCGTCCGTCAGGCGCAGGACGGCGTATTTTGTTTGACCGCTCCCGAAAAAGCGTTGCTCGATAAGTTCCTGTTCTAGCAGTGCCTTCGTCAGCCTGTCCATTGCTCCGCTTGAAAGACCCATGCGATACTTAACTTCCGCTCGCAAGCAAACCCCCTCTGCCAGTATCTGCACGGCGGTTTCCATTCGCCGCCATAATTCAATCCGAATCGCCCTTGTGCGGGTTGAAAGCGTACCATTGCTCTGTGTCATAAGCGTACCATGACCGTGTTCTCACAAAATCTTATGCGGGCTATTCATGTGCAACCCCCCTATATTTTCCCGAAACAATAGCCCGCATAAGATTTCCCCGCCGCACCCGTCCTCACCCCGCCGAAAAACGGTATCCGCGCCGAATCTTGCGCCGGGCAATCCGCTCCGCCAGTTGGCGGGCGTGGGTTTCATCCTCGCACGGGATACAGCGCCAGCGTTCATAGCCCGAACGCAGACTGCCCCACCCGCACACCACCGCCCATTCTTCCAGTAAGGTTGCCTGCACCCCCACCACATACCAGCGGTGGATATTCCGGTCAGGCTCGTTGCGGATGAGGCGCATACGGGCATTTTACCTCACGGCTCGTACTTGCGAATCTCGGCATCGAACAGCAGGTAAGTCAAGATTTGCAGGTCAAGATACAGCAAGAAGCCGGGGTCGTCATCCGCCTCCGAACCGTCCGGCAGCAGTTCCACCGCCACCCCCTCTTGATTCTCACCCCGCAGGTAGAGAATGTCGGTCACCCGCCAGTCCAAGACGCTCTCGTTGACCTCCCCCTGCGGGTTGCCCGTGACCACATCCACCGCCCGTTTGACCGGCAGCAGAAAGCCGTTGTCCAGTATCACCGCCGGAAGGTCGTACTCGCCCCTGCCGCGCAGGATGACATCCCGCACCGTGCGTTCGGCAGCATTCTCGTTCAGCCAGTCCAGCAGGCAGACCGGCTTGGCCTCGGCCACCACCCGCATGACGATACAGCCATGTTCCGGGCAGCGCTCGAACTCGTCCAGATTGTAGTCATGCTTGCGAAAGGCAAAACTCATCATTTTCTCACCCAAATAATTTGGATTTGACCCGCCATGAAATTCACAGTACCTCGACTTTCAACACTTCCAGGTCGTCAGGGCTTGCCTCGACTTCTACCCCTCTCGGCGCAATGCCCGGCTTCAAGCGCACCACCAGATAGACATCGCCTACCTGCGGGGTGTAGAACCCGTCCTGCGGCTCAACCCCCAGCAGTTTGGCCGTACCACTGTGCCGAATGTAATGCGGCACACCCTGCTTTATTGCCCACAGCACCTGTCCCCAATCGCTGCGGTTGATGAGCAGACTGGCCGGGTAGTCCACCGGCGGGATTAATGTGTTCACAATCGCTCGATAAATCATGCTCAATCTCTCCTGCGCCGTTTCGGTTTGGGCAAAACCATCAACACCAGCAGAAGCAGCACGAACGGCAAAATACCCAGCCCATCGTACACCTCGACCATTGACCCCAAAATCTTCACCACCTCATGCTGACCGGTGAGCAGTAAGACCAGCACCATCCCGCCCATGACCAGCACCAGAACCAGCAGATTTCTGAAAAACCGCATCAGGTAGTCCATCCTGCACCTCCGCAAAGATTCAACGGGCGGCTACGCCCGCACCAGGCACGCTTGCGCCGGAGCGCCCCCGAACGCAGGCGGCTACGCCAAGAGCGCAGTCCCCGTTAGGGGACAAGCGGTGACGGGGCGCAAGGCGCACTGTGCCGTAAGCCAGGCCGTTAGGCCGCCCCCGCTGGTCGCTAGACCAGCCCGCCCTCCACCACCACATCCGCCAGCATCTCCCGCAAACTCACCTGCCAGCCGTTCACCGCCACCCGCTCCGGCAGTCCACCTTCGGCTTTGCGTAACTGCTTGATGACATTGACCGCCTGCTCCCGCAAGAGCGGCGGAACATGAAAGACCACCTCACGGGCAACCACATGCGCCCGCTCATCCGCAGACCACAGCCAGCCGTGTACGGTGGCGTGCAGGGCCTCGCGGTGCGCCCGCCCGACCAGGACGAACGCCAGCGTCTCCAACGCCAGGTCGTTCTCGCACACCACCCGGTGACTGCCGCCCAGCACCGACAAATCGGTGGTCAGGACGGCTTCCACCGCCAGCACGCCCCGGATGGCGTACACCCGCCTCAGGCTCATCTGCCCGTCCAGAATCACCTGATTGTACCGCTTCATGCAACCTCCCAGTTTTCAAGATTTTACCGCTTTTTCAACCAGCACCCGCCGAAATTCCAACCGCTCCCCGCCAAAGCCCAACAGCAGTCCCATCGCCTCGCCCTGATACGCACGCAGGTAACGCCGTATCTGGTCAAAATCTGCCTGCTCAAAGTGCCCTGCCGCTTTGCACTCCACCAGCACCGCCACCGGGCCTTTCCGCACCACCAAGTCCGGGATGACCTCACCAACCACCTGCCCGCCATACCACACATTCAGGCGCGGCTGGTACTGCACCGTCTCCCCGCTTGACCGTAACTCGTGCAGCAAGGCCCGATGATACACCATCTCGGCATGTCCCGGTCCCAACTCCCGCTGCACCCGCCGGGTATGGCGGATGATCTTGCCCACCATCGGCAGAAACTTATCGGCGGTCATGGCCTCTCTCCCGCAGGACACGCTCCAACGCCATCACTACAATCTGCCGCGCCAGTCTGCGCCCCGCATCCACCGCTGCCATGACCGCCGTCTGCAAGTCCTTCGCCAGCGGATTGCTCTCGTCCAGCAAAGCCGATTCCAGGTCGGCCAGCGGTATCTCCTGCACCAACGCTGCCACCAGTTCACTGCCAAACTGCTCTTGCAGCTGCCTAATGCTCGACAAATTCGCCATACTCGCCCTCGATGTACTTGTGGCGATTGTCGCTGTACCTGTTGACCACCGGCGGCAACGTGCCGGAACGCAAGCCGGTCAGGAAACGCGCCGCCGCATGTTCTACGGGCTGACTCTTTGCCCAATCCAGCCAGGCTTTGAAGGCTTTGCGTTCACTGCGGTAATAACTCAGCAATTCTCCCGTCCCGCCACTCCAGCCAATCTTTCGTAGGTCTTCCAGCACGCTCTTGGGCAATTGCGGTTTGGCCGGTTTTACCTCAACCTTTTCCCGATGCGCTTTCGCCTCAATCCGCTCTTCCAGGTCTGCTTGCTCGATGTCCAAATCCCACCTCGAATCGCTGACCGCTTTGACCAGCCAGCCGGGACCATCTGCCCGTCCCGCCTTGACTGCCATGGGATACAGCGCCAGGCACTTCTCGATCCGTTCCGGCGGAAAATTGTCCACCAAAAAACGGGCCGTTTTTGCGTAAATTCCAACTCTGTGCAATCGCACAAAAAGCATGCTTTTGGCCTCGTTTTCGGGCGTTTTTTGCAAAATTTTTGCGCGCTCGCTTAAGTTAAGCAAAGTTAAGTTTGTAGTTGTTAATTCTGAATCTGATTCAACAACATTAACTTTGCTTTGCTTTGCTTTAAGGGGCGTAATCGGTAGGAAATTACTACCGATAAATCTTGGCTTCAGTTCGTACACGTGCATGGTGTGACCGCGGTAACCGGTCATCTCAAAACGCATTAGCAATCCCCGTTTTATTGCCCGCTCAATGCCATCTAGCACCGCGGTTCGCGATAAGCCGGTCAATTCCTGAAACTCCGTCAGCGTGATTGGCTCGGCACCCCCCACTTGCATCAGCCGGGCTACCGCTGCAATCACCACTTTCAACTCCGCCAGACTCATCCACGGCAAGAGCATCACCACTTCCGGCGGCAGCACCACCGTGTCCGGTATGCTGATCCCGTCCAATATCGGGCCGAAATTGTCCGTATTGCCGTTATCAATGCTCACTTTTCACCTCCGGGAATCGGATTTCAATTATTTTCGTAACAATCGAAATTTGCCATTTTATGGGCTTTGTTTATCAGGGGGATATTGACATAGCCACCTATGAAAAACTAAGGGCTTGCAGGGCTTCCTGAAATGACAACGTCAGCGTCGCTGTCAGCGTCAACGTCAGCGGAACGTAAGCGGGAGGTCAGCGGAACGTCAGCAATACCGCTGACGTTGATTTTTCGGGCTATAAAAAACATCATAATTTCCTCGACCATGATGACTACCCTTCGTCCCATCGTGCCTGTGCATCCTGTTTTGGGTAAGGTGTCAGCCGCAGTACACCCTGTTCATAACGGTTTGCGCTGTGCTTGAGCAGCAGCCCAACCAGTTCCCCAACAGGAACATTGTACCTGTCGGCTTTCTCTTTGACCTGCTTGACTAACTCATCGGGTAAGCGGTAAGCCACACGGGAAGCCCATAACCGCGGCTCTTCCCCTTTCTGCTTACGCTTGCTTTTGCTCGGACTGACTGCCTTTGGAACAGGATTCCACCCTTCTTCAACCCAACCGTTCTGTTTCGTCCAGCCACTATCAAGCGGGTAAAGCGTCATACGTGTCCCTTTGACTTTGGGTTGAATCGTCAGGGTTTCCCGCTCCATGCAAAAGAGACCATACTCCAGAAATGCCCTTGCCACCTCATCCGCCGTCACGCCCACCTGATCGGCAATCGCTAATACTCTTGCGCTTACCTCCTCAGGCACGCTGCGGAAGGTCTTGGCTCGATGTACCTTTTCCCACGCCCGATTACGCGGCTTCTTGGGACCTTTTATCAGATCCACCACACTGATCTGCGGCAACGCCAAAGGAACAGTCCCCCTTGTGTTAGTCTGTTCTTCTTCCTGGCTTTTGCCAGCCCAGAATGTTCTACGCTCTGCCATTCTTTTCCTCACTTACCACTTCAACACTTGATCCACTAAACACGCATATTCCTGTGCGGCTCGGCTTGTTGGGGCTTTTTCAAAAACAGTCTGCCCTTCGGCAATACATTCCCGAAATACCGTTGCTCGGTGGATCGGCGATAATACCGTTTCACTAAATCCTGCTTTCAGGTCTTCCTCAATTTTTTTCGTCTCCCGCGTTACATCATCGTAGAATGTGGGCAGTATTCCACCCAGTGACCCCCGCCAGCCTTTGTTTTCTTTCAAATTCCGCATGATGCCTACGGTCTTGTTCAGTCCTTCCAGCGAGCCAAATTCCATCGCCACCGGTACAATCACAAAGTCGGATGCCCAAATCGCTCGCTCTTGCAACCCGCCCAATGATGGACTGGTGTCCATCACTATGTAGTCCAACCCATTGCGCATGAAAACCTGAATCGCCTCACGAATGAACGAAACCGGCTTATCCAGTGCAGATAGAGAGTTCTGCGCTACAGCAGTCTCCTGACTGCCCGGTATGATCCACAAATTCGCTCGACCCGTCCCCCTCACTTGTTGACGTAGGAGAATTAACTCATTTTTCTCTAACGGTTTGATGGATGACATCAGCAAAAAGAAAATACCGGGTTCCTGCTTGAGACCAAGATAACTGGCACTCTGCCCTTGCGGGTCAAAATCCAAAATCAATACTTCTTTTCGCCGCAGTGCCAAGCCGTGAGCCAGACTGAGGACAGTGGTGGTCTTTCCCGCTCCCCCTTTTTGATTCGCAATCGTGATGACTTTTGTCATCCATTCACCTCCTCGTTCAATCTCGTCAAGAAGCGTTGAATAGCCTTCCTATACTCAAAATTCGTTCGAATGCGTACTTTCCGCCCCGGAGATAACCCCTGCCAGCCCAGTCCAATCAAGTCCTGGTTTTCCATCGAAATCTCTCCAATAACCGCCTCTTTCATTTCGAATCGCTCGTAGTCCTCTGCCTCTAAATCATCATTCCTTACTTTGGTCAGCAAGATACTTACATTTTTTCGTTCGGCATCTTCACGAACACTTTCATACGCCGCCAGGGTATGCCCAACTGTCTTGAACGCTAAAAAATCTTTCGTAGTCGGAATCAGTAAATGATCACAAATTGCCATGCTCACATAGGTCGTGTGCGTGGGAAATGGGTGAGTGTCTATAATTACCCACTCAAATCCACTCCGGCTTAATAATTCCTTAAGTTCATCAACTCGCTCTCTGAATAATTCCCCTACTTTGATTATTTTTTCTACACTCGAGTCAATTAGCCACAGTCTGGGGCTAACAGAAGACAAGTGGTGAGCAAAATCTAATCCCCCTTCTAGCAGCTTCTCATAATCGGCGAGAGGAGAGATATACTCAATTTCAAAATATCTCTTTAGATGATTTGCCCGCCCAAAATTTAGCAGTAGTACCCGCGCCTCAAGAGAAAGATTGTAGGCGAACTGGATCGCCGTGATTGTTTTGCCGGTATTTTCTCGCAGGTGAGCAACCGTAATCACTTTTCCCATCATCCCGCCTCCCCGAACAAACACATCTGCGGCTGCGCTTTCTTCTCATGTGTCAGCCAGACATCGAACGAGAGCAGACTGCTGGCCCGCTCAATCTCCAAGCCATCCACTTCCTGCATGAGAGCCGCCAGCCACGCCGGGGCTTTCTCACTCACCCGCGCATAGCGGGGTCTCACTCCCTTGCGCTTCTCGTACAGTGCAATCGCCGCTGCTAAATCGTTCTTGTCGTCTAGCCGATAAACCCGCCATTCCGTCTTGTCCATATCCATCTCCGTCAATCCACTCGATATAACTCGCCCCCCCATGCCCATGCACGGTCAGCGTATCTTCCATCTTCAAGTACACATTCAACCCATACGGCTCGCGCAGCCAGCGCAACACCGCCATCCCGTCCGAAAACTCCACTCCCTCCGCTACCACACCCGTACCGCTCACTCCGCTCGGGTCGCTCTCCCGCACCAGCACAAACCGCCTCATTCATCTGCCCTCTAATAACACCCGGATCTTGCTCTTGCCCGCTTCGGTCAGCCGCCACTCGCCCGCTATCATCTCGATCAACCCCCGCCGTTCCAAGCGTTCATACACTCCCAGAAAGGTCTGCTTCATCCGGCTGTGCAGCGGGGTGTGCAGCCGCACATAGTTCAAGCAGCGCGCCTCAACCGGTGTCAGCCCCAAGGCCTTGCAGCGATACGGATTGAATTTGACCAGTTCGTTGTCCAGTTCCATTGTTCTGCCCTGTTCCGTTCTGTTCTGTCCTGTTCGCCGTTCTGTTCGCCGAACAATTCCACTCACTCCAGCGGGGCAGGGGAGAGGGCTGCCCGGCGTTCTCCCACCCCATAGTACAACGCTTGCAGGGTCTCATACTCCCCTGTCAGATACGTCCCCTTGCCCGGCCGGGTCTCGACATAGCGCGACAACAGCCGCACCGCCTGCGTCCACACTTCGGCGCTCCAGCCCAATTCACGCCAGCCGGGAATACGATTGGACTGCGCCCCAACCGTCTGGATGCTCTCCCGCAGCAAGCGCAGCACCAGCCGCTTATGCGTGTCTGCCCTGCGCTGGATGAAGCCCACCAGTTTCCCGTCCACCGAGTAGGGAATCGGTTCGGTCTCGCTCTCATCCCCTTCATCCGGCAGCCTGGCAGGCAGGGCCGGTTGGATGACCTGCACCCGCACCGGCGGGGCGTTTTCCGCAACCAAGAGCAGCGTCCCCGCCCGGCTCTCCACCAACTGCCTGCGGCGCGACTGCCAGGCGATCCACTCGTTGCCCGCTCTCCACACCAGTACAACCACCACCCCGCCGAGCGCCAGCAGCGTCAAGAGCAGGATGAGCAGCGCCAGTAATTGCAGGATGCCTTCCCGCCGCTGCGCCTGCGCTTCCCGCTCGGCCTGCCGCCGCACGGCTTCGGCGGTGGCCGTCATCTGATACGCCTGTTCAGCCAGAGCAAGGTACTGCTTTGTGGCTTCCAGGCTGACCGCCTGCCGGGTGGCTTCCAGCCTGACCGCTTCGGCGGTCTGCCGCAGGGAGGTTTCCTGCGCCGCCTGAGTCGCGCGTGCCTGCTCTTCGACCTGCCCGGCCAGCGCTTCGGCAGCCTGGGCGGTGGCGCGCAGTGCCGCCGGGTCGGGCGGCGTGTACACATCCGGCGCACTCACGCACCCGCTCAACATCAGCAAGACGATAATCACTACTCGCTTCACCAGACCAATGCTCCAACCAGCAGGATAATCAGGGCTAACGCCAGTATCGGCAGGCAGCCCGCCGCTGCGCGCCGCCATTCGGCCCGGCGGATGCTCCCATCTGGGCTGCGCTCCAGCCTGTCCCAGCGCACCCGCCGGTCTACCGCAGGTTCGCCCTCGTAGTGCAGTACCACATCCACCGCTCCGGCTTCTTCTTCCAGCCAGCACAGGCTGCGCCGCAAGTCCGAATCGTGCCGGGCAATCTCCGCCCGGCCCGGCAGGTGCAGGTGGATGACCTCATCGCCGTATCTACCCCCCAGCCAGCGGCCCTGCACCTCATCCACCGCCCCCTTCACCCTCCGGTAGGTCTCGGCCGGGTCAGGGCTGCGCCCCTCCACATGCCGCTCCGGCGGCGGGGTGTACGGCTCCGCTTTCGCCCGCAGCCCCAGCGTGAAGTACAGCACCACTGCCACAAACAAGATCAATCCGAGGATACACCCGTCCATTGTCTCAACTCCACCGCGCTGCTGCTCTCGGCCCGTACGACCTTGCCCTGCCGAATCACCACCCGCTCGCCGGTCTTGACGTTCTCGAACACCGTCCCGCTCGGCCAGGGACATGGGATTTTGCGGGCTTCCTCATCCCACCCCGGCAGGACGATGTCCGTCCAGCGGAAATGCCCGCCGTAGAAGATGCCCGGTTCGTCCCCCTTGCGGGTCGGGTCAACCACCACTTTCCAGTAATACCCCGGCGGGGTCTGCCACAGCCGCCTGGTCATCGTTCACTTCACCCCCAACCGCTCTCCCAGTTCCGCCCACAGCGGGTCATCGGCAGGCAGCCCTTCCAGCCGGAAGAGGATTTCAAACTTGCGCTCTTCCCGCTCGCGCACTTCCGCTTCAAATGCAATTAACTCGTCCAGTTCGTCAGCCGTTAGTCCGCCAAACTCCGGATTGGCACAGTCCCGGCAGACCCGCAAAGGCTTTCCGTCCGGCTCTCTCAGCCAGACCGCTTCGCCTTCGATTACATCCCCACAGTTTTCACAGATGGGTTTGTCCATCTCCCACGCTCCGCCCTTTCGACATCCGGTCGAACAGGTTGTTTCAAACTCGATTGGTAGAATGCAAATAAACTAGTACGGCAGTTCTTCGCCGTTACCTTCGGTCTTGCCGCTGCCCAAAAACTGCACCACCTGGGCGGTTACTTTCAGACTGGCCGCCGCTTCGCCGTTCTTGCGGGTGTAGGCTTCAACCGCAGGCACACCCCGCACAAACACCTGCCGCCCCTTCGACAGATACTGGTGGCAGCGTTCGCCCAACTCCCGCCAGGCACTCACGTCCACCCACACGGTCTCGTCCTTGCGGGTCTTGACCGCCACCGGAAAACTGCACACCAGCACCCCGTCAGGGGTGTAGCGCGCTTCCGGGTCTTTGCCCAGATTGCCGATCAGTTGAATTTCCAGCATGGTTTTCGCTCCTCGTGGGGAAAAATGAAAATCGGCGTTCATACGCCGATGGGATTTCCGTAGAACATCTGCCAGGTCTCTTCGTTCAGCCATTCAAGGCAGTACATACACTCATACCCGCTCTCACCTTTCAGCCAGACATGCCGGCAGGTCTCGCTCTGCACCCGATAGCCGTAGCCTTCCAGCACCGCCCCGCAGTCCAGGCAGGTCAGGCCGTAATTGTCGCCAACTTTGTTTCGATGCTCACACATGGGAAATACCTCTGACTGGTCATGGCTTGTGCGTGATGTCGAATACGCACCCCTCGCTCAACATGGATAGTCGGTTGCCCATGCCGGTCTTTCCCGGCTGTCCCCCACCATTGCAGGCGGAGTAGTATTCCCGTCTCTCCGGGCCGTCACCCTGCCTGTTTCCCGGCGCTCATGTCTCTTGCCTCTCCGCTCACCACGTACAGGGTGCGCCGGGCTGCACCTGCCTCACTAGCAAGGTCAGGTTCGCCAGTCCAGCCGGGTGGGATTTGCACCCACCGCAGGATCGGGGAACATCCTGCCCATCTTTGGCGGCTGGTTTGGAGGATCACCATGTCGCTTGTCAAGGTGCTGTTTCAGGCGGACGGGACTCGAACCCGTCATCACGCACCTGCCGCCTGAATGGAGGGAAAGAAGTGAGCCAACACCGCTAAACAAAAACCCTGCCGGGGTCGTAGCAGGGTTCTGTTCTCTCGTGGTATACTTCCTCACGAGGCGAGCAGCGTACTCTGCTTGCCTCAACCGTGAGCGTGCCACCAACACGGCTCACGGAACGCCCCGGTCGGGCGCACAACGCCCGGCGGGGCGTTGTGTTTGCGGGTGCGTTTTGGTTGAGGCAATTCATTCTTGGTTTGAGAAGGTGCTAGGGGTAGTATAGCACTAATTGTCAGAAGTGTCAATTACTTCTGACAAATGGAAAATAAAAAAAGAGTGCATCTCTCAACTGCACTCTCATTAATTCACACTACAAGCGGGCTTGTTTTTGGCTTATACGGAGTCCCATCTGGATTGAACAATATGCGCCCTTGTCTTCCAGATTTTTTGTATACATCTGAACAATAAGCAACGTCCGCCTCATCTAACAAAACTTTGTTTCCTTGTTTACCCACTATTCTGATATATCCCTTTTTAGCCCATGTAGATAGAGTCTCTGCTGGTACTCCATAATTTCTTTCTGCTTCTCTGATCCAAATCGCCTGCCCC